>CAVVMR010000001.1:0-1014538 GCA_963749515.1 uncultured Gaiellaceae bacterium
CGTGACAGGCCGGCGTTCTAACCAACTGAACTACGCCCCCCAGGGCGACGGACAGTGTAGCCGGGGCGCTCAGTAGGGTGGCAGAGTGACGACGGTCGACTGGATCGCGGCGGCCGTGATCGGCCTCGCGGCGCTGAACGGGCTCCGCAGGGGCCTCGTCGGAGGCATCTTCTCCCTCGCCGGGATCGCCGCCGGCGCGTACTTCGGCGCGAAGCTCGCGCCCGAGCTCCTGTCCGGCAACGAGTCGGCGTACACCCCGCTCGTCGCACTCGGCGGTGCGGTCGCTCTCGGCTTCCTGCTGCAGACCGTGGCGGTGATGGCCGGCAATGCGGTCCGCTCGAGCCTCTTCGTAGTGCCGCCGCTGCGCGCGCTCGACTCGGTCGGCGGGCTCGTGCTCGGGGCCGCGGCCGGGACGGCGCTCGTGTGGGTCGCCGGCGCCGTCGCCCTCCACGTGCCCGGCCAGGTGGAGCTCCGGGAGGAGGTCCAGCGCTCGAAGATCCTCGGGGAGCTCAACGCACGCGTGCCGCCCTCGCGACTGCTCGACGCAATCGCGCGCGTCGACCCGTTCTCGGCGTTTCTCGGGCCGGTGCCCCGTGTCGCGCCGCCCGACCCCGCGCTGCTGAACAGCCCGGGCGTGCGCCTGGCGAGCCCAAGCGTCTTCCGCGTCACCGGCACTGCCTGCGGCCTCGGGATCGAAGGCTCCGGCTGGGTCGCGGCGCCGAACCTCGTCGTCACGAACGCGCACGTCGTCGCCGGGATGAAGGACGCGCGCGTCGACCACAACGACGGGGACGCTCGCGACGCCGACGTCGTCGCGTTCGACGCCCGCAACGATGTCGCCGTGCTCCGCGTGGCGGATCTCGAGGCGCCGCCGCTCCGGCTGGTCGACCCGGTCAAGGGACAGGCGGTCGCGATCCTCGGCTATCCGGAGAATGGCCCGTTCAACGCGACAGCCGGCCGGATCGGCCAGACGGGCGAGGTCCTCACCGACGACGCGTACGGCCGCGGTCCGTTCCGGCGGCTCGTCACGACCCTGCGTGGCGTTGTCCGGCACGGCAACTCAGGCGGCCCCGCAGTTGACGCGCAGGGCCGTGTGCAAACGACGATCTTCGCCTCGCGCATCGGCTCGGCCTCCGGCTACGGCGTCCCCAGCGACCATGTCCGCCGCGCACTCGACCGCGTCTCCGCGAGCGAGGTCTCGAGCGGGCCCTGCGTGCGCTAGAGAACGTCGAGGATCCCGAGCGGCTGCCGGAACGGCGCCACCAGGTAGACCCCCGCGGCCTTCTCGCGCGACTCCGCGATCAGCTCCCGCGCCAGTTCCCGGCCGACCTCGCGCGCCTCGGTCCCGGCGGCCCGTAGCCGCTCCTGCACCGGCTCGGGCACGACGATTCCCGGCACCTCGTTGTGGATCCGGACGGCGAGCTGAAGGCTCGGCATCGGCCACACGCCCACCAGCAGCGGGATCGGCGAGCGGCCGCCGAAGTGCGCGAAGAACGCATCCAGGTAGGCGAGGTCGAAGAGGATCTGCGTCATCGCGAACTGGGCTCCGGCCTCGAGCTTCCGCTCGAAGCGCTCCAGCTCGAGATCCATGTCGTCGGCCGATGGATTCACGGCGACGCCGACGAAGAACGAGGTCGGGGCATCGATGCTGCGGCCGTGGTAGTCCTCGCCTCGATTGAGCCCGGCGATCAGCCGCGTCAGCCCGATCGCCTCGACCTCGTAGACGCCGCGTGCCCCCGGGTAGTCACCTTCCTCCGGCGGATCGCCCGTGACGGCGAGGATGTTGCGGACTCCCTCCGCGTGGGCGCCGAGGAGGAGCGACTCCAGCCCGGCGACCGACATGTCCCGCGTCGTCAGGTGCGGGATCGTCTCGATCCCGCAGGCGCGCTCGATCGCGACCGAGGCCATGATCCCGCTCATCCGGGCCCGCGCGCGCGGGTTGTCGTTCACGTCGACGAAGTGCGCCCGGCCGGACTCCTTGAGCGCGCGGCTCGCTTCCATGAGCGCGCTGTTGTTGGCTCCGAGCGGCGGATCGAGCTGCACGGAGATGACGAACTCCTGGTCCCGCAGCATCCTCGCCAGGGTTGTCTCCTCCGGTGCAGCGTCGGCCGCGTCGGCCAGCTGGCGCTCACGGACGACGAGTGGCGCGGCCGGTGCGCGGTCCTCGTCGATCGCGGTCTTGATCGCGGCGATCTGCGCCGGTGTCGTGCCGCAGCAGCCGCCGATGATGCCGGCGCCCAGCCGCCGGGCCTGCGCGGCGAACTCGGCGAAGTAGTCCGGCGTGGCATGTGGGAAGACGACGCGCGAGCCGGCGAGGCTCGCGAGGCCCACGTTCGGGAGCGCGGCGAGCACAAGACCCTCGCGCTGCATCCCGGCGAGCGCGTTGAGCGCGGCCGCCGGGCCGGCGCTGTGGTTCGCGCCGACGGCGGCGACGTCGAGGCCGGCGAGCCGCTCGGCCGCCTCCGCAGCCGGGACACCTCCGAGCGTCTGCCCGTCCGCATCGAAGGTCATCAGCGCGACGATCGGCAGGGCCGAGACGCCGCGCACCGCCTCGACCGCCGCGGCGAGCTCCTCGAGATCGAAGAACGTCTCGAGCATCAGCAGGTCGACGCCGCGTCCCTCCAGCACCTGCGCCTGCTCGCTGAACGCCTGGCTCTGCTCCGCCACGTCGAAGCGCTCGAACTCGCCGCTCGGCCCGATCGAGCCGGCGATGAAGACGTCCGCCCCCGCGACCTCCCGCGCCTCGCGCGCGAGCCGTACACCGATCGAATTGATCCGCTCGAAGTCGTCCTCCAGGAAGTGCGCAGCGAGCTTGCGGCGGTTGGCGCCGAAGGTGTTGG
The DNA here is from genome assembly GCA_963749515.1 of uncultured Gaiellaceae bacterium. Lineage (GTDB taxonomy): Bacteria > Actinomycetota > Thermoleophilia > Gaiellales > Gaiellaceae > Gaiellasilicea. The sequence continues at coordinate 2,841 of CAVVMR010000001.1, forward strand.
TCTCGATCAGCTCCGCGCCCGCACGGATGAAGCTCGCGTGCAGCGCAACGACGCTCTCCGGCGCGCGCAGGTTGGCCTCTTCGGGGCAGCGCAGGCGAGGGACGGCGCCCGAGATCAGGGTGCCCATGCCGCCGTCGGCCACGATCGGCGGGCCGCTGCGCAGGCGTTCTTCGAACCGGCTGGACATCGGGCAAGCGTAGAGGCTTGGTCTCCAGACCCGAGCGCTTGTGCGGCACCGGCCGCCGAAGGCGGCCCTTTAGGGGTCTTCGCGCGATGAGCATCCGCTTCCGCGGATGCTCATCTTGCGCCAACAAAGTTAGTGAAGCACCACCGGTCAACCCCGTTCGAGGGACGAGTTAACCGCCGAAGGGTGATTCCAGTGCAGTGCCACGGGTGGATACTGAAGTCATCTTCTGAGCGCACCGATGTGGCGGGCGCGGCTTGGAAGGGATCATCCGGCTCCGATCTGGGAGCCACCCCAGAAGGGCCCCTGGCGGCGGGGCCCTTCTTCTTTTGTCAGGGGTAAAGCTTCGCTCGTCCGTTGCCGATATGGCCAACGACTCTCCTGTCGGGGACTGACGGCAATCATCCTGCGGCGTGGCAGAGTTATGGAGCGGTGAGTCAGCAGCCTGGCTTGCCGCTCCTTTTATTCCTCGTGCAGGACGCGGCCTTCCATCCCGCCGGCGACCGTCACGACCTGTCCGGTGACGTGGCCGGAGAGCGTGTCGGAGGCGAGGACGACCACCTGCCGCGCGACGTCATCCGGCGTGGCGACCTTGCGAAGCGCCATCGTCCGCGAGACCCGGCGAACGGCCTCCGGATCGACGTGGCCGCGCGTCATCGGTGTCTCCGTCCAGCCCGGCGCGACCGCGTTCACCCGTGCTCGCGGTGCGATCCGCACCACTTCGTTCTTCAGGCTCAGGAGCAGGCCGCCGAGGACCGCCGACTTGGCCGCGGCATAGTCCGCGTGCCCGGCTTCGCCCACCAGGCCCGCGGTCGAGCCGACGAGCACCAGCGAGCCGTGCCCGTTTCGCTCCACCTCGCGCAGGAAGCCGCGTGCCGTCAGGAAGGACGAGGTCAGGTTCTGGCGCAGGGTCTGCTCCCAGCGTTCGAGCGGCAGCTCCCAGACGGGAACGTCCTGCGAGGGCCACACACCGGCGATCGCGGCGCAGATGTCGATGCGCCCGAGCGCGGAGCGCGCCTGTTCGAAGAGCCGGTCGACTTCGTGCTCGTCGGTCAGATCGGCCTGAAGCACCGGCGCGCCGCCCTCGAGCCCGCCGGCGACCTCACGCGCCCGCTCCTCGCCGCGGTGGTAGTGGACTGCCACGCGCGCGCCCTCGGCCGCGAACGCACGCGCACACGCGGCGCCGATGCCGCCGGATGCGCCGGTGACGAGCACCCCCTTGCCTGCGAGCCCTGTTTCCACGAGCGCTTAGGCTAAAGGAGCTCCTAACACACCGACGCACTGAGTCGCTGGGCCGCGCTGGGCGGCGCGAGGCCGCGTCCTCAGTCGCGCCCATAGCAATTCGCTATGGGCGCTCCCTGCGTCCTTGCCTCGCACCACCCAGCGCACCCCAGCGACGAGGCGTCGATGTGTTAGAAGCTCCTCCCATGCGCGTCCACATCATCAGCGACATGGAAGGCGTCTCCGGAATCGTCAAATTCGAGCAGACGAGCGGCGGCGACCCGATGTTCGAGGAGGGCCGCAAGCTCTACACCGAGGAGATCAACGCGGCGGTGCGCGGGGCGAAGGCGGGAGGCGCCACCGAGATCGTCGTCATGGACTGCCACGGCGCCGGCGGCGGCTGGACGTTCAACTCGCTGATCCCGGAGAACCTGCACCCCGACTGCGAGTGGGTGGTGCAGGAGGAGTGGACGGGCTACACCGAGTTCCTGGAGCAGGGCTGCGACGCAGCGCTCTTCGTCGGCATGCACGCCCGAGCCGGATCGCAGCTCGGAAACATGAACCACACTGTCTCGGGCCGCGACTACCAGCGGCTCTGGTTCAACGGGACCGAGGTCGGCGAGACCGGGATCAACGCGGCGCTCTGCGGCACCTGGGGCTGCCCCGTCCTGCTCGTCACGGGCGACCAGGCTTCCTGCGACGAAGGGAAGGAGCTTCTCGGCGAGGGGCTCACGACGGTGGCCGTGAAGCAGGGTCTCGCTGCCGGCGCCGCGCGGCAGATCCCGCCCGTGCGGGCGCGGACGATGATCGAGGAGGGCGCGAAGCAGGCCCTCGCCGACCTGAAGGCCGTGCCGCCCTACGACCCCGGCAGCCCGTGTGAGATCAAGGTCGAGTTCAAGCGCACCCAGCCCGCCGACCGGCTCCGCTTCCACCCGGGCGTCGAGCGGCTCGACGGACGCACGATCCGCGTCGAGGCCCCGACGTGGTGGGAAGCCTGGAAGCTCTTCTTCTTCGAAACCTAAGCCGCAGCCGGAGGCTCTACGACGCCGAGCTCCTCGACGAGCGTGAAGAACGCCCGCGCGAACGGCGAGTCGCCGGTGCGCTCGCGCACGAAGTCCCAGTCGATCTGCTCCCTCAGCGAGCGCGCGAGCTCGAGGACCGAGGACAGGTCGGGCTCCTGCTCGTTGAGCGCGAGCAGCTTCGTCGTCAGCACGTCTCCGAGCGACGCAACGGGCATCGTCTGCGCCGCGACCTCGAGCGGCTCGGACCGCTCGAAGAAGCCGTCGTCGACTGGCCCGCCGGCCGTGAGGAAGATCAGGTCGATCAGCGTCTCGCCGTCCCACGCCTTCAGCAGCCAGTGCTCGGGCGGCCGTTCCGGCTTCATCCCCGCGTCGACGAGCGCCGCGAGCCCGCGCTCGGCGTCGTGCTCGCGGACGAAGAAGTCGACATCGTGCTCGGTCGGAGGCCCGCCGCGCGCCCAGGCGGCGAGCCCGCCACCCAGGATGTAGGGCACTTCGGCGTCGCGGAGCGCAGCGGCTGCGCGCTTCATCGAGTCGAGCAGCTCCGGAAAGTTCTCGGCAGGCGTGTAGGCCATGGCCATGCCGTATACCCACTAGGCCGTTTGTGAAAGCCGCCTCAGGTGAACATGCGGGGCGATGGCCGAGTCGATTCGTGTCGCCGCCGCAGGCGACATCCACTGTGCCGAGCCGCTACGCGACCGGATCACGCACGCGTTCGCCGCCGTCGAGGGCCAGGCGGACGTCGTCCTGCTTGCCGGGGACCTGACGACGCACGGCGAGCCCGACCAGGCGGCGGTGCTCGCCGACGCGTGCCGGCCGCTCGAGATTCCGATCTACACCGTGCTCGGCAACCACGACTTCCACGTGAACCGTTGCGACGAGGTCGTCGCTGTGCTCGAGGACGCGGGCGTCCACGTTCTCCAGCGCGACTACGCGGTGCACGAGATCGGCGGTCTCGAGCTCGGGATCGTGGGCGCCAAGGGATTCGTGGGCGGGTTCCCCGGCGCGGAGCTCCCCGACTTCGGTGAGCCGCTCCTGCGCGAGGTCTATGCCGAGACGACGCGCGAGGTCGAGGCGATCGAAGCGGGGCTCGAGGCGGTGGCCGGCTGCCACCGGCGGATCGTGCTCCTCCACTACGCACCGGTTCCGGAGACGCTGGTCGGCGAGCCGGAGCCGATCTGGGCCTTCCTCGGCTCCTCGCGGCTCGCCGCGCCGATCGGCGCCCACCGCCCCGACCTCGTGCTGCACGGGCACGCTCACCGCGGCTCTTTCGCGACCGAGCTCGGGCCCGTACCGGTGCGGAACGTCGCGGTCCACGTGATCGGCAAGGACTTCGAGATCTTCGAGCTCTGAGCGCTCGAGCCTCGCCGACCCGTGTTGACATGACAGCACCGAGCAGGTGAGATTCGGTGATGGGACAGATTTTCGTAGTTTCGGAAGGGGACGTCGAGGGCCGTCGAGAAGATGGAGACACCGCCCTCGAGAAGGTGATCATGGGCGCCGAGACGGGCTCGCAGGTGCTCGTGCAGCGGGTCACCCGCTACGCCCCCGGCCGCTCGTTGCCACGCGGCGAGCCGACGCGTGACGAGCTTCTCTACGTCGTTTCCGGCTCGGGAACACTCGAGCTCGACGGCGAGCCGCACGAGCTCGAGCCCGAGAGCGGCGCCTACGTCCGCGCGGGCGAGACGTACGTGATCGACAACCCCGGGCCCGATGAGCTGCTGCTCGTCTCGTCGAGCGTTCCGGTCGAGCAGGTCTACCGGCCGCCGCGGGAGGTCGTCGTCCGCTTCGCCGATCGTCCCGAGCTGCGCGCCGATGCCAAGCGCACGTTTCGCTACCTCGTCAACCAGGACGCAGGCTGCATGGACGCCACACAGTTCGTCGGCATCGTCGAGCCGTGCCGCGCGCCCGACCACAGCCACACCTACGACGAGGTGGGCTACATCGTCGAGGGTGAGGGGTTCGCGCACCTCGCCGGCGAGTCGATTCCGCTCCATGCCGGATCCTGTTTTCACCTGCCACCCGAGCAGGTTCACTGCATCGAGAACGTCGGGCCGGGCGTGATGCGCATCCTCGGGGTCTTCCATCCATCGGGCGACCCAGCCTCACGTGCCTACGAGGACGACTCGCAGATGACTCCGGCGTCCTAGGAGGAGCTGCCGCGCTCGGGGCACTCGTCATGGCGTCGCTGGCAGTCGCGGCGCCGGCGCCCAGCGCCTCGTGCGAGACCCCGCGAATCGGATTCATGGGCCCGATCACGGGCGACGCAGCGTTCATCGGCAAGGAACAGCTCGGCTTCGCGAGGTACGCGATCCGGACGCTGGGCGGCGGCACGATCAGGCTGGTCGACGGCGACACGCGCTTCGATGCGGCGCGAGCCTCCACCGTCGCCACGGCGTTCCACGCGAACCCGGACATCCTGGCGGTCGTCGGCCCCGCCCGCAGCCGGGAGGTGCTCGCGGTCGCGCCCGTCTTCATGCGAGCCGACCGGCTTCCTTTCATCTCCGGCTCGGCGATCCAGAGGTCGCTGACGAACGGCTCGATTCCCGAACTTCTTCCGGGTCGTTCCGAGCGACAGCCTCCAGGCCGGCGCGATCGCGCAGCACATCCGCGCGACGGCTGAAGGCGACGGACGTGTTCGTCGTGGACGATCGAACGCAGTATTCGAAGGCGCTCGCGGCAAGCGTGCAGGCGAAGCTGACGACCGGGCGCGTCAGGGTCACGCGGAGCTCCGTCAGCCAGAAGACGACGGACTTCGCGTCGCTGGCGGCGAGGATCGGCCCGGAGACCGACGTCGTCTTCCTCCCGTGGCAGATCGCCGCAAACGCGCAGCTGTTCGGTCAGCAGCTGAGAAAACAGGGCAAGGCGGCGACGATCGTCGGCTCCGACGGTCTCGACTCGGGTGACTTCACGATCCCGGGCTCCTACGTGTCGGGATTCGCACCCGACATCCGTGCGATCGCGGGAAACGAAGCTTTCATCGAGGGCTATGGCGCCAGGTTCGTCTCCAACTTCGGGCCGCCGATGTACGTGGCGACGCAGGCTGCGATCGCGGCCATCAGGAAAGCCTGCGCGGACGGCGACGCGTCCCGCGCGGAGGTGCAGAGCAACCTGCGGGCCACATTCATCCCAAAAACTGTGCTCGGCGGCGGCCTTCGCTTCACGGCTCGCGGCGACAGAAAGGGCGCCAAGTTCTTCATCTTCAAGCTCGGACCCGGCGGCCGGAAAACGCTTGTCGACTAACGCGGTGGGCCGGGGTGGTTGACATGTCAGACGCAACGCGCTGTGATTGACGCACGCGGCATCCGAGGGCCGGGCAACAAGTGGGCCCGAATGACGTCGAATACGACGGAAACCAGTATTTGGAACAACACCATAAGGGAGGGCATCGAATGAAGAGGGCCATCGCTTTGGCGCTCGTGGCCGCGATTGCTGCTGTTCTGGCAGCAACCGCAGTCGCGAGGCCGACGGCCACAACGGGGAGTCACGCCCAGCAGGCGGTCAACTGCAAGGGCAACCTGAAGATCGCGATCGTGACACCGCTCACCGGCGGTGCGGGCTTCCTCGGCAACGCTCAGCTGAGCTGGGCGAAATACGCCGTCAAGCGGCTTGCGCCCGGTCTCGGGTTGAAGGTGCAGCTCGTCACCGGAGACACCCCGGTCGAGCAGGGACCGGCGCCGGCACAGGCGTTGGCGCAGAAGTACGTCGCCGACCAGAGTGTCGTCGCGGTGATCGGCCCGGCTACGTCGGGTGCGGCCGCAGCGACGAGTCAGACGTACTTCGCCGCAGGCGTCCCGCACATCTCGCCGTCGGCAACCCGCACGTCGCTGACGAAGGGCACCCCGCGCGAAGGCACGCCCGGCTTCTTCCGGGTCGTTCCGGGCGACTTCATCCAGGGGCCGAGCGACGCGCGGTACATGGTCGACAAGCTGAACGTGAAGAAGGTCGTGCTGATCGACTTCCAGGAGCCGTACTCGGTCGGACTTGCTGACGCGGCCGAGGTCGTGCTGAAGGCCCGCAACGTGGCGACCGTGCGGCTGTCCACATCGGTGCGGACGACCGACTTCTCGTCGCTCGTGACGCGGACTCCGAGTGACGCCGACATCGTCTTCTTCCCGACGCAGCAGCCTCCGGACGCGCAGACGTTCGGTCAGCAGCTGATCGAGCAGGGCAAGAGGGCGAAGGTGTTCGGCGGCGACGGCGCGAACTCGCCGGCTCAGTTCAAGCTGCCCGGCGCGTACGTGTCCAACTTCGCTCCCGACATCAGCGGCATCACGACCTCGAAGTCGCTGATCGACGGCTGGAAGCGAGACAACCCGAAGGCGGCACTCGAATCGTTCGGGCCGCCGACCTACGGGGCCGTCCAGGTCGCGCTGCGCGCGGTCAAGGCGGCGTGCCTCGCGAACAAGAACGTCCTGCCGAACCGGCGTGCGGTTCTGCGCAAGGTGAAGCAGGTCGTCGTCAAGGACTGGATCCTCGGCGGCACGTTCCGCTTCTCGACGAAGTCGAACGATCCGCTGAACGCGAAGTTCTACATCTTCCAGATCCAGCCGAACGGCTCGTACAAGCTCGTCGGTTAACGAGCTAGGCAACGCAGTGGGCGGCCCGGCGTTACAGCTGGGCCGCCCACTCGCACGGGATTAGACTCACCCGGCACCCGTGGACACCTTCATTCAGCTCACGATCAACGGCTTCACGCTGGGGAGCGTCTACGCCCTGATCGCGCTCGGCTACTCGCTCGTCTACGGGATCCTCAAGCTCCTCAACTTCGCCCACGGCGACGTGTTCATGGTCGGTTCGTTCATCGGCTTCGGCGCCCTCCAGCTGCTCGGAGGCTCGGCGGATCCGATGGTGCCGACCTGGCTGCTGCTGGTGTTGATCACCCTCGCGGCGATGGCCGGCTGCGCCCTGCTCGGCGTGGTGATCGAGCGTTTCGCCTACCGGCCGCTCCGCAACGCCCCCCGGATCGCGCCGCTGATCAGTGCGCTGGGCGTCTCGTTCTTCCTGGCCTACTCGATGCAGGTGATGTTCGGCTCCGAGCAGCGCGACTACGACGCCTTCTCGCTCTCGAACGGGGCGCTCTTCTTCAACGGCTTCGACATCGGCAACGTGCGCGTACCGCTGCTTCGGATCGTGATCGTCGCCTCGGCCTTCGCGCTGATGATCGTGCTCTGGCTGCTCGTGACGCGAACGCGCATGGGCAAGGCGATGCGGGCCACCTCACACGATCGCGAGGCGGCGTCGATGATGGGCATCGACGTCGACCGCGTGATCGTGTTCACGTTCGTGCTCGGCTCGGCGCTCGCGGGGGCGGCGGGAGTGATGTTCGCGCTCCGCGCGCCAACCGACGTGGCGATCGGCTTCCTCGCCGGGCTGAAGGGCTTCACTGCGGCGGTGATCGGCGGGATCGGCTCCATCCCGGGCGCGATGGCGGGCGGGCTGATCCTCGGCTTCGCGGAGGCGTTCACCCAGGGCTACATCTCGACGCGCTGGTCGGACCTGCTCGTGTTCGTGATCCTGATCCTCTTCATGCTGTTCCGGCCGCAGGGCCTGTTCGGCAAGCCGGACATCAAGAAGGTCTGAGTGGACGAGAACGAGACACGCCGGGAGCGACTCGAGGAAGCGGTGCCGGCGGCCTCGGCGACCGCAGGGCCGCGGATCGGGCAGGACGAGTGGGTTGCCCGCTCGGCGGAGCGCCGCGGCGGCCGCGGTGGGTGGCTGGGCGTCCTCGAGGCGCGGCTGCGCTTCGTGCCCTGGTGGGCCTGGCTCGTCCTCTTCATCGCCGTGGTCGCGGCGCTGCCGCTGGGCTTCGAGAGCGGCTACGTGCGCCGCGTCGCCTTCGACACCGTGATCTTCATGCTGCTCGCGCTCGGGCTGAACGTCGTCGTCGGCTGGGGCGGTCTGCTCGACCTCGGCTACGTCGCGTTCTACGGAGTGGGCGCCTACACCTACGCCATCCTCAGCGCCGACCGCTACGACCTGCACCTGCCGGTCTTCGTCTCGATCCCGGCTGCCGCCGTGATCGGCGGCCTGGTCGGGCTGCTGGTCGGGTTACCCTCGCGCCGGCTCGTCGGCGACTACCTGGCGATCGTGACGCTGTTCTTCTTCCAGATCTTCCTGACCGTCTCGAACAACAGCGAGAGCATCTTCGGCGAGAACGTGGCCGGCGGGCCGAACGGGATCCTCAACGTCCAGCCGCTCTCCCTCTTCGGCCACGAGCTGCCCGTCTCGCACGAAGGCATCTTCAACGTCGGCTATCTCTACGTTGCTCTCGCCTTCTTCGTCGTGGTGTTCATTGCGCTGCGGTTCGTGAACGAGTCCCGGACCGGACGCGCGTGGCGGTCGTTGCGCGAGGATGCGCTGGCCGCGGAGCTGATGGGCATGCCGGTCAACTGGCTGAAGCTGACGGCCTTCGCGTTCGGGGCCGCCGTCGCCGCTCTCACGGGAACCCTGGTGACGGCGCTGAACGGGAGCGTCTTCCCCCAGACGTTCGAGTTTCCGCTTCTGATCACCGTCTACACGATGGTCATCCTCGGCGGCGCCGGGAGCCAGGCGGGCGTCGTCATCGGCGCGATCGGGATCAGCGTGGTGCTCGAGGTGCTGCGCGAGCCCGGCGACTCTCGTTTCCTTTTCTACGCGCTCGTCCTGCTCGGCCTGATCGGGACGCTGCGCGCCTCGCGCCGGCTCGCGATCGTGCTCGGCGGAACGGTCGTCCTCGGCTTCGCGGCGCATGCGCTCGCGGCGGCGATCGACGGGAACTGGACCGCGGGAGCGGCGAGCGGCGGCGGCCGGCTCGGTGAGTGGGCGAACGATTGGGTGATCGTGCCCGGCAATCTCGCGTCGTGGGTGACGCCGGTCTCCTACGTCAGCCTGGTCGCTGCCGTGCTGACGCTGACGGTGCTGAGCGGCCGGGCGCGGCTCGCGCTGCTCGTCCCGACGCTCTACCTCGCCGCGTTCGTCTGGGAGAACGTGATGCTCGCGAGGCCCGAGCCCACCCGGTTCGTCGTCCTCGGCGCGATCCTGATCGCCGTGATGATCGCCCGGCCGGAAGGGCTGCTGGGCGAGAAGCGCGTGGAGATCGTGTGAGCGAGCCAGCCGCAAGCCTGCTCGAGCTGCGCGGCGTCTCGATGGCGTTCGGCGGCCTCACGGTCATCTCCGGGCTCGACCTCGACGTGCGGGAGGGGGAGATCGTCAGCGTGATCGGCCCCAACGGCGCCGGCAAGACGACGCTCTTCAACCTCGTGACGGGGATCTACGAGCCGACGGACGGGGACATCCTGTTCGAAGGAAGCAGCCTCGTCGGCCTCGAGCCTCATCAGATCACCCAGCGCGGGATCGCGCGCACCTTCCAGACGCTGCGCCTGTTTCTGAACATGAGCGTGCGGGAGAACGTGATGGCGGCGGCGTACGGGCACACCCGGGCCGGCGTCTTCCGGGCGATGCTGCGGACTCCCGGCCAGCGCCGTGAGGAGCATGAGATCCGCGAGCTCGCCGAGAAGCGGCTCGCGTTCTTCGGCGACCGGCTGATGGGCTACCGCTGGGATCAGCCGGCGTACAGCCTCTCGTACGCCAACCGGCGGCGGCTCGAGATCGCGCGCGCCACGGCGACCAACCCGCGGCTGCTCCTCCTCGACGAGCCGGCGGCCGGGATGAATCCGGTCGAGACGCACGAGATCACCGACCTGATCGGCAAGCTCCGCACCGAGGGCGGCTACACGATCCTCGTGATCGAGCACGACATGCATGTCGTCGAGGGGATCTCGGACCGCGTGATCGCCCTCGACCACGGAGTGAAGATCGCAGAAGGGTCGTTCGACGCGGTCGCGACCGACCCCCGCGTCGTCGAGGCGTACCTGGGAACGAAGGCCGCGGAGCGGAAGTGAGCGAGCAGGCGACGACGCCCGAGCCGCTGCTCCGCCTCTCCGGGATCAACACCTTCTACGGCTTGATCCACATCCTCCAGGACGTCGAGATCACGGTCGGCGCCGGCGAGCTCGTCTCGCTGCTCGGCGGCAACGCGTCGGGGAAGTCGACGACGCTGAAGACGATCCTCGGGATCGTGCGGCCGAGGTCGGGCACCGTCACGTTCGGCGGCGAGGACGTCACCGGCCGCTCGACGAGTCACCGCATCGGCCGCGGCATGGCGATCGTGCCGGAGAACCGCCGGCTCTTCGGGCCGATGACGGTGCTCGAGAACCTGGAGATGGGTGCGTACCTGAACCGCGACGGCAAGGGCCGCAAGGACGACTTCGAGCGCGTCTACTCGCTCTTCCCGCTGGTCTACGAGCGCCGCTCGCAGCTCGCAGGGACGCTCTCGGGCGGCGAGCAGCAGATGGTCGCGATGGGCCGCGCGCTGATGAGCCACCCCAAGCTCTTGCTGATGGACGAGCCGTCGATGGGGCTCGCGCCGATCCTCGTCGAGCGGAGCTTCGAGATCATCCAGCAGGTGCACGAGTCCGGTGTCGCGATGCTCGTCGTCGAGCAGAACGCGAACATGGCGCTCTCGATCGCCGACCGGGGTTACGTGCTCTCGACCGGTCGAATCGTCCTCGAGGGCAAGGCGGCGGAGCTGCTCGAGCACGAGGATCTCCGCAAGGCCTACCTTGGTCGGTAGCGCGGTTCGCGCTCGGTTCCCGGTCTTCCGCGACAAGGTTTACGTCAACTCCTGCTCGCAAGGTGCGCTCTGCGACGTCGTCCGCGCGGCGTATGACGAGTACCTCGCGGGCTGGGATGAGAACGGGGCGGAGTGGGTGCACTGGGTCGAGCGCTCGGAGGCTGCCCGGGCGGCGTTTGCCGAGTTGCTCGGCGCCGCGCCGGACGACGTCGCGATCCAGACATCCGTCTCGGCTGCGGTCAGCGCGCTCATCAGCGCGCTCGAGTTCAGAGGCGAGCGGAACCGGATCGTGATCTCCGCGAACGAGTTCCCGACGATCGGCCAGATCGCCCACGCGCAGGAGCTCCGCGGCGCCGAGGTCGTCCAGGTCGAGCCCCACCCGGAGGCGTACGCTGCCGCGATCGACGAACGCACTGCGCTCGTCTGCTCGACGTTCGTCTCCTACCGGACGGGTGCGGTGCACGACGTCGAGGCGATCTACGGTCTCGCCCGCGAGCACGGCGCGCTGATGCTCGTCGACGGCTACCAGGGAATCGGCGCGCTGCCGCTGGAGGCGGCGAAGGCCGGAGACGTCGTCGTCGGCGGCACCGTCAAGTACCTGCTCGCATCGGCGGGGCTCGCGTTCATGGCGCTGCGGCCGGGGCTCGTCGAGGAGCTCGTGCCGGTGCAGACGGGCTGGTTCGCGGACGAGAACGTCTTCGACATGCAGATCGAGCGCTACCGGCCCCACCCGAGCGCGAGACGGTTCGACTCCGGGACGCCGCCGGTGCCGAACATCTACGCCGGGGTCGCCGGCGTGGGGCTGATCCAGGAGGTCGGCGTACCGGCGATCCAGGAGCACGTCCGCGGGCTCGTTGCCCGGCTCACGGCCGGGCTCGACGAGATCGGCGCGACGGTGGCGACGCCGCCGTTCGGTCCGCTGGTCTGCGTCCGCTCGACGGATGCGCCCGCCCTCGTCGCAGCGCTGAACGACGACGACATCGTCGCCTCGGAGCGTGACGCCAACCTTCGGGTCTCGCTCCACCTCTACAACACCGAGGCTGACGTCGACGCCGTCCTCGCTTCGCTGACGCGCAACCGCCGCCTCATCCTCTAGCCTTCCGGGCGTCCGCAGAAGGGGGGACCATGTCTCGAGAGCTCTCTCGCAATCAGCGACGTCTTGCTGCGATTGCCGCGTTCGGTGTGTTCTGGGGAGCCTTCCTCGTCACGATCGGTTTTCCGCCACTGTTCGTCGGGCTCGCGCTCGCCCTGCTCGTGGGGGTCGCCGCGCTCGGGTTCGGTGGACGCGGATCGATCGCGATTCTGCGCCGCCAGTCGAGCCGGGCCGGCCACGCGACCGCTCGCTACGTCCGCGCCGCAGGAACGCCGGCGCTACGCACCTTCCGCGCCGCGTCGTCCCGGGTGGCGCGGATCGACTGGCAGGCGATGCGTCATACCGCCCGTCGACGCGCCACCCCGGCCGCGCGGATCGGGCGGCAGGCGGCCGCAACCGCAGGAGAGCTGGCCGCGGCCGGTTCGAGGCGCGTGGCGGCGGCCGGCGGAGCAGCAGTGACTGCGGTGGAGTCGCAGGCGCGGACGGTACGGCGCGATTTCGTCGACACCCGCCGGCAGACCGAAGCCAGAAGGCTCAACGAGCAGGCGGCCGTCCTTCGCCAGGAGGGTGCGCTCGAGCAGGCGCTGGAGATCGGTCAGCAGGCGCTCGAGATCTTCGGGGCGATCGAGGACCGACGCGGACAGGCGCTGACGCTCAACGGGGTCGGCCTCACGCAGGCTCGGCTGGGTGACGAGGCCGGCGCGCTCGACTCCTACGAGACGGCGGTCGCGATCCTGACTGAGCTCGGCGACAGCCACGGCGCGGGTCGGGTGCTCGCGAACATGGGTGCGCTCGAGAGAGGTCAGGGGCGCGACGAGCAGGCGAACGCCTACCTGCACGACGCGCTCGAACGGCTCGAGCCCGGCTCGGTCGAGCACGACCGCACCGCCCAGCAACTGCGCCGCGCCGGCTAGAGCAAGGCTCCGAAACCGGGGCTTGACAGCGATAGCAATCTCGCTATGATCGCAAACATGCGATACGGTGAGAAGAAGGGCGATCCTCCTGCCAAGCGCTTGCGAGCACGCCTCGTGGGCACGGACAAGGACTGGTTCTTCGCCGCGATCGCAAGCGACCTGGCAGAGCGCCGGGCTGCGCGCGGTCTTTCCCAGCGCGAGCTGGCCGGCCTCGTCGGGACGACTCAGTCTGCGATCGCCCGACTCGAGAGCGGCGGTAGGCCACCGCGAATCGACACCCTCCTCCGCATTGCGGACGCGCTCGACTGCGACCTGCATGTCGAGCTGCGGCCGCGCGAGGACACGAAGGAAGGAACGGCATGAGCACGATTCTGGAACGACTGGATCGGATCGAGCGCGACCTCAGCCGGCTCGGCCAGGAGGTCATCGACCTTCGCGCCGAGGCGACGCCGCTCGGCGCAACACCACGCGTGCCGCCGGCGCCGGAAGTGCCTCAGGCGAGCCCCGTGCCGCCTCCCACGCCGGTCAGCGCTACGCCCCCGAGGCCCGCACCACAGCCTGCCCCGCCGCCTCCCCGCGTGCCGGTCGCGCCGCCCAAGCCGTCGTTCTTCAGCCGCGAAGTGATGCTGCCGCGGCTCGAGGCTGCCGACCTGCTGGGAGCGCGAGGGCTCGCACTCGCCGGCGGTGTCGTGACGCTGCTCGGCGTCGTCTTCTTCTTCGCTCTCGCCGCGAGCAACGGCTGGATCGGCCCGGTCGAGCGCGTGGTGCTCGGCGCCATCGCCTCGGCGCTCGTCTTCGCGGCCGGCGTCTTCGCGCACGCTCGCTACGGCCGCCTCCATGCAGCAGTCGCCGCGGCCGGCGCCGGCATTGCCGGCGGCTACGCGACGCTGCTCTTCGCGGCCGCGCGGTACGAGCTCCTGCCGCCGCTCGTGGCGCTCGCGCTCGCAGCCGGAATCGCGGCGGTCGCCGTCGCGCTCTCGCTCAACTGGTCGTCGGAGATCGTCGCGGGCTTCGGCCTGATCGGGGCGATGCTCGTGCCGGTCGCCGCCCTGCTCGACGACCCGTCGACGGCTACCGGGACGGGCTTCGTCGCGGTCGTCTTCCTCGGTGCCGCGATCGTCGGGATCCACCGGCGCTGGGACGGTCTCCTTCTCGCCGCCGGCGCGGTCAGCGTCCCGCAGCTCGTCACTCTGGTCTACGAGGAAGGCGAGCCTGCTCGAGGGCGCGTCCTCGTCGTCGCGGCGGCCTTCGGCCTGCTCTATCTCGGCACCGGCATCGTGAGGCAGCTGCGCACGGACGGGAAGCAGCTCGACGCCCTCGCGAGCCTCTACGCCGGCGGCAACGTGGCTCTGACGCTGTTCTCCAGCTTCGTCCTGCTCGACGGCAACGCGCGCGGCGTCGCCCTTGCCGGCGCGGCCGCTGTGTACGGCGCCCTCGCGGCTGCCGCCTGGCGGCGCGAAGCCGAGCTCTCGGCGCTCGCCACCGCCGCCGGCTCTGCTCTGGCTGCCGTCGCACTCGCACAGTTCTTCGACGGGCCTGCCCTCGTCGTGGCCTGGGCAGCCGAGACGGTCGTGCTCGCGTGGCTCGGCCGGCGGCTTGCCGACTCGCGCTTCCAGCTGCTCGCGCTCGCTTACCTGATGCTCGCCGTCGGGTACACGCTCGTGGCCGAGGCGGAGCCCGATCTGGTCTTCACGCGGTTCGGCGAGCACCTCGCCGGCGTGCCCGCACTGCTCGCGGTCGCCGCCGGAGCAGCAGCGTACGGGTGGCTGGCCCGCTCGTGGCCGCCGCCGCGCGGTCTGGCCACGATGCCGAAGTTCGTCCGAGAGATCGTCGAGGACGTGCACGTCCAGCGCCCGGTGCTCTCGGTGGGCTCGCTGGCGGTGGCCGGTCTCCTGGCCGTCGACGCCGCGTCCCTACTGCTGCTCGAGCTCTTCGATCGGATGAGCATCGAGTTCGCCTTCGACTGGGGGCACGTTGCGGTGACCGGACTGTGGTCGCTCGTCGCCCTGGTCTTGCTCGCGCTCGGTGTTCGCGGCTCGCAGCGGCTCGAGGTCGCCGGGCTGGCCGCACTCGGCGCGACGATCGCGTCGTTCTCGACCTTCACGGTGACCGAGCTGGATCACGTCAGCGGCTGGGCGGCTCTCATCCTCGCCGGCGCCTGTGCCTCGGCTGCGCTGCTCCACGGGCTGCTCGCCTCGCGGCCGCTGCCGGTGATCCCCGCCGTTGCGGTCACCCTCGGCGCGCTCCTGTCCGGCTTCGCCTCCTACGAGCTCCTGCCGGACGATCAGTTCGGCTACGGGCTGCTCGCGGCAGCGACGGCTCATCTCCTCGTTGCCTTCGCGGTCTGGCGCAAGCGGGATCTCTCGACCTGCTTCTGGATCGCGGCGGCCGTCCTGGGCCTCGGTGCTGCCGGAGACCTGCTCGACGGCACCTGGTTCGTCCTCGCCCTGGCTGCCGGCGCGATCGCGGCCGCAGCCCTCGGCCGGATCCTGCCGGAGCCGCGCTTGTGGCTCGCGTCGGCGTCGCTCTCCGTCGTCGCGGTCGGCTACACGCTCGACGAGCTCGCGCAGCCGGGCGACTTCGTGCACGCGAGCAGCCTTCCCGCCGAAGGGGTTCCGGCGCTCTTGCTCGTCGGAGCCGCGCTCGTCGCGCTGATCCTCTCGCTGCGCCGCTTCGAGCCCGCCGACGAGATCGACCGGATGATCGACGGCAGCGTCGAGAACGGCTGCCGCGCGCTCGTGTGGACGCTCGCGGGGCTCGGGCTCTACACAGCCTCGCTCTCGATCCTCGGCGCCGCCGAGGCGCTCTCCACTGCGGGGGAGAAGACCGAGTTCCAGCGCGGGCACACTGCGGTCAGCGCCTTCTGGGGCGTCGTCGCCTTCACCGCGCTCCTCATCGGTCTTCGCCGCTCCCTGCAGGTGCTGAGGCTGGCTGCGCTCGGCCTCTTCGCGCTCGCGCTCGGCAAGCTCTTCCTCTACGACCTGAGCACGCTGAGCTCTGTCAGCCGGGCGCTCTCGTTCCTCGCCGTCGGCGCCGTGCTCCTGCTCGCCGGCTTCTTCTACCAGCGCCTCTCCTCGGAGGTCGCCGCTTCCTAATCGTTCGCCGGATCGCCGGCTGGGAGCACGTCGCGGGCCCACTCGCGACGCTTCCAGTCCGGCACCGGCGGCTCGCAGTCGGCGCGCGGCGTGAAGCGCGAGCGCTCGACGAGCTGCAGTTTGTGGATGTACCGCGGGCAGTTCGGAAAGACCTCGGTCGCGCGGACACGGACGATGCACTGCGCCCGCGGGTACTCGCCCAGGAGCGGGTCGTCCGGATCGATCGAGGCGACGCCGTTCAGCCGCAGTCGCTTCTGTCCCTCGAAGTCGATGAAGAGCAGGCCGACGCCTGCCGTCTCGGCGATGTTCCCGAGTGACAGGTACATGCCGTTGCCGTCGAAGGACGGGAAGGCGATCGTCTGCTCGTCGAGCACGCGCACGAAGCCCGGCTCGCCGCCCTTGTAGGAGCACTGCGGTGCGCCGTCCGCGTCGACCGTGGCGAGGAAGAACATGTCGCGCGCCTCGATGAACGCGCGGTCGCCGTCGTCGATCGCGTCGAGAACGATTCGCTCCTCGATCCGATCCGCCAGCCGCCGCGTGTCGAATCGATCCTGAAAGGCGCGGTTGCCCTCGTGGTAAGGAGGCACGCGGTCATCATCCGCTGTGTGCCGGCTCGCGTCTACCTATACGTTCCTGCCGTGACCGGCTATGGCGCCCGATCGATGACCGCGACGCTCCGGCGGGTGCTGGTGCGACCGCCGCAGCCGGCCGACGCTACTCACTGGCAGCAGTACGGCTGGCGCGCCGAGCCCGACATCGCCGCTGCGGCGGCCGAGCACCAGGCTCTGCGCGAGATCCTCGAGGGCGCCGGCGCGGAGGTGATCGTCGCCCAGGGGGAGCGCGGGAACCCGGACGCGATCTACACCTACGACCCGGTGCTCGTCGGCGAGGAGGGCGCAGTGCTCCTCCGCCCGGGCAAGGACGGCCGTCTCGGCGAGCCCACTGCGCTGGAGGCCGACCTCGAGCGCGCGGGCGTTCCGGTCGTCAGCGTGATCCACGGGCCGGGGACCATCGATGGCGGCGACACGCTCTGGCTCGACTCGAAGACGCTGCTGGTCGGCCGCGGCTACCGCACGAACGCCGAGGGCGTCGAGCAGCTCTCGCGGGCATTCGCGGACGCCAGAGTGCTCTCCTACGACCTGCCGCACTGGAACGGCCGCGCCGAGGTGATGCACCTGATGAGCCTGATCTCGCCGCTCGACGACGATCTCGCGCTCGTCTACCCGCGGCTCGCTCCAGTCCGGCTGATCGAGCTGCTGCACGAGCGTGGGATCGAGATCGTCGAGGTTCCGGACGAGGAGTTCGAGACGATGGGCCCGAACGTCCTCGCACTCGGCCCGCGGCGCGCACTCGCGCTCGAGGGGAACGACGAGACGCGCCGGCGGATGGAGGCGGCCGGGGTGGAGGTCGTCACCTACAAGGGCGACGAGATCTCCCGCAAGGGCGACGGCGGCCCGACCTGCCTGACACGGCCCATCCTGCGTGCGTAGAGTCCGGCCGTGAGCGAGAAGCTGTTCGAGGCGATCGCCGCAGGCGACGAGGACGCGGTGCAGGAGCTGATCGACGACCGGCCGGAGCTCGCGGAGAAGCGAAACCACGCAGGGCTCTCGCCGGTCCTGCACGCGCTCTACAACGGGAAGGCCGACCTCGCGGAGGTGCTGCTCAACGCGAACCCGGCGCTCGACGTCTTCGACACCGCCGCCACCGGGCGCACGAACGGGATGGAGGAGCTGCTCGACAACGAGCCCGAGCTCGCCCGCCGCTGGTCGCCCGACGGCTTCACGGCGCTGCACTACGCCGCGTTCTTCGGCCAGGAGGACGCCGCCCGGATCCTGCTCGAGCGCGGCGCGGAGGTCGAGCTCGTCGCGCGCAACGAGAGCATTCGCGTGACGCCGCTGCACAGCGCCGCCTCGGGCGGGCACGCCGGAATCGTGAAGCTGCTGCTCGAGGCGGGCGCCGATCCGAACGCGGCGCAGGACCGCGGCTTCACGCCGTTGCACTCGGCCGCTCAGAACGACGACCGCGAGAGCGTCGAGGCGCTCCTCGCTGCCGGCGCCGACCCGTCGCAGGCGACCGACGACGGCCAGACACCGGCGCAGCTGGCGGGCGACGACACTCGCGAGCTACTCGGCTGAGATCAGCTCGATCCGGTTGCCCCACGGATCGGTGACGAAGCAGCGGCGGACGCCGGGGATCGCCTCGTCGTCGGTGACCTCGACGCCGCCGGCCAGCAGCCGCTCCCGCAGCTCGTCGTAGCCGTCGGCCCGGAAGGCGGGGTGCGCCTTCCGCGCGGGCGCGAAGTCCGGCTCGACGCCGATGTGGAGCTCGTGCTCCCCGACGCGGAACCAGACGCCGCCGCGCGCCCGGATCGCCTCCGGCTTCGGAATCTCGTCAAGTCCCAGGAGCTCGCCGAAGAAGCGGCGCGCGTCTTCCTCGCAGCCGGGTGGAGCAGCGAGCTGGATGTGGTCGATGGCGAGCACGCGGCGAGGATACGCCCCGCGTTACACCCGCCGGTCAATGGTGCGTTCGGGCTGCCGGCCGTAGCCTCGTGCCATGGCGAATGCAACGGCAGAGAGGCATCCATCGATCACCGACCGGCAGCGCGAAGTGATCGTCCTCATCGCCGCCGGCTGCTCGAACGAGGAAGTTGGAGAGCGGCTCGGTATCTCCCCCAGAACGGTGAAGGCGCATTGCGACGTGCTTCGGCAGAAGCTCGGTGTGCGTCGTCGCCGGCAGCTTCCGATCGCGTATCGGAGCCTGACCGGAGACGACCCTCTCGCACAAGGCCTCGGCCCTCCGGGGTCGGGGAGCTGACGGCAGCGCGCCCGCGGTCCTCTGGATCGCGGGCGCGCCTATTCAGCGGGGCGGACGCGAGGTACGCTCCATCCTCGGGATTGCGGCACCCGTCACTAACTATGGACGAGGGCAGCGAACCAAGACCGGAAGTTATGCGACGCCGCGGATCGTCGCGCGGCCGCGGTTGATTCGGTTCGCTCGAAACGGCCAGCGGACGAATCAAATCTCGTCGCTCCGGCCGGTTATGGCAAGACCACGCTCGCCGAGCAGTGGCTGGCGGGCACACCCAGCCGCGTGGTGCATCTGCAACCAGGCTTTCGACGGACGTTGCCGCTCTTGCGAGCGGCCTGCAATCCGTGCCGCCGGGTCGGTCGTGGCGGGCAGCGGTAGAGCGTTGATGGAGCGGCTGCCTGTGACCCGCACGACCGGACGAGGAAGTGGATGTCCTCGCAGGGATGCTCGCCGAGGACCTGGCGGGTTGGCCGGCCGAATCGTGGTTCGTGATCGATGACTACCAAGCGATTGCAGGCGCTCGTGCGGCGGAGCGGTTCGTCGAGGTGCTCTGTACTTCAGACGTCGATCAACTTTCTTGTTCTAACCCGACGCAGGCCAACGTGGGCGTCGTCGCGGCGGATTCTGTACGGAGAGGTCTTCGAGCTTGATCGAACCGCACTCGCCATGACCGATGACGAGGCGCGCGGTTTGCTCGTCTGACACTGCTTCGGATGTCGACGCCCTGATTGATTTGGCCCAAGGTTGGCCGGCTGTCCTGGCACTTGCGTCGATGTCAGGCGCCGCTCCGCCCGATCTGGTGGCTGCGCCTCATTTATTCGACTTCTTCGCTGAAGAGATCTATCGACGAATCGATCGTCGCACGAGACGAGCCTTATGCGAATTGGCGCTTTACGACGTAGCCGGACGCAGACTGGCTCTCGCTTCCCTTCCGCCCGAAGAGGCCGAACGGGTGATCCGAGTTGCGGTGGATCGCGGATTCATCACCGTGTCGCGCGACGCGAGCTTGGAGATGCACCCACTTCTGAGGTCATTCCTGGAGCAAAAGCTCCGCGGGGAGTCGCCCGGAAAGCTGCACGATCGCCTAGCGCGAGTCGCGAGAACGTTGATGAAACATGAGCTGTGGGACGAAGCGTTCTCCGTTATCGACCGCTTCGGAGAGACTGACTTGCTGACCGACCTCATCGACTCGTCGCTCGACCGGATGCTGAGCGCTGGCCGCTCCGCGACATTGAAGATCTGGGCGCAGAATGCTCCACAAGCGGCGGCGCCTGTCCGTCTCGCAGCCGCTGAGTTGGCGTTTCGCGAGGGACGGTTCCACGAATCCGAAGCCCTGGCTTCGCTCGCTGCCAATGATGCACAAGAGGACGATGATGTTGAAGCTCGTGCGAACATCGCCGCGGGGCGTGCCGCCCATGCGGCCTCGCGAGAGGATAAGGCGCTTCTTTTCTATCAGCGGGCGAGGCAATCAACAGTGAGTCCGGAGCTCACTCGGATCGCGATGCACGGCGAGCTTGCTGCCGCGATCGAACTTGAGCTCGAGGAGCACGCCATCGGGTTGCTCAAGGCGCTCGGTCCGGCAGAATCGCTCCAGCCTCACGATCGGGTGACCTACGAAGACAGGAAGATCAATCTCGAAGGTCACTTCGGCATCGCACCTGGTCTAGAGGACGGACGCGCTGCCCGCCAGCTCCTTGGATTTGTGATCGATCCGGTGGCGCGGTCGTCGTTCAGGAACGTTCTTGGATACGCCCTCGCTGTAGGCGGCTACTACGCCGAAGCACTCGACGTTACCCAGGAACAGTTCGACGAAGCAGACCGGTTTCGTCTTGACTTCGTCATTCCGTACGCACTGGTCGTTCGCGCGCTCGCAAGTGGAGGTCTGCGCGAGTATTCGGTTGCGGAAGAGTCCTTGGCCGAGGCTGACGAGCGCGCCAGCTTTGTCGGGGACCCAACCGCGCGTCACATTACGCAAGCCGTTCGCACCCGCCTGTTCACTGCGCAAGGAGCGTTCGAGATCGCGTTGAGCAAGCCGCTCCCAACCGGCGAGACCCTGCCGCGTTCCATCTACGCAGAGCTTTGTAGCGCCTACGCAGTCGCGTCGGCGGGGCTTGGGTACTTCGACCGCGCTCGTCAGCTCGCAGAGATCGGCGAGCATCACTCGGTCGCTCCGGAAGCACGGATTGGAGCCGCTTGTGCGCGGGCAATCGTCGCGTTGCGAAACTCTGACTACGACGAAGGGTGTCGGGAGGCTCAAGTCGCGCTCGCTCGTGCAGCTCGCGCCGGCTCGATTGAGCCCCTCGTCACGGCCTACAGAGGCTGTCCCGAAATCGTGGTTTCCCTCTTGACTGACCCGAAGTCGCACTCGGAGCTCACGCACGTTCTGACGCTCGCCGGTGACGTAGCGCTTACGGGGGGCAAACCACTTCCCGACAAATCGGTTCTCGGCTTGTCTCGGCGCGAAAAGGAGGTACTAGCCTTGATCGCCCGCGGGCTGTCGAACGCGCAGATTGGAGAGACGCTCTTTATCAGCCCCGTCACAGTGAAGGTCCACGTGAGGCACATCTTCGAGAAACTTGGTGTGAGGTCTCGAGCTGAGGCCGCGATCGCGCTTCGCAGCTCGGGTGATCGTTAGGTGACTCCTACGCGATTGCGGTCAGCAATCGTCCTCTCGGTTGCGTCGCGCATGGCCCGGTTAGAAAAGTCGAAGTCTGGCCTCATTCCCAGCCGATACTGCCTCATCTGCGGTTGCGAGAATCGCCTCGAAGGCTGCAACAACTGATGTGTCGAATTGTGAGCCGACGGCCTGCGCGAGCCGCATCCGCGCAACACGACTCGGCATCGCTTCGCGGTAAGGCCGATCGGAAGTCATGGCGTTGTACGCATCAGCGACGGCGATGATGCGCGTGAGATCAGCGGCATTTCATCTTCCGTCAAGTCCGTCCGGGTAGCCGTTGCCGTCAACGCGCTCGTGATGATGACGCACGATCGTGGCGATGTCGCTCGTAGTCATCTACCTTGGCAAGAATGCGCTCGCCAATCTCGGAGTGCGTCTGCATCACCCGGCGTTCCTCAAGCGTCAGCGGGCCTTCCTTTTCGAGCAGTCCAGGAGGGAGTCCGATCTTGCCAATGTCGTGAACCAACCCGGCAAGGTGGCCTCTTGCTGCGCAGCCTCGGACATGCCCATCCGAGCCGCTATGTCGCGCGAATAGATCGCGACCGCTGCGGAGTGACCAGCCGTATACTGGTCTCTTGCGTCAAGCGTCGCAACCAGGGCCGCGGCGAAAGAGACATTCGCCTGTTCCAACGCCTCGTTTGCGGTCGACAGATCTTCGGCGAGCCGACGCTGCTCCTGATACATGGCAAACAGGCGTTGTGCCGCCAGGGCCGGGGTCAGGAACAGCGCGAGGGTCCAGGGAGAAACGTCCTGGTATGCGATCACGAGGATGGCTACGACCGGGGTGTAGAGCGGAACCGATGCCACGACGACGGGAAGGAGGGTCTGCGCGTAGTCGCGCACCTTTCCGGTTCCGCGGAGGTAGAGCGTCATCGACGCGAAAAATGTGTCGAGGAGCTGCGCGGCTAGAGCTCCAACCAGTGTCGCTGCAAAGACGGTTTCAACATTTCCATCCGCCAGGGAGGCGGCGGACCCTGCTGCGAGTGCCGTTCCGGCTCCCGTGAGCGCCTCGCTCGATGTAAAGACTGCCCACTTCATGTATGGAGTCCGAAAGCCGCCGAGCATAGAAGCCGCTCCGACGATCATTGCCTCGAGTGGGCCGAAAGCTACCGCCGCGAAAAGCATTGGGAGCAGCGAGATCGAGAGTTCGGTCGTGCTGTTTAAGCGGACCCGACCACGTTCAGCGACCGCCGCGATCGCGGCGAGTGTTGCAACGGCCCACGGCGACTGAATGCCGTGTCCCGTCTGAACGAGCAGGAACGCAGTTGCAGTCGCACCGACGACGAGTGCGGTGAGGTACGCGGGAATCCCGAGGGACCGGGATGGAGCATGCCGCAGAAAAAAATCTCTCAAAACCTTCTATTGCCTTTCTAACCCAAAAGGGGTATAAGCAAAGTTGCCGTCAGTCCCCCGACGAGGGAGTCACCATGCGTCAGTCAGTTGTTCGTTTCGTGTCCCGCGCCGCAATCGCGGGCGGCTCGCGGACCTGGTAGAAGCCGACGAATCCTGCGCTTTTCCACAGACAAATGGCATCCCTCGATAGGGGGGTTCTCCACAGCCTGTGGGAAGTGCGGATAACGAAGGCTCTTCCGCTTCGCCCATAGAGATTCGATCCGCCCGGCGAGGTACGCCAACCCCGTCGGGCTGATCGCTGGTCCCGAAAGGTGTCGGCTCTAGACGATGATGCCGCGGCGATAGCCGACGGCGACCGCGTGGGCGCGGGAGCGGGCCTGGAGCTTCGCGAGCAGGTGGCGCACGTGCGATTTGACCGTCTCCTCCGAGAGGAAGAGGCGCTGGCCGATCTCGCGATTCACGAGGCCGTCCGCAACGAGCTGGAGCACCTCGATCTCACGCAGCGTCGGCTCCTGCTCGAGCTCGCGCATCGGCGCGACGAACGGGATCACCTCGGCGTTGCCGTTCGACCGCCGCGCCGCAGCCGCCTCGAACCGGCGACTGTGGTCCATATAACGGTTCAGGATCTCCTTACGCTCAGCAGCGTCCACGACCCCGATATCGGCCTGTCCGACAGCAGGCTTTAGCTCGAATGAGGTAAATCGAACGAGGGAGTGATCCGGACGAAACCTCGGCGAATCCGGCGCAAAGCCTCCGGTTCCTCCTCTTCGACCACTTCTCGGCTGCCGGCGGCGTGCAGGATGCGCCCGTCGCCGAGCCAGAAGGCGATGTGAGTCACCGAATCCCGCCCGTAGACGGCGAGGTCGCCGTACCGCGGCTCGTCCACGTTCTGAGCCGTTTCCGCCTGCTGGTCGGCGTCGCGCGGGACGAGCCTTCCCAGCCGGCGCCAGGCCATGTGGATAAGTCCTGAACAGTCGATGCCGCGCTCGGTCATTCCGCCCCAGAGATACGGCGTGCCGAGGTACGCGCGCGCCTCCTCGACCGGATCGCCGTCGCGGGCCGGAGGGAGCCAGTCTGCCGGCGGGCTCTTCGGCGAGTGCTGACGCCTCGACCCAGCCCGGATAGCCGTACGCCGTCGTCACCTTCGCCCAGCCGTCGCGGCGTTCCGTCACCGTCAACGGCTCGCCGCGGAGAGCCTGCGTCACCTGCTCCGACGACGCGTCGGGCCCGGCGTGAAGCGGCGCCACGTCGATCGCGCAGGAGAGCTCAGTCACGGCGCGGAGACCGTAGGTGGCCGCGAAGCCGCTCGAGCCTCGCGTCCCACTCGCCGCCGACGCTCGCGATCCAGACGACCGCCTCGTCGAGCGGGGCGGGGTTGAGCTGATAGAGCGTCTCACGGCCGCTCCTGCGCGAGTCGACGAGCCCCGCGTCCCGCAGCGCGACGAGATGCTTCGCGACTGCCTGCCGCGTCACCGGCAGCTCGGAGGCGAGCTGGGTCGCCGAGGCCTCCCGCTGCGCCAGCGCCTCGACGAGATGGCGGCGCGTGGGGTCGGCGAGCGCGTCGAAGATGTCGCTCAAGCGTGCGCGAATGCCAAGGCGCGCAGCGAGAGGGCGGTGGTCCAGCCGGCGCCGGCGGTCTCGGTGACGAGCACGCGCGTGCCGCCCTCGACCTCCTCGAGCTCGATCTCGACGCGACCCTCGTCGTCCCAGGTGAACGTGAAGCGGCGCTCGGGAACGACCTCCTCGACGACCGCGTGGCGCTCCTCGCCGTCGTCCCAGCGGAAGACGCCGTCGCCGCCGGGCTCCAGGTCGAGCTCGACGTCGTTCGCGAACCACTCCTCGAGCTGCTCGGGATCCGTCAGCGCCTCCCAGACCTCTTCGACCGGCGCTTCGAGCACGACCTCGCGCGTTACCTCCACGACTCCTCCTCTCACGCGCAACCCATGGGTTGCATATAGTGTTGCAACCGATTGGTTGCACATTACCGGAAGGAGCACCGCGTGAGCCCTTTGATCCCGATGGTCGTCGAGGCCGACGGCCGCCACGAGCGCTCGTTCGACATCTACTCCCGCCTGCTGCGTGAGCGGATCGTCTTCCTCGGCCGCGAGGTCGACGACGAGATCGCGAACGTGATCGCCGCGCAGCTGCTCTTCCTCGAGTCGGAGGATCCGGACAAGGACATCTGCCTGTACGTCAACTCACCGGGCGGCTCCGCGTATGCGGGCATGGCGATCTACGACACGATGCAGTACGTCAAGCCGGACGTCTCGACGATCTGCGTCGGGATGGGGATGTCGGCGGCGGCGATGATCCTCGCGGGCGGCGCGGCCGGGAAGCGGATGGCGCTTCCGAACGCGAAGGTGATGATCCACCAGGGCTCGGCCGGCTACCGCGGCACGCCGGCGGACATCGAGATCCACGCGCACGAGGTGCTCGCGATGACGAAGCGGATGGCCGAGATCCTCGCCAAGCACACCGGCCAGCCGTTCGAGCAGGTGATGCTGGACATCGACCGCGACCGGTTCATGACGCCGACCGAGGCGGTCGAGTACGGCCTCGTGGACAAGATCGTCGAGCCTAGGGCGGTGGCCGCCGCCTAGCTGGGCCAGAGGCGCCGGCGCGCCTCCTCGGCTGTCGACGGAGGAGCGGTGTCGTCGCGCGGCCCGCGCCACAGAAACCAGGCGATCGCGGCGATCCAGGGAGATCCGAAGAGGATCGGAAGCAGCACGCCCCACAGCGGAAAGGAGTCCGCGACCATCGCTAGGGCCGGTACTGCTGCAGCCGCGCCGCGATCGCGTCCACGAAGGCGTCCGTCTCCGCCGCCGGCTCGGCGTCGAGCGGCGGGTCGCAGACCTGCCGCGGGGAAAGGAGCCCGCGCTCGCCCAGGAGCGTGACTGCGCCGTGGCGGATGCGCTGCCGGTCGACGCCTTCCGGGAGCTCGACCGCGAGCACCTCGAGCTTCTCGTCCGCGAGCGTCGGAAAGCGCGTGCGCATCCTGCCGATCTCCGGATTCTCGTCGTGGAGGTGCAGCCAGGTCCGCGTCTCCGGGTGCAGCATCGTCGCCCCGACATACACCACTCCGTCGTGCGCGAGCCAGGCGTACACCCACTGGTCGGAGGTCTCGAGCTCGCCCGCCTTGACGGACAGCACGACCATCAGACGAGCGGCGGCTCGTAGGCCGGTGCCTGCTGGCCTGCCTCGAAGACCACCTCGCGCTTGCGCGGCTCGATCTGTCCGGCCTTGATCTCCTCGGCGAAGTGGCACTTGACGAGGTGCCCCTCGAGCGGGCGCAGCTCCGGCTCGTCGTCGCGGCAGCGTGTCTCCTGCACGTACGGGCAGCGCGTGTGGAAGCGGCAGGCCTGGGGTGGGTTCGCCGGGCTGGGCAGATCGCCCTGGAGGAGGATCGACGTGCGGGCGCGCTCGACCTCGGGATCGGGGATCGGGATCGCCGAGAGCAGCGAGATCGTGTACGGGTGGAGCGGGTTGTCGTAGAGGTCGTCGGCGGGGGAGAGCTCCATGATCTGGCCGAGGTACATGACTGCGATCCGGTCGGAGATGTGCCGGACGACCGCCAGGTCGTGCGCGATGAAGAGGTAGGTGAGCTCGAAGTCGCGCTGCAGCTCCTCCATCAGGTTCACGATCTGCGCCTGGATCGAGACGTCGAGCGCCGACACCGGCTCGTCACAGACGAGGAAATCGGGGTTCAGCGCAAGCGCGCGGGCGAGGCCGATCCGCTGCCGCTGGCCGCCGGAGAACTCGTGCGGATAGCGGGACGCTGCGTCAGCCGGGAGCCCGACGACCTGCAGGAGCTCGCGCACCTGGTTGCCGAGGCCCTTGCCGCCGCGGCCGTGCACGCGCAGCGGCTCGCCGACCATGCGGCCGACCGAGTGGCGCGGGTTCAGGGAGGCGTAGGGATCCTGGAAGATCATCTGCATCCGCCGGCGTAGCGGGCGCAGCTCGCCCTCGCTGAGGTGCGTGATGTCCGTGCCGTCGAAGACGATCTTGCCGCCGGTGGGCTCGTACAGGCGCAGGAGCGCGCGGCCGACCGTCGACTTGCCGCACCCGGACTCGCCGACGAGGCCGAGCGTCTCGCCGCGCTCGATCCGGAGCGAGACACCGTCGACCGCCTTCACGTCGCCGACGTGGCGGTCCATGACGATCCCGCTTCGGATCGGGAACCAGACGCGGAGGTCGTCGACCTCGACGAGCGGGTCGCTCACGCCGGCACTCACGCCGCACCTCCGAGCCGTGTCCGCTGCCACTCGTCCGCCGGCACCGGGTTGAAGCAGCGGACGTGATGGCCGGGCTCGAGCTGATCGAGCGGCGGCACCTGCTGGCGCGACTGCTCGACCTCGAAGCGGCAGCGGGGCGCGAACGGGCACTCGCTCGGTGCGCTCAGCATGTTGCGCGGCGCGCCGGGGATCGGCTGGAGCCGCTGGCGCCGGCCGGCGTCGAGACGCGGCACGCTCTGGAGCAGGCCGAGCGTGTACGGGTGACGCGGCTGCGAGAAGAGCCGGTCGGCGCTGCCGGTCTCGACGAACATGCCCGCGTACATCACGTTCACGCGCTCGCACATCCCGGCGACGACGCCGAGGTCGTGCGTGATCATGATCAGCGCCGTGTCGCGCTCCGCGACGAGGGCCTTCAGGACCTCGAGGATCTGAGCCTGGATCGTCACGTCGAGCGCGGTCGTCGGCTCGTCGGCGATCAGCAGCTTCGGCTCGCACGCGAGCGCCATCGCGATCATCGCCCGCTGCCGCATCCCGCCCGAGAACTGGTGCGGGTAGTCCTTCAGGCGCTGCTTCGCGCTCGGGATCCCGACCTGGTCGAGCAGCTCCGTCGCGCGCTTGTCCGCCTGCTCGCGGTCCATCCCGAAGTGCACCTCGAGCGCCTCGCGGATCTGCCGGCCGATGGTGAGCACCGGGTTGAGCGAGGTCATCGGATCCTGGAAGATCATCGCGATCTCGCGGCCGCGGATCGAGCGCAGCTGCTCGTCGTTCAGCGCGAGCAGGTCGCGGTCGCCGAACATCGCAGTGCCCTTCGTGACACGGCCGTTCCGCGCGAGGATCCCGAGCAGGGCGAGCGAGGTGACGCTCTTGCCGCAGCCCGACTCGCCGACGATCCCGAGCGTCTCGCCGGGGGCGATGTCGAACGAGATCCCGTTGACCGCGTAGACGAGTCCGCGCTCGGTGCCGAAGCGCACGTGCAGGTCGTCGACGACGAGGAGGGGCTCTCTAGCCACGGCCCCGCATCTTCGGGTCGAGTGCCTCGCGGAGCCCGTCGCCGATCAGGTTGAAGCCGAGCACCGAGATGATGATTGCGATTCCGGGAATGATCGCCAGGTGCGGCGCCGTTTGGAGATAGCGCGTCGTGTCGGTCAGCATCGTGCCCCACTCGGGCGTCGAGGGGTCCTGCGGGCCGAGGCCGAGGAAGCCGAGCCCTGCGACGTCGATGATTGCCGTCGCGAGCGCCAGCGTTCCCTGCACGATCACGGGCGAGATCGCGTTCGGAAGGATGTGCGAGGCGAGGATCGAGCGTTTCGGCACGCCGATCGATCGCGCCGCGAGCACGAAGTCGTTGTCTCGCTGGGCGAGGATCGAGCCGCGCATCAGCCGCGCGAAGATCGGCACCTGGGTCGCGCCGACGGCGATCATGATCTGGAAGAGGCCCGGGCCGAGCATCGCGACGATCCCGATCGCGAGGAGGAGGCCGGGAATCGCCAGCATGATGTCGGTCAGGCGCATGATGACGGTGTCGACGATCCCGCCGAGATAGCCGGCGATCGAGCCGAGCACCATCCCGATCGAGAGACCGACGGCGACCGAGACGACGCCGATCAACAGCGAGAAGCGCGCGCCGTAGAGAACCCTGGAGAGCTCGTCGCGGCCTTGCTGGTCGATCCCGAACCAGTGGTCGGCCGAGGGGCCGGGGCAGCACCTTCCGGCGAGCCGCGAGAGATCGCCGGCGCGCGGGTCCTCGGGCGCGATCAGAGACGCGAAGAGCGCGACGAAGATGAAGAGGGCCACGATCGCGAACCCGACCAATGCGCCCTTGTTCCTGCGCAGGCGTGACCACGCGTCGCGCCAGAGCCCCGCGCCGCCCGGCTCGAGTTGGATCTCTCTCGCTTCGATCTCCGCAATGCTCATGAGACGCGGATCCGTGGGTTGAGGAGGGCGTAGGACAGGTCCACGATCAGGTTGACCAGGACGAAGACGAGTGCGATGAAGAGGATCCCGCCCTGCAGTACCGGATAGTTACGCGATCTGATCGCCTCCAGGAGCCAGGTGCCGAGTCCCGGGTACGCGAAGACGGTCTCGGTGAGCACCGCCCCGGAGAGCAGGAGGCCCGACTGGAGGCCGATGATCGTCGCGATCGGCAGCATGGCGTTGCGCAGGATGTGCCGCGTGTCGACCGTCCGCGGTGCGACGCCCTTCGCCCGCGCGGTCCGCACGTAGTCCTCGTTCTGGACGTCCAGGACGGCCGCGCGCGTGATCCGCGCGATGATCGCGAGCGGGATCGAGCCGAGCGCGATTGCGGGCAGGATCAGGTGCTTGAGCGTGTCCCAGAACGCTTCGAGGTTGCCGGCGAGCAGGGAGTCGAGGAGGTAGAAGTTCGTCGGGTGGTCGATGGTGATCAGGACGCTCATTCGGCCGACCGTCGGCAATAACCCAAGCTTCACCGCGAAGATGTACTTGAGGATGATCGCGAGCACGAAGATCGGGATCGAGATCCCGAGGAGCGAGGCGACGAGACTGAACTGGTCTAAGAGGCCGCCGTAGCGCTTCGCGGCCAAGAACCCGAGTGGGATCCCGAGCAGGATCGAGAAGAGCATCGCGCTCACCGCAAGCTCGATCGTCGCCGGGAAGCGTTCCTTGACCTCGTCGACGACGGGTCGCCGCGAGGTCTGCGACGTGCCGAGATTTCCCCCGGCCGTCTGTTTGACGTACGAGAAGTACTGCTGGTAGATCGGCTTGTCGAGGCCGTACTGCTTGTTGAGCGCCTCGATCGCAGCGGGTGTCGCCCGCTCGCCGAGCAGTGCCGTCGCCGGGCTTCCCGGCAAGGCCCTGATCCAGAAGAAGACGAGGATCGAGACCCCGATCAGGATCGGGATCAGGAGCAAGAGCCGGCGGACGACGAAACGCAGCATGTCGCCCGCCGGACTCTAGCCCGCCTCCTATTCCTCGATCGTCACAGTCGAGAACAGCTCGTTCGTCGTCGGGCTCGCGACGTAGCCCTTGACCTTCGCGGAGAACGCGAGAGCAGGCCTCGAATGCGCGTAGGGCACGCCCGGAAGCTGGGTCATGATCGCCCGGTTCGCTTCCTGGTACAGCTCTTCGCGCTTCGACTCCTCCGTCTCGATCTCAGCGTCGTTGAGGAGCTTCTCGATCTCGGTCAGCGGCGTCGTCGTCGTCCCCCAGGCCTTCTGCGGGCTCTGGAAGAACGTGCCGATGAAGTTGTCCGCGTCGCCGTAGTCGCCGGTCCAGCCGAGCATGCGCAGGTTGCCGGCGTTGCCTTCGTCCGCACGACCCAGGTAGTCCGGGTTCCACGGAGCGCTCTTCGCGGTCACCTTGAAGCCCGACTTGTTCAGGCTCGCGGCGAACGCTTCGAAGTTCCGCTTCGGATCGGGCATGTACGGACGCGACACGTCCGTCGGGTACCAGAACTCGAGCGGAACCGGCAGCGTGTAGCCGGCGTCCGTCAGGATCTGCTTCGCCTTCTCCGGGTCGAAGTCATACGTCGGGACGTCGTCCGCGTAGCCGACGACCTCCGGCGGCATGAACTGCGTCGCCAGCTCGGCGCGACCGGAGTAGAAGTTGTCCACGACCGCCTGGCGGTCGAGGCCGTGCGCGATCGCCTCACGCACCTTGATGTCGTCCGTCGGCTTCTTTGCGATGTTGAAGCCGACATAGGCCACGTTGAAGGCAGGCCTGTCGATGATCTGCAGCTCGGCGTCGCCTTCGATCGTCTGAATGTCCTGCGGCTCGACCAGGTCGTAGCCCTGGATCTCGCCGGTCTGCAGCGCCTGCAGGCGGGCTGCGTTGTCGGCGATCGGCCGAACGATCAGCGTGTCGATCGTCGACTTGTCGCCCCAGTAGTCGTCGTACCGCGACAGCGTGAGCCTGTCGTTGCGGGTCCACGAGTCGAACTTCAGCGGCCCGGTGCCGATCGGATGCTCGGTGCCGAACGTCCCGGCAGGCGTGAAGACGCCGTCAGCGTCGACAGTGCCCTCGTCGGCCTTGAACTCCGTCAGCGCCTTCGGGCTGGCGATCGAGAACGCCTGCTGCGAGAGGGCCGGGATGAACGTGGCCGACGGCTTGGTCAGCGTCAGGACGGCCGTGGTCGCGTCGGGAGCCTCGCAACTTGCGTAGAGGCTGTCCTCGGGCGCGCCGCTGTCCTTGTTGTAGGTCGCGAAGCCGCCGAAGACGACTTGCCAGTAGTAGGTCGCGCTCGGGTTCTGGAGCGCACCCTTGAAGTTGTACCAACGGTCGAAGTTGAAGCAGACCGCCTCGGCGTCGAGCGTCTCGCCGTCATGGAACGTCACGCCCTCGCGGATCTTGAACGTCCAGATCTTGCCGGTTTCGTCCGCTTCCCAGCTTTCGGCCAGGCCGGGCTCGGGCTCGGTCGTGCCGGGCTTGAGCGCGACGAGCGTCTCGAATATCTGCGTGATCACACGCAGCGACTCACCGTCCGAGACGAGCGCCCCGTCGAGCGCAACCGGGTCGGAAGCGCCCGCGAAGACGAGCGTCCCGCCCTCCGCACCGCTGCCTTCCCCGGTGGTCGCCGCCGTTGTGTCCGTCGCCTCCTCGTCGTCGCCGCCGCAGCCTGCCGCCGCGAAGGCCAGCATGCCGACGACGAGCAGCATCAGCAGCCTGTGCCACTTGATCCTCAAAATGACTCCTTTCAAAAGCTCCCGGGTTCAGCTGGAGTATCCAGAGTTGCACCTACAGGCGCAAGCCGACCCCTGTCCAGGGAAGACAAAGGGCGGCTCACATGCCGCCCTTCGTCGAACCGGTGCTACTGGATTGTCAAGCGGCCAGGCTGGCCAGGTCGCGCAGCGCAGCGAGGCGTGAGAGCGCCTGGCCCTCGAGCTGACGAACGCGCTCGCGCGTCAGGTCGAGCTCGTGGCCGATGGCCTCGAGCGTCCACGGCTCGCCCTCGAAGCCGAACCGCAGCTCCAGAATGCGCCGCTCGCGCTCCGGGAGCGCGTCGAGCGCGCGGCGGACGCCCTGCTTGCGCAGTGACTCCTCCGCTTCGTCGAACGGGTCGGCGGCCTCGCGGTCGGCGAAGAGATCGCCGAGCTCGCCTTCGTCGTCGGCACCGACCGTCTGGTTCAGCGAGACGGACGCGTGCGCGGCGCCGAGCGCCTCGTCGACATGCTGGATCGGCAGCCCCGTTGCCTCCGCGAGCTCCTCCTTCGTCGCCTCGCGGCCGAGCTCGACCTCGAGCCGGCGTGCGGCGCGCGACAGCTTCTGCTGCCGCTCGACGACGTGGACCGGCACGCGGATCGTCCGCGCGTGGTTCGCGACGGCGCGCTGCACCGACTGGCGGATCCACCAGGTCGCGTAGGTCGAGAACTTGAAGCCTCGGCGCCAGTCGAACTTCTCCACCGCGCGGTTGAGGCCAAGCGTTCCCTCCTGGATCAGGTCGAGGAACGGCACGCCGAGGCCGCGGTAGCCCTTGGCGATCGAGACCACGAGTCGCAGGTTGGACTCGATCATGCGCCGCTTGGCGATCAGGTCTCCGCGCTCGATCTGCTTCGCGAGCTGGACCTCCTCGGCGGCGTTCAGAAGCTTGTGGCGGCCGACGTCGGCGAGGAAGAGCTGGAGGCTGTCGGCGGCGCCGGTGGTGACCGTGGCGACGACGGTCTGCTCCACGTCCTTCTCCTTCTCTGCGTCCTTCGCGTCCTTCTCCTTGCCGGCACGCGACTGCCCGACCTCCAGGCCGAGCGTCTCCAGCTCACGAGTGAGCTGCTCCGTCTCCTCGTCGTTCAGGTCGTGCTCGAGCACGAACGCCTCGAACTCGGTGGGCTCGATGAACCCACGCTCCTCCGAGCGCTCGACGAGCGCCTTGACCTGCTCCGACTCAATCAGTTCGATCAGCTGATTCTGCGTCAAAGAGAAACGTCAGTCCTTTCGGGAACTTCTTGGAGGGAAGCTACAAACTTACGCACCTTAAGCTGTTTTTCCTGCGGTTGCCAGGGGAAGTAGCGGCTGCGGCCTGTTACAAAGCTCCAACGTGGAGCCCTCTTTGCCTATTCCGGTGAGGGGCAGAAGTCGGTTTTCGCGCGACGGACGTTAGCGCGTCTGATAGCGCCCTCGTAAAGCAAGACGCCGGTCAGCACCGAAAGTTTGCACTTTCGATCGGATTACGCGGCAGATCGTCGTCCGCCGCCGCGCTTCTTCTTCGGCGCCGGCCCCTTCGAGCGGCGGTCGGCGAGCAGCTCTGCCGCCCGCTCGATCGTCACCGTCTCCGGGTCGTCGCCGCGCCGCAGGCTGGCGTTCGTCTCGCCGTCGGTGACGTATGGCCCGAAGCGGCCTTCCTTCAGCACGACCGGCTTGCTGCTGACCGGGTCAGGGCCGAGCTCGCGCAGCGGCGGCTTCGGTGTTCCCCGGCCGCGCTGCTTGGGCTGCGCCAGGAGCGCGAGCGCATCCTCGAGGGTGATCGTGAACAGCTGCTCTTCGCTTTCGAGCGAGCGCGAGTCGGTGCCCTTCTTCACGTACGCGCCGTAGCGGCCGTTCTGCGCGGTGATCTCCTCGCCGTCGGCCGGGTCGACTCCGAGCGTGCGGGGGAGCGAGAGCAGGCGCACGGCCTCCTCGAGCGTCACCGTCTCCGGCGACATGGACTTGAAGAGCGAGGCGGCGCGCGGCTTCTCGGTCGCGCCCTCCTCCAGCGTCTCGGTCACGTAAGGCCCGTAGCGGCCGGTCTTGACCGTGATCTCGCGCTCCCACTCGGGGTGCATGCCGAGTGCGCGGTCGCCGGTCGGGGCGGACAGGAGCTCCTGGGCCTTCTCGATCGTGAGCTCGTCGGGCGCCATGTCCTCGGGGACGCTGGCCCGCTCGTCGCCCCGCTCGACGTAGGGGCCGTAGCGGCCGACGCGCAGCACGATTCCCTCTCCGATCGGCAGCGAGTTGACGGCGCGCGCGTCGATCTCGGAGAGGTCGGAGACGAGCGCGTGCAGCCCCTCGTCGTCCTTGCCGTCACCGCCGAAGTAGAAGTGGCGCAGCCAGTCGACGCGCTCCTGGTCGCCGGCGGCGATCGCGTCCAGGTCGTCCTCCATCTTCGCGGTGAACGAGTAGTCGACCAGCCGGCCGAAGTGCTGCTCGAGCAGGCCCGTGACCGCGAACGCCAGGAAGGAGGGAACGAGTGCGGTGCCCCGCTTGAAGACGTAGCCGCGGTCGAGGATCGTGCCCAGGATCGAGGCGTAGGTCGAGGGCCGGCCGATCCCGCGCTCCTCGAGCGCCTGCACGAGGCTCGCTTCGGTGAAGCGCGCGGGTGGGGTCGTGGCGTGGCCCTCGGGCTCGAGGTTCAGTGCGGTCAGCTCGTCGCCGGGCTTCAGGTGGGGGAGCGGCCGCTCTTCCGCCTCCGGGGCCGCCGACTCGTCGTCGCGGCTCTCCTCGTACGCGGCGAGGAAGCCGCGGAACGTGATCACGGTGCCGGAGGCCGAGAACTCGGCGTCGGTGCCGGAGGACGCGGTCGCACCGAGGCGGAGCGAGACGGTCATGCCGCGCGCGTCGGCCATCTGGGAGGCCAGCGTCCGCTTCCAGATCAGGTCGTAGAGGGCGAGCTCGTCGCGGTTGAGCTCGCGCTCGAGCTGCTTCGGCGTCCGGAACGAGTCGCCGGCCGGACGGATCGCCTCGTGCGCCTCCTGGGCGTTCTTCACCTTGCGCGTGTACTGGCGCGGCGCAGCCGGGATCGAGTCGGCGCCGTAGAGCTCGACGGCCTGCTTCCGTGCGGCCTGGAGCGCCGCCTCCGAGAGAGTCGTCGAGTCGGTGCGCATGTAGGTGATGTAGCCGTTCTCGTACAGGCGCTGGGCGACGCGCATCGTCGTCTGCGCGGTGTAGCGGAGCTTGCGGCCCGCCTCCTGCTGCAGCGTGGAGGTCATGAACGGCGCGGCGGGGCGGCGCGTGTACGGCTTCTCGTCCGCCGAGCGCACGGCGAAGGGAACGCCGTCGAGCGCTGCGGCGAGCTCACGCGCCTGGGTCTCGTCCAGCTTGATCAGATCGGCCGACTTGAGCGTGCCGTCCTGGCCGAAGTCGCGTCCCTGCGCGACGCGCTGCCCTTCGACGGCCGCGAGCTTGGCCTCGAAGGAGCCGGGATCGAACAGGCCTTTGATGTCCCAGTAGCCGGCGGAGACGAAGGCCTGGCGCTCGCGCTCGCGCTCGACGACGAGCCGGACGGCCACGGACTGGACGCGGCCGGCCGAGAGCCCTTGCATCACCTTCTTCCAGAGGACGGGCGAGACCTCGTAGCCGTACAGGCGGTCGAGGATGCGCCGTGTCTCCTGGGCGTCGACGAGGCGCTGGTCGACGTCGCGAGTCTCGCCGAGCGCGCGCTGG
The DNA here is from genome assembly GCA_963749515.1 of uncultured Gaiellaceae bacterium. Lineage (GTDB taxonomy): Bacteria > Actinomycetota > Thermoleophilia > Gaiellales > Gaiellaceae > Gaiellasilicea. The sequence goes on from CAVVMR010000001.1 coordinate 38,376, forward strand.
ATCGCGTCGCGGGTGATCTCGTGGAAGACCATCCGGCGGACGGGGACCTTCGGCTGCAGCACCTCGAGCAGGTGCCAGGCGATCGCCTCGCCCTCGCGGTCTTCGTCTGTCGCGAGCAGGAGCTCGTCGGCGTTCTTCAGGAGCTTCTTCAGCTCGGTGACCTTCCCCTTCTTGTCCGAGTCGACGACGTACAGCGGCTCGAAATCGTGCTCGACGTCCACGCCCAGGCGCGCCCAGGGCTCCTTCTTCATGCCCTCCGGGATCTCGGAGGCGCGGTTCGGGAGGTCGCGAATGTGACCGATGCTCGACTCGACGACGTAGTCGTCGCCGAGGTAGCCCGCGATGGTCTTCGCCTTCGCAGGGCTCTCGACGATCACCAGCTTCTTGGCCGACATGGCGCACCACCTTAGCGACCGGTTGGGATACTGCGGCCATGGCGCCCCGGCCGAGTCGGATGTATCTCCTGATCGCTGCGCTCAGCTGGCCGCTGCTGAAAGGCTTGTTCAGGCTGCGCGCGCGCGGACGGGAGCATCTTCCGGCCGGCGGCTTCGTGCTCGCGGCGAATCACAACTCGAACTTCGATCCGTGGCCGCTCGGTCTGACGCTCTTTCCGAAGCGATATCTCCGCTTCATGGGCAAGTCTGAGCTCTTCTGGACGCCGTTCAAGCAGTTTGCGACAGCTGCCGGTGCCTTCCCGGTGCGGCGCGGGCAGGCGGATACGGAGGCGATGGCGACCGCCACGCAGCTCTGCCGCGAGGGTCACATCGTCGTCATGTTCCCGGAGGGGACGAGACGGAAGAAGGGCCTGCGGAAGAAGTACGAGGCCCGTGCGCACACCGGCGCGGCGCGGATCGCACTGGATGCGAACGTCCCGCTCGTCCCCGCCGGCATCGTCGGCACCGACCGGCTCGGGCGGCTCGCACAGCTGCGCGTCGCGTACGGCCCGCCGATCCCGCTCGACGACCTCGCGGGGCGGGAGGATGCGCCGCAGGTGGCGACCGAGCGCCTGATGGCCGCGATCGAGGATCTCGTGGCATCCGCGTGAAGCCGCTCCTGATCGTCGACGGCGACTCGTTCGCCCACCGCTCCTACCACGCCTTGCCGAAGTCGATCCGCCGCGCCGGCGGGAGGCCGGCGGGGCTGCTGACGGGCGTGGGCAACCTGCTCGTCCGGCTCTGGGAGGAGGAGCAGCCTCGCGCCATGCTCGTCGCCTGGGACACGCTGACCGTGCCGACCTACCGGCACGAGGCGCTCGCGAGCTACCAGAGCGGGCGCGTGTTCGACGACGACCTGCTCGAGCAGCTCGACCTCGCGCCCGAGCTCGTCGTGTCGATGGGATTCGCGGCCGCGAAGGAGGCCGGGTACGAGGCGGACGACTTTCTCGCGGCCGGGGTCGCCTTCGAGGAGGCCAGGGGCGGCAAGGCGCTCGTCGCGAGCGGCGACCGGGACACCTTCCAGCTCGTCAGCGAGCAGACCTCCGTGTTGCAGCCGCAGAAGGGCGGCGGCGCGCTGGCGCGCATCGGGCCGGCGGAGGTGCGCGAGCGCTACGGCGTCGATCCGAAGCAGGTGCCCGATTTCATCGCGCTTCGCGGAGATCCGTCCGACAAGATCCCCGGCGCGCGCGGGGTGGGGGCGAAGACGGCCGCGACGGTGCTCGAGCAGTACGGGAGCCTCGAGGAGGCGCTCGCCGCGGGCCGCTTTGCCGCGGAGGCGGACGCGCTGCGGCTCTACCGCCACGTCGCGACGATGGACGCCGAGGCGCCCTTGCCGCCGCTGGAGGATCAGGAGCCGACCTGGGACCGCGCTGCCGCACTCGCCGACGAGTGGGGGCTGGGGCGGCTGGCGGGCCGCCTGGAGGCGCTGTCGAGCTCCTGACGAACCCGGCGCTCGCGCACCTCCACCCGACGGGGAACCATCCCGAGCTCCAGGACCGGCTGCTCGGGCTCAGCGGCGAGACGGTCGAGCGGCATGCGAGCGAGGAGCAGATCGCGCGCGTTCACGACGAGCCCTACCTCGCGCTCCTGCGGGCGATCGACCGGCCCGGGCACCTGGATCCGGACACGGTCTGCTCGGAGACCTCGTGGGAAGCGGCGACCCTGGCGGCCGGAATCACGCTCGAAGCGGTCGACCGGGGCGGGTTCGCACTCGTGCGGCCGCCGGGCCACCACGCGCTCGCCGACCGGGCAATGGGGTTCTGCCTCGTGAACAACGTCGCGGTCGCGGCGCGCTACGCGCAGGCCGAGCTCGGGCTCGAGCGGGTCGCGATCGTCGACTTCGACGTCCACCACGGCAACGGCACCGAGGCGAGCTTCCGCGGCGACGACACCGTTCTCTTCATCTCGCTGCACCAGTGGCCGTTCTATCCGGGCACGGGCGGGCCCGGCACGAGCGACGAGACGACGCTCAACCTGCCGCTTCCGGCCGGCTCCGGCGACGGCGACTACCGCGCGGCGTTCGAGGGAGCGGTCGAGCCGGCCGTGCTCGGGTTCGCGCCGGACCTGCTGCTCGTCTCGGCCGGCTTCGACGCGCACGAGGAGGATCCGCTCGCCTCGATGGAGGTGACGGTGGCCGGCTTCCGCGAGCTGGCGGAGCGCTGCGCGACGCTCGCGCCCCGCATCGCCGCCGTGCTCGAGGGCGGCTACAACCTCGCGACGCTGCCTGCGCTCGTCGCAGCGGCGCACGAGGGCTTCACTTCGTAGAACGACGAACGGCCGGCTTGCGCCGGCCGTTCGGACTACTTTGCTGCCGCAGCGTTCCTCGGAAGACCGCTACGACTAATAGTGGTCGCTCATGGTCGGTTTCTCATCACCCGGGGTTTGTGATCCGTATCCCCCACCGTGGGGGATAGGCCGTCTCAGCCGCGCGCGATCGCAAGCTGCTCGAGCGCGTCGCGGCGAGACGACACGCCGAGCTTTCGCAGCAGGCTCTTCACGTGCGAGCGCACGGTGTGCTCCGAGATGAACAGGCGCTTGGCGATGTCGTCGGTCGAGAGGTGGTCGTCGAGGAGCAGCAGCACCTCGACCTCGCGGGCCGAGAGCGCTCCCGCGATCCGGTCCGGAACGCCGCCGCCGAGGCGGCCACCGGCGCGCAGCTGGTCGAGCAGCCGGCGGGCGATCTCGCCCGAGAGCGCGGCCTCGCCGTTCGCGACCCCGCGCAGGAACGCGACGATTCGCTCCGGCGGCTCGCTCTTCAGCAGGTAGCCCGCCGCACCGCCTCGAATCGCCGCGAGAAGGTTGTCCTCGGTCCCGGACGCGGTGAGCACGACGACTTCGCACCCCGGCGCCGCGGCACGGAGACGCGGAAGCGCCGAAAGACCGTCGAGACCGGGCATCGAGAGGTCGAGCAGCACGAGATCCGGCTGCAGCGACTGGGCGAGCTCGAGCGCGGCGGCGCCGTCTGCGGCCTCTCCGACCACGTCGAAGCCGCCCGCGTCGAGCAGCGACGAAAGCGCGTCGCGGGTCAGCGGATGGTCGTCGACGATGAGAATTCTCTCGGACATCGTTTCCTCTCATCGGCAGACGCCCGGTTGCCGATTAGAGCAACGTGCAGAAGAAGAATCCAAAAGACACGTTCGAGTCGTGGCTCGTCGGCGAGTTGCTGCTCGTCGCCCTGCTCGGCTCGGCGACGGCGCTCTTCCTCACGAACCCGATCCTTCGCAACACCTACGAGCTGCCCGAGGGCCGCCTCGTGCTCGACACTGCGGTCGTCCTCGCCGCGACGATCGTCGCGATCCTCGCCGGCGTCCGCTTCTCGGTGGAGGGGCGCATGCTCGACCTGCTCCTGGCGGCAGGCTTCTGCGTCGCCGGCATCGGCACGCTGGCATTTTCCGTCGCGCCCGTCCTCGGAGGCTCCAATCAGGGTGCTCCCGAGGCCTGGGCGGCGATCGGCTCACGTGTCCTCGCCGCGACGCTGATCGCGCTCGCGCCACTCGTGCCGGCGCCGAGAATCATCGCGAGGAAACGGGCGCTGCTGGCCGGGATCGCGATGCTGCTCGTCGCCCTGTTCGCGATCTGGCTGCCTCTCCACGGCTTCCGGGCCGATCTCACTCCGCTCGACGCCTCCTCCAACGGCAATCGCGCGTTCGAGCTCACAGTTGCGACCTCTTTCCTCGCCCTGCTCGCGCTCGTCGCGGTGATCGGCTTCGCGATCCGCTACCGGCGGCGCGGCGACGATCTCGACAGCTGGCTCGCGCTCGGCGCGACGCTCACCCTCTTTGCAGAGCTGCACTACGTGCTCACGCCGCGCGTCTCGAGCGACTTCATCTCCCAGGGCGACTTTCTCCGGCTGCTCTCCTACGGCGTCCTGCTCGTCGGTGTCTGGCGCGCGATCAGCTTCGCCGAGTTCGGCCGCGCCGTCGCGGAGGAGCGCGCCCGTGTCGCGCGCGAGATCCACGACGGCCTGGCGCAGTACCTCTTCGCCGTCTCCACGCATGCCAGCATGCTCGAGGCGGGTGCGCCGCTCGACAAGACGCTGCCGAAGCTGAAGGAGGCTGCGGCGGCCGCCCAGCAGGAGGCGCGCTTCGCGGTGCTCGCCCTGTCCTCGGCCAGCGGGAATGCTCCCTTCGACGCAGCGCTGCGCCGCTACATCGAGTTCCTCACCGCCGACGGCTCGTTCGAGGTGGACATCGAGATCGATCCGTCGATCCTGCTCGCGCCCGACGAGCAGATCGAGGTGTTCCGCATCGTCCAGGAAGGGCTCGCGAACGTCCGCAAGCACGCGGGCGCCCATCATGCCGAGGTCTGGATCGGCCAGCGTCTGGGGCGGCGGATCGTGAGCGTCCGGGACGACGGGGTCGGCTTCGACGGCGAGGGTGCGGCGGCGGGCCAGGGGCTGAAGAACATGCGCCTCCGCGCCGACACGATCGAGGGCGGCTTCGCGCTGAGCTCGCGGCCCGGCCGCGGCACCGCGCTCGAGGTCGTCCTGCGGGCCTAGCTCAGCAGCGCCGCGTGACCTGGTGGTACAGGCTCGCCTGCGCGATCAGGCCCGAGCGCACGTGGGTCGTCTTCACCGTCATCGAGTAGCGCCCGGGCTTCCAGCGGCCGTTCGCGCAGGCCATCTTGTACGCGCGCGGCTTGAGGTCGAAGCCGAAGTTCGGGCCGCCCTCCGCGCAGTTGTCGACGGTGCCGGTGCGAGCCCTCGTGATCCTCGTCGTCGTGCCCGCCGCCGAGACGAGGTCGATGTTGATCGAGACGCGCAGCGTCCGTTTGATGAGGCATGTCGCCTTCCCGTCGAGCCAGACTCCCTTCATCTCCCCTCCGGTCGGGCTCAGCAGCACGCGGCTGACCACCTTGAGGCTGCCGCGCTGGGCCATGCCGGTCGACTCGGGCAGGTCGGCGGCGATTGCCGGAGCGGCGACAGCGAGGGCCAGCAGTGCGAGGAGCGTGCGCATCGTCACAAACCGTATCCCGGCCATGTCAGGAGATTGCAAATCATCTGTTCGGAGCTAGTCTCAATCACTTCATGGGCGATCAGCCGGGCAAGAGCAGCTTCGAGCTCGGCGATGCGTTCGCCGAGGTTCTGACCGAGACGACGCAGGCGCTCGTCTGCGTGCTCGATCGCGACGCCACGTTCATGCTCTTCAACGACGCGTGCGAGCGCGCGACGGGGTTCTCGCGTCGCGAGGTGCTCGGCCGTCCTGCCTTCGAGTCCGTCATCCCGCGCGAGGAGGCGGACGCGTTTCGAGAGGTGCTCGCCTTCATCTGGCGGACAGGCCACTCGAGCCCTCAGGTCGGGCACTGGCAGACGAAGGACGGCGGCCGGCGCCTGATCGCGTGGTCGAACAAGCCGGTGAAGGGCGAGGACGGCCTTCCCGCCTATCTCGTCACCTCCGGCATCGACCTCACCGACCGTGTGAGCGAAGCGCAGAGCGGCGAGCCGGCGATGGAGGGTGATCCGGAGGCGAAGCTGGCGGAGATCGGACGGCTCGCCCAGGAACAGCGGGCCCTCCGGCGCGTGGCGACGCTCGTGGCCTCTGAGGCGAGCCCGGAGCGTGTCTTCACGGCCGTGTCGGCGGAGTGCGCGCGCGTGCTCGCGGTGAACGCGTCGGCGGTCTGGCGCTACGAGGGGGACGACACCGCCACCGTCGTCGGCCGCCACAACCGCGACGGGATCGACCCGTTTCCGCTCGGCACGCGACTCCTGTTCGACGAGAACACGACGGTCGGTCGGGCGCGGGACACGGGTGTCCCGGCCCGCGTCGACGACTGGGGCGCGGCCACGGGCGAGTGGGCGGAGATGATGCTGCGCAGCGGTTACCGGTCGACGGTCGCCGCTCCGATCGTTGTCGCCGGAACGCCCTGGGGGGCCGTCTCGATCGGCGGCGAGGACCCTCTGCCGCAGGACAGCGAGGTCCGGCTCGGCGCCTTCTGCGAGCTCGTCTCCCTCGCCGTCGCGAGTGCGCAGGCGCGGGCCGACCTGCAGGCATCGCGCGCCCGCATCGTCCGTGCCGGCGACGAGCAGCGCAGGAAGCTCGAGCGCAACCTCCACGACGGCGCGCAGCAGCGGCTGGTCGCGGCCGCCCTGACGATCCGCGCCGCGCAGGCCCGGTGGCGGGCCGATTCGGAGTCGGCGAGCGAGCTGCTGGATGTTGCCGCGGAAGAGCTCGACGCCGGGCTCGAGGAGTTGCGTGAGCTCGCCCGCGGGCTCCATCCCGGCGCGCTCACCGACTACGGCCTGGAGGGGGCGCTACGAGCGCTCGGCACCCGGCTGCCGCTGCCGGTGGAGTTCGACGTCACGGAGGAGCGCCTCGGCGGTCACATCGAGGCGACCGCGTACTTCATCGTCTCCGAGGCGCTGACCAACGTCGTCAAGCATGCGGGCGCGACCGGCGCGAACGTCACGATCGGCTGCGCCGGCGATCTCGTCCGCGTCGAGATCCGGGACGACGGCTCCGGCGGCGCCGACACGTCGGCCGGATCCGGGCTGATCGGTCTGCGCGACCGCGCGGAGGCCGCGGGCGGGACGCTCATCGTCGTGAGCCCGGCGGGCCGCGGCACCGTCGTCACCGCTTCGTTGCCCCGCGGCGCCTGAGCCGTTACGTTCGCAGCTTCCCCGAATACGGTCGAGGAGGAGCCATGAAGCCGCTGGTGCAGGAGTTCAAGGATTTCCTGATGCGAGGCAACCTGATCGAGCTTGCCGTCGCATTCGTCATGGGCCTCGCCTTTGCGGCCGTCATCAACTCGCTGGTCAACAATCTGGTGATGCCGATCATCGCCGCGGTGATCGGGAAGCCCGATTTCAGCGCGCTCACGTTCACGATCAACGACTCGGTCTTCCGCTACGGCGCCTTCATCACCGATGTGATCCAGTTCGTCGCGATCGCAGCCGCGGTCTTCTTCTTCATCGTCAAGCCGGTGCAGGTCGTGCTCGCGCAGCGGAGCGGGCGGGATGCGGAGGAGGAGGCTCCGAGCGACGAGGAGCGGCGCCACCAGGAGCTGCTTGCCGCACTGCGTCGTTAGGAGAGCTAAGGAGCAGTCGCAGGCCCCATGCCGTTCCGGAGCGCGTTGCCGCGTCCGGTCGGCCAGGGCAGGCAATTGGTGCCGGACCCCGGCACGCGGAAGACGTCGATTCCGTGGTCGAAGGTCGTCAGCACGATCTCGAGGCGACCGTCCTTGTCGAGGTCGCCGATCGAGGGTGCGGCAGGAACGCCGATCCCGTTCCCGTTCGTCCCCTGGCGCGGCAGCCGGATGTCGTGCAGACGCTTGCCCGCAGCGGAGAGAACGACGAGCCGGCCGGACCCGGGCGTCAGGGCATAGGTGCCGAAGACGAGCTCGGGCGTTCCGTCACGGTTGAGGTCGGCGGCGACGACTTCCGAGGCAAACGTCTTCGCCGCTCCGCGGGCGTAGTCGAAGCGCCACAGCCGCTTCCCGGTCGGCGCGACCGCGTAGACGAACCCGTCGGGCACCGAGGCGACGATCTCGGGCCGCGGATCGCCGGCGATGTCGACCACGGTGGGAGCCGGGATGCCGCTCGGCGGATACCAGTCGCCGCTGGGTCGCACGGCCGGCTTGCCCGAGAGCGGCAAGGTCACGAACCCGGCGTGTCTCCGTCCGGAGCGTGCGCCGCCCTTCTGCGCCCCGTCGAGCACCATGAACGCATAGGCCTGCGTCTCGTACGGCTCCTTCATCTCCGCATTCGGCAGCCCGATCACCTCGTTCCGACCGTCGCGGTCGAGGTCGGCGACCGAGGGCGGTGAGGCCGTCCACTGCAGCCACATGTCCGTCTTCGGGTGCGGCCACGGGCCCACATGCTGGTGGTAGTGGCGATCCTCGACGACCGGGCTCAGCCAGCGGATGAACTGGCCCCAGCCGAGCCGGCGCCCACTGTGACGGCTGTCGCGATTCCGGAACCAGGGGGAGGTGAGCACCGACGTCCCGTCGTGGTTGAAGACGTTGATCTGATGGTTGTCGAATGTGACAACGATCTCGAGCTGCGGGTCGTCGTCGAGATTGCCGATGCCCACGTTCTCGCCGTAGGCGCCATAGCCGTGGTTGCCGTAGCCGTTGAAGTCGGCGTCGTTGCCCTTGCCGGACAGCTTGTTGAACCGGGGCCAGGCGGTGGCCGGCGCACCCTTGGGCCGGTAGACGGAGCCCTTCGCGTTGAAGACGAACACCTGCGATCCGGTGGGGGAGGTGTTGGTCGTCGTCACGACGACCTCGATGCGGCCGTCACCGTCGAGATCGGCGGCCGCCATGCCCCGCGCCTCGGGGCACTGGCCGCCGCTGCACGTCGAGGCGGGCCAGCCGGGCTCGAGCTTCAGGCTCCCGCCGCGAAGCTCGTACGCGGCGACCGTTCCCTCGTTGCCCCCGACGACGATCTCGGACACCTTGTCGCCGTCAAGGTCGGCAACCACTCCGGGCGCGTAGACGCGACCCTTCGTCGCCGTTCCCTTTCCGAGCGGACGACCCTTGGCGTCGAACACGAACGTGGAGTAGAACGGCGCCACGATCTCGAGGCGACCGTCGCCGTTGAGGTCGACGAGCCCCGGCGAGGCGAACCAGCCGGTCTCGCCGGTGGCGATCGTCCGCACGAAGCGCGGGGCGGCCACGGCAGCCGTTCCGTCGGCCGCGGCACAGCCCGCGCGTGCCGTGCGGCCGTAGTCCGTCGCGCTCGAGCTGCCGCCCGAGGCGAGCGAGATCGTGGCGACCAGGACGGCGATTGGCGCGGAAGAGAGCTTCACTGGCGAAAGTAAAGTAGCGCGACTGTGAGCGCACCAGACGCGCAACTCCGCGCCAACGTCCGCCTGCTCGGCGACGTGCTGGGAAACGTCCTCGTCGAGCAGGAAGGCGAACAGCTGCTCGTGCTGGAGGAGCAGATCCGCGGGCTCGCACGTGACGCGCGCGAAACAGGCCAGCGCGCGGAGCTCGAGGAGACCATCGGCGCCCTCTCTCTCGACCAGCAGGCCGCCGTGCTGCGGGCCTTCTCGATCTTCTTCCAGCTCGCGAACATCGCCGAGCAGCACCATCGCCTGCGCCGCCGCCGCCAGTACGAGCACGAGGGCCGCGTGCCTCGCGAGTCGCTCGCCGATGCGGTCGCACGCCTGCGCGACGCGGGTGTCGGCGACGACGAGCTCCTCGCAGCGGCAGCGCGGCTCGAGGTGCGGACGGTGCTCACCGCGCATCCGACCGAGGCGAGCCGCCGCACGATCCTCCAGGCGCACCAGCGCCTCGCGACGGCGCTGCGCCGGCTCGACGATCCGGAGCTGCCGCACTCGACCCAGCGGCGCGTTCGCGAGCAGATCGCGGAGGAGGTGACGATCCTCTGGCAGACGGACGAGGTGCGCTCGCGGCGGCCGCGCGTCGTCGACGAGATCCGCAACGGGCTGTGGTTCGTCGAGGCGAGCCTGTGGCAGGCGCTGCCGCGGCTCGTGCGCGAGCTGCGCGAGGCGATCCCGGGAGCGCCGCCGCCGCTTCGGCTCGGTACCTGGATCGGCGGCGACATGGACGGCAACCCGAACGCCGGCGCGGACACGATCGTCGACGCGCTCGAGCGCGCGCGGACGCTCGCCCGCGACCTCCTGCGGCGCGACGTGAGGTTGCTCGGCTCCGCGTGGGGGATGTCCACGGAGCTCGTCGGGCCCGTCCCGGAGCTGGATTCGACGAGCGACGAGCCGTACCGCGCCGAGCTCGTTCGAATCTGGGAGCGGCTCGCTGCCGACGAGTACCGAGACGCCGACGAGCTCTCGGACGACCTGGCCCGCGTCGATGCCACGCTCCGCGCGCACGGCGCCGCTCGTGTCGCCGACGGCGCTCTCGCCGACCTCCGCGCGCGGGTAGAGGTCTTCGGATTGCACGTGGCCACGCTCGACCTGCGCGTTCACGCGAAGGACGTGCGCGAGCGGGCCGACCATGTCGTCGCCGCGCTCACCGCAGCCGCCGAGATGCGAGAGCGCCACGGGCCGCGAGCGATCGACCGCGTCATCGTGTCGATGACTGCGAGCGCCGGCGACGTTCTCATGGCGGAGACCATCGCCCGCTCGGCCGGCCTGAACGTGCACGCAGTGCCGCTGCTCGAGACGATCGACGACCTACGCGGCGCGCGCCACCTCGCCGGGGAGCTCCTCGACGGAAGCCCGCGGCCGCGCCTCGAGGTGATGGTCGGTTATTCCGACTCCGCCAAGGACGGCGGCTACCTCGCCGCCAACTGGGAGATCTACCGCGCCCAGGAGGAGCTCGTCTCCCTCGCGGACGCGCGCGGTGTCGAGCTGACGATCTTCCACGGCCGAGGCGGCTCGGCGGGTCGCGGCGGAGGGCCGACCTACGCCGCGGTGCTCGCGCAGCCACCGGGTGCCGTGGCCGGACGGCTCCAGCTGACCGAGCAGGGCGAGACGATCTCCTTCAAGTACGGCCTGCCCGGGCTTGCGGAGCGGAATCTCGAGGCGGCCGTCGCCGCGACGCTGCTGACGGCGTTCCCGGAGGAAGCGGGGCTCGCGCCGCCGAACGAGGGCGCGCGCGACACGATGACGACGCTCGCAGCGTCCTCGCTCGCCGCCTACCGCGCGCTCGTGTGGGAGGACCCGGCGTTCCCGCCCTTCTTTCGCAGCTTCACGCCGGTGGACGAGCTCGCGCTGCTCGAGATCGGCTCCCGCCCGGTATCGCGGCCGGAGGCGGCGGGGCGTGGCGAGCTGGAGGCTCTGCGCGCGATCCCGTGGGTGTTCGCCTGGACGCAGAACCGCTGCCTGCTGCCCTCCTGGTACGGGTGCGGCTCAGCGTTCGTGGAGTACGGCGTGGAGGGCGAGCGGCTGGACTGGCTGCGCCGCCTGTACCGCGAGTGGCCGTTCTTCCGAGCGCTCGTCGAGAACCTCGAGATGACGCTCGCCAAATCGAGCTTCGAGATCGCCACCGGGTATCTCGACCTCGTGCCCGCGAGCGCCGACCGCGATCGGATCTGGAGTCGCCTCTCCGAGGAGCACCGGCGCACCGTCGAGGCGGTGCTCGCGATCGTCGAGGCGGAGGCGCTGCTCGACCGTCACCCTGTCGTGCAGCGCTCGGTGCGCCTGAGGAACCCGTACGTCGACCCGATGAACGCCATCCAGGTCGAGCTCCTGCGGGCGCACCGAGCGGGCGACGAGCGCGCCCTCCGTCCGCTCCTGCGGTCGATCGCCGGCATCGCCGCGGCGCTGCGCAACACCGGCTGACCGACGGTTAGCTAGCAGAACACGATCTGGTTGCTCGGCGCCGAGACGTTTCCGGACGTGTCGACGGCCCTGACCTCGATCGTGTTGGGGCCTTCCCCCCGGCAGTAGACGATCGTCTCGCCGTACCCGATCGCGGCGTGTTCCGGCACGCCGTTCAGATACACGTCGTACATGATCTGCGACTGGGGATCGGTGTCGTCCGTCGACTGATTCCAGTCCAGCCAGATCTCGGGTGGTGACGACTCCGAGGACAGGCGCAGGTTGGTCGGCGCCGTGGGCGGCACGTTGTCGGTCTTCGGCGGCGTCGTCACGGTGACGACATTGCTCTCGGCGGTGTTGCCGGACCGGTCGCGCACCGTGACCTTGAACACGTGCGTCGTCGACGGCGCGAGATCCAGGACGGTCGCCGAGCGGTACCCGATCAGATCCGCTCCGTACGGGCTTCCGTCCCTGAGAAGCGTGTACCAGACCTGGTTGCTCACAACGTCGGTCGACTGCGTCCACGAGACCGAGATGCGCGTCGGAAAGACCGTGTTGACGCTCAATGTCGGTGACGTCGGCGGCGCGGTGTCGGCGGGCGTCGTAAAGCTGACGGTGTTGCTGCTGCCGGAGCGGTTGCCGACAGCGTCGATCGCGATCACCGAGTAGTTGAACGTCGTGCTCGGCATCAGCTTCGTGAAGGTGACCGTCGTCTGCGGCCGGTCGACCCTGATGCAGCCCTGGCCGTCACGCCGCACGCAGTACCACCAGTTGCTCGAGTTGTCGGTGGCGGCATTCCAGGCGAGCGAGATGCTGTTCGGCCCGCTCGCCGTGATGCGAAGGTTGGTGGGGGTCGTCGGCGCCGTGCGATCACTCGGAGCGCGCCACGCGGACGCGGCGGCGGCGAAGACGAGTGAGAGCGCGACGAAGCTCGCGGCCAAGACGGTGCTTCGAACGGACATGGCTCCTCCCGGGTGCGGTGGCGGTCGCCCGGTTGATACGTCCGCCGTCCGGGACCGGATTTCTCGATCAGCGCGTTGCGCCGGCGAGCGGCTGCCTTGCTGTCGGCTAAGACCGGTCGCGCGTAGAGTTCCTCGCATGTCCCCCGCTCAGGCCAGGGGAGATTCCGAGGCACGAACGACGCCGGCCTCGGACCACCTCGAGCGCGGCCGCCGGGCCTTTGCAGCGCGAGCGTGGTCGGACGCCTACGAGGCGTTCTCGCGCGCCGACGAGGCGGCTCCGCTCGAGGCAGAGGATCTCGAGCTCCTCGCGACATCGGCCTTCATGCTCGGTCGCGACGACGAGTGGCTGCGTTCCCTGGAGCGAGCCCACCAACTCCATGTCGAGGCGGACGACGCGCAGCGCGCCGCGGGGTGTGCGACCTGGGTCGGCATCACCCTGGCGCTGCGAGGCGAGGTGGGCGGCGCGAGCGGCTGGCTCGGACGCGCGCAGAGGCTGCTCGACAGCGACGGTCGCGATTGCGCCGAGCGCGGCTACCTGCTGCTGCCCGTGATGTTCGAGCAGGAGGCCGCGGGTGACTTCGCCGCCGGGGCTGCGACGGCCGGTGAAGCCGCGGAGATCGGCCGGCGGCTCGGCGACGCGGATCTGGTCGCGCTCGCGGCGCAGGGGCAGGGGTACATGCTGATCAAGGACGGAGACGTCAAGCAGGGTCTCGGCCTGCTGGACGAAGCGATGGTCGCCGTCACCACCGGTGAGGTCTCGCCGATTCCGACGGGACTCGTCTACTGCGGCGTGATCATGGCGTGCCAGGAGGTGTACGAGATGCGCCGGGCTGGCGAGTGGACGGCGGCCCTGACCCGGTGGTGTGAGCAGCAGCCCGACGTCGTGGCCTTCACCGGCCGATGCCTGGTTCACAGGGCTGAGATCATGCAATTGCGGGGCGCCTGGGCCGAGGCGCTCGAAGAGGCACGCCGCGCCGCTCGTCGTTTCGAGGAGACGATGAACCCGGCCGCCGGCCTCGCCTTCTATCGCCAGGGAGAGCTGCTTCGCCTGCAAGGCCGGTTCGAGGAGGCCGAGGAGGCCTATCGGGAGGCGAGCCGGTGCGGCTGGGAGCCGCAGCCCGGGCTGGCCCAGCTGCGCCTGGCGCAGGGGCGCTCGGACGTTGCGGCGGCCGCGATCGAGCGAGCGGCCGGCGAGGTCACGGAACCGCTGAAGCGTGCCGGTCTGCTCGCCGCCTACGTCGAGATCATGCTGGTCGTCGGCGAAGAGGGAAAGGCCCGCGCCGCGTGTCACGAGCTCGGCGAGATCGGCGAGCGCTACGAGAGCGGCATGCTGGCGGCCATGGTCGAGCAGGCTCGCGGAGCCGTCGATCTGGCCGAGAGCGATACGCGATCCGGCCTCGCATCGCTCCGGAACGCGTTGCGGCAGTGGCACGACCTCGAAGCGCCGTACGAGGCGGCACGGGTGCGAGTGCTCGTCGGGCTGGCCTGCCGCGCGCTCGACGACGAAGACACGGCCGAGATGGAGCTGGCGGCAGCACGGAGCGTCTTCGCAGAGCTTGGAGCCGGGCCTGACGTCGCCCGCGTGGACGCGCTCGCCGCGACCGGTGGCTCTGCTGACGTCCACGGGCTGACGCCGCGGGAGCTGCAGGTCCTGCGCCTGGTCGCGGCGGGCGCGACGAACAAGGCGATCGCGTCCGAGCTCGTCCTCAGCGAGCGGACCGTGGACCGTCACGTCAGCAACATCCTGACGAAGCTGCGGGTGCAGACGCGGGCCGCGGCGACGGCATTCGCGTACGAGCACAAGCTCGTCTGAACCCTCACTAGGCAGTTCTACCCACTTCGCTCCGGTCGCAAGTTGGGTGGTTGCCCCGATGCGGAACGCGGTCTCGCCCGGCACGTTGTCTGCGTGACGACCAGGGAGCGATTGTTGGCCGGGACGCCTGTCACGGAGCGACGTCTTCAGGTGGCGGGAGTCTCGACGGCCGTGCTGGAGGGCGGCGACGGACAGCCGGTCGTCCTGCTGCACGGTGGGATCGAGTGCGGCGGCGTCTACTGGGCACCCGTCTTCTCCCGGCTCGCCGAGCGCCATCGGGTGGTCGTGCCCGACGTCCCCGGCCTCGGAGAGTCCAAGCCCGTAGCCCGGTTGGACTCGGCGTCCTTCGACGCCTGGCTCACGGCGCTGATCGAGCAGACGTGCCTCGAGAAGCCGCTGCTCGTCGCGCACTCACTCGTCGGCAGCCTGGCCGCTCGGTACGCAACGCTGCACGGCGATGCGCTGCGGCAGCTGGTGATCTACGGGACGCCCGGCGTTGCGCCCTACCGGCTGCCGCTGGGATTGATGCTCGCAGCGATCCTGTTCGACCTGAGACCGTCCCAGCGCAACATGGACCGGTTCGCGCGCTGGGCGTTCCTCGACCCGGCTGTGACCCGCCGGCGGGACCCGGAGTGGCTCGGCGCATTCGATGCCTACAACCTGGCGCGTGGAGCCGTCCCGCACGTCAAGCAGACGATGAGGCACCTGATCAGGACGTGTACGAAACGGGTCCCCGACGCCGACCTTCAGCGCATCGGGATTCCCGTGACCCTGATCTGGGGCCGGCACGACCGGATGGTGCCGTTGCGCGTCGGCGAGGTCGCGAGCTCGACGCACGGCTGGCGCCTGCACGTGGTCGAGGACGCCGGCCACGTCCCTCACATCGAGCAGCCGGACGCGTTCGTGGCGGCGCTGCGCCCGGCCCTCGAACCACCGACCGGAAAGGAGGCAGCAGCATGAGCACGAGCACGATCGACATGGCAGGACTCACGGGTGGATCGGTCAACCTGATGCCCGAGCACCTCGAGGAGCTGGAGACGGCAATCGAAGGGTCGATCCTTCGCTCCGGCGACGCGGGCTGGGACGACGCGGTGCTGGTCTGGAACGGGATGGTGGCCACGTCACCCGCGCTCGTCGTCCAGCCGGCAACGGCCGGCGACGTCTCTGCAGCCGTCGGGTTCGCGCGCGAGCACGGGCTGCTGCTCAGCATCAAGGGGGGCGGCCACAACATCGCCGGAACGTCGATCGCGGAACGGGGTCTCACGCTCGACATGTCCCGGATGCGCGACCTCACGGTCGATCCCGCCGCCAAGCTCGCGCACGTCGGGCCGGGCTGCCTGCTCCAGGACGTCGACCGGGCAACGCAGGAGCACGGGCTCGCGACGGTGCTCGGCTTCATCTCCGAGGTCGGCGTCGCCGGCCTCACGCTCGGAGGCGGCCTGGGCTACCTGGCCCGCCGCTTCGGCTGGACGGTCGACAACCTCGAGGAGGTCGAGATCGTCACCGCGGACGGCGAGATCCGGACGGCCAGCCGCGACCAGAACGCCGACCTCTTCTGGGCGCTGCGCGGCGGCGGCGGCAACTTCGGG
Organism: uncultured Gaiellaceae bacterium; assembly: GCA_963749515.1. Taxonomy (GTDB): domain Bacteria; phylum Actinomycetota; class Thermoleophilia; order Gaiellales; family Gaiellaceae; genus Gaiellasilicea. The sequence goes on from CAVVMR010000001.1 coordinate 54,354, forward strand.
GTCGTCACGCGCTTCACGTTCCGCCTGCACGAGGTCGGGCCGACCGTCTACGGCGGGCTGATCGCCTGGCCCTTCGAGCGTGCCGACGAGATCCTCCACGCCTATCGCAGGATCACGACCGAGGCACCTCGCGAGCTGACCGTGTGGATGCTCCTGATCCATGCACCGCCGGAGCCCTTCGTGCCCGAGGAGTGGCACGGCAAGAAGATCTGCGCCATGGCCGTCTGCTACTCCGGCGACCTGGACGCCACGGACGAGGTGCTCGCTCCGATCCGGGAACTCGGGAACCCGCTCGTCGACCTGCTCGAGGAGCAGCCCTACACCCAGGTGCAGTCCTATCTGGACGAGGCCGAGCCCAAGGGAAACCACTACTACTGGAAGACCGACTTCGTGGCGGAGCTGACCGACGACCTCCTGTCGGTCACCCGTGACCTGTTCGCCGAGTGCCAGATTCCCGGCGCCGAGCTTGGCTTCCTGCATCTCGGCGGGGCGCTCAACGAGCGCGACGAGGACGACGGGGCGATCGGCAATCGAGACGCCCAGTACATGCACGGCGCGAACGGGATGTGGGACCCGGACGAGCCGAACGCGGACGCGTATCAGGAGTGGATCCGCGACGCCTGGATGCGGCTCCAACCGTTCTCGACGGGCCGGACGTACATCAACTTCCAGACCGCTGACGAGGGAGACGACCGCATCCGAGCGACCTACGGAGCGAACTTCGAGCGTCTCGCCGAGGTCAAGAAGAAGTACGACCCCGACAACGTCTTTCGCGCCAACCGCAACATCCGGCCGGCATGACAGCCGCGTCTGTTGCTCGAGGTGGCGTGGATCCCGAGGAGTGGAGTCGCTTCGTCTACGAGGTGGCGCAGGCGCTCGCGCCGGGCTGGGAACGGCACCGGGCGCGTATCGAGGAGACCATGTCGCCGGTACGGGAATGGATGATCGGAGAGCTTGCGCCCCAGCCGGGCGACACGGTGCTCGAACTGGCGGCCGGCGCCGGTGACACCGGCTTCGAAGCGGCCGCGCTCGTCGGCGAGCACGGCCGCCTGATCTCGACCGACTTCTCACCGGAGATGCTGGAGGTCGCCCGCCGCCGCGGCGCCGAAATCGGTCTCGACAGCGTGGACTACCGCGTGATCGACGCCGAGAGGATCGAGCTGGGCTCCGACTCGGTCGACGGCGTGCTCTGCCGGTTCGGGTACATGCTGATGGCGCAACCCGCGACGGCCTTCTCTGAGGCCCGCCGTGTGCTGCGCCCGGGTGGGCGCCTGGCACTGGCAGTCTGGGGCGCACCGGAGCGGAACCAGTGGCTCACGGCTCTCGCCGGGATTCTCGTCGAGCTAGGTCACGTGCCTCCACCAGAGCCCGGGGCTCCGAGTCCCTTCAGCCTGGCCGGCGAAGACGATCTCCGGGCGTTGCTCGAGGCTGCGGGCTTTGCCAGCGGTGCGAACGGAAGAGCTTCACGTGCACTTCGGCCATCGCGACCTGGACGACTACATCAGCTTCACCGCCGATACAGGAGGGCCGGTCGCACTTGTGCTCGGCGGGCTGTCCCCGGCACAGCGCGATGTACTCATCGGGCGGCTCGAAGGGGCGCTCGCCCCCTTCGCAACCGGTGGCGGCTACGTGCTCCCGGCTGCTGCTCTCGCGGCGGTTGCGAGTTAGTCTTCGCCCGCTGGAGACGATGGTGCGGATCGAGAGGTCGAGGGTCATCCCGGTTGAACGTGACGTCGGCTTCGACTACATCACGAAGCCGGCCAACTGGAGCGAGTTCTGGCCGGATCTCGTCGACATCCCGGACCTGGAGCAGACGAGGTGGCAGGAGCCCGGCGACACCGCGCGGCTGCAGATGCGGCTTGCCGGGCGTGTCACCGAGCTGCACATGACCCTCGACGAGCTCAGCCGGCCGGCGCTCGTTCGCTACCACTCCACCCAGAGAGGCGTGCCCGATGCGGTGCACGAGAGACGCTTCGAGCCCGCCGCCGAGGGGTTCGAGTACACGCTGGTCGTCGACTTCGAGCCGCGTCGCGGTCTTGCCGGACTGTTCGACCGGACCATCGTCCGTTACGCCGCGTCGCGCGCGCTGCGCCGGACACTCGACAACTTGACCGAGCGCCTCCCTCGCTCGGCTAGCCGAGCCACGTAATTCCGTACCTCTCTGATGCGCCGGCGTATGCCTCGGGCCCGAGAGTTCCGTCCGAGTGTGCCGCCGCGAGCTCGCGGAAGAAGCCGTCGAGCCCACCGGGCGTCGTGAGGACGAGAAGCCGGCCTTCGCCGGCGACGACACGCCGAAGGCCAGTCGCTCACCGCCGTCCGGGTCGAGTGCGAAGCCGAGTGCTCGGTCCATGGGCGAAAGCTAGCGCGAGAGCGTCAGGCGATCGTCTCCACCGGCATCGCCTCGGGCTGGCTGGCACGGGAGTCGATCTCCACGATCCGCCTCTCCGCCGCCGCGACGAGGATGCCGCGAGCGACGTCGACGACGTGCAGGCCGAGGCTTCCCGACGCGCGCTCGGGCCGGCCGGCCGCGATCGCCTCGACGAGCTCGTGTAGGCCGATACCGCGGACGTCCTGATCGCCGCGCGAGAGGAACGGGACGTCCTGCCAGCCCTCTCGTCCTCGACGCACGCGAACCGGCCCGTCGAAGCCGTTGGGGTCCGGGAACCAGATCACGCCCTCGGTGCCGTGGAGCTCGAGGTCGCAGACGTACTGGCCGTTCGTCTCGAAGCTCGCGACGAGGTTTGCGGTGACACCGCTCTCGAGCTCCATGGACGCCGTCGCGTGCGACGGCGTCAGCACACGAAACAGCTCTCCGGCCCGCGGCCCGATCTCGATCGTGCGCTCGCGCGTCCGAGTAGACGCGAAGCCGGCCACGCGTGCCACGGGGCCGAGCAGCGAGACGATGGCGCTCAGGTAGTACGGGCCCATGTCGAGCAGCGGGCCGGCTCCGTCCGCGAAGAAGATGTCCGGGTTCGGGTGCCAGGTCTCCTGCCCACCGACGAGCACCGCGGCGCTCACCGACAACGGCTCGCCGATTGCGCCCGCGTCGAGCAGCGCTCGGCCCGCCTGGTAGGGGCTCCCGAGGAACGTGTCCGGCGCGCAGCCGATCCGCAGCCCGAGCCGGTGCGCCTCGGCGACCAGCTCGGCCGCCGCCGCGGTCTCGGTGGCCAGCGGCTTCTCGGTGTAGACGTGCTTCCCGGCCGCGAGGCAGGCGCGGATGATGCTCACGTGTGCGCCGGGCGGCGTCAGATTGAGGACGACGTCGATCGACGAGTCCTCGATCAGTTCGTCTACCGACGCAACGCGGAGGTCGTGCGCCTCGGCCAGCGCTTCGGCCTGCGACCGATCGAGATCGGCACAGGCGACGAGCTCGAAGGAGTCGAAGGCCTTGGAGCCCTCCGCGTACTGGCGGCTGATCACGCCGCAGCCGACGACGCCAACGCGCGCAGGCGTGTTCATGCGGCCACGCTCGCGACCATCGCGGTCAGGGCCTCGAATGAGCGCCGGGCGGCCTCCAGAGGCGGTCCGTCCGTCTCGTCCTGCTCGACGAGCAGCCATTCGGCGCCTGCCTCGACCGCGGACGGCGCGACGCGTTCGTAGCCGACCTCGCCGTCGCCGACTGGAGCGAACGAGCCGGGCTCGCGGCTGGAGAAGTCCTTCACGTGCACGAGTGGGCACCGGCCGCGGGCGCGTCCGAGGAGGGAGAGCGGGTCCGCGCCCGCGTACCAGGCCCAGCCGAGGTCGAGCTCGAGGAAGACCGCCTCAGCTGCGAGCAGGTCGTCCAGGAAGCTGGCGCCGTCGTCACGCAGCTTCACCTCGGCGTCGTGGTTGTGGAAGCCGAGCTCCAGCCCATGTGCCTTCGCCGAGACTGCGGCGGCGGTCAGACGGCGCACGAGACCCGGGCCGAGCTCGGAAGGGTCGACCCAGCTGACGGACAGCCGCCGCCAGCCGAGCGTCCCTGCCTCCGCGGCCAGGGCGGGCAGCTCCGACTCGACCGCATCGAGCGACGCATGTCGACCGCAAGCAACGAGCCCGGTATCGGCGAGCCAGGCGGCGACGTCGTCCGGCTCGTGGCCGTGGAGCTCGACGAGCTCGACGCCCTGGTAGCCGATTGCGGCCACCTCGCGCAGCGTCGACTCGAACGCGCGGTCGCACTCGCGCCGCACGGTCCAGAGCATCAGGCCGATGCGCGCGGTCTCAGACATGGACGACGTCCGGAGCCGGCGCGGTCACATGACAGCGCGCTTTCTGGGCGGGACGGGCCTCGACGAGCTCCGGGGTGCGCTGCGAGCAGACCGAGATCGCGAGCGGACAGCGCTCGACGAAGCGACACCCGGCGACCGGATCGACCGCCCCGTACTGCGAGCGGCGCGGTCCGAACCCCTCGATTCTCGCGCCGGAGCGCGGATCGGGGACGGCTGAAAGGAGCAGGCGCGTGTACGGGTGCAGCGGATTCCGCAGCACCTCCTCCACCGGCCCCTGCTCGACGATCTGCCCGCCGTACATCACGAGCATCTCGTCCGCGACGTAGCGCGCGCTCGCGAGGTCGTGTGTCACGTAGAGGAAGGAGAGATCGCGCTCTTCCTTCAGCGTCAGCATCAGGTTCAGGATCCCGATCCGGATCGAGACGTCGAGCATCGAGGTGGGCTCGTCGGCGAGGATCACACGCGGCTCGACGGCGAGCGCCCGAGCGATCGCGACCCGCTGCCGCTGGCCGCCGGAGAGCTCGTGGGGGTACTTCGCCGCGTACGCGTCTGCGGGCACGAGGCCGACGGTCGAGAGCAGCTCGCGCACCCGGTCGGCGACGGCGTCCGGCGGCACGATGCGATGGATCTTCAGCGGCCGCTCAATGTGGTGCGCGATCGTCTTCACCGGATTCAGCGAGCCGAAGGGATCCTGGAAGATCATCTGCACCTGCGAGCGGTAGCGAAGGACGTCCTTGCGCCTCGTGGCGCGCGTCGCGTCGGCGCCCTCGTAGAAGACTGCGCCGGAGGTCGGGTCGTACAGCCGTGCGAGCATCCGCGCGACCGTGCTCTTGCCGCTGCCGCTCTCCCCCACGAGCGCGGTGATCGTCCCTGGCCGCAGCGTGAAGCTGACGTCGTCGACCGCGTGGAGCTTGGCCCCGCGTGCGAAGAGGCGCGTGCCGCCGGCGGCGAAGTGCTTCGTCAGGTGCTGGACGTCGAGTGCGGTGCTCACGATGCGCCTTCGACGAGGTGGCAGGCGACGAAGTGACCCGGCGCGGCCCCTTTGAGGAGCGGCTTCTCGGCCACCTGCCGCGCGTAGAGCTGCTCGTCCGACGGAACGCAGTGCGGGCAGCGTGGATGGAAGCGGCAGCCGCTCGGCGGGTCGGCGAGGTCGGGCGGCATGCCGGGGATGCCGGTCATCCGCACGAGCGGGCCGGTGAGCGGCGGGAACGAGCTCAGCAGCCCCTGCGTGTACGGATGCTTCGCCTCGGCGAAGAGGTCGCGGGCCGCGGCCGTCTCGACGATCTCGCCGGCGTACATGATCCCGATCCGGTCGGCGAACTCGACGAGGAGGGAGAGGTCGTGTGTGATGAAGAGCACGGCGAAGTCGAGCTCTCGCTTCAGGGCCTCGAACTGCTGCAGGATCTCGCGCTGGACGACGACGTCGAGTGCCGTCGTCGGCTCGTCGAGGATCACGAGCTCCGGGCTGAGCGCGAGCGCCATCGCGATGATCACGCGCTGCCGCATGCCTCCGGAGAGCTCGTGCGGATACGAGCGAACGCGGGTGGGGTCGATCCCGACCATCTCGAGCAGCGAGCCGGCACGCACGAGCGACTGCTTCTTGGAGATGCGCTCGTGCGCGCGCATCATGTCGACGAACTGGTCGCCGACCCGGAGCACCGGGTTGAGCGCGTTCATCGCGCTCTGGAAGACCATCGAGACGTTGCGCCACCGATACTGGCGAAGCTCTTCGCGGCTCTTGGCAAGCAGGTTCTCGCCCCGGAAGAGGATCTCCCCGCCGCTCACACGGGCTGGCTCGCGGAGGATCTGCAGGATCGCATTGCCGGTGGTGCTCTTCCCACACCCGGACTCGCCGGCGAGCCCGAAGATCTCGCCCGCGTGGATCTCGAGATCGACGTGGTCGACGGCGCGTACGCGCCTGCCCGGGGACTCATAGTCGACGACGAGCCGACGCAGCTCCACGAGCAGCTCGCGCTTCACTGCGGCCGGCACGGACGCGGCTTCCCGATCGAGCACGGTCACTCGGCCTCCTGCGGTCGAGCGATCGCCGGACGGCCACCGAAGAGGCTACGCAGAACGCCGGGCCGGGTGCGCTTGCGGCGGAGGCGCGGATTCGACAGCTCGTCGATCCCGTAGTTCACGAGCACGAGCGAGGCGACCGAGAGGGCGAGCGCGAAGCCGGGGAAGAAGAAGTGCCACCACTCGCCCTGGAGAACGGCCGAGTTGTTCTGCGCCCAGTACATCGTGGCGCCCCAGCTCGTCACGTTGATGTCGGCCAGGCCGAGGAACTCCAGGCCCGCTTCGAAGAGGATCGAGATGTAGAAGACGAGCAGGAAGGCCGCCGCGATCCGGCTGACCATGTTGGACATGATCTCGCTGAAGACGATGCGCCGGGTCGACTCGCCGGCCACCTTGGCCGCGAGCACGAAGTCGCGGTTCCGGAGCGACAGCGCCTGCCCGCGCAGGATTCGCGCCTCGATCGCCCAGGTCGAGAGACCGATGATCAGCACGAGCATCACAGGTCCCCGGTTCTCGACGAACGAGGCGATCACGATCAGCAGGGGCAGCGTCGGGATCACGAGGAAGACGTTGGTGACGAGGTTGATGACGTCGTCGACCCAGCCGCCGCGGTAGGCGGCGAGGAGTCCGAGGAACACGGCGATCGTCGTCGAGAGGATTGCCGCGAGCGCTCCGACCGCGAGGGACTGCCGCGCGCCCCAGACGACCTGCGAGAAGACGTCGTAGCCCTGATCGGTGGTGCCGAAGAAGAACTCCCGGCTCGGGGGCTGGCCGGGGAGCCCGACGATGTCGCTCGGAGTGTTCGTTGCGATCAACGGAGCGGCGAGCGCGCAGCCGACGATCGTGGCGAACATCGCGAGACCGAGGCGGGACTTCCAGTTCCCGAGCAGGAGGCGCGCCCAGAGCGGCATGCGGAAGCGGCCGGCGCGGGCCACCGAGCCCGAGGGCGGCGACCTCCGCTTCGGCGCCCGCGGGCGCGACGAGCTCGAGATCCGCGAGATTGCTCACGCGGTGCGCACGCGCGGGTCGAGGACCACGTAGAGCAGGTCCATGATCAGGTTCGCCACCAGGACGCAGCAGGCCAGGACGAGCAGCAGCGCCTGGGTCAGCGGATAGTCGGAGCCGAGCGCGGCCTGCTGGAGCGTCAAGCCCACGCCCGGGTAGCTGAAGACGAACTCGATGAAGACGAGGCCCCCGACCGCGGCGCCAAACTGCGATGCGAACCCGGTGAGCGGCGGCAGGATCGCGTTGCGCCCGGCGTACATCGTCATCACGCGGCGGTCCTTCAGGCCCTTCGCGTGCGCCATGCCGACGTAGTCCTCCTCGACGGTGTTGATCATCACGTTGCGCATGTTCAGGAGCCAGCCGCCCGCGAAGACGGCGACGATGATCAGCGAGGGGAGCGCGCCGTGGGCGATCGCGCTGCGGATGAAGGGCCAGTTGAAGCCGGGCTGGACATCGAGGTCGTACGCGTGCTGGATCGGGAACCAGCCCCACTTCAGCCCGAGGAAGTAGACGGCGAGCAGCGCGGTGAAGAAGGCGGGAAACGCGCCGAGCGAGATCAACGCCGGCGTGACGAGGTTGTCGACGAGCCCGCCTCGGCGCCACGCGGCGACCATCCCGAGGAGAGTGCCGAGGACAAAGGCGATCATGAAGCCCACGCCGACGAGCGCCACGGAGTAGGGGAGCGTTCGCGCCACGACGTCGGAGACGGGCGTCGGGAAGTTCGACGTCGAGACGCCGAAGTCCCCGGTGAAGACCTGTCCGAGGTAGGTCCAGTACGCCTGGAAGAACGGCTCCTCCTGGACGTTCAGGTACGACCGGAGGTTCTCCACCATGTTCGGGTTCGCGGCGAGCTGCGCGGGCGAGAGCCGTGACATCAGCCCGTCGAGCGGCGATCCGGGCATCAGGCGAGGCAGCACGAAGTTGAGGGTGATCGCACCCCACAGTGCGATCGCGTAGAAGCCGAGACGACGGAGAATGAAGCGCATAGCCGGATTGTCCCCTTGGGTGCCGCTGGGCGGGGCGGAGAGTGCCCCGCCCAACGGCTGGTGGGAGGGACCTACGAGATGGGGCTCTTCTGTGCCACGCCGCCCTGGCAAATACGAGTCAGCGTGACGGCGTTGTCCGGATAGCTGTTGAAGATCGGACGCGCATACCGGTTGTTCGGGGTCGGGAAGCAGTGGAAGTACTTCGTGCTGTAAGTCGACCACTGCGTGCCCACGAAGAGCGGGATGATCGGCAGCTCCTTCAGCCAGAGCTTCTGGACCTGCGTCGCGATCTTCTTCTGGGCGTTGACGTCGAGCGTCCCCTTCCACTTGTCGAGCAGGGTTGTCGCCTGCGCGTGCTGGTAGTGGGCGAAGTTGCCGGTGTTGACGGCGTCCTCACCGGAGGGGACGTACGTGTTCTTGTGCATGTTGTTGAAGAAGTACCCGTACGGCGAACCGGTCGCCGCGGTCTGCCAGAGCAGCGTCACGAACTTCGTGCTCGTTGCGTTCGGGTACCACGAGCCCCAGTCCGGCTCGAGCTTGACGCTCGCGTCGATGCCGACGGCCTGGAGGTTCTTGGAGATGATCTGGAGTGAGGCAACCCAGTCCGACCAGCCCGAGATCACGTGGATCTGGAACGAGACGGGATTGCCCTTCGGGTCGAGCAGCTTGTCGCCGTCGTACTTGAAGCCGTTGTCGGTGAACATCTTCCTGGCCGCGGCCGGGTTGTAGGTCGCGAGGCGCTTCGCCTCGGCCTTGACCGCCGGATCCGTCAGCCACGTCGGGAAGAGGTAGTTCAGCCCGACAGCGTCGACGGGCGGCGAATAGCCGTACTGGCCGAGCTTCCACACCTTGACGCGGTCGATCGCCATGCTGACCGCCTTGCGGTAGGCCGGCAGGCTGTACGGGTACTGCTCGGTGTCGAACATCAGCGACTGCGCATACGCGGTGTTGTCGTAGAACGCGTGGAAGTGCAGCGGGTCCTTCGCGATGTACGCCTTCTCGACGTTGGGGACGAAGTTGTGCGTCCAGTCGGCCTGGCCGCTGCGGATCTGGAGCAGCGCCGCGTCGTTCGAGGTCGCCTGGATGTACTGGACGCACGGGATCTTCGGCATGCCCGCCTGCCAGTAGTTCGGGTTCTTGTTCAGCACGTAGGACTGGCTGCTGAACTTCGCAACCTGGGTGAACGGCCCCGAGCCGACCGGGTTCGGGTTCAGGAACTTGTTGATGTCCGCGACCTTCGAGAACACGTGCTTGGGCACGATGAAGACGGCGTTCAGGTTGACGGCAACGAACTGCGAGTCCTTGGTCTTCAGCGCGATGACGACCTGGTTGGCGCCCTTCTGCCTGATCGAGGCGATGTTCGTCCCCTCGCGGTAGGCGCCGATCATGTCCATCGTCTTGTCCTGCTTGCCTGCCGTGAGGCTGTACACGACGTCGGCGGCGGTCAGCGGCTTCCCGTCCGACCACTTGACGCCCTTGCGCAGGTTCAGCGTGATCTGCTTGGCGTCCTTGCTCCAGGCATAGCTCTGTGCGAGCCACTTGTACTCCTTGCCGCCGCCGGCCGGCGTGGTGATCACGAGCGGCTCGTACATGCCGCCGCGGACGAAGGAGGACGAGGGGATGCCCTGCACGTACGGGTTGAAGTTGCGAACGAAGGCCGGATCGCCCGAGCCCGTGGCCACCAGGCACTTGTGTGCGGCCGCAGAGATGCCCGTCGATGCCGTCGGCGCGGCGGGGGCGGCCTGCACGAGGAGGACGGTGAAGAGGGCTACCGCGCTCACGATGCCGAGGCCGCCGAGCGCCTTGCGCCTGGAGCGGATGGAGATGTTCACGTTCCCTGCCTTTCTCTCCGGGCCGTGAGGCGCGGAGGGGTTCTTCCGAGAACCGTTTGGGGTCGTCGTCGACCTGCGGGGGCGCCGTTCGGGGGCGCGTGTGATCCGAATCTCGCTCTTGTTACGGGAACGGTTAACAGGTCGTCAAAGCCGTGTCAAGGCTTTGCACAGCGCAATCCGTGTTTGACAGCGGTGACGAACGAGGACTAGATTGACGTGCATCCTGTAACCGTTTCCGGTGATAGTTTCAAGCCACCCCGATGTCCAACGCGAACAGCAACCACGGCAAGCGCGCGACGATTCGCGGTGTCGCGAGCGCCGCCGGCGTCTCGATCGCCACCGTCTCGCGCGTTCTCAACGGCCGGCCCGACGTCTCCCCGGAGACACGCGAGGTGGTGCTGCGAGCGGTGCGCGAGCAGGGCTTCAGCACGAACCGGAACGCGCGCGCGCTCTCCGGCGGCCGCACGGGGCTGATCGGGGTCACGATCCCCCGTGTGGAGGCGACCTACTTCGGGGTCATCCTCTCGGGCGCCTCCGAGGCCCTCTACGAGCAGGACATGCGAATCGTCCTCTGCCCGACCCTGCACCAGCACGAGCGTGAGGTGACGCTGCTCGACCGGCTGATGCGCGGGACGACGGACGGCGCCGTGCTGATGCTGCCGGAGGAGTCGAGCGCGGAGCTGAAGGCGTTGCAGCGAGAGTTTCCGGTCGTGGTCGTCGACCCCCGCGTCTCGCTCGACGAGGGGATCCCCGTGGTCTCGGCGGCGCACGCGGCCGGCGCCCGAGCCGCGACCGAGCACCTGCTCTCGCTCGGACACCGCCGGATCGGAGCGATAACCGGACCGCCCGAGTGGATCGCGAGCACCGACCGTCTCGACGGATACCGAGGAGCTCTCGCGGCCGCCGGCGTGATGCCCGATCCGGCGCTCGTTGCCGAGTCGGACTTCCGCGTCGGCCCGGTCACGGAGGCCGCGGCGGCCGCGATGCTCGACCTGCCCGATCCACCGACTGCGATCTTTGCCTTCAACGACAACGTCGCGGTGGGAGTCTTCAGGGCGGCACGGGAGCGCGGTCTGCGCATCCCCGACGACCTTTCCGTCGTCGGCTTCGACGACTCCGAGCTCGCGGAGATCGTGGCCCCACGGCTCACGACCGTGCGGCAGCCGCTCGCCGAGATGGGCCGGATGGCCGTCAGCCTGCTGCTGCGCCTGCTCGAGAACCAGCGTGTCGATGCGCTCCGCATCGAGCTGGCGACGAAGCTCGTCGTGCGGGAGTCGACGGCGCCGGTCTCCGTCGCGAGGTAGCGTTGCCGACTCGATGGAGTATGTGAACCTCGGCAATACAGGGCTGCGGGTCTCGCGCCTCTGCCTCGGGATGATGAGCTTCGGCCAGCACGAGAGCCGCCCGTGGGCGCTCGGCGAGGCCGACGCGGAGCCGATCGTGCGCCGCGCGGCAGAGAGCGGGATCACGTTCTTCGACACCGCGGACGTCTACAACGGCGGCCAGAGCGAGGTCGTGACCGGTCGCTTGCTGCCACGGCTCTTCGGCATGCGCGAGGAGTACGTCCTCGCGACGAAGGTGCACGGGCAGACGATGCCGGGGGAGAACGGCCGCGGGCTCTCGCGGAAGCACATCCTCGCCTCGATCGACGCCTCGCTGCAGCGCCTCGGGCTCGACTACGTCGACCTCTACCAGACCCACCGCTGGGATCCGCGTACGCCGATCGAGGAGACGATGGAAGCGCTCCACGACGTCGTCAAAGCGGGCAAGGCCCGCTACATCGGTGCCAGCAGCATGTACGCCTGGCAATTCGCGAAGGCGCAGTCGCTGGCGCAGACGCGGTTCGTGTCCATGCAGAACCACTACAACCTCGTCTACCGCGAAGAGGAGCGGGAGATGATCCCGCAGTGTCTCGATCAGGGCATCGGGCTGCTCCCCTGGAGCCCGCTCGCCCGCGGACTGCTCGCCGGCAACAGGACGCGCGAGGGCGAGAAGCTGACGACGCGCGCCAAGACGGACGAGTTCGGCGACAGCCTCTACAAGCCGGAGCTCGACTTCGCCGTCGTCGATCGCACGATCGACGTGGCCGCCGCACGCGGGGTCCCGAGCGCTCAGGTCGCGCTCGCCTGGCTGCTGCACAAGCCGGGCGTGACGGCGCCGATCATCGGCGCGACGAAGGTCGAGCACCTCGAGGACGCGCTCGCGGCAGAGCAGCTCTCACTGAGCTCGGAGGAGATCGAGCGGCTCGAGGAGCCGTACGTCCCGCACGCGATCTCCGGCCATTAGCGTTTTCTGATGGGTGCGCTGGAGCAGGCGGTGGACTCGGTCGCCGAGGCGACGGGCTTCTCCGGCGTCGTTCGGGTCGATCGTGGCGATGAGATCGAGCTGGCGAAGGCGTATGGACTGGCGGATCGTGGCCACCAGATTCCGAACACGGTCGACACGCAGTTCGCCACCGCAAGTGGCGGCAAGACCCTGACCGCACTCGCGGTCGTCAGTCTGATCGCGGACGGCACCCTCGCTCTCTCGACCAGCGCACGGTCGGTGCTCGGCGGGGACCTCCCGCTGATCGACGACGAGGTGACGGTCGAGCAGCTGCTGTCGCACCGCTCGGGAATCGGCGACTACCTCGACGAGGACGAGGAGCTCGATTTCGACGACTACCTGCTGCCGGTCCCCGTGCAGGAGCTCGCGACGACCGAGCAGTTCCTCGCCGTGCTCGGCGGCTTCCCGATGAAGTTCGCACCGGGCGAGCGGTTCTCATACTGCAACGGCGGCTACATCGTGCTGGCGCTGATCGCCGAGCGCGCGAGCGGTGTCCCGTACCACGAGCTCGTGCGCCAACGGGTGTGTGAGCCGGCAGGGATGAACGACACCGAGTTCCTCCGCTCGGACGAGCTCCCGGGCGCAGCACTCGGCTATCTCACCGCGGACGGAGCGCGCACCAATGTCTTCCACCTCCCGGTGCGCGGCAATGGAGACGGCGGGGTCTACACCACGGCGCAGGACATGAGCACATTCTGGGGCGCACTGCTCGGCGGCGAGATCGTGTCGGCGGACTGGGTCGCCGAGATGGTTCGGCCTCGCAGCGACGTGCCGGAGGGGCCCAGGCGCTACGGCCTCGGCTTCTGGCTTCACCCCTCGAGCGACACCGTCTTCCTGGATGGCGCCGACACCGGCGTCTCGTTCCGCAGCGTCCACGACCCGCAGGCGGGTGTGAACCACACCGTGATCTCGAACACCACCAACGGGGCGTGGCCGGTCGCGCGGCTCCTCGAGAGTGAGCTCGGGAGCAGCGCCGCACCCTAGACGCGTCGCGCGAGGTGCATCAGGTACTCGCTCAGGTTGAGCGGGTCCGGCGTCGTCCGCCGCCTGGCCGGTGGGTCGCCGCTCACCGGCTGGTAGCCCGCGAAGCTCGACTCGAGCACGCCCTCACCACCGCTCAGTCCCGGCAGCTGCCGCTGGAGGTCATGGGCGCGCGCCGCTGGGAGGAGCAGCTCGATCGTCGTGAGCTTCTCCTCGAGCGACGGTGTCTCGAGCACGGCGCCGAGCCGCGCCAGCTCGGGCATCACCGCTCCGATCGTGTTCGTCGGGATCTCGAGGCTGACTCGCACGGTCGGCTCGCAGACGACCGTTCCCGCATTCTCGAGCGCGCGCATGACGACGATCGGCGTCAGCTTGCGGAAGTCGGCGGCCGTGCTGGGGTTTCCCCGTCTCGATGGAGGGCCGTCGGGGATGCTGTAGGTGCACCGGGTCATCGTCACTATGCAGTCCGTGACCTGCCAGCCGAAGAGCCCCTCCTGCAGCGTCTCCCGGACGTACTCGCCCATGTGCTCGGTGAAGCTTCCGACCGTCTTGTAGACGTAGAGCGGCACCGTGCGACCGTCGACGTGCAGCCTGAACTCGAACCCGGCGCCGGGAGGCGAGGGGTCGACGCGTAGCCCGATCGTGGCGAGGAACGGATTCGACTCGGCGCGGAGAATCTCGACCGCCTCCCCGGTGCCCAGCGGCCGCTCGATGCAGATCGTCGTCGTCTCGCGGAACGTGACGTCGAGGCCGAAGTCGCGGGCCAGCGTCGCCTGGATGACCTCCTTCTGGACCTCGCCGTAGAGCGAGACCGACAGCTCCTGGTGGACGTCGTCCTGCCGCACGTCGATCAGCGGATCCTGCTCGGCAAGCTGGGCGAGAGCGACGCGCAGCGCCCCCTTCGCTTCGGGATCGTGTGGAACGACGACCGTCTCCAGCGTCGGCGGGGCGAAATGATGCTCCTCCGAGGCCGTCTGCGACGTGCCGACCGCGTCGCCGATCTGGATCTCGCCGAGACCCCAGAGCTTCCCGATCTCGCCCGCGGCGACCGACGGACGCCGGACCGCATCGCCGCGGTCGAAGACGCTGATCGCGGTCACCTTCTCTGCGGCCTCGCGGCCGAACTGCAGCCGATCGCGTACCCGGACGGTGCCCGAGAACATGCGGACGTAGGCGATCTTGTTCCCCGCCGGCCCGCGCTCGACCTTGAAGACGGTTCCAGATACAGGGCCGTCGGCGTCTCCGGTCGCTGCAGGCAGCAGCTCCGCGATCCCGGCCATCAGCGAGTCGGCGCCCGCACCCGTGATCGCCGACCCGAAGAAGACCGGATGCACGAGCGACCGCCCTGTCTGCGCCGCGAGCTCCTCGCGTAGCCGTCGATACGCGACCCCGTCGTCGTCGACGTAGGCGGCCAGGATCGAGTCGTCCCGCTCGGCGAGCACCTCGGTCAGCCTCGTCCTGAGCGTCGCGTCGCCGGCGCCCCACGGCGTGAAGCGGGCGGCTCGTGTTCCGAGATCGTCCACGGCTCCCATCGCGACGATCGCCGGCGTGAGTCGCTCCGAGATCGCCTCGAGCACGCGCTCGTACCCCGCGCCGGCGCGGTCGATCTTGTTCACGAAGAGGAGCGTCGGGATGCTGAGCCGCGTGAGCGCGCGCATCAGGAGGCGTGTCTGCGGCTGCACGCCCTCGACCGCGGAGATCACCAGGACCGCCCCGTCCAGGACGCTCAGCACCCGTTCGACCTCGGCGATGAAGTCCGGGTGACCCGGCGTGTCGATCAGGTTGACGGTGACGTCGTCGATCACGAACGACACGACCGCCGACTTGATCGTGATACCGCGCTCCCGCTCGAGCGCCAGGGTGTCGGTTTGTGTGCTGCCGGCATCGACGCTGCCGATCTCGTCGATGACACCGGCCGCGTACAGCAGCCGCTCTGTGAGTGTTGTCTTACCTGCGTCTACGTGTGCCAGGATCCCAAGGTTCAGCGTTTTGCAAAGCAAGCGTCATACCCTCCGAAGAAGTCGTGAAGCCCTTTTCGATGGACATGAACGCTCTGCGCATTTCAGCTCCTTGGGTCGACCGGCGTGTCGCAGGAACTAAAGCAGACGATCGCCCTGACGGTCACGGTGCTGCTGGGCGGTCGTCGTGTAGAAAGAGCCGGATGAACCTCGTCGAAGGCGTGCATCACGTGACGTTCCTGACCGATGACGTCGAGCGCCTCGCGGCCTTCTACGAGCGCGTGTTCGATGCGAAGACCACGTTCGACGCGACCGAGGAAGGTGTGCGCCACGTGTTCCTGGAGGTGGGTCGCACCACCGTCCTCCATCCGTTCGAGCTCCCGGCCGGACCACCGCTGCCGCCCGCGCCCGGGATGATGTTCCAACGGGGCCGTCTCGACCACTTCGCGTTCCTTGCTCCCTCCGAGGAGGCTTTTCGCGAGCTACGCCGCCGGCTCGAAGCGGAACACGCCGTCGACGGTGATGTGCGCGACATGAAGACGATGTGGATCATGGGCTTCCACGATCCGGACGGGTTCTACGTCGAGGTCATCTGGCGCAAGCCCGGCCTGCCGGACGCCGCGACGCTGCCGCGAGCTCTCTGGGAGACGGTCGAACTGCGCTGACGCGACTTCGCATCAGCGGACTGCGAACCAGAAGGATGCGCCGAAATAGAGCGGGTCGACCCCCACGGGCGGCGCGAACGCTCGCCTCATCGCCTCGCCGTGTCGGCGCACCATGTAGTGCGTGGCGAAGACGACCTCGTAACGTGGCGAGTCCGCGAGCAGAGCCTGGAGGATGTACTGCTCGCCGTACAGCCTTCGCCGGTACGCGTCCGGGTAGTCGTACGGCAGGAACACGTCGTGGACGTGGACGAGCGTGCCGGACGGGAGTTGGGGGATCAGCTCGGCGAAGAGGAACGGGACGTCGCCGCCTGCCCGCACGACGTGGCTCGAATCGACGAAGAGGAACGTGTTTCCGTCGACGATGAGGTCGTCGGGCGCGAGCTCCTCGACTCGGCGCAGCCGCAGCGAGTCGACGACGTGGCGCACGTCGGTGCGCGGCTGGGGGTCGACGACCGCGAGCTCGCAGTCGATTCCGGCCTCGACGATCGCGCGGCGGGCGACGAGCGTGCTGAAGCCCGCTCCGACCTCGAGGATCCGGCTCGGCCGCCGCTCGGCGACGAGCGCGGCGTAGACCTCTGCGTCGGGCGTCGGATACTGGCCGTTGTGGAGGACGCCCGACCCGGCCGCGAGCGTGTTGATCCGCGGGTCGCCGCGGAGCGCGGCGAACAGCGGCTGGAGCTCCGCTCCCCACCGCTCCAGGCGCTCCAGCTGCTCCGGCTCGCGGAGATCGATGCCGGGGCACGCCGTGACGCGCTCCGGCACGAAGGCGTCGCGGTCGAGGTCGGCCAAGCCAGGAGGCACGACCTCCCCGAGCTCGCGGCGCAGCGCGAGCAGCTCGCCCGCGGACGGATCGAGTCGTCGCAGCACGCGCTGGGCGACTCCGGTGGCGACGGATCCCCTGACGCCGCTCATCCGCGCCCCCGCGCGTATTGCGCCAGGCACCGCTCAGCGACGCGATCCCACGTGAACTCGGCGCGGACTCGCTCGACCGACGCTTCGGACATACGGCGCCAGAGGGCGTCATCGTGCAGCAGCGTCGCGATGCGATCGGCGAGTGCTGCGTCGTCGCCGGGCGGGACGAGGAAGCCGGTCTCGCCGTCGACGACCGCCTCGCCGACGCCACCCACGTCCGAGGCGACGACCGGCGTGCCGCACGCCATCGCCTCGAGGACGACGAGCGGGAAGAGCTCACCAGGCGCCTGTCCGTAGGGGCTGTCGAGCACGGACGGCAGTACCGCGACGCGCGAGCGGTGGTACGCCTCGACGAGCTCCGCTTGCGGGGGCGGGTCGCGGAACGTGACCTGCTTTCCCGCGGCGAGCCGCTCGAGCTCCGCGCGGTACTCCCCGTCATAGGACGGCCCGTAGAGCTCGAGCGGTGTCGCGGCGTCGATCGCGCGGATGAGTACGTCTACGCCCTTGAACCAGAGCAGCCGGCCGACGTACAGCACGCGTGGCTCGCGCTGTGCCGGTCCCGGCGTGAAGACGTCGGGGTCGACGCCGCCGTAGACGACCGACGAGCGGTTGGCGAACGCGGGGAAGAGTCCCGCGGAGAAGCGACTGACTGCAAGGAAGCCCGAGAGGTATCGCTCGAGCCCCAGCTCGGCCGCGTAGTGACGCGCACTGCCGCCGTGGTCCGTGCAGTAGACGGGCCGGCGAAGCGCGCCGCCCGTGAGCAGGCAGAGATTCGTGACGACCGATCTGTAGTGATGCGCGTGGAGCACACGCGAGCGGCCGAGCTCGTAGGGCAGCCACTCCGAGAGCGGATTGATGTCACCGCCGCGCCAGCGGGTGCGCACCGGGAGAATCCGCACCTCGAGGTCCCCGGCGTGGAATGTGCGCCGCCTCGGGCCGAAGCTGACGAGACGAGTCGGCACGTGCCGCGCCATCGCCCGGCCCAGCTCGAGCACGTAGCGCTCGCCGCCGCCCCACATGCCGTCCTCGCCGAAGGTGAGCGGCGCCACGTGCGTGACCTCAGGCACGGGACGCCTCCGTGCAGACCGGCTCGTGAAGAGGCGCGACACGCGGTGGCGGACAGGCGGCTGTATCCCTCGTTCGAGTTTTTCGGTCGACTGATCCCGAACCGATGCAAAAGCCATGCCGCTTTCCCGCCTCGGGGTCCTCGGCGCGGTCGTTTCGGCAGCACTTCTCGCCTGCACCGCAGCGCTTGGGACCGAGCCGAATCAGGCCCTTGCGGCCAGGACGACGACGCTCCTCGACGACTCGATCCGAAGTCTCGTGCGGGTCGACTCGCCGACTGACCGTCAACGCTTCGCGGGCGGACTCTGGCGGTCGGCCGACGAGGGCTGCTGGCCCTGCCAGGTCGGGCCGGGGACCGCCGCCGCCGTTCTCTGGCGCTCCAACCGCGAGCCGCGCCTGCGCGAGCTCGCGCTCTCCACCTTCGACCGCGCGATCCGGGTCCACCGTCGTACCGACGGCGGGTTCGAGGGCGAGTCGGTGGACATCACGACGATGTTCTTCGGCCTGGAGCTCGCCACCGCCTACCTCGAGCTCCGCCCGACACTGGGGGCAGCGCGCGAGAGAAGCTGGCGGACGGCGGTTGTCGGAGCGGCCGACTACCTGCGCGAGAACGGGAACCTTGCGTGGTACACGAACGGCAACATCAACCTCGGCAACACCACGCTCTTCTATCTCGCGTGGAAGGTCTCCGGTCAGAAGCGCTTCCTCACCGACTACGAGACCTCCTTCGAGTTCATGCTCTCGCCGCCCGCCCGGTGGAACGGCTACGGATTGAAGCTCGATCGGACGCCAAAGAGGAGCGACGGAGCCGACGGCAAGGGCTATCTCGCCGAATCGGGAGGCTCGACCCCGGGCTTCGACCCCGAGTACACCCAGCTCCAGGCTGACGTCGCCGCCCGCCTCTACGTCGTCTCGCACGATCCGCGCGCACTCCGACTTCTCAACCTGATCGTCAACAAGCTGCTCGAGCGGGTCGACTCGGGTTGGTTGCTCTCGACCGCAGGCGGCACCCGGCACCCGGTGGCCGGTCGACGGATCCCCTTCACGACCCCGGCGCTTGCCGTGCTCGTCACGTCCGGATCCCGGCCGAACCTGGCCCCGCGTCTCGCACGACAGCTCGGGCGCATCGAACGCGAGTTCCGCGGCGCTCTGACCTACAGCCATCGGAACATGTACCGCGGACTCGGCAACCAAGTCGCAGTCATCCTGCAGTCGGCGCGCGAGAAGTCCGCTGCAGCTGCTGTGTACGGGGCGCCGTATCAACCGATTCCGCCCGCGTCGAGCTCTCGGTAGACGTCCAGGTAACGGCGGGCGACACAGTCCCAACCCGCGGTTTGGACGACGTGCTCGCGTCCTCGCCGCCGGATCTCCTCGAGCAGAGCCGGTTGTCGCCAGACGTCGATCACCGCACCGGCCAGGTCGGCAGAGGACTTGCCGCGCGCGATCAGGGCCGGGTGGAGCGGCCGGAGCACCTCTGGATTGGCGCCGACCGGCGTCGCGACGACCGGCGTCCCGCAGGCGAGCGCCTCGATCGTCGAGAGTCCGAAACCCTCGAGCTCGCGCGTCGGCATGACCACTACCGAGGCTGCGCGGTACCAGCGGACGAGCTCGTCGTCAGGTAGCCGGCCGAGCAGGCGGACCGAGTCCGCGAGGCCGTGCGCCGAAATCTTCCGACCGAGTTCCTCCTCCAGCAAGCCGCTGCCGGCAACTGCCAGTCGGGCACGCGGAAGTGCCTCCCTCACGGCAGGCATCGCGTCGATCAACGTGTCGACGCCCGTTCGCGGAGTCAGCCGCCTCGCCGCGAAGAGCAAGGGCTCGGCGTCCGCAGCCCAGGGATCCTGGATCCCCGGTCCGGGAGCGAACCGATCGACATCCAGCCCGCCGGGGATGGTGACAGCCCGCTCGCCGGCAACTCGGTCGAGAGCCCCGACCTCGGCGCGGACGAACTCACTGAGGACGACGAGCCCGGCCGCGCGTCGGACGACGGCCCGCTCGGCGGCTTGCAATCCCGCAACCGCGGGGCGGTGTGCCACGGCGGGAAGAAAGTAGGAGCCGTGGCGTTCGTGAATCAACTCCTTGTACACGGGCGCATGGAACGTGTGCACGTAGGGTCGCCGCAGCAACGCCAGCGGCAGGGCCTGGAGCGGGAAGTGCGAGTGGAGCACCGCACGGCTGTCGCGGGTCTCGCGGAGCACCGCTTGGGCGGCCACGAGCGGGTAGAGGGCGCCGAAGAGCGGATTCGTCTTGGTGGGCACGGGATGACGCACGATCAAGACGCCGTCGTCTCCGCGCTCGCGCGGCGGATGCGCGTCGTCCAGTCGCTTCGCGAGCACCGTCACATCGGCTCCCGTGCGGACGAGCGCGGCTGCGAGACCGCGCACGTAGCGCTCGAGGCCTCCGACCTTGTCGGGCGCGACCGCGTTGGTGAGCATCAGAATCTCCATCAGCTTCCGAACAGCGCCCGCGACCATTCCGGCCAACGCGACTCGTACCGTTCGGCTTCCGCCCACGCGCGGCGCGCGGCCGCTCGGCCGCGCGGCTCTTCGGCCGCAGCTTCGACCGCCAGGGCGGTTTCCTCGGGAGTGTCCGCGAGATAGAGGTGCGGAGGCCCGTTTCGCTCGAGATCGCCCGCCCAGCGCGTGCTGACAATCGGCCGTCCGCGCGCTGCGTAGTCGAACAGCTTCATGGAGCTCGCCGGATGCTCGAAGCGGCGATACGGGACGAGGAGCACTCGGCCGGCGTCGAGAACGTGCGGGAGCCCACTGCGCCCGACGACGCCGTGCCAGCTCGCGCGGTCGGGAAAGCTCTCGAGGAGTGCGGTGAGCTCGGGACCGGGCCGGTCTCCGGCGCCGGCGTACTGGCATTGCCCGTACAGCTCTAGCCGCCAGCGAGGAAGGAGGTCGAGCGCGCGCGAGACGAGCGGAGCGTCGAACCGCTCGGACAGGGTGCCCACGAAGACGAGGCTGGGTTGCGCGGGAGGCTTCGACGGTGGAGCTGCGAGAAGCTCCTCCGTTGTCCCGTTCGGGATGATGCGGGGAGAGCCCGAGGTGAACAGCTCCGCGATCGCCTCGCTGACCGCGACGACGGCGTCGGCCTGACGCGCAATCCGGTCATGGAGGCCGAGGAAGAGCGCGCGGCGCTGCGGGATCCTCTCGGCCCAGTTGTCCGCGCAGTCGAACACGCGCCGCGCCGCGCGAGTCGCGGCGACCGCCGGCCACTGCCATGGGACGGTGGCGACCACGGTGCTGTCCGAGGCACCGAGGCGGGCAAGCTCGCGCCGGAGCAGCACGGTCTCCAGCCGCACGCCTGCCTGCCCGCGGTGGCCTGGCACGATGGTGCTCCTCCGGCGCACCTCGATGCCTGGGGCCGCCGAGAACGGCTTTCGTCGCCCGACCAGGCCGGCGGCCCAGCGCCTGTCTGCTCGCACCGAGCGCACGTCCGCGGCCCGTTCGAGGAAGACCACCTCGTGGCCGTTCGCCGCGGCGAGCCGGGCGAGGGCGTGCTCCCGCCGGATCGAGGGCTCCCAGGGGCTCTTCGAGCAGATGATCAGGCGGGCGGCCATCGCTCTCCCCGTAAGAGCGCGGCCAGCGCCGCTGCCTGACCCTCGAGGTCCGCGTAGCGCTCGACGAAGGCGCGACCACGTGCTCCGAGTCGTGCGCGCAGCTCGACGTCCCCGGCAAGTCGTCGGAGCGCGTCTTCCCACTCTCGCTCGGTTTCGGCGAGCAATCCCGCCCCGGACTCCTCCACGAGGAGCCGGTTGACGCCGACCGGGCTCGCCACCACCGGAACTCCGGCCGCCAGTGACTGCAGCAGCTTGAACCCGGCCTTCGCCCGCGTGTAAGGCGCGTCCGGGAGCGGCATGATCCCGATCGCGTGGCGTGCGAACACCGAGGCCTCCTCGGCGAGCGACCACGGGCGGAACGTCGCAGGGCCCTGCCAAGGTGCGCGAGACACGACCTCCAGCCGGAGCACTCCCTCGTTGCGCAGCCGCTCGACGACAGGAGCCAGCGGATCGAGGTAGTCGAGGTTGCCGTGGTGCCCGACCCAGCCGACCAGCGCAGGCCTCCCGTTCGCATGCTCGGCGAGCGGATAGCGGGCAGGATCGGGCACGGTCGGGAGCACGGCGGCTGCACCCAGACCGAACGGCAGCGACGCCGCGAGATTCTCCGTGCTGACGACGATCGCGTCCGCACGGCGCAACAGCCGGACGGCCTGGTGGCGGCCGTACGCCCAGCGTGCTGCCCGACTCTTGCGCGCCATTCCTGGAGAAACGACGAAGACGGCGTCGTCGAGGTCGTAGACAACCCTCCCGGGAAAGCGTTCCACAGCGCCCGCGCCGATTCCCGGGCCAAGCGGGTAGACGCCTCGCTGAACCAGCAGCGCGTCGTAGTCACGCAACCTCGTGCCCAGTTCCCGCGCCCGTCGTACGTAACGCCTGCCGTGGCCGGCGAAGAAGAAGGCGCGGCCCCACGCGCCCGGTCTTCGCTCGACGCCGTCGTCGGGTAGGAGCACATCGACGTCGCCCAGCCGCTCGGCAAGCCGCTCGACGTGCTGAAGGGCCCGGTAGCGCGTGGACGCGCTCCATGCGCCGGCCTCCGCTACGACACCGATGCGCATGTGGCCTCCAAGAGCTCGTCCAGTGCCGCCGCCGACCGGCTCCAGCTCGCCGACGCGCCCCGCCGCGCGGCCGCCTTCGCCACGCGTTCCCGTAGTGCCGGCTCGCCGAGAGCGTCAAGCCGCGCCGCCACCGCCGCCGGGTCGCGCTCGACGGCGAATCCCGTCTCACCGTCGACGATCGTCTCCGGGAGCCCACCCTCCGCGGCGACGATCACCGGCGAGCCGCACGCCTGAGCTTCGAGCGCGACGAGCCCGTACGGCTCGCGCCGGGCCAGGTAGAGCGTTGCGAACGCGTCGCGGTACGCACGCCTGAGCGCGCCGTCGTCGATCCCGACCCGCAGCTCGAGGTCGACGCCGAGAGCAGCGGCGACGCCGGCCAGACGGGCAGTCTCGCGGGCGTCCGGGCGCGGCGCGACGACGACGACGGGCCACCGGCACTGGGCGAGAGCCGCGGCGCGCAGGACGAGCTCGTGGCCCTTGTCGGGAATCAGCGTGCCGACCGAGAGGAGGTGACGTGGCTCCGTGCCGGTGGGAACGAAGCCGTCGGGAACGCCCAGTGGGAGCACCTGTGCCGAGCGCTGGTACGCGCGGTAGATCTGGTCGGCTGTATAGCGGGAGTTCGTGGCGAGCTTGGTCGCCCGCCGGACCGCTCTTCGGTCGAGCTCGCGCTCGGCGGCGTAGAGGCGCGCATACAGCCGGCGTGTCGTCGGATTCTTGCTGGCAGCGGCTTCGGGCTCGACGTCGACACGACGCGGCTCGTCGCAGAAGTACACGGACGGTGCGAGCTCGTCGAGCAGGATCGGCGGAGCCTGCAGGAAGCGGCAGGGATTCGCATATACGACCTCCGCGCCGACGCGACGCGTCGCTTCGCCGGCTTTTCTCCACGAGACCCTCAGCGCCCTCAGGTCGAGGTAGCGAAGGGGAGGCCGCAACGGCCGCGCGACGCGCGGCGCGAGCGGCGAATGCGGCACCACGATTGGATCCGGCGTCACCGGCTCGGCGGTGGCGAGACAGATCTCGGCGACGTCGGCGCGAAGACGCGCGACCTGCTCAGACAGGCGCCTGTGGGCGCCACCCGCCTGCAGGTTGTGGACCACGGCGACTCTCATCGGGCAGCAAGCTCCAGTGCGGTCTCCAGGCCGTCCACATGGCGTGTCCAGGTGAAGCGAGCTGCGGCCCGCTCGGCCGCGCTCGCGCCGAGCCGGTCGCGAAGTCCTGTGTCCTCGAGCAGCGACCGCAGGGCGACGGCGAGCTGTCGCTGATCGTCCGGCTCGACCAGCATCCCGTTCTGCCCGTGTTCGATCGTGGCGAGCGCAGCCGGCACGCGCGTCGCGACGACCGGACGCCCTTCGACGAGCGCGCGCACGAGCACGCCGCTGGCGGGATTCGAGCGCCGGTACGGGACGACTACGAGGGCGGCCGTGGCGAAGAGGCGCGCGAACTCCTCGCCTGGAACGTGGCCCAGCCACTGCGGCGGCGCTCCGAGCGACTGCGAGCGCTCCCGCTGCGCCCGCTCGTAGTCGTTCGGTCCGTCGTTCTGGGAGCCCGCGATCACCAGCGGCACCGAAGCATCCGCGCCGACCTCCGCCCATGCATCGAGCAAGACGTCCAGGCCCTTGCTCGGGCCGAGGTAGCCGGCGAAGAGGACGTGCGTGCCGGCGGAAGGGGCGAGGCCGTCGGCCCGGGGCTGATCCGCGCCGTGATCGATCTCAACCCAGCGAACGAGCCCGCGTCGTCGCCATTCTCGCCCGGCGTCGGCGGACAAGGTGACGCCCGCACCGACTCGTCGTGTCAGCGCTGCGCGGAGGCCGCGGTCGAGCGCGGGAGAGAGCGCGCGGTAGGCGATGATGTTCCGTGCGCGCGTGCCGCCGCGGAGGAGCCCCGCCCCGGGTGCCAGCGCCAGTCGCGGCGCGTCGTGGGCGACCGCGACCATGTCCCGGCGCAACGCCGTCGCCAGCAGCGCCCACCAGAACACGGCCGTGTCGAGCAGCCCGAACTCGGTGAGGACAGCGTCCGCCTGGCGCAGAGCCGGCCGCTGCTGCCGGAAAGCCCGGGCCGCCGTGATCGCAGGTGCGCCGGCGCGACCCAGCCGGACGTCGCGAACGTCCCAGCCTCGTCGCCGAAGCTCGCGGACTGCGCCGTCGGCCACGGCGGCGACGCCTCCTTCGGAGGGCGCGACGTAGAGCAGCCTCCGCGTCATGCCGGCACCGGCTCGCCGCGGTAGACGGTCAGCGTGTCGGACACCATCCGCTCGAGACTGAACTCCGCGGCGACTCGAGTGTGGGCGGCGCGACCCATCTCGGCCGTTCGCCCGGGCGCGTCGGCAAGTAGGTCGAGGGCCGATGCGAGCGCATGGGGATCCTCCGACGGCACGAGCAGCCCGGTCTCGCCGTGCACCACGATCTCCTCGAGCCCGTCGACGCGCGAGGCGACGACGGGGCGCCCAACGGCCATCGCCTCGAGAGCGGCGTAGGGAAATGCTTCCCAGCGAGAGGGCAGGCACATGACGTCCGCGCCCAGCACCGCTGCTGCGGGGTCGTCGCTCCACCCCTCCACCATCACCCGGCTCGGTGCGACCGAGGCCGCACGGGCTTCGAGCTGCCGACGGCTGCTGCCGGTGCCGAGGATCCGCGCGTTCCACTGACCCGCTGAGCGAGCGCTCGCGTCGATCAGGACGTCGTGTCCCTTCTGGATCCCGAGCGCGCCCAGCGAGACGACACGCAGTTGCTCGGCGGGTGGGGGCGGACCCGGATCGGCTCCGACGGCGATCCCGTTGGGCACCACGCGAACGAGGTGCGCGGGAAGGCCGTACCGCGCCCGCAGGAACCGCTGCGATCCGGTGCTCACCGCGATGACGCGGTCGACGAGACGGGCCTCGATCCGCTTGAACACAGACTTTGCGCGCGCCGCCCCGGGTCGACGCGGGCCGGGCAGGAGCCGTGGATCGGAGGCGTTCGAGCGGGGCAGGTGCTCTGTGACTACCGTCGCCCCGCCTCGCGGCCTCCGAGCCGCGAGTAGCGCAGGCGCAACCCGGTCGTAGGTGTCGTGCAGGTGGAGGTGCCAGACGTCCGCGGTCAGGCGTAGCGACTGGCGGAGTGGCAGCCAGTCGAGCTCCGCTCGAGCGGCGGCGGCTTGGAGGGCGGCGGCGTCGGCACGAAGTGCGATCACGACCTCGTGGCCGCACGCGCGGAGCTCGAGGCCGAGGTCGCGAACATGCCGCCATGTACCGCCGTGCTCCAACGCCGTCATCGCCAGCACGATCCGCATCACGATCCCACCGCCCGCCAGCGCGGGAGCTGCAGCTCGGCAGGCCAGCCGCGCAACAGGTAGATGAGGACGAAGAAGACCCCCGCCGATGCCAGGAGCGCGGCCGCCGGCCATGAGGCGAGGAGGAGCCCGACCGCGGCGAAGCCCGCTACGGACAGCGCCGGCCGCGGGCTTACCGCGAGGAGGGCACCGAGCTGGAGCCGCCCGCGCAGCAGGAAGAGCGCACTCAAGGTCACCATGGCTTCGGTGGCGACCGTCAGCCACGCCGAGGCGATCACCCCGTAGCGCGGCGCCAGGACGATATTGCCGGCGACGTTGAATGTCGCGACGGCGATGTTCTGGTAGACCATCGGCCGGACGATTCCTTGTGCGACCAGCAGCGTTCCGAGCACGTTGGCGAGGAGCGCGATCGCCGCCGCAGCGCACAGGATCTGTACAAGCGGGACAGCGTTCTCGAATCCGGATCCGAAAGCGGCTGTGACGAGGGGACCAGCAAAGACGGCGGCGCCGACGCACAGCGGTAGGCCCGTCGCGAGCAGCCAGTGCCAGACGCGCGCGACGAGCGCGTTCATCGCCTCGCGGTCGGCGGACATGCTCGAGATCCCTGGCAGCGCCGCTGCCATCACGAGTCCCGGCACCGTGACGAGCAGCGCGAGCACTTTCGTAGCCGCCGCGTACGTTCCGAGCTCGTCGGCGGAGACGAGCCACCCGAGCAGCGCCAGATCGATCGTGAGATACACGCTCGAGAGAAGCGATGCGGTCCCGAGCGGCAACACGCGGCGAAGGAGCTTCGCGCGATCGCCCCGTCGTGGCCTCTCCACGCCGACCAGTCGCTGCGCCCCGAGCGCGACCAGGATGGAGTTCACCGTCGACGTGACGACCAGGACAGCCGCGACGGCGAGAGGTCCACCGCCGAGCAACACGACTGCGATCGTCGCAATAACGTGGATCGAGCTCACCGTCAGGTCGATCGTCGCGAGGGAACGCGTCCGGTAGAGGACGAGGAATACCTGGCGCCCGCCGCTGAGCCCGGATGTGACGACGCCCGCTGAGAGCAGCACAAGAAGCTGCCCGCGCGTCTCGCCCAAGCCGCTGACGGCGCCCAGCCCTGCGAGCACGAGCGCGACGAGCGCAGCCCACCCGAGCTGCACCTGGTAGGCCGTACGCAAGAGACGGCTGCGGTCGACGACGTCGACGGCGAGATCTCGCCCCAGTACCAGACTGAAGCCGAAGTCGCTCGCCGCGAGCGCGAGCGTGTACATCGCCAGGGCCGACGAGAGCACTCCGAACTCGGCGACGCCGAGAGCGCGCGCGACGACAGCCGTGCTGATCGCCGTCAGCACCATGACGACCGCGCGCCGCCCGGCGAGCGTCAGCGCCGACCCGGCCACGCGTCCCGCCAGCGCTCCCTGCGGAGAGGGGCTCATGCCGCCGTCTCCCGCCGTCGGGCCTGCGCCGCGGCGGCGCCGAAGATGACGGCGACCGTGGCCGCGACCGGTGTGTAACGGATGACGAAGTCGGTCGACCAGACGACGAGGAGAGCTGCGAACGCTCCGCACAGCCCGGCGGCGAGCGTGCGGTTCCGGCGCAGCGCGTCTCGCAGCGATCTCATTGTGGCGCCGAAGACGAGCAGAAGCGCGAGCACGGCTGCGAGGCCACCCTCGGCCAACAGCTGGAGGTAGGTCGAGTGCGCGTGGGTTTCTGACCCTGTTGTGGCGACACGGGCGGCGAGCTCCGGCCCGATCTCTCCGAAGCCGACACCGAACAGCGGATGGTCGGCAGCCGTGTCGGCGGCTGCGTGCCAGAGCTCGATCCGTTGCCGATCGCCGCCTGCCGTGGCGACGTTCGCCGATGTGGGCTCGCTGATCGAAGAGAACCGAAGAGCGAACGCCTCCTCCGAGGTCCGGTACGCGACGGTGCCGACGAGCACAGCGGCCAGGCCGACGGCGAGCGTTGCCCGAAGCCTGCGTCCGGCAGGAAATAGCCAGACCGCGACCGCGAGACCGGCGATCGCGCCGATCCAGCTCATGCGGGAGAGCGAGACCGACAGGCCCAGGGCGCAGACAACCGCGGCGACCGCAGCTCCGACCCGCATCCAGGCGGAGCGCGCACCGAGGGCGAGGCCGAAAGCGATGGGACAGGCGAGCGCGACAATGTTGCCGTACGAGATCGGGTCGTAGAGCGCGCCGCTCGGCCTGACCTCCCCGGCGAAGCCGAAGAAATAATCCGGGCCGAAGACGGGTTCCGCAGCGCCTCCGTAGAGCTGGAGCTCGTTCCCGGTCTGGTACTCCCAGATGGCGAGCAGGCTCTGGAGGGCGGCCGACGCGACGAAGGCGCCGAGGACGGCCTCCAGGCCGCCTCGAGTGGCGGCGACCCGCGAGGCGATCCAGGCCATCGTGGCCGCCGCCGCCAGCAAGACAGCGTAGTGCGAGGCCGCCGAGCCCGTCCCGATCGGAGCCGCGAGGAGGACGAGCGCCCACGCGCCGGCGAGCCCGAGCGCAGAGAGCGGCCGCGGTCGCGGCCCGCTCACCAACGCGGCTCCGGTCGCCAGGACGAGGAGCGGGACGAGCGGTGACATCGACAGGCTGCCGAATGTGGCGGTGAAGCCGGCGAACGGAGCCGCGAGAATCGCGGCAACGGCGAGCGGCCGGACTGGATCCTG
This sequence comes from uncultured Gaiellaceae bacterium, assembly GCA_963749515.1. GTDB lineage: Bacteria > Actinomycetota > Thermoleophilia > Gaiellales > Gaiellaceae > Gaiellasilicea. Next base: position 82,853 of record CAVVMR010000001.1, read on the forward strand.
GGAGACGACGGCCGCGAGAACGAGCAGTGGGCCTCCCACGGTGAGCGCGTACTTGAGCGTGCTCGGGCTTGCGAAGGCGATGCCCTGGGAAAGCCCGGTCGCGCCCACGAGTGCGGCGGCCGCGGCGGAAACGCCGAGCGCAACGCGAAGTCGCGTATCGAGGCGCGGCTGCGGAGGCCGGCCTGCCGCCGGGATCGCGCTCATCGAACCCGTCGACCCCGCACGAGGAGCAGTACCTGGGCGGCCGCGAAGGCCATCACGGCGAACGCGACGGCCGCAAAGACGAACAGCGGCGGCTGAACCTTTCCGCCCTGATCTGCCTCCGACCAGATGGCCACGTTCGGCTGGGAGGCGGCAGTTTGCGCGAGCGACGCGAGAACCGTCTGGCGTTGGGTCAGGAGCGTCGTCAGCGCCGACTGCTTGGCGGCGAGGTTCGCCGCGGCAGCGGTTACCTGGGACGTGTACGCGCTCTGCGCCTCCAGCGTTGCTTGCTCGACGTCCTTGCGGGCTCGCTCGATCTCCCGATCGCTTGCTCCGAGCTGCCGCTCGACGCTGCGCGTGTATTCGAGGGACTGCCGCCGGTTGGCGCCGCGCATTCTCTCGACGAAGACGGCTGCAACAACGTCTGCGCGGCGCGTCGCAATCCCGGGCTCGTCGGCCTCGGCGCTGACGCGGACGATGTTCTGCCCCGAGACGGTCCCTGCCGACAGAGCGTTGCCGATCTCCCCCGGCGGGACGCCGAGCCTCTCGGCGGCAGCGGCGACCACGGGGCTGGAATCCACGAGCTCGGCGTACTGGCTGGCGAAGTTGTTCGATGCGAGGACGACGTCCTGCCCTGAGCCACCGCTCACCTGCGCGACGACGCGGACGAGGGTTGAGGCACGGTAGGTCGGAGGGAGGAGTGCTGCGATCACCCCGGCCGCTACCGCCGCGAGCGTGGCGGCGGCGAGGATCCACCACTTGCCATCCCAAAGAATGCCGACCCTGTCCACTCGATCGTGCTGGCTCGCGAATGCGGGCACGAAGCCGTCGTCGCGTTCGTGAGCCGTGCGTTCTCCGACTGTTGTCATGCGTGCTCCTTCCAGGCGCTGCTGTCGTCGACGGCAGCCGCGCGATAGATGCGCTCGATCGAGCCGAGCATCGTGTTGAAGGCGAAGCGCTCCTCGAAGCGCCTGCGTCCCGCTTCGCCGAGTACGCGACGAAGAGCGAGGTCGCGCGCGATCGCGCGCGTCCATCGAGCCAGCGCATCGACATCGGCGGGCCGGACGAGATAGCCCGTGCGCCCCTCCTCGACCAGCTCCGGCACGCCGCCGACGCGATAGGCGACGACCGGCAGCCCTGCGCGCATCGCCTCGAGGAGGACGAGCGGGAGCCCCTCCCACGCGGAGGTTTGAACGAGAACGTCGGCGGCGGCGTAGAGCAGCTCTGCCGACGCTCCCGATGGCGCGACGACTCCGCCAGCGGCCCGAAACGCTGACGCCGCCGGCGCTCCGGCGAGGCCCGTGCCGAGCGCGACGACCGTCGCCTGGCCCGCGAGGCGACGCGCGAGCGGGGCGAGGTCCTGTGGACGCTTCTGCTCGGACGCGCGACCCACCCAGGCGGCGACGATCGCGTCGGGCGGTAATCCCAGGGCCGTGCGTGCGGTCGCTCGTGCAGGACGAGAAGGGTCGTCACGGAGCCCTGTGGGGACGACGTCGACGATCGCAGCAGGCGCAACGCGCCAACGGACGGCCGCATCTCGCTCCGCATCCGCGACCGCGATGACCCGCCGATGAAACTTACGTGCGAGCGTGGACTCGACTGCGGCGCAGGCCCAGCGAGCGGGGAGCGGTGCACGCATTTCGAATGACCACGCGTGGGGGGTGTAGACGGAGGGGACGCCTGCGACTCGACCGGCAACCCCGGCGAGAACGCCCGCTTTGCTGCTGTGGCCGTGGATGACGGAGACGCGCGACGTGCGGCAGAGCTCGACGAGCCGTTTGACCACTCGCACGTCGGTCGCAGGGCGCGGCTCGCGTGGCAACCGAAGTGGCACGAGTGTTGCGCCGGCGTCGCGGAGACGGTCGGAGGCGACGGAGTCAGGGGCGACCACGGTGACTGTCCAGCGGCGCTCGCGCAGGCCCTCGACCAGGGCGGCGACGTACTCAGGTACGCCTCCCACGGGCGGTTGAAACACCTCGAGCACGTGGGCCGTCATACGGCACCACGCCTCTTGATCACGACTCGTGGCGTCTTGGCGAGGATTCTCAGGTCCGATGCGAGCGACCACTGGCGCACGTAGCTGCAGTCCAGCTGCATTCGCTCCGACCAGCCGACGTCGCTTCGCCCGACGATCTGCCATAGACCCGTCAAACCTGGGCGAACGTGGTGCCGGGTCTGCTGCCACGGCTCGAGCGTTGCCACTTCGAAAGGGCGGAGCGGACGCGGGCCGACGAGGCTCATGTCACCCTTGAGGACGTTCCAGAGCTGAGGCAGCTCGTCGAGGCTCGTCCGGCGAAGAAAGGCTCCGCTGCGCGTCAACCTGCTCGCGGTCGTCTGCTTCAGCGCACTGACCAGTCGAAGGACGTCCTCCGCGCCACCGCCGTTGGCGTCGGCGACGGCAGCTTCGCGATCGACGCCGGTCGCGTGGGCGTCTCGCACCATCGTGCGGAACTTGAGGATCACGAAGTGACGGCGGCGCATGCCGACCCGGACCTGGCGGAACAGGATTGGCCGGCCGTCGTCGGCGACGATCGCCAAAGCGATCCCGGCGAGCAGGGGAGCGGCGAGCACGAGCAGCACCGCCGCGAGGACGACGTCCAGCAGACGCTTCGTCGCTGCAGCCAGCGTTGAAAGCGACGTCGGCTCGGCGGCGACGAGCGGGAGACCGCCGACCGGCCGAACGACGAGGTCGGAGCCGACGACGTCGAAGAGGCGCGGGACGACGTCCACGGGCACGTCGGGGTTCTCGCATTCGCGCAGGATTCGAGCGACATCGCTGTCGCGGCGGCGCGAGAACGCCACGACCACGCGATCGGCTCGATCCTCTTCGAGCAGGCGTGGCAGGTCGTCCACGCGGCCGATCACCGGCGGCCCGTCCTCGGCCTCCTCGACCGGATCGTCCTCGACGAGGCCGACGACGACCAGGCCATTGCCGCGTTCGCGCTCGCAGATGTCGACGACACGTCTGGCGGCGTGCCCGCTTCCGACGACGAGCACACGCTCGTCCCGTGGCCGAGATCGGAGCCGGGAGACGAGAGCGCGGTTCGCCGTCCAGCAAACCGGCAGCGCGACCCACGTCGCGAAGAGTTCGAGCCTTGCCGGTTGCACGGAGATCCCAGCCGTCGCGAGCCAGAGAACCCAGGTCGTTGCGCTCGACGCCACGATCAGCGCCTTCGCGTTCGCGAGCGAGCTGCCGAGGCCGTGCGGGGTGGCGTAGCAGCCAGAGGCAAGCAGCGCGATGGGCACGGTCAAGGCGACCAGCAACGCGGCCGCGACGAGCTCGCTCGTGGTCACCGGCGCGAACGACCATCTGGCGAGGGAGAAAGCGGCGGCACCGACTGCTGCATCCGCGATCACGAGCCAGGCAAGGCGATGCCGGCGCTCGGCCACGATCCCTTCACGTCTGCGCTGTGCAGCTCCGATCCGCTCGACACGGGTGGTCGGTGCAGCGGTCACGTCGACCTTCCGCCTTGGTCCCAGAGAGGCACTTCGACGCCGCGTCGGCAGGCGAAATTGGACCGCCGTCGTGCGGTCCTTTCGCCCCCCTCACTCGCCGCCAAGCTCGGATACGCCTCCCCGGAAACACGTTGCGTCCCGGTCACTGCTGCCAAACGTGATCGCTGATAGAACGCCCCTCCCCGCGGCGCGTCCCGGTCTAAACCTCGTTCTCCGAATGCTCGCGATTTCCTAACAAACTGTGGAAAGAGCGGGAGCTTGTGGGCAAAAATTCCTGGGAACTTCGGGCTTTTCTCCCGCCAGTAGTGCGTTGCGTCCGGTCGCTGCTAGCGGTATCCGGTGTCGTCGGCGGGCTTGCCCGTCTGAATGATCTCGCGGTGGTACCTCAGCATGTGCGGTTGGGTGCCGTCGAGATCGGTGACGCCGTAGATCGGTCCCAGACCCCAGCTGGCGAGCGACTGTCCGTTGAACCGGGCCTTGTCTGGGTCGGCGACCAGTGCGGCGGCGGCGCGGGCGACGTAGTGCGGGGTTTCGCTGATACAGAAGTGCGGATCCTTGGCGGTGCCGTCGCGCCAGTTGTCCTCGGTGACGCCGAAGTGCTCGAGCATCGCTTCGGAGCGGATCCAACCGGGGCTGAGGGACACCGCGGTCGCCTGGTACTCCGCAAGCTCGCTGGCCAGCGCAAGGGCCATGCGGTGCGGCGTCACCTTCGCCAGATCGTAGAAGAAGGTGCCGCGGTAGTCAGCGTTGAAATCGGCGTCGCCGTCGGTGACCTCGATCACCAACCCGCCGGGCTCGTCGATGAGCAGCGGGATCGCAGCGTGGCTGGTGACGATGTGGGTATCGATCGCGAGCCGCAGAGTTCGGAGACCCGCGTCGAGATCGTGCTCCCACAGCTTGGCGTCCCACCCTGTGAGGTGGTCGCCGCCCCAGATGTTGTTGACAAGGACGTCGAGACGGCCCTGGTCGGACTCGATGCGGGACACGAGCGCCCTGACCTGTGACGGGTCGAGGTGGTCGCAGACAACCGGCACGGCCTTCCCTCCAGCCTCGGCGGCCCGAGCCGCCGTGCCTTCGATCGTCTCGGGCCGACCCATCTCGGATCGACCGTTCTCGCTGCTGCGCCCCGTGGCGTAGACGGTCGCCCCGGCGGCGGCCAACTCGACTGCGAATGCGCGCCCGGCGCCGCGGGTGGCGCCGGCGACCAGCGCGACCTTCCCTGACAGCGGTTGATGACCGTTCGCCGACATGTCGAGTTTCGATGCAGACGGTGGAGGAACCTGGAACGGACTTGGAGTATGTCAGCCGGTTTCGTCGCCGCCCGTGGCCGCGCGATAGGTCGACGATGACCGAGTCGGTCGCTGCCAGACCAACCAGCGGTCAGGTTCCGTCAGGCTCCTCGGGCGCTCTCGGCTCAACCACCTTCCCGGCAGCGATCACGTGGCGCAGGTCCCGAAATGCAGAAGCACCGGAGCTCATCGGGTTCTGTCCCAACACGAGCAGATCGGCGAGGAAGCCTTCCTCCACGAGACCGATCTCGTCGTCGCATCCCAGCCACGCAGCGCCGTTCCTACTCGCGAGAGCCAGGATCGTCTTCGCATCCGCCCCCGCCTCTTCGTAGGCCTCGAGCTCCCTCACCGGGGCGGAGGTGCCGCCGAAGTCCAGGTGCGAATGGAAGTCGGTCCCGAGCGCCAGGCGAGCGCCGCTGCGTACCGCCGTGCAAATGGTGGCCCAGTGGGTTTCCCCTGCCTTGCTTAGCCGATCGGTCATGTCCTGCGGGAGGTCGATCTTCTCGAAGTACTCCGGCGACCGGCCGACCAGGGGCGTCATGACGAGCAGGATCCCCCGATCGATGCAGCGCTCCAGCACGTTCTCCGGCATCAGGTAGCAATGCTCGAGCGAGTCCACGCCGTCATCGATCACCTGATCCATGATCGGGTGCGGAACGGCCGCGGTGTGCAGCGACATCTTGAGGTCCGCCTCGCGCGCGACGTTTCTGATCGCGCCGAACTCCTCCGGTGTGAACCGGACTCGCTCGAGGTCGTGCCCGGCGCCTCCGTCGCAGATCATGACCTTGAGCAGATCGACGCCGGCTTCCACCTGTTCCCTGGCCAGCCGTCCGAAGTCCTCGGGCGAGGTGCCCTCGACGGCGCCGACCGTGCCACCGTGTCCGCCGGCGAAGTCGAGGGGAGCCCCGGCCGTCCAGACCCGAGGGCCTTCGATCCGCCCGGCGGCCAGCGCCTCGCGCACCCTCACATCGGTTGGAAGCTTCTCCCCGACGAGGCGCATGCTCGTCACGCCGACTCGAAGAGCCTTGAGCGCGTTGCCCGCCATCCGGAGTGCGCGCCCCAACTCGTCCTCGCCGGCGATCGCGCGTTCTTCGGTCGTGCCGGGGTGAGCGTTGCTGAGGTGCTCGTGCATGTTCACGAGGCCGGGCACCACGGTCTGTCCGTTCACGTCGAGCTCCCGAGTCGGACCGTCGACGCTTGCGCCGCCGGCCACCGTGATCTCCGCGATTCGCCCGTCCCGGACGACGATGTCCACGCGTCCGTCGCGCTCGCCCCGTTCGTCTGCGGCGGTGCATCCGCGCAAGATCAGAGTTTCGTCCACGGCACCTCTCAGGCCACGCGTCTGACGAAGCCCACGAGCACCTCGAAGATCTCGTCGCGGTTGATTTCGTTGTAGATCGAGTGACGCGCGCCGCCGAAGACTCGCACTTCGAAGTCCTCTGCGACGAGTTGCGCAAGCCGCTCGACACTCGGTCCCCACGGCGAGATGAAGTCGCCGCCACCGTGCATGTACAGGACGGGTAAGTCGATGGCTCCTTGGTCGGCGTCCTGGAGCTGCTGCTGGGCACGCAGGTACGAGCGCAGGGTCGGTACGGGGTAGGGGCCCCGATACGCGAGCTCGTCGTCCAGGAACTGCTGCACGATGGACGTGTCCCTCGACAGCGCGTCGAGCGGGAGGTCGGTCTTCGGGTCGAGCAGCGGGTGGCCGCCCCCCGCCGTCGCGTCGATCTCGCCTCGCTCGATGCTCGCGAACAGTTCCTCGGCCGCGGGCCAGCGGTTCAGGCGAGCGCCCGAGAGCGCGACGCCGGCGACGCCGAGATCGCTACCGAGAGTCGCCGCGCGGGCGACGACCAGCGCGCCCATCGAGTGGCCGGCGAGGACGACCGGAATGCCGTCGGGGAAATCGTCGACGTCGCGCAGAGCGAGATACTCGTCTGCAACCACGTCGAAGTCCTCGACGACGACGCGCTCTCCTTCGGAGAGCCCGTGGCCGCGAAGGTCAGGGCAGAAGAGCGCTCCCCCGGCCGCGGTGATGTACTCGGCGTACCGCTCGTAGCGTCCGGAATGGTCGCCAAACCCGTGCGCGAAGAGGATCACCCAGGCGGGGTCCTGCGCAGACCACCAGCGGAAGTGCAGGTTCCCGGCTTCGCCCTGATACCAGCCCGTTCCGTGCTGCACGTAAGCCCTCCTCGCGGCCGAGCCGCTGACTCGCCTTCCAGTAAGTTGAGTCGAAGAGCGAACATACTGGATGAACCGTCCGCGCGTCAACGGCGTCGGCGCCTGCCCTCTAGACGACCTGCAACTCCGGCTCGAGGTCGTCGCCGGCGAAGCGCTCGAGGCCGAGTTCTTCGAGCAGCGGATCCGGCGCGCTGTCGGTCAGCGCCTCCGCAACCATTCGCCCGACGGCGGGCGCGATCATGAAGCCGTGACCGCTGAAGCCGGCAGCGAGCCAGAGGCCGTTCGCCGAATCGAGCGGCCCGATGATCGGGTGGTGGTCTGGAGTGACGTCGTAGTCGCCCCGCACGCACACACCGAGCGTCACGTAGGTCAGCCGCGGCAGGAGCCTGTCGATGCACTCCCGGATGTGCCGGCGCCAGCGCTGCTCGTCCTCGGGCGTGTCGCCCGAAGCTTGCAGGTCGCTGGCGAGCACTCGACCGCTCGCAAGGTGCTTCGCCGCGAAGTGGTTGTCCACGGAGACGACGAGAGGCTCGAGCAGCATCTCGCCGATCGGGTCGCTCAGGAACAGGTACTTCGGCTTGGGAACGATTGGCACGTCGTAGCCGAGCTGCGCGACCAACGACGGGCTTCGATACCCCGCCGCGATGACGACGCGCTCCGCCGTCGCGCTCTCACCGTCGGCGAACTCGAGGCGCCAGCCCCCACCGTCCTGGGCGACGCGGACGACGTCTCGGATCGAGATCGTTCCGCCGGCCCGCTCGAAGGCGTCGGCGAAGCATGTGACCACGGCCTGCGGCCGGTCGAAGTAACCGTCCGTCGCGCAGAAGGTCCCACCCAGGACACCGTCGACCTGGAGGCCGGGCACGACGTCGGCCAGACCGTCAGGTGTGAGCAACTGCGACGGAATCCCCATCGCATTCTGGGAAGCGACATCGCGCTTCAGGCGGTCGAGCGTCTCCTCCGCGTGCGCCAGAAAGACGTAACCACACGACTCGAGCACCGGTGCGTTGTCGACCCCGAGCCGGTCGCCCAGGTTGCGGTAGAACTCCGACGACTCGAGCACGAGCAGACAGTTCAGTCGAGTGCTCCACTGGTGACGAACCCCGCCGGGTTGAACGCCCGATGCCTCCGACGCGATCCCGCTGCGGTCGTAGACGGAGACGCACCCGGCGCCTGCGGACCGGAGCGAGTGCGCGATGGACAGGCCGATCACGCCGGCTCCGATCACGGCCACGTCCGAGCTCACGGTGCTCTTCATTGCCCCCTCCAACACTCGATCGGCCGCCGCGGTGCCTCTGCCAATGCGCCTGCCCTCGATTGGGCGAGCGCCCTGGTCACGATCTCGTCGATGTCACAGCGGCGCCACTCGATGCGCCCTTCGATATCGCGGTTTCACCGTCGAGAGTCATCGCTCTAGATGTTCGGGGGCGAGTTGACACAGATGACCCGCAGCGGCGCGTCCGGATCGTCGTTCTCGAAGAGATGGGCTTGATCGGCCGGGTAGTACGCGCTGTCACCCTGATTGAGAAACCGCGGCTCGGACCCGTCGAGAGTCAAGCAGAGACGGCCCTCGACCACATACACCCACTCCTCGCCCTGGTGACGCCCGTACTCGGCGAGGCGGGCTCCCGGTTCGAACTCGAGCTCCATCGGCATCATCGTCCGGTCGGTGTCGGGGGTCAGGAGGTAGATGTCGATCCTCTCGTCGGGAGACGAGTGAGAGATCCGGCGTCGCTCGTCCACGCGCGTCAGCTCGGGATGTGGATCCTCCGGGACTGGGGGGATGAGGTCGGTGAGTGTGACGCCGTAGAGGTTCACCAGTCGCACCAGCCGGCCGATGGTGATGTCGCTCTTGCCGTTCTCGACGAGCGACAGGAACGAGGTGGAGATGCTTGTCGCGAGCGCCACCTCTTTCAACGACAGCTTCCGCTCGAGTCGCAGCGCACGCAATCCAGCCGCAAGGCTCGGCGGTTGGGTGTGTCTCTTGGGAAGACGGCTGGGTTGAGTCCTTGACATCGGAGTTCCTTCCAGTCCAGTATGTTGCGCGCCCATGCAGAATCCTAGCTGCGGCGGCACACGACGTCGAGAGTAATGGAGGCACCCCATGGTCCGTGGCATGACGTCCATCGATGGCACGTCCAAAGTCCTGACGGAGTGGGCAGGTGCTCGTGTCCGGCGCGTCGTGGCACTTCTCTTGCTTCTTCCATGCCTCGCTGTCGCCGGTTGCGGCGGCGACGAGGAGAGCGGTGGGGGGAGCGGTCAACTCGTGATTGACCAACAGTGGGATCTCATGACTGCGGACCCGGCTCGAGATTCGTCGCTGACCGGGCGCTATATCACGAACGCGGTGTACGACACGTTGACGAAGATCAAGCCGAAGCTGGTCGACGGAAAGTATGAGATCGACCTCAACAAGCCGGATCCCTGGTTGGCCGAGTCGTATTCGGTTGACGAGGCGACCGGGAAGGTGTGGACCTTCAACATTCGCGAGGATGTGGAGTTCAGCGATGGCACGCCTTTGACTGCCGCGGATGTTGTTTTCTCCCTCCAACGATTGCAGAACGTCAAGCATGGTGGCGCGGCGCCCACCATCACCGAGTCGTTCGTAAGTATCAAGGCCGTGGATGATCACACGGTCGAGATCACCACGAAGGACCCAAACCCGGCCATCCCGCAATTGCTGACTCATAACGGCACAGGGATCGTCAACAGCAAGCTTGCCAAGGAGAACGGGGCGACGGACGCGGCCGACGCCGCCAAGACCGACAAGGGGCAGGCCTTTTTCGACAAGAACTCGCTGGGCAGCGGTCCGTACATGTACAGATCGTTTAGCCCGACGGGCGAAACGGTCTTGGTGAAGAACCCCAAGTTCTGGGGGGAAGAGCCGTACTATGACCAGCTTGTATTCCGGAACGTCAAGACCGAGGTCGCGCGTCTGAATGTACGGAGCGGCCGGGCAGACGTTGCAATCGCACTTACCGGCGACCAGGTCAGCGATATGCCCGATGACGTGACCGTGCACAGAGGGCCGAGCTTGACGTTCTTCTACATCCAGGCGAACGTGAAGGAGAGCGTCTCCAAGCTCGCTGCGAACCCGAACCTGTGGGAAGCGATGCGCTACGGCATGGACTACGACAAGCTCGTACGTCTCGCCGGCGAGGGGGCCACCCAGATGTGTGGCCTCGTCCCCAGGGGATCCCTGGGTGCCTTGGGCGAGAACGATTGCGTGAAACGAGACGTCCCGCGCGCACGCGCAGCACTGGCTCGCGCCATGTCCGAGACTGGCGTGACGAACGCGACGCTCACCGTGGAGTTCCCGAGCGACTTCGGGCTCGAGGGGCTCTCATTCGGAACGATGGCAGAAGCTGTACAGCAGGACTTCAAGGAGATCGGCCTGACGCTGAAGCTTCGAGGAGCACCGCTCACGACGTGGCTTCCCCGCTGGATCGACGCTACTCCCGAGCTCGTCCAGGCAGGCCAGTCCTCGATCTTCCCGCATGAGAACGCCATTTCGGGCTTCCTCCCGACCGGCTACCGTGGGCAGTACGTCGGGTACAAGGCCACCGACGCACCCGACCTGACCGAGCTGGGTGTGCGGGCGATGCAGACAATCGACGACGACGAGCGTGCGACGCTGTTCGAAGAGCTTCAAAGGAAGTTCAACGAGGAGGTGCCGATCTTCCCGCAGTTCCAGGCACCTACGATCATCGCTGCGTCGGACCGGGTCAAAGGTATCGCCATCATTCCCGGTCTCATCGTCGATCCACCGATGTTCTTCGAAGACGAGTGATCCGCTTACGCTGAAGGTTGTTCGCCACCCGAGAGTTCGGAGGAAGACGGGCGAGGACGTCTCGCCGGCGTTTGAAACGGAGGCGAACAACCTTTGGCCGCGGACCCGGCCAAATGCCGGCTCGACCCGATGCATTGCAAGCCCTCATCCCTGGACGCCGGGTGAGGTAAGAACCAGGTAGTTGATGGGCAGCAATCTCCGACGATTCGTCCTTCGCCGCCTGATCGCAGCGGTTCTCCTGATGGTGGGCGTGAGTGTGGTGACGTTCGCCCTCACGAGCGTCGTGCCGAGTAACCCGCTCCTGGCAGCTCTCGGCGAAGAAGGCCTGGCTGATCCGGAAGCCGTCCGCGCGTATCGGGAGCGTTACGGGCTTGATGATCCGCTACCCGTTCAGTACCTGGTGTACATGAAGAACGTCGTTCAAGGCGACCTCGGGACGTCGCGCCGAACAGGCCGTCCGGTTCGCGAGGATCTGACCGAGTACGTGCCGGCCTCGATGGAGATCGCGGTGATCGCGACCTTCCTCGCATTGATAATCGGGGTTTCCTCTGGAATTGTCGCGGCGATGTTCCACGATCGCCTCATTGACCAGATAATTCGGGTGGTATCACTCGTTGGGGTGTCGATGCCGATCTTTTGGCTCGCGCTCGTGGTGTTCTACGTCGTGACGATCAGACTTGGGTTGATTGAAAGTACCGGCCGGCTTGCGCCCGGGATGGAGCCGCCACCTCGAGTAACAGGTGCCTACACGATCGACTCGGCACTTGCAGGTAATTGGGTCACATTTCGATCGGCCGTGAGTCATCTGGTGTTGCCGGCTTGCGTGCTCGCCGTCTACGCGGTCAGCCTGCTGACGCGGTTCACAAGGTCAGCGGCGCTGGACGCGCTAAGCCATGACTTCGTCAGAACGGCGCGCGCCAAAGGAGTGGGCGAGGTGACCGTTGCGTTGCGTCATGTTCTGCGAGCGGCGCTCGTCCCTGTCGTGACCGTCTCAGGAATCGTGTTCGGTGTCCTTCTGTCGGGAACCGTTTTCGTCGAGTCGATATTCGGCTTTGGTGGCTTGGGACAGTACGCATACCTGAGCGCAACGTCCCTCGATCTACCGGCGATCATGGGAATCACTTTGCTGGCCGCTCTTGTCTATATCACCATCAATTTTGCGGTCGACCTTCTCTACGGCGTCATCGACCCGCGAATTCGCCTGAGCTGACTGAAGCGATGAGTGCACTCGAGAATGCATCGATGACCGAGAGCGAGAGAAGGGCGGAGCGCGCTCTCCAAAGACATCAGCGGCACGCCGTGCGTCCTGTATGGCGCCGGCCGCTCACGATGGTCGGATTGGCGATCGCGGTGTTCTGGATCATCGTGGCTGTCACCGCGCCTTGGGTCACGTCGTACGCGCCACTGCAGCAGAATGCAGACGTCTACTCTCCGCCTTCGAGCCAGCATTGGTTCGGGACGGACGAGCTCGGACGAGACATCTTTTCTCGAGTGATCTACGGATCGAGAATCACGCTCCCCCTGGCTCTGATGTTAGTTGCGCTCGCGGTTACCATCGGCGGCGTGCTCGGCGGCATCGCCGGCTACGTGGGTGGCGTAGTAGACGAAGTCATCATGCGCCTCGCTGATCTCGTGTTTGCGTTCCCGGCCATCATTCTCGCCATGGCTGTCGCTGCGGCGCTCGGCCCAAACCTGCGAAACGCCGTCGTCGCTGTCGTCGTCGTGTCTTGGCCGATTTACGCGCGCGTCACGCGGGGTCTAGTCCTGGCGGCACGAGAGATGGACTACGTCCACGCAAGTCGCCTGCTGGGAGCGTCAAGGCGCGAGGTCCTCGTGCGTGACGTCTTGCCGAACATTGCCGGACCTGTGGCTGTGCTCGCGATGCTGGAGCTGGGGAATGCGGTGCTCTGGCTCGCCGGCCTTTCGTTCCTCGGCCTCGGTGCGCAGCCACCGGATCCTGAGTGGGGCGCGATGGTCAGGTCGGGCGCGCTCGCTTTCGACAACTGGTGGGTCGGGACGTTTCCGGGCTTGGCAATCCTGACGGCTGTCCTCGCATTCAATTTTCTCGGGGATAGTCTTCGCGATCTGCTTGATCCGCAGACGGCTGGAACCATGCGGCGAGTGCGAAATGAGTGAGCTGCTGGCTGTCTCGGGTCTCCGTATTCGTATGCCGGGTGCGCGCCGGCCGGTGACGATTGTGGATGGCGTGGAGTTCGGCGTCGGACGCCGTGAGGTGCTCGGCATCGCCGGCGAGAGCGGTAGCGGCAAGACGATGAGCGTGCTGGCGCTTCTGGGTCTACTCCCTCAGAGGGCGGTCGTGACGGGCGAGGCTCTCTTCGGCGGACGGGACCTGCTCAGCCTGCACGGACGTGAGCTCGACCGCATTCGCGGCAAGGAGATTGGCGTCGTGTTTCAGGACCCGATGACGACCCTCCACCCGATGCTTTCAGTCGGTCTTCAGCTGACGGAGCACATGCGGCGGCATCTCGGAATTGGAAAGGCAGTGGCTCGGGGACGAGGCGTCGCGCTACTCGAGGAAGTCCGAATTCCGAACGCACGCCGAGCGTTTGACGCATATCCGCATCAGTTCTCGGGTGGCATGCGGCAGCGGATCGTCATCGCGATGGCTCTTGCGTGCGAGCCGCGGCTCCTGATTGCAGACGAGCCGACGACTGCACTGGATGTCACGGTTCAGGCCGGCATTCTCGAGATGCTGAAGGAGCTGTGCCGCGAGCGAGGCATGGGTGTGATCCTCGTGACGCACGATCTCGGCGTCTTGTCGAGCGTCGCCGACCAGATCGCCGTGTTCTACGCCGGACGGATTCTCGAGCGAGGACCTACGCGGGGCGTGCTCACGCAGCCGCAGCACCCCTACACGAAGCATCTGCTCATGGCACTGCCTGATCCGAAGCAGGGTGACCGAAAGCTCTTACCGATCCCAGGCATCCCCGTTACCCCCAACAACCGCCCATCCGGGTGCGCGTTTCACCCGCGCTGCCAGTACGCCAAGGATGCCTGCCAGGTCGCCGTCCCGCCGCTCGAGCCAATCGGCCTGGGACGGCTCAGTGCGTGTCCGGTGGCGCCGTTCGCGGACGCGCCCTCCGCAGGTGAATACACGGAAGGCGCGAGTTGGAGGTAGCGGTGTCGAGCGCCAACGGTGATGCGCCGCTGAGATTCGACGACATCGTCGTCGATTACCAGCGGAAGCATCAGCCCGACGTCCGGGCCGTCGCGGGCGTGAGTCTCTCCGTCTCGAGAGGCCAAGTGCACGGGCTGGTGGGCGAGTCCGGGTGCGGCAAGTCGACTCTTGCTCGAGCCGCCACCGGGCTCGTCGGTATCACCTCGGGCGACATCACGTTCGAGGGTCAGCCGGTCCGCGCGCTCGGCGCCGCGCCTCGCCCCGACCACTTTCTTCGACTGCAGATGGTCTTCCAGGATCCTCACGCGTCGCTCAATCCCCGCCGGTCGGTGGGTGACCAGCTCGCGGATGGCGTCCGGCGGGCGACCGCCCTGCCAAGGTCGGCGAGGCAAGACCGCATCAACGAAGTACTGGAGACCGTTGGGCTCCCGCGCGATGCCGCGCGGCGCTTCCCCAACGAGTTCAGCGGCGGTCAGCGCCAGCGCGTCTCGATCGCTCGCGCGCTTGTGGCGCGTCCGACAGTGATCATTGCCGATGAGCCGATCTCGGCGTTGGACGCGTCTGCCCAGGCGCAGATCGCCAACCTCCTCGTCGCCCTCGCGCGTGAGTTCGACCTCGGCGTTCTCCTGATCTCCCACGACCTCGGGATCGTCCGGCATGTCGCCGACGTCGTCACGGTGATGTATCTGGGCAAGGTCGTCGAGACTGCCTCGACGCGATCGCTTTGGGACCGGCCGCTTCACCCCTATAGCGAAGCACTGCTCGCGGCGGCGCCTGCTCACGACGGCGCTGGAGTCGTCCCTCGATCGCTCCCGGGCGAGATTCCCGACCCTTCTCAGCCGCCTGCCGGCTGCAGGTTCCATCCCCGCTGCAAGTACGCGTTCGCAACGTGTACAAGTGAGGAGCCGCCTCTTCTTCGCCTCGGTAACCAGAGAGCGTCGGCCTGCTGGTTGGGTGCACGCGAATCGTGAGAATCGGAGCCCCGAATGACTGAAACGTTGCGCCTAGGGTTCGTCGGTGTTGGGGGCGTCGCAAACCTGATGGCATCCGCGGCGGGAGAGTCGGCGCACCTCGAATTTGCCGCCTGCACGGCGCGATCGTCTACCGCAGCAGAGAGCTTCGCGCAAAAGCACGGGCCGATGCGGGTCCACCGAGACCTCGATTCGCTCCTCGCCGATGACGACGTCGATGCCCTGTACATCGGCACCCCGAATGCGCTTCATGCCGGACAGAGTCTCGCAGCGATAAACGCGGGAAAGCACGTGCTCGTCGAGAAGCCCATGGCTCTCACGAGTGCGGAGGCGCTCGAACTAGCACAGGCAGCCGAGCGTGAAAACCGCGTCCTCGGCGTGGGGTTCCACCTCCGTCACCACGACGTGTTTCGGGAGCTGAAGCGGCGAATCGACGCGGGTGCGATTGGTGAGCCGCGGCTCGTGCGAGCAAGCTGGGGGGCGGTAGGCGGGGGGACCGGTTCCGCGTGGAAAACCGACCGACAGCTTGCCGGCGGCGGTTCGTTGATGGCCATCGGCGTCCATCTTCTGGATCTTGTGCCCTGGCTGCTCGGTGACGAGCCGGACACCGTGATGGCGGTCAGCGACACGTCAGAGGAGCAACTCGACACGACGTTCCTCACCGTCCTTTCCTTTCCGAGCTGCCTAGTCGATATCCAAATGAGCCGAAGCTTTGTTCTTGGGCCTCTGCTCGTCGTTCACGGAACAGAGGGAGAATTGCGGGCCGAACATGCATTGACGCATCTCGCCGAAGGTGAGCTCCGAACCGGTGACGGCGAACTGCTCGTCACGGCGACGCACAACCCGTACAAAAACGAAATCGCCGCCTTCGCGGAGGCCGTTCGAGGCGGTGACCCATTCCACGCCGACGGCTGGGATGGACTCCGGTGCACCGAGTTGACGACACGCGTCGCCGAAGCGGAGCAGCAAATGACGGGAGCAAGGCTCCAGGCACCAAGCCCGCCGTAATGGCCGCCCTGCGAGATGCAGTATAGTGGCGGGCTGATGCAGTATAGTGGCGAACTTCTCGTTTCAGCCGTGAGTGCGCCGTGGGCGTAGCGCGGCCGACCGAGGAGCAACTCGCCGATCTCTCCCGGCGACTCGGTCTCGGGTTCTCCGCGGAGGATGTGCGGGAATTCCACGCGCTCATGGACGAGGCCCTCGAAGCTCACGATTGGGTCGCGGAGGAAGCCGACGTCGTTGCGGAAGAGCGGCCGCTTCGCGGACGCCCTCCCACTCGGGCCGAGAATCCGCTTGGGGCCTGGTATTGGCGGACGGAGATCTCAGCCACCGGCGTGGGTCCCCTAGCCGGCAAGACTGTTGCTGTGAAGGACAACATCGGCGTTGCCGACGTTCCGATGATGAACGGGAGCGTCGTGCTCGAAGGTTGCGTCCCGGAGGAAGACGCGACCGTCGTGCAGCGTGTGCTCGAAGCCGGCGCGACCGTGACGGGGAAAGCAGTGTGTGAGAGCCTGTGCTACTCCGGCGGGAGTCACACGAGCGACAGCGGTCCGGTGCTGAACCCGTATGACCACACTCGCTCGAGCGGCGGGTCGTCCAGTGGCTGCGCTGCGCTGCTGGCCAACGGCGACGTCGACCTCGCACTCGGAGGCGACCAGGGCGGATCGATTCGCGGCCCGAGCTCATGGTCCGGCGTGTACGGCCTGAAGCCGACGTACGGGCTTGTTCCCTACACCGGTGCGTTCCCGCTCGAGATGACGCTCGACCACCTCGGGCCGATGGCACGGTCGTCGGCAGACGTGGCGCTGCTCCTCGACGTCATTGCCGGGCCGGACGGTTTGGATCCGCGCCAGAACCTGCTTGCGGCCTCGAAGCCGAACGGTTCGTACGCAGGCGAGCTCGAGCGTGGTGTGGAGGGCCTCCGGGTCGGACTGCTCCAGGAAGGGTTCGGCTGGGGAGGTTCTGAGCCTGATGTGGACGAGAACGTACGCGGCGCCGTTCACGCGTTCGGCGCGCTCGGTGCAGAGGTCGTGGACGTCTCGGTGCCCCCGCACCGCACAGGAATGAATCTCACGCTCGGGATTGCCGCCGAAGGCTCTACGTCGCTCTTCATGCACGGCTCCGGAGTCGGAACGAACTGGCGGGGGAGATACTCGACAGCGATGCTCACGTCGTTCGCCAAGGGCCTGCACGAGCGAAGTGACCGCCTTCCACCCATGGTCAAACTCCAGATGCTCACGGGACAGTGGCTACACGACACGTACGGTGGCCTGTGCTACGCGAACGCTCAGAATCTCGGACGACGTCTCACGCAGGCGTACGACGACGCGCTCGCCGCTGTCGACGTGCTTGCCCTGCCGACGACGCCGATGAAGGCGACGCCGCTTCCCGCCGCAGGGATCTCGGCGACGGAGTCTGCTCACGTCGCCCATCAGATGGGAGCGAACACGGCGCCGTTCAATGTCGCGGGTCACCCTGCAATGAGCATCCCCTGCGCACTCTCCGACGGGCTTCCGGTCGGATTGATGCTCGTCGGTCGACGTGGCGAGGACGGGACCGTGCTTCGCGCCGCGCACGCGTTCGAGCAGAACGTCTTCCGTCCTCCGCCGGCGCATGAGGTGCCTGGTGTCTCGACTGCGGAGCCGGTTCGACAATGACCACGGTGATGCTGTTCGCGGACACGCTCCGCTCGGCGGATATGCGGCGTGTCGTCCCACGCCCAATGCCCGACCCGATCTTCTATGTCGAGCACAAGGACGAGTCTCATGTCCTGACCCGCTCTTTTGAAGTCCCGCATCTGTCGGAGCTACCGGGTCTTCATGTCCACGCCTGGGACGAGTTCGGTCTCGAGGCGCTCATCAGGCAAGGCCTCGAACAGATCGAAGCGACAGGCGAGATCTCGGCCAGGTTCGCAGCCGACCTGGGCGTCGATCAGGCCGTCGTGCCGCCCGACTTCCCGCTCGAGGTCGCGGATCGCTTGCGAGCGGCCGGTGTCGAGCTCGAGGTCAGTAGAAAGCTCTTCGCCGACCGGCGCCGGCCCAAGAGCCCGGCCGAGCTCGCGGGGATCCGCCGCGCGTGTGTCGCCGCCGAGGCCGCCGCACGAGCCGTCGCACGCATGCTCGCGCGAGCCGAGATCGTCGACGGAGCGGTGCTCGCAGACGGCGAACCGGTCACTTCCGAGCGGCTGAAACGGGAGGTCGTGCTCGCCGTCATCGAACACGGTGCCTCCATCAGAGAGTTCATCATCGCGCATGGGGCACAGACCTCAGTCGGAACCCTGGGGTCAGGTGCAATCCTCGCCGGGGAGCCGATCACCGTCGATCTGTGGCCCTGGGACATCGAATCCGGCTGCTACACGGACATGACGCGGACGTTTGTCGTCGGCACGGTTTCCGAGGAGCTCACCGAGTATCACCGCCTCTGCCGTGCCGCACTGGACGCGTGTGTGAACGCGATCAGACCCGGCTTGGCGGTCGGGGAGCTCTACGGTGTCGCCGCGGACATCATCGAGGCGGCCGGCTACCCGACGATGCGGACGAAAAAGGAGGGAGAAGTCCTGCGAGACGGCTTCTTCCACACGCTCGGCCACGGAGTGGGCCTCGAAGTCCACGAGCCACCGTGGCTGAATCTCTCTGCCGATCAAGAGCTGCGCGCCGCGGAAGTCATAGCGATCGAGCCCGGTTGCTACAGGCACGGGTACGGAGGTGTGCGCCTCGAGGACCTGGTCTACGTGACCGAGGACGGCGCCGAGGACCTGGCGAACTTCCCCTACGATCTCGATCCTTCCGTCGCCGCCGGCTGAGCAGCCAACCGCCGCCGGAATGGGAAAACCCTGCGGGTTGCAGGGTTTTCCGTTAGCAGGCCTGCAAGCCGGATTCTTCGCCCATCGTCTCTGGGCGATGGGGTAGACGCCGCAAAACGGTGGCCAGTTACCGTTGCGAGGAGGTGTTCGCCACGGCAGCAGAGGCCTCACGCTCAGCGAAATCGAACGCGTCCGCAAGTGAGAGCCGTCGCCCCTCTTCGAAGGCCTGCTCGAAAGCATTGTCTCCGAGTTCCTCTCGTGCCCCGGACTCGACGGGCGCTGCCCAACCCTCTTCGTCCCGTCCGACACCACGGCCAACCGCCATTCGGATGGCCACCGCGGCGCCGAGCCTTCGAGCCGCTGTCGTGGGGTCGCCTGTCATGAGCGCCAGCCCTGCGAGCACTTCAAGCGTCGGAGGGAGAAACTCGGTCGTGAAAACCTCGCGCTGCAGCGAGATGCTTTTCGACAGTTGCGCCGCTGCCTGTGCATGCTCACCGAGAAGGAGCAAGGCTCCGCCGAGAGTCGCGTTCACTCCGGCCTTCCCGACGGTGTCGCCCACAGCGTCCATGTGAACAAGGCTCTCCTCGAGTAACGGCATCGCCGAGGGCGCGTCGTACTCACTCAGCAGCGTCAGTGCGAGATTGACGAGCGCCGTCGCGATTGAGGCTTGATCCTGAAGGTCGCGTGCAATGGGAAGTAGCTCCTCTCGGATGCGCCGCGCCTCCGAGGTGTCACCCGCCTGGCTGCGGAGGTTGCCGAGGTTGTTCAGTGCGTCGAACTCTCCCTGGCGGTCTCCTAGGCACTGGTAGATCGCGAGGGCCTCGGTGACGTACTGGTCTGCCGCCTCCGTGTCGACGAGCGCATCCGCGATCCCCCCGGCGCGCAGAAGCGTCTTCGCTCGCAACCGCGTCTGCTCCGTCTCAGAAAACTCGAGCGCGCGAACGAGCCTCTCGCGACCCTCGTCGTACTGGCCGCGTACGTCCCAGTACCAGCCCGCTGCGCACGCGAGGCGAGTAAAGAGAGCACGATCTCCTGCTGCGTCGGCCCAGTCCAGTGCCGCGCGCAAGTCATCCTGGCGGCGTGCAATCTCATTGAGTGCGGCAGCCTGCCGCGGACCGGTTGTGAGTTCGTCAGCACGCTCGAGCTCGGCGAGCATGTGCTCCGCATGGCGCCGACGAATCGCGTCTGCGTCCGCCCGCTCATCGAGACGGCCCAAGATGAATTCGCGAACCGTCGTCAGCAACGCGAAGCGCCCGACGACGCCCGGTCGCCGCACGACGAGGCTCTTGTCGATGAGTCCCGCGAGAGTTTCAGGGTCAGTTGGAAGCACGGCTTCCGCGTCGGCGAGGTCAAAAGTCCCGGCGAACACCGCAAGACCCTCGAACAACTCGCGCTCGCTGTCATTCAGCAATGTGTAGCTCCACTCAATCGTGGCGGAGAGCGTGCGATGTCGCTCGGGGGCGTCCAGCGGCCCTCCGCTCAACAGGTCAAGCTGGTTCCCGAGCCGCGCGAGAAGCTCTTCCGGAGAGAAGAGCCTCGTTCGCGCCGCGGCAAGCTCGATCGCAAGCGGCAGCTGATCGAGGCGTTCGCACAGCTCGCCGATCTCTTCGGACTCCGGGTCGAGGTCTATACCGAGTCGGCCCGCCCGCTCTGTGAAGAGCTGCGATGCGTCGCTCAGCTGGAGCGGCCCGAGGACGACCTCGACCTCGCCCGAGAGATGGAGGCGTTCGCGACTCGTCGCGAGGACAGCGACCTGCGGGCAGCGCGAGAGCACTGGCGCAAGCCCGGCTGCTCCGGACAAGACCTGCTCGAAGTTGTCGAGGACGAGCAGCACGCGCCGAGCGCCGAGGTGCGTGGCGAGGTCGCCGTCCGCATCGAGCGTTGAGGTGATCGCAGGCAGAACGTGCTCCGGCTCACGCAGCGGCGCCAGCTCGACGAACCAGACACCATCAGGGAAGGATGGCGCGAGATCCGCTGCCGCCTGGATCGCCAGGCGGGTCTTCCCGACACCTCCCGGTCCCGTAATGGTGGCAAGGCGGACGTCATTCTCGGCTAGGGCACGCATGAGTCTTGCCCGTTCCTCGTCGCGTCCGATGAGAGGCGTCGGCGGAACCGGGAGTCGCACCGTCGGTTCGACCGGTACGGCTGAAGCGAGATCTGGATCCTGGTTCAGGATCGATCGGTGCAAGTCCTGCAGCTCTGAGCCGGGATCGATCCCGAGCTCGTCGACGAGCGCGGCGCGCGCAGCGAGGTAGGCGTCGAGTGCGTCGGCCTGTCGACCGGCGCGGTAGAGAGCGAGCATGAGCTGCCCGCGGAAGCGCTCACGCAGGGGATGCTCCTTGACGATTGCTTCGAGCTCTCCGACGAGCTCGCGGTCCCGCCCACACGCGAGGTCGGCTTCAAGACGGCCCTCGAGCGCGGCGACCCGAAGTTCCTCGAGCCGCGCTATCTCTGGCTGTGCCCACGACTCATAGGTGAACTCGGCGAGGGCGGGGCCTCGCCAGAGTGCGAGGGCTGCAGCGAGTTTTGCGGCCCGGTCCAGCGGGGTGAGCTTCGGAGCTACGGCGAGCAAACGCTCGAACTCGGCGCTGTCGAGCGCCTCGGCACTGACGTCGAGCCGGTAGCCGCCTGCGTCGGTCACGATTGTCTCCGGCCCGAGCGCCTTTCTGAGGTGAGACACGTAGCCCTGAATCGCGGTCTGAGGGCGACCGGGGGGCTTCTCCGGCCACAAAGCTTCGATCAGCGCGTCCGTAGGAACTGAACGTCCGTGCTCACGCGCGAGCAGGGCAAGAAGCGCGCGCTGCTTGCTCCCGCCGAGCGGGAGCGCGACGCCCGCCCGCCAGGCCACGAGTGGGCCGAGGACTCCGATGTGAATGCCTGCGGCGGCCGCCATGCCCCTCAAGAGACGGTAACACGCAATTGCCGCGCGACCAGCGCTACTTCCCGCGACGAGGAGCCGGCTACGGCTCCTCGTCATTGGAGTTGGTGGTGCACGCATCCCGAACGCGCGGGCCCCTCCACGAGGCCCGCGCGCAACCGATGCAGCTCGGACTAGCGTTTCAGCATCCAGTGATGCGGTCGGCGGAAGCAGCGAGGTTCGAAGGAGACAGGGTCCACTGGACGGGAAGCGACCTGTACACCCAACCGCCCGACCAAGGGTGGTACCAGGCAACGTCGACGATCGCCTTGACGGAGCCGAAGCTAGGGTAGTACTCGTGGTACTGGTTGGCCTGCCAATACTGGGCCCACGTGATCATCACGTTGGGGGCGGACCATCCGCCAAAATCGGTCGACGCGTTCGCCGATGCGGTACCGGGAACCCAGGATCCCTGCGCGACGACGGCCCCGGTGCGCGCGCTGACGAACGTCGCTCGCCAGGCGACTGACTGGTTCTGGAGGCCCCAGAGTGACGAGACGCGCGGCGGCCGCACGGTCAGCTTGGCGAGTGTCGCGCCGCCCTGCACGTAGCGCAGCTCGCATCGCGCGCCAACGTTGACGCTCGGCAGGTAAGGCTGCTCGCGAATGACGAAGTCGTGGTACCCGTTGCCGTCCGTGTCATAGGCCTGGGCGGTGCCGGCCGCTGCGAGGGCGAGAACGGCTCCAGCGGCGGCGAATGTGGCGAGGGACTTGAGCGTGCGGGTCATCGTGGCTCCTTCCGGTCTTCGACTGCCCACCGCAGTCGGCTGGCGTCAGGATCGGTGGAGCTGCTAGAGGCTCGCTTGACGCTCGCTAGACGCGTCGCCTGCCGTCCAGCAGCGAGCCGATCGGGGAGCGCTACAGCCGGACCGGCAGAAGACCGCCTTTCGGCGGTCTTCTACTGTCAGCCTGGCCTCGAGGCCAAGACAGAGGGAGCGCGGATGCTACGGGAATCGGAACCCAGCCTGCGCGCTGGGGACGAGCATCGCTGCGAAGACGATCGCGGTCATGCCGAGAGTTACGAGCCGAGCCTTCATCGCCGATCCTTTCTCTTGGTGAGATCGCCCGTGCGGTCTCGATGTGGGCAGGTTCGGCCGTACCGCTAGAGACTCGCTAGAGGACCGCTGGACAGCAGCGGGGCTGGGGCGCGAGGACGCGGCTCGGCGTACGACTCGTGCGGCGGCCTCAAGGTCGATCGACTCAAGCCTCACACCGTCCTCCCACGCCTCGAACTCGTCGATGTCGAAGGCATCAGCTCGAGCGGGCAAGCGGCGGTGCGGAATCAGTCTGAGTCGGGTCAATTCCGGCGGAGCGTGGCAGAGGGAATCCGCCCTGCGCCTTCTGTTAGAGGCGCCTTATCTAAGGAGGCGAACACCAGGAACAGGTGCGCCGAGATTTCGCTCAACCAAGCGCTTTTCGCGCGAAACCACGGTCTGCACCGGCGCTCTGGCGTGTCGTTTCCCGGCGTCGTGATGCACTAGTGATCACGCCGTCGCGGCGGGAATAGAAAAGCCCTGCAAATGCAGGGCTTTTCCTTAGCAGGCTCTAAGCCGGATTCTTCGTCCCAGGCCTCGTCGAATCGCCAGATTTGGCTTAACCATGCCGGTTCGCGGCGGTTCGCGATTCCGTCTGGAGCCGCCAAATGACGTCCCGATGCCCGGGTGATGCACATCCGCTGTTGCCGTTGCCAGCAACGCCAACGGATGAGTGGCGCGGATCTGGCGATCAGAGACACTAAGCGTTTGCCGTGATGCCCGGGTGATGCACGCCCGGGCCGGAGAACGCCGCAGGATGCGGTTCGGGCGCTCCGGGCGCCACCACATGCGCCACCGGGAGGGCCGCGGGTACCAACGCCGCGCTGCGGGTGCACTGGAGCCTCTTCAGCGGCCCTGGTCTGGGGATAAAAGTCCGACAAAAACCGACGCAACGCACTTCGCATGACTGAAGTTGCCTGCAAAACAAGTATTGGACGACTGCAGTCGACTGAAGCGAACCGCCCGTTCGGTTGCTTCGGCGTTCTACCGTCGTCGCTCAGGTCTCGTTCCCGGTCGGCTGTTCGTAGGAGTTGACGGTTCCTGGGGAGCGGCGAACTCGCGCTCGACGTCGTCGACCAGCTGTCCGTGTAGGTCGAGCAGGCGGCGGAGGAAGTCGACCACGAGCAGCAGGTACGTGGCCCGGTGCGGGTATTCCCTCGCCGTGCGCTCCGAATCGTCGAGGCGCTCGCGGAGGTCGGCAATGTCGTCGCGCAGCGTGGCCATGCTCTCGCGGGTGACCTCTTCGCCGACGAGGTCGCAGATCAGCAGGCGCAGGAGTGCGTCGCTCTTTACCGGTGTGACTGTAACGGGCGTACGCGCGTAGTCGATCAGCGCATCGAGCCCTTTTTCGGTGAGGGTGTAAACGGTCCGTTCGCGGGTCTTGCCGGGCTCTTTGCGGGTGTCGAGGTAGCCGAGACGGGCGAGCCGTTTCGGCTCGACGTAGTACTGGCTCTCGCCGGCCCAGGCGAGGATGCGGCCGCGCCGGGCCATTCGCAGCAGGTCGTGGGCTCCCGCGCCGCCGCGGCCGACGAGGCCGAGGATCTCGTAAGAGAAGAGGGTCAGCTCCTGGTTGACTAAGCTACGGGACATAGGCTATAACTACGGATCGTAGTCTAACGCAAGGAGCGGTCATGACCACAGTCTCATCCGCGGTAACCGGGAGCGCATCCCGTTGGGGCTCGCTCTGGGGCGCCCGCCCCGTTGACTGGGCGCTCAGCGAGGACCGGCAGGTCCCCACCTACGAGGCGGCGCTCCGGCGCGTCGGGTTCGAGCCCGGCCGGCGGGTGCTGGACATCGGCTGCGGCGTCGGCGCCTTCCTGCGCCTGGTCGCCGAGCGCGGCGGCGAGGCGCACGGGATCGATGCCTCCGAGGGGCTGGTCGCGTTCGCCCGCACGCGTCTGCCAGACGCCGAGCTCTGTGTTGGCGAGATGGAGGACCTGCCCTGGGACGACGACGGCTTCGACCTCGTGACCGGCTTCAACGCCTTCTTCTTCGCCAACGACATGGTCGCCGCCCTGCGCGAAGCCGGCCGCGTCGCCAAGCCGAGCGCACCGGTGGTAATCCAGGTCTGGGGCGCCTACGAGCGCTGCGACCTCGAAGCGATGAAGCAGATCGCGCGGCCGTTCTTGCCGCCGCGGCCAGCGGACGCGCCACCCGATCCGGACCTTTCCCGGCCGGGCGCGCTCGAGGCGCTCGCCACCCAAGCGGGCCTGACCCCGGAGAGCGAGTTCGACACCACGTGGGCGCTCGAATACCCGGACGCCGAGACGCTCGGCCGCGCTATGGTCGCCGTCGCCGGCCTCGCCATCCTCGCCGGCCCCGAACGCGAGCACGAGCTGAAGACGGCGATCGTCGACGGCCTTGCCCCCTACCGGGGCGCCGACGGCAGCTACCGGCTCTCGAACGAGTACCACTACCTGATCGCGCGCGCATGAGCTACTTCGCCGTCATCCGTGAAGCAGGCCCCGCCTGGGCAGCCGGCGGGATCTTCGAACAGCCGGCGGTAAACGACCATGCGGCGTTCATGAACGCGCTCGCAGACGAGGCGTTCGTCCTCTTCGGCGGGCCGCTCGCCGGAAGCGAACTAGGGCGTGTCCGCGTGCTCTTGGTCGTGGATTCAGACAGCAAAGCGGAGATCCACCGCCGCCTCGCCGACGACCCCTGGGCGCTCACCGACCAACTCCGCATCGTGAGCATCGAGCCGTGGAAGATCCTCGTCGGCGCGGAGCGGCTCTCCTCGGCGGTGACCGTCTGACGGCGGACCGCGGGAAACGCCGCAACCGACTCGATGGAATTCCTCGTTAAGCAAACGACTTTCTGAGTTCGGCAGCACCCGCGCAGGCCGAGCGCGTATTTGGCTCAACCAAGCGGTTCAGACAGACACTGTTGTTCGCTTCGGCCCTGGTTCGACCCCGCTCCTCCGACTCGCGTGATGCACGGGTGATGCCTCGCTTCTTGGAGGTTCGGAGCGCTCAATAGAAAAGCCCTGCAAATGCAGGGCTTTTCCTTAGCAGGCCTCTAAGCCGGATTCTGTCGAGGGTGACCATCCCTCTAGGCCGGGAGTTGCCTCACGGCTCGAGCGGTGTACCCGATCCCTCGGCGGGCCGCCTCGGCGGGATCTGCTTCACCTTGCACCGGACGGGGTTTGACGAGCCGCCGTGTCACCACGACGCTGGTGGGCTCTTACCCCACCGTTTCACCCTTACCGCCGGAGCCTCCGGAGATGCACCGGCGGCGGTTTGCTTTCTGTTCCACTTTCCGTCGGCTTTCGCCTCCTGGGATTTCCCCAGCGTCCTGCCCTGTGGTGTCCGGACTTTCCTCGGCGGCTGCTCACGCAGCCAACGCGGTCACCCGGCCTGCGCCACGAATTCTAGCTCCCCGCGTCCCTGACCGCCGGGCTCCCACCGGGCAAAGCCCTGCTCCGCCCGGCTCGCGCCGCTCGCGGCAGGCGGCTCTCCGAGTCCGTACTACTCGTACTGTCCTCTCCGGCCGCCCACCGCGACCGACACGTCAGGAACGCGGAGGGATTCTGGGATTTCGAGGCCGTCGCAGAGGAGCGTCCCGCACTCGAGACACGCATGCGCCACGGGCCGCTTGAGCAGGAACTCGCCGCAGACCAGGCATTCCAGGCTTGCGCCGCGAGCGATCGCGGCCAGCTCCTGGTCGAGCGTGCGGTTGAGGAACGAGACGGTCATCAGAGCGTCCGGAACACCCCGGTGACCGTGCCGAGGATCTGGACGAAGTCGGCGTAGATCGGCTCGAGCGAGTCGTTCTCCGGCTGCAGGCGAACGCGGTTGCCCTCGCGATAGAAGGTCTTCACCGTCGCCTCGTCCGCGTACTCGTCGTCGCCGACGAGCGCGACCACGATCTCGCCGTCGCGTGCGTCCTGCGCGCGCTGGACGACGAGGATGTCGCCGTCGAGGATCCCTGCGTTGATCATCGACTCGCCCTTGACCCTGAGCAGGAAGTCGGCTCTGCGGCCGAGCGGCTCGGGCACCCCGAGCTGGTCCTCGATGTTCTCCTCGGCGAGCAGCGGGCTGCCGGCCGCGATCTGGCCGAGCAGCGGCAGTTTCACCTGGTCGCTCGCAACCGGCTGCTCACGACTCTCGTCGAAGCCGCGCGACTCGCGCCGGTGGCCGATCAGGTCGAGGGCCCGCGGCTTCGTCGGGTCGCGCCGGAGCAGGCCGGCGCGCTCGAGGTTCGCGAGGTGTGCGTGGACGGTGGAGGGCGAAGCCAGCCCGACCGCCTCGCCGATCTCGCGCACGGTCGGGGGATAGCCGTGCCGGTCGACGTAGTCGACGAGGAACTGCCAGATCTCCTGTTGCCGTGCGGTCAGCTGGGGTGCGGTGGACATTTCGCCTCCGGTGGGATGTTGTCGAACATGTGTTCGCTCTGAAGCGTAGAGATCCTTCCGGACGGCGTCAAGGAAGGTGAAAGACTCGGAGCGTGGACTGGCCGACCATCACCCTGGCCGACGTGCTCGAGGCGCGCCGGCGGATCAGCCCGCATCTGCGGGCGACGCCGCTCTACCCGTACGCGGGGCTCGACGAGCTGCTCGGCGCCGAGGTGTGGGTGAAGCACGAGAACCACCAGCCAGTCGGCGCCTTCAAGGTGCGCGGCGGGGTGAACCTCGTCTCCCAGCTCTCCGAGGACGAGCGCTCACGCGGGCTGATCGCGGCCTCGACCGGCAACCACGGGCAGTCGATCGCCTACGCCGCGCGCCTGTACGGCGTCACGGCGCGGATCTGCGTCCCCGAGGGCGCCAACCCGGTCAAGCTCGCGGCGATGCAGGCGCTCGGCGCGGAGCTGATCGTGCACGGGAAGGACTTCGACGCCGCCCGGGAGCACTGCGAGAGCCTCGCCGCCGAGCACGGCTACCGCTACGTGCACTCCGGAAACGAGCCGCTGTTGATCGCGGGTGTCGGAACCGAGACGCTCGAGATCATCGAGGACCGGCCCGATATCGATGCGGTCATCGTCCCGATCGGCGGCGGCAGCGGAGCCGCCGGCGCGTGCATCGTCGCCAAGGGGATCCGGCCCGAGATCGAGGTGATCGGCGTGCAGTCGGACGCGGCACCGGCGGCCCATCGCTCGTGGCAGGCACGCGCGCTGCTGGACGGCGAGAACGAGACGTTCGCGGAAGGCCTCGCGACCCGCGTCCCGTTCGAGCTGCCGCAGCAGATCCTCTGGGAGCACCTGGACGACTTCGCGCTCGTCGGCGACGACGAGATTCGGCACGCGAACCGGCTGATGATCGAGCACACGCGCAATCTCGTCGAGCCGGCCGGCGCCGCTCCGCTGGCTGCGGCTCTGAAGCTCCGGGACCATCTCCACGGCAAACGGGTGGCGCTCGTCGTGAGCGGCGGCAACATCAGCCCCGCCCAGCTCGCGAGCCTCTATCAGTCCTGACTGTCGACGCCGCTGACGCCCCAGGTGTCGGCAAGCAGGTAGCCGTCGGGGAACGGGTCAGCGGGATCGAGGAAGTGCTGCGTCACCCCGGTGATCCAGGCGCTGCCACGGATCGCGGGGACGATCGCGACCCGGTCGCCCAGCGTGGTCTCCTCGACGATGCGGCCGTCGAAGGTCGAGCCGATCGCGGAGGCGTGGGTCATCGCATCGCCGACCGCCATCAGCCCACGCGCGTGAAGAGCAGCCATCCGGGCCGAGAGCCCGGTCCCGGTCGCAGAGCGGTCGAGCCGCCCCGGCGCGACCACGACGGCGTTCCTCGTCACCGCGCCGATGCCCTGCCAAGGCGCCGCGAGCTGCACGATGCTCACGCCCGCGATGGCCGCGTTCTCGGGATGGACGCACGGAAGCTGCTCACGGGCCGCCGCGCGAATCGCCTCGCCGGCGAGCGAGAGGTCGCGCGCCTCGTGCGGCTCGATCTCGAAGCCCAGCGCCGCCGCGTCGGCGATCGCATACCACATGCCGCCGTAGGCGACGTCCACGGTCAGCGTCCCGAAGCCCTCGACCTCGAGCGGCGCGTCGAGCCGGTCGGCAAAGCAGGGGACGTTCGTGAGCTCGACGCTCTCGCAGCGACCGTCACGACACGCCGCACGCACTTCGACGACGCCGCCGGGCGCCTCCAGCCGCAGCACCGTCTCCGGCTCCTGCATCTCGACCATCCCCGTCTCCAGCAGGACGGTCGCCGTGCAGATCGTGTTCGAGCCCGACATCGCGGGGTACTCGGTCGGCTCCATGATGATGAACCCGGCGTCGCAGTCGGGCCGCGTCGCAGGTACGAGGAGATTCACGTGGGCGGCGACGCTTCCGCGCGGCTCCCGGAGCAGCAGCCGCCGCAGCGAGTCTCCGTTGCGCCGGAGCTCCTCCATCTGGTCGAACACCGTCTCTCCCGCAGGTGGCAGCACGCCGCCGACGATGACGTTTCCGATCTCACCGCCGGCGTGACAGCCGACGACGGTGATCATCCGCCGCGAGCGCATCGCCGCCGACCTTAAAGGGAGCTGGACGCCGCTGCCTACGTGCCGAGCGTGCCGACGAGGTAGCGCTGGAAGGTCGGCGCGATGTAGTCGACCACGTCTGCTGCCGGCATCGACGCGAGCGGCTCGACGTGCACGACGTGACGAGCCAGCGCCAGCCCGACGACCTGCGAGCCGACGAGGACGGCACGGGTGTCGGGCGCGTCGTCTGTCAGGGCTGCGACGAGCCTGCCGAGGTCTCGCGTCACGGTCTCGCGGACGAGGGCTGCGGCGTCGGGATGCGAGGAGGCGGAACGGATCCGGCCGACGACGATCGAGCGGGAACGCGGATCTTCGAGCATCCCGACGATGGCCTCGGCCAGGCGGCGGCCGACGGTCCCCCTCGGCCCGTGAGCCAGGCCGGCCATCGCCTCTGCAACCTGAGGCGGCAGCGCCATCACCTCTCGAAAGAGCGATTCCTTCGAGCCGTAGAAGCGCATGACGAGCGCAGCGTCGACGCCGGCCTCGCTCGCGATCCCGCGCATCGTCGCCCGGTCGTAACCGAGCTCGGCGAACTGACGGCGCGCCGCATCGGCGATCGAGTCCCGAGTCGTCGTCGGCCCGGGCCGCCTTCCGCTTCGCTTGGTGGAACCTTCGCTTGACATCGTCTCCTCAAAAGTCTACAGTCGTTGATATCAACAGACGTTGACTTTATCACAGGAGGCTCGAGATGCTCGGCAAGACGCTCTTCCAAGACGAACGAAAGCAACGAGGCGCCGTGCTGAGAGTCATGTGCCTGGCGCTGATGATGGTGGTCGGCGCCGTCGCCAGCCTGAACGTGGCGCTACCCGAGATCGCGCGCGGCACCGGCGCCTCCCAGACGCAGCTGCAGTGGATCGTCGCGGCCTACGCGCTCGCCTTCGCGGCGCTGCTTCTCCCCGCCGGCGCGATCGGCGACCGGATCGGCCGCAAGCCCGTCCTCGCCGCCGGCCTCGGCATCTTCGGGCTCTCGTCGCTTGCGGCTGTCTTCCTGAACAGCCCGGGCGAGCTGATCGCGCTCCGCGGTCTCATGGGCGTCGGCGCCGCGATGATCATGCCGGTGACCCTGTCGGTGATCACGACCGTCTTCCCGCCCGAAGAGCGCGGCAAGGCCGTCGGGACCTGGGTCGGCGTCGCGGCAGGCGGCGGTGTGCTCGGCCTGCTCGCCTCGGGTGTCCTGCTCGAATGGCTCCCGTGGCAGTCGATCTTCGTCCTCAACGTCGTCCTGGCCGCCGTCGCACTTCTCGGGACGCTCGCGGTCGTGCCTGCCACCCGCGAGTCGCGGCCGCCCCGGCTGGATCTCGTCGGCACGCTTCTCTCCGCTGCGGGTCTGGCCGCGCTCGTCTTCGGGGTCATCGAGGGCCCCGAGCGCGGCTGGGGCGAGCTCACGACGGTGGTGTCTCTTGCGTTCGGTCTCGTCGGGATCGCGGCGTTCGTGCTCTGGGAGCTTCGCCGCCGCGAGCCGATGCTCGACCCGCGTCACTTCGCTCGGCGGGGCTTCGCAGCCGGAACGCTCTCCGTGTCCGTGCAGTTCTTCGCAGCCTTCGGCTTTCTCTTCCTCGCACTCCCGTACCTCCAGCTCGTCATGGGCTACTCGCCGCTGCAGGCGGCCGGCGCGCTCGTGCCGATGGCTCTCGTCGTCATCCCACTCTCCCGCAAGGCCCCCGCGATCGCCGCACGCGTCGGCATTCGCGTCGCAGGCGCGACCGGTCTCTCGCTGATGGCGCTCGGGTTCGTCGTTCTCTCGACGCTGGAGCTCGGCTCGTCCTACGCCCACTTCCTCGCCGGCCTCTTGCCCTTCGGTGCGGGCATGGCACTCGCAGGCGCGCCCGCGACAACCGCGATCGTGGCTTCCCTGCCGCGGAACAAGCAGGGAGTCGCCTCGGCCGTCAACGACGTCTCCCGCGAGCTCGGCGGTGCGCTCGGAATCGCGGTGCTCGGAAGCTTGATGAACGGCGTCTACCGCGCTGAGATGGCCGACTCGACCGCAACCCTTCCCGCCGGCATCGGCGAGAAGGCTCAGGGCTCGCTGGCAGCCGCCCAGCAGATCGGCGAGCAGCTCGGGCCGCAGGGCCACCAGCTCATGCTCCACGCCCAGACCGCCTTCCTCCACGGCTTCACCCGGGGTCTCGTCGGCGGCGCTGCGCTGCTGCTTCTCGGCGCGCTCTTCGTCGCCGTCCGCGCACCCGGGCGCGCGGAGTCCCGCTCGAACGCCGGCGGCAAGCCACTGAGCACCGCTGCGGTCGAGGGCGCCTGAGCGCGCCGCTGCCCACCCCTTCGATGCGAAAGGCCCCAGCCGGGGCCTTTCGCGCGCAGTTCCCGCATGCGCTGGAGAGGACTTGAACCTCCACGGCCCTAAGGCCACAAGGCCCTCAACCTTGCGCGTCTACCAATTCCGCCACCAGCGCGGGGAGAAACAGTGTAGCCGTGCCCTTTCGCTCGCTCAGGCGAGCAGACGGTAGAGCACGACGCTGTTGAGGAAGAAGACCGTCGCGACCACCACGGTGAGTCTCGTCAGGTTCCGCTCGACGATGTGTGTGCCGCCCTGGGAGGCCGGCGTGAAGCCCATGCCGCCGAGGCCGGCGTCACGACCGGAGTGCATCAGGATCAGCGCCAGCAGCGCGACCGAGACGATGACCTGGAAGACAGCGGAGATCTGCAGCATCGCGTGGAGGGTAGCAGCGCCGTAATGGCCTCTAGCGGCCGCCGGCGGCGGCCAGGATCGCGTCCACGAGCCGCGCGGCGATGGCGTCCTTCGTGATGTAGCCCTTCGCGCCGACCCGCCGGGCGCGGTCGATGTCCTCCGGCGCGTTCGAGCCCGTGAGCATCAGGATCGCCGGCGGGCGCGCGAGCTTCTCGAGCTCCGCGGCCGCCTCGAAGCCGTCCATCACGGGCATGCTGATGTCGAGCGCGATGACGTCCGGGCCGAGCTCCTCGGCCATCGTCACCGCCTCACCGCCGTCCGCTGCTCGCCCGACCACCTCGATCCGCTCCTCGGTCGCGAGCACGGCTTCCAGTGCCTCCGCGAACAGACGGTGATCGTCCGCGATCAGCAAACGCACGGGAGACGGCTTCGGCGTGTTCATCGTGACCCCAGGTGATCTTGCCTGGCTAGGCTACGGATGTGAACCCCGCGGGCGATGAAGTGCGCGCCAAGATCCAGCGCTTGCTCGTCACCGGTGACAACCGCTTGAAGCAGGGGGTCGCGGTCGAGAAGAGCCGCGAGAGTTACGAGCAGGCGCTCGCGCTCGCCCGTGAGGCAGGGATCGAGGACGCAGTACGGCCGCTCGTCGATCTCAGGCTGGCCGACCTCGAACGGCTCGCTCGAGAACCGCCTCCACGCGAGCCGTCTGACCCCTGATGTCGTGCGCCTCGGCCGCCGAGCGCGCCGCCGGGTTCGGGACCGGCAGTGCGGCGGCCGCGCGCAGGCCGTCGACCAGCGCATCCTCGTCCTCCGGGTCGACGAGCACGCCGGCGCCCGCCGGCACGAACTCGGGCGGCCCGCCGACGGTGGTGGCGACGACGCTGCGGGCCGAGGCCAGCGCCTCGAGCGTCGCCTGGCCGAAGGGCTCGACGAGGCTCGGCTGGCAGAGGACATCGGCGGCGGCGAGATAGCCCGCCACGGCGTCGTGCGGGACGTAGCCCGTGACCGTCACGCCGCCACGGCCCGCCAGCTCCGGCCGTAGCTCACCGTCACCGACGAAGGTCAGCGTTCCCTTGCCGAGACGCGCGAATGCGTTCGCCAGGCTGACAACGTTCTTGCGCTCGATCAAGGAGCCGACGCAGACGAAGGCAGGGCTCGGGCCCTCGGCCCTGTCGAGAGGCCGGAACCGCTCGAGGTCGACCCCGCAGTTGATCACCTCGGTTTTGCCGGCCGCCTCGGGCACGCCGCGCTCGAGCTCGTCCCGGAGCCATTGCGAGACGGCGATCACCGCAGCGGCGCGCCGGACGACGGTGCGAGTCGGCCGCCGCACGAACGGGTACCGGGTCACGTTCGCCACGTCCTGTCCGTGCGCAGTCACGACGAGCGGCGCTCGGGAGACGCGCGCGGCGAGCAGCGCCGAGAGACCGGTGGGAAAGAGAAAGTGGGCGTAGACGACATCCGGGCGGAAACGGCGGGCGGCGCCGATCGCACGCATCGCCAGGCGCGCGTGCCGCAGCTTCCCGCCGCCGCGGCGGTCGAGCACCACGCGCTCGAGCTCGTGTCCACGTGCGGCCAGCTCCCGCTCGAGGCCCTGCACGAAGACGCCGAAGTCCGGCGCGGCGGCAGAGGGATACATCTGCGAGACGAGGAGGATGCGCACAGGCGAATCATCTAGGTTCACGGAGATGCCCGACCACACCGTCCGCATCGCCGAGCTGAACAAGACGTTCTTCGTCCCCGAACGCGAGGCCGGACTGCGCGCGGCCGTGCGCAGCCTTGTCCGCCGTACGACGCGGGAAGTCCGCGCCGTCGACACGATCTCGTTCGAGATCGCGCCGGGTGAGGTGGTCGGCTTTCTCGGCCCGAACGGCGCCGGCAAGACGACGACGCTGAAGATGCTCTCCGGCCTGCTCTACCCGACCTCGGGCGAGGCCCGTGTGCTCGGCCACGTGCCTTCCAAGCGCGAGCGCGACTTCCTCAGCCGGATCACACTCGTGATGGGGAACCGCAATCAGCTCCAGTGGGACCTGCCCGCGCTCGACTCGTTCGAGCTGAACCGGGCGATCTACAGGATCGCACGTCCCGAGTTCATGCAGCTGCGAGACGACTTGATCGAGCTTCTCGACGTCGGCGACCTCGTGCGCAAGCCGGTACGCCAGCTCTCGCTCGGCGAGCGGATGAAGGTGGAGATCGTCGGCTCACTGCTGCACCGGCCGCAGGTGCTCTTCCTCGACGAGCCGACGATCGGGCTCGACGTGACGATGCAGAAGCGGATCCGCTCGTTCGTCGCCGAGTACAACCAGCGCTACGAGGCGACGGTGCTCCTGACGAGCCACTACATGGCAGACGTCCAGGCGCTCTGCAAGCGCGTGATCGTCATCCACCACGGGCAGATCCTGTTCGACGGCCAGCTCGCGCGGCTCGGCGACCAGTTCGCGGCCTGGAAGACGCTGACCGTCGAGCTCGAGGATCTCTCGGCCGACCTTTCCGGCTACGGCGACGTGCTCGAGCGGGACGGCGGCCGGGTGAAGCTGCGCGTCCCCAAGGCCGACACGGCACGGGTCACCGCGCAGCTGCTCGCGGAACGCGAGGTGGCAGACCTGACCGTCGAGGACCCGCCGATCGAGGACGTGATCGAGCTCGTCTTCGCGCAGGAGCGGAAGTGACCACACGCGTCGGCGCCGCCCGCTCGCTCTTCGACTACTACGTCGTCCGGGGCCGCACCCAGATCCAGAGCCAGTTCCAGTACCGCGTCGCCACCTATTTCTGGCTGATCGGGATGCTCGCCGAGCCGATCGTCTATCTCGTCGTGTGGACGACGATCGCCGAGCAGCAAGGCGGGTCGGTCCAGGGGATCTCGGCCGGCGAGTTCGCCGCGTACTACATCGTCTGGACGCTCGTCCGGAACATGAACATCGTCTTCACGCCGTACGGCTGGGAGTGGCGGATCCGCGAGGGCGAGTTCTCCGCGTCGCTGCTGCGGCCGCTCCATCCGTTGCACGACGACCTCGCCGCGTTCGCCGGCTGGAAGGTCGTGACGATCCTGCTCTGGCTTCCGATTGCGGCGGTGCTGTGGATCGCGTTCGACCCGGTGCTCGATCCGACGCTGCTCGAGGTGGGCGTCTTCTCGGTCGCGATCTGGGGCGCCTACCTGATCCGGACGATGTTCATGTCCGCGCTGGGAATGATCACGTTCTGGACGACACGCGTCAGCGCGATCTTCGAGGTCTTCGTCGCCGCGGAGCTGCTGCTCTCGGGCCGCCTCGTGCCTCTGACTCTGATGCCCGACTGGGCACAGGACGTCGCCGGCTTCCTGCCCTTTCAGTGGTCGTTCTACTTCCCGATCCAGGCCCTGGTCGGCGACTACTCCACGCGGGAGCTGCTCGGCGGCCTGGCGATGCAGGCGTTCTGGATCGCGGTGCTGACAGGCATCACGCTGTTCGTCTGGCGCTTCGCCGTTCGCCGCTACTCGGCGGTCGGCAATTGAGGCCTCTCCGCCTGGCCTGGCTCTACTTCCGTGTCGGCTCGATGAACGAGCTCCAGTACCGCGCCAACTTCTTCATCCAGGTGCTCCAGTCCGCCGTCTCGGTCGGGACGGCGATCGTCGTGCTCGCGCTCGTCTACTCGCACACGACCGAGCTGAACGGCTGGAGCGAGTCGGAGCTGCTCGTGGTGATGGGTATCCAGATCCTGCTCGGCGGCGTGATCCAGACCGCGATCCAGCCGAACATGCAGCGGCTGATGGAGGAGGTGCGCGACGGCAAGCTCGACTTCGCCCTGACGAAGCCCGAGAGCTCACAGGTGCTCGTCAGCGTTCGGGAGGTGCGCATCTGGCGCGCCGTAGACGTGATCTCGGGTGCCGCAGTGCTCGGGTACGGCATCGCCGGTCTGGACCGATCAGTCGGGGTCGCCGACGGGCTGCTCTTCGTCGGGATGCTCGCGGTCGGCACGGTCACGATCTACTGCTTCTGGCTCGTGATCGCGACGCTCGCATTCTGGATCGTCAACGTCTGGGAGATCGCAGAGCTTTTCAGCGGCCTCTACCAGACAGGTCGTTGGCCCGTCTCGATCTATCCGCTGTGGCTGCGGATCGGCGTCACCTTCATCGTCCCGATCGCGTTCGCAATCACCGTGCCCGCCGAGGCCGTCACGTCCCGTCTCGGCTGGGAGACGATTGCCGTAGCCATAGGCTTCTCCGTTGCGCTCTTTGCCGCGACGCGCTGGTGGTGGGGCTTCGGCCTGCGCCGCTACTCCGGTGCGTCGGCCTAAAGGCCGAGCTCTCCACAGGCGCGCCTCAGTGCTGGGCGTCGTACAGGCCCCACTCGTCGCGGAGCGCGTTCGAGATCTCGCCGATCGTCACGCGGGCCCGGAGTGCGTCGCGCATCGGCGGCAGCAGGTTCTCGGGCCCGGCGGCGACACGGCGGACCTCGGCGAGCGCCGCTTCCGCCTCCTCGGCGTTCCGCTCGGCGCGCACCCGCGCCGTCCGCTCCAGCTGGCGCCGCTCGGCGTCCGGATCGATCCGTAGCAGCTCGACGTCCTCCCTGTCGTCCTCGACGAAGCGGTTGACGCCGACGATCACGCGCTCCCCGGACTCGACCTGCTCGTTCCACTGGAACGCGGCCTCCTCGATCTCCCGCTGGACGAAGCCCTGCTCGACCGCGGCAACGGCGCCGCCCAGCTCGTC
The DNA here is from genome assembly GCA_963749515.1 of uncultured Gaiellaceae bacterium. Classification (GTDB taxonomy): domain Bacteria; phylum Actinomycetota; class Thermoleophilia; order Gaiellales; family Gaiellaceae; genus Gaiellasilicea. The sequence continues at coordinate 119,415 of CAVVMR010000001.1, forward strand.
GATGCGCTCGATCAGCTCGCGCGCATGTTCCTCGAGCTCGTTCGTGAGCTCCTCGATGAAGTAGCTGCCGCCGAGCGGGTCTGCGGTGTCGGTCGCGCCGGCCTCGGCGGCGAGGATCTGCTGGGTGCGAAGAGCGATCCGGGCCGAGCGCTCGGTCGGGAGGGCCAACGCCTCGTCGAACCCGTTCGTGTGCAGGCTCTGCGCTCCGCCCGCGATCGCCGACAGGGCCTGGATCGCGACGCGGACGATGTTGTTCTCCGGCTGCTGCGCAGTCAGGGTCGAGCCGCCGGTCTGCGCGTGGAAGCGGAGCGCCATCGCCTTCGAGTTCGTGGCGCCGAAGCGGTCGCGCATGATCGTCGCCCACAGCCGCCGCGCGGCGCGGAATTTCGCGACCTCCTGGAAGAAGTTGTTGTGCGCGTTGAAGAAGAACGAGAGGCGCGCCCCGAACTCGTCAGGCGAGAGCCCGGCCGCCACGGCCGCCTCGCCGTAGGCGATGCCGTTCGCGAGCGTGAACGCGAGCTCCTGCACCGCGGTCGACCCCGCCTCGCGGATGTGGTAGCCGGAGATCGAGATCGTGTTCCAGCTCGGGATCCGCTCGGCGGCGTACGCGAAGAGGTCGGTCGTCAACCGCATCGACGGCCGGGGCGGGTAGATGTAGTTCCCGCGCGCGATGTACTCCTTGAGGATGTCGTTCTGGACCGTGCCGCGCAGCGCCGTCCCGGCAACGCCCTGCTCCTCGGCGACCAGCTCGTACAGGAGCAGCAGCAGAGCCGCCGGGGCGTTGATGGTCATCGAGGTGGAGACCTCGTCGAGTGGGATCCCGGCGAGCAGGAGGCGCATGTCCTCGATCGAGTCGATCGCGACGCCCGTGCGGCCGACCTCGCCCAGCGCGTGCGGGTCGTCGGAGTCGTAGCCGAGCTGCGTCGGCAGGTCGAACGCGACGGAGAGCCCGGTCTGGCCGCGGTCGAGCAGATAGCGGAAGCGGGCGTTCGTCTCCTCCGCCGAGCCGAACCCGGCGTATTGCCGGATCGTCCACGGGCGGCCGCGGTACATGTCGGGGTACGGGCCCCGCGTGTACGGGAACTCCCCCGGCTGCTCGCCGTCGCCGTAAACCGGCTTGATCTCGATCCCCGAATCGGTCTCCCGCTTCGCGGTTTCCTCTTTCACCCTCCGGATGCTACGGCTACAGCACTCCGCCGGTCTCTTCGATCGCCTCCAGCGCGATGCGGCGGCCGCTGGCGATGTGCGCCCGGATCGCCGAGCGTGCTGCTTCCAGGTCGCCGGCCTCGTACGCATCGACGATCGCGGCGTGCTCGGTCGGGAGGTAGGCGCCGCCCTCGAGCTTGCCGCCGCGGATCACCTGCATCATCAGGTTGACCGACAGCTCCCGGTAGAAGCGCGAGAGCAGGGCGTTGCCCGCGAGGTCGACCTGGTACTCGTGGAAGGAGGCGTTCGCGGTATCCCATTCGGCGTGCGAGACCGCCTCGGCGGTCGACTCGTGCAGCTCGCGGAAGCGGCGCAGGTCGTCGAGGCCGACACGCCCGATCGTGTTTTCGGCCGCCTGGAGCTCGAGTGCCAGCCGCACGTCGTAGCCCTCTTCGAGCGCGGACTCGGTCAGCGGGGTCACGAAGTACCCCCGCCGGGACTTCACGCTCAGCAGGCCCTCCGAGACGAGCCGGGTCAGCGCGTGATGCACCGGGCTGCGGGAGACGCCGAGTGTGGCGGCCAGCTCGTGCAGGCTCACCTTCTCGCCGGGGCCGAGCTCACGGCGCACGAGCTGCGCCTTCAGCGTCTCGTAGACCTGGTCGTTGAGGTTCGTCCTGGGGGGCGCGGTCACCGGCATGCGGCATACGTAACATGACACGGGCGAAAGAGGCAACCCTTCGGGCCGCGGCTAGGCTGCGAATCGTGCACGTGAGCATCCGACTCTTCGCCGGGCTGCGCGAGCGCGCCGGCACCGGCGCACGCGAGCTCGAGCTCTCGGACGGCGCCCGCGTCGCCGACGTCTGGGCGGCGCTCGAGCTCGGGAACGAGCCGCCGGGCCTCCTCTACGCGGTCAACAAGAGCTATGCGGACGCCGACGCCGCGCTCGCCGACGGCGACGAGGTGGCGCTGATCCCGCCCGTCTCCGGCGGTGACTTCAAGCTGACCGAAGCGCCGCTCTCCGTCGACGCGGCCGTGCGGGAGGTGGCGCGCGACGAGGCGGGCGCGATCGCCACCTTCCTCGGCACCGTCCGCAACCGCTCGCGCGACCGCACCGTGCTGTACCTCGAGTACGAGGCCTACGAGGGGATGGCCGAGGACGTGATGGAGCAGCTCGCTGCCGAGCTCGCCGAGCGGCACGAGCTCTCCGGGATCGCGATCCACCACCGGGTCGGCCGGGTCGAGATCGGGGAGCCGAGCGTCGTGATCGCCGTCTCCTCTCCGCATCGCGCCGCGGCGCTCACGGCCTGTCAGGAGGCGATCGACACACTCAAGGAGACCGTGCCGCTCTGGAAGAAAGAGGTCTACGAGGGCGGCGAGGAGTGGATCGGCCAGGGGTCGTAGGCCGGCAGCCAGCCCCACAGAACCCTGCGTAGGAATCGGCGTCGGCGGCGGTGGCTCCAGTGCATGACGTCCTCCTTGTGAAGTGACTCCCACAGCGTCGCGCCGAGCCCTCAGAATGGGCTCAACGAACGCTCAACGAGGAGGGGTCGTGCAGTTCCGGATCCTGGGACCGCTCGAGGTGGGAGGGGAGCCGTTCCGCGGTGGACCGAAGCCGCGTGCGCTGCTCGCCTCACTCGTGCTCTCGCGCGGCTCGCCGGTCTCGAAGGAGCGCCTCGTCGACGCGGTCTGGGGCGAGCGGCCGCCGGCGAGCGCCGCGCACGCGTTGCAGGTCTACGTCTCCGAGCTGCGCAAGGCCGGCGTCGAGGTCGAGCGGCACGGCGATGGCTACCGGTTGCAGGCCGACCGGCTCGACGCCGCGGAGTTCGAGGGCCTGCTCGAGACCGCAAGAGAGCATCGCCGCGCGAATCGCCACGAGGAAGCGCTCGCGTCGCTCGACGAGGCGCTTGCCCTGTGGCGCGGTCCGGTGCTCGCGGGACTGGAAGGCGGCGGCGCTCTCGGCGCCGAGCGCGAGCGGCTGGAGGAGCTGCGCGTTGCGGCGATGGAGGATCACGCCGAGTCGGCGCTGGCACTCGGTCTGGCGCTCGACGTGTCGGAGCTCGAACGCCTCGCGACCGAGCATCCGCTGCGAGAGCGTCTGCGCGCCGTGCTGATGCTCGCGCTCTACCGTGCCGGTCGCCAGGCCGCCGCGCTCGAGTCCTACGCCGAGATTCGGCACGCGCTCGACGAGCTCGGTCTCGAGCCCGCTGCAGAGCTGCGCGCGCTTCAGAGCTCGATCCTGCGCCACGACGCCGCGCTCGACGTCGAGCCGGAGTCGGTTCGCGAGCGCCGGCATCTGCCGGCTCCCGCGACGCCGATCGTCGGCCGGCGCGACGAGGTGGACACGGTCACGTCCCTGCTCAGAGGTGAGTCCCGTCTCGTGACCCTGACCGGCCCCGGCGGGGCGGGCAAGACGCGCGTTGCACTCCGGGCGGCACACGAGCTCGCCGGAGTGTTCGCGGACGGCGTCTGGTTCGTCGGGCTCGCCGCGCTCGTCGATCCGGCACTCGTCCGGCCCGCGATCGCGCAGACGCTCGGGCTGGCGGAGGAGAGCCTGGAGGAAGAGCTGCGGGGCCGCGAGACGCTCCTGCTCCTGGACAACTTCGAGCAGCTCCTCGATGCGGCGCCAGGGGTGAGCAAGCTGCTGGAAGGCGCACCCCGCCTGCGCGTGCTGACGACGAGTCGCGCCCGGCTCCGCCTGTACGGGGAGCACGAGCTCGAGATCCCTCCGCTGCCCGCCGCCGACGCGGCCGAGCTCTTCGTCAGCCGTGCGCGTGCGGCCGGCCGCGAGCTGCCGGGACCGCTCGTGGCCGAGATCTGCGGTCGCCTGGACGGGCTGCCGCTCGCGATCGAGCTCGTTGCCGCGCGGTCGTCGGAGCTGACCCCGACGGAGCTCATGTCGTCCCTCGACGACCGGCTCGAGCTCGCATCCAGGGGTGCCCGCGACCTGCCCGAGCGCCAGCAGACCCTGAGGGCGGCGATCGGCTGGAGCCACGATCTCCTCGGCGCGCACGAGCGGCGGCTCTTCGCTCACCTCGGCGCCTTCGCCGGCGGCTTCACGAGCGACGCCGTGCGGGCAGTGTGTGGTGAGGACGCGGCCGAGCAGCTTGCCGGCCTCGCCGAGGCCAGCCTCGTCCGGCGCGCCGAGGACGGCCGCTACCGGATGCTCCAGACGATCCGCGAATACGCCGTCGAGCGCCTCGTCGAGTCCGGCGAGGCCGAGGAGGTGCGTCGCCGCCACGCGGACTACTTCCGCGAGCTGGGGGAGGAGCTCGTGATCGCTCTTCCCACGAATGCCGTCGACGAGGTCTACGCGACGTTCGAGCGGGAGCACGACAACTTCCGCGCTGCGCTCGCCTTTGCGGGTGAGTCCGGGTCCAGCGAGCTGCGCGTGCGGCTGGCCGCAGCCGCCTCCCAGTTCTGGCTCGTGCGCGGGCATCTCGCCGAAGGCCGCGCCTGGCTCGAAGAGACTCTCGAAGCGGCGTCGGGCGGCGAGATCCCGCAGCTCCTACGCGCCCAGGTGCTGCGCAAGCTGGCGACGCTCGAGTGGCGTCAGGGCGACTTCGACGTTGCCGGCGAGCGCGCCGAAGCGGCGCTGCCGCTCCTCGCCGGAGAGGTCGACGAGGACGAGCGCTACCGGCTCCTCATCCTTCTCGGCTGCATCGAGTACAGCCGCCAGAATCGCGAGGGCTCGCGCGAGTGGTGGGAGCAGAGCGCGGCCCTGGCACGGACGCTGGAGAACGACGCGCACCTTGCTCTGGCGCTCTCGAATCTCGGCGTGGTCGCGGCCGAGCTGGAGGACTACGAGGGCGGCGTCGCGATCTACGAGGAAAGCGTCGAATCGGCTCAGCGCGCGGAGCACCGTGAGTACCTCGCCGGCGCGCTGCTCGGGCTCGGCGACATGAACCTGCGGCTCCGCCGCTTCGAGGTGGGCCGCGCTCAGCTGGCGGAGAGCATGGCGCTCTACCGGCGGCTCGGCTTCCAGGACCGACTCGCGTCCTGTTGTATCTGGCTCGCACCGGCTCCAGAGCATGACGGCGACCATGCCTTCGCAGCGCGGCTCCTCGGCGCGGCGGCGGGAATCCGGCGGCAGACCGGGGCTTCGATCGACTGGCAGGAGCAGGAGCTCCTCGACCAGCTCGTCGAGCGGCTGCGCTCGTCGCTCGGGGATGGGCCCTACGCCGTGGCCTTCTCCGCGGGCGAGGCGGCGCCGGACGCGGTCGTCGAAGAGGTGCTTGCGTCAGCGGCAGCCGCCGCCCCAGTGGCCGGTCAGAACGTGCGTCCAGGCAGGTAGACGGCAGTCGCCGGTCTCACTCGCTCCTGAAGCCGCGGGCGCTCCTGGGACGAGCACAGCCAGCGCAGCCAGGGACGTGACAGCGGCGATGGCGAGCCAGGTGCGTATCGTCGATCGTCGGTTCACGGGTCTCCTCCTTCGAGTGGTCGACGATCACGTTGCTTCCGGCCGCTCAAGAACCGCTCACGTTTCGCTCAAGGCGTGCCAGGCGGCGACGAGTACTCTGGGCGCGTGAGTCAGTACGACCCCTACGCGCCCAGAGAGGCCACCGAGCCGAGCGAGGCGGAGTATTCGCCGCTCAAGCACCCGCTGACGATCCGCGAGATCCTGCGGAAGCTCTTCGCGCCGATCATCGCGCTCGGGCTGCTGCTGATCAAATTCGGCGCTTTCGCGATCAAGTTCTTCGGGATCTTCATCTCGGTCGGCGGCTACGCGCTGATCTGGGGTTGGCGCTTCGCGGTCGGATTCGTGCTGTTGATCCTCGTGCACGAGGTCGGCCACTACATCGAGGCCAAACGGCAGGGCCTGAACCCGTCGCTCCCGGTCTTCATCCCGTTTCTCGGCGCCTACGTGGCGATCAAGAACGCGCCCTTCGACCCGTGGCGGAACCTGCTCGTCTCGGCTGCCGGCCCGATCGTCGGTGGGCTCGGCGCGCTCGGGGTGTGGGTGGCCGGTGAGGCGATGGACTCCCGCCTGCTCCTCGCGCTGGCCTACACCGGCTTCATGCTGAATCTCTTCAACCTGATCCCCGTGCGGCCGCTCGACGGCGGGTTCATGTGGCGGTCCTTGAAGCTGCTCCGGTACGGCAATCGCGAGCGCGCGGCCTGGTCGTCGCCGGCCCGGCTCGCGGGCGGGAGCCTGATCTACACCGGTCTCATCGTCCTGCTCATCCTCGGCATGGTCGCCACACACGTGGAGCAGAACCGGCTCTGATGGACGACCGGCGCGTTCTCGAGCGCACCCATGAAGACCTCACGAACGACGTGGCGGTGATCGCCTCGGAGTTCCTCGGCGGCTTCCAGAAGGTGCTCGAGATCGACCGGCCGGCGGTCTCGATCTTCGGCTCGGCCCGGGTGCACGAGGACAGCGAGCCGTACCGGCAGGCCCGCACCACGGCGCGGATCTTCGCCGAGGCGGGCTTCGCGGTCGTCACCGGCGGCGGCCCCGGAGTGATGGAGGCGGCCAACCGCGGCTGCAAGGAAGCGGGTGGGCTCTCGGTCGGCTTCAACATCGAGCTCCCGCACGAGCAGGGCGTCAACCCCTACTGCGACATCGCCATGACCTTCAAGCACTTCTACGCGCGCAAGACGATGTTCGTGAAGGCGGCGGAGGGGTTCGTGATCTTCCCCGGCGGCTTTGGCACCCTCGACGAGCTCTTCGAGTCCCTGACGCTGATTCAGACCGGCAAGGTGCTGAACTTCCCGGTCGTCCTCGTCGGCCGCGCCTACTGGCAGGAGCTGCTCGACTGGGTGAACGGCGACCTGCTCACCGGCGGCATGATCTCGGCGGAGGACGTCGAGCTGCTGCACGTGACGGACGACCCTGCCGAGGCGGTTCGAATCGTGGTCGACAGCTACGACGAGCGCAGTCGCGTCGATTCCCCGGCGGCGCCGGCAAAAGTTGACGCTCAGTAACTAGACGCGAGGAAGCACGAAGTACGGGCCGGGGATCGAGCGTCCGGGGCCGTAGATCTGGGTCGGGCCGACGGCGATGTACGCGCTCGTGAAGGCGTCGCGGCGCTTCAGCTTCCCCTGCTCGTAGACCTTCCGGGTGACCGTGATGTCGAAGCCGGACTGGTTCGAGCCGGTCACCGTGCGCACGGAGCCGCGCGGGGCGTAGGGGTCGAGCGCGTACGTCGTGCGTGGCGAGCGCCAGTTCGTGCGCTCGCCGGTTGCGGAGACGACCCGCCGGTGGGGATCGGTGCCGTAGAAGCTGAAGGTCAGCGTCGAGCTCGTATAGCTGGTCTTGATCAGGATCCCGGTCTTCAAGTCGTTCTTGAACCCGAAGTCGGGCCCGCCCCAGGAGACGGTCGCGTCGCGGCCCATGGGGTAGTGGGAGATGTAGAAGCTGTGGTTGTGCCTCTCGGTGATCGGGAGGCCGAGCTCGAAGGCGTTGTTGAAGAGCGTCGTCGCCGTCTGGCAGACACCGCCGCCGATCGCCGGGAGCAGCAGGGAGCCGATGATCATCTGGCCCTCGCGGAACCCGCGCTCGGACGTCCGCGGGCCGACCGACTCGTTGAACGAGAACGACTCGCCGGGACTGATGATCGTCCCGTCGATGTAGTTGGCCATCAGCTGCACGTTGTGGATCCGGTTGGACGAGGACGGGCCCATGTCGGTCGTGAACGTGGAGATCTGCTGCCGGATGCCGAGTTTTCGCGCCTCATCCGTGGTGACATCGGCACGGATCTGCTTCAACCGTAGAGAGGCTCGGCTGAACGACGAACTGGCGGCCGCCGCGACCGAGTCGGCCACCCACTTGCCGTCGACGGCGAGGCCGGGGCGGGACGGGCGGATCCGCACACGCTTGCCTTCGACGACGAACCGCGCGTTCACGGCTCGCTGCCGCCACTGCGTGAGCAGCGGCTCGACGGCCTTCGCCACGCGCTTCGGGTCGAACCCGACGCGGAAGCTCTCGACGCCGACCCGGAAGCGGACGAGCTTCGCGAGCTGCGCCGGCGAGAGCGAGCCGACGTCCTCGCCCTTGAACGTCAGCGTCACCGGCTCGTCGATGAGCGCCTGCGCTTCGGCGACCGCCGTTTCGGCGGCCGGGGTGGTCAACGTGGGCTCGACGTGCGTCAGCGCGGGTGAAAGCGTCTGCGCGCCCGTGCGTGCCGCCCGCTCGAGCGCGGCGAGCAGGTCGCCCGTGGCGACCGCGTCGCCCGGCTGTGAAGGGAGGATCGAGAACGTCCCGGTGCGGGAGACGACCTGTGCGCGTCGGGGCTTCGGGAGGGCGCGCGAGACCCGCCGGGCAAGGCTCTCCGCGCCCGGCCGCGGCACGAGCACCGGCTGGACCTCGAGCACAGGCGGGCTCGGGTCGACCAGCTGCCGGACCCGCCTGAGGAACGAGTCGTGGCCGGTCTGGACGAGCGCAGCCTGCGTCGCTTTTTCGTCGACCCTCAGCGCCTCTCCCGGCCGGAGGTCGTAGGTCTCACCCTCGACGACGACGCTCACCGTCCGCCCGAGGTCGACCTGTGCGAGCTCCACGCCGGGAAGCGGCTTCTCCCAGTACACCGCGTCTCTCGCAGCCACGGCCGCGACAGCCACGCCGGCGAGCGCAGCGAGAACGGAAACCGCGATCAGACCCACACGTCGCACGACTTGCAAAGTAGCCGCTGCGGCCGCTTTACACTCATTTCGTGAAGCTGCGCGACCTGCCCTCGGTGGACGAGCTCGCACGCGACGTCGGCGATCCGCTCGCCGTGGCCACGGCGCGGGTCGTGCTCGATCGTGCACGGGAGGAGATCCGAGCCGGAGCGGATCCCGGCGACCTGCGCGAGCGGCTCGCCGAAGCGCTCGCGGCGGCACGGCGGCCGGCGCTTCGCCGCGTCCTCAACGCAACGGGGATCCTCGTCCACACGAACCTCGGCCGGGCGCCACTCGCCCAGGGTGCGCTCGAGCGGGTGCAGGAGACGGCCGGATATTCGAACCTCGAGTACGACCTCTCGACCGGCTCGCGCGGCTCGCGCCAGGACCATCTCGCCCCGCTGCTTCGCCGGTTGACCGGAGCCGAGGCGGCGATCGTCGTCAACAACAATGCCGCGGCGATGCTGCTCGCGCTCGCCGCTCTCGCGGAAGGTCGCGAGGTCATCGTCTCGCGCGGCGAGCTGATCGAGATCGGCGACGGCTTCCGCATCCCGGACGTGCTCGCGCGCTCGGGCGCCCGCCTCGTCGAGGTGGGGACGACCAACCGCACCCGCGCTGCCGACTACGAGCGCGCAATCGGGCCGGACACCGCCCTCATGCTGCGCGTGCACCAGTCGAACTTCCGGGTCGTCGGGTTCGCCGAGCAGCCGAGGCTCGAGGAGCTCGCCGCGGTCGCGCGCCGCCACGAGCTGCCGCTCGTCGACGACCTCGGCTCGGGCGCGCTCGTCGAGGTGGAGGGCGAGCCCACTCCCGCCGCGGCACTCGCGGCCGGGGCGGACCTCGTCTGCTTCTCGGGCGACAAGCTGCTCGGCGGGCCGCAGGCAGGCATCGTCGCCGGCCGCGCCCATCTGGTCGAGCGCCTCCGCCGCCATCCCCTGCACCGTGCCTTGCGCTCCGACAAGCTCACGCTCGCAGCGCTCGAGGGAACCCTCGCGCTCTATCTCGATCGCCCCGACGAGATCCCGGTGCTGCGCATGCTGCGCGAGCCGGTCCAGGCGGTGCGGGGACGCGCCGAGCGGCTCGCCGAGGCGACAGGAGGCACGGTCGAGGAGACGGTCGCGCGGGTGGGGGGCGGGGCGCTCCCGCTTGCCGAGCTCCCGAGCTACGCCTGCGCGGTCGAGGAGGAGCTCGCGGCGTCGTTGCGTGGGCACGAGCCGCCCGTGATCGCGGTTGTCCGTGACGGCAAGACGCTGCTGGACTGCCGCACGCTCACCGACGCCGAAGCAGAGGAAGTCGCGGCGGCGGTTCAGGCATGTCGCTGACGGTCGGCACCGCCGGACACATCGACCACGGCAAGACGTGGCTCGTCCGGGCGTTGACCGGGAAGGACACCGACCGGCTGCCCGAGGAGCGCGAGCGCGGAATCTCGATCGACCTCGGCTACGCGCCGCTCGACCTCCCCGACGGCCGCCGCCTCTCGCTGATCGACGTTCCCGGGCACGAGCGCTTCGTCCGGAACATGGTCGCCGGCGCCACCGGGATCGATCTCTTCCTGCTCGTGATCGACGCCGCCGAAGGTGCGCGGCCGCAGACGCACGAGCATCTCGCGATCCTCTCGCTGCTCGGAATCGAGCACGGCGTTGTCGCGGTCACGAAGGCGGACGCGGTCGAGACCGAGATGCTCGACCTCGCCGTCGAGGAGGCGCGGGAGCTCGTCCCCGGCGCCGAGGTGGTGGCCGTGAGCGCGAAGACCGGCGCCGGGCTCGACGAGCTCAAGGCTGCGCTCTCCCGCTCCGCGGACTTTGTGGTTCAGAAGCACGATGTCGAGCCCGCAACGCGCCTCTACGTCGACCGCGTCTTCTCGTTGCGCGGGATCGGGACGGTCGCCACCGGGACGCTCTGGTCCGGCTCGATCGGAGCGGGCGACGTGCTCCGCGCCGAGCCCGGTGGACGCGACGTCCGCGTGCGCAGCGTCCAGGTGCACGACCGCCCGGTCGATCGCGCCGAGCCGGGCCAGCGGGTGGCCGTCGCGCTTCCGGGTGTAGAGCGGCACGAGCTGCGGCGGGGCGATGCGCTGCTTGCGCCCGGCTCGTTCGCGACGAGCTACCGGCTCGATGTCGCGCTCGAGGAGCTCGTGCCGATCCCAGACGGGACGCGCCTGCACGTGCACCACGGCACCGCGGCGGTGCCGGCCCGGGTGACGCGCGCGGGGGAGGGGTTCGCCCAGCTTCGGCTGGCTGCGCCCGTCGCGGCGGCCCGCGGCGACCGCATCGTTCTCCGGGCGGAGACGACGTTGGGCGGCGGCACCGTTCTCGACCCTGCACCTCGCCGTCATGCGGACGCCGAGCGCTTCGAGCAGGCCGCCCGCGGCGAGACGGCCGTGCATGCGCCGGTGCTCGTCGACGGCGAGTGGAGCTTCTCGGAGGCCTGGCTCGCGGAGCTCCGCGCCGAGCTGGAGCGGGGGATCGAGGAAGCCGACCCGCTCGACCCCGGCGTGAACGCGCCGGTCGAGCCCTGGGCGGGGGTGGTACTGGCCCGCCTTCCGTTCGAGCGGCGAGGGTCGAAGCTCTACCGGCCGGGCGCCACTGCGAGCCTCGGCGAGCGGGAGGCAGAGGTCGTGGCCGTCGAGGCCGCGCTCGACGCGGCTGCGCCTGCGCCGGTGAAGGTCGCGGATGCGGAGCTCGCCCGCTTCCTGGAGAGGAACGGACGCCTCGTCCGCCTCGGCGAGGGATACGCCGTCTCCCCGAAGACCTACGAGCACGCGCGAGCCTTGGTCGTCGAGGAGTGTGACGCCGCCGGCCGGATCGCCCTCGCCCGTTTCCGCGACCTCATGGGCTGCGGCCGCCGTGACGCCCAGCTCTTGCTCGAGCGCCTCGATGCGGACGGCGTCACCCGACGGGTAGGCGACGCCCGTGTGCTCAGACGTTCGGCGTCACGGTCAGCGTGAGCACGTCCGGCCGGTGATAGTGGCCGGCCGCGTCGAAGCGCTGGCGTGACTGGAGCAGCAGCTCGGGATCGAGCTCGGCGTAGAGGATCCCCTCCTCGTCGTAGAGCGGCCCGGCGAGATAGCTGCCGTCCGGGCCGAGAATCGCGGAGCCGCCGCGTCCGATGATGTCGCGGCCCTCGAGCAGCGATGCGAGCGGGAAGTCCGCGGGATAGGAGCTCGCACGCTGGAAGTGAGAGGGAGCGACGACGAACGAGCGGGACTCGAGTGCGATGTGCCGCAACGTCGACTGCCACGAGTCGCCGTCGTCTGCGGTCGAGGCGATGTAGATCTCGATCCCCGACTCGTAGAGCGAGAAACGAGCCAGCGGCATGTAGTTCTCCCAGCAGATCAGACCGCCGATCCGGCCGATCGGCGTCTCGATCGCGCGCAGACCCCGGCCGTCGCCGGGTCCCCAGACGAGCCGCTCGTGGTTCGTCGGCACGAGCTTGCGGTGATGGACCGCCAGCTCGCCCGCCGGTGAGTAGTAGAGAAGCGAGTTGTAGAGCGTCCCGGGCCGCGCCGGGTCGAGCTCGTTGACGCCGATCACGAGCCACACTCCGTGCTCGCGGGCAATCCCGGCGAGCCGGTCCGAGTCCGGTCCCGGGAGCTCGAGCGACTCGCGGTGGAGCAGGGCAAACGCCTCTTTCGCTCCCGGCTCGCCCCAGCCGGCGAACGCTTTCGCCCACACCGAGGACGGATAGGCGGGGACGAACGTCTCGGGGAAGACAATGAGCCCGGCACCCGCCCCGGCTGCCTCCGCGGTGCGCTCGGCGACGCGATCGATCGTGCCGGTGCGGTCGAAGATCGCAGGCTCGACCTGCACGCAGGCTGCTGTCACGGGTGCACGCATCAGGCCCAGTCCAGTGGCGTGTAGCCGCTCGTTCGTGGTGCGGAGACGATCAGCAGCGTCGTGTCGCTCTCGCTCCGGTTCACGACGGTTCGCCTCGGCTCGGGGTCGAGCCGCGCGAAGGTGCCGGCCGGCGCCGGATGGTCGACGCCGTCGATGACCATCGTCGCGTCGCCCGACAGGACGATGAAGACCTCTTCCTGGTTGCTCTCGGCCTCCGTGTGCTCGGGGATCGTCTCACCCGGAGGCAGCTCGACGACATTCATCCCGAACGATTGCAGCCCGAGCGACTTGCGGGCGAGCGCCCACTTCGGGAACGGCCGCTCGAAGTCGTCCATGTGCACGATCGTGAAGCCCGTCATCTCAGCTCCCTTCCCACTCGGGTTCCGGATCCGTCCCGACGCCTTCCGCGATGCGGTTGATGTAGTTGAAGTATGCGATCACCTGGATCGCGTCGTGGATCGCAGCGTCGTCCCAGCCGTGCGTGCGCAGCTCGTCGGCGTCCGCGGCGCCGACCGCGGCGGGACCTCGAGTCAGCTTCACGGCGTAGTCGCACAGCGCCCGCACCGGCGCCGACAGCTCGGCCCGGCGATAGTCGTGCATGGCGTGTGCCGCCAGCTTCTCGTCTGCGCCCTCAGCACGGAGGTCGTCTGCGTGCGCACGAATTCAGTAGTGGCAGTCGTTGTGGCGGGAGACGACGGTCGCCAGCAGCTCGCGCTCCTGCCGTGAGAGCCCGCACGGCGCGAACATGATCTCCCGGTAGAGGTCCATCGAGCGCTTCAGCACCGGCGGCCGCAGGCTCATGGACTTGACGATGTTGAAGACCTTGCCGGCGCGGCCGACGGCGGCGTCGTACTCCTCTTTCAGGAGCCCGGTGGCGTCGTCGACCTCGGTCAGGCGCAGATGCGGCACCGGCCGATCCTCGCACACTCGATCCTGGCACAGAGCCCGGCGGGACGAATCCCGCCGGGCTCGGCTGCGGTAGTTCCCTTAGCGCCGGAGGTCGACGGGGAACGAGACCAGGCGGCGTGTCGAGACGCCACCCAGCAGGTCCTCGCCGTTCTTCCGGGCGCGGGCGAAGATGACCAGCAGCTCCTGGCTGCGTGCGGCCGGGAAGCCGCGGTCCTTGTTCATCGTCAGCGTCGCCCAGCCGTCGGCGCCGGTGGTTGCCTCGGCCGGCGTCGTGAACTGGTTGAACGGGACGGCATCGCCGTAGACGAGCGCGCCCTGAACGGGCTTGCCCTTGCACGACACGCGGAAGCGGAGCGTGACCGTCTGGGTCGAGCGGCCGACGACCGTCGGGCTGACCGACTGGTCGTCGATCACGAGCCGGTTCGGCAGCGAGACGCTCGCGATCGGGATCGGCGCGTTGCCGTCGCATCCACTCGGCGGCGCTGCGGCCGCACGGACGACTGCCGTCGGCACCGAGGTAGAGGGCGTCGAGCCGTCGTTGTTCCTGGCGGTGACGCGGACCCGCATCGTGTTGCCGGCGTCGACCTTCTTCAGGACGTACGTGTTCTGAGTGGCACCGCTGATCGCGGCGCAGCTGCCACCGTCGGCGTCACACCGCCGCCACGAGTAGGTGAACGTGATCGGCGCGGTGCCGGTCCACGTGCCGTTGGTGGTGGTCAGCGTCTTGCCTTCCTCCGCGGTGCCCGAGATGACCGGCGGCGACTGGTTCGACGGCACCGCCTGCGGCGCCGCATCACCGATCTCGGCACGGCCGGCGACCGCAGCGAGCACGACCAGGACGCTCGCCAGGGCCGACCAGAGAAGCTTCGACTTCCGTTGCATGTGAGACCCCCTTCGATTGACGTGCAATGTCATTGCGTAGGCTCAAGGCGGAGCGGCACGGGCCCGGTGGCCCAGCCGGTCTTCAAAATCGGCCCGGTCGTGCAACCCACGGCTTGCTCGGTTCGACTCCGGGGCCGCTCCGTCAACGGTTCCCCCCTTTGTGGACTCGCGGGAGGGGCGGCCTCTCGACCGCCCCTTCTCCCATCTCTTATCCCAAAACCTGCGGCGATCTAATCGCGAAATCGCAGGCTTTACGCAATCAGTCCATCGGCCTTACTCGTTCCCTACATTTCGGACCGACCAACGACCTAGGTGACGACGGCGGTCTGCACCGACTGGCCGGTCGCCGTGCCGAAGCGGTTGGTCGCCGTCACCGTGACGCGGAGCGTGGTCGCGACGTCCTCAATCGCGACGACATAGGTCGGTGCCGTCGCGCCCGCGATGTCGGCGCACGCAGCGCCCGCGGCGTCACAGCGCTGCCACGCGTACGTGAACGTCGGCGTCATGCTGAACGTCCCGGTCGACGCGGTCAGCGTCTGGCCTTGCTGCGCCGCGCCGGTGATCGCCGGCGGCACCGTCGATGCGGGTGTGAACTGCTCCCCGACATGCGCGACGACTATCCCGCCCAGCTTTCCGAGCGACACGGGCCCGGCGGGACGGAGGCCGACGACCACGAGGAACGAGAGCGCACGGTCGACGCGGAACCACGAGATCGCCGCATACAAGAGGCCCTCCTTGCTGCGGATGGTCAGCGACACCAGAACTCCCTCGTCTCCGATCGGGGGCGTCCGGAGCTTGCCGATCGTCACGTCCTTCGGCTTCACGGACGTGCCGAGCTGGGCGCGGATGCTGGTCGCCAGCAGCTGCCGGCCTTGCTTCGTGCGGAGGAACTTCCGCAGGCCGGCGATGTCGGCGATCGTCGTCTTGGCCGCGGCCGCGAGCGAGACCTCGGAGTTGATGTAGAGCAGCTGCGAGGATCCGTACGGCTTGCTGAGCTGGAATTCGCGGGTGTAGGCGGACACGTAGCCGGTCTCCGGCTTGATGCGCTTGCCTGTCGCCTTCGAATTCGGAATGTCCACGGCGCGAAGCGCCATCTGCGCCGGATCGGGTGCCGCCGTGACGGCGGCGAGCCCGGCCGTCGCAGCGAGGGCTGCGGTTGCGGCGAGCGCGAGCAGCGCCGCGAGTGTCCTGCTCTTCATCGGATTCCCCCTGTTGACAGGGGTTGAGGGTAGCCGCGATCAGCGCGCGCGGCGGTACACGATCTCGTGACTGAAGCCTGCGAGGTAACCGGCTCCGGCCTGGTTCACGGACATCGCGATCCGCAGCCGGTTCGCTCCGATCGGGAGCGCGGCCTGGAAGCGAATACGCGAGTTCAGGTCGAGCGTGACGCGCTTGATCGTCACCCACTGCCCGAACCTCGAGAACCGCTGCAGCTGCACCTGCTTCCGCGCCATGCTGCGCCCCGCGTAGACACGGGTGACGAACCCATTCATCCGGCCGAACGAGATCGACGGGGCGACCGCAGTCTGGACGGGGAGGCTGGAAGCGGTCTTCCAGGTGGCGCGATAGGTGGTGAGGATCTTCGGCGTCACGTTGAAGCTGAACGTGCCGTCCGCGCCGGTGATCACCGTCGCGAGAACGGCCTCGGAGCCCTGGCCGTACGCCAGATAGTTCAGCTGGACGTTCTCGCCGGCCTTCCTGCTGTTGATCTGGCCGGAGAGCGTGATTCGCTGGCCGAATGTGATCTGGGGCAGCGAGACGCCGAGCGTGACCGCGGGCGGTGCACCCGCGACCCTGATCGTGCCGACGCTCGACGGGACGAGGGCGTCGCGGTAGCGGTACGTGCCCGCGACCTCGAACCTGAAGGAGTACGTCCTGCCGGGGCGGAGGACGGGTGAGGCGAACGTGCCGGTCGTCGAGACGACCTGGTGGTTGTGCGTGTCGTCGTTCCGCCAGCGGATCGTGTCGCCTGCCGTGATGTTCACGGTGGCAGGTGAGAACGACGAGCGCTTGATGGAGACGACCTTCGTTGCGGCCGAGCCGGCCGGGGCGAGGACGAGCATGGAGAGAAGCGAGACGAGTATGAGGAGTGATCGGCGCATGGGCAGATCGTGCCCTACCCAAGACGCTCCCAAGCGCCGCGCCCAAACGTTTTACCGGCCGCGTACTGCGACTTTACGCAGCGCTTGCGTTGGGGCTCAGAGCGAGCTGAGCTCGAACTCGTCGAACTCGCAGGTCACCGATCCCGACGTGCCGACGCGGACGCCGACGTTCCCCTCCGCGATCCCGTCATCGTCCCGAACGGTCTCGATCTCCCGGCCGTCGACGCTCAGTGTGAGGATCACCGGGTCGCTGCCGACGCAGCGTGCGTCGATCTCGTGCTCCTCCCCACGGAGTGCATCGCTCGGCTGCGGGCCCCGGGTGAGGGACATCAGCTTGCCCTTGCGGTAGCGGGCGATGTGGTACTCGCCCTTGCTCAGCACGGACAGGAAGTAGTAGTTGCCGGCGTTCGCGTACCGGCAGACGAAGCCGACGCCGTAGTCGCGGTCGCCGCTGAACCATTTCGCCTGGACGTTCATCCGGACATCCCGCAGCGCCCCGTCGGGCTCCGCGAGGACGACCATCGGTTGAGCCTTCGCCGCCCGCACGAACATCACGTCGCCGTCGAAGTAGGCGCTGCCCGAGCCTCTTCTGACCGGGAGGACGAAGTGCGAGTGCCAGTCAGGGGAGGAGATCGTCGACTGCGTCGTGCCGGTGGTGCCGCCGTCGTCGCCGCCGCCCCGCAGCGCCACGATCGCACTGACGACGGCGCCGATGAACACTGCCGATGCGGTGAGGATCGTGGGAAGGCTCGTCCAGAAAGATCCACCCCCGCCGCCTCCGGCATCGACTGGCCCTGGGTCACCCTCGGACATCCGGCCTCCTTGGCTTGGCGTGAATGTAACAGCGCCTCCGGAGATCTCCTAGGCCGGCGCGTGAGTAGGCTGCCGCGATGCGCACGCGCCGGCTAGGAAGCTCCGACCTCGAGGTGACCGTCGTCGGCCTCGGCTGCAACAACTTCGGCGGCCGCACCGACGAGGAGGCGTCCCGCGCCGTCATCGACGCGGCGCTCGACGCGGGCGTCACGTTCTTCGACACCGCGGACGTCTACGGGAACCGAGGCGGCAGCGAGGAGATCATCGGCCGCGCACTTGGCGCGAGGCGCGACCAGGTCGTGCTCGCGACGAAGTTCGGTCACGACCTCGGCGACGGCGAGACGGCCCGTGGCGCGCGCCCCTACATCCGCAAGGCGATCGAGGCATCGCTGCGGCGGCTGCAGACGGACCGCATCGACCTCTACCAGTACCACCGTCCCGACGGTGTGACTCCGATCGACGAGACGCTCGGTGCGCTGCACGAGCTCGTCGAGGAGGGCAAGGTGCGCGCGATCGGCTCCTCGAACTTCACGGCTCCGATGGTCGAGGAGGCGCACGCGGTCGCCACTGAGCGGCAGCAGACTCCCTTCGTCTCAGAGCAGAGCGAGTACTCCTGGCTCGCCCGCGACGCAGAGGGCGACTTGCTGCCGGCGTGCGAGCGGCTGGGTATCGGCTTCATCCCGTACTTCCCGCTCGCCAGCGGCCTGCTGACGGGCAAGTACCGGCGGGGCGAGCCGGCGCCTGAGGGCACGCGGCTGCACGGCCGTGAGCTCGACGACGCGAAGCTCGACCGCGTCGAACGGCTCGAGGCGTTCGCGAGCGAGCGAGGAGTCACGCTCCTCGACGTCGCGATCGGCGGGCTGCTGGCGCAGCCGGCTGTCGCCTCCGTGATCGCAGGGGCGACGAAGCCGGAGCAGGTGCGGGCGAACGCGCTGGCCGGGAACTGGCAGCCGTCGCCGGACGATCTCGCCGCGCTCCGCTCGCTCTGAGTCGCTGTTTCCAACTGGGCAACAGCGAAACGAAATTTACCGCACGTTGCACAGATCCCTCTTGTATACAACCCTCGGCGCTTGAGAAAGTGCGCGTCCTGCGTGCAAGGAGGCCGTCCGTGCAGAGCAACAACCCTCCGCCGAATGTCACGATCGTGCTCGAGTGCCTCGAATGCGGCGTGCGAGACGACGCCGCCAAGGGATGGCGCGCGTATCTCGAGCCCGACGCCGATGGCGTGCTCGTCTTCTGTCCAGATTGCGCTGAGAGGGAGTTCGGGACGGGCGCCTAGTACCTTGCGCCCGTGCTTGCTGAGATCACGGCCGCCGCGCTCATCTGCCTCGACCCCGGTCACGGAACGGCGCCCCCGATCGGCTCGCAGCACGAGCCGATCGGCCCGGGCTCGCGCCAGCTGAAGATCAAGGATCCCGGCGGCGCCGCCGGCGAGGCTGCGGTCGCGCTGGCGATTGCTCGCCGCACGCGGTCGCGTCTCCTCGCTCGCGGCTACCGCGTGGCGATGACGCGGAACGGCGCCGGCTACCGCGGCGGCAACCGTGAGCGTGCGCGCTTCTGCAACGAACGGCGCGCCGCGCTGATGATCCGGATCCATGCCGACGGCTCCGCCGACTCCTCGGTGCACGGGGTCTCAACGCTCGTGCCGGCTCGGCGGCGCGGCTGGACGGACGACATCTATGGACCGAGCCGGCGGGCCGGCCTGCTGCTCCAGCACGAGCTCGTCGCCGCCACCGGAGCCCGTGACCTGGGCGTGCTCGAGCGCAGCGACCTGACCGGGTTCAACTGGGCCGACGTGCCGGCCGTGCTCGTCGAGACCGGCTTCATGTCCAACCGCAGCGAGGCGGCGCTGCTGCGATCGGGGGGTTACCAGGAGAAGGTGGCGCGCGCGCTCGTGCGCGCGACTCAGCGCTTTCTGATCCGGTAGATCACGCCGCGGCCCCAGTCCCCCGCGAGGACGCCGCCGCGCGGCTCGACGGCCAGGCCGAGCGGGTGCTCGAAGCCGTCGGCGAATGTCGAGGAGCGGCCGGTGCGGACGTTCACCTGGACGAGCTTCCGTCCCCAGCGCTCGCTCAGGTACTGGCCCCACTCGGCCACGATCATCGTTCCGGCCCAGAGAGCGAGCGAGTTCGCCGACGAGTGCGGCTCGAGGTAGGCAACGGGCGGCGTGACCCCGCGGCACGAGCCCTGCAGCTTCCGGTGCTTCCAGCTCGCCCAGCAGCGCGGCCAGCCGTAGTCGGCGCCCTGCCTGATCCGGACGATCGTCTCCGCCGGCTCGTCCGTGCCGAGGTCGTCGCGCGCATTGTCCGAGACGTACAGCGTCGCACCGTCGAAGACGAGCCCGAACGGGTTTCGGAGACCGGTCGCCACGACCCGCAGGTCGCTTCCATCGGTCTTGAAGGAAAGGATCGCGCCGCTGCGGCGGTCCTTCTCGCGGCAGACGTCGCAGGTCGTGCCGCTGCCGAGATAGAGGCGGCGGTCGGGGCCGAGGACGATCGTGTCCTGCTGGTGCCGGCCGAACGGGAGGCGCTTCACGATCGGCTTGCTGGAAAGAACCCGCTTGCCGGCGACGGTGAGGCGGTGCACCGAGCCACGCGCCGACACGTACAGCGTCGAGCCCGACCACGCCAGGCCGAGCGGCGTCTCGAAGCCGCGGGCGAGGACCCGGGGCTTCGCGGAGCCGCGTCCGACCGCGACGACCTCGCCGCCCTCCTGCGTCGCGTAGAGCAGGCCGTCCGGGCCGAACGCGAGCGCGGTCGGGCGTTTGAGCCCCGTCGCGTAGATCTCGGCGACGAAGCCGCAGCAGACCTTCAGCGCCGGAGCCGGCCGCAGCGAGGGGTGCGGCGCCGAGCCCGCGCCGGGCACCATGACGAGGAAGGCGGCTGCGGCGGCAGCCGCGAGGCTACGCGTCCCAGGGATCGCCGGCAGGATCGGCAGGGCTCGTCTCGGCGGACTTGCGTCGACGGAGAACCCGCAGCCGCTTCGGCGCCGGCTTCGGCTCGGGAGCGACGTCGGGCTCGACCGGAAGCTTGGCGACGATCGTCTTCGACTCGGGGTCCGGGCCGCTCTCGACGACCGTCGCCTCGACCACCGGCATGTCCCACGGCCCGGTCGTGTCCGCCGCCGGCTCCGGGGCCGGGGGAGCGATCTCCTCCAAGCGCCAGCGGGAGCGCTTCGTGACGGCGGCCCACTCGGTGAGGACGACGAGGGCCCAGGCGACCGCCATCACGAGCACGATCCAGGCGGCGGGCAGGTTGGCCAGCCCTGCGAGGACGGCGACGAGCACGAGAAACGCTCCCTCGACGACGAGGCGTGGGACCGCGGGGTCTCGTACGTACGGCGGTGGGACGGCTGCGACCCAGTCGGGCGACGGTGCGAAGCCTCCGTTCGAGAGCCCACGCTCGGCCGGCCAGTCCTCGTCGTCGTAGCGGACGGGCGCGGTTCGCTCGGCGCGGACCGCCTTCAGCTCCGCGCGCAGCTCCGCAGCGACCGACTCGAGCTCGCGTACACGCTCGGAGAAGGTCGCGAACGCCTCCTCGACGCGCGCCGGGTCGTACCCCTCGTCGGTGTGCGGCAGATCGTCGGCCTGCGGCAGCTTCCTCATCCCTCTGAAGTATGCCGCGGCCGCGAAGAAGCCTGCTCAGACTGGTTTTCCGCCAACGCCCGCGGCGATCTCGGAGCCGCGGTCGCCGGGGCGGAGCGGTGGGGTTCCGGCTCCCTCGGAATCGGCGATGCCCTCGAGCAACTCCCGGACTGTCGCCGTCGAATCCCGTGTGGGCGACCATCCGAGCTCCTCGCGGGCTCGGGTGGAATCGAGCAGCGGTGACTTCAGCGCCAGGTCGAGCCAGTCGGGTGAGGTCGGGTGAAGTCGCAGGCGCCACGTCGCCGCCGCGAGCGCGCGGGCGGCCCGCGGATGAATCGTCAACGATCGCGCGCCGAGGGCCTGCGCGAGGCGCTTCCCGTCAATCTCGGGTTCGGCTGAGACGTTGAAAGCGCCCCGAACGTTGCGAACCGCGGCAAGCCGATATGCGTCGCCGACGTCCAGCGAGTGAACGAGCTGAACGGTGGCGCCCGGGACGTGTGGCACGACCGGCAGGCGTCCGGGCTTCACGAGCGGGCTCGGGAAGAATGGGCCGAAGAAGAGGCGGCGAATCTCCTCGGCCGACGTTCGCTTCATGATCAGCGCGGGCCGCAAGCGCGCGACGCGGATCGAGGAGTGCTCGCGCTCGAAGCGATCGAGCCGCCGCTCCATCTCGGCTTTGTGGCGCGAATACCAGCTCGTCGGAATGCCTTCGTGCGGCCATCGTTCGTCGACGCGCTTCTTCGGGCCAGGGGAGTACACGCCGATCGACGAGGCGACGACGAGTGCAGGCACCTTCGCCTCGGCGACGGCTGCGAAGACCCGCGATGAGCCTCCGACGTTCACGCGCCGCAGGAGGTCGAGGTCGCGCGAAGGCTGGATCAGCCAGGCGAGGTGGATCACGCAATCGGCACCGCGGAAGTGCTGGACGAGATCGTCGCTCGTCACGTCTGCAGCGACGAACTCCGTCTTGGCGAACTCCGCTGTGGGTAGCCGGCGGGCGAGTCCGAGAATCGACTCCACTGCCTCGTCACGCCCCAGCGCCTCGATAACGCTCGTGCCGACGTTTCCGGTTGCTCCTACGACGACGATCTTCATCCGGGACTTCGTGCCCGGTCGGGTCCGGATCTAGTCGCCGGGCTTGGAGTCGTGCATCTCGCCCAGTGCCTGCTGCGCCTTGTCGTGGATCTCGCGCCGGCGCTCCTCGATCGAGCGGGGCCGCTCGACCTCGTCGACCGGCTGACCCTCCGCGGCGTCGAACTCGTCGCGGTCGTCCGCGGCTTCGCGTGCCTGCTCGAGCCTGACCCGCAGCTCCTCGGCGGGATCGACCGTGGTCGTCTCGGGAGCCGGCACCCGGCGTAGAAAGCGCCAGAGCGCTGCCAGTCCGAACGCGCCGCCGAGCCCTGCCAGCAATCTGCCCATAGGGGCGATGCTACTCTGTCCGCTGCTTCCTGCCTCGTCTCGCGTGCGCCGTTCCCGCTCACGCTTGCCGACGGGGCCGCCTAAGACCGAAGGAAGCCCGACGGAAGGAGACCGGGAACGTGAACGACTACGAAATTCTGCTGATGCTGGACCCCGACCTGCCCGAGGAGCGGCAGGAGGAGATCGTCAAGCGCACGCGCGGCCTGGTCGAGGGCAGCGGCGGCACGTGGGACGGCCAGGACGCCTGGGGCCGCCGCAAGCTCGCGTACGAGATCAACAAGAAATCCGACGGCGTCTACCACCTGCTCTCGTTCAGCGCCGACGGCGACACCCTCGACGAGATCGCGCGCGTCCTCAAGATCGACGACGACGTGATGCGGCACCTGGCGACTCGTCGCTACAAGCCTGGTTCGACCCAGCCAGTAGCGGTGGGCGGTCCGGCGCGGGAGGATGTCTCCGAGCCCATCGACACCTCGTTGGAGGAGGAGTAATGCCCCAGAACATCAACAGCGTCGTCCTCGTCGGCAACCTGACGCGGGACCCGGAGCTTCGCCACACGCCGTCCGGTACGGCAGTGACCACGCTCCGCATCGCGGTGAACGATCGCGTCAAGCGTGGTGAGGAGTGGACCGACGCCGCGTACTACTTCGACGTCACCGTCTGGGGCCGCACGGCCGAGAACTGCGCGCAGTATCTCGCCAAGGGCCGGCCGGTCGGCGTCCAGGGGAAGCTCACCTGGCGCGAGTGGGATGCCCAGGACGGCAGCAAGCGCCAGTCGGTTGAGGTCGTGGCCGACAACGTCCAGTTCCTCGGCAGCCGTGGCGAAGACGGTGGCGGTCAGAGCCAGCAGTTCGTGCCCTCGGGTGCTGCGCAGGCCTCGTCCGACGACTTCCCCGCGGCCGCGGCCGACGACGACATCCCGTTCTAGGAGAGGTGTAGATGGCACAGCCGAAAACCCAGCAGACGCGCAAGCGTCCCGGCTCTTCGATGGCCCCCGGCCGCCGCAAGAGCTGCCTCTTCTGCAAGGACAAGGTCGAAGAGGTCGACTACAAGAACCTGAACCAGCTCCGCCGCTACATCTCGGAGAAGGGGAAGATCCGCAACCGCCGCATCAGCGGCGCCTGCAGGCGTCACCAGCGCCAGGTGGCGGTCGCCGTCAAGCGGGCTCGCGAGATGGCGCTCCTGCCCTACGTGGAGGCGCGCTAGCGATGGAGGTCATCCTCCTGAAGGACGTCGACAAGGTCGGGCTCCGCGGTGAGGTCGTGAACGTCGCCCGCGGCTACGCCCGCAACTTCCTCCTCCCGCGCAAGCTCGCGGAGCCGGCCACGGCCGGCCGCGTCACGGAGCTGAAGCGGATCGAGGAGCAGCGCGCACGCAACGAGGCGCGCACCGTCGAGCAGGCGAACGAGATCGCCGACGTGCTCCGCCAGGCGGAGCTCAGCTTCGACGTCAAGTCGGGGCCGACCGGCTCGCTCTTCGGCTCGGTGACGACGACCGACATCGCCGACCGGATCTGGGCCGAACACAAGATCCGGGTCGACCGCAAGAAGATCGACACGGACTCGATCCGTCGGATCGGCCGCTACTCGGTTCCCATTCAGCTCTTCGAGAACGTCACCGTCGAGGTGAAGACCCTGGTCGTCCCCGAGGGTGGCGAGCTGCCGCCCGAGGAGGAGCTGGCTGCCATGGAGGCCGCCGAGGCCGAGGTGCAGGCGGCCGCGCAGGCCGAAGCGGAGGTGCATCGCGCCGAGGCCGAAGCAGCCCTCGAAGCAGAGCTCGAGGAGGAGCCGGAGGAGTCGGAGGGGGCCCAGACCCCGGCCGAAGCCGCGGCCGAGGCGGATCCCGAGCCCGCAGCCGAGGAGTCGGCGCCGGACGCGGAGACCGAGGAGACCGAGGAGCCGTAAGGTTCTCCACAGCGTGCTCCACAGACCTGTGGAGCACGCTGTGAACTTCCCGCTCTCTCCGACAGAAGCGGGCATGTCCCCTGTGGACGGGCGGTGACCGGCGCGCCTCCTACCGGTGGAGAACGCCGCGAACGCGTGTTCTCTTCTGCCTGCAGATCGCAGTTTCAGGTTCCCACAGCCGCCTGTGGATCCCCAAGCTTGAGGCCGTCCGCCGCTGCGGCTTGAATGGGTGGCCATGTCCCAGGTCGCCGCCGTGCCGCCGCCGGCACAATCGCCGCACGTCCCACCGCAGAATCTCGAGGCCGAGGAGTCGGTGCTCGGGGCGATGCTGCTCTCGCCGGGTGCGATCGGGGCGGTCACCGAGATCCTCTCGGCGACCGATTTCTACCGCGAGAACCACGGTGTCATCTTCCGCGCCTGCCTTGCGCTGTACCAGCAGGGCGAGCCTGTCGACGCCATTACCCTCGTCGACTCGCTCGAGGAGCGCGGCGAGCTCGAGCAGGTGGGCGGCCGCGCCCGCATCCACGAGCTCGCCGCGCTCGTCCCCGCCACGGCGAATGCCGCCCACTATGCGCGGATCGTTCGGGAGATGGCGACGCTCCGCGGGCTCGTCCGCGCAGGCGCCGAGATCGCACGGCTCGGACAGGACCGGCCCGGCGAGACCACGGACCTGGTCGACCGCGCCGAGCAGATCGTCTTCGACCTCGCCCAGCAACGGGTCACGAGCGACTTCAGCCATATCGAAGGGCTGCTGAAGGAGAGCTTCGAGCGGATCATGCACCTGTACGAGGCCGGCGCCGACGTCACCGGCTGTCCGACGGGCTTCAAGGAGCTCGACAAGCTCACCTCCGGCTTCCAGCCGGGGAATCTGATCATCGTCGCCGCGCGCCCGTCGATGGGGAAGTCGGCGCTCGCGCTGAACATGGCGCAGAACCTGGCCGTCCGGCACGACGTTCCCGTGGCGCTGTTCACGCTCGAAATGTCGAAGAGCGAGGTGACGCAGCGCATGATGTGCAGCGAGGCGAAGGTCGAGTCGCAGAGCCTGCGCACCGGCAAGCTGAAGCCCGAGGACTGGCCCCGCCTGACGGCGGCGTGCGACAAGCTGATGAAGGCGCCGATCTGGGTCGACGACACCGGCTCGATCACGATGATGGAGATCCGCTCGAAGGCACGCCGGCTCAAGTCCCGCGAGCCGACGCTCGGCCTGATCATCGTCGACTACCTCCAGCTGATGACCTCGGGCGGCAACTCCGAGAACCGCGTCCAGGAGGTCTCGCAGATCTCCCGCCAGCTGAAGATCCTGGCGCGCGACCTCGAGGTGCCGATCCTCGCGCTCTCGCAGCTCTCGCGGGCGGTCGAGCAACGTCACGACAAGCGGCCGATCCTGTCCGACCTGCGCGAGTCGGGCTCGATCGAGCAGGACGCCGACCTGGTCGGCTTCGTCTATCGAGACGAGTACTACAACGGCGAGGAGTCCGACTCCCAGGGGATCGCCGAGCTGATCCTCGCCAAGCACAGGAACGGGCCGACCGACACGATCAAGCTCTCGTTCCTGAAGCGCTACGCGAAATTCGCAGACCTCGCAGCCGCCTAGCAAAGGGGATTCGATGATCGACCAGACGATCTGGCTCTCGCCACGGGCAACGTCGTACACCGTCGTCTGCGAGGAGTGCGCCGCCGACCACGGCTACCTCGGTGCGCAGGTCGAAGGACGACTGGCGCTCGAGCGCGAGCACACCGACGTCACCTGCGTGCGGGGCCACTGGATTCGCATCGAGCGCGCGAATCATCACCCGATCGGAGTGCTCACGGGCTAGATAGGGCACACTCCCCTCGTGCCTGCCACCGTCATCGTCGGTGCGCAGTGGGGCGACGAAGGCAAGGGCAAGATCGTCGACCTGCTCGCCCAGGAGTCGGACGTCGTCTGCCGCTACCAGGGTGGGCCCAACGCCGGGCACACCGTGATCGTCGCTGGCGAGACGTTCAAGTTCCGCCAGCTTCCCTCCGGGATCCTCTCCGGCAAGGTGAGCGTCCTCGGCGCCGGGTGCGTCGTCGACCCGGAGGTGCTGCTCGGCGAGATCGACGACCTGGAGAGCCGTGGAATCAGCGCCGCTCCACTCAAGATCTCGGGCAACGCGCATCTGATCATGCCGTGGCACATCGCGATCGACGGCGCAAGCGAGAAGCGGCTCGGCAAGCTCCAGATCGGGACGACGCGGCGGGGGATCGGGCCCGCGTACGCCGACAAGGCGACCCGCATCGGGATTCGCGTCCAGGACCTGCTCGACCCCAAGATCCTGCGCCAGAAGATCGAGACCGCGCTTGCGGAGAAGAACGTCTGGCTGACGCGCGTCTACGAGCACGAGCCCTTCGAGCTCGAGGACGTCGCCGCGCGGCACGAGGCCTTCGCGCAGCGCCTCCGGCCCTACGTCGCCGACACGTCCCTCCTCGTCGACGACGCGATCCGCGACGGCAAGCGCGTCCTGCTCGAGGGTGCGCAGGGGACGCTGCTGGACCTCGATCACGGGACGTATCCCTTCGTCACCTCCTCGAACCCGATCGCCGGTGCGGCCGCGACCGGGATCGGGATCGGGCCGACGCGCATCGACGAGGTGCTCGGCGTGTCGAAGGCGTACGTCACCCGCGTCGGGGCCGGGCCGTTCCCGAGTGAGATGGCGGACGCGGTCGGCAGCCAGGTGCGGGAGCTCGGGCAGGAGTTCGGCACGGTCACCGGGCGCGAACGCCGGCCCGGCTGGCTGGATCTCGTCGCGCTCCGCTACGCCGTCCGGCTGAACGGGATCACGTCGCTCGCGCTGACGAAGCTCGACGTGCTCTCCGCCTTCGACGAGCTGCAGGTGTGCGTTCGCTACCGGCTGCCGGACGGGACGGAGACTCCCAACTTCCCGGCGCACCAGAGCGACTTCCACCATGCCGAGCCGGTGATGGAGACCGTTCCCGGCTGGGGCGAGCCGCTCGACGACTGCGCGACCATTGCCGACCTGCCCGAGGCAGCCCGCGCCTACGTGCAGCTCGTCGAGCAGGCCCTCGACGTGCCGGTACGGCTCGTCGGGACGGGCGCCGCGCGCGAGCAGGTGCTCGCGGCAGCCTGAGCAGCTCCTAGATCACCTTCCAGGGATCGACGTAGATGTCGTCGACGCGCCACGTGCCGCTCCCGAGGAGAAGTCCCTTCGGCGTGAAGCGGAGCGCGATCTGCGAGGTGAGCCCGTTCAGGGTCAGCGCGTTCACCGCGCCGAGAAGCTGCAGCGCGGGGAGACCCGGAGACCAGGACTTCGAGGGCAGGCCGCCCGGGAGGAGATCCAGCGCCCGCTGACGTCCAGACTTGTCCGTGTAGACCGCTTCGACCCGCAGGTACGAGAGGAGCGCGCCACCGGTCGAGAAGTAGCGGACGATCGGCAGGACGAGGCCCATGCACATCGTCGGGCTCGTGGCCGAGCTGCCCGGAGGCAGCAGCAGCGAGTGCGAGTCTCGCGCCGAGGTCACGAAGAAGGACTCGTTTCCGTCGACGACCTTGGCGCCTCCGGAGAGCTTCCAGCCCTGAGCGCCCGACTCGAAGTCGCCGCCCGGCAGGAGTGTGTAGGGGAGTGGGTCGAGGAAGCGCATGAAGGGCTGAACCGGCTGGTAGCCGCATCCGAGCAGTGAGCCGTCTCCGGCAGCCGCCGGCGAAGCCGACGCAGCCGCCAGCGCCACAAGTGCCGTGAACAGCGCGAGCAGGTTCCGCGCGCTCGTCCGTGAAATCGCCGCAACTCTCATTTTCAGACCTTTCCCTTGTCCGACCGCAGAGGACTCAGTCTTCGCGATTCCGCGTAACGGGCATCCCCCTCCTGGGTGAGGGCAAGGCTAGGTTTAATCCCCCATTGGAGTGACCGTAGGCCCCTAGGTGCCTCCCGATACTCGGACGTGAGCACCACGGCGGGAACCGAAGCCTGGTCTGCTGAGCCATCGACCCGTCCCGGAGTCGACCTCGACCCTGCTCGCGACCAGCCGATCGAGGACGGGCGCGCACGCCGGCGTCAGCGTCTCGGCAGCCGCGGGCTGTGGGCGAGCGGGCTCACCGGCGGCGTCTTTCTCACGGTCGCGCTCCCTCTCGCCGTGTTCCACCACTCGCCGACGTCGGGGACGCCGCTCGTCCTCTTGATGCTGGTGGGCGCGTACGCGCTCGCCTACAACGTCGAGTTCGAGGTCGGTCCCGGGCTCGCCGTCGCGACGCAGCTCGTCTTCGTGCCGATGCTCTTCCTGCTCCCGCTGGAGCTCGTGCCGCTGTGCGTGGCGGCCGGCGTGATGCTCGGAAACGTGCTGGAGCTCGCCGAGGGCCGGATCCGGCTCGAACGGGTCCTGGGCCGGCTCGGCGAGGCCTGCTATTCGCTCGGCCCGGTCCTCGTCCTCGTTGCCGCGGGTGCGCCCGCGCCGGGTGAGGCCGCAGTGCTCGTGCTCGTCGCCGCGCTCGCGACTCAGTTCGCGTGCGACTTCGCGAACGCGACGATGAACGCCTGGATCGCGCTCGGCATCTCACCGCGGCTTTTCATCCGCGATCTGTCCGTCGCCTGGGGCGTGGATGCGACGCTCGCGCCGATCGGTCTGCTTGCTGCCCTTGCGGCCGCCGATCACGCGGCCGCGTTCCTGCTCGTGCTGCCGCTCGCCGGGCTTCTGCGCACCTTCGCTCGCGAGCGGCGCAGCCGGGTCGATCATGCGCTCGAGCTCAGCCATGCCTATCGCGGCACCGCGCTCCTGCTCGGGGACGTCGTCGAGGCCGACGACGCCTACACGGGCTCACACAGCCGCGATGTCGTCTCGCTCTCGATCGCCGTGGCCGAGGAGCTCGGGCTCGACTCGCGCGGCCGCCGCGACACGGAGTTCGTGGCGCTGCTGCACGACGTCGGCAAGATCCGGATCCCGAACGAGATCATCAACAAGCCAGGCCCGCTCACCGAAGAGGAGCGCGCGATAGTCGAGACGCACACCGTCGTCGGTGAGGAGATGCTCGACCGGGTCGGCGGCGTGCTCGGGAACGTCGGTCATCTCGTGCGGTCGTGCCACGAGCGTTTCGGCGGCGGCGGCTATCCCGACGGGCTCGTCGGCGACGAGATCCCGCTCGTCGCCCGCATCGTCTGCTGCTGCGACGCCTACAGCGCGATCACGACCGACCGGCCCTATCGCTCCGGTCGCTCAGCCGAGGAAGCGCTCGAGGAGCTCCGCCGCTGCGCGGGGACGCAGTTCGACCCGGACGTGGTCGGCGCGCTCGCCCGCGTGGCGAACACGCCCTCGGACTAGGCAGGCCGAACGCGGGAGTAGACTCGGCCGCGGTGAAGGTGCTTCTGGTCGGGTCTGGCGGGCGCGAGCATGCGCTCGCGTGGAAGCTCGCGCAGGCTCCGGGGCTCGCGTCGTTGCACGCCGCTCCCGGCAATCCCGGGATCTCCCGGCTCGGCGACTGTCATCCGGTCCGGGCCGACGACGGCGAGAGCCTGCTCGGGCTCGCCCGCAGCCTCGGCATCGATCTCGTCGTGGTCGGCCCCGAGGCGCCTCTCGTCGCCGGCGTTGCCGATCTGCTGCGCCGCAACGGCGTCGCCGTGTTCGGCCCCGGCCGCGCGGCGGCGAGGATCGAGGGGTCGAAGAGCTTCGCCAAGGCGGTACTGGCTGCAGCCGGAGTCCCGACGGCCGAGACGCTCGCCGTTGCCCGCCCCCCGTGTGTCGTGAAGGTCGACGGGCTGGCGGCCGGCAAGGGCGTGTTCGTGTGCGAGACCGTCGAGCAGCTCGACGAGGGCCTGCGCGCAGCGGCCGGCTTTCCGGGGCCGATCGTGATCGAGGAGCTGCTGGAGGGCGAGGAGGTGTCGGTCTTCGCGCTCGCCGACGGGCGTGGGGTGGTGCCGCTCGCGCCGGCGCAGGACTTCAAGCGAATCGGCGACGGCGACACCGGCCCGAACACCGGCGGCATGGGCTCCTTCTCCCCGGTGCCGGGAATGGGCGCCGACGAGGTCGCGGAGCTCGTCGAGCAGATCCACAAGCCGGTCGTCGAGGAGCTCGCGAGGCGCGGCGCACCGTTCGTCGGCGTGCTCTTCGCGGGGCTGATGCTGACGGCGGACGGGCCGAAGGTGCTCGAGTTCAACTGCCGCTTCGGGGATCCAGAGACGCAGTCGATCGTGCCGCGGCTCGAAGGCGACTTCCTGGGTGCGCTCGCAGCTGCTGCGGGCGGCGACCTCGAGGGCGTCGAGCTCACCGCCTCCGACGACGCAGCCGTCACTGTGGTGCTCGCGGGTGGTCAGTACCCGGAGAGCTCCGAGAGCGGCTCGGCGATCGAGGGGATCGAGGAGGCCGAGGCGGCGGGAGCGCTCGTCTTCCACGCCGGCACGGCGCTGTACGGCGAGCAGTTGGTGACGAACGGCGGGCGGATTCTCGCTGTCACCGGCACCGGGGCAACGATCGGCGAGGCGCGTGATCGCGCCTACGCGGGCTGCGACCGGATCACGTTCGCCGGCGCCCGGTACCGCACGGACATCGCACTGACAGCCTCCAGCCTGGCCGGCTGATCCTCCGGAGCGGGCGGTAGACTCGCTCAGGTGATTCCGCGCTACTCCCGCCCGGCCATGTCGGCGATCTGGTCGGACGAAGCGAGGCTGGCGCGCTGGCTGGAGGTCGAGCTCGCCGCGCTGGACGGCTGGGCGGAGACCGGCATCGTCCCGCGCGAGGCCGTCGACACGATTCGCGAACGAGCCGTCGTTCCGACGCCGGAGCGCGTCGCAGAGATCGAGGCGCGGACGCACCACGACGTCGCCGCGTTCGTCGATGCGGTCGCCGAGGCGCTCGGGGAGGACGGGCGCTGGTTCCACTACGGCCTGACGTCCTCGGACGTCCTCGACACCGCGCTTGCGCTCCAGATCCGCGATGCCGGCGCCTTGATCCTCGCCGGGATCGACCGGGCCTTCGCCGCCGTCGTCGCGCGCGCCGAGGAGCACCGCGAGACGCTGACGATCGGGCGCACGCACGGCATCCACGCCGAGCCGACGACCTTCGGCCTGAAGCTCGCCGGCTGGGCCTTTGCACTCGAGCGCGACCGCACCCGCGTCACTCGGGCGCTCGAAGGCATGCGGGTCGGCAAACTCTCGGGCGCGGTCGGCACCTACTCGGCGGCGGATCCCGAGGTCGAGCGGATCGCCTGCGAGCGGCTCGGGCTCGAGCCGGCTCCCAGCTCCACGCAGATCCTCCAGCGCGACCGCCATGCCGAGGTTCTGAACGCGCTCGCGCTGCTCGCCACCTCGCTCGAGCGGTTCGCGCTCGAGATCCGGCACCTCGCCCGGACGGAGGTGCGGGAGGTCGAGGAGCCCTTCGGAAAGGGACAGAAGGGCTCGTCGGCGATGCCGCACAAGCGGAACCCGATCGTCTCCGAGCGGATCTGCGGGCTGGCGCGCGTCGTCCGGGGCGGTGCGATGGCCGGGCTCGAGAATGTGGCGCTCTGGCACGAGCGGGACATCTCGCACTCCGCGGCGGAGCGGATCGTTCTGCCGGATGCGTTCCTCGCGGTCGACTACATGCTCGACCGCCTCGCCTGGCTCCTCGAGGGGCTCGTCGTCCGGACCGAGCGGATGCGCGAGAACCTGGACGCGAGCCATCGGCTGTATTTCAGCCAGCGTCTCCTGCTCGCACTCGTCGAGGCGGGCCTTTCCCGCGACGATGCGTACCGGCTGGTCCAGCGGCACGCGATGCGGGCGTGGGACGAAGGACTGGACTTCCCGGAGCTCGTCCGCGCCGACGCCGAGCTCGCGGACCGCGTCGACCTGGACGCCGTGTTCGACCTCGGCGCCTACACGCGTCACGTCGACGTCGTCTTCGAGCGGCTCCGAGCGCTCAGCCGGGAGCAGGTCCATGCCTGAGGCCGCCGTCCACCTCGCGAGCGGGAAGGTGCGCGAGCTCTACGCCCTCGACGACGAGCGGCTGCTGCTCGTCGCCTCCGACCGCATCTCGACCTTCGACGTCATCCTCCCGACCGAGGTTCCGGACAAGGGCCGCGTGCTCACCGGCCTCTCCGCCTTCTGGTTCGCGCGTACCCGGGAGCTCGTCCCGAATCACCTGCTCGCGCTCCGCGACGACGGCCGCTCGCTCGAGTGCCGGCGCCTCGACATGCTCCCGGTCGAGATCGTCGTCCGCGGCTACCTGGCGGGCTCCGGCTGGAAGGACTACGGCAAGACCGGCGCCGTCTGCGGCCACCGGCTCCAGGAGGGGCTGCGCGAGTCCGACCGCCTGCCGGAGCCGATCGTCACGCCGGCGACGAAGGCGCAGTCCGGCCACGACGAGAACATCGACGCGCAGGCAGCGGCCAGTCTGGTCGGCGCCGAGCGCTGGGCCGAGTTGGAGTCGGTCGCCCTCGCCCTCTATCGCTTCGCGGCAGCGCACGCCGAGCAACGCGGAATCATCCTCGCCGACACGAAGTTCGAGCTCGGCATCGACAGCGATGGCGGCCTGGTGCTCGGTGACGAGGCGTTGACGCCCGACTCGTCCCGCTTCTGGCCCGCTGCCGAGTACGCACCCGGTGGCCCGCAGCCGTCCTACGACAAGCAGTACGTGCGGGACTACTGCGAGAGCCTGGGCTGGGACAAGACCTATCCCGGCCCCGAGGTTCCCGCAGACGTGGTCGCCGGTACGCGCGCTCGCTACGTCGAGGCGTTCGAGTTGTTGACGGGGCTTGCGTTCGACGACTACCTCGCCGACCCGCAGGTCGTCCTCCGATGAAGGTGACGGTGCTCGTCAGACCCAAGGCGGGGATCCTCGACCCGCAGGGTGAGGCGGTACAGGGGTCGCTGCGCAAGCTCGGGTTCTCCGTCGGAGGAGCCCGCGTCGGCCGGCTCGTCGATCTCGAGGTGGACGCCCCGTCGTCACACGAGGCGAAGGCCCAGGTGGAGCGCATGTGCCACGAGCTGCTCGCCAACCCGCTGATCGAGAGCTTCGAGATCGAAGTGGCGGAGACGTGAGCGTCCGGCCGCGCATCGCCGTGCTCGTCTTTCCCGGCTCGAACGACGACCGGGACGCCGCCTGGGCTCTCGGTGCGCTCGGCGCCGATCCGGTCCTCGTCTGGCACGCGGAGCAGGAGCTGCCGCGCGGCACCGAAGCCGTCGTCCTGCCCGGCGGGTTCTCGTACGGCGACTACCTCCGCTGCGGCGCGATCGCCCGCTTCGCCCCGGTGCTGGATGCCGTGCGCGGCTTCGCCGCGGCAGGGGGGCCGGTGCTGGGGATCTGCAACGGCTTCCAGATCCTCTGCGAGGCGGGGCTGCTTCCTGGAGTGCTGCGCCGCAACCGCGACCTCGAGTTCATCTGCCGCGACGTCCGGCTGCGCGTGGAGCGCACGGACACGCTCTTCACCGCCCGCTGCGAGCCCGGCCAGGAGCTGACGATCCCGGTGAAGAACGGGGAGGGGAACTGGTACGCCGACGACGAGCTCTACCGCGAGCTGGACGCGTCGGGCCAGCTCGTGCTGCGCTACGCGGAGGACTGCAACGGCTCGGTCGGCGACGTGGCGGGCGTGTGCAACGAGGAGCGGAACGTCTTCGGCCTGATGCCGCATCCGGAGCACGCGGTCGACACGATGCTCGGCTCCGGCGATGGCGCCCTCCTGCTGGCGGCGCTCGTCGACGCCGCTCGTGAGCGGACGTTCGCGGCCGCCTGACCGAGGGCCGGCCCACCTCACAGCCGCAGCGCTTCCTCGAGCCCGGGATGCTTCGCGAGTGCCGTGCGCAGCCGCTCGAGGTCCTTCGCCCGCAGTGTCACCGGGCCGCGCCGCGCGACGCCGTCGGTGGCGTAGGCGAAGCGGACGAGGCGCTCTCCGCTGCCCGTCTCGAGCAACTGGACGAGCGATGCAAACCGCTTGTCGCCCGCCTGCTGTGGCAGCTTCAGCTCCTCGAGCAGCGTGGCTGTGCCCCAGGGCGTTGCGGCTCGCGTGTCGCCGTTCTTCATGCCGCGGACGCTACGGAGCGAGGTGCAACGCGTGTGCAACGCCTTTGCACCGAAACCGAATCGATTGCTCCTCCGTTGTCTTCATATGCCGAGAGCGATCTGGAGCGGTGCGATCTCGTTCGGGCTCGTCAACGTGCCTGTGCGGATGTACAGCGCGATCGAGGAGAAAGACCTGCATTTCCACATGATTCACGAGCCCGACAATGGCCGGATCGGCTACCAGAAGTTCTGCAAGAAGGAAGAGAAGCTCGTCCCGGACGACGAGATCGTGAAGGCCTTCGAGATCAAGAAGGACACGCACGTGATCCTCACCGACGAGGACTTTGCGGCCGTGAAGGCCGAGGGTGTCAAGACGTTCGACGTCTCCGACTTCGTGCCCTACGAGGAGATCGATCCGATCTACTTCGACCGCACCTATTTCCTCGGCCCGCAGGACGGCGCGGAGAAGGTGTACGCGCTGATGCGCGAGGCGATGGAGCAGACCGGTCTCGCCGCGATCGGCAAGTACGTGATGCGCGAGCGCCAGTACCTCGGCTGCCTGCGCGTGCGCGACGGCGTGATCGCCCTGGAGAAGATGTTCTTCCACGACGAGATCCGGCCGTCCAAGGACCTGGCTCCGGGCAAGCGCAAGGTCGCGAAGGAAGAGCTCGAGCTCGCGACGGCGCTGATCGAGCGGTTCACCGGTTCCTTCAAGCCGGACAAGTACGAGGACACCTATCGCAAGGCACTGCTCGCGGTGGTCAAGGCGAAGCAGAAGGGGCAGACGATCACGGCGGCGGAGCCGGAGGCCGACGAGGAGCCGGCGGATCTTCTGGCCGCCCTGAAGGCATCGGTCGACGCGGCGAAGAAGCGCGGGGGCTCGGTGCGTGCGAAGCGCCCGCCCGCCCGCAAGAAGCCGCCTGTGCGCCGCAAGAAGACGAAGCGCTAGTCCTCGGCCGTCCTCACGCGCCGAGCGTCGTGGCGTGGGCGATCAGGTCGCGGTACCAGGAGAAGCTCGACTTCGGGATCCGGCGCAGGGTCGGGTAGTCGACGTAGACGATCCCGAACCGCTTGCCGTAACCGTGCGCCCACTCGAAGTTGTCGAGCAGCGACCAGACGAAGTAGCCCGCAACCGGGACGCCGTCGGCGATTGCGCGTTCGATCGCCTCAACGTGGCCTGCGAGGAACGCCTGCCGCTCGGGGTCGTCGACAACGCCGTCGTGGCGGAGCGTGTCTCCGAAGGCGGCGCCGTTCTCCGTCACGTGGATCGCAGCCGGCCCGTACTCGTCATGAACGCGGACGAGCAGGTCGTAGAGGCCGTGGGGCGAGACCTCCCAGCCCATCTCGGTGTACATCGAGTCCGGCTGGTGGACCATCTGCCGGCCGCCATCAGGGGTCGCCGCAACGATCTCGCGGCGGTAGTAGTTGACACCCAGGAAGTCGATCGGAGTGGAGATCACGGCGAGGTCGCCGTCGCGGACCGGGGGCGCGTCGGGAGCGAGGGCCGCCAGGACGTCCTCCGGGTAGGAGCCCTTGAAGACCGGGTCGAGGAACCAGCGGTTCTTCTCCCCGTCGGCCGCGAGCGCCGCTGCCGCGTCGGCTTCCGACGACGAGGCGGGATAGGCCTGTGTGAGGTCGAGGGTGATGCCCACCTCCGCGCCCGGCGCCTCGCGCCGGATCACGTCGACCGCGAGCCCGTGCGAGAGCAGCAGATGGTGTGCGGCTGCGAGCGCGTCCGGCCGCGACGCCCGGCCGGGTGCGTGCTCGCCGAGGCCGTAGCCGAGCCAGGCGGCGACCCAGGGCTCGTTGTGGGTGATCCAGAGCGAGACGCGGTCGCCGAGCCTGCGGGCCGTCGCCTCGGCGAACTCGCAGAAAGCCTCCGCGGTCGAGCGCTCCGGCCAGCCGCCCGCGTCCTCGAGCGCGACGGGGAGGTCCCAGTGGTAGAGGGTGACGACCGGCGCGATCTCGTTCGCGAGCAGCTCGTCCACGAGGCGGTCGTAGAAGTCGAGGCCGGGCTCGTTCACCTTGCCGCGTCCCTCGGGCAGAACCCGCGGCCAGGCGACGGAGAAGCGGAAGGCGCACGCGCCGAGCTCGCGCAGCAGGGCGACGTCCTCGGGGTAGCGGTGGTAGAAGTCGCACGCCACTTCGCCGGTCTCGCCGTTGCGGATGTTGCCCTTGACCGTGCAGAAGCGGTCCCAGATGCTCGCGCCGCGCCCGTCCTCGTTGACCGCACCCTCGATCTGGTACGCGGCTGTCGCCACGCCCCACCGGAACGTGCTCGGGAAGCTGCCGTTGCGCATCGCACCCTCTCGCTCGTGGACAACTGAACCGGTTAAGTGAATCATAAGCCCATGTCCTTGCACAACGCTAGGCTCTGAGCAGGGAGGTTGAAGTGGCTGCGCCGAAGGACGACCGAGCACGGAGAGTGACGTCGAGCGACATCGCCCGCCGTGCGGGTGTGTCGAAAGGCGCGGTCTCGTTCGCGCTCAACGAGCGCCCCGGTCTCTCCGACAGCACGCGGGCGCGAATCCTCGCGATCGCGGAGGAGATGGGCTGGTACCCGAACAGCGCGGCGCGCGCGCTGTCGGTCGCGCGCGCCCACGCCTGTGGGCTCGTGCTGGCGCGCACGCTGACGACGCTCTCGCTCGAGCCGTTCTTCATGGAGTTCATCGCGGGCGTCGAGTCGGAGCTGTCGTCGCGCTCGATCGCGCTGACGATCCAGATGGCCGAGGACGTCGACAAGGAGCTGTCGATTCACCGCCGCTGGTGGGCCGAGCGGCGCGTCGACGGCGTGTTGATGGTCGACCTGCGGAAGAACGACCCGCGGGTAGAGGGTCTCGCCCGCCTCGGTATGCCGGCTGTCGTGGTCGGCGGCCCGCTCAAGAACAGCCTGCTCCCCTGCGTCTGGCACGACGAGGCCTCGGTGATCGCGGAGATCGTCGACCACCTCGCAGGGCTCGGCCACCGGCGGATCGCGCGCGTCGCCGGCCTGCCGAGCTTCGTCCACACCGCCGCCCGCAACAACGCCTTTCGGCAGAAAGCGCGGGCTCTCTCGCTCACCGCCGAGATTGCCTCGAGCGACTTCAGCCCCGAGAGCGGCGCCGAGGCGACGCGCCGGCTGCTCTCCGGCCCGGACAGGCCGACGGCGATCGTCTACGACAGCGACGTGCTCGCCGTCTCAGGACTCGGGGTGGTGCACGAGCTGGGGCTCTCGGTCCCCGGCGACGTCTCGATCGTCGCGGGCGACGACTCTCTTCTCTGCCAGGTCGTCGGGCCTCCGCTCACCGCCGTCGAGCGCGACATCTCGGCGTACGGCGTGGCTGCGACACGTCGGCTCCTCGACGCGATCGACGATTCCGGGGCCGGTGACATCCAGGTTCCGCGCGGGCGTTTGGCTGTTCGCGGGAGCACCGCCCGGCCGCGCCGGCGTCGATCGTCTGTCTGAAGGACTTGACAACTAAACCGGATTAGTGATGAAGTGCGTATGCACGGGGGAGACCATCCAACGAAGGATGAACCGGCAGTGGCAGGAGCAACCTCGAAGATCGTTCTGCCGAGCGCACCCTGGCTCGGCGCGAACTTCTGGTCGAGAACCGGCGGCCCGCGCATGTGGGCGCGCTACGACCCGGACGTCGTCCGGGAGGAGCTCGACGTGCTGGCCCGGCACGGGCTCACTGTCACGCGATCCTTCTGCTTCTGGCCCGACTTCGTCCCGACCCCCGAGCTCCTCGACGAGCAGGTCGCCGACCGCTTCGGCGACTTCCTCGACGCTCACGTCGAGCTCGGGCTGGGGACGATTCCGACGTTCATCGTCGGGCACATGTCCGGCCAGAACTGGGATCCCTCCTGGCGGGGCGGCCGCGACCTCTACCGTGACCCTTGGCTCCTCTCCCAGCAGGCCTGGTTCGCGGGAGAGATCGCGCGCCGCTTCGGCAGTCACCTCGCCGTCGTCGGTTGGCTGATCTCCAACGAGATGCCGCTGTACGGCGGTTCCGGTACGAGCGAAGAGATCGCCGCCTGGGCCCGTGCCCTCGTCCAGGCGGTTCGCTCGGCCGGGGCGCAGCAGCCCGTCTCGCTCGGCGACGGGGCCTGGGGCGTCGAGGTCACCGGCGCCGACAACGGCTACTCGCTGCGAGCGCTTGCGCCACTCGTCGACTTCGTCGGCCCGCACAGCTATCCGATGCAGGACGACCAGGTGCGCCAGTTCCTCGCTCCCGCCTTCGCGTGCGAGCTCGCAGGCACGTTCGGAAAGCCGGTCGTGCTGGAGGAGTTCGGGGTCAGCTCGGACTTCGCGGCAGACGAGCACGCGGCTGCGTACTACCGGCAGGTGCTGCACTCCACCCTGCTCGCGGGCGCGCGCGGCTGGATCGCCTGGAACAACTGTGACTACGACGATCTCCGCGCCGAGGATCCGTACCGGCACCACGTCTTCGAGCTGCATTTTGGATTGACCGACCGCCACGGCGAGCCGAAGCCGCAGTTGCGTGAGCTGCGGGAGTTCGCAGAGCTCCTGAGCGACCTCTCGGCCCAGGGCTGGGAGCGTGTGGCCGGCGACGTGGCGCTCGTCGTCCCGGAGCACTTCGAGCGCGTGCTGCCGTTCACCGAGCAGTCGTACCGCAGCGACCTCCGCGACAACCTCTTCCAGGCCTACATCGCGGCCCGCGAGGCGGACCTGCCGGTGGCGCCGATGCGCGAGTACGACGGCCTGAACGACTCCGCGCGGCTCTACCTGGCACCGTGCGCGAAGCTCCTGACGGGTCCGGGCATCGACCGTCTGCGCGAGCTCGCGGAGGGTGGTGCGACCGTCTACGCCTCGTACTTCTGCGGCAGCACC
Organism: uncultured Gaiellaceae bacterium; assembly: GCA_963749515.1. Lineage (GTDB taxonomy): Bacteria > Actinomycetota > Thermoleophilia > Gaiellales > Gaiellaceae > Gaiellasilicea. The sequence goes on from CAVVMR010000001.1 coordinate 158,375, forward strand.
GCGAACCAGCGCGGCCCGTGGCTCTCGTGGCTGGACGAGATCTTCGGGATCCGCCACCTCCTCCGCTACGGCCTCGTCGACCCGATCGAGGAGGACGAGGTGACATTCCAGTTCGTCGAGGACTTCGGCGGCATCGCCGCCGGCTCGCGCTTGTCGTTCCGGGTCGGGGGCGAGAGCAGCGCCCGCGCCTACCTGCCGGTCGAAGTGCTCTCGGCGCGCGTCGTCGCAATCGACGCTCACGGGCGGCCGGCGATCGTCTCCAACGAGCTCGGCCGCGGCCGTACCGTCTTCTGCACCTACCCGCTCGAGCACTTCGCGGCCCGCACGCCGCGGGTGAACCCTGAGGAGACCTGGCGCCTCTACTCGGCCCTCGCCGAGGTCGCCGGGGTCTCGCGGCCCGTCCGGGTCGACGATCCCCGTGTGCTCGTCGGCAGGGTGCGGGGCGGCAGGTCGGAGACGGCGATCCTCGTCAACGTCTCCGGAGACGACATCGCGGTCGAGCCGCTGCTCGAGGAGGGGGTCGAGCTGCAGGCCGACGAGACCGTCGTGCTCGAGCCGTTCGGAGTCGCCGTGCTCGGCGTCGCGAGGTCGCCGCTCGCCGGCGCGGTTCAGGCCGACCAGGAGGCGGTCCGGTGAGAATCACCCAGTCATCTACTAAACCGGTTAATCAACTCGATCGTCTGTCAGAATCGTCCAACGAAGGAGGAGGGGCAGCAGATGCGTAATCGCAAGACAAGGACAGCGATAGCCCTGAGCGCGGTCGCGGCGCTCGCAGTGGTTGTCGCAGTGTTCACAGGCGGGGCGGGCGCGAAGCCCACGAGCACCGACGCGCTCCCGCGGAATGCCACGCTCTACACCTCAGGCACCGCGTGGGGGCCCTTTACGAACTTCAACCCGCTCCGGCCGAACTACGCGACGGGCGTGCTCGGGCTTCTCTACGAGACGCTCTTCCGCTACGACCCGCTCAAGGACCGCTTCATCCCGTGGCTCGCGACCAGTGGCCAGTGGCAGGGACGGAGCTTCGTCGTCACCTTGCGGAGCGGCGTCTCCTGGAACGACGGGAGGCCGTTGACCGCCGCGGACGTGAAGTTCACGTTCGAGACGGGCAAGCTCGAGGGCTCGCAGTTCTCCACGATGTGGAAGACGGGCCTGCAGAGCATCACGACGAGTGGGCGCACGGTGAAGTTCAACTTCAAGGGCACCCCGAACTACCAGGATTGGGATACGAACATGTACACGATCCCGATCGTGCCGAGGCACGTCTATTCGGCCTACAGCGCCACCGAGATCACGACGGGCAACGCCGACAAGAAGTTCGTCGGCACCGGCCCGTTCACGTACGGCGCCGGCAAGGGAACCTCACAGACGCTGCAGTGGAACAGGCGCGACAGCTGGTGGGCGACCAAGGCCCTCGGGATGAGGATGCCGATGCAGTACATCGTCGACATCCACAACACCGCGAACACAGCGTCCCTGCAGAACTTTCTGCAGAACAAGATCGACCTCAGCAACAACTTCTTCCCGGGCATCGACAAGCAGATCGGCGGCAAGGTCCGCACGTACTACCCGCGGGCTCCGTACATGCTCTCGGCCAACACGGCCTGGCTGGTGCCGAACACGACGAAGAAGCCGCTGAACGACAAGGTGTTCCGCCGGGCGCTGGCCACCTCGATCAACATCAACCAGATCGTCACGGCCGACTACGGGAACATCGTCTCGAAGGCCGATCCCACCGGACTGCTGCCGACGTGGGGCCGGTGGATCGACAAGGCCCAGTCCAAGAAGCTCGGGTTCAGCTACAGCACCGCACGGGCGAAGGCGCTCCTGGCGGGCGCCGGCTACAAGGACACCGACGGTGACGGATTCGTCGAGAACAAGGACGGGTCGGAGATCAACCTGAGGATCATCGTCCCGAACGGGTGGTCGGACTGGATGACCGCGATCCAGATCATCGCCAACAGCACGAAGGCCGCCGGGATCAGGCTGACGCCGGCGTATCCGGACTTCAACGGGCTGGTCGACGAGCGCAACTCCGGCAAGTTCGACCTCGTGATCAACAACGAGAAGCAGCTCGGCAACACGCCGTACACCTATTACGACTACCTGTTCCACCTGCCGATCGCCGATCAGCAGACGTTCGCCAACTTCTCGCGATTCACGGCTTCAGGCCCGAAGCCGTGGGCTTTGACCCTCGCGCTGAACAAGGTGCCGACGTCGAACGTGGCGAAGGCGAAGAAGCTCCACTCGCAGATCCAGAAGTACATCCTCGAGGAGCTGCCCGCGATTCCGCTTTGGTACAACGGGCTGTGGGCGCAGTACAACACAAGCGTCTGGACCAACTTCTCGAGCGCGTCGGGTACGGGGCTGCAGACCACGCCCGCGATGTGGAACGGCTACCTCAACATGACGGGCATCGAAGCGCTCGCCAGGTTGAAGAAGAAGAACTAGGAGGCATCACGAACGCTGTGACGTCGAGCCGCTGCTCTCCGCAGCGGCTCGACGTCGGCTTGTCCCGTGAGACAAGATCTGGCCGCTGAGGGCTACCAGCACACACCGCCGTGTACCGTTACCTCGCCCGCAAGAGCCTCATCTATCTCCTCACCTTCTTCGTGGCGGTGACGATCGACTGGGCCATCCCGCGCCTGATGCCGGGTGACCCGATCGCCGGTCTGATCTCGCGCCTGCAGGCGGACTCGACGGCCTCGCAGGAGCTCCACGGGTACTTCACCGAGTCGTTCGGGCTCGACCAGCCGCTCTGGCAGCAGTACGTGAACTTCTGGCGTGGGCTCTTGCAGGGCGACCTCGGCCCGAGCATCGCCTACGTCGGCTCGTCGGTGAACGACCTGATCCTGCAGGCGGTGCCGTACACGCTGGCGATCCTCGTTCCGGCGATCGTGCTCAGCTACATCGCCGGGAACCGCGTCGGCGCGATGGCCGCACGGCGGAAGGTGCTCGACAACACCGTTCTGCCGCTGGGATACATCCTCACGGCGACGCCGTACATGTGGCTGTCGCTCGTGCTCGCCTACTTCCTGGGGGCGACGTTCGAGATCTTCCCCGTCTCCGGCGCCTACGACTTCTCGCTGCAGCCGTCGTACACGTGGGAGTTCGCACGGAGCTTCGCCGTGCACTGGTTCCTGCCGTTCCTGTCGCTGTTCCTCGTCGCGTTCGGCGGCTGGGCGATCGGGATGCGGAACCTGATCATCTACGAGCTGGAAGCCGACTATGCCAACTATCTCCAGGCGCTCGGGGCGCCGAACAAGCTCGTCCGGGGGTACGCGTACAAGAACGCGCGGCTGCCGCAGATGTCCGGTCTCGCGCTCGCGCTCGGCGCAGTCGTCGGCGGCGCTCTCGTGACCGAGATCGTCTTCGGCTACCCGGGCGTCGGCTCGCTGATCCTGACCTCGATCCAGGTCCGCGACTACTTCCTGCTCCAGGGGCTCTTCCTCTTCATCATCGTCGGCGTCCTGGTCGCCAACTTCATCGTCGACATCGCCTACGTGATCGTCGATCCCAGGACGCGCATGGGAATCCAGGGCTCGTAGGGTGAGCACCGTCGCGTCCCCCGGCACCTCCCAGCTCGATCCCGACGTCGTCCCGTCCGAGGAGCTGCCGCCGCAGCGCAGGGGCGGCGAGGCGCTGTACTTCGCGTTTCGCAACAAGAAGCTCGTCGTCGGGCTCGGCATCGTGCTCTTCTTCCTCGCGTTCGCGCTCGTCGGGCCGTGGCTGACCGATGCCGATCCGTTCGACTTCGGGTATCCGACCGGGGCGCCGCCGTCCTCCGAGCGCTGGTTCGGCACCACGGCCCCGGGTCAGGACGTCTTCGCCCAGTTCGTCCACGGGCTCCGCGCGAGCTTCATCGTCGGAGCGCTGGCGGGCTGCGTCGCGGCCGGGATCGCGATGCTGATCGGCTTCACGTGCGGCTACCGCGGCGGTGTCATCGACGAGCTCCTCAGCATGCTGACGAACGTCGTGCTCGTGATCCCGACGCTGGCGGTCCTGATCATCGTCGCGGCCTACCTGAGCATCCAGGGCCTCGTCTCCGAAGCGGTGCTGATCGGGCTCACGTCGTGGCCGTGGGCCGCCCGGGCGATCCGGGCTCAGACCTTCTCGCTCGCCTCGCGCGACTTCGTCAGCATGGCGCGCCTGTCCGGCGCGAGTACCTGGCGGATCATCGTCAAGGAGATCGCGCCGAACATGAGCTCGTACCTCTTCCTCACGTTCATCCTCCTCTTCGGCGGCTCGATCCTCACCGCCGCGACTCTCGACTTTCTCGGCCTCGGCCCTTCGAACGCGATGTCGCTCGGGCTGATGATGAACACCGCGGTCTCGAACAGCGCCCTCCAGCTCGGGATGTGGTGGTGGTTCATCGCCCCCGGCCTCGGGATCATGGCCGTCGTCGGCGGCCTGTACGTGATGAACGTCGGCCTCGACGAGGTCTTCAACCCGAAGCTGCGTGAGATGTGAGCCTCGCGGTCGACAACCTGCGCGTCTACTACCGCACGACGAAAGGCGACGTCCGCGCGCTCGACGGAGTCAGCTTCGGGGTCGCGGACGGCGAGATCATGGGCATCGCAGGCGAGTCGGGCTGTGGGAAGACGACACTCGGGAAGAGCCTGATCAGGCTCGACGGCCGCATGCGGTACGTGGAGGGAACGGTCGAGCTCGACGGCGTCCAGCTGCCGATCGAAGACACGCGGAAGATGAACGACTTCCGCTTCCGCAAGGTGTCGATCGTGCCGCAGTACGCGATGAGCGCTCTCAACCCGACGCGGAAGATCGGCACGATGATCTCCGAGCTGCTCGACTCGCGCGGCGTCAGCTACGACGACACGCTGCCTGAGCTGCGCCGCCGTCTCGGGCTGGTCGGGCTTTCCGACGACGTCCTCCAGCGCTACCCGATCGAGCTCTCCGGCGGCATGAAGCAGCGCGTGGTGATGGTGCTCTCGACGCTTCTCGACCCTTCGCTCCTGATCGCCGACGAGATCACCTCGGCCCTCGACGTCTCGACCCAGCGGGCCGTCGCCGAGATGCTCGTCGAGTTCCGCGATCGCTCCTTCGTGAAGAGCACGATCGTGATCACGCACGACCTCTCGATCCTCTACCAGATCGCCGACACGATTCTCGTCATGTACGCCGGCAAGCTGGTCGAGAAGGCGTCGGCGGCGGAGATCACGGAGGACCCAAGGCATCCGTACACGCGGCTTCTGCTCGGCTCGCTGCCCGAAGTCGGAGTGCGCTTCAAGGAGCGCCGCCTGAAAGGCATTCCCGGCCGGCCTCCGTCGCTCCTCAACCCGCCCACCGGCTGCAGATTCCGCGCCAGGTGCCCGCTCGCGTTCGAGAAGTGCGTCGAAGAGCCGCCGTTCGTCGAGGTGGCGCCTGGGCGGCTCGCCGCGTGCTGGAAGGCGTCCGCCTGATGCTCAAGCTCGACCACGTCACGAAGGTCTTCAAGAGCGGGACGTTCGGCGGCGGCGAGGTCACGGCGGTCTCGGACGTCACGTTCGAGATCAGGCCCGGCGAGGTCGTCTCCCTGATCGGCGAGAGCGGCAGCGGCAAGACCACGGTCGGCCGCATGATCCTGCGCTTGACGGAGGTCACGGACGGGACGATCACGTTCGAGGGGAAGGACGTGACGGTGCTCGGCGGCCGGCGGCTCCGCGGTTACTACAAGCACGTCCAGGGTGTCTTCCAGGACCCCTTCAGCTCGTACAACCCGGTGTTCAGGGTCGACCGGGTCTTCGAGATGATCCGGTCGATCTACCTCGGCGGGCTCAGCCGAGAGGCATGGCGGGCGAAGCTGCGGAACTCACTCGAAGCGGTTGGGCTCGAGCCGGCGGACGTGCTCGGCAAGTACCCGCACCAGCTGAGCGGTGGGCAGCTCCAGCGGCTGCTGATCGCGCGGGCGCTGCTGCTCGAGATCCGGTTCCTGGTGGCCGACGAGATCATCAGCATGCTCGACGCGTCGACCCGGATCGACGTGCTGAACCTGCTGGGCGACCTGAAGGAGCGCGGCCTCGGAGTCCTGTTCGTCACGCACGATCTCTCGCTCGGCCACTACATCAGTGACCAGACCGTGATCCTGCGCCGCGGCGTCGTCGTCGAGCGAGGCGACACGGAGAAGGTCTTCGGCGATCCCAGGCACCCGTACACCCGGATGCTGATGGCGTCGGTGCCCCAGCTGGACCACAAGTGGTCGTCGAACGGCGGTCCGCAACCCGCGACCGAGGTGGAACCCGAGGGCGACCTGACCGAGATCGAGGTCGAGCCCGGCCACTGGGTCGCGGCGGCGAACTAGAGCTTGCGGATAGCGTCGCCGCGGCGGACCGTGCCCGGCTCGACGACCCTGGCGTTGATCCCGCGGAGGTTGAGGTTGCGGTGCTCCTTCGTGTTCACGAACCGGTGTGCGTCCTTGCCGAACCGGGTCATGAACTTGACGCAGCCGTCGTGGGGCGCGGCCGATACCTCGATCACCGCCGTGCCCAGCGAGAGCCGGGTGCCGGCAGGGAGGTTCGCCTCCGAGATGTCGAAGTCGACGTAGAACTGGTCGCCGGCGAGCGCCCAGCGGTCCGGTTCGCCGGCCGCGACGAGATCGACCGCGCGCGCGTTTGCGATCGTCAGCTGCGCCTCCGGGTTCGACGAGCCGTCGGGGGTGCTCCTGCTGCCGCGGGCGTACCAGTCGTCACCGACGAGACCACGCTCGAGATCGAGCTCGGCCTCCTCGAGCAGTTCGCGCTCGTTGACGACCGGACGGCGGACGATCAGCTCGACCGTGCCCTCGTCGGCAGGCGACCGCCGGATCTCGTCGAGCCCTGCTTCGAGCTGCTCGGTGTCCAGATGCTGGACGACGCGTTCCTCCGACGTGGCCATGCCGCTGTTCTATCAGACGCTTGACTTTTCCCACAAAACCTGGGTATAGAGGCGTCCGACCGGGGGACCGTCGTTCTTCTAGGGAGGGCACACGTGGTGCGTGGAATCAAGCTTTCGTTTTCGTTGACCCTTGCGGCGCTCGCCGTCGCGCTCATCGGCTCGTCCACCGCCTCGGCGGAGATCGGGCCGCCGTGGTGCGGCACGCCGATCCCGGACGCCGTCGGCGCGTATCCGGACGGATCGGATCCGTCGCATCCCGTCGGCAGCTACCCGCACATCCCCTGGTACGCGCTCGGCTGCACGCTCGACGCGATCGCCGCGCAGAGCAACGGCCGGATGACGGTCGAGGTGATCGGACAGTCGGCGCTCGGACGCGACATGTACCTCGCGACCATCAACGCGCTCGACACGAAGCACCAGAAGCAGAGCTTCAAGAACTGGCAGCAGTTCCGGAAGGTCGCGCCGGTCGACCCGAAGCGTGCGCAGATCGGTCTCTGGAGCATGCACGACAAGATCAAGGTGCCGATCTACGTCCAGGCCGGGATCCACGGCAACGAGTCGGAGGGGATCGACGCCTCGCTCCAGATCATCGAGCGGCTGGCGACGACGCCGTACGGCACCGACCCCGAGGTCGACACGATTCTCGACAACGCGGTCGTGCTCTTCAACGTGATGCACAACCCGGACGGCCACATCGCGAACGCCCGTCAGAACGGAAACAACTTCGACCTGAACCGCGACTTCCTGACCCAGTCTCAGTCCGAGACGAAGGCGTCGGTCGGGGTGATGCAGAAGTGGTTGCCGCCCGAGGTGCTCGACCTGCACGGCTACGTGACGCCGACGCTGATCGAGGCGACGACGAAGCCGCACAACCCGAGCATCGAGTACGACCTCTGGCTGAAGTGGAACCAGGCGCGCATCGACGCCAACGAGGCCGCGATGAACGCGATCGGAATGGGCGTGACGCGCCCGATCAACGACTGGTGCCCGGACGGGGACGCCCCGCCTGCCTCCACGGGTCTCTGCGACGGCGGCATCCCGCCCGGACCCGCGGTCGCCGAGGGCTGGGACGACTGGGGGCCGTTCTACACCCCGATGTACGCCCAGCACATCGGCCTCAACGGCTCGACGGTCGAGATGTGCAACTCCACGGGAACGGCGTGCGGCATTCCCGGCTCGACGACGCATCCGCGCGGTCGGGTCGGCGCCCGCACCGCCCAGTACACGGTCGTGTGGTCGACGCTTCTCTATGACGTCGCCAACCGCTACGACCTCACCTGGGACCAGGCCGAGATCTACATCCGTGGCGAGGAGAACGCGGACCGGCCGGCGTGCTGCCCGCCGCCCTTCGACGTCGCCAACAACTGGATGACCGAGTACCCGAAGGCGCACATCATCCCGCTCGGGAACGGCCAGCGGAGCGACGCGGAGGCAAATCGCCTCGTCGACTGGCTGCTCGAGAACGGCATCGAGGTGGGGCAGAGCAAGTTCGACTTCACCTACGCCGGGCAGACCTTCGAGAAGGGCACGTACATCGTCGAGATGACCCAGGCCCACCGCGGTCTCGCGAACACGGCCCTCGGAATCGGCGACGACGTGTCCGCGTCCATCACGCAGCTGTACGCGCCTCCGGGTGCGTGGAGCCACGGCTACCTGTGGGGCGCCGACATCGTCACGATCCCGAGAGATGCCGACTTCCACTTGCCGCAACAGCGTGAGATCAAGAAGTCGGCGAAGCTGGACGGCGGCGTCGACCGTGGCAAGGCCGACCGGTATGTCCTCGAGATCGACTCTCCGACGGCTGTCCGTGCGCTGAACGAGCTCGTCGGCTCGGGCGTGGCAGCCGAGATCGCGCTGGCATCGTTCGCGGGTGCGGGCGGAACGCTCGCGGCCGGGAGCGCGGTCTTCGCGGCCGATCCCGTCACCAAGGCGAAGCTCGACGCGATCGGGAAGGCGAAGGGCCTTCACTTCCAGCCCGCGCTGGCAGCGTCGCTTCCCGCGCTCGATCCCGTCGACCGCACGCCGCGGATCGCCGTGCTCACGGGTGCGGTCAACCAGGACGTCTGGTCGTTGCGGAATCTCGGCTTCACGGCCGATCCCGTCTCGGTGGCGACGATCAACACGGCCCTCACCGATCCGCTCGAGGGCTACGACGTCGTCTTCAACACCGGCGGCTGGCCCTCGGCGGCGAACGCGCTCGCCCGGACCCGGCTGACGGCGTTCTTCGCCCGCGGCGGCGGCTATCTCGGCGCCGGCGCGAACGGTGGGAACTTCCTGACGACCGGTGCCCAGCTCGTCGGCCTCACGGCCGTGACGCGCAGCGGCAACGGCCGAAGCGGGATTCTCTACTGGGAGAACAGCGGCGGCGCCGCAAGCCCGATCGTCGGCGCCTACCCGGCGACCGACACGTTGATCGCGGACCCGCCGACGTGGTTCACCACCGTTCCGACGACGCTCGCCGTCGACGGTCGCCTGCCGTCGGCCGGGATCCTCGCGGCCGGGCTGTGGCTGATGGATCCGCAGTCGGCGTCGGCTCCGGGGTCGGCGGTGATCGCGCACGGCACGAACGCGGCGGGAACCGCCCGCGTGACGCTGTTCGCGAACAACCCGCTCTATCGCGCCGATCCAGAGCGCGAGTGGCCAAGCCTGGGCGCAGCGGCCTACTGGGTCGACCAGTAGCACAGGGAGGTGTGGGGAGGGGCGGGTGGCGCCCCTCCCCACACACGCTCAGCTCTTGCGGCCGGCGAAGATCGCCCAGCCGAGCTGCGCGCGCTGCTGTCGGAGGTAGTTGTCGCGAAAGCCGACGTGCTGGTCGCGAATCGCAGACGCCTCCGGATGCTCCGGGTTGGAGGCGAGCCACTCCTCGAGCGCGCGCCAGTGGAGGCTCTGTACTCGCCGAGGAGCCGGATCTTCTCCGGACTGGTCGGATCCTGGATCCGGTGGTCGCGCTCGGAGACCTCCCACGGCCACGTCACGCGGGATCCCCGTCGGCGAGCTCGAGCAGCCTCGTCACGGTGCGCCAGTTGCGGTTCGTCCCTACGCCGCTGACGCCGGTCTTCGTCAGCAGCTTCGCGAGCGGCGAGCGCTGGAGCCCACCCGGGTGCCAGGAGTAGACCTCGCGGCCGCTGACGGCGACCCGCTCGGGCGCAACGTCGAGGGTGCGGAGCTCACGCACGAGCCTCGCCGCCGGCTTGGCCCGGAGGAAGGTGACGAGGTGACGCGAGGGGTCCCTGGCCACATCCGCAAGCGGATTGCTCGCCACGACCCGGGCCAGCTCGGCCCGCGTGCGCACGATCACCTCCACCTCGAAGCCGAGCCCGGCCTCGAGCTCCCGCTCGAGCTTCCTCTCCAGCCGACTGGGCGAAGCGCTGCTCGTCAGCACGATGTTGCCGCTCTGGAGGTGCGTGCGGACGTCCTCGTAGCCGTGGCCTTCGAGGAGCTTGCGAAGGTCGGCCATGCCGACGCGGCGCCGGCCGGCGAGATTGATCCCGCGCAGGAAGGCGATCCGCCGTTGCGACGCAGGGGCCACTACGGGGAGATGCTACGACGCTTCCTGGTCCACCAGAAGATGCCGCCGGCGAGCGCGAGGGCCACGACCGGCGCAATCAGGAGCGGGTCGAAGCTGCTCTGCGGCGGTGGCTCGTAGTCGAGGCTGCCGCGGATCGCCAGCGGCTGTCCGCCCACGGTGCCGGGGACGTTCCAGTCGAAGACGTGGTGGGGCTCGTCTCTCGCCTGCCGTACCTTCGGCGGGTCGATGGTGCTCATCCAGTGGATCCGGTGGTCGTGCCAGTTGTACGAGTTGCCGCGCGAGACCCGCTCCCAGCGCGGCGTGGCCGTCTCCGAGGCCGACGCGGGCACGTCGACGCCGCCGTAGCGTTCCTCGTTCAGGTACGTGGCGGGCGAGTTGGCGTTGCGGAAGACACCGCCGTCGGCGCCGAAGCGGAGATACGGCTCGTCCTCGTAGCCCTCGACCACGAGCTCGCGGCCCGTGTTGTTCCGGAGGTCGAGCTGGTCGTCGCCCTGCAGCACCTGCACGGTGAGGCCGTCGAGCCTCGGCGCGACCGTCTTCACGGTCGACGTGTACCCGCGCGCTGCTCCGTCGCCGTGCCCCACCGCAGCGGGGCAGGCGACGAGAGCAGCGACCAGGGCAGCGGCCAGGAGAAGTCGGTTCATGCGCGCTTCGGCCTCCGGACGAACGTGATCGCGAGAGCTGCCAGGCCGACGACGAGGCCCGCGATCCCGAACCCGAGCGCGAGCGCATCGCGGTCCGAATCGTCGTCCTCGGTGTTCGCCGCGGCGGTGGTCTCCGTCGAGGCGGGGGCGGCAACCTCCTCGATCTTGGGCGTCAGCGTGACTCGCGGTGCAGGCTCGTCGGCGTCGGGAGCGCCGATCCAGCGCACGACCTCGCCGTTCGAGTACGTCTGGACTGCCGGAAACACGAGCGTCGTCTGCTCGGCCGGGACCTTCGCACTCATCCCGAACTCGTCGAACTCGCCGGGTGCGATCTTGCCGCCTTCCCAGGTGACGGTTGCGACGCGTTCCGTCTGCGTCTCACCGAACAGCTCGACCGGCGGGTCGAGCTTCTCCATCGTGACCGTCCGCTTCCAGCCCGGCTTCGGCTGGAAGCTGACGAAGAAGAGGCCCTTCGGCAGGCTCAGCACGACCTTGGTGGTGTCTGCGGTCGGCCGTTCGGTCGGGACACGGATCGCGAACCGAGAGAAGCTGTCCACCGGGACCTCGTTCGGATTGACGGTGACATGGGCGCTCGCGGCCGGCACGGCGAGCAGTGCGCCGGTCAGCACGAGCATGGTCAGGGTCTTCTTCATCAGTGAGGTTCCTTTCTGATTGGGACGGAGACCGTCGCCGTGGCAGCGTCGAACTCGCCGCGGCGTGTCTCGACGCGGAGCTGCCAGTCGCCCGCGAGCGCGAGTTGTGCGCCGTGAGCGATGAAATGGCCGGGACCGGCCCGATGCGCCTTCAGGCGAAGCGGGCCGATCTCACGGCTGGCGAGCGTCGCCGAGACTGTTGCCTCGTCGACGTCGGTCGGCTGTCCCGAGGGATTGGTCAGGTAGAGGTGGATCTGGTTTCGTCCGGCCGCGGCGGGGTCGACGACGACGTTCAGCTCGAGGTCGCCGAGCTGCGCGGTCGTCGCATACGGGCCGCGCGGTGCAACCTCGGCTCGTGCCGGGGGCTCTGACACGAGCACGGCCGTCACGCTCACGATCGCCACCATCAGCGCGAGCTCTGCCCCGGCTACGCGGAGGAAGCGTGTCCGCTCCGGTGCCGTGGCAAGCCGCTCACGCAGACGCGGGACAGCGCGGCGGTTGTTGTAGAACCCGAGCGCGAGCAGCGGCAGGACGAGCGTGATCTTGACGAGCAGGAGCTGGCCGTAGGTGGTCTCCCACAGTCCGCGGAGCGCGCGAACCTGCAGGTAGCCGCTGACCGTGCCGCTCGCGATCAACCACGAGACTGCGACGACGGCCAGCCCCGAGAACCGCGGCACCGCGCTGACGGCGAGCTTCCACCGCTCCGTTCCCGCCCAGACGAGAGCAAGCACGAGCGCCGCGAGGCCGCCGACCCAGACCGAGGCGGCGGTGACGTGCGCGACGTCCGCGACGAACGCGATCGCTCCGGACACGCTTGCGTGCCCGGACAGGGACGGTGTCAAGAGCAGCAGCGCCGCCGGAACCAGCGCGAGCACCGGCACGCGCCTGCTCCAGGCGAGCAGCAGCGCGCATGCCACTGCGAGTGCTGCCTGGAGGAGCCAGACGGTGCCAAACCGCGTTTCGAGGACTGCGGACACGACATCCCGGTGGAGCGCCTCGCGGAGGCCGAAGCCGCCCGCCGCTGCGCCCTGGAGCACGATCCCCGCGCCTGCAACCACCGCGAGAGCGACGGACCCGCCGATGAGCAGCCGGGACAGCCTTGATCGCGTCCGGCTCGATGCCTGCCCGAGCCCGACGACGAGCATCAGCGTGCCGCCGCCGACCAGGAGGAGAAGAAGGAAGTCGAGCGCCCGCACCACCGAGAAGAGCACCGAAACGGACGCCGGTGTTCCGCCCTCGAGGACCTGCGCCGCGATGCCCGCCGGGTTCGCACCCGGGGCGCCCACATGGAAGACGAACGCACCGGAGACGGGATGCCCATCGGCCGACACTGCACGCCACGTCGCGGTGTACGTGCCGCGAGCGAGGCGTCGGTCGAGCTCGATCCGGGCTTCCTTCTCGCTCGGCCGCTCGACCTTGCCGGAGTCGACACGCTGCGCGCGCGCGTCGTATACCCGGATCGCGCCGAATGCCGTCTCGACCGGCTCGTCGAATCGCAGCAGCACGGAGCTCGGGCTCTGTTCGAGCACCGTGTCGTTTGCCGGTTCGGTTGTGATCAGCCGCGCGTGCGCACCCGCCGCCGGCACCACCGCGAGCGCCACCAGGGCGGCGATCGCGACGAGCACCGGCCGGCACGAACGACGGCTCGGGTGATCGTCCATCTCTCCTCGCTTCGATCGGCGGCCGGATCGGCCGCTCCTACTCGACTAGGCGAGAAGCGGAGGGCCGCGGCCGGCGTAGCCGCGGGCAAGGACCGGCTCGGTCGGAAGATCGACCGACAGCCGGGACGGGAAGGTGAGCGAGGTTCCGAGTCGGCGCGGCACGCGGGCCGCTCTGATCGCCTGCGCTACCTGCTGTGCCGCGGTCGCCAGTGCACACGCGATCGAGGCCGCCAGGAGCGCGAACGGCACCTGTGTCGCAAGTCCGAGCAGGAACGGGGCGGACACCGCGAGCTCCCACTGCAGGTGCCCGTTGTGCACGTACCGCTCGATCAGCTCCTGCAGCACGAACGCGACCGGTGCGAGCGCGGCGACGAGCTTGATCCGGGTGCCGCCGGTCGACTCGCGCCCTCGGAAGGCAGCGAGTGCGTGCGCGACCAGGCCGAGCGCGGCGAGCGCGACGCAGAACCCCATCACCAGCGGCGCGTACGCCAGGTAGCCGTGCCCGCTCGAGGCGAGCACGTGTGCGCGCTCGTCGGCGTCGGGAACAGCCGCCCGGTAACCGACCGAGTGGCCGGCCAGCGTGCCGACGACCGCCAGCGGAATCGAGATCAGCCAGGGAAGCTGACGTCTCATGTGCGCATCGTGGCACAACGCGCGTCACGGGAGCGTCAAGTTTCCGTTAGTCCAGGCAAGGCCACGGCAAGACTTGGGATAGTTCGCGGACGTGGACCAGACCCCGACCAAGCGGCTGAGGCTCTTTTCCGGCCGCTCGCACCCGCAGCTTGCGCAGGCGATCGCCGCGAAGCTGGGCACCGACGTCGGAGGGATCCAGCTCGAGACGTTCGCCGATGGCGACGCCTACTGCCGCTACACCGAGTCCGTTCGCGGCGCCGACGTCTTCCTCGTTCAGACCGCCGTCGCGCCCGTCGACGTCCACCTGGTCGAGCTGATGATGATGGTCGACGCGGCGCGGCTGGCCTCGGCGAAGCGGATCACGGCGGTCATCCCGCGGTTCTTCTATGCCCGCCAGGACCGGAAATCGGCCCCCCGCGAGCCGATCACCGCCCGCATGGTCGCGGACATGATCGAGAACGCCGGCGCGGACCGCGTCCTGACCATGGACCTTCATGCCGGCCAGGTGCAAGGGTTCTTCGAGATCCCGGTCGACCACATGACCGCGCTGCCGATGTTCGCCGACCGGTTCCGCGAGATCGCGGCCGGTCGGGAAGCCGTCGTCGTCGCTCCGGCCACGACGCGTGCGAAGCAGGGGTCGTGGCTCGCAGAGATGCTGCGCGCGGAGCTCGCGATCATGAACGACGACCCCGGCACGGGCGGCCGCGGGATGACGATCCTCGGCGAGGTGGAGGGGAAGATCGCTCTCGTGCTCGAGAACGGGATCGGCAGCGGCCAGTGGTTTGCGCGGGCCGCGGAGGAGCTGATGGAGATGGGCACTGCGTCGGTCTACGCCTGTGCCACACATGCCGCGTCGACCGCCGGCGCGGCCGACCGCCTGGCTCGGAGCCCGCTCGCGGGCCTCCTGGTCACCGACACCGTTCCCATCCACGAGTCGCTCGAGTCGGCGCGGCTGGAGGTGCTATCGGTCGCCGGGCTGCTCGCGGACACGATCGCCAGCGTGTTCGCCAACGAGTCCGTATCGGCGATCTTCGTCGGCGACAGCCAGCTCTTCTGAGCGCGATCAGCGACGCGCGGTGCCGAGGATGTACGGCGCGGAGGTGATCGTGAGCAGAGACGACGAGTGGAAGCCTCGATCCAGCCGGACGAGCTCGAATCCCGCCGCGCGGATCGCCGCCGCCGTGTCTCGCGTCGTCTCACAGCCGCCGAGCGCCTTCGTCCAGAAGAGCTCATCGACGGCGCCCTGCAGCGCTCGGAACAGGGCGTTCCCCGAGCGAACGTGCTCCCAGAAGCGGAGCTCGCCGCCAGGTCTGAGGACGCGCCGTAGCTCCTTCAGCGCGGCGGCCGGCTCGCCGACGCTGCAGAGGATCCCCATCAGCACCACGGCGTCGAACTCGCCGTCCGCGGCCGGCAGCTGCTCAGCCGTCCCCGCGACGACCTCGATCGGGATCGCGGCGTCGCGCGCACGCTCCACCGCGGCCGCCCGCGCGGTGCCGTCGGGCTCGACGGCGAGCAAGCGCTCCACCTCCGGCGGGTAGTGCTCGAACGAGCGCCCGTCCCCGGACCCGACCTCGAGCACGCTCCCCTGCAGCCCGGCGAGCACGCGCCGGCGCAGCACCCGCGCCTCCTGGTCGGGTCGGCGCTGCTCCCGCCGCTCGAGGTAACCCGCGAAGCGCGACTGCTGCGGTCCGTAGAGGGGCGGCCTCTCCGACACGGCTGACTACTTCGGCTTGCGCTCGATCAGCTCGACCCGATAGTTGTCGGGATCGCGCACGAAGGCGATGAACGAGCCGCCTTCGCTCACCTGGTACTTCGGCCGCTCGGGCTCGATCCCCTGGGTCGCCAACTCCGCCAGCGTTCCGTCCATGTCGTCGACCGTGATCGCGATGTGGCCGTAGCCGGTGCCGATCTCGTACGAGTCGACGCCGAAGTTGTACGTCAGCTCGAGCCGCTCACCGTCGCCGGGCAGGCCCAGGAAGTAGTTCATGGCCTCGTCGCGAATCGGCAACTCGCGCCGCTTCTCGAAGCCGAGCGTCTCGTAGAAGGCGATGGACTTCTCCGGATCGGTGACCCGGTAGCAGGTGTGGATGAGCTCCATTGCGTGCGTTCCTCCGCTCGTCGTGGCGATTTCGACGGAAGGATATGCGGAGCGGCGCGACCCTCTAGCCGAAGGTGACGACGAGCTTCTGGATCTGGTCGTCGCGCGGTGTCAGCAGCATCTCGCCAGCCTGCCGCCCCTCGTCGCGCAGCCAGGCGTAGCGGGCGACGACCACGCCCTCCCGCTCCTCGGAGCCGAGGATCTCGATCTCGTCGTCGGGCGGCTGCTCGCGATAGGCGGCGTCGATTGCGTCGCGTCCGACGAACGGGCCGGCCGGGACGCCTTCGAAGTGCAGCTCTGCGTCCTCCGCGAACCCCGCCACCATCGCAGCGAAGTCGCCGCTGCGGACTCCCTCGTTGAAGCGCTCCACATGCCGTTCGAGCAGGCTCATGCCGGGAGGCTAACGCGGGCTCACCTTGCCAGGTGGATTTGCCGGTGCTACACAAGCGGGAGATGAAACGGGGTCTGCTGCTGCTCGTCCTACTCGCCGGCGTTGCCGCATCGACGGCGAGCGCCGACGCCGACCGCGTCGGATACGCGTGCGCCAAGGGAGCGGACGTGAGCTTCCGCGCGGCTGACGGGACGAAACTCATCGGCCACGTGTTCGGCAGCGGGCGAACCGTGGTGATCCTCGGTCACCAGTCGCAGGGCAGCCTGTGCGAGTGGGTCACGTACGCACGCAGGCTCGCGCGACTCGGCTACACGGCCTTCGCCATCGACTTCCGTAGCCATGGTCTCTCACAACAACGCGGTGGAACGGCGGGAGAACGGCTCGCGAGCGACCTCGACGGAGCTGTCAGGCTGATGCGCAAGCGCGGGAAGCAGAAGGTGTTCCTCGTCGGCGCGTCGATGGGCGGGATCGCGTCGCTCGTCGCCGGCTCGAGCGTGACGCCCGCGGTCGACGGCGTCGTCAGCGTCTCGGCCCCTGCCACGTTCATGGGGATGAACGCGACGTCGAGCGCCAGGAGGCTACGTGCGCCGGTGCTCTACCTCGCCGCCGAAGGCGACGACAACGGCGGCTACGACTTCTCGGACGACGCCCGCGAGATGTACGCGGCGACTGCGGCGGCCGACAAGCGGCTTCAGGTGCTGCCCGGACGCCAGCACGGTGTCGGTCTCGTCGCCGGCTCGCCGCGGGCGCGGACGCTGATCGAAGGCTTTCTGAAAGTCCACTGACCCCGGACGGGGCTAGCCGCGTCCGGGGTGTGCGCCGCTCACCGAACCACGTGCGGCGGTCGCCGCGTCGAGCCGGTCCGCAGCGCGCCGGAGGGTGCGCGCGAGATGCCTGCGGACCCGGCTCGGCCGGGCGTCCCTGGCGGCGGATCCCAGCAGATCCTGCTGCCGGTCGTTGACGAGCTGGTGGAAAAGATCGGAGGAGGAGAACAAGGTCGCTCCTAACGCTTTCGATGTTCTTGAACTGTTCGAAGATTATCGAACGCACAGGCTCTTGTCAAGCCGTTCAGGAGCAAGTACGCTACGAGCGTTAGATGGCTGTCGAACGGAAGAAGCGCTCCCAGGTCCTCGACCTCTCCGCCCCGGCGGCGGTCGAGGTCGAGATCGACGTCGCCGAGGCGGCGGAGGTCCTGATGAGCATCTGCGCGCTCGCCGACCGCGGCGACTACGACACCTTCGATCTCGGTGAGGAGTGGCTCAGGGAGCGACTCGCCACCGTCCCGCCCGACCTGTTGGAGGCGGTCGACGCGCTGAAACTGGGAGAGGTGAAGGTTGCTGCGCACCTGCTGGGGATCGTCTACGAGACGCCGAAGCCACGGACCTTTGCGTCGTTCCTCGAGCGCCTGCGCGCGACCGATGCAGTCGAGATGAAGAAGCACTTGCTCGGGTACTACGGCAGCAGCCACACCCACCTGTCGGCGCCCGACGTGCTCGAGCGCGCCGCCGCCGGCGACGACGGCGCGCAGGAGGAGCTCCTCGCCACGCTGCTCGAGTACTCGGAGAAGTACGAGTCGGTGCGGACGCTGCTCAAGATGGACGGAGAGACGCTGATGGCGCAGTTCCTCGACATCCTCCCGCGCTGGTACGAACACGTCTTCCTCCCGCACTCGCACGAGTGGAGCGAGGCGGCCGAGCGCGACGCCGAGACGAAGCGGCTCCTCGCGGCCTCCCACTCGCCGGAAGAGCTGACGGAGCTTGCGACCCGCGGCTACCAGTACTCGCCGGTCCCCGGCATCCGAACACTCGCGTTCTTCCCGAGCTGGTGGATGCGCCCGTGGGTGATCCTGTGGGAGCACAAGGGCACGAAGATCTTCTGCTACCCGATCGCGCCCGCCGCGGAAGAGGGTGCCTCTCCCGCCGAGATCGCCCGCGTCTACAAGGCGCTCGGCGACGAGGGCCGGCTGCGGCTGCTGCGGCGCCTCAGCGACGGGCCGGTGACCCTCGGGGAGGCGGCGGCCGAGCTCGGGCTGGCGAAGTCGACCGCCCATCACCACCTGGCGATCCTGCGGCACGCCGGCTTCGTCACGATCCGCGACGAGGATGAGAACGTCTACAGCCTCCGCCGCGACCTCCTGCCCCAGGCGGGCGAGCTCCTCAGCGCCTACCTCGGCGCGTCGAGATCCTCCTCCACGATCGCGTAGAGCACCCCGTCGACCCAGCCGTCCCCCTGGCGGTACGCCTGTCGCTTGACTCCCTCGCGGATGTAGCCGGACCGCTCGGCATGGCGTTGCGCCCGCTCGTTGAAGCCGTAGATCTCGAGCTCGAGCCGGTGGTAGCCACGTTCGCGGATCAGGTGGTGCTGCAGGCGCCGCGCGGCGTCGTCGGCGAGCCGGCGGCCGCGGAAGTCCGGGTGGATCGCGATCCCGCTGACGTGCGCGATCCGGCTACGGGTGTTCGTCCGCTCCCAGAACATCGCACCGGCGCGGTCACCCTCCAGCTCGACGACGAGCAGGCCGCCCTCCTGCGGGTCGCGCTCGAGCTGCTCGGCGATCCCGTCCCGCTCGTAGCGTCCGCCCGTCGCCAGGAACGGGCGTACGGCCTCGTCGGCGTAGAGGTCGGTGAGGAACTCGAGGTCGTCGGGCGCGGCGGGACGGAGGGTGACGTTCATGGCCGGGCGGGGACGGTCTCGCCCCGCCTCAGGCGGACGGCGCCGGAGGCGAGCGCGACGCCGCCGAGGATCAGCGCCAGCCCGACGATCGTCGCAGCCGTGATCTTCTCGTCCAGGATCGTCGCTCCGTAGAGCAGGGCAAAGCCGGGCATCAGATAGGTGACGAGCGAGAGCCGTGCGGAGCCGTGGCTCGCCAGAATGCGGTAGAGGATGAGCTGGGCGAGTGCGGTGCCGAGCAGGCTCAGCGCGAGGATCGACCCGGTCGCCTCCCAGCTCGGGACGGCGTCGGGCAGCTGGAAGAGGGCGAGCGGCAACAGGATCACGCCGCCCATCAGCATCGAGCCCGCAGCAAGCATCGGGCCGGTGGTGCCGGAGACCGCAAGCTGCCCGTACACGCCCGCGCCCGCGTAGGAAAGTGACGAGAGGACGACGGCGAGCGCGCCGGCGACCGCGAGCCAGCCGCCGCTGGGGTGGATCCCCGTGACCACCGCCACGCCGACGATCCCGATCCCGAGCCCGAGCGCGCGCGTCCCGTTCAGCCGCTCTTGCGGAAGCACCTTCAGTGCGATCAGCGCGTTGAAGATCGGCACCGACGCCTGGACGACGGCGGCGAGCCCGGAGTCGATGTGCTGCTCGCCCCACGCGATCAGCCAGAAGGGGACGGCTGCGTTCAGAGCGCCCAGGACCAGGAAGTGGCGCCAGGCCTGGCGCGCCTCGGCGCGCGTCCGCTCCCAGCCGAAGCGTGAGACGACGTACGCGATCAGCACCGCGGCGGCGAGCAGCGTGCGCACCGCCATCATCGGCGCGGGTGCGATCTCGTCGACCGCGACCTTGATGAAGAGATACGACGCGCCCCAGACGGCGGCCAGGACGAGCAGCATCGGCGCGTAGCGGTTCACCTTCGCACGCTACCCGTACCGAGGGCGACGCCCGCGAGCACCAGCGCGAGGCCGGCGAGGCTGAGCGCGGTCACGTTCTCGTCGAGGAAGACGGCGCCGTAGACGAGCGCCAGCGACGGCACCAGGTAGGTGACGAGCACCGCCTTCGACGCGCCGGCGCCGGCGATCAGCCCGAAGTAGAGGAGATACGCGACGCCCGTGGCCGCGACGCCGAGATACAGCACCGAGATCAGCGCCTCCCAGCCGAGCGCGCTCGCCTGCGCGACTCCGAACGGAAGCACATAGAGGGTCGACCAGACGAGCGTTCCGAACGCGACGAGCGACGACGGCAGACCCGGGAAGCGGCGGCCTGCAAAGAGGCCCCCGAGGCCGTAACAGGCGGATGCGCCGACCACAGCGAGGCCGCCGGCGACGGCGCGCTCGCCTCCGGAGAGCTCGAAGCCGACGAGCATGACGACGCCGCCGAAGCCGAGGACGACGCCGGCGAGGCGCATCCCGGTCACCCGCTGGCTCTGGTCGTACGCGACTGCGAACAGCGCCGTGAAGAGCGGGGCGGAGGCGTTGAAGATCGCTGCGAGCCCGGAGTCGATGTACTGCTGGCCCCACGCGATCAGGAAGAAGGGGACGGCCGTGTTGACGAGGCCGAGCAGCGCGAGCGGCCAGGCGAAGGGAAGGAGCTCACGGAAGTCGCGGCCGGTGGCCTTGATGTAAACGGCGAGCGCGAGCGCACCGGAGCCCATGCGGAAGAGGATCAGCGTCGAGGGAGCGAGATCGCGCAGAGCGATCTCGATGAACATGAACGACGACCCCCAGATCGCAGCCAGCGCGAGCAGCATCAATGAGTGCCGCCGGCTCATACGAGTTCAAAACGCGGCGACTGCTGTCGTGCTTCCCGACTACACTGACTCACCTGACCGAGGTCGTCGATCAGCCGCTGCACTCTCTTCCCGTTCACCGCGCCCTCGGCCTGACCGACGGGGAGCTCGCGCGCATCGTCGAGCTGCTCGAGCGCGAGCCGAACCACTTCGAGCTGGCGGTCTTCTCGCTCCTCTGGTCGGAGCACTGCGGCTACAAGCACTCTGCCCTCCTTCTGAAACGTCTCCCGTCTACGGGTAAACGCGTCTTGCAGGGCCCCGGTGAGAATGCAGGTGTCCTCGATCTCGGGGACGGCGAGGCCGTCTGCTTCAAGGTCGAGAGCCACAACCACCCCTCGGCCGTCGAGCCGTTCCAGGGAGCCGCGACCGGAGTCGGCGGCATTCTCCGCGACATCATCGCGATGGGCGCGCGCCCGATCGCCTTGCTCGACGGCCTCCGTTTCGCGGACGGCGATCCTCGCTTCGACCGCGCTGTGGCCGGCATCGGGGCCTACGGGAACTCGGTCGGCGTGCCGACCGTCGGCGGCGAGGCGGTCTTCGACGACACGTATCGGGACAACGTGCTCGTCAACGCGATGTGCGTCGGGCTCCTCCCGGCCGACCGGGTCACGCGGGCTGCGGCCACCGGCCCGGGGAACCTCGTCGTCCTCTACGGCGCGACCACCGGTCGCGACGGGATCGGCGGCGCTTCGGTGCTCGCGAGCCAGGAGCTCGGCGAGGACGACGCCGACAAGCGGCCCACGGTCCAGGTCGGCGACCCGTTCGTGGGCAAGAAGCTGATCGAGGTCTCGGTCGAGCTCGTCGAGTCCGGCCTGGTCGAGTCGCTGCAGGACTGCGGCGCCGCGGGCCTCGCCTCCTCCCTCTCCGAGATGGCGCGCGACTGCGGGATCGATCTCCGGCTCGACCAGGTGCCACTGCGCGAAGAGGCGATGGAGCCGTGGGAGGTGATGATCAGCGAGAGCCAGGAGCGGATGGTCGCGGTCGTCCGTCCGCAGATGCTCGATGCCGTGCTCGCTGTCTGCGAGCGCTGGGAGCTCCACAACGCCGTGATCGGCGAGGTCACCGACACCGGCCTGCTGCGCGCGCTGTGGGAGGACGAGGTCGTCGGCGAGATCCCGGCCCGCCTGCTCACGGACGAGTGCCCGCGCTACACGATCGAGCCGCGGCCGCGCCCCGAGCCGAGTACCAGCCTGCTTGCCGGGCCGGAGGCGCCGCCGAACTCCGCGGCACTGCTCGAGCTGCTCGGCTCGCCGAACATCCGCAGCAGAGAGTCGATCTATCGCCGCTACGACCACCTCGTCGGCTCGCGCACCGTCCGCCGGCCGGGGCTCGACGCCGCCGTGCTGCGGCTCCGGCCCGGCTACCGCGGGCTCGCCGTCTCGCTCGACGGGCAGAGCCGCATGGGCCGTCTCTGGCCGCGTACCGGTGGCGCGCTCGCCGTGCTCGAGGCCGCGAGAAACGTCGCCTGCACGGGCGCCGAGCCGATCGGGCTGACCGACTGCCTCAACTTCGGCAACCCGGAGAAGGGCGAGATCGCGTGGGAGCTCGCCGAGTCGATCGAGGGGATGGCGGAGGCCTGCGAGGCCCTGCGCGTGCCGGTCGTCTCGGGCAACGTCTCGCTCTACAACGAGACCGACGGACGCGCGATCGACCCCACCCCGGTCGTCGGCTGCGTTGGGCTGCTCGAGGACGTGCGTGCGGTGCCCGCCGCGTGGCGCGAGGGCGACGTGATCCTGCTCGCAGGAGCCTCGCCGGTCGCGCTGCCCGGCTCCGAGTACCAGGCGCGCTGGGGGCAGGTCGGCAGCCGCCCCGCGCGACTCGATCTGGCGGCCGAGGCATCGCTTGTCGAATTCCTCTGGCGTGCCGCGTCCCAGTGCTCGCTCGTCCACGACGTCTCGCACGGAGGACTCGCGGTCGCGCTGGCCGAGGCCGCGATCCACTCGCAGCTCGGCGCCGACCTGACGCTTCCGGACGACCCGCGCGCCTGGTTCGGCGAGGGTGGCGGGCAGGCCGTGCTGGCCTGCGCGCCCGAGGCCGTCGACAGGCTCGGCGGCGTCCCGATCCGGCGGCTCGGCGTCGTCGGCGGCGACAGCCTGTTCGGGTTCAGCGTCGACGAGCTGAGGGAGGCGAGCCACTAGACATGTGCGGCGTCTTCGGCATCCGCTCCGCCGAGCGCGACGTCGCCCGGCTCTCGTACTTCGGGCTCTTCGCACTCCAGCATCGAGGCCAGGAGGCCGCCGGGATCGCCGTCTCCGACGCCGGCCGGCTGACGGTGCTGCGCGACATGGGCCTCGTCGCCCAGGTCTTCGACGAGGAGAAGCTGCACGCGCTTCCCGGTGAGGTCGCGATCGGCCACACGCGCTACTCGACCACGGGCGCGAACGCCTGGGCGAATGCACAGCCGCTCGTCCAGCACGGCCAGGCCCGCACCGTCGCGCTCGGCCACAACGGCAACCTGACGAACACGACCGATCTCCGCGCCGCGCTCTCGGCCGAGGGAATTGCACTCGGGGCGACGTCGGACACCGAGGCGATCGCAGCCTTGATCGCGCACGATCCCTCGCCGCTCCCGCTCGCCGTTGCGCAGGCCATGGCCAGGCTCGAAGGCGCGTATTCGATCGTCGCGCTCTCCGAGGGGAAGCTGATCGGCTTCCGCGACCCGCACGGAATCCGCCCGCTCGCCGTCGGCCGCCTGACGAACCCGGAGGGCGGGATCGACTGGGTGCTCGCCTCCGAGACCTGCGCGTTCGATCTGATCGGCGCGGCGTACGAGCGGGACGTCCGTCCCGGCGAGGTCGTGGTGATCGACGAGAACGGCATCTCCTCGATGCAGGCGCTGCCGGAGGGCCGGCAGGCGCTCTGCATCTTCGAGCACGTCTACTTCGCGCGGCCCGACTCGACGCTCGCCGGCTCCGAGGTGCACGGCGTTCGAGTCCGGATGGGCGAGCGACTCGCCGCCGAGGCGCCGGTGGAAGCCGACCTCGTGATGCCGATTCCCGACTCCGGCACGCCGGCCGCTGTGGGCTACACGCGGGCGTCCGGGATCCCGTACAGCGAGGGCCTGATCAAGAACCGCTACGTCGGCCGCACGTTCATCCAGCCCGACGAGGTCCTGCGCCAGCAGGGGATCAAGATGAAGTTCAACCCGCTCGCCGAGGTCGACGGGAAGCGGCTCGTGATCGTCGACGACTCGATCGTCCGCGGCTCGACGATGCGCCAGCTCGTCTCGATGCTCTTCGAGGCCGGCGCCGCCGAGGTGCACGTCCGGATCTCCTCGCCGCCGATCGTCTCGCCCTGCTTCTACGGAATCGACATGGCCGACGAGGAGCAGCTCGTGGCCGCGCACCGCTCGGTGGAGCAGATGCGCGAGCTGATCGGCGCCACCTCGCTCCACTACCTCTCGCTCGCCGGCATGCAGGCCGCGACCCGGCTGCCGGAGGCTTCGGTGTGCCGCGCCTGCTTCACCCGCGACTACCCGACGAGGGTTCCCGAGAGCCGGAACCTGGCCAAGCTGCGCTTCGAGCCCGCCGCACGCTGAAATGCACGTCGAGTCGGTGAATGCGGGCCGGGCGGACCTGATGAAGATCGGCGCCCGCATGGTCTCGACCGGGATTCGCAAGGCGGCGGTCGAGCGAGGGCACGTCGGGACGCTCGGCCTCGCCGGCGATGTGGTCGCAGACGAGGAGAACCACGGCGGCCCCGACCAGGCGATCTATCTCTACAGCTCCGAGGACTACTCGTTCTGGGCGGCGGAGCTCGGCGGCCTGCCGGCGCCGGGGACGTTCGGGGAGAACCTGACCCTGTCGAGCTTCGGGCCCGAGACGGTCCGGATCGGTGACCGGTATCGGGTCGGGGAAGCGCTGCTCGAAGTGACGGCGCCGCGAATCCCGTGCGCGGTCTTCGCGACGCGGATGGGCGAGGCGGACTGGGTGCGGCGGTTCGCCGACGCCCGCCGGCCGGGGCTCTACGTCCGCGTCCTCGAGCCAGGCGCGGTCTCTGCCGGAGACACGGTCGATCGCCTTGGAGGCGGGAACGGCCATCCGTCCGTCGTCGAGCTGATGGACGTCTGGTACGACCCCGAGCCCGCTCCGGAGCTGCTCGAGCGGCTGCTCGACTCCCCGCTCGCCGTGCGCGCACGCAGCAACGTCCAGCGGAAGCTCGCCCGCGCGCTCGCCGGTCGCTGAACTGTCAGACGGCATCGAGTCACACGATCTTCAACGCGACCCTTGCGGATCTCCATACCTTGTGCTTCTATGCATAGTAGTTCAAGCTGTGGAGGCGGATGCGAATCGACAAGGATCTGGTGGCGGCTTCGGCGACACCGCTCGTGCTCGCGATTCTGGCGGAGGGTGAGAGCTACGGCTACGCCATCCTGAAGCGGGTACGCGCTCTCTCCGGCGGCGAGTTCGAGTGGACCGACGGAATGCTCTATCCGCTGCTCCATCGCCTCCGGCGCCTCGGCTACGTGACGACGGAGTGGCGTACGCCGCCTCAAGGCCGGCGCCGTCAGTACTACATGCTCACCGACGAGGGACGGACAGCACTCGCGGACCAGCAAAAGCAGTGGCTGGCGGTCACACGGGCCTTGAACGACATCTGGCCGGGCTCCGGTGGGCTGCTCGCGGCGGCCGCGGGGGAGGCCTGAGCGATGGAGAGCCTCGAGTCACAGATCGCGGAGTGGCGGGCGTTCGTCGGGGACGCGCCCGGTGTCAACGGCCACGACGTCAACGAGCTGGAGGATCACCTTCGCCACCAGATCGCCGAGCTGAACGCGGCCGGGCTCGCCGACGACGAGGCGTTCCTGGTCGCCGTGAAACGCATGGGCGACCTCGACACCCTGTCGCGAGAGTTCGCGCGCGAGCACAGCGGCCGCCTCTGGAAGCAGCTCATCCTGAGCGGCGACGACGAGCCGGCGCGCGCGGCCGGCGGCTGGGTCGAGCCTGTCGTCCTCGCCGTGGTCGCCGCCGTCGTCGTCCAGATCGCGCGTCTCGCTGCCGACTTCCCCGACGACGAACCGAGCTGGCTGTTCCGGAACGCCACCCTGTTCGTGTTTCCCGTCCTGGCTGCGTGGTTCGCCCGCCGGCGGCAGCTGGACACGCCGCGCTTGCTCCTGGCTGCAGCGCCGTTCGTCCTCGCCGCTCTCGTCGTCAACCTCTTTCCGTACGACGCGGACTCGTCCACCGAGGAGCTCGTCGCGCTCCATCTGCCGGTGGTGCTTTGGTTCGCCGTCGCCTACCCGTACATGGGCGGCACGGTTCGCTCGCACGAGCGCCGCATGGATTTCGTGCGCTTCACGGGCGAGTGGTTCATCTACTACGTGCTGATCGCGCTCGGGGGCGGCGTGCTCATGGCGCTGACCGCCGCGATCCTCGAGCCCACCGGGATCGATGTCGAGCGGATCGCCGAGTGGGTCATCCCTTCGGGAGCAGCAGGTGCGGTGATCGTCTCGGCCTGGCTCGTGGAGTCCAAGCAACGGGTCGTGGAGAACATGGCGCCGGTGCTCACGATGCTCTTCACGCCGTTGTTCGCGGTCATGCTGGTCGGCGCGGCCATCGTCTATCCGGCGACGGGCTTCGGCGAGGCATTCGACCGCGAGCTCCTCGGCACCTTCGACGCGCTGCTACTGGTCGTCCTCGGGCTCGTGCTGTACGGGATGTCCGCACGTGACCCATCCACATCGCCGGGCTGGATGGACCGAATCCAGCTGGCCGTCGTCGTCAGCGCACTCGTCCTCGACGTGATGGTGCTCGGCGCGATGCTCGCCCGGATCGGCGAGCTCGGGTTCAGCCCGAACCGAACGGCCGCGCTCGGCCTCAACCTCGTCCTGCTCGTGAACCTGGCGGGGGCCGCCTGGCTCTCCGCCCGGTTCCTCACGCGACGCAGCACGCTCCACCGGCTCGAGCGCTGGCAGACCACCTACCTGCCGGTCTTCGCCCTGTGGGCCGCCGCGGTCGTGGTCGTCCTGCCGCCGCTGTTCGGCTTCGGCTGATCGCAGCCTAGAGGTCGAGCTCGAACCAGACGCAGTTCTCGCCGTCGTGGGTCACGCCCCAGCGGTCGGCGATCGCGTCCAGGAAGGCGAGCCCGCGCCCCGTCTCGGCATCCTCGTCCGGCATCGAGATGTCGCGTTCGACGAACCCGCGGCCGTGGTCTCCGACCTCGGCGCGGACCCGCGTGTCTCCGATCTCCAGGGCGAGTCGGACGCTCGCGTCGCCGGGGCGCCCGTGCTTCACAGCGTTCGTGAACAGCTCGCTCACCAGCAGGCGTACGGCGAAGCGCGCGTCCGGATAGGACTCGAGCGGCGCGAGCCGGTCGACCGCCGCGCGCGCGTGCGCCACGGACTTGTCGATCGCGGGCAGGTGCAGCTCGAGCCTTCCCCGATCGAGTCCGGCGGCCATGACGCTCGCCTTACCCAGGCTGCGAATTCTCTATCGGTTTGGAGTCGGATTCGTGCAGTCGCGCGAGCGCCGAGTGGCCGAAAGCGAGGTGCGCTTCTGGGCCTTGAACGAGCGGCTCCGGGAGCGGGCTGGAGTGTGGGACGGCAGCGAAGGGGAGCTGAAGCTCGTCTGCGAATGCGGCGACGAGGACTGCACGGCCGTAATCGAGCTGAGCGTGCGCGGATACGAGGCCGTGAGAGCGATCGAGACGCAGTTCATCCTCCTCAAGGGACATCAGCGCGCCGAGGTCGAGGATGTCGTTGACGAGGCTGAAAACTGGCTCGTGGTGCGAAAACGAGGCGAAGCGGCTGAGATTGCGGCCGTGACCGATCCTCGGTCCTAAACTTTCGGGGGTCGTATCCGTCCGGTTCGTTACCGATCATTCGCATATGCGGATCGTGATACGCCACGACGATGCGGGTCAGTGGTGGTGGGCCGCGGTTGGTGAGAGCGGCGGCACCGCCGCTATTTCGACGCTCTACGCGAGCCGGACCGACTGTTTGCGGGCGGTTGCGGAGCTGAAGGTCGAAGGGCCGGCGGCGTCGGTCACCTTCGAGGAGTCCTACGCGGCCAACCCGGGCACGTGGACGATCTCGAGCTTGATCCCGTCCGGGTCGTAGAAGAAGACCGCGTAGTAGCCGGGGATGTAGCTGTACTCGCTCGGCGGTGACTCGATCGTCGCGCCCGTCGAGACCAGCCACTCGTGCCGTTCGTCGACGACCGAGCGCGAGACAGCCTCGAGCGCGAGGTGGTGCAGCCCGACCGTGTACCGGTCGACTCCGGCGAACCGCTGCTCCTGCTCCGACTGTGCCTGGCGCAGCCCGACCGAGCTGCCCGGTCCACCGATGTACCAGATCGTCTCGCCGCGCTCGCCCTCGACCTCGCCGATGCGGTGATAGCCGAGCGGCGCGAGCAGCTCACGGTAGAAGGGCAGGCTGCGCTCGATCGAGGAGACGACCAGATCGACGTGGTGAATTCCGTTCGAACGCACTGAAGGTTCGTGTTCAGCGTCGGCCGGCCAGCTCCTGCGCGCGGCCGTAGCGCACGGCGCGCTGCACGGCCCGCGGGTCGAGGCCGCGCTCCAGGAGCTCCTGCCGCAGCTCTCCTTCCCGCGCCATGCGCAGGAAGAGCCACGAGAGCGCGACGATCGTGACGATCGAGCCCTCGATCATCATCACCGCACCCGCCAGACCCTGATCCTGGAGCGGAGAAACCCCCCACAGCTCGTCGCCACTGGAGTAAACACCGTAGAAGACGGTGCCGGACCAGACGAAGACGTTGCCGAGCACCGTCTCGACGACGCGGACGCCGGCGATGTAGGCGAGCTTCGGGCCCGTGCCGAACCACTCGGGCGCCGGCAGCGTCTCGAGCACCGGCAGCCAGACGATCAGCCCCGCCGTGAAGAAGGACACGTGCTCGAGCGCGTGGACGGACGAGTGACGCACGGCTGCCTCGTAGAGGAACGGCACGTGCCAGAGATAGAGGTTCAGCGCCCAGATCGGCAGCGCGACGACCGGGTTGGCGAGCACGCGCAGCCGCTCGACGAGCCGGAAGGCGAGCAGCGGCCGCAGCATCGGCCCCGAGAGGCCGGCGAGCAGACAGAGCGGCGCGAGGTCGCCGATCAAGACGTGCTGGAGCATGTGGAAGCTGAAGAGCTCCTCCTCGCCGATCGCGGCGATGGGCGATGCGAACGCGCCCAGCAGCAGTGCGATCCCCAGCGCAAAGAGCACGATTCGGTAGCGGGCCATCGGCGTCCCGCGCCGGCGCAGGGTGCGGGCGCGCATCGCGTACGCGATCGCTGCGAGGACGACCGGCGCGAGCTGCAGCGGATCGAGAGTCCAGTCGGTCAGCACACGTCCACTCTAGGATCACGGGCTGTGAAGCTGTTCCACTACCACCTCGTCACGAGCCGCGTGCGCCAGGTCGAGGCGCGCTACGTCGGCAAGCTCGCGTTCGCCCTCGTTGCCCGGCACGGCCGGATCGGCGAGGAGTACCAGTCGTTCGAGGCTGGGATCTCCTGGGAGGAGCTGGACAAGGTGGGCTTCAAGCTGCGGCTCTCGGAGCTCGAGCGTGGAGCGGTGAACGTCGTCGTCCAGCCGGGTCAGTGGGAGCTGCCGCGTGTCGACCACTTTGGGCTCGCGCTCGACGAGGAGGAGTTCGCCGACCTGATCGACCGCGCCGTGGAGCGCGAGCTGCGGATCCAGTCGCACGGCGGCCGGCGCACGTTCATCGCGACGAACGCCGGCTTCCGGCTCGAGGTGCACCCGCCGCGCGAGTGGCTCGACGAGCTGCTCGGCGCGAGCAACGAGCTGATGCTCGGCGAGCTCCATCTACTCGCGGACAACCCGGACGCGAAGGCCGCCGTGCTCGCGGAGCTGCTCGATACGGACCGGGACGGCACGAACGTGTACGTCGGCGACTCGATCGTCCGCTTCTTCCCCGGGGGGCCGCAGGGCCGCCCGCAGCTCCAGGCCGAGCTGCTCTTCTAGGAGGCGCTCCGCCCGACCTCGTAAAGTGAGCCTGTGAGCGAAGACCGGACGTACGCTGCCGCCGGGGTCTCGCTCGCAACCGCCGAAGGGATCGTCGAGCGGCTGCGAGCAGCCGCCGAGTCCACCGGCGCGCAAGGGTTCGGCGCCTTTGCGGGCCTCCACCCGCTCGACGACCGCCGGCTTCTCGCCGCCTCGACGGATTCGATCGGGACGAAGCCGATGCTGGCGCGTCTGCGCGGGGCTCTGCACGAGTGCGGCGCCGACATGGCGGCGCACTGCATCAACGACGTGATCACGTGCGGCGCCGACCCGCTGATCCTGCTCGACTATGTCGCCGCGAACCGCATCGACCTCGAACAGGTCGCGGAGCTCGTGGAGGGCGCGGCCCAGGTCTGCCGGACGGCCGGCGTGGCGCTGATCGGAGGCGAGACCGCCGAGTTGCCGGGCGTCTATCGCGAGGACGAGCTCGACTTCGCAGCCACGTGCGTCGGCATCGTCGACCGCGACCGGCTCATCGACGGCTCCGCTGTGCAGGCGGGCGACTACGTGATCGGCCTGCCGTCGGCCGGCATTCACGCGAACGGGTTCACGCTCGTCCGGTCGGTGCTGGAGGTCGAGGACTACGACGGGCCCGACCTGCTGGCGGCCACGAGGCTCTACCTGGACGACGTCAGGCGGCTGCGAGGCTCAGCCCACGCGTTCGCTCACATCACTGGCGGCGGGATCGAAGGCAATCTGAGCCGCGTGGTCCCGGCCGGCCTTCGCGCCGAGCTCGACTGGGAGGCCTGGGAGCGGCCGCCCGTGTTCGCCTGGCTCGCCGGCCACGTCGAGGAGGACGAGGCGCGCCGAGTGTTCAACCTCGGGATCGGCTACTGCGCCGTCGTGCCGGAGCCGGGCGACGACCTCGTGATCGGAAGGATCGTCGGCGCGTGATCGGCGTGCTCGTCAGCGGAGAGGGGACGAACCTGCAGGCGCTGGTCGATGCCGGCCTCCCGGTCCGGGCGGTCGCCTCGAACCGCGCCGGTGCACGCGCCCTCGCACGCGCAGAGCAAGCGGGAATCGCCGCCGAGGTCTTCGAGCTCGACACCTACCGCTCCCGGGACGAACGCGACGAGGCGATGGCCGGCTGGCTCGCCTCGCAGGGCGTCGAGCTCGTTGTCTGTGCGGGCTACATGCACCTGCTCACGTCCGCCTTTCTCGGCCGCTACCCAGGGCGAATCGTCAACGTGCATCCATCGCTGTTGCCGGAGTTCCCCGGTGCCCGCGCTATCGACGATGCGCTCGAGGCGGGCGTGGAGACGACCGGGGTGACCGTGCATCTCGTCGACGAGGGGCTGGACACCGGTGACGTGATCCGGCAGGAGCCGCTGCCGGTCGAGCCGCGGGAGACGCTGATCGAGCGGATCCACGCGATCGAGCACCGCTTGCTGCCCGAGGTGGTGAGAGAGCTCTGCGTGCACTGATCTCCGTGTGGGACAAGACCGGGCTCGACGGCTTCGTCAAGGGGCTCGACACGCTCGGCTGGGAGCTCGTCGCCAGCGGTGGGACGGCGACCTACATCGAGGAGCTCGGGCTCCCGGTGACGCCGGTCGAGGAGGTGACCGAGTTTCCGGAGATGCTCGGCGGGCGCGTGAAGACCCTGCATCCGCACATCCACGCCGGCATCCTCGCGCGGCGCGAGGTGGCGGGAGATCTGGCCTCCCTCGACGCGCACGGGATCGGGACCTTCGATCTCGTCTGCGTCAACCTGTATCCGTTCGAGCAGGTGGCGCGCGAGCACGGCGTCCGGGAGGAGGAGGCCGTCGAGATGATCGACGTCGGCGGGCCCTCGATGCTTCGCGGCGCCGCGAAGAACTTCGCGCACGTGACGCCGGTGTGCCGTCCCGCCGACTACGAGCTCGTGCTCGGCGAGCTACGCGAGGCGGGAGAGGTCTCGCACGAGACGCGGCGCCGGCTGGCCGCGACGGCGTTCGCAACCTCGGCGGCGTACGAGGCGGCGATCGCGAGCTGGTTCGCGGGCCGCGAGGCGTTCCCGCCCGTCTTCGTGCCCGTGTTCGAGAAGGCCATGGACCTCGCCTACGGCGAGAACCCCCACCAGGGCGCGGCGTACTACTCCGAGCGCGGCGCGCGGACGCACCTGCTGGCACGGGTCGAGCAGCTGCACGGCCGCGAGCTCTCGTTCAACAACCTGAACGACCTGAACGCCGCGCGACTGCTCGTGCGCGAGTTCACCCTGCCCGCGTGCGTGATCGTCAAGCACGCGAACCCGTGCGGGGTCGCCGTCGGCGCGTCGATCGAGGAGGCCTACGACGGCGCGCTCGCAGCCGATCCGATCTCTGCCTACGGCGGCGTCGTCGTCTTCAACCGCGGTGTCAGCGCGGCGCTGGGCGAGCGGCTCGCGCAGCAGTTCGTCGAGGTGCTCTTCGCGCCCGGCTACGACGAGGTGGCCGTCGAGGCGCTCGTGCAGAAGCAGTCGATTCGAATTCTCAACGACCTCGAGCGGCGCTCGACCGAGGCGTCGGAGCGCGACTTCAAGCGCGTGCTCGGGGGCCTGCTCGTGCAGGACCGCGACTGGGACGTCGCCGACCGGGAAGGCATGGAGACCGTCGCCGGACAGCCCTCGGAAGCGACGTGGGGCGACCTGCTCTTCGCCTGGCGCGTGTGCAAGCACGTCGCCTCGAACGCGATCGTGATCGCGAAAGACCTGCAGACGATCGGAATCGGTGCAGGTCAGATGAGTCGTGTCGATGCGGTCCGGATCGCCGTCGAGAAGGCGAACGAGCTCGGTCACTCGCTCGACGGTGCGGCGCTCGCCTCAGATGCGTTCTTCCCGTTCCCCGACGGGCCGAGGCTCGCCCTCGATGCGGGTGTGTCCGCGTTCATCCAGCCGGGGGGCTCGAAGCGGGACGGGGACGTGATCGCAGCGGTGGAGAGTGCCGGCGCCTCGATGGTCTTCACCGGGCGCCGGCACTTCCGTCACTGACGTTCGTTCGAGCTAGGTCCCGCTGGGCCCGCTCGTGTTGGACGACGACCCGAACGTGCGGTCGCCCCAACCGAGGGCCGATGCGAGGAACGAGCCGGCGAAGGCCGCGAGGCCGAGGCCCGTGAATTCCGGCCAGTTGGTGTCGCTGAGCGCTGCAAGCACGAACAGCACGACTGCGACGAGCAGCAGGATCACTCCGAGTCCGAAGTTCATTCCCTTCCTCCTTGATCACGGATACTCGTCGCGTGGACGAGGTCGAACTGCGTATTCGCAGTCGACTCGATTCGTCCTTTATGTGGCTTCGGCGATCGGCCGGCCCGTGACCAGCGCCTCCTGCAGCTCGGGCGCGAGCGTTGCGTACTCCGCGTCGGGCTGAATGCCGAGAGCATCGAGCGTCTTGCTGAAGAAACAGCGTGCGGCCGCGGCTGCGGCAATGTCGAAGATCTCCGGATCGGACAGGCCGAGCTCTCGCAGCTCGGCGACGTCCTCTTGCGAAACCGAGGTCGCGTCCTCGACGATCTTGCGCGCGAATCGCATCGCGGCGCGCTCCACCGGCGTGACCGGCGCGGAACCGGGATCCAACGCAAGGGTGAGCAGCTCGTCAGCCGACACGTGACGCTCGAGCAGCACCAGGCCGTGCGCCAGCGCGCAGTAGCTCGAGCGCAGGCTGCCCGCCGCCGCCAGCGTCACGAGCTCGTACCGCCGCTCGTCCATCTCGGCGGTGATCGCGCCGAGGAGCTGCCGCCAGGCCGCGTACACGGCGGGCCGGTGGGCGAACACGCTCCGCATGTTCCTCTGAGGGCCGGCGTCGATGTCGTCGATCTCCTCGATGAAAGCCATCGGCTCCCCTTTCGGCGACTGCGCTCGCGGTAGGCTTGCGCCGGTCATGGCGCGCGAGTATCCGACCCTACTCGACCTCGTCGGCGAGACCCCCATCGTCCGGCTCGAGCGGATCGGCCGCGACGTCCAGCCCACGCTGCTGGCGAAGCTCGAGTACCTGAACCCCGGCGGCTCGAACAAGGACCGGATCGGGATGGCGATGATCGACGCCGCCGAGCGCGAGGGAAAGCTCAAGCCGGGCGGGACGATCGTCGAGCCGACCTCCGGCAACACCGGCGTCGGACTCGCGATCGCCGCGGCCGCACGCGGCTACCGCTGCATCTTCGTCATGCCCGACAAGATGAGCCAGGAGAAGATCGCGATGCTGCGCGCGTACGGCGCCGAGGTGGTGATCACGCCGACGGCCGTCGAGCACGACTCGCCGGAGAGCTACTACTCGGTGTCCGACCGGCTCGCCGAGGAGATTCCCGGCGGCTACAAGCCCGACCAGTACTCGAACATGTCGAATCCTGAGGCGCACTACCTGACGACGGGGCCTGAGATCTGGGAGCAGACCGGAGGCGAGATCGATGCGGTCGTGATCTCCGTCGGGACGGGCGGCACGATCTCCGGCGCCGGGCGCTACCTGAAGGAGCAGAAGCCCGATCTCCTGATCGTGGGCGCCGACCCGGAGGGCTCGATCTACACCTCGGAGGACACGCACCCGTATCTCGTCGAGGGAATCGGCAAGGACACGTGGCCGGTGACGATGTCGCGCGACGTCGTCGACCGCTGGGTGCGCGTCTCGGACCGCGACTCGTTCGTGACCGCGCGACGGCTGGCGCGCGAGGAGGGAATCCTCGCAGGCGGCTCTGCCGGGACGACGATCTGGGCGGCGCTGGAGGTCGCGAAGGACCTCGGCCGGGACGCGACGATCCTCACCCTGCTCCCCGACTCCGGCCGCTCGTACCTCTCGAAGTTCTACGACGACAACTGGATGCTCCAGTACGGCTTCCTCGAGCGCCGCACGCCGACGCCGACGATCGACCAGGTGCTTCGCTTCAAGCGCGGCGAGGAGCACGAGGTGCCGGATCTCGTCACGATCGAGTCGCACGCCAAGGTCGGGCAGGCGATCGAGTTGATGCAGCGCTACTCGATCTCGCAGCTCCCGGTCGTGCGGGACGGCGACACGGACTCGCTCGCGGACGTCGTCGGCTCGCTGCAGGAGCGGGGCGTGCTCGACCGCGTCTTCAAGAACCCGGACGCGCTGAACGAGGACGTGGCCGCGCTGATGCAGCCGCCGCTGGCCACCGTGGACGTCGGCGACTCGCTCGATCAGGTCTTCGCCGATCTCTCGGGCCCGAACGCGGCTGTGGTCGTCGCCGCGGCGGGACGGCCGACGGCGATCCTCACACGGTCCGACCTGCTCGACTACCTCGCACATCAGCGCTCGCAGGTGAACGGGGGGTAGTCGTGCTCCGGCTCTACGACTTCGCCGCCTCCGCCAATTGCTACAAGGTGCGGCTCCTCGCCGCCCAGCTCGGCCTGGAGCTCGAACTGGTACCGGTCGACCTGTTCGCCGGCGAGTCACAGACACCGGAGCACATGGCGCGAAACCCGGCCGGCCGGACGCCCGTGCTCGAGCTCGATTCCGGAGAGCACCTTGCCGAGTCCGGCGCGATCCTTCTCTACCTGGCCGAGGGAACCGCCCTCCTGCCGGCCGACACGCTCGGACGAGCACGGGCCGCGCAATGGCTCTTCTTCGAGCAGAACCTGCTGGAGCCGAACATCGGCACCGGCCGCTTCTGGATCCTCACCGGCCGGGCCGAAGGCCACGAGGCGCTCGTCGAGCGGTGGCAGACCGTCGGCAGGCACTCGCTCGACGTGCTCGAGCGGCACCTCGCCGCGAACGAGTTCCTCCTGGGTACGGACTACTCCGTCGCCGACATCGGCCTCTATGCCTACACCCATGTCGCAGGCGACGCCGGTATCGACCTTGCGGACTACCCGGCCGTCGAGGCGTGGCTGCAGCGGGTCGAGGCGCAGCCGGGATTCATGAACGATCTCGAGCCCTACCCGGCGACTGCGGGAGCGGGCGGCCGCTCCGCCCACGGCTAGGCGCCTGCAGCCTCCTCGAGGACCCGGATGCGCCGTTGCCTGGCAGCGGCGCTCTCCTGCCTGACGGCGACGAAGACCGAGCCGACGATCAGCGCCGCTCCGAGCCCGACCGTGAGCGTCAGCTCCTCGTTCAGAAGGAGCGCGCCGAGCGCGATTGCGACGAGTGGGTTCACGTATTGGTGCGTCACGACCTGCGAGATCGGCGCGTTGCGCAGCAGCCACGCATACGCCGTGAAGCCAACCAGCGAGCCCACGACGCCGAGATAGAACCAGGCCGCGATGGACTCGACGCTGAAGCCGGCTGCTTCCATCGACCAGGGCTCGCCGGTCGCGACCCCGAGCACGAGTAGAAACGAGCCGGCGCTGAGCATCTGCCACGTGGTTGCGACGAAGCCGTCGTCGGGGAGGGGCAGCCGGTGCGCGAAGAAGGAGCCGAGCGACCAGGACATCGTTGCGACGACTGCAATCGCCAGGCCGATGGCGCTCGAGCTGCCGCCGCCACCTGGGATTACGACCAGCGCGAGGCCGGCGAGGCCGACGAGGACGCTCAGCCGCGTCGCGAGCGCGACCCGTTCGCGTGCGAGCGTGCGCAGGAGGATCACCTGCAGCGGCACCGAGCCTGCGATCATTGCGGCGATACTCGAGTCGATCCGCGTCTCGGCGAGTGTGATGAGGCCGACCCCGAGTCCGAGCAAGGAGAGGCCGAGGAGCGCCGACGAGACGAGCTCGCGTCGAGTCACCCGGATGCTGCGGCCGGTCAGCCAGAGGATGAGCGCCAGCAGCCCGCCCGCGAGCAGAAAGCGAGATCCGGCAGACAGGAATGCCGGCAGCGTCCGGATCGAGAGCTTGATCGCGAGGTAGGTCGAGCCCCAGACCAGGTACACGGTCCAGAGCGCGGTCAGGAGCTTCCAGCGAGCGGGCATCTCTTCAACGGAACGTACGCTCGCGGTGTGAGATTCCGCTAGCGCGGAATGAAGCTCGCCTCATGGCCGCGGTGGTTCGCGGTCTCGAGCTCCTCGCGCGTGAGCGCGCCGATCCGCTCGAGCAGCTCGAGCTCGTCGCGGAGATGGGTGTGCATCATCTCCGGCCCGTCGGTCGCGATCGTGAAGGCGACGCCGTTCTCGACGAAGGCGCGGAAGGTGTCCCGCACCGCATCCTCGTTCGCGAGAGCCTTCGTGAGCAGGTTCGAGGTCGGGCAGATCTCGAGCACCGTGCCGGAGTCGCGCAGCTGGCGCATCAGCTCGGGGTCGTGCGCCGCGAGGATCCCGTGGCCGATCCGCTCCGGCCGCAGGTGCTCGATCACCTCGCCCAACTCTTCCGCGCCGGTCTCGCCCTCTTCGCCGACGTGGATCGTGACCCCGAGGCCGGCCTCGCGCGCCGTCTCGACCATCGGCTTGATCTGCGTGTAGTCGTAGCGGCCGCCGCCCGGCCGCGGGCCGGCGATGTCGATGCCGACGACACCCCGCGATGCCCAGCGGATCGCCTTCTCGACGACGACCTCGTTCTGGCGCGGCGCAAAGGTGCGATCCATCATCAGGATCAGGCCGCATCGCACCTGCGGGTACTCGAGGCGCGCGACGTCGAGGCCCCGGACGGCCGCAAGGATGATGTGGTCGAGATCCCGCTCGCCGCCACGGTTGCGCTTCATCGGGTTGAAGCGGAGCTCGAGCGTCGTGATCCGCTGCGAGCGGTATGCGCCTCCGATCGCGGCGTGCACGGAGCGCTCGACTGCGAGCGGGGAGGACTGGATCAGCTCGGTCCAGTGGTAGATCCGGTCGAGCGCGTCGAGGTTGGCGACGCCGCGCGGGTCGGAGACGGTGACGAGGGCGTCGAACTCCCAGTAGTCCTTGACCGGCAGCGCGATCCCCTGCTCGTGCGCCAGCGACCAGAGGATCTCGGACGCGACGGACCCGCCGAGGTGCGTGTGGAGCTCGGCGAGACCCTCGGAGAACATCCGCGCGAGCTTACCCAAGCACCGGTCTGTTACCCGGCGTCGAGCGCCTTGGCGACGAAGCTGCGAACCGCCGGGATGTTCTCCGGGTCGATCGTGTGCGGTACGGGGGACTCGTGATAGGCGACGTCGGCGCCGGCGCCGGCCAGCAGGTCGCGGGCCGCGCGGCCCCAGTCGACGGGGATCACGGGGTCGAGGCTGCCGTGGGCGATCGACACCGGATAGCCCTCGAGCTCCGAGACGTCGATCTCGAGCCCCTCGACGTTCGGAATGAAGCCGGAGAAGGCGAGGATCGTCAGCGGCCGCTTCGCCGGCCCCCGGCCGAGCCCGAGCGCCCAGCTCATCGCCGTCCCCTGCGAGAAGCCGCCAAGCACGATCGGCTGGGGGAGGCTGTCGAGCAGCTCGGAGAGCGCCTCGAAGCTCGGCCAGAAGGTCTCCGCCTCGGGCGTGGGGATGCCGCCGAGCCGATACCAGTGCGCGCCTCCCGGCGGAAGTGCGAGCGGGCCGCGCGGAGTGACGCCGTGCAGCCGGCGCTCGGGGTCGAGCGCGTCGAGGAGCGAGTGCAGGTCGTATTCGTCGGCGCCGCGCCCGTGCAGGAGAACGAGGGATCCCTGCGGCTCGCCCGCAGCCGGACGCTCGAGGACCTTCAGGGTCATCCGCGCGGATTCGGCAGGGGCGTCAGCGCGGGCTCGATCTGCTCGCGCAGATGCTCGAACGCAGGCGGCAGCGAGAGGCGCTCCCCGAGGTGCTCGGGGTCCTCGTCGGTCGCGAATCCGGGTCCAAGCGTGGCGAGCTCGAAGAGGATCCCGTTCGGCTCGCGGAAGTAGATCGACTTGAAGTAGAAGCGGTCGATCACCGGCGTCGGCCGCAGGCCGGCCTCGGCAACACGCTGCTGCCAGGCGTCGTGCTCGTCCATGTTCGTCGCCCAGGCGACGTGGTGGACCGTGCCGGCGCCCGGAACTCCGCGGCCGGCGGGCGGGGTGTCGTAGGCGTAGAACCCACCGCGCTTGTCGCCGCGGGCCTCCCAGGTGTAGTCGCCGCGCGGCTCGAAGCCCAGCGTGTCCTCCAGCATGCCGCTGCTCCGCTCGGGCTCGGGGGCATACGCCCGAACGCCGGCGAATCCCCGGAGTGCGTGCTCGGCGGGGATCTCGGGATGCTTGGCGGCGAGCGGCTCGTCGTCGGTCGTGTCGACCGCGAGCTCGTGCCGAACTCCCTCCGGGTCCTCGAACGTGAGACTGTCGCCGGAGCGCGTGATGCTCTCCGCTTCCCCTTCGAGGCGCTGCTCCCAGAAGGCGAGCGTGTCCTCCGAGCCGACCCGCCAGACGATCGTGTGCACCATGCCGGGGCCGGCGGTGCCCCGCGTGGCGCCGGGATACTCGAAGAACGTGATGTCCGACCCGGCGCTGCCCTGCTCGTCGGCGTAGAAGAGGTGGTAGACGGTGGGATCGTCCTGGTTGACGGTCTTCTTGACCAGCCGGAGCCCGAGCACACGCGTGTAGAAGTCCACGTTCCGCGGTGCGTCGCCGGTGATCAGGGTGACGTGATGGACTCCCTCGAGGCGCACAGGGGCATTGTGCAGGCACGCATAGACTCCGTGCGTAGATGAAGGTGGGCATCGTCGTCCCGTTTTCGTGGTCCTTCTGGGGCGCCGTGGTCGAGCACGCGGAGCTTCAGGCGGCCGCGCTCCGCGACCTCGGCCACGAGGTCCACCTGATCATGGGGAACGATCCGCCCGGCCAGTTCACCCGGGTGCTCCACCCGCGGGTCGGCCGGCATGGCGATCCGCCCCCGGAGGTGATCCCGATCGGCCGCTCGGTGATCGTCCCGGCAAACGGCTCGCTGCCCAACATCATCCTCAGCCCACGGTCGATCTTCCGCATGCGGCGCGTGCTTGCGAGTCAGGACTTCGATCTGCTGCACCTGCACGAGCCGATGACGCCGACGCCCTGCATTGCGGCGCTCGCGCTGTGGGACGGGCCGATGGTGGGCACGCATCACGCGAGCGGCGACCTCGGCTGGATGCGGCTTGCGAAGCCGGTCTGGGGCTTCCTGGAAGAGCGCCTCGATCGGCGGATCGCAGTCTCCGAGCAAGCGCGCGCCTCCGCGCAGCGCTGGCTCCCGGGCGAGTACGAGATCGTTCCCAACGGCGTGCTGATCCCGGACGGCGCCGAGCCGGGCGGTCGCGAGCACCGCGTGGTCTTCGCCGGGCGCCACGAGTCGAGGAAGGGCCTGCACGTGCTGCTCCGTGCGTGGCCCGAGATCCGCAAGCGCACGCAGGCCCGGCTGGTCATCGCCGGCGCCGACCCGCTCGCCGTCCGGCTGCTGCTCACGCGCCTGCGGGTCCCCGACGACGGCATCGACGTGCTCGGCTTCCTCAGCCAGGAGGACCTGACTGCCGAGCTCGTCTCGGCCAAGGCGCTCGTCGCGCCGTCTCTCGGCGGTGAGAGCTTCGGCATGGTCCTGACGAGGGCCTTCGCCTGCGCGACGCCGGTGGTCGCCTCGGACATCCCCGGGTACCGTGACGTGATGACGCCCGAGACCTCCGTGGCCGTCCCTCCGGACGATGCGGGCGCGCTCGCCGAGGCAGTCGCCGGCCTGCTCGAGGACGAGCCGCGGCGCGAAGCGCTCGGCACCGCCGCCCGGCAGCTCGCGATCGACAGGTACTCGTGGGCGGACATCGCTCGCCGCCTCGTCACGATCTACGACGCGGCTCGTGGCGCCGACAAGCGGGTCGCTGCGTGAAATACGTCCCGCGCAGTCCCTGGCTGCGAGGCGCGCTCGTGCTCCCATCACTCGTCGCGGTCGTCGTGCTCCTCTGGTGGCGCGGCCCCGACTGGAACACGGTCGCGCGCGCCTTCGACGTTGTCAACTGGGCGTGGATCGTGTTCGCGCTCGGACTGAACCTCGTCTCAGTGCTCGCGCGCTCGCTCGCCTGGCGGCTGACGATCGAGCAGGCGCTCGTGCCGCCGCAGCCACGCTTCAACCGGGTCTTCTCCGCGTTCTCGATCGGGCTGCTCGGGAACGCGGTACTGCCGGGCCGGATCGGAGAGCTCGCTCGCGTCGCCGTGCTGCGCCGCCACCTCCCGCACGGCCCGGGGACGACGGGCGCGCTCGTCGGCACCGTCTTCGCGCACCGGCTCTTCGATCTGTTCCCCGCGCTGCTGCTCGTCGCCTACGTGATCACGACGGCCAAGATCCCGCACTGGGCGGTGACGAGCCTGGCCATCGTGTGCGTGGTCGGGGCTCTGCTCTTCACCGTCGCCGTCGCGAGCGCGAAGCGGGGGCGCCGGCCGAGCCTCGACGGGGCGCGCCCGCTGCGGCGACTGCTCGTCATGGCCCGCCAGGGGCTCGCCGTGCTTCGCTCGCCGCTCCCGGCTGCCGGCGCAATCGTCCTTCAGTGCACCGGCTGGGTGCTGCAGCTGTTCGCCGTCTACGTGGCGATGCGCGCGTTCGACATCCACGCGCCGCTCCCG
Organism: uncultured Gaiellaceae bacterium; assembly: GCA_963749515.1. GTDB lineage: Bacteria > Actinomycetota > Thermoleophilia > Gaiellales > Gaiellaceae > Gaiellasilicea. The sequence goes on from CAVVMR010000001.1 coordinate 199,562, forward strand.
GCGGCAGGGCTCGTCCTGCTGCTGATGAACGTCGCGACGATCTTCCCGCTCTGGCCTGGCAACTTCGGCCTGCTCCAGGCGGCCGTCGCGTTTCCGCTCGTCCAGTACGGCGTCGCCTACTCGACCGGCTTCGCCTACGCGCTCGTGCTCCAGGTGGTCGAGATGTCCGTCGGTGTCGGGGTCGGCCTGCTGTTCCTCGCGCGCGAGGGCCTCTCGTTCGCGATGCTGCGCGGGATGCCCGACGCGAGCGAGGACCTCCGAGAGGACGACGTCGACGACGAGGAGCCGCGCCCGGAGGCCGCCCGTGCGCGCGCTCGCGTGTCCGGCTAGCCTCAAGGGCGTTCTCTCCGCGGCTGCTGCCGCAGCCGCTCTTGCGGCCGGGCTTCGCGAGGGTGGGGCCGAGGCAGAGGAGCTGCCGATCGCCGACGGCGGCGAGGGGACCGCGGAAGCGCTGTGGCTCGCGCTCGGCGGTGACTGGCGCGAGACCGAGGTGCACGACGCCTTCGGCAGCCCGCGGCGCGCGCGCTGGCTGAGTCTTCCGGACGGAACGGCCGTGGTCGAGGCCGCGGCTGCGATCCCGCTCGACCCGCGCCGGCTCGACCCGCTTGCGGCGTCCAGTCGGGGCTTCGGCGAGCTCGTCGCCGCCGTGCTCCACGACGACCCGGCGGGGTTGCTGCTCGCACTCGGCGGAACGGCGACGATGGATGCGGGAGCGGGCTTCCTCGACGTCGTCGAGGATCTCGGCGTTCCGGCGCGGGTTGCCTGCGACGTGACGGCGACGCTCGCCGAAGCGCCGCGCCTCTTCGGTCCGCAGAAGGGCGCGGGGCCGGAGGAGATCGCCGAGCTCGAGCGCCGCTTCGCCGCGTTTCCCGACGCCGGCCCCGGCGGCGGCGCCGCAGGCGGGCTCGGCGCGGCGCTCGCATCGCTCGGGGCCAGCCTCGTGCCCGGTGCGGCGCTCGTGCTCGACGCGATCGGCTTCGAGCCGGCTGCCTACGAGCTGGTCGTCACCGGTGAGGGCCGGGTCGACCGGACGACGATGATCGGCAAGGCGCCGGGAGAGGCAGCCCGCCGTTCGGTTCGGGCCGGCACGCGTTGCGTGGTCTTCGGCGGCCTCGTCACCGAGCCGCTGCCGGACGTGGAGACCGTCGCCCTTTCGGGCGACCCGGACCATGCGCACGACGATCTGGTCGCGCTCGGGCGGCGGCTCGTGACCTAGGTCAGGAGGAAGAGGACTGCCGCGCGTCGGCTTCGCGCAGCTTGTGCGCGAGGGCCTGAACGAGCTTCCACGCGATGCGCGAGTCGGTCTCGACGATCGGACGGAACTCCCAGAACGTCATCGCGTAGGTCTTCATGTCCGTGTCGGCGGTGACGGTCGCCGTGCGCGCGCCCTCGTCGATCAGCGCGATCTCGCCGAAGTAGTCGCCGGGGCCGAGCGTGGCGCGATCCTCGCCGTGCACCGTGACCTTCGCGTTGCCCTGGTCGATGATGAAGAAGCCGGCGCCGCCCTGGCCCTCGCCCGCGATCGTGTCGCCGGCGGAGTAGTTCCGCTCCTTGAAGGAGTCGGCGATCCGCTCCAGGTCGCGCTTCTCCAGCCCTGAGAACAGGGGCACTCTGGCAATCGTCTCGGTTGACGGCCGGGCCATTGCGCGATTCTAACCTCCGTCGCCGCCGGGTGGAAGCGGTGCCGCATCCGACGCGCGCTGCGCGAGCTCCTCGATCTTTCCCTCGGCGGTCTCCAGGCGGGCGAGACAGAACCGCAGCAGCTCCTCACCACGCTCCCAGAGCTTGATCGCCTCGTCCAGGCCGGCGTTGCCGCGCTCCAGTCGTTCGACGATCTGCTCCAGCTCCTGCTGCGCACTCTCGAACGTCAACTCGCTCACGGGCGCACGTCCTCGACGCGCGCGCCGAACGCACCTTCGGACAGCTCGACGTCCACTCGCACACCCGCCGACAGGCCCTCGGTGTGCCGCAGGACCGAGTCGCCTGCCCGCACGATCGCGTATCCCCGGCCCAGCGTCGCCCGCGGCGAGAGCGCCGCGAGCTGCCCTGCCGACCGCTCGAGCGTCGAGCGCCGGCGCTCGACCAGGAGCGCTGGACCCCGGCGCAGCCGGTCGCGGAGGAGCGAGAGCCGTTGCGTGTCGCGCTCGAGCGTTCTGCGCGCGCCGCGCTCGAGAGCCGACCGGGCGCGGGTCAGGCCCTCCTGCTCGCGCGCGATCATGCGGCGCACGCTGCGCTCGAGCGAGCTGCCTGCGCGGGTGAGCTCGACCCGCAGCGCTTCGAGATCCGGCACGACGAGCTTGCCGGCCGCCGTCGGCGTCGACGCGCGCACGTCGGCCGCGAGGTCGCAGAGCGGCGTGTCCTGCTCGTGCCCGACCGCCGACACGACCGGGACCGGGCACGCAGCCACGGCGCGAACGACGCTCTCCTCGCTGAACGGCAGCAGGTCGTCGAAGCTGCCGCCGCCTCGCGTCAGGATCACGACGTCGATGCCCGGCTCGCGGCTGATCGACCCGAGCGCCTCGACGATGCCCGTCGCGGCGCGCGGGCCTTGCACCAGCGTCTCCGCAACGAGAATCCGCGCGGGCGGAAAGCGGGTGTGGATCGTCGTGATCACGTCGCGCCGCGCCGCTGCGTCGCTCCCCGTCACGAGCCCGATCCGCCGCGGGAAGCGGGGCAAGGAGCGCTTGCGTGCGGCGTCGAAGAGCCCTTCGTCCGCGAGGGCCTGCTTCAGCCGCTCGATCGCAGCGAGATGCGCGCCGAGCCCGAAGCGCTCGAGCGAGAGGGCGCGCAACCTGAACTCGCCCTTCGCGGCGAAGAGCTCGGGGCGACCGAGCACGTGGATCCGCTCGCCGTCCGCGACGTCGAGCTTCAGCGCATCGAATGTCCTCCTCGGGATCGAGGCGGGCAGGCAGGCGCCGTCGGCCGGATCCTTGAGGGTGAAGAAGACACTGCCCCAGCGGTCCGAGCGGCGAAGCTCCGTCATCTCGCCCTCGATCCACAGTGTCGGCAGCCGCTGCAGCCAGTCGGCGACGCCGCGGTTGAAGCTCGCGACGGTGTAGACCTTCCGGTCGCCGTAGAGCAGTGGTTCGACCTTCATCCAGGCCGAGCCTAGATGATTGGTTTCGTGACGGAAGCCGTCCCGCCGCTCGGTCTGGCGCGCTATCGCGCTCTGTTCCACGTTCCTCACGTCAGGCGGCTCGTCCTGAGTGGACTCCTTGCGCGCCTGCCGATGGGGATGATCGGGCTGGCCCTGTTGCTGCTCGTGCGCGAGAACGGCGGCAGCTACTCGGCGGCCGGCGCGGTCTCCGGTGCGTACTTCGTCGCCACCGCGATCGGAGCGCCGATCGCGGGGCGCCTCGTCGACCGGCGCGGCCAGACGCGGATCCTGCTTCCTCGCGCTGTCATCTTCCCGGCGCTCCTGTTCGCGGTCTGCGGGCTGGCGCTGCTCGATGCGCCCCTCGCGGCGGTCGCGGTGTGTGCAGGCGCGGCCGGGGCGCTGATGCCACCGGTCGGTGCGTCGCTGCGGGCGCTGTGGCCGCGGATGTTCGTCGACGCGGAGCTGCGCGCTGCCGCGTACGCGCTGGAGGCCTCGTTGCAGGAGATCACCTTCATCGCCGGGCCTCTGCTCGTCGCGCTCCTCACCGCAGCGGCCTCGCCCGTTCTCGCCCTCGCCGTCGCGGCAGTGATCGGCGGGCTCGGAACGACGCTCATCGCGTTCGCACCGCCGGTGCGCGCATGGCGTCCGGACGAGAGGCATGCCGGCTCGATCCTGGGGGCGCTCGAGTCACGCGGCGTGATGACGATCATCACACTCTCCGTGTGTCTCGGCGTCGGGTTCGGCGCGACCGAGGTCGGATTCCCGGCCTTCGCCGAGGATCACGGCGGGGCCGAGCTCGGGAGCATTCCCCTGGCGCTGTTCGCCGCCGGCAGCCTTGTCGGCGGGCTCATCGCCGGCGCGCACGTGACCATCTCGCCGGTGCGCCTGCTGCGTCTCTCGGCGTGGCTGCTCGTGCTCGGGATCGCGCTGCCGCTCCTTGCATGGTCGCTCCCGAGCATGGCGGTGCTCGCCTTCGTCGCCGGCGTGCCGATCGCGCCCGTCGTGATGGCCGCCTACGGGCTGATCGACGCGGTCGCGAAGCGCGGCACCGCGGCGGAGGCGTTTGCCTGGATCACCACCGCCGTGTTCGTCGGCTTCTCCGTCGGGATGGCGCTCGGCGGGACGCTCATCGACGCCTTCGGCGTCCGGGCCTCGTTCGGGTTCGCGGTGGCGGCCATGTCTCTCGGCGCGATCCTAGTGGCCGCTGGGCCGGGGCTCGAAGAGGCTTAGGGCCGCTTGCGGCCCCTTTAGGGGTCTTTCGCGCGGACACCGGCTTTGCCGGTGTTCTTGCGCAAAAATCAGAGAAGGATTTCCGCGGCCGTGCTGGGGTCGCAGCCTTGGCTGACGAGCTCGACCGCCTCGTGCAGGTCGGCGTCGAGCGCCGCGGCGAGCTTCTCCGCGAGCGGCAGCGGATAACCGGCCTCGATCAGGACGTGCAGGCGCCAGGACTCCACCTTCGCCCGCTCGCTGTGCCGGTCGATCAGCTCTGTTGCATCGGTCATCGGTCGCGTGTTCGTGCTGCAGGAGACGTTCCCTGCGTGGACTTGTTAGTCAGACCTGACGGAGGCGAGTGGCCTCGTCCACGCGGCGCGCGAGCTCCGCGAGCCGCTCGGCGAGCGCAGCGCGCTCCGCCTCGGCCTCGGCGACGAACGCGCCAAGCGTGCGTCGGAGATCGGCATCTGCGGCGGCAATCCGTTCCCCGAATGACGAGGCCAGCTCGTCCTGCTGGCGTTCGAACGCGGATTGCGCCTGTCGCTGCCGGGCCTCGAGTCGCTGCTGGCCGGCATCGCCGATCTGCGCGAGCCGCTCGGCGAAGAGCGTGTCGGCCTGGCGCACGAACATGTCGACGGCGCGGTCGAGCTCGCGCGAGAGTCGAACCGCCGCCTCTTCGCGCGCGGCGCGCATCGTCGACTCGAACTGCACGCCGGCCGCCTCTGCGTAGCGCTCGGCCTCGCGTGCGATCACGCGCTGCAGGTGCTCCACCTGGCGCCGCTCGATGTCCGCAAACGACATCTCGATCCGGCTCGCCGCCTCGGTCTCTCCGCGCTCGACCTGCTCCATGAGACCCTGCTCGCGCCGCCGCAGCCGGTCGGCGATCTCCTCGATCACCCGCCGCCGCTCGGCCGTGTGCGCCTCGAGCTCCTCCAGCGCCTCGGAGACGGCGGCCTGCGCCGAGCGCTCGAGCTCCTCGCGCAGGCGGACCACCGATGCCCGCTGCTCGTCCGAGGTCGCGACGAGCTCTGAGGCCTCGGTCTCGATCCGGGCTTCCGCGTCGGCGATCAGCTGCTTCTGGCGCTGCTCGAGCCGTCGCAGGTCGGTCTCCAGGCTCTGCTGCGCGCGATCGAGGTCGTCCCCCCAGGTGCGCAGCCGTTCGTCGACCCGGCGCGCTGCGACCGAGAGCGCCTCGGCGAGCTCCACCCCCGCGGCGCGCTCCCGCTCCGCGAATTCGCGGCGCCGCTCGTCGGCGATCTTTCGCTCCTCCTCGACGAGCGACGAGAGCGCGTCTGCGCGCATCCTGGCGAGACGCGACTTCAGCTCTTCCGCGGCCGACGCGGTCTCCTCGGCGACGAGTGTGTGCAGGCGTGTGAGGGCCTCGTCGGTGGGATCGCTGCGGCGTGCACGTGCCACCACGATCGCGAGCAGCGCCAGCGCGAACGCCAGCACGGCCAGCGCGAGTGCAACCCGTTCGACCACGTTCGCATCGTAGTCCGGCCTACGATGACGCGATGGCGCTCGCCGACGAGCTCGAGCGGATCGCTGCAGTCTCCGGCGCGAATGCGGTTCTCGCTGCGGAGGCCCATCCCGGCGACAGGATCTACATCTGTTCGTTCGACGAGGCCGACGGAGCGCGCACATGGCTCGCGTACGACGCCGAGAGCGAGCCGGTCGACGACCGGCTGCGTGTTCGGGACGCGGTCTCGATCATCGCGCTGTGCGAGCTCGCGGCCGAGACGGCGGCCGGCGGCGACCTCGACGAGCTGCGCTCGCAGCTGGCAGCGCTAAGGGTGACCGAGAATCCTCCCGGCATCGAGGACGCGGAAGAAGCGTCACTCGAGCTTCAGCACGTGCTCGGCGCGCCACCCGTGCTCGCAACACCGGCTCGGCTCGACGAGATCGGCAGTGCGACCCGGAAGCTCGAGGTCGCGCTCGGAAGCGCGGTGCACGGCTCGCCGTTCGCCGAGGCGATGAAGGGTGCGAGCGACCTCGTCGAAGCGCTCTTCGGCGAAATCGAACGCGGCTACAGGACCGACCTCCGGTAGCCTTGGAGCATGGAAGGTGGCGGCTTTGGTTTCCCGTTCGGCGGTGACCCGGAGGATCTGCTCCGAGGGATCCAGGAGTTCGCCGCCCAGCAGGCCGAGACGGTGCAGGAGGCGCAGCGCGAGCAGTTCGCGACGCTGACGCTGAACACCGCCGTCGAGCTCACGTCGGCTGCGCTGAAGCAGGTGCAGCCGAGCGGCAGCATCGACGAGCAGGCCGTCGCGTTGCGCGACGCCATGCGCGTGCTCTTCCCGGAAGCCGTCGCGCTCGTCTCTGCAGCGCGGCAAGGCTTCATGCGCGAACGCTAAGCCCGATGTTCGAGCGCGCGGGGCCGCGAACCGACCTCCTTTAGGGGTCTTCGCGCGATGAGCATCCGCTTCTGCGGATGGTCATCTTGCGCAAACAAATAGGCTCTCCCGCCGTGTCCCTGCTCGACCGTGCCGTCGTCACGCTGCTTCCGGCCGTCCCGAGACGCGTCGTGCAGAAGCTCTCCGCGCGGTACATCGCAGGGTCCTCTCTCGACGATGCCCGCCGGGTGGTCGCCGCGCTCAATGCCGACGGCAAGCTCGCGACCGTCGACGTGCTGGGCGAGGAGGTCTCCGACGAGACCGAGGCCGCGGCGATCGCGGCGGAGTACGTCGCGGCGCTCGACGTCTTCGAGCGGGACGACCTCGATGCGAACGTCAGCGTCAAGCCGACCGGGCTCGGCCTGAAGCTCGATTACGAGCTCTGCAAGCGAAACGTCGAGGCGGTGATCGCCGCGGCGGAGCCGACGAACCGCTTCGTGCGCATCGACATGGAGGACTCGTCCACGACCGACGACACGCTGCGGCTCGTCCGTGAGCTGCGCGACGAGGGGCATGGACGTGTCGGGCCGGTCCTCCAGGCGTCGCTCAAGCGAACGGTCGCCGATGCGGCCTCGCTTGCCGGGGCGAGCGTCCGGCTCTGCAAGGGGATCTACATCGAGCCCGAGTCGATCCAGTTCCGCGACGACCAGGCGGTGCGCGCCAGCTTCGTCCAGACGCTGGAGGCGCTGCTGGACGGCGGCTGCTACGCGGCGATCGCCACGCACGACCAGTGGCTCGTCGACCAGTCGCTTCGCCTCCTCCGCGAGCGGAGCCTGCAGCCGGACCGGTACGAGTTCCAGATGCTTCTGGGCGTGCGGCCCGAACTGGGCGACCGGCTTGTCGCCGACGGTCACCGTCTGCGCATCTACGTGCCCTACGGCCGCCAGTGGTACGAGTACTCGCTTCGGCGGCTGCAGGAGAACCCGAAGATCGCCGGCTACGTAGCCGGCGATCTCGGACGTTCGCTGTTTCGGAGGCGGTAGACCGTTACGGAAGCGGTGGACCCGGCGCGACCTCGTCCTCCTCGACCACGGTCGTCGCGCGGCGGCGAGGTGTCGCCACACGACGGACGGGGCCGCCTTCGACGTAGGCCGCACGGCGCTGGAAGCCGCCCCAGCTCGACCAGAAGATCATCGAGATCACGAGGCCGAGGAGGCCGATGATCAAGAGGATGACGCCGATCGCGTTGATGTCGAGGCCCTCGGCATTCGCCGTGACGCCCCACGTCAAGATCGCGCCGACTGCAATCAACAAGATGCTCACTGATATTCCCATGCACCCGTTGTCCCCTTGCGAAGCGCTTTCTAAGCGTCGCGCTTCTCCGCGGCCAGCACGAGGTGGCCCGGCACCTTCGCATCCTTGCCCGGCCACTCCTCGAGCCCGCGCAGCGCCAGCCCGGCACCCGCCACCGCGGTGACCACCTCGCCGAGCACCGGCCGCGCGAAGTAGTCGTCCCGCCAGCGCCCGAACGCGTCGAGGCACAGCGCTGCCGGGTGCTCGTCGTGGAGAAGGAGCACCCCGCCGCTCCGGAGCGCAGCGGCGACGCCGGCGGCCCACGCGTCGACGTCCCGGAGGCGTGCGAGCGAGCCGTAGCCCAGGTAGACCAGATCCCAGCGGCCGAGCAGAAGCTCAGGTGGTAGCGCGTGCACGTCGGCGTGCACCCACGGCAGCTCCGGCAGCCGCCGCCGCGCGGCGTCGATCGCGCCCTCGTCGTCGTCGACACCCGTGACGAGGGCTCCCAGCTCGGTCAGGTCGAGCGTCTCGCGGCCGCTGCCGCAGAGGAGATGGAGGACACGGCTGCCCTTGGCACCCTGGAGCCGCTCCCGGATCCGGTCGGGCATCCCGGGTGTCGCGAGCACGTTCTCCGCCGTGCGGTGAGCGTCGTCGAACGCGCGTCGGTTGTGGTCGGTGGGCTCCATCTAGGCCTTGAGCGAGAAGCCGCCGTCGACGATCAGGGTCTGGCCGCGGATCATCTCCGCCTCGTCCGAGCAGAGGAAGGTGACCGCCTCCGCGATGTCCTCCGGCTTCACGAGCCGTCCGGCCGGGTTCCGCTTCCCCATCCGGAGCATCTCCTTGCGGTTCGGAAAGTGGTCGAGCGCGCCGGTGTCGACCACTCCTCCCGACACGGCATTGGCCCGGATCCCGCGCGGCCCGAGCTCCACCGCGAGGTACCGGATGAGCGCTTCGAGCGCCGCCTTCGAGGTGCCGACGAGCGTGTAGTTCTCGAGCACCCGGTGCGCGCCGAGGCTCGAGATGCCGATGATCGACGCGCCGGGGGACATCTGAGGCGCGACGACCCGCGTGAGGGCGAGCAGGGCGCGCGTATTCGCGGTGAGCGTCCAGTCCCAGTGCTTGTCCTCCGTCTCGAGTGCGGGCCGGATCACACCCGTGGCCGCGTTGTGGACGAGGGCGTCGAGCGCCCCGAGCAACGCGACCTCCTCGAGCACGCGGCTCGAGGAGATGTTGCCGCGGATCAGGATCGGCTTCGCGCCCAGAGCCTCGAGCTCCTCGGCCGTCTTCTCGGCCGCCGCGTCGGAGCGCATGTACCCGATCGCCACCTGCGAGGCGCCGAGGGCCGCGAAGCGGAGTGCGATCGCCTTGCCGATCCCCCGTGAACCCCCCGTCACGAGCACGGAGGCCCCGGCGAACGTCATGACCGCTTTGGCAGCGGCTCGTACGCCGGCGCAGAGCTCGGCAACTGCTCCCAGCCGATGCGCGTGCGCGACTCCTTCTCGCCGCCCTCGGCCCTCGAGGACGCATGTCCGAGGGCGTCGAGCAGCTGCATCTTCTCCTCGCCGTAGCGACGGACCGGATGGTCGGCCGGCAGGTCCTCGATCAGCTCGCGGACGCGGGCGCGCAGCTGGTAGGCGAAGTGGGGCGTCGCGGGCCCGATGAGGGCGTCGATGTCGCGGATCGAAGGCTCTGCCATCTGACGAAGCGTAACGGGTCTGGATGGGAGCGAAGCGACCCTTTAGGGGTCTTCGCGCGGGCGCGGGCTCTGCCCGTGCCCCTGCGCAGCCAAAGATAGTGTCGGCCGGGTGCGCCGTCCCCTGAGTGTCGAGCTGATGCTGCTGGCGACGATCGTCCTTTGGTCGCTCAACCTCACGGTCACGCGCTACATCCTCACGCACGGGTTCCACCCGCTCGCGTACGGCACCGTCCGCTACGGCACTGCGGCGGTGATCTTCCTCGGCATCGCCTTCATCGCCGAGCGCACCCTGAAAGTGCGCCGCGCAGACCTCGGGCTCGTCGCGCTTGCGGCGCTGTGCCTCTGGCTGAACCAGCTGGCCTTCGTCTACGCGCTGGAGAAGACGAGCGCCTCGACGATCGCCCTGATCCTCGGCGCCACGCCGATCTTCGCCGCGCTGATCGGGATCGCGTTCGGGCTGGAGCGGCTGTCGCGGAAGTTCTGGATCGCGGCCGCGATCTCGTTCGCCGGCGTCGGGCTCGTCGCCGTCGGTGCGCCCGGCGGCCTCTCGGGCGACCTGCGCGGCAACGTGCTCGGGATCGCGACCGCTGCCACGTGGGCCGGCTACTCGGTCGTGATCGCGCCGCTGATGGAGCGCTACACCGCGTCGCAGATCAGCGCAGTCGTGCTGTCGCTCGGCTGGGTGCTGATCGCTCTCGTCGGCTTCCCCCAGACCGCCGACCAGGACTACGGGCTGGGCTGGAAGGTGTGGCTGCTGCTCGCCTTCGCGACGCTCGGCCCGCTCGTGGTGACCAACGTGCTCTGGTTCCGCTCGCTGCACAAGATCGGCGCCTCACGCGCGACGCTCGTCGGGAACCTGCAGCCGTTCGTGGCCGCGGTCTTCGCGCTCATCCTCCTGTCCGAGCGGATGACGCTCCTGCAGGTGCTGGGCGGCATCCTGATCGGCGGCGGCATCCTGACGGCGCGGCGACGGCCGCCCGTCGCGGCCTCCGAGTAAGATCCGCCCCGTGTCCGAGCGCGACTTCATGCCCCTCGACGGGTGGGACCACCTCGAGCTGTGGGTCGGCAACGCCAAGCAGGCGGCCTACTGGTACGAGCACGCGCTCGGCTTCGATCGCGTCGCATATGCCGGCCCCGAGACGGGTGTCCGCGATCGCGCGTCCTATGTGCTCGAGCAAGGTGAGATCCGCCTCGTGCTCACGAGCGGCATTCGTGCCGACAGCGACATCGGCCGTTTCGCGGCCAGGCACGGCGACGCAGCGAAGGACGTCGCTCTCCAGGTTCCGGACGCCGCTCACGCCTTCCAGCAGGCCGTGCAGCGCGGAGCCCGCGGGGTCGCGGAGCCGGAGTGGTTCGAGGACGAGCACGGCCGTGTCGAGCTGGCGACGATCGGGACCTACGGCGAGAACGTGCACACCTTCGTCAACCGGTCCGAGTACAACGGCCCGTACCTCCCCGGCTACGCCTCGCTCTCTCCGAATGGGCACCGTAGCCCGGGCGCCGGCCTGATCGCCGTCGACCACGTCGTCGGCAACGTCGAGCTCGGGCAGATGAACCGCTGGGTGGAGTTCTACGAGAGCGTGTTCGGGATGACGAACATCGTCCATTTCGGCGACGACCAGATCCAGACCGAGTACTCGGCGCTGATGAGCAAGGTGATGGCGGACGGCTCGGGCAAGATCAAGTTCCCGATCAACGAGCCGGCCGAGGGGAAGCGCAAGAGCCAGATCGACGAGTACCTCGAGTTCAACGAGGGCCCCGGCGTCCAGCACATCGCCCTCCAGTCGCGGAGCATCGTGCAGACGATCGAAGCGCTGAAGGACCGCGGCGTTCTCTTCCTCGACACCCCGGAGACGTACTACGACGAGGTCGAGGGGCGGGTCGGCGAGATCGCCGAGGACTACAAGGACCTGAAGCGGCTGCGGATCCTCGCCGACCGCGACGAGGACGGCTACCTCTTGCAGATCTTCACGAAGACGGCGCAGGACCGGCCGACGCTCTTCTTCGAGGTGATCGAGCGGCACGGTGCGACGACGTTCGGAGAGGGCAACTTCAAGGCCCTCTTCGAGTCGATCGAGCGCGAACAGGCGCTTCGCGGCAACCTCTGACGGTTCCGCGTTTCCGAATCGCCGCCGTGTGAGATGCTGCTGCGCATGGGAATAGGCGCAGTCCTCGTGGTGATCGGCATCGTGCTCGCGCTGACCGACCGTGTCGTCCTCGGCCTGATCTTGGTCATCCTGGGCCTGGCGTTCGGCGGCTTCCGGCGCGGTCGCTGGTACTGAGACTCATCTAGCCTTCCGGCATGACGCCGCAGCGCCGAACCGCGCTCGTCTCGATTGGCGCGGCGGCAGTGCTCGCCGCGCTCAAGCTCGGCGCGGGTCTCGTCAGCGGCAGCCTCGGGCTCGTCTCGGAGGCGCTGCACTCCGGCACGGACCTCGTCGCCGCGCTGCTCACGTTCTTCGCGATCGGCGTCTCAGGTAGGCCCGCCGACGAAGGGCACCAGTACGGGCACGGGAAGGCCGAGCATCTCGCCGCGCTGGGGGAGGCGACAGTGCTCGCGCTCGTCAGCGTCGCCGTCGCTGCGCTGGCGGTGACGCGGCTCACGGGGACGACGAGCCACTCTGTCGACACCGCCTGGTGGCTCTTCGCGATCGTGGCGGTCGTGCTCGTGATCGACCTCTCCCGCACCGTCATCTCGCTGCGAACGGCGCGCCGCTACGACAGCGAGGCCCTGCGCTCGAACGCGATCCACTTCGGCAGCGACTTTGCGGGGACGCTCGCGGTGCTCGGCGGCCTCGCCGCCGCGGCCGCCGGCTATCCGGCGGGCGACTCGATCGCCGCGCTGTTCGTCGCCGCGCTCGTGCTCCTCGCCGCCGGCCGGCTGATCCGGCGGAACGTCGACGTGCTGATGGATCGCGCACCCGCGGAAGCCGAGGCGGCGGCCCGCGCCGCGATTGCGGGCATCGAGCCGCCGATCTCACTCTCCAGGCTTCGCCTCCGCCAGGCCGCCGGTCGCACGTTCGCCGACGTCGTGATCTCCGTGCCGCCCGGCGCCGTCGTCGGCCAGGGTCACGCCGTCGCAGACCTGGTCGAGGCGGAGCTCGAGGACGCCCTGCCGGGCAGCGACGTCGTCGTCCACGTCGAGCCGCGGGCGGGCGAGGCGGCGCTGCACGACCGCGCGCTCGCAGCCGCGATGAGCGTCCCGCAGGTGCGTGAGATCCACAACCTGAGTGTCGTCGCGCTCGGACGCGACACCGAGGTCTCGCTCCACCTGAAGCTCCCCGGCGACCTGCCGCTCGACCAGGCCCACGAGATCGCAGAGCAGGTGGAGCGCGCGATCGTCAGCTCGGTGCCCGAGATCACGTCGGTGCAGACCCATCTCGAGCCGCTCGCCGAGGCCGGAGCAGGCGAGCTCGTCGAGGCGGCCGGAATCGAGGCCGCGGCCGAGGCCGCCGCCGGCGGCCCGCTGCGCGAGCTGCGGCTTCTGCGGACGGAGAAAGGGGTCGTGGCGTTCATCACGCTCGGGCTCGACCCGGCCACGACTCTCGCCGACGCTCACTCCTGGGCGAGCGAGGTCGAGGAGCGGCTGCGCCGTGCGAGACCGGACGTCGCCGACGTGATCGTCCACACCGAGCCATGAGGCTGTGCATGTTCACTCCCGTCGGTCAGGAGCTCCAGCGCGGCTGGCCGGGCCGGATCGAAGGCGAGACGGTCGTACAGCTCGCAGCGCAGACGCTGCAGTCCTTCTTCACGGGCGGCTCGGCGGCGCGTGAGCACGCCGTGTACAGGCTCGACGACGTGCTGCTGCGCGCGCCTGTGCTCGAGCCGCCTGCGGTGCGGATCTTCGAAGACGCGACCAGCTTCACGTTCGCGAACCCGAGCGCGATCCGCTCGCCGGGCGCCGTCATCGTCAGGCCCGGGGGACGGCTCGACGTTGCGATCCGGCTGGTCGCGGTGATCGGCCTGGACAACGCGATCGGCGGCTGGACCGGGATGGCCGAGTGGCGTGCGCCCGAGCTCGCGTCGCCCAAGGACCGTGACTTCGCGCTCCTCCTCGGCCCGGTGGTGGACACCGACGTCACCGACGACTTCGACTGGGAAGCTGCGCGCGCTCGTGCGGAGCTCAACACCCGACTGCGGCCGGGCGACCTGCTGGCCGGCCCGCCGCGTGCGCTGCACGAGCGCGTCCCGAGCGGGCCGCTCCAGCTCCAGATCGCCGGGGTCGGCGTGCTCTCCGCGAACGTTTTGTAACCGGACCCGTCACCGTGCTCCGGGGGTATCCTCCGACCGATGCCCTTCTACCAGCGTCTCGGCGATGTTCCGCGCAAGCGCCACATTCAGTTCCGCGACAACGGCACCCTGCTCACTGAAGAGGTGATGGGGCTCGAAGGCTTCACCGGCAACGAATCGATCCTCTATCACCTCCAGTCGCCCTGCCGCGTGCAGGAGATCGGCGAGTTCGAGCCGATCGTGCGCGAGGAGTGGCTGCCTGACACCCACCAGCACCGGCTGATGCACACCAAGGGTGTCGAGGCGGGCGGCGACGAGGTCACGGGCCGGCGGCTCCTGATGTGGAACGCCGACGTCGAGATCTCCCTCTGCCGGCCCTCGGAGCAGATGGAGTACTTCTTCCGGAACGGCGAGGGGGACGAGGTGATCTTCGTCCACGAGGGCACGGGGACGCTCGAGACGATCTTCGGCGAGCTCCCGTACAAGGACGGCGACTACGTCGTCATCCCCCGTGGCACGACGTACCGCTTCAGGCCAGAAGGTGAGCAGCGGTACCTGATCTTCGAGACTCCCGGGCTGATCGAGATCCCGCGGCGCTACCGCAACCAGTACGGGCAGATCATGGAAGGCGCTCCGTACTACCACCGGGACATCCATCCGCCCACGGAGCTGAACACGCACCGGGAGCGCGGCGAGTTCCCGGTCAAGGTGCGCGTCCGCGACGGGTACCAGACCTACCTGCTCGACTACCACCCGTTCGACGTCGTGGGGTGGGACGGCTACCTCTATCCGTGGACGTTCTCGATCCACGACTTCGAGCCGATCACCGGTCGCATCCACCAGCCGCCGCCGTCGCACCAGACCTTCGCCGGGCGCAACTTCGTGATCTGCTCGTTCTGCCCGCGCAAGCTCGACTTCGACCCGCTCGCGGTTCCGATTCCTTATCACCACTCGAATCTTCAGAGCGAGGAGATGATCTATTACGTCTCCGGCAACTTCGGCTCGCGGAAGGGTGTCGACGTTGGCTCGATCACGCTGCATCCGTCCGGCCTGCCGCACGGCCCGCATCCCGGGCTCGCCGAGAAGTCGATCGGGCTGCACGAGACGGGCGAGCTCGCGGTCATGTGCGACACCTTCAACCCGCTCAAGCTCTCCAAGCTCGCGGCGGAGCTGGACGACGGCAAGTACGCGCTCTCGTGGTACGAGACGGGCGATGAAGCACCCTCGGACGCCGGCCTCACGTCACACCTCTAAGCGGCGGGCTGCGACGGACGTGGCGAATCGTCAACCGCGCATGCGGGGTCTGACCCCGACGGCTCGCTTGACGGCGGGACACGTCCCGGTGGGGCGCGGATGAGACTCGTCGTCGACTGGGACGGGACGGTCACGGTCCGGGACTCGCTCGTCCAGGTGATCCACGAGTTCGGCGACCCGGCCCTGCTCGCCGAGCTCGAGCCGCGCGTGGGCATCGACCTGACGCTGCACGAGGAGATCGCGCTCGAGTTCCGGGCGATCACGGCGCCGCTCGAGGAGGTCGCGCGGTGGGTGGTCAGGCACGTCGAGGTGCGGCCGGGACTGCGCGAGCTCGCCGCGCTCGAGCCGGCGGTGATCTCGGCGGGCTTCCACGAGCTGATCGAGCCCGTGCTGGCGCGCGAGCGGCTGGAGCTGAACGTGCTCGCGAACCGGCTCGACGCGCGGCCCGACGGCTGGATCGTCCTCTTCCGGGACGAGGCAGCCTGCGCGACCTGCGGCGAGCCGTGCAAGCGCGGCGGCCTCGCGGGCGAGCCGTACATCTACGTCGGCGACGGCTACTCGGACCGCTGCGCAGCCCTCGCGGCGGACCGGATCTTCGCCCGCGACTCGCTCGCGACACACCTCGACCACCTCGGCGTCGCGTACGAGCGCTTCTACGACCTGCACGACGTCGCCAGCGCGCTGACGTAAGAGCGGGCCGATACTAGGCCCGTCCGCTTGCGTCGCTCGGCTTGCCGCGCGTTCGAGCCGGTGCTCGGCGGCGACGCGACCTGCACCGCAGGCATCGCGACGCTGCCCGCCGACGGCCCGGCGTTCCACATCTGGCAGCTCGATCGCTGAGAAGGGGGACGCCGCCCCTCGTTGGAGGTACCCCCAGCAAACTCTCATTACGACTCGCTGACCGAATGCGTACCGGGGACCTGCGAGTTCCACACGGCTTCCGCCCTCACTGCGTCTCGAGGCAAGCAAATCGAACCAGGAGGGAAGCGCATGACCAGCTTCAAGATGATCGTTGCGGCGGCTCTCGTCGCGCTCCTCGTGCCCATTGCGGCGGTGGCGAAGGACGCGAACGTGAGCGGCCCGACCAAGCTCGTCGGCAAGGGGTTCTTCGGCGGTGAGCTCACCACGGCGTCAACGGAGAACCAGCGTCCGGTGCGGATCGCGGCGCGCGCCGGCTACGTCGGCATCCTCGATCTCGGCGGCGACCTGAAAGTGCGGTGCACCGGCAAGGCCCGTGTGCAGCGCCACCAGAGCGAGCGCGGCACCGTGTACCTCTGTGCGGGACCGGGTGGCGTGGCCGTCGTTCTCGGCAGTCACTTCACGTTCCGAGGCTCTGCGGCCGCGTACCACGTCCTCATCCCCGCGGGCGTGCGCGGGACGTTCCACGGGCGCTTCGTCCAGTGCCGTGCGGCGCAGGCGAACTGCGGCCAGGCGCAGCCGACGCGCGAGCGCGGCGAGCCGAAGGCCGATCGCGGCAAGCCGACTGAGAAGCCGGCGCCTTCCGAGGACGACGAGGAGCTGCCGACACTGAGCGAGCTCGCGGAGATGCTCGCCGGGAAGTAGGAGCTAGCCCAGCCCCGCTTCGCGCAGCGGTCGCCTGGCCCAGGCGAACCGGTCGCGGTACCACCCTTCGAATGGATGGAGGGTGGTGCCGTTTCCGGACGAGTGGACGAACCAGCCGCTGCCGAGGTAGATCCCCGCGTGGTCGACCTGCGCCGGCTTCGACTTCGGGCCGTTCGCGCCCTGGAAGATGACGTCTCCCGGCTGGAGGTTCTGCACGTTCTTGATCCGCTGCGCCGGCGGCACCTCGCCTGACATCTCGTAGGTCGAGCGGCCGCGCAGGATCGTCGCCAGCGCGGATGCACCGGCGAACGGCTCGAGCTTGAACACGCGCCAGACGAACCCGGAGCAGTCGAACCCGCCGGGCGCCTGCTTCCCGAGTGCCTGCTGAGGAGCTTCGGACATCCCGCCCCAGACATACGGGTACCCGACGAACGACACGGCGCGGGTGAGCACCTGGCGCTGGAGCTCGCTCAGCTCCGGCAGGAACAGCATCTCGGTCGCGGAGCGGATCGAGTCCTGCTCCCAGCCCGAGAGGTCGAGCAGCCGGGCGAGCGAGTACGCGGTCTCGGCGCGCGTCGCCGGCTCGTTGAGGCCGAGCTCGAGCGCGTCCTGGTCGGCGGGATGGTTGATCCGAAAGCCGAGCAGGCGCGCAACCGTCTCCGAGCCTGCGCCCGCCTTCGGCTTGAGACCGGCATCGCGGAGCGCGGTCGTGATCGCGCGGGCGGCATCACCGAGCCCGAGGAAGCCGACGAGTGCGGCGTCGAGCTCGCGAATCGTGACCGCGCGGCCCGGCACGACGACCGGATAGCGGTACTCGACCGGCTCCTCGCTCGAGAGCGAGAGGGTCTCGAGCGCAGCGCCGAGCGCGCGCTGCGTCAGCGGTCGCTGCGGCTTGAACCCGGCGACGGTGTCGGCGAGGAGACCCGCCTCGACGACCTTCTTGATCTGAGGTTGCGCCCACGAACGGTCGGCTCCCGACGCGGCGGCAGGCAGCGCGAGGGCGCACAGACAGATGGCGGCGAGGCGACGCACGAGGCGTCTATCGGCACGGCCCTCATTCGACTTGAAAGCATGAGCCGATGCTCGTTCGCCTGCCCCAGCCGTACGATTTCGACGTCACCATGGCGCGCTTCGAGGTGTACGGCCTCGACCGCGCAACGCGCTGGCGCGACGGCGGCATCGATCGGTTCTTCGCCGGGCGCGAGGTCCGGATCGAACCCGCCCCCGGTGGCGTCGACGTCACGCCGTACGACGAGGCGATCGAGGTGGAGGTGCTCCACTTCCTCGGGCTGCCGTTCGATCTCGACGGCTTCTACGCCTGGGCGAAGTCGGACGAGATCCTCGGCCGGCTCGCGACCGGCCTCGCAGGCTTCCGGCCGCCGCTGCAGGTCGACCCGTTCGAGGCCCTCGTCACCTCGATCACCGCGCAGCAGGTCTCGCTTCAGTCTGCGGCGGCGATCAGGAGCCGCTTCATCGAGCGCTTCGGCGCCGCCGGGGTCCACGCGCACGCTTTCCCCGAGCGCGAGCGGGTTGCGAGCGCGATCGAGGACGAGCTGATCGGCGTCGGCTTCTCGACCCGCAAGGCGGAGTACGTGGTCGGCCTCGCCCGCAGCGATCTCGACCTGGACGAGCTCGCGTCGCTGCCGGACGAGGGGGTGACAGCCCGGCTCGTCGCCCTACGCGGGCTGGGGGAGTGGACGGCGGACTGGTTCCTCGCCCGCCACCTCGCGCGGCCTCACGCCTGGCCCGCCGGCGATCTGGGACTGCGCAAGGCGGTCACCGCGTTCTATGGTGACGTTCCCGACGTTCGTACCTTCGGGGCCCGCTTCCACCCATTCGAGAACCTGAGCGCCCACTATCTCCTGACCGGACTCCGCTTGTTCCCACCCGCATGACGATCCGCCACGGCACAGACGACGACCTCGAGGCCGTGCAGCGGCTCTGGGAGCTCTGGCAGTCCGACAGCCCGGCCCCGCCGGCCTGGGCGGACACGAGCTGGGACGCGAACCGGGCCGAGTTCGAGCGCGCGCTTGCTGCGAACGCTCTCTTCCTGGCCGAGGAGGACGGCGAGGTGTTCGGCTTCGTCTCGTCGTGGCTCGAGGAGCACGTCGCCCGGATCGGCGACCTCTACGTGGTCAAGAGCGGCCGCCGCGAGGGAGCGGGGCGCGCGCTCGTCGAGGCGGTGATCGAGAACCTGCGGGCTCGAGGCGCCACGCACCTGATCCTGAGCGCGAACCTGGAGGCGCTCCCGTTCTACGAGAAGCTCGGCTTCCGCGAGGAGTCGCGCAACCTCGTCCTTCCGCTCGAGGTTCGCGCTGTTGGCGGCGGCCGCTCGTACGGCTCGATCCACATCCAGACCGACGACATCGGCGGGATCGAGCGAGCAGTCCGCCAGTTCGTGCCGCGGCTGCCCGGGGCCTCGAATGGCAGCATCATCGCGCCGCCGCGCAACGGCTGGATCGCCGTCTACGACGACGTCTGCGACCGGGATCCGTCGATGCTGCGCCGCCTGGCCCGCGAGCTCTCGGAGAGAACCGGCGCGGTCGTCCTCGCGCTCGGGGTCGAGCACGAGCAGGTCGTGCGCTTCATCCTGTTCGAAGGGGGACGCATCGTCGACGAGTACCTCTCCGTTCCCGAGCACTACGGCGCGCTGCCGCCGGGCGACGTGATCGCGCTCGCCGCGAATCCGCGCGTCGTCGCGAGGCTCACGGGCGCCGATCCGGCCCACATCCGCGCCGTGGCGCGTACGGCCCAGTCCCCGGAAGAGCTGCCGCCGCCGCAGGATCTCCTGGCCGGCGTCGCAGGCGCGATCGGGCTCGAGGGCGCCGAGCACGGCTGGGCCGACGCCCCGACGATCCCGAGCGCGATCGCGGTGCAACGGCAGTGATCACGCTCTTCGACGCCGCTCGGTGCCCGTACTGCGCGCGAGTCCGGATCGTGCTCGCGGAGAAGGACGTCCCGTACGACCCGGTCGAGATCGACCTCACGGACCGGCCCGCCTGGTTGTACGAGAAGAATCCGGCCGGGAAGGTGCCCGTGCTGGAGGAGGACGGCTGGGTGCTGCCGGAGTCGGCGGTGATCGCGGAGTTTCTGAACGAGCGTTACCCGGAGCCGCCGCTCTGGCCCGACGATCCGGGTGAGCGCGCCGCCGGCCGGCTGATCGTCTTCCGCTTCGAGGACTTCTCCAAGCCGTACTACGCGTTCCGGCGCGGGGAGGAGGGAGCGCGTGCGCGGTTCGAGGACGAGCTCGGCTTCCTGGACGCGCTGCTGCAGGGCACAGAGTGGCTCTCGGGGCGCGCGTTCGGGCTCGCCGACATCGCGTTCCTGCCGTGGGTGATTCGCGCGAACGACATGCTCGGGGTCTCGCTCGAGCCGTGGCCCACGCTGTCCGGCTGGCTCGATCGCGCCTCCAATCGTCCTTCGATCGCGGCCGAGCGTGATCTCGTGGCGGCGCTGTGACGGCGGACGTGACCACCGAGGAGGTCGTTCGCCGGCTCGGCGAGGAAGGCCTCGTCATCCTCGACGTGCGCAGCACGCACGAGTACACGGGTGACGCCGTGGCTCCGTGCGATCCGCGGCCGGGCCGGATACCCGGCGCGCAGCACCTGGACGTGCAGGAGCTGATGACCTTGACGCAAGAGCAGATTCGGGAGCGGCTCGGCCCGGTCGAGGACGTCGAGCTCGTTGCCTACTGCCATTCCGGCTCCCGCTCCGAGCTCGCAACGGAGATCCTGCGGGCGGCGGGCTACCGCGCCTCGAACTACCGGGGCTCGTGGCACGAGTGGTCGCGGGACGAGTCGCTGCCCGCGGAGACAGGCCGGGTACCGGCCGCCTAGGCCGCCGCGAGAAACGCGCGGCAGAGGCCGCGACCCAGCTCGTTCCAGCCGGCGATGCGTTCCCGTGTCGCGGCGCGTAGCGCACCGGGGTCCGCCACGTCCTCCGGATCCTCGGACAGCCACTCCTCGACCTGCTCGGCGCGGACCTCGGGGTGGAACTGAACGCCCCACGCACTCCCGACCCGGTAGGTCTGCGTGCAGACCGCGCTGCGGGCCAGCTCGACCGCGCCGGCCGGGAGGGTGTGCGTGTAGTGATGCCACTGGAAGGCGTCGAACCGCTCGGGTAGCGCTCCCGCCACCGGGTCGTCGGCCGCTGCGGCCGTGCACTCGACCGGGAACCAGCCGACCTCCGACTCCGCCGACCGGAAGACCTCCGCTCCCGCAGCCCGGGCCACGAGCTGCGAGCCGAGACAGATGCCGAGCAGCGGTGTCCCCTGGTCGAGCAACCCTTCGAGCCAGCGCAGCTCCGTCGTCAGCCAGCCGTGGCGCTCGTCCTCGTCCGGGTGCATCGCGCCGCCGAGGACGATCACGGCGTCGGCGCCCTCGGGCGCCCCGCCGCCGAGCTGAACCGGCCACTCGACGAGCTCGTGCCCGGCCTCCTGCACGGCGTCCGCGAACACGCCGGGGCCGACGCTCGGGCCGTGCGTCGCTGCGAGAACACGCACGAGCTCTCCTACTTCCGCTTCGCCGGAATGATGACGCGGACGGTGTTGCTCGTCATCCCGACCGCCGCGCGGATGACCGACAGGCACGTGACGCCGAACGTCGGGGTGCATTGAGCCGTGCCCCCGGCGATCGTTCCGCGCACCTTCAGGAAGAGGATCTGACGCGTCGCCTGGCGTGTGACCTTCAGCGCGCCGGAGTACGCCGAACCCGACTTCCGGAGCGTGATCGAGCCGGTGTTCGCGGTGGCAACCGTGCCGCGAAAGAGTCGCAGCGTCACCGGAGTTCCGGCCGGCGTGAGGACGTCACCGCGGACGGCGAGCGTGGCCATGTTGCTCGTGAGCCTCAGCGCCGGCCGGACGAGCTTGAGCGAGCGCGGGAACGGGACGACCGACTGCGCCTCGACCGTGCCGGCCGCGTTGGGCGTGCCCTGGCCGGGGTTGTACGGCGTCGCGAGCACCCGCCAGCGCGCGTCCTGCGTGCCGGGGCTCGAATAGATGCCGTTCAGCGTGAAGGTGACCCTCGTCAGCCTGAACCCGAACGCTGCCCGCTGAGGGTGAGTCGCAGGCACGTCGGGCGGCGGCAAGCAGGCCTGGAGCTTGGCCGCTGCGAACGTGCTCTCTGACGGCCCGGCGACGTTGTCCACGAAGACCGGCACTTCGAACGTCTGGCCGGCGGCTTGCAGGATCAGGACCCAGTAGGCCGTGTGCGTCGCGGTGCCCGTGCACTGCGTCGCTGTGGCCGCGATCGGGACCTGCGTGGTGCCGGCCAGGTACGTGCTGCCGGCGGCCCGCACTTGCACCGTGCCGGTCAGGGGCAGGAGCGCGCCGCCGAGATCGGCAGCGGTTCCCTGGGCGGTGACGGTGCCGATGGTCTGGCCGGCGGGCTGGGTCAGCGTCGCCGCGTACCCCTTCGGCGTGTAGAACGTCAGCTTGGCGGTCGGATCGTCCGTTGCCGCCTGCGAGAAGTTGATCGTGACGCTGGCGACCGGCTTCCCGTCGTACACGCCGAGCTGAGGCGACGTGTACGCCGCAAGCGCCGCGCCGGCGCCCGAGAGGACGCCAAACGCGACGAGAAGCAGGCGGCCAAGCACGGACGGCACGGTAGCCGACCCATCCCCTCCCTACAATCCTGCGCATGGACGAACGGCCCATCGGCGTGTTCGACTCGGGCGTCGGTGGTCTGACGGTGCTGCACGAGTGCCTCGTCACGCTCCCACACGAGGACTTCGTCTACCTCGGCGATGGTGCACGGCTCCCGTACGGCCCGCGCCCGCTCGGAGAGCTGCGCCGGTTCGCCCGGGAGATCGGCCTGTTCCTCGAGGCCGAGGGCGTGAAGCTCGTCGTCGTCGCCTGCAACTCGGCGACCGCTGCCGCACTGCCGGAGCTCCAGACCGAGCTCCGCGTCCCGGTCGTGGGCGTGATCGCGCCCGAGGCGCACGCAGCCGTGCAGGCCACGCGCAACCGCCGGATCGGGCTGCTCGCCACCCAGGCGACCGTCTCGAGCGGGCGCTACGAGGAGCTCGTGCGCGCTCTCGACGCGGGTGCCGAGGTGCTCTCGGTTGCCTGCCCGCGCCTCGTGCCGCTGATCGAGGGCGACGACCCGTTCGCCGAGGAGACCACGATCGCGGTGCGGGACTACGCCGCCCCGCTGAAAGACGCCGGGGCCGACACCGTCATCCTCGGCTGCACGCACTATCCGCTGATCCGGCCCATCCTGCAGCGCGTCTTCGGCCGCGAGGTGACGCTCGTCTTCTCGGCCGAGGAGACGGCCCGCGAGGTGGCGGAGACGCTGACGCGGAAGCAGATCGAGAACGAATCCGCCCGCGAAGGCAGCTACCGCTTTCTCACCACCGGCGACGTGGACGCATTCCGCGCGATGGGGCGCCGCTTCCTGCAGCTCCCGATCGAGGACGTCGAGCATGTGGAGATCGCGACGCTCGAGGCGGCAGTCGCATGAGCCGCGCCGACGGCCGCCGGAACGACGAGCTCCGCCCGCTCGAGCTGATCCCGGACTGGCTGGAGAACGCGCACGGCTCCGTCCTCTACTCGCAGGGCAAGACGCGCGTCCTCTGCACGGCGATGGTCGAGGAAGGGCGTCCCCCGCTGGCTTCACCGCTCCGGCCGCGGCTGGATGACGGCCGAGTACTCCCTCCTTCCGGCCTCGACCGGCGAGCGTGTGGCCCGCGAGGCGGCGAAGGGCAAGCAGGGCGGCCGCACGGTCGAGATCCAGCGGCTGATCGGCCGGGCGCTGCGCTCGGTCTGCGACTTCAACGCGCTCGGCGAGCGCACGCTCTGGCTCGACTGCGACGTGATCCAGGCCGACGGGGGCACGCGCTGCGCGGCGATCTCGGGCGCCTACGTGGCCGCGCACCGGGCACTCGACCGCTTCGGGCTCTCGAAGGCGCTCTCGGGACAGATCGCCGCTGTATCGGTCGGCGTGGTCGAGGGCGAGCCGGTCCTCGACCTCGACTACTCGGAGGACTCCGCGGCCGAGACGGACATGAACGTCGTCATGACCGCCGACGGCCGGCTCGTCGAGGTGCAGGCGACCGCCGAGCGCGAGCCGTTCACGCGCGACGAGCTCGACGGTCTCCTCGATCTCGCAGGCGGTGGAATCGAGGAGATCATGGTCGCCCAGGACGACGCGGTGGCCGTGCAGCGTGCCTGATCTCTCGACCACCGAGGCGCTGCTGCGGCTCCTGCTGGCCGCGGCGCTCGGCGGCGCGATCGGGCTCGAGCGCGAGCTGCGCGATCACGAGGCGGGGTTCCGGACGCACCTGCTGGTGTCGCTCGGCTCTTGCGCCTTCACGCTCGTGTCCGCGTACGGCTGGACGGACTGGACGTTCTCGACCCCACAGGGCGTCGTCTTCGATCCCACCCGGATCGCAGCGCAGATCGTGACCGGGATCGGCTTCCTCGGCGCCGGCGCGATCATCGTCCGCGGCATCAACGTCCGCGGGCTGACGACGGCGGCGACGCTGTGGGTCGTGGCTGCGATCGGCATGGCTGCGGGCACCGGCTACTACGCGGTCGGGATCGGTGCGGCGGTGCTCGTGCTCGTCTCGCTCGGTCCGCTCAAGCTCGTCAGCGCACGCTTCATCTCGCGGGTGCGGCCGGAGGAGGCCGAGCTCGCGATCGCGCTCAAGCCGGAGGGGGACGGTGCGCTGGTGCTCGCGCGGATCGAGGAGCTGGGCGGACAGGTGAACACGGTCGAGTTCGGGGACGACCGCACCATGGACGTCGTGCTGCGGGCCTCCCGTCGGTCCGAGTCGGCGCGGGTCGCAGAGATGGTCGCGAAGCTCGAGGGTGTCGAGCGCGTGCAGTGGCGCCCGTGAGGGCGGTCCTGGCGTCGGGGAACGCACACAAGCTGGAGGAGTTGCGGGCAGCGCTTTCCGGCTGGGAGATCGAGCTGCTCGGCGCCGACGCGTTTCCGGCCGAGGATGGGGAGACGTACTACGAGAACGCAAGGGGCAAGGCGCGGTTCGGGCGCGAGGTTGGGAACACGGACGCGTGGATCTTCGGCGAGGACTCCGGGATCGAGGCGTCCGCGCTCGGCGGCCGGCCGGGAGTCGAGTCCGCGCGCTGGGCGGAGGACGGCGTCGCGCAGCTTCTGGCGGAGCTCGGCGGAGCAGCCGATCGCCGTGGCCGCTACGTCTGCGAGCTCGTCGCTCTGGCGCCGGACGGTCGCGAGCTGCGGGGCACCGGGATCCTCGCTGGGACGATCGCCGGCGAGCGCCGCGGAAGCGAGGGGTTCGGCTACGACCCGATCTTCGTGCCGGCCGGCGAGGAGCACACGGTCGCCGAGCTGGGAAACGCCTGGAAAAGCAGCAATTCCCACCGCGCCCGCGCCGCGGCTGCCTTCCTGGCGGCACTCGCCGCCACGCCCTAGCGGACGCGACCCGTCAGGCTAGGCCGACGATTGCTTCCTCGTCCCGGCGGCCGTGCCACCAGTTGACCTCGGCGCCGAAGATGATCACGTTCGCCATCACGTAGAGCCAGACGAGGAGCAGCACCGAGGCCCCGAGCGCGCGAACCGCGATCACCTCGCTCGAGAAGCGGACGAAGAGCGGCAGGGCCTGGAAGGTGACCTGCAGCAGCACCGCCGCGAGCGCGGCGCCCGGCCACACCTCCCCGAGCGTCAGGTAGACGTTTGTCAGCCGCTCGTACGCCGCGACGAGAAAGATGAACACCGCCGCGGTGGAGACGATCACGGAGAGGGCGTACGCGATGATCCCGTTGCCGAGGAATCCGGGCGCGAACCGATTCAGGAGGTCGTAGCCGACCGAGCCGACGAAGAGCGCGGTGACGAGGATCATCAGCGAGGCCGCCATGAAGAGCGACGCGAGGAACTTGCCGCGGAGGAAGGACCGGTTCGGGCGGCGATAGACGATGTTGAACGCCGACTCGAGCACGCTGAAGAGCGAGAGCGAGGTCCAGAGCAGGAAGACGCCGCCGATCACGCCGAGCGTCGTGGCGTTGCTCGTGATCGCGTCGACCACGCGCACGATGTCGTTGATCCCCTGTGAGGGAAAGAGGCGCTGGAGCTCCTTGACCAGGTAGCTCGACTCCTCGGCGCGGCCGGTGAAGCCGAGGATCGCGAGCGCGAGGAAGATCAGCGAGACCGACGAGAGCAGGCCGAAGTAGGCGATCATCGCGGCGAGATGGGGCCCGCGGTCGGCGAAGAACTTCGTCACGGGTTGCTGCAGCGGTCCCAGCACGCCCGCAGTATCGTCTTGGCGATGGACGCCGCGTCCGCTCTCGCCGACCTGACCGAGATCTCGACCCAGGTCGAGGCTGCTGTCCTGCTCGACGAGTCGGGCACCGTGCTCGCTGCCGCACCCGACGACTCGACGCGCAGCGAGGAGCTCGCGCGGATTGCCGTCGACCTGCTCGCGGCCGCGCGCGAGCGCTCGGAGAGCTCGGGCCGCACGCTCACCCAGCTCGAGGCGGCACTCCGCGAGGGGAGCGTCTTCGTCGCGCGTGACGACGGTCGCAGCATCGTCGCGGTGACCGGCGCCTCGCCCACATCCGGCCTCGTCTTCTACGACCTCAGGTCCTGTCTGCGAACCCTCGCGGAGGCGGAGAAGAAGCCGCACAAGAAGCCGAGAGTGCGCCGGCCGAAGGTCGAGCCCGATGCGTAGGCTGCTCGCCCTGCTCGTGTTCGTCGGCGGGCCGCTCCTCTACCTCGCCCGCCGCCGCGCGCCCCGCGAGAGCGTTCACCTCTACTACGACGACGGCTCGATGGTCACCCTCGAGCCCAGCGCGCCGGAGGCCGAGCGCCTGCTCGCGCTGGCCCGCGCAGCTCTCTAGATGGCCGGGACCGACGAGCTCGGCGAGCAGCTGCGCCGGCACGCGCTGCTCGAGGGAGACTTCCTGCTCCGCTCGGGCAAGCGCTCGAGCTACTACCTCGACAAGTACCGCTTCGAGACGCTGCCCGAGCTGCTCGGCCCGATCGGCGAGCGGCTTGCTGCGGCCGTGCGCGAGTACGAGCCGGCCGCAGTCCGCCTTGCCGGCCCCGCGCTCGGCGCAGTCGCGCTGGCCGCCGCGGCCTCGCTCTCGTCTGGCCTGCCGTTCGTGATCGTCCGGGACGCAGCGAAGGAGTACGGGACGGCCAACCGGCTCGAGGGCCTGTTCGAGGAAGGCGAGCTCGTCTGCCTGATCGAGGACGTCGTCACCTCCGGCGGCGCGCTTGCGGAATCCGTTGGGGCGCTCCGAGACGCCGGTCTGGTGGTCAGGAATGCGGTCTGCGTGGTCGATCGCGAGGAGGGCGGGGCGGATGCGCTGGCGAGGCTCGGTGTGCGCCTGCGTTCGCTCTACCGTGCAGGAGAACTCGTGCCCGCGGCAAAAACCGCCGCAAACCGCATGGTTAAGCCGTAAACGGTTGAGCCAGTCCGATTCGGCTGTTAGGGTGCCCGGCGGGTTTTGAAACGTCCCACGACAGGAGGAGTGGCAAAGTGACGAAACAGGAGTTTGTTGACGCGGTGGCGTCGAGGGCGAATCTATCCCGCCGCGATGCAGGCGCTGCGGTGGAGGCGGTTCTCGACACCGTCACCGACGCGCTGAAGAGGCGTGACACGATCACGTTCACGGGGTTCGGCAAGTTCTCGACGAGTGATCGCGCCGCGCGCGAGGGCGTCAATCCGCGGAATCCAAGCCAGAAGGTGCACATCCCGGCTGCGACCGTGCCGAAGTTCTCGGCCGGAAGCCAGCTGAAGGCGGCCGTCAAGGGCGGATAGCCCCGGCCGCTCCTCCGACACCTCGAGGGCCGCATACGTCACTCAGACGGTGCGGCCCTCTTTGTGCGCTTGCAGGCGAACATATGTTCGCCTAGGCTCTCGGTCATGCAGCTCTCGTTCGACGCCGCCGACCGTCTCGTCGAGCTCGTCGAGGCGCGGCATGGGCCGGTACCGGCGGAGGACGCGGCCCGCACGCTCTATTCCCTGCGCCATGTCCCGACGGGGCTCGCCCGGTCGCTGCTCGCAGACGTGGTCGAGGGGGACGCGCGGCTCAGCTGGCGAGGAGCGAACGTCGGGCTCGCGGACGCGCCGGGCGCTGCGCTGCCGCTCGAGTCTGCGACCTACGTCGTCGTCGATCTCGAGACGACGGGACTCTCGCCGGGCAGCTCGGCGATCTGCGAGATCGGCGCGGTGCGGGTGCGCGGGCTCGAGCTCGAGGAGCGGTTCGAGACGCTCGTCAACCCGCGCCGGCCCTTGCCGGCCGCGATCGCGGCTCTGACCGGAATCGACCCGCGCGAGCTGCGCGGCGCCCCGCCGGTCGAGCTTGCGGTGCGTCGGTTCCTCGAGTTCGCCGGCGACGCCGTACTCGTCGCCCACAACGCGCGGTTCGACATCGGCTTCCTCGACCGCGAGGTCGAGCGGCTGACCGGCAGGCGAATCGCCGCCCAGGTCGTCGACACGGTCTGGCTGGCGCGCAGGGTGCTCGCCGGCCGGATCCAGCGCGTCGGGCTCGCGTCGCTCGCGCATTTCTTCGGCACCTCGACGCGCCCATGTCACCGAGCGCTTGCCGACGCGGAGGCGACGGCGGAGATCCTGCTCGCGCTGATCGGCCTCGCACAGGAGCGTGGCGCGAGCACGGTTGCGGAGCTTGCCGACCTTGCGGCGCCTCGCGCCCGCAGGCTTGCGGGAAAGCGCTCGCTGATCGCAGGTGCGCCGCAGCGGCCGGGCGTCTACCTCTTTCGCGACCGCAACGAGCAGGTGCTCTACGTCGGACGCGCGCGCGATCTCCGCGCCAGGCTGCGCTCCTACTTCCGGACCGAGCGGCAGCGGCCCGCGGTCGAGGCCGCGCTCGGCGCGCTCGAGCGGGTCGAGTGGCGTGTGCTCGGGTCGGAGCTCGAGGCGGCGCTCGAGGAGCTCCGGCTCCTGCGCGAGCTGAGGCCGCCGGCGAACGCCCGCAGCACGCGGCCCGACCGCCACGTGTATCTGCGCCGGCGAGGAGCCGGCTGGTGCGTCACCGACACGCCAGGCCCGTACGGGCCGCTCAAGAGCCGCGGACGCGCGCGTCTCGCCGCCCGGGCGCTCGACAGCTGGGACGGTGAGCCCACCGACGCGCTGCCGGCGCTGAACGCGAAGCTGAAGCGGCTCTCGCGCGACCTCCGCTTCGAGGACGCCGCGCGTCTGCGCGACCGGATCGCGGCGCTGTCCGATGTCGTGGGCACGCTCGCCGAGCTGGAGCGGCTTCGCGCCTTGGAGCTCTGTCTGCTGGTGCCCGCGGTCGAAGACGGCTTTCAGCGGGCGTTCTTCGTCTCGGGCGGGCGTGTGGCTGCTGCGCGGACGCTCCTCGCGGGAGCTGCAGGGCGCGTCGAGACCGAGGCGGGGCTCGCCCTCGCGGCCCGAGCGGAGGCGTCGCTCGCTCCCGCGGACATGGACGAGCTGCTCGTGATCGGCTCCTTCTTGCGCCGGCCGCCGCCCGAGCTGCGGATCGTGCCGCTCGCGAATCTCCGACGCGCCGCGTAGCCTTGCAACCATGGCGACCGTGGCCACCTCGACGTTCGCCGACCGGCTCGGCGAGGCGGTCGAGCGCAAGCGCAGCCAGCTCGTCGTCGGCCTGGACCCGCGCCTCGACCTGCTGCCCGTAGAGCTCCGTGGCGAGGCAGTGCTCGGACGGGCCGAAGCCGCGAATGCCTACGCGCGCTTCTGCTGCGGAATCGTCGATGCGGTGGGGCGCTACGTGGTCGCCGTCAAACCGCAGACGGCCTTCTTCGAGGCGCTCGGCGCGGACGGCTTCGCGGCCCTGGAGCGCGTCTGCGGCTACGCCCGCGCGGCGGGGCTGCTCGTGATCGCGGACGGGAAGCGGGGCGACATCGGCTCGACAGCGCGTGCGTACGCCGCCGCCTATCTCGAGCCCCGGGGCGAGGAGCCCGCGCTCGCGGATGCGCTCACCGTCAACACGTATCTCGGCGGCGACTCGGTCGAGCCGTTCCTGCAGGCATGCCGGCTGCACGGAGCGGGAATCTTCTGTCTCGTGCGTACCTCGAACTCCGGTGCAGGCGACGTGCAGGAGCTCACGCTCTCCGACGGCCGCCGGGTGTGGCAGCACGTCGCCGAGCTCGTCGGCGATTGGGGCGCGGATCTCGTCGGCGAGCGCGGCCTCTCGAGCGTCGGCGCCGTCGTCGGAGCCACCGTCCCGCGCGCGGTCGCCGAGGCGAGGAAGCTCCTGCCCCAGTCCGTGTTGCTCCTGCCGGGCGTCGGCGCCCAGGGCGCAACCCCCGCCGATGTGGCTCGGGCCTTCACGAGCGGGCCGGCGAGCGCGCTCGTGACCGCGTCGCGCTCTGTCATCTTCGCCTACCGCTCCGGGAACGAGGACTGGCGATCGGCTGCCGGCGCCGAGGCGGCGCGACTCCGTTCCGACATCTGGTCGGTTTCCGGCTGGTGATGCGCGGCCACTCCACGCTCGCCCGCTACGCGGCACCCGCCGCGTTCCTGCTCGCGGCGACGATCGCGGTGCTTATCGTTCGCGCCGCGCTGACTGACGGGGATGCCGCGACGACGCCCCCTCCGGTCACGACCACTGTGACGACGACCACCGGCCCGACCGACACGGGAACGACCGTGGGCACGACGACGAGCGCCGCGGGCGCGCAGTTCTACGAGATCCAGGCCGGCGACACACTCGCCGACGTGGCGGATCAGTACGACACCACCGTCGAGCAGCTGCTGGTGCTCAACCCGGATGTCGACCCGGTCGCGCTTACGATCGGCCAGCGCATACGCGTCAAGTAGAGTCCGCGCCGCCGTGAAGCGGGTCGCCTTCCTCCTGGCTCTCGCGACGACGCTTGCTCTTGCCGTCGTCGCCGCCGCGGCACCGCCGCCGGTCGACGCGGAGGCGTACCTCGTCCAGAACTCCGGCACCGGCGAGGTGCTGGCTTCGGAGGACGCGAATGAGCGCCTGCCGATGGCCTCGATCACGAAGCTGATGACGGCGATCGTCGCGCTCGAGCACGCATCGCTCGACGATGTCGCCACGGTCTCGACCCGGACCGCTTCGATCGGCGAGTCGACGATCAACCTTCGTCCGGGCGAGCGAGTGACGGTGGGCGAGTTGATCCAGGCGGCCCTGATCCAGAGCGCGAACGACGCCGCGAACGCGATCGCCGCCTTCGTCGGACGGGGCTCGGTCACCCGCTTCGTCGAGCTGATGAACGACCGCGCGCGGCAGCTCGGTCTGACCGACACCCACTTCGCCAACCCGGACGGGCTCGACGCGCCCGATCACTACTCGAGCGCCCGCGACGTCACGAAGCTGGCGCGCGTCGCGATGAACAAGCCGTTCGTCCGCGAGACGGTCAGGCTCGTCGAGGCGGAGGCCGCGGGCAGGCGCCTGCACACCTGGAACGACCTGCTCTCCACCTTCCCGAGCCTGATCGGGGTGAAGACGGGACATACGAACGGCGCAGGCTGGTCGGAGGTCGCCGCCGCCCGCCGCGGCGGCGTCACGATCTACGCCACGCTGCTCGGAGGCGCGAGCCGCGAGGGCAGGAACGCCGATCTCGCCGCCCTGCTCACCTGGGGGCTCTCGCGCTACCGGACGGTGTGGGCGATCGACGGGAGCCGGACGTACGGCACGGTTCGAACGGCCTACGGGAAGCCGGAGGTGCGAGCCGTCGCCTTCAAGCCGGCGCTGCGCGTGATCCATGTCGAGCGGCCGCTCGTCGAGCGCGTCGTGCTGCCGGTCGAGGCGAACTTGCCGGTCCGGAAGGGCCAGCGCCTCGGTGAGGTGCAGGTGCTCGACCGCGGCAGAGTGATCGCGCGCTCGCCGCTCGTGGCCGCGAGCGACGTCGAGCGGCCGGGCCCGCTCGGACGCGTAGGGTTCTATGCGGGACGAACTCTCCACCACCTAGGGGGGCTCTTGGGATGATCGTCACCGTCACGTTGAACGCAGCGCTCGACCGCACGCTGACCGTGCCGCACTTCCAGATGGGACAGCGTCACCGGGCGAGCCAGGTGCTCACGCTCGCCGGCGGCAAGGGGATCAACGTGGCCCGGGCCCTGAAGCGGCTCGAGGTGCCGGTCGTCGCGACCGGGCTCGCGGGAGGGCGCACCGGCACGCGGATCGTCGAGGAGCTGACCGCCGAGGCGATCCTCAACGACTTCGTCCGGATCGGAGAGGAGTCGCGCACCTCGACCGCAGTCGTCGATCCGACCGAGAGCTCGTACACGGAGATCAACGAGTGGGGGCCGAAGGTCACGACCGAGGAGCTCGAGATGCTGCTCGAGAAGCTGCACTACCTCTCGCGCGGCGCCGACCTCGTCGTCTTCGCCGGCTCCCTGCCGCGCGGCGTGGAGGAGAGCTTCTACGCCGAGGCGGTGCGCGACCTGAACCGCCGCGGCGTCCAGGTCGTCCTCGACACCGAAGGCGAGCCCCTGCGCCTCGGCACGGAGGCCGAGCCGTTCCTCATCTCGCCGAACCAGCGTGAGGCGGAGCACGTCGTCGGTCAGGAGCTGGAGGACGAAGAGGACTTCCTGATGGCGCTCGACTCGATCGCGGAGCTCGGCGCCCGGAACGTCCACATCACGCTCGAGTCGGGCTGCTACGCCCTCTTCCGCGAGGACCGGCAGGTGAAGCGGTTCAAGGCGATCGCTCCCACCCTCGAGGCCGTCTCGGTCGTCGGGGCGGGCGACGTCCTGCTGGCACAGTTCGTCACCGCGCGGCTCGCCGGCAAGACGGCGGAGGAGTCGCTGCGGCTCGGCGTCGCTGCGGGCGCCGCGTCGACGCTCGAGGTCGGAGCCGGCCGCTTCGACCCGCGCGAGGCCGGCCGACTCCTCGCGGGCGTCGAGGTCGTCGAGCTCGCTCCGGTCGGCTAGCCCCGTCCAGAGGGGCTGTTAGGGTGTCTGCCTTGGAAGGGCAGGAGCTTTCGTACGACGAGAAGTTTGGCCGTGAAGGCCTCACCTTCGACGATGTCCTGCTCGTCCCGGCCGAGTCGTCCGTCCTGCCGAACGACGTGCGCACCGCGACGAGGCTGACGCGGACGATCGCGCTCGAGATCCCGATCGTCAGCGCCGCGATGGACACGGTCACCGAGGCTCGGCTCGCGATCGCGCTCGCACGCGAAGGGGGCATCGGGATCCTGCACCGCAACCTCTCGATCCCCGACCAGGTTGCCGAGGTCGACAAGGTGAAGCGCTCCGAGTCGGGAATGATCGTCGAGCCCGTCACGCTCCGCCCTGACGACTCGGTCGCCGAGGCAATGGCGCTGATGGAGCGCTACCGGATCTCCGGCGTCCCGATCACCGACGATGCCGGCGTGCTCGTCGGGATCCTGACGAACCGCGATCTCCGCTTCGAGACGAACACCGCGCAGCCCGTCTCCGCCCTGATGACGGCGACCAACCTCGTCACCGCACCGGTGGGGACAACGCTCGAAGAGGCGAACCAGATCCTCCACAAGCACAAGATCGAGAAGCTGCCCGTGGTCGACGCCGACGGGCGGCTCCGGGGCCTGATCACGGTGAAGGACATCCGGAAGCGGATCGAGTTCCCGCTCGCCACGAAGGACGAGCAGGGCCGGTTGCGCGTCGGCGCCGCGGTCGGCGTGGGGCCGGATGCGCTCGAGCGTGCTGCGGCGCTGATCGACGCCGAGATCGACGTGCTGGTCGTCGACACGGCGCACGGCCACTCGCTTTCGGTCGTCGAGATGGTGCGGCGGGTCAAGTCGGAGTGGGACGTGCAGGTGATCGCCGGCAACATCGCGACCGCCGAGGCGGCGGAAGCCCTGATCGACGCCGGCGCCGATGCGATCAAGTGCGGCATCGGCCCGGGCTCGATCTGCACCACGCGAGTCGTGGCAGGGGTCGGCGTTCCTCAGATCACCGCTGTGTTCGAGTGCGCGGAGTACGCGCTTCGCCATGGGGTGCCGGTGATCGCCGACGGCGGCATGACCTCCTCGGGCGACATCGCCAAGGCGATCGCGGCCGGCGCCGACACGGTGATGCTCGGATCGATGCTTGCCGGCACCGACGAGAGCCCGGGCGACGTGATCCTCGTCCAGGGCGAGCGCTTCAAGGAGTACCGCGGCATGGGCTCACTCGGCGCGATGAAGGCGCGCTCCTTCTCCAAGGACCGCTACTTCCAGGGCGACGTCGAGGACGTCGACAAGCTCGTCCCCGAGGGGATCGAAGGGCGCGTCCCGTACAAGGGCCCGGTGCAGCAGATCCTCTACCAGCTCGTCGGCGGCCTCCGGCAGGCGATGGGCTACTGCGGCGCCCCGACGGTGGAGGCGCTGAAGCTCGAGTCGCGCTTCGTGCGCATCACCGGCGCCGGCCTGCTCGAGAGCCACCCCCACGACGTCACGATCACGAAGGACTCGCCGAACTACCGGCGCCAATGAGGGGCACCTGACGGGCACCGTCCATCCGCTTCCGGCTCCGGAGCCCGTGGCCGAGGAGCGTCCGGTGCTCGTGCTCGACCTGGGGGGCCAGTACGCGCAGCTGATCGCGCGCCGCGTCCGCGATGCCCGGGTCTACTCCGAGCTCGTGCCGCACACGCTGAGCGTGGCCGAGATCCGCCGGCGCAACCCGATCGCGATGATCCTCTCCGGCGGGCCGGCATCCGTCTACGCGGAGGGCGCACCCCGGGTCGACGAGGAGCTCTTCGAGCTCGGCATCCCCACGCTCGGCATCTGCTACGGCGCCCAGCTGATGGCGCTCGAGCTGGGCGGCGAAGTCGCGCGAACGGGCACCTCGGAGTTCGGCAAGACCGAGCTCGACGAGGGCTCGGGCGCGCTCTTCAACGGGCTGCCGCCGCAGCAGACCGTGTGGATGAGCCATCGCGACACGGTCACCGCGCCGCCGCTCGGCGCCACGATCACCGGACGCTCCGCCTCGACCCCGGTCGCGGCGTTCGAGGATCCGGCCAGGCGGCTCTACGGCGTCCAGTTCCACCCGGAGGTCGTCCACACGCCGTACGGGCAGGACGTGTTGAAGAACTTCCTCTACGGGATCGCCGACGCGCCGCCCGCCTGGACACCGGCCGCGGTGATCGAGGAGCAGGTGGAGCGGATCCGCGCCCAGGTCGGCTCGGCCCGCGTCCTCTGTGCGCTCTCCGGCGGCGTCGACTCTGCCGTCGCGGCGCTGCTCGTGCACAAGGCGGTCGGCGACCAGCTCACCTGCGTCTTCGTCGACCACGGCTTCATGCGCTCGAACGAGGCCGAGCAGGTGGCCGAGACGTTCGGCGGCCACTTCCAGGTGCCGCTCGTGCACGTCCAGGCGCAGGAGCGCTTCCTGGCGCGGCTCGAGGGCATCGCCGAGCCGGAGGAGAAGCGCCACCGGATCGGCGAGGAGTTCATCCGCGTCTTCGAGGAGGAGGCGTCCAAGCTCGGCGACGTCAAGTTCCTCGTCCAGGGAACGCTCTACTCGGATGTGATCGAGTCGGGCGGCACCGACGGCGTCGCCGCCAAGATCAAGTCGCACCACAACGTCGGCGGCCTGCCCGCGGACATGGCGATGGAGCTGGTCGAGCCGCTCCGGCTGCTCTTCAAGGACGAGGTGCGCCGCGTCGGCGAGGAGCTCGGGATGCCGGAGCGGATGGTGTGGCGGCAGCCGTTCCCCGGGCCGGGTCTCGCGATCCGGATCATCGGCGAGGTGACGCCCGAGCGGCTCGAGATCCTGCGAGGAGCGGACTCGATCCTGCAGGAGGAGGTGCGCCGCGCCGGTCTCTACCGCGATCTGTGGCAGAGCTTCGCCGTGCTGCCGGCGATCAAGTCGGTCGGCGTCCAGGGCGACGAGCGCACGTACGCCTATCCGATCGTGATCCGGGCCGTCACCTCCGAGGACGCGATGACCGCCGACTGGGCGCGCCTGCCCTACGACCTGCTCGAGACGATCTCGAGCCGGATCATCAACGAGATCCCCGGCGTGAACCGCGTCGCGCTCGACATCAGCTCCAAGCCGCCTTCGACGATCGAGTGGGAATGACGCTACCCTGCCGCCTGTCGTGGCCCGGATGCTCCTCGGTCTCGTCGCACTCGCCCTGCTCGCCTCGCCGACAACGGCCCTGGCGACCGAGCACCTGGGCGACCGTGACGTCAGCTTCCTCTCGCTGAAAACCAATGCGCGGGGCGAGGCCCTGGTCAGCTACCGGCGGGCAGACGGCCAGCGGCGCGACGTTCTGATCTGGGGCGCCGTGAACGCGC
Source organism: uncultured Gaiellaceae bacterium (assembly GCA_963749515.1). Lineage (GTDB taxonomy): Bacteria > Actinomycetota > Thermoleophilia > Gaiellales > Gaiellaceae > Gaiellasilicea. Next base: position 235,388 of record CAVVMR010000001.1, read on the forward strand.
ATGCGCCGGACGCGGACCGGCCGCAGGTGAGCTTTCGCTACGACTACAGCGGCGGCTGGAAGTCGCATGGCAGAGCCCGGTACGCCCGCACGTTCAAGGACCTGTGCCGGCCGTACGACGGCCCGCGGCTCGTCCTTCTCGTCGCCGCCTGCAAGGCGCCAGACGGCTCGTACTGGGCACTGCAGAGCTGGCGGCGACTCGCCCCGATGCGCGGCTTCGCCTCGTTCCGCCCCGAACAGGACGCCTTCGAGCTCCACATCTCTCACTGGTCGGGCCTGCTGCCGCTGCTCGAGGTCTCCCCCAACTGGACCTACGGCGGGACGCTGCAGGGGCTCTTCGGCCGCCTCACCTACCTCGGCGAGCCCGTCCACGGCTTCCGGACACCGTCCGCGACGCGACGCGACCCGTATGCGCGCTTCGTCTACATCGACACCTTCAACTCCGTCTACGGACCGGGCTGGAAGCGCGACACGGGGATCGTCACGCATCGGGGAAACGGGGCCTTCTGTTACAGCTTCGTCGCGCAGGCGCCTCCGCCCGGCTACCCGTCGAGTGAGCCGCGCGGCCCCGGCAACGGCGAGCGGCACCGGGTCACGGTCATGGGCCCCGGAGTGACGCCGATCGTGCAGTGGGAGGGCGAAGGGCTCGGCCGCTACAACGCTGCTTCGGACCGGGCGTTCAACCGGCGCTTCGACCAGCTGGTCGGGCGCGACGACAAGGTCTGCACGCTCGAGCGCTAGTAGGGCCTAGCGGACGTCGAACCCCTCGAGCCCTTCCGGCTCCTCGCTGACCACGTCGACCCAGTCCACCCGCGCGCCGCGCGGCCCCTCGCGGGCGAACTCGACGAGCCGCTCGACTGCGTCCCGCTCTCCTTCGAACACCGCCTCCACGGTCCCGTCGGGCAGGTTCCGCGCCCAGCCGCTGACGCCGGCCGTGTGTGCGCGGCGGCGCGTCGTCTCGCGGAAGAAGACGCCCTGAACGTGCCCCTGGACGACGACGCGGCGGCGTTGCACGTGTTCAGGCTAGTCGGCCTAGGCTAGTGAGATGGCGACGAGCCTTGTCGAGCGACTCGCGGCCGCGAGGATCGGCGAGACGTTCAACCAGTACGCCGGCTCCCAGCTCAGGCGGGATCGACTCAGCGCGTACCTGGAGGCGAGAAGCGGCGCACGCCTCCTGCTCGTCGCCGAGGCGCCCGGCTATCGCGGGACCCGCATCTCCGGCATTCCGCTCACGTCGGAGCGCCAGCTCACCGGCAGCGGCCCCGCCGAGGCGACGGCGACCATCGTCCACGCGGTGCTCGCCGAGCTCGGAATCGACCGCGACGTCGTTCTCTGGAACGTGGTGCCGACGCACCCGGGCACCGAGAGCTCGAACCGGCCGCCGACGCGGGCGGAGATCGAAGCGAGCGCGCCCTTCCTCGCGGAGCTCGCGGACGGCCGGCGGGCGATCGCGATCGGCAGAGTCGCGCACGCGCGCCTCGGCGGGCCATACGTGCGTCATCCCTCGCATGGCGGCGCCGCCGCATTTCGTGCCGGGCTGGCCGAAGCGCTCCGATAGGCTCGCGCCGTGGACGGCTTCCCGATCCGGCGGAACACCGTCCTGCTCGCGGCGACCCTGACGTGCCTCTCGGGCATGGTGCAGCTGGCGGTTGCCGTCGCGACGGTGACGCTCGTCCTCGTGACGGGAATCGAGGGGATCCTGGGCCTCGGCCCCGCGATCTTCCTCACGGCGGGGGCACTCGCAGCACTCCCGGCCGGACGGCTCATGGACCGTCACGGCCGGATCCCCGTTCTCGCGGGTGGGTGTGTGGCCGGCATCGTCGGCTGCCTCGTCACAGCCCTTGGGACGGGTGTCGAGTCTGCGGCGATCGTGGTGCTCGGGTTCGCGCTGGTCGGCATCGCCCAGGGGACGATTCTGCTGGCACGGGCCGCAGCCGCCGACATGTATCCGCCCGAGCGACGCGCACGCGGCATCTCCTACGTGCTCTTCGGCGCGCTCTTCGGTGCGGCGCTAGGCCCGCTCGTCTTCCGGCCGCTCCTCGAGGGCAAGGATCTCGACACCGACGCTCTGGTCATCCCCTGGCTCGCCGCCGGCGGGATCATGGTCGTCGGGCTCGCGCTCGTCCTCTTCGTCCGCCCCGACCCGCGCACGATTGCCCGCCAGCTCCACTTCGACGCCGGCGGCAGCAACGATGAGACGTCGGCCCCCCTGCGCGAGATCATCGCGCGACCGGGCGTGCTCTCCGCGCTCGTTGCCGCGATCGCGAGCTTCGGCGGCATGGTCTCCGTGATGAACCTGAGTGGCTATGTGGTCGTCGACCACGGCCACCACCAGACCGATGTCTTCACCGTCATCAGCCTGCACATCGTCGGCATGTACGCCCTCGTGCTCGTCGTCGGTGCGCTCATCGACCGGATCGGGCGCCGTCCCGGCCAGATCGCCGGCCTGCTGGTGATGGCGGTCTCGACGTTGCTTCTCGCCGGGCTGGACAGCGTCTTCTGGATGTCCGCCTCGCTCTTCCTGCTCGGCCTCGGCTGGAACATCTCCTATGTCGCCGCCGTCACCGAGCTCGCGGACCGGGCGCTGCCGGCGGAGCGGGGGAAGCTGATCGGGTTCACCGACGGGCTCTCGAGCTTCACCGCCGTCGTGCTCGTGCTCGTCGGCGGGCTGGCCTACAGCGCGTTCGGCATCGAGGCTCTCAGCCTTGCTGCGACGGTCTTCGTCGTCCTGCCGGCGGCCTGGATTCTGGTACGATCCGCCGCCGGCGCACCCGATGTGCGCCCTCTTTCTGTGAAATGAAGACCGCAATTTGAAGACATACAGCGCAAAGCCGGGCGAGGTCTCACGGGACTGGTACGTCGTCGATGCCGAGGGCAAGACGCTCGGGCGGCTCGCGACCCAGATCGCCGACACGCTCCGGGGGAAGAACAAGGCCGTCTACACGCCGCACGTCGACACGGGCGATTTCGTCGTCGTCGTCAACGCCGAGAAGATCGCGGTGACCGGCCAGAAGCTCGACCAGAAGCTCTACCACCGGCACTCCGGCTTCCCGGGCGGCATCCGCACGCGAACCCTGCGTGAGCAGCTCGAGCGCCGGCCGACAGAGGTGCTGCGCAAGGCGGTCAAGGGGATGCTCCCGCGCAACCGCCTCGCGCGCCAGCAGATCAACAAGCTCAAGATCTACGCCGGCCCCGTGCACCCGCACGAGGCGCAGGCCCCGAAGACGTTGGAGGTCAGGTAGTGGCACAGCAGGCGCAATACATGGGTACCGGCAAGCGCAAGACCTCGGTCGCGCGTGTGATCCTGCGGCCCGGCGACGGGAAGACGTGGTTCAACGGCCGGACGCTGGAGGACTACTTCCCGCGCATGACCCATCGCATGCAGGCGCTGGCGCCGCTGAAGACGGCCGGCGTCGAAGGGACGTTCGACCTTCGGGTCCGCGTCCACGGCGGCGGCCCGTCGGGTCAGGCCGGGGCGGTGCGTCACGGGATCGCCCGCGCGCTCGTCGAGGCCGATCCGGAGTTGCGGATCCCACTGAAGCGCGAGGGGTTCCTGACGCGCGACGCCCGCCAGGTCGAGCGCAAGAAGGCCGGGCTGCACAAGGCCCGCAAAGCCCCCCAGTTCTCGAAGCGTTAACTCCCTTTGCGGGTACCTCGCGTTCCTGGCGCGTTCCTCGCGGTGCGCTGCCGGAGGGGACAGTGCTTAAGCACGGCCCCGGAGAGCAGCGTGCCGCGAGGGGCGCGAGCCGTGGCGGAGCCGGGCTCCGCCCGGCGGGAGCCACGGCGGCCAGGGACGTGAGGCGGTACTTTGGCACGGACGGGGTCCGGGGAGTCTTCGGCGAGGACCTGACCCTCGAGCTCGTCGAGCGGCTCGGGAAGGCAGCCACCTTGTGGTCCGGGCGCGGGCGAGTCTTCGTCGGCCGCGATACGCGCAGCTCGGGGCCGGAGCTCGTGGCGGCGTTCTCGCGCGGAGTCGTTGCCGCGGGTGGCAATGCCGTCCTCGCAGGAGTGCTGCCGACGCCTGCGGTCGCCCTGCTTGCTCTCGATCTGGGCGTTGTGATCACCGCGTCGCACAACCCGCCGGAGTACAACGGCGTCAAGTTCTTCGACAGCGACGGAAACAAGCTCACCGACTCCTCGGAGGAGGAGATCGAGGCGCTCCTCGACGCTCCAGAGCGTGGCGACGGAACGATCGACCGCGTGAGCGTCGCCGATGACAGCTATCTGGAGCACGTCGTCGAGCGCTTCGGCACCGACCTCACCGGGCTCCGGATCGCCGTCGACTGCGCGAACGGCGCGTACTCCGGGATCGCGCCCGAGGCATTCGAGAGCCTCGGCGCCGAGGTGACCGCGGTGGCGGCGTCCCCGAACGGCGAGAACATCAACGAAGGCTGTGGCGCCACCGATCTGTCGCTCCTCCAGGCGACCGTCCGCGCGGGCGGACACGACCTCGGCGTCGCCTTCGACGGCGACGGCGACCGGATGCTCGCCGTCGACGGTGACGGCAACCCGGTCGACGGCGACCAGATCCTCGCCGTCCTCGCCCTGCATCTCGGCGTCGACGTCGTCGCGGTGACGGTGATGACGAACCTCGGCTTTCACCGCTTGATGGACGAGCGCGGGATCCGCGTCGTCACCACCAACGTCGGCGACCGGTACGTGCTCGAAGCGCTCCGGCGTGAGCAGGCCATGCTCGGCGGCGAGCAGTCCGGCCACGTGATCTGCCTGCGCGACCACGTCACGGGGGACGGGCTCGCCGCGGCGCTCCTCCTCTGCGGAGCCATCCAGGGCACGACGCTCGCCGAGGCCGTGGCCGTGATGCCGCTCTACGCGCAGGTGAAGGAGAACGTCCGCGTCACCCGGCGCGAGGTGCCCGCGGCCGCGCTCGCCGAGGCGGAGCGCATCAATGCCGAGCTGGCCGGAAGCGGGCGTGTCCTCGTTCGCGCATCGGGCACCGAACCGCTGATTCGTGTGCTCGCGGAGGCGGAATCCGAGGAGAAAGCCCGGGATCTCTGTGCTAGGATCGCGTCCCTCGTTCAGAGGGAGCTCGGCTAGCAGCGACCCTGCCGAAATTCGGCGGTTTGCAGGGAAGCTTTCCGGGCTCTTACGCGTTCTCGGGAGTGTTTTTGCGCTTCGGATTCGGAAAAGGGGGGTTTGAATGTGCGGAATCATCGGATACGTCGGGCCGCGTGAGTGCAAGCCCCTCTTGCTCCAGGGCCTGGAGCGTCTCGAGTACCGCGGCTACGACTCGGCCGGGATCGCGCTGCGTGAGGAAGGTGGGCTGGAGTACGTCCGCGCCGTCGGAAATCTCCAGAACCTGAAGGAAGCCGCTGGCCCGAACGGGTCGACCGCGACGCACGGGCTCGGGCACACCCGCTGGGCAACGCACGGCGGCGTCACCGAGGCGAACGCGCACCCGCTGGCCGGCTGTGACGGCGCCAAGCTCTCGATCGTCCTGAACGGGATCGTGGAGAACTACCGCGAGCTTCGCGACGGCCTGCTCGCCGACGGCCACACGTTCGTGTCCGAGACGGACGCCGAGACGGTGACCCATCTGATCGAGCGCCACTACGAGGGCGACCTCGCGGAAGCGGTGCGGCGCACGTACAGCGAGCTCGAGGGCCACTTCACCTTCGTCGTCATCCATCACGACCATCCCGACGTGCTCGTCGCAGCGCGCCACCAGACGCCGCTCGTCGTCGGGATCGGCAAGGGCGAGATGTTCCTCGCCTCGAACGCAGCAGCCTTCCTCCGCGAGACGCGCCGCGTCGTCTTCCCCGACGACGGCGACATCGTCGAGATCACGCCCGCCGGCGCGGTCTACACGCGTCCCGACGGGACCGTCGTCGAGCACGACCAGGTCGAGCTCGACTGGGACGACGAGGGCGCGGAGAAGGGCGGCTACGAGACGTTCATGCTCAAGGAGATCTACGAGCAGGGCGAGGCAGTGGCCGAGACGATCGGCGACCGCGTCCGCCACGGAACGCTCGTGCTCGAGGGCCTCGGACACTCGGAGGAGGAGCTCCGCGAGCTGCGCCGGATCGTGATCCTCGCCTGCGGCACCGCCTACCACGCGGGTGTCGTGGGGCGCTACGTGATCGAGGAGTGGGCGCGCATCCCGGTCGAGCCGGACATCGCCTCCGAGTGGATCTACCGCAATCCGGTGATCGACAAGGACACGCTGGTGATCGGGATCTCACAGTCCGGCGAGACGCGCGACACGATCGAGGCGATGAAGCTCGCCCGCTCGCTGGGCGCCCGCACGGTCGCGATCACGAACATGATGGGCTCCCAGATCACGCGGGAGGTCGACTCGGTCCTCTACACCCGCTGTGGGCTCGAGGTGGGTGTCGCCGCGTCAAAGACCTTCACCGCCCAGGTCTCGCTGCTCTACCTCGTCGCGCTCAAGCTGGCGCAGCTCCGCGAGACGATGCCCGCCGGCGAGATCTCGTTCATCCTCGACAAGGTCTACGAGCTGCCGAAGAAGATCGACCAGTTCCTCGACGGCGACCACCCGATCGAAGAGATCGCGCAACGCTTCTACGAGCGCCCGTTCTTCTTCTACCTCGGCCGCCACATCGGCCTGCCGGTGGCGCTCGAGGGCGCGCTGAAGCTGAAGGAGATCAGCTACATCCCGACCGAGGCGTATTCGGCGGGCGAGATGAAGCACGGGCCGATCGCGCTGCTCGACGAGGAGACGCCGGTCGTCGTCGTGGCGACCGACATCCACGTGTACGACAAGCTCGTCTCCAACATCCAGGAGGTGCGTGCGCGCGGGGCGCACGTGATCGCGATCGCCACCGACGGGAACGAGGACATCCAGCACCACGCCGACGACGTGATCTACGTCCCGAAGACGCCGAACTTCCTGCAGGCGGTGCTCGGGATCATCCCGTTGCAGCTGCTCGCCTACCGGATCGCCCGTCTGCGCGACCTCAACGTCGATCAGCCGCGCAACCTCGCAAAGACCGTCACGGTCGAATAGCGGCTGGTGCCTTGAGCGGCCGGAGGCTGCTGGCCGCGAAGCTCCTGCTCATCGTGCCGTGGTGCGTGTTCACGGTACTCGCGTTGACGGGTGTGCTGTCGTTCTGGTTCGTTGCCGTCTCGTTCGTCTCGTTGATCCCGCTTCTGCTGCTCTTCTCGCGCTGGGAAGCGGCCGATGTGGCGCGACGGCCAGTCGTTACCGTTGTTCTACCGGCGCCGCAGCCGGGCGAGGTCTTCCGCTACTCGTCGTGGTCCACGCAATTGCTTGCTGCGGGATGCCCAGCAGCCAGAGGTGTGGAGTCCAGAAGAGCCGTGCGGCCCCGGCGGCACCGAAGACTGCCGGGTCTCGTCCACGCACTTCGGCGCTACGCCGAGCCGCACGGCGTCGAGTTCGACCAAGAGCTCCTACGCAGGCGGTCGGCTAGTAGAAGTCTGGATCCTCTTCGACCACGGGGTCGTCTCGATCGATGATGCCGTAGCGCATCAAGGTCCAGAGCAAGAGCGTGAAGAACGGCGGCAGGAGCAGCAGGACCGGATTGACGAGCGCCAGCGCGAGCCAGAGGACGGGTACTGCTGCGTACGCGCTCCAGCGGAGCAGTCGATCGTCGCGGACGCGGGCGACCATCTTTTCCGTCAGGCGACGGTCTTCCGCCGGCGCAGGCGGGCGAGCTCGTCGTGCTCGTCGTGGGCTGACCCCGTAGCCGGCACGCTGTCGTAGAGCGCCTGAGCGGCGGCCAGGATCGTGGCGGCGCGGCCGGCGAGGTTCGCCTCGCGCAGCGCCAGCTGGTATTCGCGCTCCTCGAGCGCCGCTTCGCGCGCTGCAAGCGGATCCACCGGTGCGTCGGGCAGCGGCTCGACAGGCGTGTGGATCGGCTCTGCGATCGGCTCGAGCACGTGCTCGACCTTCGCGATCGCGACGTCCAGCTCCGTCAGCTCGGGCGCGTCGAGACCGAGGTGCGCGCGGAGACCGGTGCCAAAGTCCTCTACGGAAGCGTCGTTCATGTGTATCCCTAGATGCCATAGGACGCAACAACTTGCGCGAGTAGGACCGTCGACGTGCGCGGTAGGCCCTGTCGACATGCGCGGTACGCTCTGAGCGATGGAGGCGCCGGCGCACAGGATGCCCCCGAACAGCATCTCGCGCGTGCGCGTGACGCGTGTGCCGGGCGGGGAGGACGGCGACGTCGTCGCCGTCGAGGAGCCGCTCGAGCTCAGGATCGGCGGCCTGCCGGTCGCGGTGACGATGCGGACGCCCGGGCACGACGAGGAGCTCGCGCTCGGGTTCTGCCTCTCGGAAGGCCTGTCGCCGATCGGCGCCCGCGTTCCGGACGATCTCGCCGCCAACACGATCGAGGTCGATGCGCCCGGCGCAGATGTCGGCGGGCTGCAGCGGAGCTTCTACACCTCCTCGTCGTGCGGGGTCTGCGGCAAGGGAGCACTCGAAGCGGTGGCCGTAGAGGCGCCCCGGGTCGAGAGCGCGCTCACGGTCCCGGCGTCCCTCGTGTCGTCGCTCCCGGAGCTGCTGCGCACCGGGCAGGCGGCATTCGAGGCGACGGGCGGGCTGCACGCAACCGGGCTCTTCTCGGCCGGGGGCGAGCTGCTGTGCCTTCGCGAGGACGTCGGCCGGCACAACGCGCTCGACAAGGTGATCGGTCGCGCCTTCCTCGACGGCCGGCTTCCGTTGTCGAACGCCATCCTTTGCGTCAGCGGCCGGCTCTCGTTCGAGCTCGTCCAGAAGGCGGCGGTTGCAGGCTGCCCGTTGCTGGTCGCAGTCGGCGCCCCGTCCTCGCTCGCGATCGAGCTCGCCACCGACCGCGGGATCACGCTCTGCGGCTTCGTCCGCGGCGGCTCGCTGAACGTGTACACGGAGCCGTGGCGAGTGACGGCCTGACTTTGTGTTTCAGAAACACAAGGGCTGTTTCGGACGAGCGGGAACCGCATGGTTGAGCCAGATCGCAGCCCGGGACGAGAGGCTTGTGTTTCAGAAACACAAAGTCCTCCGCGCCGCCGCCTGACCGGCGTCCTGCTCGTCGGCGGAGCCTCGTCGCGGTTCGGGTCGCCGAAGGCGCTCGCCCGCCTGCGCGGCGAGACGCTGGCGGAGCGGGCGTGGCGGACACTCGGCGAGGCGTGCGACGAGCGGATCGCGGTCGGCAAGGGCGACCTCGTACTTCCCTTCGAGGTTCTCGTCGAGCCGGCCGAGCCGCAGGCGCCGATCGCAGGCGTGGTGGCGGGCCTGCGCGCGGCGGCGCACGAGACCGCCGTCTTCCTTCCGGTCGACTGCCCGCTCGTGACGCCGCAGCTTCTGCGCGAGCTCGGCGAGCACGCAGCCGTGCCGCAGACAGGTCCATTGCCGGGCGCGTACACGAGGGACGACCTGCCGGAGCTCGAGCGGCGGCTCGCGGGCGGTGACTACACGCTGCGCGGTGTCAACGCGCGCGTCCGTGAGGTGGACGTACGGCTGCTTGCGGACGTTGACTCGCCGGACGTGCTCTCAGCGCTCGAAGAGCACCTCGCCGCTCTCGACGACCACGGGCCCTGACTCCGTCTCGACTGCGAGCCGACCGTCCCGCGTGATCATCTGTGCCGTCCCGGAGGCGCCGTCGACCGTGACGCGGCGGCCGCGGAGGAAGTCGCGCGCACCGAGGTCGTCGTAGAGCGCGTCGATGCCGCCGTCCCGCCACGCGTCGTAGCGGAGCTCGAGCTCGAGGAGCAGGTCGGCGAGGATCGCGGCCCGCTCGTACTCTCGGCCGGTCACGGACCGGAGCGACCCAGCCGTCAGCTTGGTCTCGGTCGGCAGCTCTCCAGGCACTTGATTCACGTTCAGCCCGATTCCGAGCACGACCGCGCCGTCCTTCAGCTCGGCCAGCCCACCGGCGACCTTGCGCCGGTCGAGCATGACGTCGTTCGGCCACTTGATCTGTGCGGCGAGTCCCGTCGCGCGTTCGACGACGACCGCCGTGGCGACGCCCGCGACGAGTGTCAGCTCCGCCGCACGACGCTCCGGCGGCGGGCGGAGCAGCACCGAGACCAGGATCGCGCTGCCCGCAGGCGCCTCCCAGCGACGTCCCATGCGGCCGCGTCCGGCCGTCTGCTCGTCGGCGACCGCAACGGCGCCCTCGGGCTGGGACGAGTCGAGCATGCGCTGCGTCGTCTCGCACGAGACCAGGTAGAGGTACGGCCGGCCGAAGCGACCGCGAAGGAGAGGCTCGAAGAACGCCGCCTCCAGCGGTCTCAGACGCGCTCCAGCCGGACGGCGGACACCTTGTACTCCGGCGTTCCGATCAGCGGGTCGCCGACGTCGTGCGTGAGCAGGTTCACCTTCGCCTCGGAAAAGTGAAGCGCCATCCAGACGAGGCCGGGATAGACACGGTCGGAGAGCTGCGCGCGAGCCTGAAGATCGCCGCGGCGGGACACGAGGCGCACCCACTCGCCGTCGGCCACGCCGAGCGCCGACGCATCCTCCGGCGCGATCTCGAAGAACGGGTCCACCTGCTTGTCCTTGATGCCGCTTTCACGCATGGTCATCGTCCCCGAGTTGTAGTGGTACAGCGTTCTCCCGGTTGACAACACGAAAGGATAGTCCGAATCGGGTTCCTCGATCGGCGGCTGGTACTCGACGGGATGGAACTTCCCCTTCCCGGACGGAAGCGAGGGGTGGCCCTCGTGCAGGAACTTCGTTCCAGGATGGTCGCGCGTGGGGCACGGCCACTGCATGCCGTCCTGCTCGATCCGGTCGTAGCGGATCCCGAACCAGTTCGGCGAGAGGTCGGCGAGCTCGTTCCAGACGGACTCCGCGTCCGGATACTCCGGCCAGTCGCAGCCGAGGGCGTGTGCCAGTGAGATCACGATCTCACGATCCCCGCGCGCGTTGCCCGGGTACGGGACTGCCGCGCGCACGCGGTTGATCCGCCGCTCGGTGTTCGTGAACGTGCCGTCCTTCTCCGCGAAGCTCGAGGCCGGGAAGACGACGTTCGCATGCTTGGCCGAGGTGTCGTTCAGGAAGAGATCCTGAGCGACGACGAACTCGAGCTTGGCGAGCCCTTCCTCCACGTGCGCCGCGTTCGGCTCGGTCTGCGCCGGGTTCTCGCCGATCAGGTAGAGCGCCTTGATCCGCCCGTCGTGGAGGCCGGACATCATCTGGTCGAGGCGGTAGCCGGCGCGCTCGGGCAGGTCGGTACCCCAGGCCTGGGCGAACTTCTCGCGCACGTCCGGGTCGTCCCAGGGCTGGTACCCCGGAAGGTAGTGCGGGTTCGCGCCGGAGTCGTTCAGGCCCTGCACGTTGTTCTGCCCGCGCAGCGCGTTCAGCCCGGTCGACTCGTAGCCGAGGTGGCCGGTCATCAGCACGAGGTTCGCGAGCGACCAGATGTTGTCCACGCCGCACGCGTGCTCGGTGATCCCGAGCGTGTAGAAGATCGCCGCGTGCCGCTCGGTCGCGTACTCGCGCGCGGTGGCGCGGATCGCGTCAGCGGGGACGCCGGTGACCCGCTCGGCGTCCTCGGGCGTGTAGCGGGAGACGACCTCGCGCACCGACTCGAAGTCCTCGCAGTGCGCCGCGATGTACGCGTCGTCCTGGAGCCCCTCCTCGAGGATCACGTGCATGATCGCGTTCAGCAGCCAGACGTCCGACCCCGGACGGAGCTGCAGGTGGCGCTTCGCGAGCTTCGTCAGCCAGATCGCACGCGGGTCGGCGACCACGAGCGTCGCCCCGTTCCGCACCGCCTTCTTGATGCGAAGCGCCAGGACGGGATGCGCCTCGGTCGTGTTCGAGCCGATCACGAGCAGGAAGCGGCAGTTCTCGATCTCCGGGATCGAGTTGGTGGTTGCGCCTCTGCCGAGCGACCTGACCAGGCCGTAAAGGGTGGGAGCGTGTCAGGTGGCCTCGCACGAGTGGACGGAGTGGGTCTTGAGGCCCGTCCGGGCGAGCTTCTGGATCAGGTAGTTCTCCTCGTTCGTCAGCCGCGCGGAGGCGAGCACGCCGACCGACTGGGGCGAATGGCGTTCCATCACCCCCTTCAGGCCCTCGGCGGCGACCTGGAGCGCGTGCTCCCAGGTCGTCGGGTGCAGCTCCCCGTCCTCGCCGCGGACGAGCGGCTCGGTCAGCCGGTCCGGGTGATGGACGAAGTTGAAGGCGAAGCGGCCCTTCACACAGAGGTTGCCGTCGTTCGAGACGTACTCGGGCTTCGAGGTCACCTTCACGATCCGCTTCGTCTCGGGGTCGACGTTCAGATCGACCTGGCAGCCGACGCCGCAGAACGTGCAGGTCGTCTTCACCTGCTCGAGCGCACGCTCCTGGACGCCGGCGCCCTCGAGGAACTTCTCGTAGATCGCGCCGGTCGGGCAGGTCGAGAGGCAGCCGCCGCACAGCTCGCACTCCGTGTCGAGCCAGGACTTCCCCCAGGTCGGGACGATGCGCGCCTCCGGCCCCCGCCCCTCGAGTGAGAGCGCCGAGCACTGCATCACCTCCTGCGTGTAGCGGACGCAGCGGTTGCAGAGGATGCAGGTGTCCGGCTCGTAGCCCATCAGCCGGTTGCGGTCGGCGTACGGCTCGCGCTTCGCGTCGGGGAGGATCAGCGGCGCCTCCGCGCCCATCTCCTCGGCGAGGTCGATCAGCTCGTTCGGGCGCCCGCCCGGGTCCTCGTTCAGGTGCTCGGAGAGGAGCATCTCGGTCAGCGTCTTCCGGAGCTGCGGCACGTTCGAATTCGTTGAGACGACCATCCCTGCGGTGACGGGAGTCGCGCATGCTGGCATCGGACGCGGCGCCCCCTCGACGCCGACGACGCACATCCGGCAGCCGCCGTACGGCTCGAGCTTGTCGTCGTGGCAGAGCGTCGGGATGAAGACGCCGTTCCGCGCTGCGGCGTGCACGAGCAGCTCGCCCTCGCCGGCGGTGGCGCGCTTCCCGTCGAGCGTGAACTCGATCATGCGGGCATCTTCTCGAACAGCTCGGGCCAGTGCGCGAAGGCGCTGCGAACGGGGATCGGCGCGCCCTGCCCGAGACCGCAGATCGAGGTCACGGCCATCGCCTCCAGCCACTCGTCGACCTGGTGCCGCGGCATCGGCGTACGACCGTGCTCGAGCTCCTCGCAGACGTGGTGGAGGGCGCGGTTCCCGATCCGGCACGGAGTGCACTTCTGGCACGACTCCTCGGCAAAGAAGCGGAGCGTCTCCGCGAGCAGGCGAAGCGGGGAGTAGGAGCTCGGGAAGACCTGCACGCCGGCCGAGCCCACGCCGCAGCCCCACTCGGCGAGCGCCTCGCGCGTGAGGGAGACGTCGAGCGCAGCGGGAGGGAGGATCCCGCTCGCCGCGCCGCCGGGCACGATCGCGCTCGGTTCGGCGGTCAGGCCGCCTGCGTAGTCGTCGATCAGGTCGCGGAGCGTGATGCCGAGCGCCGCCTCGTAGCAGCCGGGCTTGCCGACGGCTCCGGTCACCGACCAGAGGCGAGCGGGGGTCCACTCGCCTCGGAGGATGAGCGCGACATGCGCCAGGGTCTCCACGTTGTTGATCAGCGTCGGCAGGCCGAGATAGCCGGACTGGCTCGGGAAGGGTGGCTTCAGCCGCGGCATGCCGCGCCGGCCCTCCATCGACTCGAGCATCGCGGTCTCCTCGCCGCAGATGTACGCGCCGGCGCCGACGACGAGCTCGACCTGGAGGCCGCGCGCTGCGATCGCCTCGCGCAGGCGTGTACGAGCTGTGCCGTACTCCTCGCGGAGGTAGATGTAGGCCTGATCCGTCTCACAGAAGCTCATCGCGGCCTCGAGCCCTTCGAGGAGAAGCTGCGGCCGCAGCTCCATCACGTAGCGGTCCTTGATCGTTCCCGGCTCGCCCTCGTCCGCGTTCACGATCACCACTCGCGGGCCGGGCTCGCTCCGCACCGCGTCCCACTTCCGCCAGGTCGGGAAGCCCGCACCTCCCATCCCCGTCAGACCCGACGCTTCGAGGCGCTCCAGGACTTCGGCAGGGCTCAGTGCAGCCGGCCGTCGAATCTCGTCGGGCTCGAGCAGGAAGCCATTCGTGGAGTGGGTAACGCCGCCGGCGACCTCGTCGCCGTGCAGGACGACCGGTGCGAGGTCGCAGTGCCCGAGGCACGGGACCTCGATCGCCCCGTCCGTGAGCAGCGCCCGTGAGCCGGCGCAGTCGCACACCGGCCCGGTGCAGACGCGCACGGCGTCGACCGGCGTCTCGAGGAACGAGTAGAACGAGACGACCTCGTGCACGTCGCCGTGGCGCAGGTTCATCCGGTCGGCGAGGGCGTCGGAGAGCTCGGGTGTGATCGGCCCGACCTCACGTCGGACCCGGCCCAGGTTGTCGAGCAACCGCGTGCGCTCGGGCGGCAGCTCGTCGAGCAGGGTGGCGAGATGAAGCACGTCCACGTTTCGAGTCTAGTCCGGTGGGCGCCGCAGCTTCTTCGTCTGCGAACGCCGTTTCTTCGTCTCGAGCCGCCGTTCCCGTGCGGCTTTGGTCGGCTTCGTGGCGACGCGGCGCCGCTCGACCTTCAGCGCCTGCTGCAGCTGCTCGACGAGCCGCGCGATCGCCAGTTCGCGGTTTCGCAACTGGCTGCGCTCGTCCTGGGCGACCGTGCGCAGCGTCGGTCCGGCCTTCGCGAGCACGCGTCGCTTCTGAGCAGCCGTGAGAGCGGAAGAGGCATCGACATCGAAGAGCGCCTCCACGCGTGTCTCGGACGTGTTCGCATGCTGGCCGCCGGGCCCGCTCGAGCGCGAGAAGCGGAGCTCGACCTCCGAGAGCGGTAGTACGACCGAGCGCGTGACGCGCATAGACTCACCGGGCATGGCCGCCATTCTGCTCGACGTCGACGGCGTCCTCCATGTGTCCGGCGAGCCGATCCCCGGTGCGGTCGAGGCGATCGAGCGCCTGCGCGGGGATGGGCACCGGCTGCGGTTCGTCTCCAACAACACGACGCGCGCGCACGCGACCCTGGTCGAGGAGCTGCGAGCGATGGGCCTCGAGCTCGAGGACGACGAGTTGCAGACGACGCCGACTGCCGCAGCGCTGGAGCTCGGCGGGCGGCGCGTCTACGCGCTCGTGATGTCCGCGATCGTGCCCGACCTCGCCGGGATCGAGCTGGTCGGCGAAGGGGCCGATGCGGTTCTCGTCGGTGGTTGTGACGAGACGACGGAGCCGAACCAGGTCTTCAGCCACATGAACCTCGCCCGCGCGTTCTCCGAGATCGAGGCCGGCGCCGACCTCTTCTGCCTGCACAAGAACCCGTGGTGGCAGACCGCGCGGGGCCCGGTGCTGGACGGCGGGGCGTTCGTCGCCGCGCTCGAGTACGCGACAGGAGTGGAGGCCACGGTGATCGGCAAGCCGAGTGCGTCGGCCTTCGCGGCCGCGCTCGCGGCGCTCGACGCGGAACCGGAGCTGACCTGGATGGTCACGGACGATCTCGACCAGGACGTGCGCGGCGCGCAGCTCTTCGGGATGAAGACGCTGCTCGTTCGGACGGGCAAGTTCCGGCCCGAGGCGCTCGAGCGCTCGAGCACCGTTCCCGATGCTGTGCTGAGCTCGATCTCGCACGTGCCCGACTGGATCAACCGCGGGATTTGATGCGCGAGACACGATTCGGTCAAGGCGTCCCTGACCCGTCGCTCGCGGTGCTCGGCCGGAGAGGACAGTATGGGAATACGGACTCGGAGAGCCGAGTGCCGCGAGCGGCGGGAGCTCCGGCGGAGCCGGGCTCTGCCCGGCGGGAGCCGGAGCGGTCAGGGGCGTCTTGACGAGGGTCGGGATCGACCTGATCGAGATCGCGCGGGTGCGACGCTCGCTCGACCGGTATACGGGGTTCAGGGATCGGTGCTTCACGCCCGCCGAGCAGGCCTACTGCGACTCGCGGAAGAATCCGGCCGAGAGCTACGCCGGTCGCTTCGCCGGCAAGGAAGCCGTGGGGAAGGCACTCGGGTTCGGCGTCGCCAGGGCCTTCGCCTGGAAGGACATCGAAATCGCGGGTCGGCCGAAGCCGTCCGTTCGGCTCTCGGGCAGCGTGGCCGCGTGGGCCGAGCGGGTGGGAGCGGGAGCGATCGACCTGTCGATGACCCATTCGCGGGAGCTCGCTTCCGCGGTGGCAGTCGTCACCGATGCTTGAGCCCCTCTACACGGCTGCCGAGATGCGTGCGGCCGAGGAGCGGTATCCCGGCTACCCGGAGACCGCGCCGGAGCTGATGGAGCGGGCCGGCGCCGCAGTCGCTCGCGAGGTGCTGCAGCTCTTCCCCAACGCGCACCGGGTCGCCGTCGTCTGCGGCGGCGGCGCGAACGGAGGCGACGGCCGGATCGCGGCGAGAATTCTGCGTGACGAGGGTCTCGACGCAGTGGAGACAACCGCTGTCGAGCAGGCCGACGTGATCGTCGACGCTCTCTTCGGCACCGGCTTCCACGGCGAGCCGCGAGAGGAGGCGGCCGCGACGATCCAGCGGATCAACGCGGCGGCGGCGCCGGTGGTCGCCGTCGACGTGCCCTCGGGTGTCGATGCGTCGACCGGAGAGGTCGCGGGGGACGCCGTTCGGGCGACGGTCACCGTGACGTTCCACGGCCTCAAGGCCGGCCTCGCGGTCTCGCCCGGGCGCTTTCACACCGGCGAGGCGGTCGTCGCCGACATCGGGCTCGACCTCGCCGCCACGGACTTGAAGCTGGTCACGCCCGACGTCCTGGCGCTCGTGCCGCGCAAGCGGGCGGAGGACAACAAGTACAGCGCCGGTTCCGTGCTCGTGGTCGGCGGCGCTCCCGGAATGACAGGTGCGGTCTGCCTGGCGGCGGCGGCAGCATTTCGCGCCGATGCCGGCTACGTCACCGTCGCCGTGCCCGAGCAGTCGCTGACCGTGGTCGAGGTGCGGCTGCTGGAGCCCGTGAAGGTGACGTGGGCCGACGCGGCCGGCGCCTCGGCCAAGGCGGGGGCGATCGCCATAGGTCCCGGGCTGGGTCGCACGCCGGAGGCGCTGGCCCTGCGCGACGAGCTGCTTGCCGCCGCCGAGGTACCGCTCGTGCTCGACGCGGACGCCCTACACGAGCTGGAGCCGGGCGACTGGGGTGGCCGCGCGGTGCTGACGCCCCATGCCGGCGAGCTTGCGCGGCTTGTCGGCGAGGACTCCGAATGGGTGAGTGCGCACCGGCTGGAGGCGGCGACCCGCGCCGCGGAGCGCTTCGGCTGCATCTGCCTCCTGAAGGGAGCGGACACGATCGTCGCCGCTCCCGATCAGGGGGCACTGGTCTGCGTGGTCGACGCGCCGGGGCTGGCCACCGCGGGCACGGGCGACGTGCTCACCGGCGTACTCGCGGCCTTCCTGGCGAAGGGAGTCGAGCCGCGCCTCGCGGCCGCCGCTGCCGCCACGGCCCACGGGCTCGCCGCTCGTAGCGCGGGCCGCCAGGCGGGCCTGATCGCGAGCGACGTGATCGCAGCGCTCCCGTCCGTGCTCGCCTGACCACGTGGACGTCGTCACGGGCGCCTTCTCGTTCACCGGCCGGGCGATCGCCGAAGAGCTGCTCGTCCGAGGACGGATGGTGCGGACGCTGACACGGCGCGACGCGCCCGGCGACCCGCTCGCCGCCCGGATCGAGCGTGCGGAGCTTCAGTTCGACGACGAGGAGGCGCTGTGCCGCGCGCTCGACGGGGTCGACACGCTCTTCAACACCTACTGGGTGCGCTTCGCCCATGGCGCGACGACGTTCGAGCGTGCCGTCCGAAATACGCGCCGGCTCCTCGCTGCGGCGACCGCCGCCGGAGCTCGGCGCGTCGTCCACGTCAGCGTCACCAATCCAACGTCGGAGTCGCCGCTGCCGTACTTCCGCGGCAAGGCCGAGGTCGAGCGAGACGTCGTCGCTTCCGGTCTCTCGCACGCGATCGTTCGGCCGACGCTCATCTTCGGGCCGCGGGACATCCTCGTGAACAACATCGCGTGGGGTCTCCGCCGCAGCCCGATCTTCCCGATCGCCGGCGACGGGAGCTACCGCGTGCAGCCGGTCTCGGTCGAGGACACGGCAACGATCTGCGTCGACGCCGCAGAGGGAACTGAGGACGTCGTCCTCGATGCCGCCGGCCCCGAGACGATCTCCTACGAGGAGCTCGTGCGGCTCGTCGCCGCGGCCGTCGGCTCCAGGGCGCGGATCGTGCACTGGCCGGCCCGCTTCGTGCTCGGCCTGGCGCGTGCAGCGGGCGCCGTCCGTCGAGACGTCCTGCTCACGGCCGAGGAGCTCGCCGGCCTGCGGGCGAGCCTGCTGGTCTCAGGCCTGCCCCCGCTCGGGCGCGCGAGCTTTAGCTCCTGGGTCGCCGCGAACGGCGAGGCGCTCGGGCGCGGCTACGTCTCGGAGCTGGCGCGCAACTTCCGACCGTACGATCCCATCTGATGGCCCGCTCCGAGCTGACGATCGATCTCGGCGCCGTCCGGCGCAACGCGCGCACGCTCCTGCGCGTGCTCGAGGGTGCCGAGCTGTGGGCGGTGGTCAAGGCCGACGGCTACGGCCACGGCGCCGTGGACGTCGGCGGCGCGGCGCTGGGCGCCGGAGCGAGAGCGCTCTGCGTGGCGACCGTGCCGGAAGGGCTTGCGCTCCGTCACGGTCTGGGCTCCGTCCGTGTGATCGTGCTCGGGCCGGCCACGAGCCGTGAGATCGCCGAGGCGCGCGATGCGGGTCTGGAGCTCGTGATCGCAGACGGCGAGGTCCCCGAGGGCGTGCCCGTCCACCTGAAGCTCGACACGGGCATGGGCCGCTGGGGGATCTCCGAGCTCGAGGTTCCCGGTCGCGAGGTGGTCGGGCTCATGAGCCACCTGGCGTCGGCGGACTTCGACACCGAGTTCACCGAGCACCAGGTCGATCGGTTCAGAGAGGCCACTGCGCTCTATCCGCACCTGACGCGGCATCTCGCGAACAGCGCCGGCGCGCTCGCGTATCCATCCGCGCGCTTCGACGCGGCGCGCTGCGGCATCGCCCTCTACGGGATCTCGCCCTGGGGTACCGACCCGGCCGAGGACGGGCTCGAGCCGGCGCTCCGCTGGGACTCCGAGCTTGCTCAGGTGAAGCTCCTGCAGCCCGGCGAGTCGACCGGCTACGGCCGCCGCTGGATCGCGCGGCAGCCGACGTGGATCGGGATCGTCCCGGTCGGATACGCGGACGGCTTCCGGCGTGGCCTCACCGACACCTACGTGCGGGTCGCGGGCGAGGCTCGCCCTGTGATCGGCACGATCTCGATGGACGCGTTCGCAGTCGAGCTCGACCGGCAACTGCCGGTCGGAGCACCGGTGACACTGCTCGGCCACGGCGTGCTGGCGGAAGCGCATGCGCTCGTGGCCGACACGATCGCCTACGAGATCGTGACGGGGATCCGGAACGACCCGCTCCGCACGCGGCGCTCTGTGATCGACAGCTAGGAGGGCTGCGAGGGCCGCTTGTAGCCGGAGCGGGCGACGAGGCGTGCGGAGAGCCCGGGCAGCAGCGCCTGTACGAGCGCGAAGAAGCGGTACCAGCGAGGCACGAAGAACTCGCGCTTGCCGGACTCGACGGCGTTCACGATGCGCTCCGCCACCAGCTCGGGCTTGATGATCATTCGGCGGAAGAAGGCGCTCCTCAGCACCGAGCGCTGCGGGAACCCCTCGGTCTCGACGAAGCCGGGGAGGACGGTGTGCACGCGAACGCCACGCGCGGCGAAGAGCCCGGTGAGCGAGCGCGAGAACGCGAGCTGCGCGTGCTTGGAGGACGCGTAAGGCCCCGCCGGCGCGAACGCGACCACGCCGGCGACCGAGATGACGTTGACGACGTGCGAGCCCTCCTGCAGCCCCGGCTCGAGCGCGCGGACGCACCAGACACCACCGAGATAGTTCGTGCGCAGCACAGCCTCGATCCGCTCCGGCTCGAGCGAGAAGAAGCTGCCGCGGCCGGGGATGCCCGCGTTGTTCACCAACAGGTCGATGCGCGGATGTCGCTCGAGAATCGCCGCGGCAGCCCGGTCGAC
Source organism: uncultured Gaiellaceae bacterium (assembly GCA_963749515.1). GTDB lineage: Bacteria > Actinomycetota > Thermoleophilia > Gaiellales > Gaiellaceae > Gaiellasilicea. The sequence continues at coordinate 255,320 of CAVVMR010000001.1, forward strand.
CTGCTCCCGATCGGAGACGTCGCAGAGCTCGAACTCTCCGCCGAGCTCGGCTGCCAGTGGCGCCAACCGCTCCTGCCGCCGGGCGACGAGCACGCAGTACCAGCCGCGTGCGACGAGCTCGCGCGCCGTCGCCGCTCCGATGCCGCTCGACGCGCCGGTGATGACGGCCGTCTTCACGGCCGCGACCCTAACGGCAGACGCGTACGACGCGCTGGCTCTCGGCCTTGCGGCCCTGCGCGTCGGTGACGATGGCGCGCAGCGTGTGCTTCCCCTTGGCCGCGCCGCCGCGCCTCCACACCACTGAGTAGAGGCCAGAGACGCCGCGTCTCACGGTGGCGATCGGCTTGCGTCCGTCCAGGAAGCGCACCGAGCGCACGACGGCTGTCGAGGAGGCGAGCGCCAGGAGCTGGGTCTGTGCCGGCGCGCACTCGCTCGGCTCGGGCGTGACCCAGGTGATCGCCGGCCGGTTCACGACGGTGATGTTGCCCGAGGCGAACGCGGTGTTCGGAAGGAGCGCGTCGCCGACCGAGTCGACGTTCTTCGACTCCTGGAAGTCAGCGGCGGAAGCTGAGAGCAGGCGCTTGCCCGGACGCAGCGCGGGCGCCTCGCGCGGCAGCGGGAAGATCGCGACGCCGGTGACCGGGTCGTACGCCGCCGCACCGATCAGCGCCCGGCCGTAGCCGATCACGAGCGAGTAGGGATCGACGCCGGCCCCGAGATCGAGCACGCGCAGCGCGATCGTCGGCCGGCCGGCCGAGACGCGGGTCGTGATCAGACCGAGGAGCGGTGGCTGCACGTCGTTCACCCAGGCCCGGAGGAGGTACTCGCCGCCGAGCGATCGGCCAGTGAACTGGTCTCGGCCGGAGTCGACCGCCACGTAGTAGGCCTTCGAGCGCGGGAAGATCGTGGCCGCGGCGCCGATGTCGAGCGGGAAGTCGAGCGTCAGGTTGTTGACGTTGACGGGAGTGCCCGCGTATCCCTGGACGTCGTTCTCGTCCGGCGAGCCGAGCATCCAGGGGTGAACCAGGGAGCCGGGCGTGGAGAAGATCACGGCCGCGCCGGCGTTGACCGCGGGCTCGTCGATCCGAAGCCGGTAGAGCACCTCCGCGCCATCCTCGTTCACGGGCGCGCCGACGTAGTTCGCCGCGGGGCCGAACGCGGCGGCGGGATAGCGGTAGGCCGAGGCGCGCGAGACGCCCTTGCGCGTGTCGCCCGTCTGGATCTCCTGCAGCGGCAGGACCGGGGCCTGCTGGAGCCCGGGGCGGGTCACGAGCATCGCGTAGGCGATCTTCCGGACGACGTCGCCGCGGCGCAGCAGCAGGAAGCCGTAGGCCTCGCCGGTGCCGGCGTTGGCCGCCGCGCGCGCCGTGACGGGCACCTGCAGGTCGCCGCCGGGAGCGATGGTGATCGAGCCGGGGACGCTGATCTCGACTCCGGCCGGATGCGACTGTGGCTTCACCTCGACCGTCCAGGTGCCGGCACCGTCGCCCGCATCGACGACGCCGAGCAGGAGCGACTTCGAGACGCCGCCGCGGGTCACGTTCAGGTCGGCAAAGGAGAGCGAGACCGGATCCGTGAAGAGCTTCGGGTCGTTCGCGGCGACGACGTTGGTCAATCCGGAGCCGGCGGTGAGCACCGGGGCCTCGACAGTACGCGCCGTGTCCGCCCAGGCCGTGACGGCGGTCGACACGAGCGCCGACTTGACCTGCACGGGGGTCCAGCCAGGATGGCGCTGACGGAGGAGGGCGGCAGCACCCGCGACGTGCGGGGCGGCCATGCTCGTTCCGTCGAAGACGGCGAAGGGCCCGCCGAAGTTCTTCAGCGTGGCGGAGAGGATCTGGCCGCCCGGTGCGCCGACGTCCGGCTTCAGCTGGTGCCCGAAGGCCGTCAGCCCACCGGACGAGAAGCTGGTGACGATGCCGCTGCGGCTCGTGTTGAGCTCCTGGGGCTCCCGGCCGATCCGGATCGCCGTGCGACCGCCCCGGCTCGCGAGATAGGAGCGCAGCGCGGAGCCGTCGATGTCGGCGATCATCCCGCCGGGGACGGCGAGCTGGATCGGAACGCCGTTCGCCTCGCCCGGCCGGTTGTCGACGAGGACGATGCCGATCGCACCCGCGGCACGCACGCGCGCGGCCTTGAGCGCGAACGTGCAGTTGCCCCGCGAGACCAGGGCGATCGCTCCGGTGAGCGAGCTCGCAGGCAGCGGTGAGGTGCCGCCGTCGAGGTTCCCGGGCGGGCCACAGAGATCGCGCGGTACCGGAGCGCCGTTCGTGCCCATGATCGTGCCGACGTCGACGAGCTGCTGGTCGGCGTTCCCCCAGGCCTGCGGCGTGGCGAGGCCGGGCGTGCGGACGAACGGGACGTGGGTCAGCGGGTCTGCGGCTCCAGGCGCCGTGACGCTGAGCGCGGGTCCGTAGACGTGTGAGTTGGAGAGTGCAGCGACGGAGATTGCGTCAGGAGCGGTCCCGGGCGAGCCCGCCGAGCCGAGGCCGTAGTCGTCGCGGTCGTTGCCGGCGGAGATCACGGGGACGACGCCTGCGGCGGAGACGTTCCGGACCGCCTCGATGATCGCATCGCTCGACGGATCGACTTGCGGCCCGCCGCCCGAGAAGTTGATCACGTCCATGCCGTCGCGCACCGCCGCTTCGAAGGCGGCGACGATCTCGGGCGTGTTGCCGACGTGTCCGACCGGCGTGGGGACGTTGAAGACGCGGTAGTTGCCGATCTGCGCACGCGGTGCCACACCGGACAGGCCCGGAGTCTCCGGGTGGTCGGCACCTGCGGGTGCGGTCGTCCCGGCGTTGCCGGCCGCGATTCCCGCGACGTGCGTTCCGTGGAAGGAGGCCTCCGGGTCGAGCGCGAGAGGCGTCTTTTCGTCAGCGCCGACGCCGACGAAGGAGCGCGCCACGATCACCTTCGGCGTCGTCCACTTCCGCCCGCCCTTCGGGAAGCCGGCCGGGTAGCTGAAGCCCTCCGGGGCGAAGAATCTGTTCGCCGGATCGATGCCGTCGTCGACGACCGCGATCTTGACTCCCTCGCCGCCGGCTCCGCCCATGCCTCCCGTGGGGCCGGCCCCGATCAGGCCGGGACTGCGATCGAGAGCGAGCGTGTAGCGGTAGCTCGGGTAGAGCTTGCGGGCGAAGGAGAGCTTGGCGGCCCGCGCCAGCTCGGTCGCCGGCAGCTCGACGGCCATCCCGTTGAGCAGGATCGTGTAGTTCCGGCGCACGGTGGCCGCGGGAATCGCACGCTTCAACACCACGGCTGCGGCGCGCTGCGCGCGTTGGAGCTTCGCGACGTACGCCCTCGACGCCAGGCTCGAGGTGTTCAGGCGGCTGGTCGAGCGCGTGCCGGCGAGCGTGCGGGAGTAGGAGGCGAGCGGCGGGTCGGCGAGCGTGAGGATGACGGTGATCCGACCTCGGCGATGAGCCGTCGGCACGACGATCTCACCAGCCCGGACGCGCGGAATCTCGATCTCGCCGTGTCGGCGCTCGATCGGCTGGAGTGCTGCCGCCGCGGTCGCAGTGAGCGTGAGCGCCACGATGAGCGCGATCGATCCGGCGAGGCGGCGCACGCGTCGCAGAGTACCCACCATCTGGCAGCGCTGCCTTAAACTCGCCGCCGTGGGCAGATTCGACGGCAAACGCGCGCTCGTTCTCGGCGTGGCGAACAAGAGATCGATCGCGTGGGCGATCGCGCGCCGCCTCGCCGCCGAGGGCGCGGAGCTGGCCTTCACGTTCCAGGGCGAGCGAATCGAGGGGAACGTCCGCGAGCTCGCCTCCTCGGTCGGCTCGAAGCTCGTGACGCCGTGCGACGTGCGCGCGGACGAGGACGTCGAGCGTGTCTTCAAGGAGACCGCCGACGCCTGGGACGGGAAGCTCGACCTGCTCGTCCACTCGGTCGCGTTCGCCGCGGCCGAGGATCTCGAGGGCCGGTTCACCGACACGCCGCGCGACCGTTTCTGGATGGCGGTCGACATCAGCGCCTACTCGCTCGTCGCCGCGGCGCGGGCGGCCGAGCCCCTGATGACGGCGGCCGGCGGCGGCTCGATCGTGACGATGACCTATCTCGGCGGCGAGCGCGCGGTGCCGCACTACAACGTGATGGGCGTCGCAAAGGCGACGCTCGACGCCTCCGTCAAGTATCTCGCCTGGGATCTCGGCGAGAAGGAGATCAGGGTGAACGCCATCTCAGCCGGACCGGTACGGACGCTCGCGGCCCGCTCCATCGCCGGGTTCACCGAGATGGAGTCGATGTTCGTGGAGCGCGCGCCGCTGCGCCGCCACATCGACGCCGACGACGTCGCCGCCGCCTCCGCCTATCTGCTCTCCGACGACGCGAAGAACGTCACCGGGACGACGCTGTACGTCGACGCTGGGTACCACTCGATGGGGATGTAGCGCGATGAAGGAGACGCTCGACTCCGCGCTGAAGGAACGGATCCGCGCCGTCGTCCAGGACGAGCCGGTGACCGAGGGCGAGCTGCGGAAGCTCGCGGAGGAGGCCCGGGCGTGCGAGTTGATCCTCGGGGGCCAGCTCCAGCGCTCGGAGGAGCGGCTCGAAGCGCTCGCGACCGATCCGAACAGCTCGCTTGTCGACATCGCCGCCGCGCTGCGCGAGGTGAACGAGCTGCGACCGGATCTCGAGGAGCTCGAGGCGCTGCTTGCGGACCTGCAGGCGAGGGCGCGCGAGTTCCGGGCGCGCTGGGCTTCCTCACCCGGCACGTTGCAGTAGTCAGACGGTGAGCTCGACGCGATTGCCGTCGGGGTCGCGGACGACGCTCTCGTAGTAGCCGTCGCCGGTGCGCCGGGGACCGTCGAGGATCACGTATCCGTCGGAGCGAAGGCGGCCGGTCAACTCGTCGACGGCCTCTTCCGAGCCCAGAGCGAGTGCGATGTGCGCCCAGCCGAGCCGTTGTTCGTCTCGCGGCCGCTCCGCAACGGCCGGCATCTGCATCAGCTCGAGCCGCGCGCCGCCGCCGAGGTCGAGGAAGTAGGAGCGGAATCCCGTCGCGGCGTTCTCGTAGCGCGCTCCCGCCACGCCTTCGAAGTACTGCTCGTAGAACGCGCGCAGGCGCTCGAGGTCGTCGGTCCAGATCGCGACATGCTCGATCACGGGACGATCGTAAGCTCGCGCGGCACGCCGTCCCGGAAGGTCACGACGACGCTCACGCCCAGGTCCTCGGCGCGCCTCGGCAGCTCACGTGCAACCCGAAACGCCTCCGGCGGAGCCGCGGTCGAATAGCCGAGCGGCCGCTCTCGCGGGGCCTGCATCGCGTAGTAGAGGTAGACGCTGCCGGCGTACGTGTCCGGCGGCAGAGCGGGAACCTCGAGCAGCCGTCCCGGCGGCGCCGCCTTCACGCGGGCGTAGACCGCGTTCCCCTCGTCGGCGTTGAGCGGGTCGTAGAGCGGCACCCAGAGGTCGGCGGCGACGAGCACGAGCGCGACCGCCCCGACGAGCCGCGAGCGAGCTTGTGTTTCTGAAACACAAGCGATCGCGGCGGCCGCAAGCGCGGCCAGGCAGAGACAGGCGATCGGCAGCATGCGCTCCGGTACCCGGGTCGCGTGGAGGGGTGTATTCCGCCAGAGAAAGCCGTAGCCGGGCAGGTTGTCGCCCAGCGCGAGCAGGCACGGAACGACCGTCCCGAGCCCGAACACGACGGCGAGCCGGCGCGGGGAGGAGATTGTGTTTCTGAAACACAAGCACCCCAGGCCCGCGAGCGCGAGCAGCGGGAGCAGCCAGCCGAGGTAGATGAACCGCTCGAACTCGTCCGGGCTGCGGCTCACGAAGTCGGCGAGCGTGGCCGAGTAGCGCCCGACCTCCGAGAAGGGCCGTTCGGTCGTGTCGCGCAGCGAGAGCGCCCAGACGATCGCACCGCCTGCGACGCCGGCGCTCGCGGCGATCCCTCCGAGCCAGGGCCGCCCACGTGCAACCGCATACGCGAGCACGAAGGGGATCGCTCCGAGCGCGAGGTGCACCTGCCCCGAGAGCGGGATCGAGGCGAGCGCCGCGGCGGCGAGCCAGCCGAGCCGCCGTTCGACGCCGTAGAGCGCGAGCGGGAGCAGCATCGAGATCGGGCCGAGCAGGTGCCCGGTCGACTGCGCCACGCGATAGGGCGCGAGCGCGAACGCGAGCCCACCGGCGAGCGCGGCGGCGAGCGGCAGCCCGAGCGCGCGCAGCCAGAGCGCGGTCAGGCCTCCCGCGCCGACGTAGGTCAGCAGCACGAAGAGGTTCCAGCCGGCCACGGTGCCGAACAGCGCCTGGAGCGGCCCGAAGACGGCGGCGAACGGCCAGCCGGCGAAGTTCACTCGAGGCTCGACCTCCGGCTGGAAGCTGTACGGGTCGAGCCACGGCGCCTCGCCGCGCGCCAGCTGGTGGCCGGGCAACCACAGGTTGTAGGCGGTCTGAAGGTGGTCGCCCGGAGTGACCCGCCCTTCGCGCGGTGCGCCGTAGCCGAGGAAGCGATCGGTCTCGAAGACGGTAGGCGAGGTGGCCAGCAACCCCGCGCCGAGATAGAGGACGGCCGCTAGTCCGGCAACGCCTGCGCGGCTGCGAGCAGCTCGTCGAAGTCGGGCACCTCCGAGTCCTCGTACCGCCACGATCCGAGCACCGTACCGTCCTTCCCCACCAGGAATGCGCTCCGCCTCGGCACGCCCTTCATCCACCGGTAGACCCGCGACGCGCCGAGCTCCTTCGCGAGCGAGCCGTTCCAGTCCGACAGCAGCGGCACGTCGATGTCGAGCGCCTGCTTCCAGGCGCGGTGCGACCAGTGCGAGTCGCGGGAGACGCCGAAGACCCGGACGCCTGCCAGGCCGAACTCGGCGCTCCTGTCACGCAGGAGCTTCAGCTCCTGCGTTCACGTCGGCGACCAGTCGAAGAGGTAGAAGAGGAGCAGCACGGGGCCGTCCTCGAGCAGCTCCTCGAGCTCGGCTTCCCGGCCGTTGTCCTGCCAGAACACGCGCCGAATCTACTGGTGGACGATCAGGGTGCGCAGCACCAGCCGCTGATCGTCGGGAACGACCGCGAGCGGAACTGAGCCGACACGTTGGAGACGGCCCGGATCTGCTGCTTCCCGGCGACGCTGATGAGGACGAGCTGGTCGGCCTCCGGCCAGCCGATCGCGAGCCAGCGGCCATCCGAAGACCAGACCGGCCGCCGAACCGGCCTCGGCCCGAGAACAGCTGACGCGTCTCGCCGGTCCGCGAGACCAGCTCGACGACGCTCGTTCCGGCGTGGGTGCTGACGAGCGCAAGCTGTTGCGCCCGGGGCGAGAGAGCGCCGTCGGTGAAGCGTCCATCCGTCCGGAGGACGTCCTGACTGCTGTCGTCGAAGAGTGAGGCGCGAGTGGGCGTGAGGAGCAAGCGCCGGTCGGCTACCCAGTCGAGCGCAACCACATCGCGCGCTTCGCTGCGTCCGAGAACGGTGCCGCGATCACCGTCCACGACGCGCACGAATCCATCCTCACGGGAATACGTCAGCACATGCGCGGGGCCGGGTCGCCAGGCAGGCGCGACCAGCGAGGCACGTCGCGCGGCTCGGCGATCGCGTTTCCCGTCGCCGCCGACAACGCGCAGCTGCCCATTCGAGAGATAGGCGATCCGCGTGTCCGTCCGGGTGCCCCCCCAGCGCGGGAAGCGGACGTTCGGCCGGGCCAGTGACCAGCGGACGTCTCCCTCTGGTGTCAGCGCGACCAGCTCGTTGGGGCGCGAGGCGATGACGAAGCGGCCGAAGGGAGACCACGAGGCTTCGCGGTAGCTGCCAAGAAGCCGCTTCGAGCCGTCCTGCTCGACCACCCAGGCGCCCGAGTCCGCGGTCACGAGCAACCGCCCCGGGGCGGGCAAGGAGAAGAGCGCCGGCTGTGCTTTCTCGACGCCGACGACCTCGCGGATCTCGTCGAGCACCGCCCGCCCGGGCGGGCTCAGAAGTCCGGCGACGACCACGAGCGCGAGGGCGACCGCCACGATCGGCTTCCAGGAGCGGCGCTGCGGCTGCGGCTCGCGCTCGGCGAACGCTGCGCGCACGACGGCCAGCGCCCGCTCGCGCGCCTCGTGCTCGTCCGGGAGCTCGATCCGCTCCAGCTCTCGCTTCACACCGTCTCCTTCAGAGAGTCGAGCCCGCGCCGTAGGCGCGAATTGACGGTCCCGCGAGGCAGGCCGAGCAACTCCGCGATCTCGCCCGGCGTGTACTCGAGGAGGTGACGGAGCACGATCACCGCTCGATGCTCGGGCGGCAGCGCCGCGAGCACCGCGAGCAGCGATCCGTCGAGCGAGCTGGGCTGCTCCGGTGCGGCAACGATGTCCAGCAGCTCGCTCTCGGCGCGCAGCGTCCGCGCCCGCGTCCAGTCGATCGCGCGGTTGACGACGATCCGGTGCAGCCACGGCCCGAACGGGCGGCTGCGGTCGAAGCGGTCGAGATTGCGGACGGCTGCGAGAAAGGACTCCTGCGCGATGTCCTCAGCGGCGGCCGAGTCGTGCACCACGAGAAAGGCGGCGCGGTAGGCCCGCGGCCAGTGCAGGCGGAAGAGCGCCTCGATTCCCGAAGCGGACCCTCGCTGCGCCGCGCGCACGGAGGCGCGCTCCTCGCGGCCGGCGGCCATCCGCTGACTCTACGGCCGTCGTGGCGCGAGAGGTCCCTCACGTTCCGACGATGAAACAGGCGTCGTGGGAGGATCGCGCGACCCGCAACTCGTCCAGCGGCACCCCGCGGGGACTGAAGGTGCACAACGTGCCCTGGGAGAGAGAGGGCGTCAAGATCCAGCGCCAGCCTTGCTGGACGTTGTACGACCCGGCGGGCACCGGCGCAGAGCGGAGAAGCCGACCGTCGAGCGCGTGGACTCGAAGCATTGCGTCGTCTCCGCTCGTGACGAACGCGCGGTCGCCCATGAACGTAACGTGCTGCGGCGGCGCGTCACCCGCAAGCGTGCGCACGAGCTGTCCGGTGCGAGCCTCATAGATCGCCAGGCGGCCGCGGTCGCCGGAGCTGACCCAGACGCGGCGGCCTCCGGGCGTGAAGCCGACGTCGTGGGCGAGGAACGGAGGCGCGATCGTGGTCACCACTCGCGGACGGCGCGGGTCGGCGAGCGAGAGCACGGCGAGCCGGTCGGCCGTGTTTCCGAGCGCTGTCCAGAGGCGTGTGCCGGCGCGATTGATGCCCAGGTGTCGGCATGGCCCACCGACCGGGACGCGCTCGACGACGCGCCGCCCACTGAGATCTACCACGACGAGCTCCTCCCTCGCGGAGTCGGTGACGTAGGCCAGCTGCCGGTTGGGCGAGACCGCGGTGTACCGCGGCGCACCGAGCTCTCCCGCGATCGGGTGCACGCGCAGCTTGGAGTCGACGAGGGTCAGCCGCCCGCTTGCGGTGTGGGCGACGAGCGCGCCGACCACACCGATGCTCTCGATGCTCCGCGGGTCGGCTGCGGTGCGTAGGCGCCGGTGCACTCTGCCACTCGTCACGTCGACGGCGACGATGCTCGATTCGAGGTCGGCGGTGACGAGTGCCAGTGGCGTCCCGCCTGCCGGACGTGCGAGCGCAGGCGCCGTTCCCAGGAGGAGCGGAGCAGCAGCGGCTGTCAGGAACGCACGCCGATCCATGACTTGACTACGTGGAACGAGGCCGCAGAGGTCCGGGACTCCTATCGCGCTCGCACGCGTACAGGAAGCAGTCACCGAAGGAGGAAACGATGCGCCGCCTCTTCCTGCTCGTCGCCCTACTGCTCGTCCCGGCCGCGCACGCGGCGACCGGCCCCACGAATGGCTGTCCCGCTCCGTGCAGCGGCCAGGTCTCCAGCCCCGACGGGCTGCGGTTCCTCTACGTCCAGCCAAACGGCGTCGGCGGCACGGTCGATGCGTACGACCCCGAAACGGGCGAGCACGTCTTCAGGTTGCCCGCCGGGATCACCTCGGCCGACGGCGTCTCTCATCTGGTCGCCGAGACGCGCGTGCGCGACACCGTCGTCTCCCGCTATCGCGCCGCCGACTCGTCCACAGCGAGCTGGATGATCGTCCCCGGCCGCTGGCAGCTCGCCGGCGTCTCCCCGAACGGCCGCTTCGCCGCTCTGGACCGGCAGTCCGCCGGCAAGCGGCGCACGGATGTCGCCGTCGTGGACATGACAGCGGGCCGTGTCGCTCACCGGCTCGACCTGGGCGGAGACTTCGAGGTGGAGACGGTCTCGCGCGACGGCAAGCGCCTCTTCCTGATCGAGCACCTCCCGGGAGCCGGCCCGCCGCGCTACCTCGTGAGGCTCTTCGATCTCTCCCACAATCGGCTCGCGTCGAAGCCTCTGCGCGGCAAGGGCGAGCCGAGCGTCATGGCCGGGCTCGCCTGGAGCGGCGTCGGCTCGCCCGACGGGCGCTGGCTGCTGACCCTCTACCTGAACACCGAGCGCAACGTCGCGTTCGTCCACGCGCTCGATCTCGTCCGCAGCTCGCCGCTCTGCATCTTCCTGCCGTCGGACGGCGCCTTCGGCACCCTCAAGCGCTACGGCCTGACCCTCGCGCCCGACGGCCGTCGCCTCTATGCCACGAACCCCGCTCTCGGCGCAGTCGCCGAGATCGACCTTGCGACCCGAAAGGTCGTCCGCACCGTGCGCTTTGCCGCTGCGCGGACGCTTGGGGGGCCGGGCCGGCTCACCGGAACGATCTCGCGCAACGGGCGCACGCTCTACTTCAGCTCGGGACGAGACCTCTGGGCGTACGACACCGCCTACGGGATCGTGCGCGGCCCCTACCGGACCGGCGGGCGGATCGACGGCTTCGGCTTCGCTCTCGGCGACCGCCTCGTGCACGCGCTGCGGGCGGACGGCCGGATGCTCACGTTCGATGCGGCAACCGGCGCGAGACGGTCCTGAGACGGGACCCGGAAGCGCGCGAGAGGCGTAGAGGAGACGACGACTCAGAAGGAGGCTGACCATGCTCAGGTTGATCGCACTCATACTCATCCCGTTCGCGCTCGTGGCGGGCAACGCCGGCGCCGGCAAGGGTGGTCCGACGCCGGGCGTGTCGGTCGGCTACGACGGCACCGTCGACGCCGCCAACGGCGTGCGCTACGTGGCCTTGCCGGCCCAGAAGACGACCACCGTCGCGGCGGTGCGCATCAGCGACGGGCGCGTGCTCAGCTACACGACGATCAGCGGTGCGTTCGGGATTCCGCTCGTCGCCTTCGACGGCACGACTGAAGGGGTTTCCCGCGACGGCAAGACGCTCGTCCTCGCAGAAGTGGGGGTCAACCGAGCTCAGACGCGCTTCGCCGTCCTGAAGACGAAGGCGCTGCGGCTCAAGCGGTTGATCACGCTTCCCCGGGTCTGGGCGTACGACGCGCTTTCACCCGATGGCCGGACGCTCTATGCGACCCAGTACTTCGGCACCGCCGCGAACGCGCGCTACAACGTCCGCTCGGTCGACCTCGTCGCCGGCAGGCCGGTCGGCGGTGCGCTGGTCGACAGACGCGAGCCCGATGAGGAGATGAACGGTGCGCCCTGGGCGCGCGTCCGGAGTGCAAACGGCGCCTGGGCGTACACGCTCTACACGAAGCCGAACGGGACGGGATTCGTTCACGCGCTCGACACCGCGAAGCGTCGTGCGTACTGCGTCGACCTGCCGTGGCGGACGACCCCGCAGCGCTTCACCGTCGTGCGCCTGTCCCTTGCGGACGGCGGCCGCAGGCTCGAGCTCGCAAGGCGCGGCGGGAACCGGCTCGCGGTCGTCGACACCACCACCTTCAAGGTGACGGCGTATGCGAGGCCGTAGAGGTTAGGGGGCAGACGGATCGGCTTCGGTCGCCTTCGCGATCTCCTCGACGACCTCCGCGATGTCGCGGTTGGCGTTGAAGACTCGCAACTGGCGATCGGAGCCGTTCCCGCGCGAGAGGATCTCGCCGATCCCCTCGAGCTCACGCTCGGATCCGAGCTCCCGGGCGTGCGGTGCGATCTCTTTCAGCGTCCGGCGAATCAGCTGCGCGACGGGAATCCGGTTCCGCGCGCCGGTGGCGAGATCCATCACCGGCGCTTCGAGCCCGTAGCGGGCCGACAGCCACTTGTTCTCGGTCGTCAGGATCCGGTGGTAGGACGGGATCGGCTCGCCGCTGTCGTACTGCTCCGAGAGTTGCTTGACGAGCCCCTGGCAGTACGCGGCGAGCGCGACTGCGTCCTCGACGCGCGTGATCGCGTCACAGATCCGGATCTCGACCGTTCCGAGCCTCGGATGCAGCCGGATGTCCCACCAGATGTGGGTGTAGTCGGCGATGCAGCCCGTGCGCTCGAGCTGGCCGACCACCTCGGCGTAGTCCGCGTAGTCCCGGAACCGCGGCGGCGGGCCGGAGCGCGGGAACGCGGCAAAGACCATCTGCCGGCTGGACGCGAGGCCTGTCGGCTCGCCACGCCAGAACGGCGAGGAGGCTGAGAGTGCCAGCAGCGGGCCGAGCTGGGGGAGCAGGCCGTTGACGACCTGGATCGCCTTCTCCGGACCGTCGACCGCGACGTGGACGTGCATGCCGAAGATCAGCTCGCGGCGGGCGATGTACTGGAGCTGGTCGACGAGGTTCCGATAGCGGTCGCGTGCGGTGATCCGCTGGCGCTCGAAGAGGCTGAACGGGTGCGTCCCCGCGGAGCCGACGCGCATTCCTCTCTCCCGCCCCACCTGGCTCACGTAGGCCCGCAGCTTCACCAGCTCGCGCTGCACGTCGCCGGCGTTCCGGCAGACCGGGGTTGCGATCTCGAGCACGGACTGCATCAGCTCGGCGTTGATCCGGGGCTCGAGCTCGTGACCCGAGATCGCCTGGAGCACGGTGTCGATGTGCTGGACGAGGTCGAACGTCTCGCCGTCCAGGAGCATGTACTCCTCCTCGACGCCGAGCGTGTACGGATCGGACTGGCCGAACTTGTGGTCGAGCACGCTGCCGCCCTGGACGGCGCCCTTCCCGGTGATCGAGTTCGGGTAGATCTGCTTCATCCGGACAGCACCGCCTCGGCCTCGATCTCGATGCGCCAGCGCGTGTCGAGCAGCCCCTTGACGACGACTGCCGTCGACGCCGGCCGGATGTCGGCGAAGACCTCGCCGTGGGCGCGCGCGATCTCCGGCCAGTCGTCGGCATGGACCATGAACATCCGCGTCCGGACGACGTCCTCGAACCCCGCGCCTGCCCGTTCGAGCGCTTCGCGCACGATCTCCAGGCAGAGCAGCGTCTGGTCGTACGCGCCATCCGGTGGATCGCCGTCCTTCGGGATCGGCGCGGTGCCCGCGACGTGGACGTTCGAGCCGGCGACGACCGCGCGCGAGAAGCCGAAGACAGGCTCCATCGGCGAGTGCCCCGGGATGAGGCGGCGCTCCACGCGGTTAGTATCGCGCGCCTTGGAGGCGCTTCGCCAGATCGAGTCGTGGCCCGCAGACCACACCGCGGCCGGCGTGGCCACCGCCACCGGCGTTGTCGCCGAGCACGGCCACGCCGAGCACCGGTTCGGCTGGGGGTCGGTGACGAAGCTTCTCGTCGCCTACGCGGCTCTGATCGCAGCCGAGGAGGGGGCGATCGACCTCGACGAGCCGGCCGGGCCGGAAGGCTCGACGGTCAGGCACCTGCTCGCGCATGCGTCCGGCCTCGCGTGGGACTCCCCGCAACCACTCGCCCGCCCGGGCGAGCGCCGCATCTACTCGAACACCGGCTACGTCGCGCTTGCCGCACACCTTGAGGCGCGCACCGAGATTCCCTTCCGCACGTACCTGGACGAGGCTGTCCTCTCGCCGCTCGCGCTCGCGGCGACGCTCGACGGCGACGCGGCGGGAGGGATGGTCGGAAGCCTCCGCGACATGCTCCGCTTCGGGCGCGAAGCTCTCGCGCCGTCGCTCGTCGCATCCGAGACGCTCGCCGAAGCGACGTCGGTCCAGTTCCCCGGCCTGGACGGCGTGCTGCCGGGGTTCGGACGTCAGAGCCCGAACGACTGGGGGCTCGGGTTCGAGCTCCGCGACGCCAAGTCGCCGCACTGGTCGGGCTCGCTGAACTCGCCGCGCACGTACGGGCACTTCGGCTCCAGGCCCGGCACGGCGACGTTCCTCTGGATCGACCCCGAGCGGCAACTCGTCTGCGCTGCGCTCGCCGACGAGTCGTTCGGACCGTGGGCGGCAGCGGCCTGGCCGGCGCTGTCGGACGCGGTTCTCAGCGAAGGAACTCGAGCAGCAGGCGGTTGAGCTCGGCCGGGCGCTCGAGGCTTGGGAGATGCCCGGCGCCTTCGATCGTCGCCAGGCGTGCGTCCGGGATCTCCGCTGCGAGCTTCTCGGCGATCGACTTCATGTCCTCGAGGTCCTCGGTGCCGACGAGGACGAGCGTCGGCGCCTCGATCTCGCCGAGCCGTGTCTCGGTCGGGCCGTCGGGCCACACGCCCTTCACCTGATCCTCCACGGGGAGTTGCTGCTCGTAGGAGCGGAGCGTCATCGCCTCCGTCAGCTCGCGCACCTCGGAAGTGGCGTCGTCGGCGAGCCACATCCGCGCCTGCTGCGCGGCGGCGGCTGCGAGATCGCCGCGCTCGATCGCCTCCTCTTCCTCGGCAAAGCCCGCCTGCGCGGATTCGGACCAGTCCCAGGATCCGAGCCCGGCGCCGATCAGGACGAGCCGCTCGACGAGGTCGGGCCGGGCCGCGGCGAGCTCGATCGCAATGCGGCCGCCGAAGGAGCAGCCGACGACGGCCGCCGGCCCCTCGACGAGCGAGGCGGCGTGGGCGACGTAGTCGATCGTGCCCGGTTCGAGCGCGGCATCTCCGAAGCCGGGCAGGTCGGACGCGAGCGGTCGGTGACCGGCGGCCTCGAGGGCTGCGAGCTGCGGCTCCCACATCCGGCGGTCCGCGATCCCCGCGTGGAGAAGCAGGACGTCACTCATCGGCGAACAGAGGCCGAAGCAGCTCGTCGAAGGTCTCCTGGTCGCAGCTCGCGACGACTGCGGGCGTGATCGCCTGCACGGATGCCGTCCGCGGGATCCCCATCGCGAGCGCGACCTCGCCGAAGGAGTCGCCGGGCCGCAGCAGCCGCCGCTCACCCAGTTCCTCCTGGGTCACGTTCAGCATTCCGGAGAGCACGATGTAGAAGCGGTCCCCCGGCTCGCCCTGGCGGACGACCGTGGCTCCGGGCAGGACCTCCTCGCGCTGCAAGCGGTCGGCGAGCTGCGCCAGGCGCTCGCCCGGCAGGCCGGCGAGAAGCCCGACGCGAGTCAACTCGTGGACGGTGGCGGGGACGTGACGTGGACTCACCGGGATACCGTAGCCCCGATGGCCTTTCTCGACGGCTGGCGCGTGTGCCCCCGCTGTGGTGCCAAGGGCGAGCACCGGGGCGACCACTTCGCCTGCCCGGCCTGCGGCCACGTCGTCTGGGCGAATCCGGCGCCCGCGGTGCAGGCGCTGGTGGAGCGGGACGGCCGGCTGCTTCTGGGGCGGCGCGCCTACGAGCCGAGCGTGGGGAAGTGGGATCTCCCAGGTGGCTTTCTCGAAGAGGAGGAGCACCCCCTCGCCGGGCTCGTTCGCGAGCTGCGCGAGGAGACTGGGCTCGAGATCGAGCCGCAGGAGTTCGTCGGCGTCTGGATGGAGCCTGACTACCAGGGCCGGACAGTCCTCTGTCTGACGTGGAACGCCAGCGTCACGGGCGGCGAGGAGCGGCCGGCGGATGACGTCGTCGAGCTGGGCTGGTTCGCCCCCGACGAGCTCCCCGCGGACGAGGAGCTCGCGTTCCTCCACTTTCCGGAGCTTCTACGCCTCTGGCGCGCGCGGCACGAGCACTCGTAGGGCACCGGGCTCGACCCGGAAGCGAAGCGGAGTCTCGAGCTCGAGGGGCTCGCCGTCGACGGCCGCCCTGACGCGGCGGAGCGCGGAGCCGATCTCGAGCTCGGTACAGCTTCGCTCGTCCCATGTGATGCGGCGGAATCCGTGCGGGATGTACAGGTGGAGCAGGCCCTCGTCGATGCGCTCGCGCTCGCCGAGCGAGAGCAGATCGAGGTTGTAGTCGTTGTTGGCGACGACCACCAGCCGCGCACGCACGGGCTCGCCGTCGATGGTGAGCCGCTGCCGGCGGCGGCGGTCCTTCACCGTCAGCGCGAGCGCACGCAGGCGGGCGAGCGCCTCGCGCCGGCGCCGGCCGTGCTCGCGCCGGTGCACGAGCCTCGCGTAGAGGCCGAGCGAGACGTTGTTCAGGAAGAGCCGGTCGCCGACGCGGCCGACATCGATCCGCCGCTCCTCGCCGTCGAAGGCGTCGAGCGCGCCGATCGGATCGTTGCGGTCGAGGCCGAGGTCCCGCGCGAAGTGGTTGCGGGTCCCGAAGGGGATGCAGACGAACGGCTTGTCCTGTTCGACGGCCACCGCGGCGACCGCCGCGAGTGAGCCGTCGCCGCCCGCCATCCCCAGCACGTCAGCGTTTGCCTGCCGCGCGACCTCCATCAGGTCGTCGTCCTCCGTGAGGAGATGGACCTCGATGCCTCGCTCGCGCGCGGCGTCCTGGAGCTCCTCGGCGCCGGGAGAGCCGGTGCCGGAGCGCGGATTGAGGATGAGGTATCGCTGCATCGAGTGAGGCCCTGTCGACCCGGAAGATAGGCCGTCTGGCCCATGTACCCGCAAACAGAGAAGCCGATCATTTCGACCAGATGAGTGAGCGCGGCCTCCATAACATCGAGGACGACCTTTCCGAGACCTGGGTCGAGGATTGGGCGGCCGTCGGCCTGAACGAGATCGAGGCGCTGTTGGCGAAGCACGCAGCGTTCCTCGGCTATCTCGAGACAGCCGGCGAGTAGCAGCGTCCCCCGCCCGGCGGCTCCCCGCCGGCGCGTTTGCGGCCGCGCCGGCGAGGAAACTCCCGGTGTAGGTGAAACTCGACTACCTCTATCGCGGCTTCCCCGGCCACCCGCTCCATCCGCCGCTCACGGACGCGACGATCGGGATCTACACGTTCGCCACGATCGCAGCCGTTCTGAGCAAGGTCGGGATCGCGGAGCCGGAGGCGGCTCAGGGCTGGACCCTGGCGCTGATCGTGGGACTGATCGTCAGCGCTCCCACCGCACTCACGGGCTTCGCCGACTGGCTGCAGATCGCGCGTGGTACGCCGCTGTGGCGCACCGCTACCGCGCACATGATCGCGATGCTGTTCGCCACCGCGTTCTTCCTCATCGCGATCGGCGCGGGCTACAGCGACGGCATGGACGGGGCCGTCACTGACGGCGCCTTCATTCTCACGCTGATCGGGTTCCTCACCCTGACCGTCGGCGGCTGGCTCGGCGGCGCGATCGTCTTCACCTACGGGATGCGCGTGCTGAACCTCGTGGAGGAACCGGCGGGTCGTGCGACCTCGCCGATCCCTCACCCGGAGGAGGAAGAAGCCGAGAAGTAGCTACTCGGTGCTGAGACCGAGGGAGCGCTCGAGCGAGCCCTTCGGCTGCGCGCCGATCGCCGTTGCGGCCGGCTCGCCGCCTTTGAAGAGGACGATGGTCGGGATCGAGACGATCCCGTAGCGCTCGGCGAGCGCGCGCTCCTCGTCGATGTTGACCTTCACGAGCTTCACCTCGCCGTTGCGCTCCTCGACGATCTTGTCGAGCACCGGCGCGACGGCGTGGCACGGGCCGCACCATTCGGCCCAGAAGTCCACGATCACCGGTGTCTCGCTCTCGAGCACTTCGCGCGTGAACGTGTCTTCCTTGACTGCGGTTGCCATTTGGGTGGTTCCTTTCAGTGGTTAGGAGGCGGTTACCCGCGCTCACCTATTGAAAACGACAGAGCCAGGCGGTCTGTTCCCTAGAATCGGCGCATGTTCGCACCTCTGCCGGACAAGCCCGACCACCCCGCGCTCGAGCTCGAGGTCCTCGATCTGTGGGAGCGCGAGCAGACGTTCGACCGGCTTCGGGACCTGAACAGGCACGGACCGACCTTCAGCTTCATCGACGGCCCGATCACCGCGAACGGATCGATGGGCGTGCACCACGCCTGGGGCCGGACGCTGAAGGATGTCTTCCAGCGGTACAAGGCGCTACGCGGCCACCACCAGCGCTACCAGAACGGCTTCGACTGCCAGGGCCTCTGGATCGAGGTCGGCGTCGAGCGCCAGCTCGGCCTGAACTCCAAGCGCGAGATCGAGGAGTTCGGCCTCGCCGAGTTCGCGCGCCGCTGCCGGGAGGTCGTCGTGGAATCGTCGGCGGACATCACACGAGGGTCGAAGCGGCTCGGGCAGTGGATGGACTGGGGCCGGGACTACTTCACGTTCAGCGACACGAACATCGAATACGTCTGGCGTTTCCTCCAGCGCGTCCACGAGCGTGGCTGGCTCTACCTCGGCCACCGCTCGACGGAGTGGTGCCCTCGGTGTGGCACGTCGCTCTCCCAGCACGAGCTCTCGCTGTCGGGCGTCTACCAGGACCGCGCCGACCCGTCGCTGTTCGTCCGGTTCCCGTTGCTCGACCGGCCGCACGAGTCGCTCGTGATCTGGACGACGACGCCGTGGACGCTGCCGGCCAACGTTGCCGCTGCGGTCAAGCCGGACGCCGAGTACGGCCGGCGCGACAACGGCGAATGGGTTGCTCGGACTCGGTATCCCGACGAGGAATTGATCGAGCTGAAGCTCGGCGAGGAGCTCGTCGGCTGGCGCTACTCGGGCCCGTTCGACGTGCTCGGGCCCGGCGCGGAGGTGGAGCATCGCGTGATCCCGTGGGAGGACGTCTCGCTCGACGAGGGGACCGGGATCGTCCACATCGCGCCCGGCGCCGGCCAGGAGGACTTCGAGCTCGGTCAGCTCCACGACCTGCCGGTGTTGATGCCGGTTGACGAAGCGGGGCGGTTCTTCGACGCGTACGGGTGGCTGCACGGGCTCTCGACGGTCGAGGCCGCCGACCAGATCATCGGCTGGCTCGGGCAGAGCGGCTTCATGGTCGAGGCCGGGCTGTACGAGCATCGCTATCCGCACTGCTGGCGCTGCGACACACCGCTCATCTGGCGCGTCACCGACGACTGGCTGATCGGCGTCGACGAGCTGCGCCCGCAGTTGCTCGAGGCGAACCAGGACGTCGAGTGGACGCCCGCCTACATGGGCAAGCGCATGGACGACTGGCTGCGCAACATGGGCGACTGGAACATCTCCCGGCGCCGGTACTACGGCCTGCCGCTCCCTTTCTATCCGTGCGAGTGCGGGCATCTGAACGTGATCGGCTCGAAAGCCGAGCTGGAGACGCGTGCGCTCGGCGGGCTCGACCAGCTGGAGGAGCTGCGCCGCCCCTGGATCGACGAGGTACCGATCGCGTGCGAGCAGTGCGGCGTCGAGGTGCGCCGGATCCCCGAGGTCGGGGACGTCTGGCTCGACGCCGGCATCGTCCCGTTCTCGACTCTCGGCTGGAAGAACCCGGAGTTCGTTCCGGAGGGCTACGCGACGGGTGCGGCCAGGGGGTTGACGAAAGCCCACCTCCACGACCACGCCTACTGGGAGCAATGGTTCCCGGCGGACTGGGTCTCGGAGATGCGCGAGCAGATCAGGCTCTGGTTCTACTCCCAGCACTTCATGTCGGTCGCGCTCACCGGTCGTGCCCCGTATCGCAGGGTGCTCGGCTACGAGAAGATGCTCGACGAGAGCGGCCGCGAGATGCACAAGTCGTGGGGCAACGCCATCGAGGCCGGCGATGCATTCGAGCGGATGGGAGCCGATGTGATGCGCTGGCAGTACTGCGCCCAGCCGCCGAACCAGAATCTCCTCTTCGGCTTTGGCCCCGGTCGCGAGATTCAGCGCAAGCTGCTGACGCTCTGGAACTCGGTCAAGTTCTTCGTGGACTACGCCAACGTCGAGGCCTTCCAGCCGGAGTGGGACGACCTGCCGAAGCCGAGTGCACTGCGGCCGCTCGACCACTGGCTGATCGACCGCACGCACGCACTCGTCCGTGATGCGACCGACGCTTACGAGTCCTACCTCACGGTCGACGTGATCCGTGCCTACGACGAGTTCGTCGACGATCTCTCCAACTGGTACATCCGCCGTTCGCGGCGACGCTTCTGGGACGGCGATCGCGTGGCGCTGTACGTCCTCTGGTGGGCCTTCGTCCAGTCCCTGCGGGTCGTCGCGCCGGTGATGCCCTTCCTCACCGAGCACCTGTGGCAGATCCTCGTCCGCGACGTGGGGGGGAAGCCACCGCCGTCGGTCCATCTCGCCGGCTGGCCGGAGGCACCTCTACCGAACCAGAATCTGCTCGCCGAAGTCGCAGAGGTTCGTCGCGTCGTCGGCCTTGGCCACCAGGTGCGGGCGGCCTCGCGTCTGAAGCTGCGGCAGCCGCTGCGGCGGCTCGTCGTCGACGGAGCGCCGCTCGCGCGGGAGCACGCAGACGAGTTGCGGGAGGAGCTGCGTGTGAAGGAGGTGGAGTTCGGCCCGGTCGAGGCGACGGAGCTGCACGTGAAGCCGCATCTCCCGGCGCTCGGCCCGAGGCTCGGCAAGGAGCTCGGGGCGGTGCGCGCCGCGCTGGCCGCAGGCGACTTCGAGCAACTCGAGGGCGGCGGCTTCCGTGTCCTCGGCCATGACCTCGGCCCCGACGAGGTGCTCGTCGAGCGCTCCGGCAAGGAAGGCTGGACGGTCGCTTCGGAGGAAGGTGTCACCGTGGCGCTCGACACCACGCTCGACGCCGAGCTCGAGCTCGAGGGGCGCGTCTACGACCTGATTCACACGCTGAACGGGATGCGCAAGGAGCAGGGGCTCGAGCTGACCGACCGGATCACCGTCACGCTGCCGCAGTCGGACGCCGACCTGATCGAGCAGCATGCGGAGTGGATCAAGGACGAAGTGCTCGCCGTCTCGCTCGAGACGGACGGCGTCGCCGAGCCGCAGATCGCCAAGGTCGCCCACCAGCGCCGCCGCAGCGACCGCTGACCCTCCGTCAACCGCGCGGACGGGGTCAGACCCCGCCTGTCCGGCTGACGCACGGACGTGGCTCGAGTAGGCATCTTGCGCGGCCCGGCGTGGCGGCGGACGATCGGCCCGTGGGCGAGCCGGACGCGTGGGAGCGAGAGTGGCAGGAGATCGGCCGCCGGATCGAGCTGCCGCTGCAGGGGCTACGCGAGGTCCGGGAGCTTCGCCGGACGCTCGATTGCGTCGAGCGCGAGCTCGTTGCTGCGGCCAGGCGCAACTGGTCGAGCTGGGAGGAGATCGGCAGCGCGCTTGCGATCAGCCGCCAGGCGGCGCACGCGCGACATGGTCCTTTCGTCAAGCGCAAAGGCGGGGTCTGACCCCGTCGGCGTGGTTGACGGGCGGACGCGTCTGGATTGCGCCGCCGGCGTCCGGGGTACTACGCTCCCGACGAGGAGGCGCGATGCACGCGTGCAAGCAGTGCGGAGGGTCGATCGGGCAGGCGTACCGGTATTGCCCGTGGTGCGCCGCGCCACAGCGCGCCAAGCTCGTCGAGTTCTTCACCGGCACGGGCGGCGAGGCCGGCAAGGCGTTGCGCGTCTCGCGCTACACCGACGAGGGACACGTTCGCTTCAGCGTCTGGGACGAGAGCGGTGTCGCAGAGGCTGCGGTCTCGATCGACGACCGGGAGGCGCAGCGGCTCGCCGCCTTCCTCGGCGTGCGCGAGCGCCTCGGCTCGCTGCTCGACCGGCTGCGCGCCTAGCGAGCCCTACCTCTGCGATTCGGCGAGCACGAGCTCGCGGCGCAGCTCGACCGGCAGGCGGAAGGTCACGTCCTCGTTCACCATCCTGAACGGCTCGATCCGCTCGACGCCGTGCTCGCGGAACCAGTCGCAGACCCGCGTGACCAGCTTCTCGGGCGCGGACGCACCCGAGGTGACGCCAACCGTCGTGACGCCGTCCAGCCACGCCTCGTCGATCTCCGTCTCGTCGTCGATCAGGTGTGATGCAACGCCCCCGGCCCGGGCGACGTCGACGAGGCGGTTCGAGTTCGATGAGTTGCGGGAGCCGATCACGAGCAGCAGATCGACCTCGGCGAGCAGCTCCTTGACCGCCCACTGCCGGTTGGACGTCGCGTAGCAGATGTCCTCCTTCTTCGGCGCGTGGATCGCGGGGAAACGCCGCCGGAGGACGCCGATGATCTCGAAGGTCTCGTCGACCGACAGTGTGGTCTGCGTGATGTAGGCGACCCGCGCGTCCGGAGGGAGCTGCAGCGCCTCCGCTTCGGCGACGTCCTGCACGAGCACGGTCGCCTCCGGCGCCTCGCCCATCGTCCCGACGACCTCCTCGTGACCCGCGTGGCCGATCAGGATCACGGTGTAGCCGTCGGCTGCGTACCTGCGGGCCTGCACGTGCACCTTGGTCACGAGCGGGCACGTCGCGTCGATCACGTTGTGCCCAAGGACGGCAGACGCAGCGTTCACCGAGGGTGAAACGCCGTGGGCCGAGTAGACGATCGTCGCGCCCTCCGGCGCCTCCTCCTCGGAGTCGACGAAGATCGCGCCGCGCATCTCGAGGTCGCGGACGACGTGGATGTTGTGGACGATCTGCTTGCGGACGTACACCGGCGGGCCGTAGTGCTCCAGCGCGAGCTCGACCGTCTCGACGGCGCGCTCGACCCCGGCGCAGTAGCCGCGGGGCGACGCGAGGAGGACACGCTCGACCATTCCGAGGATCGTAGCTTCGCCCGACGAGCAGAGGACCAGGGCATCCGGAAACGGGCCCTGTGCGTCGGGGGGTCGCCGCGACAGGGCCCATTTCCAATGCGTTCCGCGCAAGCACGGATCGCATCGCCCAGTAGAGCCACGCTAGCCGTCGCGGAAGTGCGTTCCAATAGGCCGGACGGCCCATCTTTCAAAGCGAGGTGGCTAGCTCTATCATCCGGGGCGCCCAGTGAACGCAGAGACCCAGGCGGTGCTGTTCAATGCGGTGCCGTTGCTCATTCTCGCGGCGCTCTATCTGGCCGCGGGGTTGATGGTGGCCCCCGCACTGTGGCGAGAGCGTGGGCACGTGCGCGGGATCGGCATTGCGATGGCGCTGATCTTCCCCTGCGTCGGCCTTGCCGCGACCGTGGTGGGGGTCGAGACGCTGGTCACCCAAGAGGCACCGACGGGCCGGCCGCTGCTCGCGCTCGCCGGCATCCTGCTTGCCGGCCTGCCGCTCCTCGCCGTTGCGTGGCACTGGCGCGACCTGAGCCTGTTCGTGACCGGGCGGCTGGAACGGGAAAGTGCCCCGGAGCAAGAGAAGTCGCGCCTGGAGCGCGAGCGTGCGGGAGTCGGCCGGCTCTCCCACCTGCTGCTCGACGCCGACAAGCCCGCCGGGATCGCGCGTGTCCTCCTGGACGAGCTGACCGGGCTCTTCGACCTCGACGTGGCGAACCTCGCGCTGGTCGAGGATGACGGCCGGCGAGCGCGCATCATCTCGGCGCGCGAGCGTGGTGAGGACAACCCGCAGCTGCTCGACGCGTCGCTCTCGCTGAAAGAGGAGGCGTCCGGCATCAGCACGGTCGTTCGCGAGGGCGCCGCCTTCGCCGTCTACGACGCCGAGAGCTCCCCGATCGTGAACAAGCGGCTGAACGCCATCACGAACGTCAAGAGCTGTGCCTTCGTTCCGGTGCGGGCTCGGGGCGACGTGATCGGCGTCGTCTTCGCCGCCGTCCGTCGTCCACGGCTCTTCGACCTCGACGAGCTCGTGCTGATGGAGACGCTCGCCTCGGAGGCCGGTCTCGCGCTCGAGCGGTCGCGCGCGGCTCACGCGGTCGCCGATGCACTCGAGCGCGAGCGCCTGATCGTCAGGATCTCGCGTGCCGTCCGGTCGCGCCGCGATCTCGACGAGCTCCTCCAGGTCGCGGTCCAGGAGACGGCGAACGCAACGCACGTCGAGCGCTGCTTCATCCGCCTCGGCGAGCACGGCGAGCCGACACCGGTGCTTGCGGAATGGGCTGTGCCCGGCATCGGCCCTCTCGGCGACGCGAGCCGCCTGCCGGCGGTGAACCTGGCGGTCCGGGAGCGCCAAACCATCGCCATCGGTGACGTCCTCCAGGCGCCGGAGCTGGACGACCCGGCCCTCGGCGACGTCGGCGAGTTGACGCAGCGCAGCATCCGCGCAGTGCTCGCGACCCCGATCGTCGCGTTCGACCGCGTGATCGGCGTGCTCGGCCTGCACCGGTCTGAGCCGGGAAGCTGGACACGATCAGAGATCTCGCTCGCGGAAGCGGTCGCACTGGAGGCCGCGATCGCCATCGACACGAGCCGGCTGCTCCGCGAGAGCGATCGCAGGCTCGCCGAGCAGCAGGCGCTGCTCAAGGCGGGGGAGGCTCTGACGAGCGATCTCCGCGTCGACGTGGTGATCGACCGGCTCGTCGAGGAGATGCGTTCGCTCGTGAACGGCGACGCTGCCGACTGCTGGACGTTCGCGCCCGACGGCCGCGAGCTCGTCTGCCGGGCCGTCGTCGGGCTGCCCGAGTCGGAAGTGGGCCGCCGGATTGCCGCGGCGGGCACGATCGCCGAGGCGATCACCACCGGAAGGCCGGTGCTCCGTCGTGACTTTGCCGCGACCGAGCAGCCGACGCCGACCGCGAACTACGCCGTCTTCGAAGAGGTGATGGACGCTCCGATCCAGTCGTTCGGGGAGACCCTCGGTGTCCTCGGGGTCTGCTCGCGCGAGCCGAATCGCTTCGACGAGTCGGACCTCCGGCTGATCGAGGCCTTCGCGAGCCTGGCGTCGGTGGCGTTGCGCAATGCGGAGGCGTACGAGGAGAGCACGCGCCAGACGCAGGTCGAGCGCGGCTTCTACCGGATCGCGTCGGTCCTCAGCGAGCCGTTGTCCGCGGAGGCGACGCTCGACGCGGTCGCCCAGGCTGCGGCGGAGGCGCTCGGCGGCCAGTCAGTCGCCGTGCTCCGCTCCGGTGGCGACGATCTGGCGCTGGCCGGCGGCCACAGCCTGGATCGTGGTCTCGCGGCGTACCTGCGTACGGAGGGCAGGAGTCTGACGGCGCTGGCGCGTGCCGGGAAAGTCCTCGCCTCACGCCGGCTCAGCGACGACAGCCGCTTCGCGCCGGGGCTTGCGGGAGCGGCCGGGAACGCAGAGTGCGAC
This sequence comes from uncultured Gaiellaceae bacterium, assembly GCA_963749515.1. GTDB lineage: Bacteria > Actinomycetota > Thermoleophilia > Gaiellales > Gaiellaceae > Gaiellasilicea. The sequence continues at coordinate 280,296 of CAVVMR010000001.1, forward strand.
TCATTGCTCGCGATTCCGCTCGCCCAGCCGGCCGGTGCCGGCCTCGCGCTGGTGCTCGTCTTCTTCAGCGGCGAGACCGTCTTCGGGGACGAGCAGCTCGAGCTCGCGGGCCATGTCGCACGTGCGGCCCGCGGCGCGCTCGAGCGGAGCGAGCTCTACGAGAGCGAGCGACGTGCCAGGGCCCTCGCACAACGGCTCGCGCGCGCCGGCGTCGAGCTGGCCGGCGAGCTCGACCCGGACAACCTGCTCGACGTTGCCGTCCGCTCCGCCATCGAGCTGCTCGAGGCCGATGGAGCCTCGATCCGGCTCCTCGAAGGCGATGAGGTCGTCGGGCGCGCGGCTTCCGGTGCGGGGGAGCTCGAGTCCGTCGGGGCGCGGACGCCCTCGACCGCCTGGCTCGTCGGCGACATCGTGCAGACGCGCGCCACCAGAGCGATCGCCGACGTCCGGGACGACGCCCGGATCGGAGACGCGGACGCAATGCTCGCCGCGGGCTTCGCCGGGTACCTCGGCGTTCCGATGGTCGGCCCGGACGGCTCGGTGCAGGGCATCCTCGCCGTCTACTCCGAGCGCCCGCGAGCATGGCGACCGGAGGAAGAGGAGGTCCTGCTGGCGCTCGCGGCAACGGCGACCAGCGCCCGCATGAACGCCGAGCTCTATCAGGGTGTCAGCCAGGAGCAGCAGCGGAGCGAGGCGATCCTCGCCAACGTCGCCGATGGGATCGTCGCCGTCGATCGCGAGGGCATGGTCGTCCTCTGGAACCCCGCTGCCGAGAGAGTGACCGGCGTGCAGCAGAGCGACGCGCTCGGGCGGACGCCCACGGAGGCACTCGGGCGGTCACTCGAGGCCGCGGAGGGCCTTTCCGGCGGCAGCCGGCTCGTGCCGATCCGGCGCGGCGGCGAGGAAGTATGGCTCTCCCTCAGCGAGGCCGTGATGACAGACCCGACCGGCGCCGTGGCGGGGCGGATCTACGCCTTCCGCGACATCTCGGCCGAGCGGAGCGTCGAGCAGATGAAGTCGGACTTCGTCTCCACCGTCTCGCACGAGCTGCGCACACCGCTGACCTCGATCTACGGCTTCGCCGAGACGCTCCTCCGCGAGGACGTTCACTTCGGTGAGGAGGAACGGGCGACGTTCCTGCGCTACATCGCGTCGGAGTCCGAGCGCCTGACGTCGATCGTCGACCGCCTGCTCTCGGTCGCTCAGCTCGACACCGGTGACATGGCGGTGCAGATCGCAGAGACAGACGTCGCCGCAGTCGTGAGCGAAGCCGTGCGCTCGGCCGAGAGCCAGGACGGGCAGGACGCCCATCGCTTCGTGGTCGCGCTCGAGGACGAGCCGCTCGCCGCCGAGGCGGACGGCGACAAGCTCGGCCAGGTTCTCGCCCACCTGCTCGACAATGCGATCCGGTACTCGCCGGCCGGCGGCACGGTGACCGTGGCCGCACGTCGCAAGGCCGATGCGGTCGAGGTGAGCGTGGAGGACGAGGGAGTCGGCATCCCGCACGCGGAGCAGGAGCGCATCTTCCGGAAGTTCTACCGCGGCGACGCCGCTGCCGGCGCCGTCGGGGCAGGCGCCACCGGGCTCGGTCTGTTCCTTGCCGAAGGTCTCGTCACCGCGATGGGTGGCAGAATCTGGGTCGACTCCGATGAAGGTCGTGGCTCCACGTTCGTGCTCGAGCTCCGCGTCGCGGAGAGTGAGACATGACAGATATGGGTAAGGGGCGAAGCTAGGGCATGACTCGGGTACTCGTGATCGACGACGAAGCGCCGATTCGGCTGCTCTGCCGCGTCAATTTGGAAGCCGAGGGCATGTCGGTGCTCGAGGCCAGCGACGGGCCATCGGGACTGGCGAAAGCCGGCTCCGAGCAGCCGGACGTGATCCTGCTCGACGTGATGATGCCCGGGCTCGACGGCTGGGGCGTCGCCGAGGCGCTGCTCGAGAACGAGCAGACCGTGGGGATCCCGATCATCTTCCTGACCGCTCGCGCCGAGTTCCGCGACCGCGCGCGCGGCCTCGACATCGGCGGCGTCGACTACATCACGAAGCCGTTCAACCCGGTCGAGCTCGCACCGCTCGTCCGGGCCCTGCTCGAACGGCTGGAGCGCGGCGAGCGCGACGAGCTCAGGCGCGAGAAGCTCACAGAGCTCCGCTCCCTGATGGCCGAGACCTAGCGCGCCCTGACCGGCGCAGCCTCGCGCCGCTCGCGGCACTCCAGCCGGCGGCCCGTACCTCCGTACTGTTCCACCGGCCTACGCACCGCGAGCGGCGCATCAGGACACGCTAGGCCTTCGAGGTGTGGTCTCTAACGGCCGGCGAAGTCCGCGGTGATCACGGTCGCGCGGCGGTGGCCGAGGAAACGGCCGCTCAGGGCGCCGATGCCGATGCGGCTCCAGCCGGGGCGAAGCAGGTTCGCGCGGTGACCGGGACTCGACATCCACGCGCCGACGATGCTACGAGCAGACGCCAGGCGACCGGTTCCCCAGGCGAGGTTCTCGCCGAAGCTCGGGCCGCGGGCGCCGTGGAGCGCGATCCGCTCGGCGAAGGAGCCGTGCTCGAACACGTTCGCGCGGAGCAGCCTGGTCGAGTGTGCGCGGGCAGCGTCCACCAGACGCGCGTCGACCTGGAGCGGGCGCAGGTTGTGCGCTTCGCGGACCTCGTTGACGACCGCGATCAGCGACTGCTCCGCCTCCGTCTCGGCCGTCGCGGCCTGACCGGCAGGCGCGAGGAAAAAGGCGAGGAGCAGGAAAAGCGCGCCGCTAGCGGCGCTGATGCGGGTCGGGGGCCACACCAAGGCGGCAAGCATGCCGACTACGCTGGAGAAACGCAACTCTGCCGAAACCTATTGGGAGAAGCGCAACTCTGATAAAACGTATTGTTATCGCGACGTCTGGGCGATCAGAATTGCGGCGAGCACAATCGCGCCACCGATCAACTGCGCGGTGCCGAATGACTCGCCCAGCCAGAGGAACGCGACCACGCTCGCGGCGACCGGCTCGAGCATCGCGATGATGCCCACTCGCGTCGCCGAGATGTGCCGGAGTGCCGCGGCCACCAGCAGGAACGTGATCATCGTTCCGGCGACGACGACGTAGAGCATCAGGAGCCACACCGGCAGCGAAAACCGCTCGAGGTGGCCGAGGAGCGAGACGCTGTCGTCGAGCCGCTCGCCGGGAAAGCGCCAGATCGGATGCACGACGGCCCAGAAGAGCGCCGCGAAGAGAAAGCCGTAGGCGGTCAGCGACGCCGGATCGCGCCACCGCACCGCATGCTCTGCCATCAGCACGTAGACCGCGTACGCGACGGCAGCGCAGAGCGCCGCGGTGACGCCGAGCCCGTCGAGAGACAGGCCGCTCCAGAACTCCACGACGAGCGAGAGGCCGACCACCGCCAGGACGAGCGCCAGCCATAGCCGGCGCCGGATCGGCTCCTTGAAGACCGCCCAGGCCCAGAGTGCGATCAGGATCGGCCCGAGGTACTCGAGCAGGAGCGCGATCCCGATCGGCAGCCTCCCGATCGAGACGAAGTACAGCCACTGCACGAGCGCGACGCCCGCGATCCCGAAGACGACGAGATAGGGGAGCTCGCGACGCGTGAGGCGCAACGACTCACGTCGCGTGAATGCGAGGACGAGCGCGAAGCCGAGGAACGCCCCGGTCGCGCGGACCTGCGTCAGCTCGAGCGACGAGATCCCCGACTGGAGCACGACCTTGGAGACGGTGCCGTTGAGCGCGAAGAGGAGCGCCGCCGAGATCACCATCGCGTAGCCGAGAGCGGGCCGCCGCTCGCGCCCCGGCTCCCCGGGGATATAGGCGACGTCCGCCACGCGGCGACGCTACCAGCAGAGCGCGGATCTACACTGCGGCGATCGGGGCGTGGCGCAGCCTGGTAGCGCGCTCGCTTTGGGAGCGAGAAGTCGCCGGTTCGAATCCGGCCGCCCCGACTGTTGCCTGCGCCACGGGCGCTCAATTCGTTGCCTTTTCGGGCGATGACGGAGACGACGACGTCGTCTAGCGAGAGACCCCGATGATCCGCAACAAGACCATTCCTGCGCTCGTGCTCCTGCTGAGCCTCGCCGCGATCGGCGCGATCACGGTGCTCCAGGCGCGCGCGGGCGAAGGTCGCGACGCACAGCTGAAGCTTGCGACGCTCAAGAGCGAGCTCACGGAATTGCAGAGCGCGCCGTTCAAAGCGAGCGAGCGAACGGGAGGATCGCCGGAGGTCGCCCGCAAGCTGATGACCGACGGCAAGAAGAAGGTGGCGGCGACACTCGCGGAGTTGCGGCGCAACTCGCCGGTGCCCTCACTCCGTCGAATCCCTGCCCCGCTGCGTGACAACTACGCCGCGCTCGACGAGATCTACGCGATCGGCGCCTCCGGCGCCGACTACGGCAAGCGGGCAGATTTTCTCGCCGGCGTCTCGGCGCAGGAGATGGACGCGATTGCAGGCGCGCTCGACGAAGCCAGCCGCGAGTACGACCGGCGTGCGTCCGCGTCCGATTTCCGTGCCACGGCAGGGTCGGCGATCGCGATCTTCCTGCTCGCACTGGCGTTCGTCTTCCTGTACCGGCGTGCAACGCTCGCTCGCGCCGTCGCGGAGCGCCTGGCGCGCGAGAACGCCCGCATGGCCGCCGCCAGCCACGAGGAGGCCCGCACCGATTCCTTGACCGGGCTTCCCAACCGCCGCGCGCTGGTCGACGACCTCGACGCCCAGCTGGAGCGTGCCGGCGGCAAGCGGGGCGTCGTGCTCGCGCTCTTCGACCTCGACGGCTTCAAGCAGTACAACGACACCTTCGGCCATCCGGCCGGTGACGCACTTCTCGCACGCCTCGGCGAGCGCCTGGCAGCCGCCGTGGACGGAGTCGGTAGCGCCTACCGGATGGGCGGGGACGAGTTCTGCGTCCTGGCCGCGGTCGAGCCCGCTCGCGCCGAGACCGTCGTCGCGCTCGCAGCTGCGGCTCTGTCCGACACCGGCGACGCGTTCTCCATCAGCTGCTCGCACGGGATGGCGCTCGTGCCGTCGGAGGCCTTCTCTCCCGAGGAGGCGCTCCGCATCGCCGACCAGCGAATGTACGAGCGGAAGGCGAGCCCGTCCGCGGCGAGCCGTCAGAGCACCGACGTCCTGCTCAAGGTTCTCAGCGAGCGCGACAGCGAGTTGCGCGCCCATCTCAGCAGCGTGTCCGGCCTGGCCGAGCGGATCGCGGAGCGGCTTGGGCTCGGCGCCGAGGAGATCAGGCTGATCTCGCTCGCGGCCAAGCTCCACGACGTCGGGAAGACCGCGATCCCCGAAGAGATCCTCAACAAGCCCGGCCCCCTCGACCAGGACGAGTGGGACTTCATGCAGCGCCACACGGTGATCGGCGAGCGCATCATTCTCGCCGCGCCGTCGCTCGCCCCTTCCGCCGGCCTGGTGCGCTCGAGCCACGAGCGCTTCGACGGCACCGGCTACCCCGACGCGCTGGACGGCGGTGCGATTCCGCTCGGCGCGGCCATCATCGCCGTTTGCGACGCCTTCGACGCGATGGTGTCGAAACGCCCCTACCGCCCCGCGATGTCGACCGGTGACGCCGTCCTCGAGCTACGGCGTTGCGCTGGAACGCAGTTCGATCCCAAGGTGGTCGAGGCGTTCTGCGCGATTGCGGAAGAGGCCGATACTGCCGGAAAGGTGGCCTAGGAGGACTCGTCGCGGCGGTCGCCGCCGGAGCGCCGCTCGCTGCCGGACCGGCGCTCGTCACTGACGGGCGGCAGGCTGAGACGCTCCCGGCGCTCCTCGCCTGTGCGGCGATCCGAGCCCGTCCTCCGGTCGTCCGGGTCTTTCGTGGCCCCCGAGCCGGAGCCGAACAGGGACCGCAGCCGACGGCGAATCGCGTCCATGCTCGTGACATTCGTTCTCAAGTCACGGCGTCCTGCTCGGCGAAGAAGCGGCCGACGTACACCGCGAAAACGGCGAAGAAGACGGCCGTTTCGGTCAGCGACATCGTCACGCCGGCGATCTGCTGGTCGGTCAGCGGGTCGAGGCCCCAGAGCCCCGGGCCATCGACGTAGAAGTCGTAGAGCGGCTCCGGCACGAGCGCCAGCACGAGGCCGATCGGGCTCGCAAGCGCGAAGGCAGCGAAGACGTAGGCGGCTTTCGCGCCCGAGGAGAGCGCGGAGTGGACGACCGGCCACCAGAGCAGGACCCCTGTGACGAAGTAGAGCGCGTGCTCCAGGTGCAGGAGGGAGTGGGGGTGCCGGAGCGCGCTGTCGTAGATCGCCGGCACGTGCCAGACGCCGTAGTTGACGAGCCACAGCACGAGTGCCGGCAAGAGCGGTACGCGCGGGGCGAGCGCCGCGAGCGCGGGAGGAATGGAAAGCACGAACAGGAGAGGCGCCCACTCGGCGAGGACGACGTTCTGGACGAGATGCAGCGAGAGCAGGTAGTGCATCGCGATCGTCTCGACCGGCGTGATCGTCACAGCGAGCACGAGCAGCATCGCGCCGGCGAAGCATGCGATGCGCCAGCGGGGTGCGGGAAAGCGTCGCAGCGCCCACAGGTAGGCGATCGTGAGCGCCGGAACGACGGTCAGCGCCTCCGGGTTCCACGACCAATCGTACGGCTCCACGGCGGCTACGCTACGTCACCCGTGCCGGTGTAGCTCAATGGTAGAGCCCTAGCCTTCCAAGCTAGTTACGCGGGTTCGATTCCCGCCACCGGCTTCGGCGGCCCTTCCGTCGGTTTGGCGTGCCGAGTCGCAGCGCCAGTAGGCTCGAGGCATGACGACCACACCGATTGTCCTGGTACCGGGTTCTGGCTCGGAGCGTGGGCCTGGGACGAGGTCGCCGCTGCGTTGCGGGCCGAGGGCCACGACGTGACCGCGCTGACACTGCCCGGTCTCGAGTCGGCCGACGCCGACCGATCCGCGGTCGCCATGTCCGACCACGTCGACGCGATCGACGCGCGCCTCGACATCCCGAGCACGATCATCTGCACTGGAGCCGTCCGAGCAGGTCCAGGCGTGGGCCAAGGAGGGCTACGCGTGGCTGGGCGGGCTCGGCGAGCTGCGCCAGGTCACCTGGGTCGACCTGCCGACGAGCCACTGGCCGATGTGGTCACGCCCGGAGGAGCTGGCCGAGATCATCGGCGACGTCGCGGAGGCTCAGGGCGCCGCGTCTAGCCGGTAAGGCCGGTCGCCGCCCGGGAAGGCCGTCCGGCGAGGACCACTTCCACGGCACGTGCGAGGTCAGCCATTCCGAACGGCTTCTGGATGAAGTGGGCCTCACCCTCGTGGCCGTCGTCGATCAGGTCTCTCGGGTGCCCGGACATGAAGAGCACCGGCAGGTGGACGAGCTCGGCTGCGAGCTCGCGTCCACTCAGGCCGGGCATGTCGAGGTCGGTCACCAGCAGGTCGATCGGCGTGCGGGGTAGCGCCAGCTGCAGCGCTTCGCGTCCGTTGGCCGCCGTCAGGACGCTGTAGCCCATCTTGGCGAGTGTTCGCGAGGCAAAGGTTCGCACGGCATCGTTGTCGTCGGCGAGCAGGATGGTCGCGCCTGCTCCGGTCCCAGCAGTCCCGCTCTGCGGCGCCTTGGCTGCGCCGAGCCGCTTGTCCGTGGCGGGCAGATAGATGGTGATCGTCGTGCCGGCGCCCAATTCGGTCTGGACATCGATGTGCCCGTGGCTCTTGCTGACGATCGCCCACACCGTTGCCAGGCCCAGGCCGGTGCCGGCGCCCTCGTCCTTCGTCGTGAAGAAGGGATCGAACATCCGCTTCTGCGTCTCTTCGCTCATGCCGAGCCCGGTGTCGGAGACCGCGATCACGACCCAGGATCCCTGGGCCTCACCCGCGTCGTACGGACCCACCTCGGAGTAGGAGGTGCGGATCGTCAGCCTGCCGCCCGAAGCCATCGCATCTCGAGCATTCAGGGCGAGGTTGACGATCACCTGGCCGAGCTGACCCGGGTCGGCCTCCACGCAGGGCACGTCCGGCTTCAGATCGACCTTGACGGTGATCTTCTCGCCGATCAGCCGGTCGAGGAGACTCACGACGCCCGTCACCGCTGCGTTGGGATCCACGACCACCGGCTGCAGCACCTGCTCGCGGCTGAACGACAGCAGCTGTCGCGTCAGCAGCGTCGCACGTTCGGTGGCGGCGATCGCCTCCCCGAGGTCGTCATGGGCCGGGTCGCCAGGGTCGAGCGATAGCTGCGCGAGCTCCGTGAAGCCGCGGATTCCGAGCAGGAGGTTGTTGAAGTCGTGCGCAATCCCGCCGGCGAGCTGTCCGACCGCCTCCATCTTCTGGGCCTGGAGAAGGCGCTCGCTCTGTGCGGCAGCCTGCCGCTGGGTGCGCCGCAGCACCGCCAGCGTGAGGGCGAACGCTGCGTAGACGGAGAGCATGAGGGCCGCCGTGCCGAGAAGCGTGTACCGCTTCGTCCTGTCAGCGGATGCGCTGTACCTCTCGCCCGCAGGTTCGAGCTCGCGCCTGATCTCGCCGAAGACTGCAAAGGCCTCGTCGGCGATCTCGTTCGACGTGATCTCCCGGCCGGCAGCGGCCGCCTGAAGCTGTCGCTCGAGGATGGCGGCGTTCTCGCGCTGAAGCACCAGCAGGCCGCTCAGGTCCGGGTCGATGTCGGCCAGCTCGAGCATGTCCGCCTGCAGGTGTGCGGACTCCGCTGACAGCGCGGCCCGCACCTCGTCCTCCGGAAGAGCTGCGGCCTCGGGATCCGCGTCCCAGGGAAGGGTCTGCGCCCGCGTGAGCCGCGACTCGATCTGCGAGACGAGCAACTGCGCCTGCTTCTGGCGGTCGCCGGAGTTGTCGAGGGCGAGGATCGCGCCCAGCACCGCGAGAACGAGCACGAGCCCGCCCACGTGCGTGAGCACTCCGAAGCCAGGCCCGTCTTTGCGATGGTTGGCCGAAGCCATTGCTCGGTCTATCGGCCGCGCACAACTGCTTGTGAGCGACGCAAGCGCGCACAACGGCGCGGTCACCGTCCGCGGCTGGGCCTATCCTCGCTGCGATGCTGGAGCAGCGCCTCGTGCACTTCCGGCCGCGCACGGTCCTCGTCGTGCTCGGGATCATCATCAGTGCCTTCCTCCTGCTCCAGGTCATCAGGGCGGCGCAGGGGATTCTGATCTGGATCTGTATCGCGATCTTCCTGGCACTCGCTCTCAATCCGGCCGTCGACGCGCTGCAACGGCGTGGCGTCAAACGCCGCGGGCTCGCGGTCGCGATCGTGTTCATCGGGACGATCCTCGCCATCGCCGCCCTTGCCGCGACCGTCATCCCGACGATCGTCTCGCAGGTCAACGACTTCATCGACGCGGTGCCGGGGTACGTCGAGGATCTGACGCAGGGGAAGGGCCGCCTGGGGTTCCTCGAGCGCGAATACCAGATCACCGAGCGTGTGCGCGAGGCGCTCGAGGAGGGGGGCGCGACGAAGGTGCTCGGCCTCTCCGGCACGGCGGTTGCAGTCACCAAGGGCGTGATCACGGCTGTCGTCGCGACCCTCACGATCGCGTTCTTGACGCTCTTCATGCTGCTGGAGGGACCGGCCTGGATGGAGCGCCTCTACGGGCTCTTGCCCGAGGAGCAGCAACCCCGCTGGCGCGCGATCGGCCGCGACATCTACCGGACGATCGGCGGCTACGTGACGGGCAACCTCACGATCAGCCTGATCGCGGGCATCACCTCCACGATCGCCCTGCTGATCCTCGGCGTGCCGTATGCCGTTGCCCTCGGACTGCTGGTGGCGATCCTGGACCTGATCCCGCTCGCCGGCGCGACGATCGCCGCGATTCTGGTGACGACGGTCGCCTTTCTGGACTCGACGACCTCGGGGATCATCATCCTGATCTTCTTCGTCGTCTACCAGCAGATCGAGAATCACGTCCTCCAGCCCGTGGTCTACGGGCGAACGGTGCGGCTCTCCCCGCTCGCCGTGCTGATCGCGGTGCTGATCGGCGCCGAGATCGCAGGTGTCGTCGGCGCCCTGGCGGCGATCCCCGTCGCGGGCACCATCCAGGTCGTCCTGGTCGACTGGCTCAAGCACCGTCGTGCGCGCGCCGAGCCCGATCCGACGCCGACCACCGTTTAACGCGTCCCCTGAGCAAGCGGTTTCCGGTAGGGGAAATTCCTCAATCTGGTGATTTGGGGTCTAGGGTGAGCCGCCGATGGGCTGCCTGTGGGACGTCGGCTCATTTCTCTGGTGGCCATCTGCGCGCTTGCGCTCCTCGCCGTGGGCGCGATGGGCGCGACGGCTGCAGGCAAGCCCGTGCGCAGCCTGGCAGCCGCAAATCAGCTCGAAAGCGGCGTTCTCGCAGAGCTGAACGCGATTCGCCGCGCACACGGGCTCGCTCCGCTCCGGCTGTCCAGTCCTCTTTCGGCCGCCGCGGACTCGCACTCGCGCTCCATGGCCACGCACGGCTATTTCGAGCACGAGTCGCGTGACGGCACCGCCTTCTGGAAGCGCGTCCAGCGCTTCTACGGCGCGGACAGCTACGGCACCTGGTCGGTCGGCGAGAACCTGTTGTGGTCGTCCGGCGGCGTCAACGCCTCGGCCGCGCTCAAGCTCTGGATGAAGAGCCCCGGCCACCGGGCGAACATCCTGACTCCTCGCTGGCGCGAGGTCGGTCTCTCGGCCGTCACCGTCTCCGGCGCACCGGGCGTCTTCGGCGGCCGCGACGTGGTCATCATCACGTCTGACTTCGGCGTTCGTTCCTAGAACCCGGAGAGTGCGCCCGGCAGGATTCGAACCTGCGACCAACGGATTAGAAGTCCGTCGCTCTGTCCTCTGAGCTACGGGCGCTCACGAACAGCGTAACTCCGCCTACGCGTGCCCTCTCAGACCGGTGGCCGGTGGGCGTCTAAGGTCACGCTGTGCAGACCGTCGGGATCGTCAGCCCCGGTGCGATGGGGAGCGCGGTCGGTGCCGCCTACCGCGCCGCGGGGAACCGCGTCGTCGCCACCGTGGCCGGCCGCAGCGCCCGGACCAGCGGGCTCGCCGAGCAGGCGGGCCTCGAGCTCCTGCCGGACCTCGATGCAGTCGTCGGCGAGTCGGAGCTCGTGCTCTCGATCGTCCCGCCCGGCGAGGCACGCGCGACCGTTGCGGCCATCGCCGATGCGGCGGGCCGAACCGGCTCTCGTCCGCTCGTCGCCGACTGGAACGCGGTCTCGCCGGCGACCGTGCGCGAGCTCGAGCAGGTGCTCGCAGAGGCCGGTCTCGAGCTCGTCGACGGCTCGATCTCGGGTGGCCCGCCGCGTGCCGACTACCGCACCCGCGTCTACCTCTCCGGCGGGTCGGCCGCCGAGCTCGCCGAGACGGCGCCGGACTGGATCGATGCCCGCACGGTCGGCGAGGCAGTCGGTCTCGCCTCCGCGGTCAAGATGTGCACGGCGTCGATGTACAAGGGCTCGAGCGCTCTGCTCGCGCACGCGCTGCTGACCGCCCACGCACACGGTGTGCTGCCGCAGGTGCTCGACGACCTCGGCGACTCGTTCCCGAAGCAGATCGACCGCGCCGCGCGCCTGCTCGCGGTCTCCGCCACCAAGGCCGACCGCTACGTCGGCGAGATGCAGGAGATCGCTGCGACGCAGGCCTCGGTCGGCGTCACGCCCGCGCTGTTCGAGGCGATGGCGGAGGTGTACGGGTCGATGGCGGGAGGCAATGTCGCCGACCAGTCGCCCGAGGCGGTCGCGCAAGAGCCGGACCTCGAGGAAGTCCTCGGCGGTTTGTTCGGCGACGGCGCCGGAAAGCTGAAGGGAAACGACGACGAGGGGGTCACACGATGAAGGTCGCGTTTCTCGCAACCGACATGGTCGAGCAGGTCGAGCTGACGGAGCCCTGGCAGGCAGTCGAGAAGGAGGGCTGGACGCCCGAGCTCGTTTCGCTCGAGAGCGGCAAGATCCAGGGGTTCAACCACTACGACAAGGCCGATACGTTCGACGTCGACGCGACGGTCGAGGAGGCGTCGGTCGACGACTACGACGCCCTGGTGCTACCCGGCGGGGTCGGCAACCCCGACACGCTGCGCATGGACGAGAACGCCGTCGCCTTCGTGCGTGCGTTCTTCGACCGCGGGAAGCCGGTTGCTGCGATCTGCCACGCACCCTGGCTCCTGATCGAGGCCGGCGTCGTTCGCGATCGCACGGTCACCTCGTGGCCGAGCCTGCAGACCGACTTGCGGAACGCCGGTGCGACGTGGGTCGACGAGGAAGTCGTCGTAGACGGCTCGCTCGTCGTGAGCCGCAAGCCGGACGATCTGCCCGCCTTCACCCGGGAGCTCGTCCAGGTCTTCAAGGCGCAACCCGTGTCGTCGTCAGGCTGAGCCGCTGGCGGAGCCGCGTCGTCCGCCGCGGCTGCGACAGTGCGGGCGAGAGGACTCGAACCTCCAAGGGCCGAAGCCCACCGGGACCTAAACCCGGCGCGTCTGCCAGTTCCGCCACACCCGCGCAGTCCAAGAATAGGGCGAGGGCGGAAAATCGCTCGACGATTAGCCGAAAGTCTAGTTTTGCAAACCAGCCGTATCCAATTTTCAACTCGTGAGGTTTACTGCCAGATAATGCTGGAAGCTGCGGGTTAGACTGCGGTCGTCCAGCCGGGGATTCGAAACTAAAGGGAGAATTACGTTGAGACTGCGGCTTCTACTAGCGCTGGCCTGCGCGATGACGTTGGCCGGTTGGCTCGCCTCTGGTGCGCTCGCGCATCATCCTGAGATTCGAGCAAGCGTCGACTGCCAGGGCACTGTGACCTACACGGCAGAGGCGTGGAACGACAGGTCGACCTCGGCGCGCACGAACCCGAACGTCGGGGTCTGGGCCTCGTACGACGGCGGCGCGACGTACACCCAGGTGGGAAGCGGCCGCTTCGGCAGCGACAACAATTTCCAGTTCACGGGGTCGTTCTCGATCGGAAACAATTCGTCCGTGCTGTTGAAGGCCCAGGCGATCGCCAACTGGGCGAATGGGGCCCAACCTGGGGAAGCGCGATACACGACGGTGACGAAGAGCGGCAACTGCACGCCGCCTCCGCCTCCGCCTCCGCCGCCTCCGCCTCCGCCTCCGCCTCCGCCTCCGCCTCCGCCTCCGCCGGTGACTCCGCCTCCGCCGGTCGTCCCGCCCGCCGTGATCCCGCCGCCGGCGGTCTCGCTCGTCAAGACGGAACGGGTCGGTACCACGGGCGCATTCGTCCGCGGCCCGGTGAGCGGCAAGGTCGGCCAGCGCGTCGAGTACCACCTGACGGTGACGAACACGGGCACCGTCAGCATCAGGGCCACCGTCAGGGATCCTGGCTGCGACGCCGGAACGCTCAAGCCGGTCGGTGCCGCACTGCTCAACCCCGGCGCGTCCTTCACGTTCACCTGCTCGCACGTCCTGAAGGCGAGTGACGGCAGCACGTATGTGAACGTCGGCGTCACCACGGCGACCGCGACCAACGGCGCTCAGGCCACGGCAACGAGCCGCGTCGTCGCCAAGGTCGTCGCCGGTGAGGTGCTCGGCACGCAGAAGACCGTCAAGAAGAAGGCGAAGCCCAAGGTCAAGAAGGTGACGAAGAAGGCGAAGCCGGCGAAGCCTGTCACCGCGGGAGCTTCCTTCACCGGATGAGAATCGCGCCAGCCACACGCGTGGCGGCGCTACTCGCAGCGGCAGTCGCACTCTTTGCGGCTGCCGCTCCGGGGTCCGCGTTCGGTGCCACGCCGGCCGAGAGCATCGTCGCGGAGGCGAAACGGCCCGTGATCGCCGTCTACCGGACGCCGAGCGCCAAGCGCCCATTCCTCAGGCTCTCGAACCCCACCCGCCACGGCGGCCCGCTCGTCCTGCTCGTCAGGGAGCGCAGGCCGGGCTGGGAGAAGGTCTATCTACCTGTGCGGCCGAACGGCACCACCGGCTGGGTCAAGGAAGCCCACCTCAGCCTCGCGCTCAACCCGTACCGGATCCGGGTGTCACTCGGCGCCCACACGATCACGGTGTGGAACGGCTCGAAGGTGATCCTGCACGAGCCGGCTGGAGTGGGGCGATCGATCGTGCCCACGCCCGCGGGAACCTACTTCCTGGCCGAACTGTTGGCGCAACCGAATCCGAACGGCGCGTACGGCCCCTATGCCTTCGGACTCTCGGCGTACTCGAACGTGCTCTACAGCTTCGGCGGCGGTCCCGGCCAGATCGGTCTCCACGGCACCAACAACCCCGCGTCGCTCGGCACGAACGCAAGCCACGGCTGCATCCGGGTCAGCAACGCCGGCATCACCAAGCTCGCCAGGGTGCTGCCGCTCGGCACCCCGGTGAGAATCGGCTACTAACCCGGCCGAAGAAGGACTACAGTCGGTGGGGCCATGAACTCGGCCTGGACACACTTCCTGCAGGACTCGGCGCCGTCTCAGCACGGCGCTCACGTTTATAGCGACGTGAGCGAGCTCGCCCAGTCGGTCGTTCCCTACCTGGCGACGGGATTCGACCTCGGCGAGCCCGCAGTCGTGATCGTGACTTCCGACCATTGGAGCCGGTTCGCCGAGCGACTGGCCGTCACCGGCTGGGGTGAAGACGAGCTCGACGCAGAAGGGCTTCTCTGGCGCGTCGACGCCGATGAGACGTTGGCGGCGATCATGGTCGACGGTGCTCCCTCGTGGGAGAGGTTCGAGCACGTCGTAGGCGGGTTGCTGGATCGGGTCGAGGAGCGGCTGCCCGGCCGCCGGATCCGTGCGTTCGGGGAGATGGTGGACCTCCTCTGTCAACGGGGCGACTCACAGAGCGCCGCTGCACTCGAGGATCTCTGGAATCGGCTGACCGGTCAGCACAGCTTCTCTCTGCTCTGTGCCTACCGCCTCGACCTGTTCGACCGGGCGACGCAGGCGTCTGTTCTGCCGGAGGTCTGTCGATCGCACTCGCACATCCACCCCGCAGAAGACCCCGCCAGGCTCCAGCGGGCGGTGGATTCGGCTCTGGACGAGGCGCTCGGCGCAGACGCCGGCAAGGTCTACGCGCTGACGTCGGACCCGCGACGAGAGCCGAAGGTCGTTCCTGCGGCGCAACTCGCCTTGATGTGGGTCAGCGCCGAGATGCCGGCACACGCCGAACGCATTCTCGCGTCAGCGCGCATGAACTACATGCGCGAGTCCGTCGGTCCTCGTTGACTGTTCAAGAAGCGAACGAGGTCACAACCGCGACGTTGTTCGAGCGAATCGTGGCGGCGAGCGGGTTACTGCCTGCGGTTGCGCCGTTCACGATCAGACGCCTGCTCATCCGCGAGCTGATCCTGCCGCCCGAGAGCGTGACCGGTGAGCAGCTCGAGCGTGTCCTCCCGCGCCTCACAGAAGCTCTCGGCGTGTACTTCGACAGGGACGAGCACAGACGGGTGGCCGACGCTCTCCGGGCGCTGCTCGAGTCGGAGAACACGGCGAATGGCCCCGGGAGGAATTGAACCTCCGCGCGCAGGTTCGAAGCCTGCCGCTCTATCCACTGAGCTACGGGGCCCGGTGACGCGTATCGCGGCCAGTATGCCCCACGGCTCGTAGCTATCCTGTGCACCGCGAGGTGGCGGTAGCTCAGTTGGTAGAGCCCCGGGTTGTGGTCCCGGTGGTCGCGGGTTCGAGTCCCGTTCGCCACCCTCTCCCCACCGTCGTGCCGGCCGGTACTCACCTTGCCGCAGCTCGTCGAGGCACGCGAAGACGGATCGCCGCTGCCGCGCGTCCGAGCCCTTCCTCGTCGAAGAGGTACGGAACGCAGTTCGCGATCTCGTGCACAGGGCGATCCAGCTCCTTCGAGCCCGCCGCTGCGTTGACGGCGTAGCGGACGGGGATCTCGTGGCAGACGACGAGGATCCGGCGCTCAGAGCGCGCGAGCAGGCGCTCGTAGGCGAGGGCGTACCGACGTGCTGCATCGTCGAGGCTCTCGCCGCCCGGGAATGCGTCGGCACGCGTGTGCGCCCGTTTCCACGCCCGGTAGTCGTCGATCGTCTTGCCCTCGAGCTCGCCGATGTAGATGTCGTCCAGGAGCGGCTCCACCTCGATCGGCACACTCCGGCCCGCCAGTGCGATCTCGGCCGTCTGCCGCGTTCGGCCGAAGCGGGTGTGGAGGCAGAGATCGAGCGCAACCCCGGCGAGCTCCGCGCCAAGGCGAACTGCCTCCGCCTCGCCCTGCTCCGTCAGCGTCACCGGCACGGCTGGGTCGCCGTTCACGTGGTGAGTGACGTTCAGCTCCGACTGGCCGTGACGGGTGAGGACGAACAGCTGCACGCGGCTAGCCTACGTCTGCTTTGAACGTTCTCTTTCTTTGCATCGGCAATGCCGGCCGCTCGCAGATGGCGCATGCGTTCCTGGAGCGGCTGGGCGGCCACGACGTGCGCTCGGCAGGCAGTCGAGCCGAGGAGCGCCTCCATCCCTTGGTCGTCGAGGCGATGCTCGAGCGCGGCTACGACCTTTCCGACCGTGTGCCGCGGCAACTCGAGCCTGAGGCCGACGCGGCCTGGGCGGACGTCGTCGTGACGATGGGCTGCGGCGACGTCTGCCCTGTCCTTCCAGGCAAGACCTACACCGACTGGAACCTCGAGGATCCGGCCGGGAAGTCGATCGAGCGGGTGCGCGAGCTGCGCGACGACATCGAGCGCCGGGTCGCCGAGCTGGCCCGAGAGCTCGACTCGACTCGCACTACCTCTGCTTGAATGGCCTGATGGAGGCGCAGCTCGAGGAGCTCGGCAGCGACACCGTCCGTCTGACGGTGGACGTGCCGGCGCACGACGTCCACCACGCGATCGAGCACGCCACCTCCGACCTTGCCTCGTCGGTGAAGATCCCCGGCTTCCGTCCCGGCAAGGTGCCGAGGCCGGTGCTCCTGCAGCGGCTCGGCAAGGAGCGGATCTACGCGGAGGCCGTCGACAGCCACATCTCCGGCTGGTTCTGGAACGCGGCCGCGCAGGCCCGCATCCGGCCGGTGGCGCAGCCGGAGTTCGAGTACGAGCTGCCGACCGAAGACGACGCCGCCTGGCAGTTCAAGGCGACGGTGCCTGTCCAGCCCAAGGTCGAAGTCGTGGACTGGACCGGTCTCGAGGTCGGTCGGCCGGACGCCGAGGTTCCGGAGGAGCTCGTCGCGCAGGAGCTCGAAGCACTGCGGGAGTCGGTAGCCGAGCTCGTCCCGGCCGAGGGCCGGCCCGCCCAGGACGGCGACACGCTCGTGGTCGACATCGTTTCGCCCGCCGGCGAGGCCCAGCGCGACACGGTCGTCGAGCTCGGCGCCGGCCGGCTCGTCGAGGAGGTCGAGACCGCGCTCGTCGGCGCCTCGGCGGGGGAGACGAAGACCGTCCCCTACGAGCTGGCGGACGACTCGACCGCGTCGGTTGAGATCACGGTGAAGGAGATCAAGGGGAAGGTGCTGCCGGAGCTCGACGACGAGCTCGCCCGCTCCGCCAGTGAGTTCGACACGATCGGTGAGCTACGCGCGGACATCGAGCAGCGGCTGCGCCAGCACCTCGAGGCCGAGATCGAGGACGCGTTTCGCGCGAACGCGGTCGACGCGCTCGTCACGGCATCGAAGGTCTCGCCTGCAGGCCCACTCGTCGAGTCGCGCACCCGCGAGCTCCTGACGGGATTCATCCGCTCGCTCGAGCGGCGGGGGATCGCGCCCGAGACCTATCTGCAGCTCACGGGCCGCACCGCCGAGGAGCTGACATCGTCGATGCAGCTCGAGGCCGCGCTCTCGGTGGCACGCGAGCTGGCGCTCGAGGCCGTTGCCGACAAGCTCGGGCTGGAGGTCTCCGACGACGAGGTGAAAGCACTCGTGCGCGAGCAGGCTGAAGCAGCGGGCGAAGATGCCGACAACGTGATCGAGGATCTGTGGACACACGGCCGACACGAGGATCTACGCGAGGACCTGAGACTCCGCGCAGCGCTCGACCGGGTGGCCGCCGAGGTGAAGCCGATCCCGATCGAGCAGGCGCAGGCGCGCGACGCGATCTGGACGCCCGACAAGGAAAAGCCCGAGACCGAGACGAAGTTGTGGACCCCCGTTAGCAAGGAGACTGCATGAGCCCGTTGATCCCGATGGTGATCGAGCAAACCTCGCGAGGCGAGCGATCCTTCGACATCTACTCCCGCCTGCTGAACGAGCGGATCATCTTTCTGGGAACGCCGGTCGACGACCAGATCGCGAACCTGATCGTGGCGCAGCTCCTGCACCTCGAGTCGGAGGACCCGGACAAGGACATCTCGATCTACATCAACTCACCCGGCGGATCCGTCTATGCCGGCCTCGCGATCTACGACACGATGCAGTTCGTCAAGCCGGACGTGCAGACCACGTGCATCGGGATCGCGATGAGCATGGGCGCGCTGCTCCTCGGTGGCGGTGCAGCAGGGAAGCGATTCGCGCTGCCGAATGCCAAGATCCTGATCCATCAGGTGTCGGGCGGCTTCCAGGGGCAGGCGACCGACATCGAGATTGCGGCGCGCGAGACGATTGCGCTGAAACGACGGCTCGAGGAGATCATCGCGCACCACAGCGGGCAGGACATCGAAAAGGTCTCGAAGGACATGGAGCGCGACTACTTCCTCACGGCGCAAGAAGCTGATGAGTACGGAATCATTGATCGTGTGATCACGCACCGCTGAAAGTCACTACCTAACCTGACCTAGCCGTTTCGACCAATCCGAGGTACAAGAAGACAATGGCCCGCGCATCCGAAGGCAATGAGCAGCTCCTCTGCAGCTTCTGCGGCAAGAGCCAGCGACAGGTCAAGAAGCTGATTGCGGGCCCCGGGGTCTACATCTGCGACGAGTGCATCGATCTCTGCAACGAGATCATCGACGAGGAGCTGACGACCCCGACGCAGCTCGACCTCGACAACCTGCCGCGCCCGCTCGACATCTACTCCGTGCTGAACGATTACGTCGTCTCGCAGGAGGAAGCGAAGCGGACGCTCGCCGTCGCGGTCTACAACCATTACAAGCGCGTCCGCATGGGCCAGGAGGAAGGCGACGTCGAGCTGCAGAAGTCGAACATCCTCCTGCTCGGCCCGACCGGGTGCGGGAAGACGCTGCTGGCCCAGACGCTGGCGCGAATCCTGAACGTCCCGTTCGCAATCGCCGATGCAACGGCCCTCACCGAGGCCGGTTACGTCGGCGAGGACGTCGAGAACATCCTGCTGAAGCTGATTCAGGCGGCGGACTTCGACATCAAGAAGGCCGAGACCGGGATCATCTACATCGACGAGGTCGACAAGATCGCCCGCAAGGCCGACAACCCGTCGATCACGCGCGATGTGTCCGGGGAAGGCGTGCAGCAGGCGCTCCTGAAGATCCTCGAGGGGACGGTGGCCTCCGTGCCTCCGCAGGGCGGGCGCAAGCATCCGCACCAGGAGTTCCTCTCGATCGACACGACCAACATCCTCTTCATCTGCGGCGGCGCCTTCGCCGGCCTGGACAAGATCATCGGCCGCCGGATCGGCAAGAACTCCGTCGGCTTCGGCGCCGACGTGCGCTCCAAGAACTCCGAGGAGAGCGCCGAGCTGCTCTCCGACGTGATGCCCGAGGATCTGCTCAGCTTCGGTCTGATCCCGGAGTTCATCGGTCGCCTGCCCGTGATCTCCGCCGTGCACCAGCTGCGCCGCGACGACCTCGTGCAGATCCTGACCGAGCCCAAGAACGCGCTCACGCGTCAGTACCAGCGCTTCTTCGGCTACGACTCGATCGAGCTCGAGTTCCGTGACGACGCACTCTGGGAGATCGCCGACAAGGCGCTCCTGCGCGAGACCGGCGCCCGCGGACTCCGTTCGATCATCGAGAACGCACTGCTCGACGTGATGTTCGAGCTGCCGAGCCGCAAGGACGTCAGCAAGTGCGTGATCACGAAGGAGACGATCTCCAAGGGCCTGAAGCCCACGCTCGTCACGAGCGCCGACGGCATCGACGACGCGCCTGCGCTCGCCGAAGAGTCCGCCTAGCCCCGCTCGTCGAGCGATCTCGGCCGTCTGCCCGCGACAGCGGCGTCTGGTCTGCGCCAGAAACCGACGCTGACCTCGACGCCACGAACCCTGGGCCGTACGTGTGGCCGATAGGTCTTGTCGACCGCTCGCCGAATCAGCTCCGCCACCGGGAGCCCCGTGCGGCTCGCCTCGTCGTGGAGGGCTCTGTGCTGTCGCGTCGTCAGCAGGACATGGAATCGTTGACTCATCGTGGTGCATGTGTACCCATGCATCACCTGGCCGTTGGTCACGAATGAGTGCCTGTTCTGCAACAGCTTCCCGGTAGGGTCAGCGCATGGCCGACGTTGATGCCGCGGATCCACGCGAGGTCGCCGAGCGAGGGCTCAAGCTCTCAGGGATGGAGTACATCCAGGCGATCTTCGCGGGCGAGCTGCCGCCGCCGCCGATCGCCGAGCTGATGGGCTTCCACGGAGTCCTGGCCGAGCCGGGCCGGGCAATCTTCGAGATGGAGCCGGGCCCGCAGCACTACAACCCGATCGGCTCGGTGCACGGAGGCGTGGCGCTGACCCTCCTCGACTCGGCAATGGGATGCGCGGTGCACACCTTGCTCGAGCCCGGGGTCGGCTACACGACGCTCGAGGTGAAGACGAACTTCGTTCGTCCGATCAAGGCGGACACGGGCGTGATCCGCTGCGAAGGGATCGTGATCCACAACGGCTCGCGTGTCGTGACGGCCGAGGGAAAGGTCACGGATGCGGGCGGGAAGCTTCTCGCGCACGGCACGACGACCTGCCTGATCTTCCGGTGAGGCCATGACCTTCACGACGCGCCCGGAGTTGCGCGGTACCTTCGGGATGGTCGCCTCGACGCACTGGCTCGCCTCCGCAGCGGGGATGTCCGTCCTGGAGCGCGGCGGCAACGCGTTCGATGCGGCGGTCGCGACGGGTTTCACACTGCAGGTGGTCGAGCCGCACCTGAACGGCCCCGGTGGTGAGGTGCCGGCGATCATGTGGCCGGTCGCGAAGGGCGAGCCGATCGCGCTCTGCGGCCAGGGCGTCGCACCCGCAGCGGCGACGATCGAGCGCTACCGCGAGCTCGGGCACGAGCTCGTGCCGGGAACGGGTGTCCTCGCGGCGTGCGTGCCGGGCGCGTTCGGTGGCTGGCTCCTGATGCTCGAGCAGTTCGGGACGTGGCGGCTCGAAGACGTGCTCTCGTTCGCGATCGGCTACGCGGAGGACGGGTTCCCGTTCGTGGCCGGGATCCGCGCGACGATCGAGCGCACCGAGGAGCTCTTGCGGGAGTGGCCCGGCTCGAGCGAGCTGTACCTCCCACCGCCCGAGGTCGGGACGCTCTTCCGGAACCCCACGCTCGCGGCGACCTACCGCCGGATCCTCGACGAGGCCCGCGGCGGCTCGCGCGAGGAAGAGATCGAGAAAGCCAGGCGCGCGTACTACGAGGGGTTCGTCGCCGAGGAGATCGATCGCTTCGTCGCGACCGAGGGCGGCCTCCTAGTCGCCGACGACATGGCGCGGTGGCGCGCGTCGCTCGAGCCGGTCGCGTCGCTCGAGTACGGCGGCCTGACGGTCTGCAAGACGCTGCCGTGGGCCGCAGGGCCGGTGGGCCTGCAGCAGCTCGCGCTGCTCGACGGCTTCGACCTGTCCGAGCTCTCCCCGGCGGAGTTCGTCCACGTCGTCACGGAGTGCGCGAAACTCGCCTTCGCCGACCGCGACGCGCTCTACGGAGACGCAGAGGTGCCGCTCGAGACCTTGCTCTCGCCCGAGTACAACGCCGAACGCCGTGCGCTGATCGGCGAGGACGCTTCGTCGGACTACACTCCTGGGTTGGGGAGGCTGCCGACTGTCGTCGGCGCCGCGGTCACACCGGGCGCGGGCGAGCCGACGCGCGGCGACACCGTGCATCTCGACGTTGTTGACAAGTGGGGCAACATGGTCTCGTCGACGCCGAGCGGAGGCTGGCTGCACAGCTCGCCGGTGATCCCGTCGCTCGGATGGCCGCTCGGAACGCGCGCGCAGATGTTCTGGCTCGAGGAAGGGCTGCCGTCGTCGCTGCGGCCGGGTGCGCGGCCGCGGACGACGCTCTGTCCCGGCCTCGCGCTGCGCGACGGGAAGCCGTACCTCGCGTGGGGCACCCCCGGCGGCGACCAGCAGGAGCAATGGGCGCTGCACGTCTTCCTCCGTCACGTCGACCTCGCTCAGAACCTGCAGGAGGCGATCGACGCGCCGGAGTTCCATACCGACCACCTGATCTCGTCCTTCTATCCCCGCGGCTTCGCCCGTCGCTCGGTGACCGTCGAGTCCCGCTTCGGCGACGAGGTCGTCGAGGATCTCCGTCGCCGCGGGCATGACGTCGAAGTGTCCGGCGCCTGGACGCTCGGGCGCGTCACGGCGGTGGCGCGTGAGGAGGACGGCCTGCTGAGAGCCGGCGCGAACGCACGCGGAATGCAGGGCTACGCGGTCGGCCGCTAGCCTGTCCGAATGGCCGACCGAGTCTGTCCTGTCGACTCCACCGAGTTGCGTCGTCTCGACCGCAGCGGTGTGCAGGTCGACGCTTGCCCGACCTGTCGCGGTATCTGGCTCGACCGTGGCGAGCTGGACAAGATCCTGCAGCAGGAGAGTGCAGGGATGGAGGACTTCGAGCGCGAGATCCGCGGCTCGAGCCGGGACGACCGGGACCGGGAGTCGAGCGGCCATGGTGGCGGCCACGGCAAGAAGAAGAAGCGCAGCAGCATTCTCGGCGAGTTCCTCGACTTCGGCTAGACCCTCAGACGCGAATCCGTCCGGCCGGATCGCCATCCTCGGCGCGTGGAGTCACCGCGCCACCTGAGGCTGCTGCTCCGCCGGGAGCCACCGCACCCGCACAACGTGCTACGCCGCCGCCTGCTGGAGGCGCTCGTCCTCGTCGGCGTCGTCGACGTGGTCGGAACGCTGCTGATGTGGCTCTTCGAGGACGACGTGAGCCGGAGCGCGATCCACAACCTCTGGGACGCGTTCTTCTTCTCGACCGTCCAGCTGCTGACGGTCTCGTCCCAGATGCCGAACCCGGTGACAACGGGCGGGCGGATCGTCGACATCGTTCTCGAGCTGACCGCCCTCGTGCTCGTGTCGGGCATCGCCGGCGTCTTCGCGTCGTTCTTCCTGAATCTCGGCGCCGAGCGCCAGACGAGCTAGGCGCTCTTCGCGATCGCCTCGTCGCGGACGGCGCGCATGTCCCGCGCGGCGACACGCTCACCGCACTCCGGGCACGCGAGATGCGGCATGACGACCGCGCCGCAATGCTTGTGCTGCAGGGTCATCGCCTCGCCGCCGCCGTGCTTCGAGCCCCAGTCCATGATCGTCAGCAGCACGGGGTAGAGGTCGAGTCCCTTGTCGGTGAGCCGGTACTCATAGCGCTGCGGCCGCTCCTGGTAGAGCTGGCGCTCCAGGACCTCGTGGGCGACGAGCGTGTTCAGGCGGTCGCTGAGGATGTTCCGCGCCATGCCGGTGTGCCGCTGCAGTTGCTCGAAGCGGCGGACTCCGAGGAACGCCTCGCGGAGGACGAGGAGCGTCCAGCGCTCGCCGATCACGGCGAGCGTGTTTCCCACCGCACAGTTGTCCCGTGTCCAGTCGCTGCTCAGCATGTGTGCATCATAGTTGCATTTTGCAACCCACTCGTCTAGAGTAAGTAGTGAAAAGCAACGGACAGGAGAGGGCGATGACCCGCACGCGCACGATCACCTGGCAAGATCCCGCCGAGGCCGCTGTGCTGTCGCAAGGGCTGACCGGGCTCGAGATCCTCCACCGCATCTCCTCGGGGTTGATCCCGGCACCGCCGGCCGCCGAGCTCGTCGGCTTTGCCCCGACCTACGTGATGCCGGGCCGGGTCGTCTTCGCGTACGAGCCGCGTGAGGAGCACTACAACACCCTTGGTGCCGTGCACGGCGGGATTCTCACGACCGTGCTCGACACGGTAATGGGCTGTGCCGTGCACTCGAAGCTCGATGTCGGCATCGCGCCGGTCACGATCGAGCTGAAGACGAGCTTCGTGCATCCAGTCACCCTCTCGTCCGGAATCCTCCGCGCCGAGGGAACCGTCGTGCATCCAGGCTCGCGTGTCGCCACGGCGGAAGCCAAGCTCGAGGGCGAGGACGGGACGCTCTTTGCACACGCCTCGTCCACCTGGCTGATCTACGACCTCGCAGAGAAGCTGGCGAAGAAGGAGCCGATCGCGGCCTAGCCCGCGCACCGCGCTCCTACAATGCGGCGATGGAGCCGCTCTACAAGCCCGACGGCGTCGAAGCACGCTGGCAGCGCACCTGGGAGGACGAACGCCTGTATCGCGCCGGCGCCGGCAAGCGCCGCGAGGAGACGTTCGTGATCTGCGTGCCGCCGCCGAACGTGACCGGTGCGCTGCACATGGGCCATGCGCTCAACGGCTCGATCCAGGACGTCCTGACCCGCTGGCACCGGATGCAGGGCTACGACACGCTCTGGCAGCCGGGCTACGACCACGCCGGGATCGCGACCCAGAACGTCGTCGAGAAGGAGCTCGCACGCGAAGGCACCTCGCGCAAGGAGCTCGGCCGCGACGCATTCGTGGAGCGCGTCTGGCGCCACCTCGAGGAGACGGGCCGCACGATCATGGGCCAGTTCCGCAGCCTCGGCGCCTCGCTCGACTACGAGCGCGAGCGATTCACGATGGACGACGCCTACATCGAGGCGGTGATGCGGTTCTTCGTCCATCTCTGGGATCGAGGCTGGATCTACCGCGCCAACAGGATCGTCAACTGGTGCCCGTACCACGAGACAGCCATCTCCGACCTCGAGGTCGTGCACGAGGACATGGACGACACGCTGACCTACGCGCGCTACCCCTTCGCCGACGGCTCGGGCCACCTCACGACCGCCACCGTTCGACCGGCCACGATGCTCGCCGACGTCGCCGTCGCCGTGCATCCGGACGACGAGCGCTACCGGGACGCGGTGGGCAAGGAGGTCGTCGTCCCGTACGTCGAGCGTGTCGTGCCGGTGATCGCCGACAAGCACGTCGAGCCGGAGTTCGGCACGGGCGCACTGAAGGTCACGCCCGGTCATGACCCGATGGACTTCGAGATCGGCCGCGACCACGATCTCCCGACGATCACCGTCATCGGCCTCGACGGGCGGATGAACGAGAACGCCGGCGACCTGGCGGGGAAGACGCAGGCGGAGGCCGACGAGGCGATCCTTGCCTGGCTGAAGGAGCACGATCGGCTCGAGAAGCGCGAGCACTACCGGCACGCCGTCGGCACCTGCGAGCGCTGCCACACGCGGATCGAGCCGCTCGTCTCCCTGCAGTGGTGGGTGGCGATGGAGGAGCCTCGCAAGCCTGCGCTCGCAGCGCTGCTCGAGCGGCGCGTGCAGTACCACCCCGAGTCACAGCACCAGTTCGCGATCCGCTCGCTCGAGGAGATCCCCGACTGGAACATCTCCCGCCAGCTCTGGTGGGGGCATCAACAGCCGCTCTGGTACTGCCCGGACGGTCACGTCACGTGCGCCTGGCCGCCGCCCGACGCGTGCGGCGAGTGCGGATCCACCGAGATCGAGCGCGACCCCGACGTCCTCGACACCTGGTTCTCGTCGGCGCTCTGGCCGTACGCCACCCTCGGCTGGCCGGAGCGGACGCCCGACCTCGAGCGCTACTACCCCGGCCACGTCAACTCGACCGCGCGCGAGATCATCCGCCTCTGGGAGAACCGGATGATCTGGACCGGGCTCGAGCTGCTGGGCGATGTCCCGTTCAACGACGTGATCATCCATTCGACGATCCTGGCCGCGGACGGGCGCCGGATGTCGAAGAGCCTCGGCACCGGCGTCGACCCGCTCGACCTGATCGCGACGCACGGCGCCGACGCGACCCGCTACGGCCTCCTGAAGATGTCCTCCACCCAGGACGTCCGTTTCACCGAGGGACCGCTCGAGGAGGGCCGCAAGCTCGCGAACAAGCTCTGGAACGTGTCGCGGCTGCTCCTGCAGGAGCGAGTCGAGCCCGAGCGCCGCCCGCGCGCGCTCGAGGAGCGCTGGATCCTCGCCCGGCTCGACGCGACTCAGACCGAGGTCGAGGCGGCGTGGAGCGCCTTCGAGTTCTCGCCCGCCGTCCAGACGCTGTACCGCCTGACCTTCGACGACTTCTGCGACTGGTACGCCGAGGCGATCAAGCCGCGGCTCGGCGAGCCCGAGGCGCGCGCCACGGCGCTCGCGGCGCTCGAGCAGCTCCTGAAGCTCCTGCACCCCGTGATGCCGCACGTGACCGAGGAGATCTGGTCGCAGTTCCACCCTGACACATCTACTGGCCGGCTGATCGTCGCCGCCTGGCCGGAGGCAACGGGAGAGCACGCGGCCGATCTTCAGGCGCTCGAGGCGGTGCAGGAGGCGGCCGCGATCTTCCGCCGCAGCGGCGTGGCCGTGCCGCTCGAGGGCGACGAGAAGCGGATCTTCGAGGCGGTCGTCCGGCCGGAGCGGTCGAAGGCGAACGGGAACGCAGCGGCCGAGATCGAACGCTTGCGCAGAGAGGTCGAGCGGGGGGAGCGGATGCTCGCCAACGAGAAGTTCGTCGCGAACGCGAAGGCCGAGGTGGTCGAGGCCGAGCGCGACAAGCTCGCCCGCTACCGGCGTGAGCTCGATGCCCTCTCCGGGTAAGGAGCACACCGACTGGCTCGCGAGCCTCAGCCCGTGGCCGAAGGAGTTCGGGCTCGGGCGGATGCGGACGCTGGTCGCGGCGCTCGGAGATCCCCAGCTGGCGTATCCCGCGATCCACGTCGTGGGCACGAACGGCAAGTCGACGGCGACCCGCACGATCGAGGCGCTGCTCCTCGGCGAGGGGCTCTCGACCGGCGCGACCGTCTCGCCGCACGTCCGCTCCTGGGGCGAGCGCATCACGGTCGACGGGAAGGAAGCCGACTTCGAGACGGCGATCGGCCGTGTCAGGCCGGAGGCCGAGGCGCAGGGTGCGACGCAGTTCGAGACCGTCTGCGCAGCCGCCTTCGCCGAGTTCGCTGCACGCGAGATCGACGTCGCAGTGGTCGAGGCGGGTCTCGGCGGCCGGCTCGATGCGACGAACGTCCTTCGCTCACATGTCGTCCTCCTGACGAACGTCGGCCTCGAGCACACGGACGTCCTCGGCGAGACGCGCGAGGAGATCGCGGCGGAGAAGCTCGCGGTCGTCCAGGAGGGGACGATCGCCGTCCTTCCGGACGAGGAGTTCGCCGACCTGGCAGGGCCGAACGTCGTCCTCGGCGGCGCGCGCGAGGCGGCGGAGGCGTTCCTCGGGCGACCCACCGAGCGTGACGTAGAGGTCACGCTGCCCGGTCGCCTCGAGCGGAACGGGGACGAGATCCGCGACGGAGCGCACAACGCGGACGGCGCCGCGTGGCTCGCGGCGCACCTCGACCGCTCCGACTACACGCTCGTCGTGTCGATCCTGCGCGACAAGGACGTGGACGCGATGCTCGCTTCGCTCGCCCGCGCTGGGTCGCGGCTGGTGGCGACGACGTCCTCGAACCGGCGCTCGCTGCCGGCCGAGGAGCTGGCGACGCTCGCGGCACGGCATTTTGCGGAGGTCGAGGTCGAGCCCGATCCGGCGACCGCGCTCGCCCGCGCGCGCGAGCACGGCCCCGTTCTCGTCACGGGCTCGCTCTACCTCCTTGCCGATTTGGAGGCTTCCTCAAGGAACCACGCTTAAGATGACGAAGATGCGCGAACGCGTGACTGTGCTCACGTTCGCCCTCGCAGTCATAGGCTTCATCGTCGGTTCCGCGTTCGCGATCGGCTACTTGGTGGGAAAGCTGCTCTTGTGATCCTCGCCGCAACGACAACCAACGACGACCTGCTCGGAGGAGTCAACGACTTCTTCGACTCGGGCGCGTGGATGGTCATACGCAACCTGTCCATCTTCTTCGTCGCCGTCTTCTGGCTCGCGACCGCCTACTGGGTCTACAAGGACGCACGCCGGCGAGTGGAGGATCCCTGGCTCGTGGCGATGGCGACCGTCCTCGGACTCGTCCCGCCCTTCGTCGGCCCGATCATCTACCTCTTCTTCCGGCCGCCCGAGTACATCGAGGACGTCCGTGAGCGCGAGCTCGAGATCCGCGCGATGGAGGACCGGCTCTCCAAG
The DNA here is from genome assembly GCA_963749515.1 of uncultured Gaiellaceae bacterium. Taxonomy (GTDB): domain Bacteria; phylum Actinomycetota; class Thermoleophilia; order Gaiellales; family Gaiellaceae; genus Gaiellasilicea. The sequence goes on from CAVVMR010000001.1 coordinate 308,324, forward strand.
CGCGACCTGCACTGCCCGGTGTGCCGCGCCGCGGTCGAGTCGACGTTCCTCGTCTGCCCCGTCTGCACCACCCGGCTGAAGCAGGCCTGCGTGAAGTGCAACAGCCCGCTCGAGGCGCTGTGGCAGATCTGCCCGCACTGCGCGACGCCGGTCTCGGCGACGAGCCTGCCCGGAATCGTCGAGGACACGATCGCCGATTCGTGGACCGCTCCCCGGAAGCGCGCCGCAGCCGACGAGTAACATCGCGGCCGATGGCCGTCGAGCGCACCCTCATCCTGATCAAGCCGGACGCGACCGAACGCGCGCTCGCGGGCGAGATCCTGGCGCGGATCGAACGCCGCGGCTTCAAGGTCATCGGGGGCAGGCTGCTCCGCGTCGGCCGCGACCTCGGCTCCGAGCACTACGCCGAGCACAGCGAGAAGCCGTTCTACGGCGAGCTCGTCGATTTCATCACCTCCGCTCCGACGTGGGCGCTCGTGGTCGAGGGAGAGGGCGCGATCGCGACGATGCGGAAGACGATCGGGGCGACGAATCCGGCCGACGCCGAGGCCGGCACGATCCGCGGCGATTTCGCGACGTCGATGCCGAACAACCTGATCCACGGCTCCGATTCGCCCGAGTCGGCGCAGCGCGAGATCTCGCTGTGGTTCTCGCAAGATGAGCTCGTCTGAGGAGCTCCCCGAGTACGCGGTCCGGAACCGCGCCCGCTGGACGAGGTCGAATGCCGAGTTCGTGCACGAGCACGGCGTTCGCGCGTGGCAGCACGACGAGATCAGCTGGGGGGTGTGGGGGATCCCGGAGTCCGAGCTCGGCGTCCTCCCGGATGTCGCCGGCAAGGATGTGATCGAGCTCGGTTGCGGCACGGCCTACTTCTCGGCGTGGCTTGCGCGGCGGGGCGCGCGACCCGTCGGGGTGGACATCACGCCGGCGCAGCTCGAGACCGCGCGGCAGATGCAGGCCGAGACGGGCATCGAGTTCGAGCTGCTCGAGGCGAATGCGGAGGATGTGCCACTGCCCGACGCCTCGTTCGACCTGGCTCTTTCCGAGTACGGCGCCTCGATCTGGTGCGACGCGTACAAGTGGATCCCGGAGGCGGCCCGCCTGCTGCGGCCGGGCGGCGAGCTCCTCTTCCTGCGCAACTCGACGATCTCCATGCTCTGCGCCGCCCTCGACGGCTGGCACGAGACACTGCAGAGGCCACAGCGCGGGCTGCACCGGATCGACTGGGAGGACGACGACACGACCGAGTTCCAGCTCGGCCACGGCGACCTGTTCAAGGTGCTGCGCGACTCGGGATTCGACGTGCTCGACCTGGTCGAGCTCTACGCCCCGGACGAGGCACGCGACGCCGACTACTACCTCTCGGACGCCCAGTGGGCGAAGAAGTGGCCGTGGGAGGAGATCTGGAGGGCTCGTAAGCGTTGAGCTCGCACGTCGTCCAGCCGCTGGTGCTTGCATCGACGAGCCCGCAGCGCCGCGTGATCCTCGACCAGCTCGGGATCCCGTACGAGGTCCTCACGCCCGACTACGTGGAGGAGGACCCGCCGGAAGCCGATGTGATCCAGCTCGTGCGCGAGCACGCACGCGGCAAGGCCCGCTCGGTTGCGGGGCAGTCCGGCGAGCTGCCGGTGCTCGGCGTCGACACCGCCGTCTCGCTCGGCGGCAAGATCTTCGGCAAGCCGGCGAACGCGGCCGAGGCCGAGCGGATGCTCGAGCAGCTCTCCGGCCAGACACACGTCGTCGTCTCCGGCCTCTGTCTGCGCACACCGGCCTGGGAGCTCGTCGAGCATGACTCGACGCGCGTCACCTTCAGGAACCTGACCCCACGGGAGATCGCCCAGCACATGAGCCACGGGGAGTGGGAGGGGCGCGCGGGCGGCTACGCGATCCAGGGGCGCGGGGGCGCGGTCGTCGAGAGGATCGAGGGCGACTACCTGAACGTGGTCGGCCTGCCGGCGGCATTGCTCGTGCGCACGCTGGCGGAGCGCTTTCCGGGCGCCTACGGCTTCGGGTAGGTGCGGCCGACGAGCGCGTCCCAGCCCCGGTCGGGCAGCAGGCGCCGCAACGTCAGGAAGAGCTTGGCCGAGGGCGTGACGCGGTACCGGGTACGCGGACGCTTCGCCGAGAGCGCGCGCTCGATCGTCTTCGCGACCGCATCGGGCCCACCGCCGAGTCGCCGCCCGAAGAGCCCGTTGTAGGCGCCGGCGGTCGCTGCGCCGACGGCCGCGTTGAACCGGCCGTACGGCTCCTCGCCGACGGGGATCGATCCGACCGCGGTCTCCGCAAAGTCGGTCCGGATCAGGCCCGGCTGGATCACGACGACGTCGATTCCGAAGCCCTGGACCTCGAAGCGAAGCGCGTCGCTGAGCGCCTCGACCGCGTGCTTCGTCGCGTGGTACCAGCCCCCTCCGGGGAACGTGAGGCGGCCGCCCATCGAGCTGACGTTGACGACGCGCCCCCAGCCCTCGCGCCGCATCCCGGGAAGCACGAGCTGCGTCAGGCGGGCCAGCCCGAACAGATTCGTCTCGAACTGGCGTCGTGCGTCCTCGAGCGCGACGCTCTCGACTGCGCCGCTGAGGCTGTAGCCGGCGTTGTTCACGAGCGCACCGACCGCGCCTTCCGCCCGCTCGATCTCCCCGACGGCGGCTTGCATCGAGCTCTCGTCGGTGACGTCCAGGCTGAGCAGCCTGCAGCCGGCCGTTTCGAGGCCGGCCATCGACTCGAGCCGCCGGGCGCTCGCGTACACCGTCCAGCCGTCGCGGGCGAGCCGCTCTGCAGTCGCGCGGCCGATCCCGGAGGAGCAGCCCGTGATGAGGACGGCTGACGCGCGGCTCACAATTCGGAGTCTTTCACGGCTAGACTCGATGCCGGGATGGGCATCTTTCGCTCGATGAGCGGCTTTGGCGGCCGCGATATGGCCGTGGACCTCGGCACTGCCAACACGCTCGTGTACGTGCGGGGCCGCGGCATCGTCCTCAGCGAGCCGTCGGTGGTGGCGATCGACCAGCGCTCGGGCGAGGTGCACGCGGTCGGCGTCGAGGCGAAGCGGATGCTCGGACGGACCCCGGGCACGATTGCTGCGATCCGCCCGCTGAAGGACGGCGTCATCGCCGACTTCGACGTCACCGAGCAGATGCTCCGCCATTTCATCCAGAAGGTCCACCAGCATCGCTTCGCGCACCCGCGCGTCGTCGTCTGCGTCCCCTCGGGCGTGACCGGCGTCGAGAAGCGCGCGGTCGAGGAAGCGACGCTCTCGGCGGGCGCGCGCCAGGCGTACCTGATCGAGGAGCCGATGGCGGCTGCGATCGGCGCCGGCCTCCCGGTGGCCGAGCCGACGGGGAACATGATCGTGGACATCGGCGGCGGCACGACCGAGGTCGCCGTGATCTCGCTCGGCGGGATCGTCGTCTCGCAGAGCCTCCGCGTCGGCGGCGACGAGATGGACGACGCGATCGTCAACCACATCAAGAAGGAGTACAAGCTCCTGATCGGCCAGCAGACCGCCGAGGAGATCAAGCTCGAGGTCGGCTCCGCCTATCGGATGCGGGAAGAGGTGCAGGCGGAGGTGCGTGGCCGCGACATGCTCACCGGCCTGCCCAAGACCGTGATCCTCTCCTCCGAGGAGGTCCGTCACGCGCTCGAGGAGCCGGTGACGCAGATCATCGACGCGATCCGATCCACGCTCGACAAGACGCCGCCGGAGCTCGCCGCGGACATCATGGACCGCGGCATCGTGCTCGCGGGCGGCGGCGCCCTTCTGCACGGGCTCGACGAGCGGCTCCGCCACGAGACGCAGATGCCGGTCCACCTGGCGGAAAGCCCGCTGACGTGCGTCGCGGTCGGCTCGGGCCGCAGCCTCGAGGAGTTCGAGGCCATCCACCGCAGCGCCCGCGCCCGTCCCCGCCGCAACGGCCGCCGCTACTAAAGACTTTCGCCTCGAACGCCTTCTGGCGTCCAGGCTAGACTGAAGCGCTCGTGCCACGCAACCGCACCGCAAGATCGGCGGTGCTGGGCCTCGGCGTCCGGCGCCCCGCCCCGCGACCGTTTCCCTCCCGCAGCCGCAGCGCCGTCCGGCGCCGCATCGTGCTCGGGACGCTGGTCCTGCTTTCGCTTGCCCTGATCACGGCCTCCTTCCGCGAGCGGCCGGACGGCCCGCTGCACGATGCGCAGGCCGCAGTCGCCGGCGCGTTGCAGCCGCTCGAGGTCGCCGCCGAGCGCATCGCGCGCCCCTTCCGGGACGCGTACGGCTGGACGAAGGACCTCTTCAACGCGCGCTCGGAGAACGAGACGCTGCGCGCCGAGAACGAGCAGCTCAAGCAACAGGTGATCAACAACGAGTCGGCGTTGCAGGAGAACGTCCGGCTCAAGAGCCTGCTGAACTACAGGAACTCGCCGGCGTTCCCGCAGGAGTACCACGGCGTCGCCGCCGAGGTGATCTCGCAGCCGTCGCGCGCCTTCGACCAGACGATCGTCGTCTCCGCCGGCTCCAACGACGGCGTCGCCGTCGATGCGCCCGTCGTGACCGCAGACGGCCTCGTCGGCACGGTCACCCGGGTCACGGCGAACTCGGCCCGCGTGCGCCTGCTGACCGACGAGTCGAGCGCGGTCTCCGCCCTCGACCTGCGGACCGGAGCGTCCGGGATCGTCGAGCACGGGCAGGCCGGCGACTCGCTCGTCCTCAGCCGGGTCTCGAAGAAGGAAGTCGTGAACGAGGGCGACGAGATCATCACCGCCGGCTCCCGCTCCGGCGAGCTCGCGTCGCGCTACCCGAAGGGGATCACGATCGGCCACGTCACGTTCGTCGGCCAGCTCAACACCGACCTCTACCTGCAGGTGCTCGTCGTCTCGGACGTCGACTTCTCGGCGCTCGACTCGGTGCTCGTGCTCGTCCCCGACCGCCCGCTGCCGGAGCTCCCCTGATGTACGACAACCTCGCTCTCGCCGCGATCGTCTTCGTGGGCGCCCTCCTGCAGGTGACGCTCGTCGCATCCCTCGATGTTGCCGGCGGGGTTGCCGACGTCCTCCTGCTCGCCCTGCTCTCGATCGCCCTGCTCCGTGGCGCCATCACCGGAGCGGTCGCCGGCTTCTTCGGCGGCCTGATCGTCGACATCGTGACCCTCGACACGCTCGGCGTCACCGCTCTGCTCTACGCGCTTGCCGGCTACTGGACGGGTCGGTACGGCGAGACCACGGGACGCGACCGCGCGCACGCGCCGCTGCTCGCCGTGCTCGTGTTCACGGTTGCCATCGCCTTCGCCGGCTTCGGCCTTCACTTCCTGCTCGGGGAGGAGATCTCCGCCCGGCGCGCTCTCTTCGAGTCCCTGCTGCCGAGCGTCGCGCTCAACCTGATCCTCGGCGGCGCCGTCTTCTCGCTCTGCCGTTCGCTCCTGCGCCGGGCGGCCCCCGGCGAGCGCGTGACCGAGGTGCGGCTCCTTGGCTAGCTCGTTCCCGGAACGGCGCTCCCCCTCGCGGCGGTTCCTGCCGCCCGATCCGCGGACCTCCGAGCCGTACCGCTTCACGCCGCAGCTCGCGCTCCGCCTCGGGGTGCTCGCCGCGCTTGCGCTCGCCGTGTTCGCCATCCTCTTCCTCCGCCTCTGGGCGCTCCAGGTGCTCTCCGGCGACCGGTACCTGAACGCCGCTCAGAGCAACCAGCTGCGCACCGTCCCGGTCGAGGCTCCGCGCGGATCGATCGTCGACCGCGGCGGCAGGACGATCGTCTCGAACGTGCCGGGCACGGCCGTGCAGTTCTGGGCGGCCGACCTGCCGGAAGAGGGCCGATACGCGATGTTCAAGAAGCTCTCGAAGATCCTGCGTGTGCCGTTCCCGCGGCTGACGAAGGCGCTTGCCAAGGGCAAGGACGATCCGCTGACGCCGATTCTCGTCAAGACCGCAGTGCACGAGGACCAGGTGATGTACCTGGAAGAGCACCGCCGCGAGTTCCCGGGCGTCGAGATCGTCCCCACGTACCTGCGCAACTACGAGTACCGCACGCTCGCCGCCCAGGTGCTCGGGTACGTGGGCGAGATCTCACCGGAGGAGCTGAAGCGCCTGGAGAAGGACGGTTACCGAGGCGGTGAGAAGATCGGCAAGACGGGCGTCGAAGCCGCATTCGACACGTACCTGCGCGGGATCGCGGGCGCCGCGCAGCTCCGGGTCAACTCGCTCGGTGTCCCCCAGGGCGCGTTCGAGCTCCGGCAGCCCGCAACACCGGGCAAGACGGTGCGCCTGACGATCGATGTCGGCCTCCAGCGTGCAGCCGAGCGGGCGATCCGGGACGGGATCGAGCTCGCGCGGCAGCAGGAGGAGTTCAATGCCAACGGCGGCGCGATCGTCGCGCTCGATCCGCGCGACGGTGCGGTGCTCGCCATGGCCTCCAACCCCACGTACAAGCCCTCCGTCTACGTGGGTCGTGTCGACCCCAAGAAGCTCGAGCCGCTCACGATCGAGAGGGTGGCGAAGCAGAGGAACTATCCGGGCATCAACCGGGCGATCGCCGGTGTCTATCCGCCCGGCTCGACCTTCAAGCCGCTGACGGCGCTCGCGGCGATCTCGGACGAGCTGCTCTCACCGTACGAGTACATCCAGTGCACGCCGTTCGCCGAGTACGGCCTCGACGAGCATCGCTTCGACAACTGGAATCCGTTCATGAACGCGCCGATGTCGCTGACCACGGCGCTCGCGCAGTCCTGCGACACGTACTTCTACGACGTCGGCAACCGCTATTACACGCGCGGCGAGCACGAGCGCAAGTACTGGACGGCGATGCAGGCGTGGGCGAGGAAGTTCGGGTTCGGCCAGGCGCCGGGGCTCGACATCGGCGGCGAGGCGACAGGCCTCCTGCCGACGCCCGCCTGGCGCAAGAAGACCTACAAGGGCATCGACCGGGCCTGGAACCCGGGCGACCTGATCCAGATGGCGATCGGGCAGAAGGACATCACCGTCACCCCGCTCCAGATGGCTCGCTTCTACGCGGCGCTCGCCAACGGCGGCAACCTCGTGACGCCGTACATCGTCTCGTCGATCGAGCAGCCCAGCAACGACGGCTCGCCGCCGGTCCCGCTGGACACGTTCCCGGCCAAGCCTGCGCAGCCGATCAAGGTCGACCCGCTCGCGCTCTCCGTCGTCCGTGACGGCCTCTATCAGGCGACCCACGACGCCGAGGGCACATCGTCCGGCGTCTTCGGCAGCTTCCCGGTGCCGGTCGCCGGCAAGACCGGTACCGCGGAGAAGGTCGTTCCGCTGCCCGGCTATCCCTTCGATCACCTGGAAGACCAGGCGTGGTGGTGCGGGTGGGGCCCGTTCGACGGGAACGAGCACGTGACGAGGTCCGGACTGGAGCGCGCACCGATCGTCGTCTGCGCCGTGATCGAGAACGGCGGGCACGGCGGCGCGGTCGCAGCGCCTGCGGCGCTGAAGCTCTTCGAGTACTGGTTCCAGGAGAAGGCCGGCGTCCAGGCGGTGGTGCCGAGTGATTGATTACGCCTCCGCGAGCTCGCGCGCGGTCCCCCGCGAGCGCATCGACCTCGTCAGCTTCGTGCGCCGGCTCGACTGGGTGTTGCTCCTGGCTGTAGGCGCGGTCGTCGCCTACGGGCTGTGGGCGGTCGCCGGAATCACCCGCCACGACGTCGCTGGCAACGAGAACTACTACGTCGTTCGCCAGGCGATCGCCGCCGGTCTCGGCTTCGTCGGCTTCCTCGTCGCCCTCGCGATCGACCCCAACCGGTATCGCCGCGCGCAGAGGGCCATCTACGCAGTGACGCTGGTCCTGATGCTCCTCGTCTTCCCCCTCGGCGACACGACCCGCGGCTCGAAGCGCTGGATCGAGCTGGGCGGCTTCCAGCTCCAGCCGTCCGAGTTCGGCAAGCTGCTCTTCGTCCTCGCCCTCGCGGGGTTCCTCGCCGACCGGGCGCGACGGATCCACGATCCTCGGGTCGTGCTGCAGACGCTCGGGCTCGGGCTCGTTCCGGTCCTCCTCGTCTTCAAGCAGCCCGACCTCGGCACCGCGCTCGTCTACACGGCCGCGGTCGCCGCCTGCCTGTTCGTGGGCGGCATCCGCTGGAGCCACCTTGCGGTGCTCGCCACGTTCGCGGCCCTCGTTGTCGCCAGCGTCGTCTGGTTCCTCCCCGGCGCCGGGATCGAGGTGCTCGAGCCGTACCAGACCGCCCGACTGACGGGATTCACGAATCCCGACAGCGATCCGGCCGGCACAACGTACAACGTGACGCAGTCGATCACGGCGGTCGGCTCGGGCGGGCTGAACGGCCGCGGCGTCGACGGCGCTACACAGACGCGTCTCGACTACCTGCCCGAGCACCACACCGACTTCGTCTTCGCCGCGCTCGCCGAGCAGCGCGGCTTCTTCGGTGCGGCGCTCCTCCTCGGCCTTTACTTGCTCGTCGTCTGGCGTGGGCTGCGCGTGATAGCCGTTGCCCGCGACGCGTTCAGCGCGATCGTGGCGGGTGGGATCGTGATCGCGTTCCTCTTCCAGGTGTTCGTCAACGTGGGGATGACGATGGGAATCGCCCCCGTGACAGGCATTCCGCTTCCGTTCGTCACCGTCGGCGGCTCGTCGATGGTTGCGAACCTGGTCGCGGTCGGTGTCCTCCAGTCGATCCACGCGCGCGGCCATCAGGGTCGCCGCCGACCACGCTGATGGCCGCCAAGCTGAGCCCGTTCGCCGTCTGGGGCCTCGTGAAGGAGATGCGGGTCGCCGCTGAGGACACGCGACCGCTCGTCATCAGCGGCCCACTCGCTGCACAGCTCGAGAAGGAGCTCTCGCGCGGTGCAGAGCCGGGCGCCGTGCGCGCCGACGGTCGGCCCGAGGAGGCGGCCGTGCTCGTGCGGGTGCTCGCCGGCGCGCCGACTCCCGAGGACGTAGAGGTGCTGCGGGCGGCAGACCGGGCGGACGTCCCGGTCGTCGCCGTGCAGACCGGCACGGAGTTCTTCGAGGTCCCGTACGTCCTCGCGACGGAGATGATCATGTGCTCGCCGGGCTCGGGCTTCCCGGTCGACGAGATCGCCCGCGCGATCGCCGGCCGGATCGGCGAGTCCGGCACCGGTCTCGGCGCGAGGCTGCCCGTGCTGCGCGAGCCTTTGAGCGAGGCGCTGATCGAGAAGTACTCGCGCCAGAACGCGGTCGCCGCCGTGGCGATCTTCATTCCGGGCGCCGATTTCCCGGTGCTGACGCTGAACCAGATTCGGCTCGTCCTTCGCCTGGCCTCCGCGCACGGGGTGGAGGTCGACCAGGATCGCTGGCCCGAGGTGGTGGCGACGCTCGGCGCCGCCCTGGGCTTCCGTGCCGTCGCGCGCTCACTGCTCGGAGCGGTCCCCGTCGCCGGCTGGCTCGTGAAGGGCAGCGTTGCCTACACAGGCACGCGGGCCGTCGGCGAGGCGGCGCACCGCTATTTCCACTCCGTCGCGGACACGAAAACTCCGGCCTAAGAGCTGGTGCGGATGCGAAGCATCCGCCTTTAGGGGTCTTTGCGCGACGTGGGATCCGCTTCTGCGGATCCCACGTCCTGCGCCAACGATGCAGTGCTGTCCGGTCCGGGTCCTAGTGTTCGGGGAACCCCGGATCTGGAGGGAGGCGAGATGGCTGGTTCCGAGCACGCCGAGGAGTTGCTGATGATCGAAGAGGCCGACGCCTGGTTCGAGTATCTCGAGTCGACGAGAGCGCAGAACGAGACGCGCTACGCCGAGGTCGAGCCTTGGGCCTGGGCCCGTCTCTCCCAGCGGCTGCGCGCCGTTCGCGCCCGCCGCGCGCGGCTTCGCCCCGCAACAGCCGCGTAGTCCCAGTCCGAGCCCCCGCGGTGCTCCGGCACGGCTGCTAGCCTGTCCTCAGGCCATGCCTACGTTTTTCAACACCATACGCAGCGCGCGACCGGCCGCTTCCGCGGCCGTGTTTTTGCGCGCGCTCACTCGAGGAGAAGCATTTGTCACCCTGGTTCCGAAGGAAGCGCAAGGAAACGACCGACCAGCAGGCGCCAGAAGCGCCCGCGCCAGCACCACAGCCGCCACAGGCTGAGCAGCCCACCGCGGCTCAGGCCGCGGCGACAACCGATCCCGCCAAACGCCGCAGTCGCGGCAGCCGTGGCGGACGGGGACGCAAGAAGCCCGGCGCCGCCACGACTGCGACCGCCGAGAAGGCGGACGAGAAGCCCGAGCAGAAGCCGCAGCCCGCAAAGCGGGAGCGCAAGGCCCCTGAGCGCAGCCAGCGCCAGGAGCGTCGCGCCAACCAGCAGGGCAATCGCCGCCGCGTCCCGCAGAAGCGTGCGCCGCTGCCGAAGGCGAAGCGGGAGCTGCTGATCTCCGTCGACGTCGGCGAGCAGCGCGTCGCGATTCTCGAGGACGACCGCGTCGCCGAGGTCTATCTCGAGCGTCCCGAGCGTCGCTCGATCGCCGGGAACATCTATCTCGGCACCGTCGACAACGTGCTGCCCGGAATGGAGGCCGCGTTCGTCGAGATCGGTCTCGAGAAGAACGGCTTCCTGTACGTCGACGAGATCGTCGTGCCCGAGCTCGAGGGCAAGCGGCACGGCAAGAAGATCACCGACCTGATCGCGCGCGGCCAGCAGATCATGGTGCAGGCCGTCAAGGATCCGATGAAGACGAAGGGGGCGCGGCTCACGACCGAGATCTCACTTCCCGGCCGCTTCCTCGTGTTCGTTCCGCAGGGCGAAGGGCTCGGCGTCTCGCGCCGGCTCGACGACGGCGAGCGCAACCGCCTCAAGGAGATCATCAAGAACCTCGACGCGAAAGAGGGCGGCATCATCGTCCGCACCGCGGCCGAGGGCGCGTCGGCGGAGGACATCGAGCGCGACCTCGTCTTCCTGCAGCGGCTCTGGAAGAACATCCAATCGAAGGCGAAGACCGCCAAGGCGCCGGCACTCGTGTACCAGGAAGCCGAGCTGCCGCTTCGGATCGTCCGCGACCTGTTCGCGGGCGACTTCGAGAGCGCGCTGATCGACCACGAGCGCACCTACAAGCGGATCGTCGGCTACCTGAAGAAGACCTCGCCCCACATGCTCGAGCGCGTGCAGCACTACAAGGAGAAGACGCCGCTCTTCGAGGGGACGGGCGTCGACGCCGAGATCCGCTCCACGCTCAACCGGCGCGTCGATCTCCCCTCCGGCGGCTACCTGGTCTTCGACTACGCGGAGGCGTTCACCGTCATCGACGTGAACACCGGCCGCTTCGTCGGCTCCCGCTCGAAGAACTCCACCGGCCGGCTCGAGGACACGATCACCAAGAACAACCTCGAGGCGGTGAAGGAGGTCGTGCGCCAGCTGCGGCTGCGCGACATCGGCGGCATCATCGTCATCGACTTCATCGACATGGCGAACCCGAAGAACCGGGCGACCGTCGAGGAGGCGCTCCGCACCGAGCTCGAGCGCGACCGGACGAAGACCTACGTCGTCGAGATCTCGCCGCTCGGGCTCGTCGAGATGACACGGCAGAACGTCACCGACGGCCCCCGCGAGATCCTGACCAAGAAGTGCCCGACGTGTGCCGGCGACGGCATCGTCCTCTCCGAGGCCTCGGCCGCTCTCGAGGTCGAGCGGCGCCTGCGCACACTCGCCGCCGGGTCACGGGCCCAGGCATTCCGGATCGAGGTGAGCCCCAGGACCGCCTCGCTGCTCCTGGGAGGGGGTGGGAAGCGGCTCGCCGAGATCGAGGAAGCGGCCAAGAAGCGGTTCTTCCTGACATCGAAGGAAGGTGTCCATGCAGACCACGCGGCCGTCCTCGCGGAGGGCAAGCTCGTCGACCTGCAACCCGAGTCGCCCATCGCCGAGGGGGCCGAGGTCGAGGTGAAGCTGGTCGAGGTCGACAAGCACGACGCCGGCTCCGCGGCCGGCAAGCTCGACGGACTGGACGTCGTCGTCGGCGGAGCCGCGAAGCTCGTCGGTAAGAAGGCCAAAGTGCGCATCGAGCGTGTGCTCGATGGCGTCGCCTACGCCGCCTTGCTCACGTCTGCGGCAACGAAGACCGCGGAGCCGATCACGTTCGAGAGCGAGGCCGAGAAGCCCACGCGCGCACCGAGCCGGGCGAAGAAGGCCGTCGAGGCCGAGATCGACGGGACAGCGCCGGCGGACAAGGCACCCGAGCCCGACGCTCCGGCCGAGGAGCCGGCGGAGGAGCCGCTGGTCGAGCCCGATCTCGGCGAGGCCGAGCTCGACGACGAGCCCGAGGACGAGCCGGAAGAAGCGATCGAGGGCGAGACGACTCCTGCCGCGGACGGGGCAGCGGTGAAGAAGAAGACGCGGCGCGGCTCGCGCGGCGGGCGCAATCGCAAGAAGAAGCCCGCAGGCGCGGTCGCGGAGGCTGACGCAAGCACCGACGGCGCCGAGGCCGAAGCCGAAGCGACGGCGAGCGCGGACGACGAGTCCCCGTCTCCGGCTGCACCACGGATCCACGTTCCCGACTTCGAGCTCGGCGGCGACGAGAAGCCGGCGCGCAAGCGCTCCGCTCCGAAGCCCAAGCCGTCGGCCACCGAGGAGGACGAGGCGGCCGAGCCCGCTGCCGACGCGGCTGCAGCCTCGACCACCGAAGACGGCGATGCGGCGCCGGCGAAGAAGAAGACGCGCCGTGGCTCGCGCGGAGGCCGCAACCGGAAGAAGCCCGCGGCAGGCGTCGCGTCCGCGGGTGCGGCAGCGGCGGTCGCGAGCGAGAACGGGGCCGAGGCGTCGATCGAACCGGCCGTTGCCGACGAGCCGGACTCCTCCGGCAACGGCGCCGAGCCGGCCGCGGACGAGTACGTCCCGATGTCGGAATGGCTCGACGACCTGGACGCGTAGTCGCTACAATCCATCGGCTCGCGGGCCCCCGGCCCGCGTTCCTACGCTTATGAGCACCTACGCGATCATCGCCGTCGGAGGCAAGCAGTACCGCGTCCACGAGGGCGAGAAGCTGCTCGTGGACCGGCTCAAGCACGGTGAAGGGAACACCTTCCAGCCGACCGTGCTCCTCATCGGCGGCGACGGTGGCACCGATCTCTCTCCCACCGCGACGGTCACGGCGCGCGTGGTCGCAGACGTGAAGGGCGCGAAGATCCGGATCGGCAAATACCGCCCGAAGAACGGCTACAAGAAGCACACCGGCTTCCGCGCGAGCCTGTCGCAGATCGAGATCGAGTCGATCGGCGGCAAGAAGCGCGCCCCGGCCAAGGCGGAGCCGAAGGCAGGGGCCAAGAAGGAGGCTCCGACCGCCTCGAAGAAGAGCGAAGCGGCTGCACCGGCCGAGGATCGCGTCAAGGGCATGCCGGCCGGCTACGAGGAGCTGACCGTCGCCGCGATCAAGGAGCAGTCCACCGGCTGGACGCGTCCGATGCTCGAGGCAGCGCACGAATACGAGCAGGCTCACGGCAAGCGCAAGGGCGCCCTCGCAGCAATCGAGAGTGCGCTCGCAGAGAAGGAGAGCGACTAATGGCTCACAAGAAAGGTCTCGGTTCCTCCCGTAACGGTCGCGACTCGAACGCGAAGCGGCTCGGCGTCAAGGTCTTCGGCGGCGAGAAGGTCAAGTCGGGGATGATCATCGTCCGCCAGCGCGGCACGCGGTTCCGCCCCGGCCCCGGCACGGACATCGGCCGTGACGACACGATCTTCGCCGTCCGCGAAGGAACGGTCGAGTTCCGCACGTCCGGCGAAAAGCGCTTCATCTCGGTCGCGGGCGAGGCAGCCGACCAGGCTCCCCAGTCGTGACGTGGGGCCGCAAGCGGCCCCCTTTAGGGATTTTCGCGTGATGAGCATCCGCTTCTGCGGATGCTCATCCTGCGCAAACTAGAACAGTGTTCCACGATCGCGCCCGCATCGAGGTGCTGGCGGGCCGCGGTGGCGACGGAGGCCTGAGCTTCCGGCGCGAGAAGCACGTCCCGAAGGGCGGTCCGGACGGCGGCGACGGCGGCCGCGGCGGCGACGTCGTGCTCGTCGCAGACCCTGCGCTTCGAGATCTCTCGTCGCTCCGGGCCAAGACGAAGTTCAAGGCGGGCCGCGGCGAGCCCGGACGCGGTTCCCGCAAGCACGGCGCGGACGGCGAGACCGTCGAGCTCGCCGTCCCTGTCGGCACGCAGGCGTACGGCGTCGAGGGCGACCTGATCGCCGATCTCGTTCGGCCCGACTCGCGCGTCGTGCTGGCACGAGGTGGCAACGGCGGCCGCGGCAATGCGCGCTACGCGACGCCGACCCGGCAGGCTCCGCGCTTCGCGGAGGTGGGCGAGCCGGCGGGGGAGGCGGAGGTGGAGCTGCGGTTGAAGCTGCTTGCCGACGCCGCTATGGCGGGGCTCCCGAACGCCGGCAAGTCGTCGCTGCTGCGCCGCATCTCGAACGCCAAGCCGAAGGTCGCGGACTACCCGTTCACGACGCTTGCGCCTGTGCTCGGCACGGTCGAGTCGCCGGATGGGGCGCAGCTCACGGTCGCGGACGTACCCGGCCTGATCGAGGGCGCCAGCGAGGGGATCGGGCTCGGGCACGAGTTCCTCGCCCATCTCGAGCGCGCACGGCTGCTCCTGCACGTGATCGATGCCTCCGAAGAGGACGTCGAGGAGCGCTTCCGCACGATCGACAGCGAGCTCGCTCTCTACGGAGCCGGCCTCGACGAGCGGCCGCAGGCAATCGTCCTGAACAAGATCGACCTCCTGCCGGAGGCTCCCGTCTTCCCGGTCGAGGACGAGCGGATCGTCGGTGTCTTCGCCGTCTCGTGTGCCACGGGCGCCGGGATCGACGACCTCAAGTTCGCGCTCTTCCGGCTTTGTCCAGCCGCGCCCGAGCCGAAAGCGGACGAGGCCCCCGCGGTGCCGGAGTTCCTCGAATACCGTCCGCAGCCTCCGGCACGCCGCACGTACCGGATCTACCGCACCGACCGAGGTTTCCGCATCATCGGCGACGCGCCGCAGGGCGAGGAGCTCGAGGCCGTGCTCAAGGCGGCAGGAGCGCGCAAGGGGCACGACGTCGAGATCGGCGAGGAGACGTTGGAATGGCAATAGGGATTTTCGGCGGCGCGTTCGACCCGCCGCACAACGGTCACGTCGCGCTCGCCCGCACGGCGGTGGAGAAGCTCGGCCTCGAGCGCCTCGATGTGAAGGTTGTCGTCGCGCCCGGTCACAAGGAGACCGTCGCTCCCGCGGAGCACCGGCTCGAGCTGGCACGGCTTGCGTTCGCGGGCCTCGGAACGGTCGAGCCGGAGCTGTACGAGTACACGGTCGACGCGCTCGAGGCGAGCGGCTACGAGGATCCCGTCTTCCTGATCGGCGCCGACGAGCTCGCCGACCTCCCGACGTGGAAGGAGCCGGAGCGCGTGCTCGAGCTGGCGCGGCTGGGAGTCGCGACACGACCCGGCTACCGGCCGGAGGCGACCTCGCCCAGGATCGAGATCTTCGAGCTCGAGCCGCACCCGGTCTCCTCGTCCGAGATCCGCGACCGTGTGCGGCGCGGCGAGCCGATCGACGGGCTCGTGCCGGACGCAGTCGCGACGCGGATCGCAGAGCTCGGGCTCTACCGGGATGCCTGAGAGCCGCCGTTCGTGGCTACACTGACTGCTCTGACTTCGATCGATCAAGCACGCCGGATCGCCGCTCTCGCGAGCGAAAAGCTGGCAGAAGACGTCGTCATCCTCGACATGAGACCCGTGTGCGTCTACACGGACTTCTTCGTGCTCGCGACCGGCCGCAACGCGCGCCAGACGAAGGCGATCTTCGACGAGGTGCACTCGCAGCTGAAGCAGGAGGCGAAGCTGCTGCCGCGCGCGGTCGACGGGACCGCGGAGGCGGATTGGATCATCGCCGACTATCTCGACGTCGTGCTGCACATCTTCACGCCGGACACGCGCGACTTCTACCGGCTCGAGGATCTCTGGGGCGACGTCCCCGCGGTTGACGTCGAAGCGGCGACGGCCTAGCTACAATCACCGAGTCCCAGGGGCCATAGCTCAGCTGGGAGAGCGTCTGGCTGGCAGCCAGAAGGTCGCCGGTTCGAGCCCGGCTGGCTCCATTTTCGGCGCAGGTCACAAATCTGCGGAAGCAGATTTGTGACGCGCAAGACCCCTGAAGGGAGCCGCTTTGCGGCTCCGGCCGCTTCTGTCGGAGTGGCTGACGGGAGACTCTTGTCGGCTCCGGGCATTTCTGTGAGAGGGTTTGCGTTGTGAACGGGCAGGTGGCGCTGCGGAAGAAACGCCCGTGCCATCGCGTCCTGTTGGAAAGCTCCAGAGGAGGAAAAGATGACGTTGCAGATCGGTGAGACGGCACCCGATTTCGAGGCGCAGACCACAGAGGGTCCGATCAAGTTCCACGACTGGATCGGGGAGTCCTGGGCGGTGCTGTTCTCGCATCCACGGGACTTCACTCCCGTGTGCACGACGGAGCTCGGCTACATGGCCAAGATCAAGCCCGAGTTCGATCGCCGGAACGTCAAGGTGCTCGGTCTCTCGGTCGATCCGGTCGAGAACCACACGAAGTGGGCGGCGGACATCGAGGAGACGCAGGGCCACGCTCCGAACTATCCGATGATCGGCGACGCGGACTACAGCGTCTCGAAGCTCTACGGGATGCTTCCGGCCGACGTCTCGGGCGACCCGACCCAGCGCACACCGGCCGACAACCAGACCGTGCGCAACGTGTTCGTCGTCGGCCCGGACAAGAAGGTCAAGCTCGTCCTCGTCTACCCGATGACCACGGGCCGCAACTTCGACGAGGTGCTGCGCGTGATCGACTCGCTGCAGATGACCGCCAAGCACAAGGTTGCGACACCGGTGAACTGGAAGCAGGGCGACGACGTGATCATCGCCGGCTCCGTCTCCAACGACGAGGCCAAGGAGACCTATCCGGAGGGCTGGAAGGAGCCGAAGCCGTACATCCGGATCGTGCCGCAGCCGCGCTGATCGAGTAGCCGCGCTGTGAGAGGGTGTCCGCGTGAACCGGCAGATCACGCTGGCCGCGCGACCCACGGGACTCCCGCAGGAGTCTGACTTCGCGCTGGTCGAGTCGGAGATCCCGCAGCCCCGCGCGGGAGAGGTCCTCGTGCGCTCGCACTGGCTCTCGGTCGACCCGTACATGCGCGCGCGGATGAGCGAGGCGCGCTCGTACGCGAAGTCGACCGAGGTCGGTGAGCCGATGACCGGTCAGGTTGTCGGCGAGGTCGCGGAGAGTGACGACCGGCGCTTCGCGCCCGGCGATTTCGTCGTCGGACAGCTGGGCTGGCAGGACTACGCAGTGGCTCGGGGCAGCGCGCTCCGCAAGCTCGATCCGAGTCATCCCCCGCAGACCGCGCTGCACGTGCTCGGGACGACGGGCCTCACCGCGTATTTCGGACTTCTCGACGTCGGCAAGGCGAAACCGGGTGACACCGTCGTTGTCTCCGCCGCCAGCGGTGGGGTGGGCCAGCTCGTGGGGCAGCTGGCAAAGATCGCAGGCTGCGGTCCCGTCGTCGGGCTCGCCGGGTCGGCGGAGAAGGTCAGTGATCTGACGGAGCTCTACAGCTACGACGTCGGGATCGACTACAAGCAGGACGACGTCAACGCCAGGCTCAAGGAGGCCTGCCCGAACGGCGTCGACGTGTATTTCGACAACGTCGGCGGTGCGATCTCGGAGACGATCTTCCGGCGTCTCGCGGTCGGCGCGCGCGTCCCGGTTTGCGGCCAGGTCTCGCAGTACAACCTCGCCGAGCCCGAGCTGGCGCCGAGGAACCTCAGCTTCCTGATCGTCTTCCGTGCCCGGCTCGAGGGCTTCCTCGTCACCGACTACATCCACCGCTTCCCCGAGGGGCTTCGCCGTCTCGGCACCTTGCTCGCCGAGGGCAAGCTGCGCTACCGGGAGGACGTGACGGAGGGCCTCGAGAATGCGCCGGCGGCGTTCATGGGCCTGTTCCGCGGCGAGAACCGCGGCAAGGCGCTCGTCAAGATCGTCTAGATCAGCCGTGACCGTTGCGGACACGACGGGGTCTGACCCCAGACATGTCCCGCGCGGACGTGCCGGGGCTCAGGACCGTCTCCCACCGTCGCTTACGCCCGGCGCGCAAGCCTTACCACGACTGGGCTTGCCGGTATGGGCGCTCCGCACGGACCCGGCCGCTGCGGACACGACGGGGTCTGACCCCGGGCATGTCCCCGGCGGAGGTCTCCTCAGGCTGCCCGTCGTGTGCGATCAGGAAACGGGGACGCCGGCCGCCTGCAGCGCGCGGCGAAGCATCAGCGCATTCGCCGGCGCCTGCGCGACGGCGCCCTTCGCCGGGTCGCCTGCGATCTCCTCGGGCTCGATTCCCTCGAGCCCGGTCGACGGCATCTCGGAGCGGCCGTTGTTGTTGAACATCGCGTAGACCGACTCGGTGTCGAGCGCGAGCTCCTTCAGCGGCTCCACCCACTCCTCGAGCTCCTGCTCCGAGTACAGGTAGTCGAAACGCTCGGCGGCACTGCCGGTGCGCTTGTTCCAGGTGGAGGCGTTGCGGCCGTGGAAGCGGACGTATGCCGTACGGCTGGTCTTCGCGACCACGGTCGGGACGAGGTTCTTGGCGTCGGTCTTCGGCGCATCCACGATCACGTACGTGAGCCCGCGCGATTCGAGGAAGGAGAGCGTCTGCGCCCGGTTCTCATCGTCCAGCCAGCTGCGGTGACGGAACTCCACGAGCAACTCGTCGCCGGGCAGCTGATCCGCAGCCCACTCGATGTACTCGAGCGAGATCGGCTTGCAGACGACATACGAGGGGAACTGGAGCAGGATCCCGCCGAGCTTGCCGCGCTCCCGCAGCGGTTCGAGCGCCCGGGCGAAGCGACGGAACACCTCGGCGCGGAGCTCTCGCGGCGGGCGATCGACCCGGCCCTTGTCGTCGACGGGCATCACGTCGCGGAGATCCTCCGGCAGGCCCTCGAGCTTGACCGGATGCCGCGTCATCAATCCGAACGCCTTCACGTGCATCGTGAACCCCTCCGGCGTCCGCTCGGCCCAGTTGCCGACCAGCTCGGCATCGGGCAGCCGGTAGTAGGTCGAGTTCGCCTCGACAGTGTCGAAGCGTTCCGCGTAGTGGCGAATGCGGGCCTCGCCGGAGCGGACGCCCTTCGGATACCAGACCTTCGTCAGGGTCTCGTCCGCCCAGGAGCACGTACCGACGCGGACCGTGGCGCTCATCCCCACGATCGTAGACGCGGGGATGAGCGCAATGTCCGCTGGTGCTAGCTCGCGACGAGCGTGAGCGTGCGGTGGAGCACGACGCCGCCGCCGCTGAAGACGTTCGCGTCGACCTGAACGGTGTACGTCTTGCCCTTCACCGGCCTGAAGCCGGCCAGCGCGAACTGTGCGGTTGCGTCCTGCTTGAAGCGCGCCGACGGCTGCGCCGTCCTGACGAGCTTGCCCTTCTCCATCACCCGCACGTTGAAGCCGACGTTCTCGCCGGGCTTCGTGCCGGAGGCATACGCGCGCAGGGGCACCGTCAGCGTCGGCACTCTCCCGCTCTTGACCCTGAAGAAGCCGTTGCGGGCGTCGACCGACGCCGCGGCTCGAGTGAACCGCGCGAGCGACGGCTTCGCTGCGCCGCTACGGGTGCGAAGACCGCTCTGCCACAGGCTCGTGGCATGGTCGCGGAACACGAACCAGACGAACATGTCGACCCGTGGGTCCTTCTTCGCGACGGCCAGCGCCTGTGCGGCGTACGCCGCCTGCTGCGAGCGCGAGACACCCTTCGGCTCGCCGTCCGACTTGACCTCGTGGCCGTACTCGGTGATCCAGATGCGGACGTTCTTGCGCTTGAACCACGTGTCGAGCGCCTTCTCGAAGCGCGGGAACGCGGAGAGCGTCACGTTCGGCCACTTCACCTTCTGCAACGGCTTCTGGTTCGCCGGCACCGGGTACGGGTGCTGCGCCCAGGCGTCGAACTTGAGCCGCGGGTTGGCGGCCGCGACCAGCTGCGCGAAGCGGCCCGGCGAGTGCGTCGCGGACTTGCCCGCAAGCGGCTTGTCACGGCCCGCCGACGAGGTGCTGCCGATCGCGACCTTGGCGTTCCGGTTGCCCGCCTTCACGCCCGCGTATCCCGCGGCCGCCAGCTTGGCGTAGTTCCTCGGCGCGATCGACTTCCCCTTGGTGTCGAACTGCGGCGCCAGGAAGAGCTGCAGGTTCGACTCGTTCCAGATCGAGTAGAACCGCACGAACGGGTACCCCGGATAGCGACCGGAGTAGCGCGAGGCGACGGCACGCGCGAAGGCAGTGAAGTCGGTCAGCCTCCGCGGCATGAAGTTCGGAGTCTTGCCGCCGTTCGCCCACTTCGGCGTCCCCCAGAGCGTGATGATGACCTCCAGGTCGCGAGCCTGCGCGTTGCGCACGAGCTCGTCCAGGTCATTGAAGTTGTAGGCGGGGTCGAACGGGTCCGCCGCGTTCGACGGGCGCGTCGGCGCGATGTTCGGCCAGGTGACGAGCGTGCGGACGATCGTCGCGTGGGTGCTGCGCACCTGATCGAGCATCTGTGTGCGGCGCTCCTCGTAACGGAAGTTCGGATCGTCGTGGAAGCCGACGTACATGCGTGGGGCAGCGTTCGCGAGCGCCGGCACAACCAGCGCTACGAAGGCCGCGACGAGGTAGAGCTTCGTCAGACGTTTCACGGGCAATCTCCTTTGTAAATAAGGAACCTCGGGACCCTAGCGAGAGCGTGTGATGGCGGTGTTAGGTGCCGCGGAACGGCTCAGGCAGCGGTTCTCAGCGCTTCGATCTCGCGTGAGACCGCCAGACGCTCGAGTGCCGTGCCTTCGATCTGGCGGACACGCTCCCGTGTAATTCCAAGCCTGCGCCCGATTTCCTCGAGCGACTGTGGCTCCTCGGGACCCAGTCCGTAGCGAAGGGTGAGGACCGTCCGCTCCCGCTCGGGCAGGTTCTCGAGCGCGCGGTGCAGGGTGCTCTCGGTCAGGCTGACCTCGACCTCTTCCTCGACTCCGCCTTCCGCTACCCCGACGAGGTCCCCGATCGATGCGTCGTTGTCGTCGCCGACCGGCTTGTCGAGGCTGGTGACCGCGCGTGCCGCTTCGCGGACCTCGCGCAGGTGCTTCAGCGAGATCTTCGATGCCTCGGAGATTTCCTCGTCGGTCGGCGGCCGGCCGAGCTTGGCCACCAGCTCGCGCTCCGCCCGGCCGATCTTCTGCTCGCGGTCGGCGATGTGGACCGGGATTCGAATCGTGCGCGACTTGTTCGCCACGCCGCGCTGTACCGCCTGGCGAATCCACCAGGTCGCGTAGGTCGAGAACTTGAAGCCGCGCCGCCAGTCGAACTTCTCGACGGCGCGGATCAGGCCGATCACGCCCTCCTGGATCAGGTCCAGCAGCGACAAACCGTGCCCTTGGTATTTCTTCGCGATCGAGACGACGAGGCGCAGGTTCGAGTTGATCATCCGGTTCTTGGCCGCGACGTCGCCCCGCTCGATCTTCTTCGCCAGCTCGACCTCCTCGGCGGCGCTCAGCAGGGGATAGCGACCGGCCTCGTTCAGGAACAGCTGCAGCGAATCCGTCGTCGCGGTCGCCAGGTCACCATTGACGTAGGTCGCGTCGCCGCTGGTCTGCCGGCCGCAGTCGTCGGAGAGGCTGATGCCCCGTTCCTCGAGCTCCGCGTAGAGCGCTTCGAGCTCTTCCTCCTCGAGCTCGAGGTCCTGCACGGCCGCGCTGAACTGGGACAGGTTGAGACAGCCGGCCTCTTCCCCGGCGTCCAGAATCGGCGTGAGAACCTCACGACTCATGGACAGCCATGTTCCCAGAGTAGCGCCGCCCGTAACCAGGTGGCCACAAAGGACATCTGGCGCCGGGAACGGGCACGTGCGATCGTGACGAAGATGGCACGAAGCCGTCACCCCTCTGTTCGAGGCCCGTCTCTAGCGTCGGAGATGTCGTCGAACAGGAGGTTGAGAGATGCGCAGGATCCTCCCGTGTGTGGCCGCTCTTGCGTCACTCGCGGTGGCCCTCTCGCCCGCAGCGGCCTCGGCCGCATTGCACGCCCCGCCGAAGCCCCCAGAAGCGCGCGAGGCTCAGAGGCTCTTCGACAGCCGTGGTGGAGCCCGCGTGTTGGCGCAACGTGTTGCGAGCGTCGAGGAAGTCGCGGCGATCGCGTCAGCCACGGAAGGGTTGACCGCCGCGGACGCGCTCGCACTGGTCAGTGGGAGAAGCCCGGACGCGTCCGTCGCCGCGCCGGTGAGCTGCTACTCGGTCGAGTACCAGTTCAGTCGCGGCCTCTTCCCGTACCACCGCTGGATCGTGGGTCAGACCTACTGGTGTTTCCACTACGGCGGAGCGATCACTTATCGCACGAGCAACACGTCCGCACGCGTCGATGGCGTGTGCTCCGGCAGCAACGCGCGCGACTGGAAGGTCGCAGGCGGCGCGGGCTACTCGTGGGTGGTCGTACATCACGAGGCGGACTTCTCGTGCGCCACGCCCTGGTGGTTCCCACTGAACGACACGCTGTGGATGGAGGCGACCTTCGACTCCTACGGGAACGCATGGTTGTCGCGGACGGCGTAGCGACGTGAAAAGCAACGTTCGTACCGTGGCGCTATTGGTGCTCGCGGCGGTCGCGCTGATCGTCGCCGTGACACTCGTCCTCTTCAAGGGCGGCGAGACGTCAGATCCTCCCCGAACCGTCCCGGTTACGACCACGCAGGGCTGAGGAGCCCCAACTCCTCAGTCCTGCGGTTAGACTCGTTTCGTGATCTGGGAGCTGATCTTCATGCTCGTGATCCTGAAGATCCCGGTTGTCTACCTGTGTGCAGTCGTCTGGTGGGCGATCAGGGCCGAGCCGCTGCCGCCTGAGGGCGCCGCCCGGCTTGCGCCCCTGACCTCGACGCCGCCTGAGTGCGGCTGGCGCTCTCGGCGTGCGCGCGTGCTCCGCCGTGGCCCGGTGCCGCGCGGTGGCGGCCGCGTCGGCAGGCCCGTCCGGCTCGCGTCGAGCCAGGCTAGGGTGCGCGTGTGAGCGTCGACTACGGAAGCGCCCCCAGCCGCTGGTCCGCGACTGACACGGTTGCGGGACTGCTCGCATCGCTCTCCATCTTCGCCAGCTGTCTGGGCATGATCTACCGCCCGGTCCGGATCATCCCGGTCGCGATCCTCGTCGCCCTGATCGCTTCCCGGATGTCCGAGCGGCAGCAGCGGCTTGCGGGCATCGCGGTGGCAGCCGGCGTGATCTGCTGGACCGTCGGGATGACGATCGCGGTCATCACCAAGAAGCCCCTCTACTAGCGCCCGTCCCGTAGCTCCTGTCCCGCGGGTTGCTACAACACAGTCTGTGAGTACGCACGACGTCGACGGCCTGAACTCCGGCTACGCCCGGCTGCTGCTCGAGGACTACCTCGAGAACCCGGACGCGGTCCCTGCCGAATGGCGCGAGCTCTTCGAGAGCGGCGACAGCGAGCTCGTCGCGACTCATCCTGGCTTGCTGCGGTTGCTGGAGGTCCTCGAGCGCGGCAACGGGCATCCCGCGCCGCCCCCGGCTCAGGCGGCACCTCCGGCACCCGAAGCGCCTCCGGCACCCGAGAGCGCGCCACCCGCGCCGGCGCCCGCGATCGACGAGACCCTGGTCGGCGGCGTCGCCGCCGCGATGGCCCTCGTCAAGGCGCACCGCATGCACGGCCATCTGGCGGCGCGCCTCGATCCGCTCGGCTCCGAGCCGCTGGGCGATCCCGCGCTCGACGAGACGAGTCTGATCCCGCCGCTGACGCCTGAGCTGCAGGAGCGCATCCCGGCAAAGCTGCTGCGCGTGCACGTCCCCGGCGAGACGCTGAAGGAAGCCCTGCCGGCGCTGCGCGAGGTCTACACCGGCACGATGGCCTACGAGATCGAGCACCTCTCCGATCACGCCGAGCGTGTCTGGCTCAGGCAGGCGATCGAATCGAGCCGCTACCGGCAGCCGCTGAAGTCGGAAGAGCGCGTCCGGCTCTTGAAGGCGCTCGCTCGCGTCGAGGCGTTCGAGCAGTACCTCCGCCGCTCGTTCCTCGGCCAGAAGCAGTTCTCGATCGAAGGCCTGGACACGATGGTTCCGATGCTCGACGAGGCGGTCGAGATCGCAGCGGGCGCAGGGGCACACGAGATCGTGATCGGCATGGCGCACCGCGGCCGCCTGAACGTGCTCGTGCACACGGTCGGGCTCTCCTACGAGTCGGTCCTGCGCGAGTTCGAAGGCGAGCGGACGATCGACGCGGTGGTCACGAATGACGAGGGAGGCACCGGTGACGTCAAGTACCACCTCTCGGCAACCGGCACACGCGCCACTCCGTCGGGCGAGGTCACGATCACGCTTGCTCCGAATCCCAGCCACCTCGAGGCGGTCGACCCGGTCGTCGAAGGCTGGACGCGAGCAGAGCAGACCGACCGCTCGACCGGCGGCGGCATCCACGATCCGTCCGTCGCTCTGCCGATCCTGATCCACGGTGACGCCTCGTTCGCCGGCCAGGGTGTCGTCGCCGAGACGCTCAACCTCTCGAGCCTCGATGGCTACACGACCGGCGGCACTCTCCACTTGATCTCGAACAACCAGGTCGGCTTCACGACGAACCCGAACGAGGGTCGTTCGACCCGCTACTCGAGCGACCTCGCGAAGGGCTTCGACATCCCGATCATCCACGTCAACGCGAACGATGCTGAGGCCGCGATTGCTGCTGTCCGGCTTGCACTCGCATACCGGCAGGAGTTCGGTCACGACATCGTCGTCGACCTCATCGGCTACAGGCGCTTCGGGCACAACGAGCAGGACGAGGCGGCGTACACCCAGCCGCTGATGGTCGCCCAGATCAACGCGCAGACGACCGCCGGCCAGCTGTACGCAGCGCGACTCGTCGAGGAGGGCGTCCTGACCGCGGAGGAGGCCGCGGCGGTGATCGAGGAGACGCAGAACGAGCTGCGGGAAGCCCACGAGCGCCTGAAGGCATCGATCGCGGAGCCGCGCGTGACTCGGGAGGGAAAGATCCCGGCCGACACGGGCGGCGCCGTTGTCACGGCCGTCCCCGCGGATCGGCTCGAAGCGTTGAACGAGCAGTTGCTTGCGCTGCCGGAGGACTTCGAGGCGAATACCAAGCTTCTGAAACAGCTCGAGAAGCGTCGGGAGGCACTGCGCGAGGGCGGCATCGACTGGGGCCAGGGCGAGGCGCTCGCGTTCGCCAGTCTGCTCACCGAAGGAATCCCGATCCGGCTCACCGGCCAGGACACCGAGCGCGGCACGTTCTCGCACCGTCATGCCGTCCTCCACGATCAGCGCACCGGCGAGACGTTCGCGCCGATTCAGCACCTGCCCGAGGCCGACGCGTCGATGGAGATTTTCAACTCGCCACTCTCCGAGTTCGCCTGCCTGGGCTTCGAGTACGGCTACGCGGTCGCGGCGCCGGACGCACTCGTGCTGTGGGAGGCGCAGTTCGGCGACTTCGTCAACGGCGCCCAGATCGTCGTCGACCAGTTCCTCGTCGCCGGCCTCTCCAAGTGGGGACAGACGTCACGTCTGACCCTGCTCCTGCCGCACGGGTACGAAGGGAACGGCCCGGAGCACTCGAGCGCGAAGCTGGAGCGCTTCCTGCAGCTGGCGGCTCAGGAGAACATCCGCGTCGCGAACTGCACCACCGCCGCGCAGTACTTCCATCTCCTTCGCCGCCAGGCCCTCGATGCGACCGCACGCCCGCTGATCGTGATGACGCCGAAAGGACTCCTGCGGCTCAAGCAGGCCGGCTCGGCAATCGCGGATCTCTCCGAAGGCAAGTTCGAGCCGGTCCTCGACGATCCGCGCGCGCAGCATGGGCAGGTGACCAGGCTCGTCCTCTGCTCCGGCAAGCTCTTCTACGACATCGACGGCCACGAGGACCGGGCCGGGTCGGCATCCGTCGCGGTGGCGCGGCTCGAGCAGCTCTACCCGTTCCCCGTCGAGCAGGCCGCGGCGCTCACGGCGGCGTATCCGAACCTGCGGGAGATCGTGTGGGCTCAGGAGGAGCCTCAGAACATGGGCGCCTGGCGGACGATCCGCCACCGCCTGGACGCGGCGGCCCCCGACGACGTTCCCGTGCACTATGTCGGCCGCCCCTGGCGTGCCAGCCCGAGCGAGGGCTACCCGACTGCGCATCGCCTCGAGCAGGACAGGATCGTCCGCGAGGCTCTCGGAACGACTGCCTAGACGGCGCTAGCGCGGCCTGCGCCGGGCGGCGAGAATCGCAGCGCCGACCTTTGGGCCGTGCGTCCGCGCAGCCTTCAGCATTTGCTGCCGTTGGGCCGGAGGAAGCCGGCGCCAGAGGTGAAAGGCGGTGAAGGCGATCCCTATCGGACTGGTGGGGCGAAAGCGCGGCATCGATCTATGGTTGCACAACGACGCGCGGCGGCGTCAGGTTACGCAACAACGTCACCCGGTGCCGTTCGGATCCTCGGTCGGCGGCGTCGGCGGCGGCGTCGACTCGCCTCTCCAGAACTGCGCCTCCTGGACCGATCCGTCACCCGCACGCTCTGTCTTCGCGAACGGCGCGGGCGGCGGCGGCTCGACGACGGGCTCGGTTGGAGGGGGAGAGCCTGCTGTGTTCCTGGTCGGCTCCGGCGCCGGCTCGGGTGCCGGCGTGGGGGTGGGTGCCGGTGTCGGAGTAGGCGTCGGCGTGGGGGCAGGCGTCGGCTTCGGAGTGGGAGCCGGCTTCGGCTTCGGCTTGGGCGTGGGCTTCGGCGTCACCGGGCGTGCCGGGGCAGGTGCGGCCGGCGTCGGCGCGGGCCGAGCAGGCGCGGGAGTCACGACACTGATCGGCTGGGCCACGGCCGGAGGAGCGGGCGTCGGCACCGCTTTACGCGGCTTCGGCTTGGGGGCCGCCCGAAGCACAGGCGCAGGTGGAATTCGAATGACAGCGCCCTCCTGCTGCTCGGGCACCAGCGGGTCGAACGAATCAGCGAAGCGCGTGGGGGACTTCGCGCCGTCGCCTAGAAGAATGACGGGCAGGGCCAATGCGCCGCCAGCCCCACCGATTGCGAGCACTACCGCGAGCGCACGCACCAAAATCGATCTCATGCTGCTTCCCCCCGGTGCCGAAAACACTTCCCAGGGGACATATCGGCAGGTGATGGGGGAAACTGAAGAGTCAACATGTTGGGAAGCTTCAAGTTTAAGCTGGTCGGCACGTTTTTGGCACTTTCTGTGCTGCCGCTCGCGGCCGCGCTCTGGGGCTTCAGTCAGGTCGCCGATCGCAGTGTGACGACAAGTGCGGACGACCGCCTGGCGGCGGGGGTCACGGCCGCCTTGGCCGCATTCGAGGATGAGCGCCGGAATGTCGAGCGGGCGGCCGAGACCCTCGGTGGAACCGAGGCGTTCCAGACGGCCGTAGCGCGTGGCGACCGGACCACGATCGCGTCCCTGCTCGCACGCTATCCGGCCCTCCGCGTCGAGGTGCCCGGCGACAACCCGATCGGGGACGTGCCGCCGCTGGCGGCCGAGACCGAGATTTCGCTCGTCGGGCCGGGTACCCACTCGGCGGTCATCGTCGCCTCGGTCCCACTCAACGACGCGCTGGCCCGCAAGCTGCACGCGCGCTCGGGCCTGAG
This sequence comes from uncultured Gaiellaceae bacterium, assembly GCA_963749515.1. Lineage (GTDB taxonomy): Bacteria > Actinomycetota > Thermoleophilia > Gaiellales > Gaiellaceae > Gaiellasilicea. The sequence continues at coordinate 335,813 of CAVVMR010000001.1, forward strand.
GGCGCCCGATGAGCTGGCGATCGTCCGGCCGAACGGCCGGATCAGCGCGGCGTCCACGACGACGCTGAGCGGCACCATCGAGGTGACGCCGGGTCGCGTCGGGACCTCGACGATCGGCGATCACAGCTTCCGTGCGGTCGGCTCGCGCCTCGTGCCCAAGAGCGGCGTCCAGCTCGCCGCCCTCACGCCGTCCTCCGCGATCGCGTCCGAGAAGCGAAGCCTGATCGGCAGGCTGCTGCTCGGCCTCGTCGGCTCGCTGCTCCTGATCGCTCTCGTCGCATACGTGGCCGGGCGATCGATCGTCGGCTCGCTCGGGCGCCTGGCAGACGCCGCGAACTCCATCGCCGCCGGCCGGCTGCGCGAGCGGGTTCCGATCAAGGGGCGCGACGAGTTCGCAGCGCTCGGCCGTGCCTTCAACAAGATGGCCGCCCAGCTCGAAGCGCGGATGGACGAGCTCGAGAAGGAGCGTCGCAGGCTGCGTGAAGCCAACGCCCGCTTCGGCGACGCGCTCGCCGCAACTCTCGATGCAGACCAGCTCCGGCGGGTGATCGTGGAGTCGGCGGTCGAGGCAACCCACGCCGACGGTGGTGTCGTGATCGCCGAGGACGGCTCGTTCGTCGAGACCGGCGACGTGGGCGCCGGGGGTGCGCGCCTCGACTTCGAGCTCAGGGCCGGACTGCGAAGCTTCGGCCGCCTGCTCCTCGTCGGCGACGAGTTCGACGTCGAGGAGCGGATGATCGCCGCTTCGCTCGCCGGGCAGGCGGTCGTGGCGCTCGAGAATGCGCGGCTCCACCAGATGGTCGAGCGGCAAGCGCTGGTCGACGGCCTGACCGGGCTCGCGAACCGGCGGCAGGCGGACGCGTCCCTGGCGACCGAGCTCACGCGGGCCGAACGCCTGGGAGGCCCGGTGGGACTCATCCTGGCGGACGTCGACGACTTCAAGCTGGTCAACGACCGTCACGGGCACCCGACCGGGGACATCGTCCTGCGCGATCTCGCGCAGGCGCTGCACGAGACCGTCCGCGAGATCGACACTGCGGCCCGGTGGGGAGGGGAGGAGTTTGCCGTGATCCTTCCCGGCACGGATCTCATGGGCGCCGCGCACGTCGCCGAGCGGGTTCGACAGGCGCTCAGCGAGCGTGGGCTCGTCTCGGCCGAAGGCGTGCCGCTGCACGTCACCGCGAGCTTCGGCGTCGCCGCGTCAGAGCCGACGACCACCATGTCCGAGCTCGTGGAGGCGGCCGACGAAGCGCTGTACCGGGCCAAGCGCGCGGGCAAGAATCGCGTTTACGCGGGCACCGAGCAGGTTACTCAGACCTAGGGCTTGGGCAGCAGAATCCTGGCAGAGCAGGAGATTTTCCGGGACCTGCGCTACAATCCCGCCCCAGCACCACTGAAATGGTCTACCACGGAGGCCCCTATGCCAGTTGAGACGCCCTCGCTTTTCGCACGTGTCATCCAGGACCACCTCGAGTTGAAGCGCCGCAACTCCGAGCTCGAAGGCGCGATGCCGCTCAACGGCTATCGCATCGACGATCCGTTCGACAACCATCCTCTGTTCAAGACCGAGGAGCAGGCCCGGCTCGAGGAGACCATGGACGGCGAGGAGTCGGCCGTGTCGGTCGAAGCCGCCGCGCTTCTCTGGCCAGGTGAGGAATCCCTCGAGCACGTGACGGTCGAGTCGTCCAACGGCGATCGCGAAGAGGTTGCAGGCCTCTGGTCGAAGTCACGCGACTTCGACTGGGGCGACTAGCCGCTCGCTCCCGCCGCTTCTGCCGCGAGCCTGAGATCCGCGACAAACCGCGCTCGCTCGCGCTCTCGTTCCTTGCTCTCTCGTACGCGGAGGATCGACGACGGATGAACCGTCGCCAGGGCGACGGGCGCCAGGTCGGACTCCAGTAGCCGGCCGCGGTCGCGTGTCACGCGCACGTCGCGTCCGAGGAGCGCCTGCGCTGCGGTCGCGCCGAGACAGACGAGCACGTGTGGCTTGACGACAGCGAGCTCCGCCGCGACCCAGGGACGGCACGCGGCGATCTCGGCCCAGTTCGGCTTCTGATGGATCCGCCGCTTCCCCTTCGGCGTCCACTTGAAGTGCTTTACCGCGTTCGTGACGTAGACGTCGTCGCGGTCGATCCCGGCCTCCAGGAGCGCCTCGTCGAGAATCCGGCCCGCCGGTCCGACGAACGGTCGTCCCTCGACGTCCTCCCGGTCTCCCGGCTGCTCGCCCACGAGTAGGAGACGAGCGCGCTTCCTTCCCTCGCCGAACACCGTCTGGGTTCCCGAGCGCCATAGCGGGCATGCCTTGCACTCGCGTGAAGCGTCGCGAAGGCTTGCCAGCGACAACCGTTCCGGGAGGAAATCGGCGGCAGAACCGGCCTCTTCCATGCAGCCTCAGTACCCCGCTGAACGACCTTCACTCGCGCGGGGGATCGATCGAAATGGCCTCCGCAGCCGATACAGCGAGCCACTGCTGCGTAACAGGAGGGATCAAACGTGCTGCGGAAAGTCTTTCTGATTGGAATTGTCACGCTCGTGGTCGCTGTGCCTGCACAGGCGCGCCAGGGCAAGGAGCTCAAGATCTCGGGGCCCGTCGTTCGGGTTTCGGCCAAGGCCGTGTCGGTCGAGAATCGCGTCGGCGACGCGATGCTGACGTGCACGGTTCCCGCTCGGCTCGCGGCCAAGGTCGCAGCGCTCGAGGCGGGCGACAAGGTGCGCATGGTCTGCGTGCGTCACAAGGGCCGCCGCGCTGAGCTGCGCATGATCGCGCGGCTCGGCGAGAAGGCCGACAAGGCCCGCGAGAAGGCGGACGAGGAGAAGTCGGAGGAGAAGCGCGGCGAGAAGCAACAGGCTGTCGGGCAGGTCGCCGAGCTGACCCCGGGCGTGATCGTCGTCCAGTCTGACGCCGGCCGCGTCGCGTGCAAGGTGCCGTTCGAGAAGCAGGCCAAGCTCGCCGGCCTGAACGTCGGAGACAAGGTGAAGATCTACTGCCTCGCCGGCGTCCTCGTCGGGATCGAGCGCGCCCCGTCGGTTGACGAGCGCAAGGCGGGCGAGGAGCACAAGCTGTACGGCCGGATCACCGCACTCTCGCGCGAGTCCGTGACCGTGCAGGGCGAGGCCGGCACGCTCACCTGCACTCCGCCCGCATCCGTGGTGGAGAAGATCGTCGGACGCTTCGCCGTCGGCGACAGCGTCAAGATGATGTGCCGCGGCTCCGAGCTCACGTACCTCGAGAAGGTCTAAGCACAACGGCTTACGGTACGTAGCGGTCCTGACTGCGGCGCGAGGCCGCGCCGGAGGCCGGCTCCGCCGGCCGGGAGGCGTGGCCGGTCAGGGCCGCTACGCTGCCGGTGTCTCCTCGGGGAGCGCCGGCAGCGAGTCGTCCACGAGCTTGTGCGCGAGGCGGCGGAACGGGCCGTCCTGCCTCATCAGCTCCCGCTCGGTGCCGCGCTGGGTGATTCGGCCGTGCTCGAGCACGAGGATCTCGTCAGCGCGCCGCACCGTCGCGAGACGGTGAGCGATGATGATCGACGTCCGGCCGGAGAGAAGGCGGTCGAACGCGCGCTCGATCACGATCTCGGTCGGGCGGTCGATGTTCGAGGTCGCTTCGTCGAGGATCAGGATGCGCGGATCGGCGAGCAGCGCCCTCGCGATCGAGATCAGCTGGCGCTCTCCGGTGGAGAGGCCGGCGCCGCCCTCGCGCACGACGTGGTCGAGTCCGTGCTCGAGCCGGGCGGCGACCCGGTCGACTCCGACCGCCGCCGCCGTCTCCCGCACCTCCTCGTCGGAGGCGTCGGGCTTCGCGAAGCGGATGTTGTCGGCGATCGTGCCGCTGAACAGGAACGGATCCTGGAGGACGACGCCGAGCTGGCGCCGGTAGCCGACGAGCTCCACGTCGCGCAGGTCCGTGCCATCGACGCGCACCGCGCCTTGGTCCGGGTCGTAGAAGCGTGCGATCAGCTTCGCGGTCGTCGACTTGCCGCCGCCTGACTCACCCACCAGCGCGAGGCAGCCGCCCGGCGCCACCGAGATGTCGATCGCGTGCAGAACCGGCTCATCGCCGTAGGCGAACGTGACGCCGTCGAGCTCGAGCCGGCCGTCGATTCGGCCGAGCGGCCGAGCGTTCCTGCTGTCGGCGACGTCGATCTCGGCGTCGAGCACGGAACTGATCTTGTCCATCGCCGCACTTGCCGCCTGCACCTGGCCGTAGAGCTCGGAGAGCTCCTGAAGCGGCTGGAAGACGAGCGCCAGCAGACCGACCGCGGCGACGAGCGTGCCGATCTGCATCGAGCCGGAGCCGATGAACTGCGCGCCGGCGTAGATCACCGCAGCTGTCGCGATCGCCCCCAGCAGCTCGATCGCCGGGAAGAAGACCGAGTAGATCTTCTGCACGCGGACGTTCGCCACGCGGTTCTGCTCGTTCAGCCCGTCGAACTCGGCCTGGAACGCGCGCTCGCGGTTGAACGCCTGCACGACCGCCATCCCGGCGACCGACTCGGCGAGTTGAGCGGTCACGATCGCGATCCGGGTCCGGACCTCTGACGCCGCCTCGTGCGAGACCCGCTGGAACCAGCGCGTGACGATGATCCCGGGTGGCAGCACGCAGAGGGCGACGAGCCCGAGCCGCCAGTCGAGCAGGAAGAGACCACCTACGGCTGCGATCAGCGTCAGCGTGTTGACGACGAGCGTCGTCAGGCCCTGGTTGAGGACGTCCGAGAGCGCGTCGATGTCGCTCGTCAGGCGCGAGATGATCCAGCCCGCCTTCTGCTGCGAGAAGTAGCGCAGCGAGAGCGACGTGAGGTGCTCGAAGAGGTCGCGGCGGAGCTCGAGCACCATTCGCTGCCCCACGTCCGCGAGCCCGAGCCACGTCAGCGTGCCGAGCACCCACGCCGCGGCGTTGACTGCGACGTAGCCGATCACCGCGAGCAGCAGGTGGTGCTCGTCGCTCTTCTCGATGCCGTTGTCGATCGCGTCCTGGACGAGATGCCAGCCGACGACCGGTGCTGCGGCGGAGAGCGCAGCCAGCACGGCGATGAGAGCCAGGCGGCCCTTCCGCTCGGCGGCGTAGGGAAGAAGGCGCGAGAGCCCGGTGCGGTGCTTACGCGGCAACGGACTCGTCTCCAAAGAGAGCTGTGAAGAGCCCGCCGGCGGCGAGCAGCTCGGCCGGCACGCCCTGCTCGATGACGCGTCCCTCGTTGATCACGACGGCACGGTCGGCGACGCCGATCGTCGAGAGACGCTGGGTTGCGACGAGGACGGTGCGGCCGGCGACTGCGGGACGAAGGTTCTCGACGAGCAGCCGCTCGGTCTGCGTGTCGACCGCCGACATCGGGTCGTCGAGCACGAGCACGCGCGCGCCCGCCAGCAGCGCCCGGGCGAGCGCGACCCGTTGGCGCTGGCCGCCGGAGAGGTTGACGCCGCGCTCGCCGATCAGCGTGTCGTAGCCCTCCGGCAGGTCGTCGACGAACGCCGAGACCCCCGCCGCGTCGCAGGCGGCGAGCACGTCGTCCCAGCTCGCGTCGGGTCGGGCGGAGAGCAGGTTGTCGCGCAGGAGCACGGAGAAGAGGACGGGCTTCTGCGTCACGATCGCGACCGCACTGCGCAGGTCGGCCACCGGCACGTCGCGCGTGTCGATCCCGCCGACCAGGACTCGTCCTCCGGTCGGGTCGTAGAAGCGCGGCAGGAGGTTGAGCAGCGTCGTCTTCCCCGACCCGGTCGAGCCACAGACGGCGACGATCTCGCCCGGCTCGACGGCCAGGTCGACCCCGCGCAGCACTTCGGACTCCGTCCCGTACGCGAAGTGGACGTCCTCGAAGCGCACGGGGAGCGGCCCGGCCGGGAGCTGCTTGGGGTCAGCCGGTTCGGGCAACGGCTGGATCCCCTCGAGCCACGCGAAGCTGCGCCCCGCCGAGGCGACAGCTCGCTGACCCAGGTTGATGATCCAGCCGATCGCCTCGAGCGGCCAGACGAGCTGCAGCAGCAGGGTGATGAAGAGCATGAACTCGCCGATCGTCAGCGTGCCAGCGATCACCTCGCGGCCTCCGAGCAGGAGCACCGCGGCGATGCCGAGCGTGGGGAGGAAGAGCAGGCCCGGCAGGTAGTGCGCCTCGACGGTCGCCTGGCGCATCGTCTCGTGGCGCACGGCTTCGGCCCGGCCGAGGAAGCGAGTGCGGACATCGTCCTCGCGTCCGAACGCCTGCACCATCTCGATCCCGACCACGGCCTCGTCCGTCGCTTCGGTCAGGTGCCCCTTCTTCGCCTGGACGAGTCGCGAGATGGGGAAGAGCCGGTGCGCGAAGACCCAGGTGAGGACGGCGATCGCCGGCATCGCCAGCGCGGAGAAGAGTGCGAGCCGCGCGTTCACGGTCAGGAGCACGACTCCCGCAGCGACGATCATCATCGCGCTCTGCATCCCCTGGATGACGCCCCAGCCGATGAAGTAGCGCACCGGGTAGATGTCGTTCGTGGCACGCGAGATCACCTCGCCGGTCGCGTGCCGGTCGAAGAACGCCCGCGGGTAGCTCAGGTAGGCGTCGTAGAGCATCCCGCGCAGACGCGCCTCGACGGCGATCCCGACCCGGGCGGTCGCGAAGCGGCGCGAGAAGTTGACGAAGAAGCGCAGGATGGCGAGCACGAGGATCACGGCGAGGTACGGCAGCAGGCGTTGGTCCTCAGGCCCCACGATCGCCTGGTCGACAACGCGCTGGATCAGGATCGGGATCGCGATCGAGAGCGCGGTGTTGGCGAGCGCGAACGCCAGTCCGGCCGCGACCAGGCGGCGCTGCTCCCACCAGAGGGGGAAGAGTCGGCGCAAGGTCGGCCGAAGGGCAAGATCGGGTGGATCGACGTGGTTCATGCGTGCTTGCCCTGTGGCGGCCAACTAGGGCTGCCACGGGCGTGCCCTGTCGGGCAACGCGGGGCCAGACGCTGACGATACCAGCAGCGGCACGCCGTGAATGGCTTAACCGCGCCGCCCACGCCCCGATGCCACCGTGACATTCGCGAGATGTCAGTCATGACTTGACAAGACATCATAGTGATGTCATAGTGCAGCCATGGAGATGGCACATCACATCCACGCGATCCAGGAGGACCTCGCCGCGGCAGCAGCTCTCGCCACGGACGAGCCCACCGTGGAGGCCGGCCGCCGGCTGACTCAGGCGCTCGGCTCCTCGCTGCATCTGCGTCTGCTGGACGTCGTCAGCGAGGCCGCGCTTGCCCTCTCGGGCTCCGTGCCCGGCCGGATCGAGGTCCGCCTCGCCGGCCGCGACCCGGAGCTCGTGTACATCGAAGAGGAGGAAGAGCCGGAGCGTGCGCAGTCCGCAAGCGCCGACGATGCCTTCTCCGCCCGCATCACCCTGCGCCTGCCCGAAGGCCTCAAGGCGCAACTCGAGGTCGCCGCCAATCTTGAAGGCACCTCGGTCAACGCCTGGATCGTGCGCGCGCTTCAGCGCGGGCTCGAGCCTCGCACCCGTTCCGTTCGCACCGGCCGGCGTCTGTCCGGCTACGCGGACAGCTAGGAAAGGAGAAGCACGTGTCCCGTCTTCACCCGATCCCGTACGGCGCCGGAGTCCTGCTGGTTCCGGACTGGTGCTGCAGCCCCGAGCCGCACGAGCGCGTCGTCAAGCCCGCGCGGAAGCTGAAGGAGTCCCGCCGTGCACGTGTTTGACACTCACGGCAAGACGCGCCTGCGCGTCAAGAACGCCGCCGGCCTGATCTCGGTCGAACCGAGCGAGACCGACCGCACCACGGTCGAGCTCGAGGCGCTCCGAGACGACGACGCCACCCGCGAGGCAATCGAGCGGGCGACCGTCGAGATGAACGGCACCGAGGTCTCGATCGAGATCGGTGTCGGCGGCAAGGGCTTCGGCGTCGGCCCGGCCTGGATCACCTTCGGCCGCACGCCCCAGGTCGGCATCCGCATCCGCTGCCCCGAAGACACCGATCTCGACTGCGCCTCGGCGTCCGCCGACGTCACCACCAGCGGCCGGCTCGGCAATGTGGAGTTCAAGACGGCCTCCGGCGACATCGCCGTCGAACAGGTCGCCGGGCTCCGTGTCCAGTCGGCGAGCGGCGACGTCCGTGCCGCGATGATCGACGGCGAGGCACGCATTCAGACGGTCTCCGGCGACGTCCGCCTCGGCACCGTCACGGGACCGGCTTCGGCGACGCTGGTCTCGGGCGACTTCGCGATCGACGACGCTCATACCGATCTCTCCGCGAAGACTGTCTCCGGCGACCAGCGGATCGGTGCGATTCGCGAAGGGCAGATCGGCGTCCAGTCGGTCTCGGGCGACGTCCGCATCGGCGTCCGCCCCGGGACGCGCCTTCGCATCGACGCCAACTCGACGAGCGGCGACGTCAGCTCCGAGCTCGACGTGAAGGACACCCCGTCGGACGGGTCAGCTCAGAGCGAGGCACGGCTGGCAGCGAAGACCGTCAGCGGCGACATCGAGATCACACGGGCCGCGGCCGTCTCTGCCTGACATGAGACGGCCGGGCGGCCTCTGGCGGCACCGCGACTTCCTGTCGCTCTGGGGCTCGCAGACGATCAGCCAGTTCGGGTCGCAGGTCACGTTCCTGGCGCTGCCGCTCGTCGCGATCCTCGTGCTCGAGGAGAGCACGTTCCGGGTCGCGGCGCTGACCACCGTCGAGTTCCTGCCCTTTCTCCTCTTCGCGCTGCCCGCCGGCGTCTGGGTCGACCGGCTCCGGCGTCGCCCGATCCTGATCCTCGGCGACGTCTCACGCGCCCTGGCGCTCGCCACGATCCCGATCGCGCACTGGCTGGGAGTGCTCACGATCTGGCAGCTCTACGCCGTGGCGTTCGTTCACGGCATCGGGACCGTCTTCTACGACGTCGCCTACCAGTCGTACCTCCCGGCTCTGGTCGGGCGCGAGCAGGTCGTGGAGGGCAACTCGAAGCTCGAGGTCAGCCGTTCCGCGGCCAGCATCGGCGGCCCCGGCATCGCGGGCGGGCTCGTAGCGATTCTGACCGCTCCCGTGGCCATCCTCGCCGACGCGATCAGCTTCCTCGTCTCGGGTCTGCTGCTCGGGCTGATCAAGAAGCCGGAGGAGGCGCCGCCGCGGGAGGACCGGCGTTCGCTGAAGGCGGAGCTCGGCGAAGGCCTGCGCTACGTCTTCACGCACCCCTACCAGCGCGGGCTTGTCGGCGCCGTCGCCCTCTCGAACTTCTTCGGCAACGTCTTCTTCTCGATCTTGCTGATCTTCGCGGTCCGGGAGCTCGGGCTGTCGGCGGCCACGATCGGTGTCGTGCTCGCCATCGGCAACCTCGGAACGCTGGCGGCGGCGCTGACCGCGCGACGGATCAGCGACCGTCTCGGAGTCGGAAGGACGATCGTCCTCGCCGCCTTCCTCTTCGGGCCGGGGACGCTCGTGATCGCGGTCGCCCCGCAGGACCTCGCGATCCCGCTGATCACGCTCGGCTCGCTGATCATCGGCTTCGGCGTCATCCTCTTCAACGTCACGGCGATCAGCCTGATCCAGGCCATCACCCCCGACCGCATCCTCGGCCGCGCGAACGCGTCGCGGCGGTTCGTCGTCTGGGGGGTGATTCCGTTCGGTGGTCTCGTCGGTGGCTCGCTCGGCTCCTGGATCGGGTTGCGCGAGACGATGGTGATCGGCGCGATCGGCGGCCTCTCTGCGGTCGTGCCGATCCTGCTCTCGCCGATCCGCTCGGTCGGAAAGATGTCCGAGGTCGATGTTCAGTCCGAGCCGATCGCCTCCGCGAGCAGCGCACCGGCGTAGCTCTGCCAGGCGAGATCCGGCCGCGCCCGCAGCTGCGCGAGCGCATCGCTCACTGCCGCCAGCCCGGTCGAGGCGGCGGCGAGACGGGCAAGCGAGTCCTCGAGCTGGTCACGTGCGCCCGGTTCGTCGAGGTCTTCCGCCACCGCCGTCACGGCCCGCCCGTCGAGCTCGAGCTCGCGGCGCGGGTCGCCGCCGGCCGCGAGCAGTAGCTCGGCCCGGCGTATCGTCGCCTTCACCTCGTCCTGGTCGAGGTCGACGTCCTGTCCCGCGAGCCAGGCGAGGCCGGGCAACAGAGTGTCGCCCGGCCCCGCCTCGAGTAGCTCCAGCAGCTCACGCATGCCGTCAACGCTCTGTCACGGGATGTAGGCCAGGTCCTCCGGCGGTGCGCCGACGATCGGCGTCTCGAAGAGCGGCCCGGCGCCGTCCGGGTCGACGACGACCGCGCCGCCGGAGGCGAAGAACTGTGCGATCTGGTCCTGGGCCGCGAGCGCGACGACGCCTGCGCCGGGCGTCGAGAGGCCGGGCAGCCGAGTCAGGAACGTGTGCGGGTTCTTGGGGAACGTCGGATCGGCCGCGAAAGCGAGGTCGTTCCGGAACAGGGTCGTCCGGTCTTGCAGCCCACCGGCACGGATGATCGCGGACGTCGTCGGGTTCGGGACCGTGGCGTCGGTGCGGGCGTACTGCAGGATGATCGACTTCGCCGGCACACCGGACAGCGGCTGTGCACGCAGATGAACGGCGTACGCGACCGGATTGCCCGCCTGAGACGTCCACTCCGTCCACTCGAGCAGCCGCTGAATCGCCGACGCGCCTGGAACCGTGTCGATCAGCGGCGGCAGGTTCCGCAGCGGCATGTTCTCGTCGAAGGCGAAGCCGGGCAGGTTGATCAGCGGCGGCGTGCGGTTGATCAGGCTCAGCGTCACGAGGGCGCGGAACGCCGGGCTCAGCCGGGCGATCTCGACGATCGCTCCACCCGGAACGTTCGGGACGCCGAGTCGGACGTTCGGCTCGACGGCCAGGAACTTCACGCCGTAGATGCCCCCGAACGACTGGCCGAAGTAGGAGATCCGGGACGGGTCGAGATCTCGTGTCCCGTTGCCGTCGACGTCCATCCCGACCTCGACCTGGCGGACGAGTTGCATCAGGTCGATCACCGTCTGGCGCAGGCCGTCTCGGTTCCCGATCAGGGTCTGCGGCGGCGCCGCGTTGACGCCCTCGGTCGAGTCGATGGCCGTGTTGCCGTCCTGGTCGATGCCGCGGCCGCCGGCGGGCACGACGACGGGCGTGCCGGTCGTGCGGTTGACGATCAGGGTGCCGAGCGGGCCGCCGCCGTGGCCGACGACGTTGATCGCGATCGTCGCGATCCCGCGTCGCGCCATCGAGCCGGCGACGACGAACGGGCTCGCGTTCTTGTTGTCCGTGAAGCCGTGCCCGTAGATGGCGACGGGCCAGCCGCCGGCGGGAGCGGTCCCGGCCGGGAGGAAGAGATTGAAGTACAGGCGGTTCGTTCCCTGCACAGCAGGAACGCCGGTGCGGGTGCCGACCGCAGGGATCGCCTTCGCCGGCGTCTCGTAGTCGGGCGAGTCGAACGCGCCGAACGCGATCGAGCCGACTCCCGCGAGGAACGGCGTGCCGGTCGGCGACACGGCGAAGGCCGGTGCGGTCGTCGTCTGGCGCGAGAAGAGGATCGAGGTGACGTCGGCGGTCGGGAAGACCGCCCGCTCGCCGCCGGCGCCGACGACGAAATTCGCCGGGGCCGGGGTGGACGCCTTGATCTGCCGCCGCACCTGCTCCAGCAGCGGCGTCGCGCTCTGGGTCGTGAAGATGCTCGCCACGGCCAGCTTGGAGAACAGCTTCCCGGGGAGCCCGCGCACGAGGTGCGAGTTGTTGAACCACGCGGACTTGATCTTCTTGCCGGTGGCGTCCCGGATCTCGGTGGTGACCACGAGGACGTAGGTCGTGTGCTGGCGAAGCAGTTGGTCGGACTCGACGTGCAGCGTGTTCGTCGCCACCTCCCACGTGATCTGGTTGATCCCGGTCACCTTGAAGTCGCGCAGGCTGACGAGGAACACGTTCGAGCTGTCGACACTGGCCGGATCGATCGGGCCCGTGAACGGGATCGAGATCCGGGGCTGCAGGTTGAACCCATCGAGTGTGTTGAGGACGTCGATGTCGGCGCAGTCGGACGGGCGCACGGCGCAGTCAGGCTTCGGCAGCTTGATGCGGAGGCCGGTCTTCTGTGACCAGTCGAACGTCGTCCAGCGGTTGCTGGGGAATGGGCCTCCTTCGGGGCTCGAAAGGTCGTAGCGCGGCTGGACGCCCGCCGCGTGGGCGAGCGATGGGAACGCGAGGATCGTGAGAAACGTCAGGAGCGCGAGAAGAAGCGCTCGGCGGGACGAGGCCATCGGAGTCTCCCCTCTCTGTCGATGAGCCGGCGGGCGAGGCTACCACTCCGGTCCCCGCGAAGCTAGGCGGTCAAACGACGAGAGGCTCGCTGCCGCGCGAGCGCTCGAACCAGTCCGACCAGCTCCCGTCGTATGCGCGCGCCTCACCGGCGCCGACCTCGACGATTCGGTCGACGATGCGGTCGAGGAAATACCGGTCGTGCGAGATGACGCAGACGGTGCCGTCGAACTCCTCGAGCGCCGTTTCGAGCGCCTCGACCGAGTCGATGTCGAGGTGGTTGGTGGGCTCGTCGAGCACGAGGAGATTCGGCCGCTGCAGCATCAGGAGCAGCAGCTGCAGCCGCGTGCGCTCACCGCCGGAGAGAAGCTTGTTCGCCCGCCGGACCTGCTCATAGGGGAACAGGAACTTCATCAGCAGCGCGACCGCCTCGCCCTCGGAGCAGCGATGCGCGAGCCGGACCGTGTCCAGCGGGCTCGACTCCGGGTCGAGCGTCTCCTGATCCTGCGCGAGGTAGCCGGTCCGGATCGAGGGGCCGACCCAGACCTCGCCGGCGGTGGGCTCGAGCTCACCCACGACCGTCTTCAGCAGCACGCTCTTGCCGGCGCCGTTCGCGCCGACGAAGCCGACTCGCTCACCGTGCATCACGGTCAGCTCGACATCCCCGAGAACGGCGTCGTCGCCGAACTGCATGCCCACGTGCCGCAGCTCGAAGACACGCTGGCCGCCCCGCTCGTGCGGATGCAGGCGGAGCGCGATCTTGCGCCGCTCGAGCACGGGGCGCTCGATCTTCTCCATCCGGTCGATCTGGCGTTGCTTGTTCCGAGCCTGCTTGATGTGACGCTCGTCGACGACCCGGTGCGCCCAGTCCTTGAAGCGGCGGATCGCGGCTTCGAGCCGCTCGATCTCCTTCTGCTGCGTCACGTACTGCTGCTGCTGCCGCTGCAGCTCGAGCTCTCGCGCGAGCGTGTAGGCGGAGTAGTTGCCGGGCCACATCCGGACTCGGCCGCCGTGGAGCTCGGCGATCTGGCTGACCGTCTCGTCGAGCAGGTACCGGTCGTGCGAGACGGCGACCACGGCACCGTCGAAGGTGGAGATGAGACGCTCCAGCAGCGAGCGGCCGACCGCGTCGAGGTGGGCTTCCGGCTCGTCGAGGAGAAGAACGTCCGGATCCTGGGCGAGGCAGGCCGCGAGGGCGATCAGCTTTCGCTGCCCGCCTGACAACGCAGTCGTCGGGAGTGTCAGGTCGGCCTCTTCCAGCCCGAGGTCGAGCAGCGTCGCTCGCGCGCGCCCGTCGATGCTCGGCCCGCCGGCCTGCTCCCAACGCTCGACCAGCTCCTCCTGGCGGCGAAGGACGCGGGACATCTTGTCGAGGTTCTCTGCGAGCGCAGGCGAGCCGAGCTGGTCCGAGATCCGGTGCAGTTCGCGATCGAGCTCGGCGAGGTCGGGCCGTGCGGCGCGGACGGTCTCCAGCGCGTTTCGCTCGTCCCCGAGCGGGTGCTGCGCCAGGAACGAGGTGACGATCCCACGGCGGCGGACGGAGGTTCCAGCATCGGGCTCCTCGAGCCCGGCGATGAGCCGGAGCATCGTCGACTTGCCGGAGCCGTTCGCCCCGATCACGCCGACGCGGGCGCCTGGCTCGACCGCGAAGTCGAGGCCGTCGAGCACGGTTCGGCTGCCGAACGACTTGCGGACGGCGTTCAAGGAAACGAGGGCCACGCCGCTACCCGCTGCGGACGACGGAGAGCACGTACTCGTCCTTGCCGTCGCGGAGCGCGTCGGCAAGCCGCGCGTCGCCGGAGATCCCGGTCCGCGCGGCGAGCACCTCGTAGAGGCGGTCGTCGCTCATGCCGGCGTCACGACCGGCGTGGACGAGGCGTGCGATCACCGGCAGCGGCTTCCCGTCCGGTGCGAACTGCCACGCCGGATAGAGGTAGTCCTGCCCACCGGGCCGCCTGACGCCCAGGAGCTCGCCCGCGCGGCGCATGGCATCGAGCCGGTGCGTGCCGACGCCGAGGCGGGTCGACAGCCACGAGCCCGAGAGCGATTCCTCCGCCAGCTTCACGTCCACGAACCGAACTATGCCGTGGCGAGACGCTCGCGTCGATTCCGCCCGCCGCCGAGGACCCAGCGAATGCCCTGGACCGTCCAGCCGGCGACTGCGAGCAGGATCAGTCCGAGTGCGAGAAGACCGATGAGGAGTGTGCGCTTCATGGAGACCACGCTACGCGGCCGCCACGACGGCGACATCGGCCGTGACGCCGATCCGGTGTCATCCTCCAGGTGGATCTTTCGCTTCTCACTATGCTGGGCGTGTGCCGGGTCATTGGGAGCTGATTGCGCTCGTATTTGTCCTCCTGCTGCTGTTCGGTTCGAAGCAGATCCCGCAGATCGCGAAGCAGCTCGGGCGCGGACTGCGCGAGGTCAAGGCGACGGTCGCGGACATCGACCCGCGCGAGGACGTCAAGCGAGCGATGGACACGAAGCCGCTCGAGGCGCCCGACGACGAGTCGAGCGCGGAGCGCTAGGCAGGCTCGCCGCTGACGAGAGCGCGCAGGCTCTCGTGCTCTTCGCGGCAGGCCGGGCAACCCTGAAGGTGGGCGCGCAGCCCGGGGAGCGCGGCGTCGACGTCGCCGCCGGCGAGCTCCAGCTCCACGTACCGGTCGAGCTGCTCGAAGCAGGCCTCGCAGCCGATCTCCGGCTCGCTGGGCCCGAGGAGGCGGCCCACTGTCTCTTGCAGATCGCGATGCTCGGTCACTTCGTCTCCTCCAGGAAGGATCCAACAGAGAGGCCGCACTCGTCGAGGTGGCGGCGAAGCTTCCGCCGAGCGTCGTGGAGCGTCTTGTAGAGCGCGCCGCGACTCGTGTCGAGGCGGTCTGCGAGGACGTCGATCGGCACGCCGTTCAGGGCGAGCGCGACGAGGACGCGGCGCTGGTGCGGCGTCAGCACGTCTTCGATCGCGTGCTGCAGCGTCGCCAGGAGCTCAGCCTGCTCCGCTTCCATGTCGGGCGCGATCCCGGCGCTCGAGAAGAGCGACCAGGCCTCCGGCTCGAGCGGCACCTCGCGGCCCTGCCAGGCGCGCTTCCGCAGCTTCACGGCTGCCTCGAGGAGCGCGAACTTGTAGGCCCAGGTCGTGAAGCGGCTGGCCCCGCGGAAGTCGTCCAGCCGCCTGAGGACGCTCATCAACGCGTCGTTGGCGGCCTCGAGCGCGATGTCGTCCAGCTCGTCGCCACGCAGGTGAGGCAACGTCGGTCTCCGGCGGGCGACCTCGAAGCGGGCCGCGCGCAGCAGCAGGGCGTGGAGCCGTGCGACGGCCCCGTCCTTGGTCGCTCCTTCGCCACGGAGATCGTCGAGCCAACGGCGCGACTCCTCGTCGAGGGCCGGGTGCTCGAGGACTTCGAGCGGCTGGACGGTCGGTTCCACTGACCGGACCATAGGCTCAACCAACGCGAGTTGCATCAGACGTTATGACCGTGCGAGGCGGCAAGCGACGCAAACGCGCTGAACGAGGCGATCAGCATGGTCAGTCCCAGCGGGATGGGGGCGTATCGAAGCGGCAGGCTGCTTCGCCCGAGCAGACGCGTCGCAGCGGCGAGGCCGACCAGCTCGACGGCCTTGGTGAAGAGCGCGAGCCCGTCGATCGCTTCCTGCTCGGGATGCAGTAGAGGCAGCCCGGTGGTGACAGCGAGCGCGTAACTCAGGAGCAACCCGCCGAAGAGAGCCGCGGCCGCGGCGAGCGCTGCCGCGCTCACTGACGCGCGTCAGCCCGACGGCGACTGCGACCAGAAGCGCAACGGCAATCGCGAAACCTGCCCCTGCGGCCACACCCTCGGTCAGGTGATCCGGGATGAGTGCAGCGTGGATCCCGGCGCTGATCGCGCAGGCGACGATGATCAGGTCACGCTCGATCGCGGCAGGCGCGATCACTTGACGATCACCTCGCCGTCCATGTCCCGGCTGTGCAGCGTGCAGACGTACGTGTACGTGCCGGGCTTGTCGAAGGAGATCGAGACGCTGTCACCGCGCTCGACCTTGTGGTCCTCCTGTCCGTCGACCTGCACCGTGTGGGTGAAGTTGTCGTCGTTCTTCCAGGTGACGCTCGAGCCGGCGTCGACCTCGATCTTCCTGGGCTCGAAGCGGTAGCTCTTGACCATCGCCACCTCCGTCGTCGCGACCGGGGCGGAATCGCCGGAGCCGCCGCAGCCCGCCGCAACCCCGAGCAGGGACGCGGCGAGCAGGGCGACAGAGGAGACTCGGCGCATCAGGCGCTTGACTCGAGCGCGGGCCGGCGAGCGTCCGCGACCTGCCAGACAGCAGCCGCGAAGACGAGCACGAATGCGACCAGGTCGAAGACCTCGGCGATCGTGTGCGCGAACAGGAACACGGTCCAGTCGAGGTGGTAGGTCATGTAGGTCAGCTCGGCCACGGCGAAGAGCGAGAACGCCGTCCCGAGCACGGAGAGCTCACGCTTGAACGCCAACCATGCGAAGCCGGCGCCGAGAGCGAACGCTGCGATGTGCACGACCATGAAGAACGCGGTCGGCAGCTCGTTGATCCAGTCGCCCCAGGGCATCCCTTCCTCCTTGTCGTCGAGGGGTGTCGGAGCGATTGGTGTCGGCGAAGCCGCGTGTTCTTACGTCAGCACGAAGCCCGGCCGAGTGGCCGGGCTTCGTTGTCTCGGCGAGAGCGTCTCTAGCGGAGGCGCGCGACGAAGTGGCGCTGACTCTCGGTCGCTTGCTGCGGCTGCGCCGGCGGGGTCGGCACGCCGGGGAACAGATCGCCGCCGATCGAGGGGATGAACTGTGGCGGAACACGAACGTGCGTCGCCTGCTCGTAGTCGTACGCAAAGCCGAGCAGCTGCGGTTCGGCCCAGCGGCCGCCGATGAAGGTGATCCCGACCGGCAGTCCCTCGATGTAGCCGGCGGGCACTGTGATGTCGGCGTAGCCCGACACTGCAGCCGCCGCAGACGAGCCCACGAAGAACTCTTCGAAGCGGCCGTCGAGATCGCCCTCCTCAGGGTTCGAGTTCGTTGGCCAGGCCGGGCCGTTCGTCAGCGCGATGATCGCGTCGAGGTCCTGGTCTGCCATGAGGTCGTCGATCGCGGCCTGAACGGGTGGCGTGACGCCGGCACGGAGTGCGGCGCAACCCGCATCCCGTCCGTTGGTCGCCTCGGCGAGCTCGAAGACGAGATCGTTCCAGGGGCCTTCGAGCTTGGGATGGGCCTTGTTGAACTCGATCAGCTGCGCGAGGGTCTGCGGATACGGCTGACGTGTCACCGGGTTGATCCCGTCGACGTAGGTGTCGAGATACGTCGCGATGTCCGTCTTGAATTCGCACAGGAGCGCGGGGAACTCGTCGGCGGTCGCCGACAGGTCGATGTCGGTCCCGTCGATCACGGTCGCGCCTTCGGCCTCGAGCGCGTCGATCGTGTCCTCGAGGATCGGCTCGACGGCTGAGCCCACCACCTCCTGGTTGTAGGTGCCGTCACGCCAGACGCCGATGCGAGCTCCGTCGAGCGCGTCATCGTCGAGGAACTGGGTGTAGTCGGTGGAGGCGTGGCCGGTCTGAGCGGCGGTTGCGGCGTCGTTCGGGTCGACGCCGGTCGCTGCGCCGAGGAGTACCGCGGCGTCGGTCACGTTGCGGGCGATCGGGCCGGCCGTATCCTGGTCGGCGCTGATCGGGATGACGCCTGCGCGGCTCCACAACCCGAGTGTTGGCTTGATCCCGACCACGCCGTTGGCGCCGGAGGGGCAGACGATCGAGCCGTCCGTCTCCGTGCCGACGGCGGCGACCGCGAGATCGGCAGCCGCGACGACGCCCGAACCGGAGCTCGAGCCGCACGGGTTGCGATCGAGGACGTAGGGCATGTTCGTCTGGCCACCGATGCCGCTCCAGCCGCTCGACGACGGTCCGGAACGGAAGTTGGCCCACTCGGACAGGTTGGCCTTGCCGATGATGATCGCGCCGGCGGCTTTGAGCTTCTTGGCGATGAAGGCGTCGCGGGGCCTGCTGCCGGCGAGCGCCCAGGAGCCTGCGGTCGTCGGCATGCCGGTTGTGTTGACGTTGTCCTTGACGATGATCGGAATCCCGAGCAGTGGGCGGCGGTCGCCGAATATCCGCGCCAGGTCAGCCTTCAGTGCGTCGAAAAAGGCCGTCGGGCTGACTGTGATCACCGTGTTGAGCTTCGGGTTGAGCTGGTGGATGCGCCGGAGATAGAAGCTCGTCAGCACGACGGAGCTCAGCCGGCGCGACTTCATCAACTTCTGGAGCTCCGGGATCGTCGTCGTGTCGACGTCGATGCCGGCGACCCTGGTATCCGGCGTGGCCGCGAGGCTGGTCTGCGCCGCGGTGCCGGACACCCCGAGCAAGAGGGCCAGCAGGCTGATCAGAACAAGGGAACGCCGAAGTCGGCTGCCCATCGTGTGACCTCCTCGGTGGATGAGGTGGAAGCTGGGATCGCAGGGCCGGGCCGGCGATCCGAGGGCGGAGCTTACAAACGTCCCGCGGTCAAGGCAGCGGGTGATATCCGTCACGCAGAACCGATCCATCCCCTCCTCCTTGGTCACTATCCCTGCACCGTGAACGACTGCACGAGGGCCGCGCTCGAGCTGTCGCCGGCGTAGACATCGATCTGGCCCGGCTCGACGACGAGCCTGCCGCGATCGTCGTAGAAGCCGAAGTCGCTCTTGTCGAGCGTGAACGTCACCCGTCGCGTCTCGCCCGGGTTCAGAGTCACGCGCTCGAATCCCCGCAGCCGGCGGACCGGCTGAGAGATGCTGGCCACCGGGTCGTGGATGTAGAGCTGGACGACGTCGTCACCCTTGCGGCTACCCGTGTTCTTCACGCTCACCGAGGCGGTGAGGCTGCGGTGGCGCGACACGCTCGAGGAGCTCAGCTGCAGGTTCGAGACCTCGAACGTCGTGTAGCTGAGCCCGAAGCCGAACTCGAACAGCGGAGAGCAGCTCGGGATGTCGCGGTGGCGCGAGTTGTACTTCGAGTCCGGGTTGCACGGCCGCCCGGTCCGCTCGTGGTTGTAGTAAATCGGTACCTGGCCGAGTCGGCGCGGGAACGACACGGGCAGCTTCCCGCCCGGATTGACCTTGCCGAACAGAACGTCGGCGACCGCATTGCCGGCCTGCACGCCCGGGAACCAGGCTTCCAGGAGTGCGGGCATGTCGTCGACGACATCTTCCAGCGCGAGCGGGCGGCCCGTGAACAGAACGACCACGTACGGCTTCCCGGTCGCCTTGATCGCCCGGATCAGCTCCTCTTGCCTGCCAGGAAGGTCGAGCGTGCTGCGCGATGCGGCCTCGCCGCTCATCTCGCGCGTCTCGCCGAGAGCGAGCACGACCTGGTCCGCCGCCTGGGCGGCGGCAACCGCCGCCGCGAAACCGGCATCGGAGCCGCAGCCTTCGGGATCAGCGTGCGGCGGCTCGGTGTTCGCGAGCTTGCAGCCCTCGGCGTAGGTCGCGCCGGGGCTCTGCGTGTTGATGCCGTCGAAGACGGTGACGACGTCTGTGTCTCGGCCGACGCCCCACCACGGGCCGAGCATGTCGTGCTGGTTTCGGGCCAGAGGCCCGATCACAGCGGTCTTCTTGGCCGGATTGAGCGGCAGGATCGCGCCCTTGTTCTGCAGCAGGACCATCGACCGGCCTGCCGCCTTGCGCGCGGCCGCGATCGCGTCGGGACGCAACATCTGCGCCTCGGCCTGTGCGGGCGTGAACGGTGCGTACGGGTGCTCGAACAGGCCGGCGCGGAACTTGACGCGCAGGATCCTGCGCACCGCGTCGTCGACGCGCTTCATCGAGATCCGGCGCTCCTGGAGCAGCTGCGCCCCGAAGTCGCGGATCAGCGTGCTGGTCATCTCGGAGTCCACGCCGGAGTTGAGCGCGAGCGCTGCGGCTTCGGGCCCGTCGGCGGCGACGCCGTGCCCGCATTCTCCGGCGTCGGGTGTCTTCGGCGGGCACGCTCGCATCTCGGCCACGGCGGTCCAGTCGCTCTCGACGAACCCGTCGAAGTCCCAGTCGTCCTTGAGGATCTCGTTCATCAGCTCGTCGTGGCCGCAGCCCGGCACGCCGTTGATCGCGTTGAACGAGCACATGGCCGTGTCGGCGCCGGCATCGATCGCGGCCTTGAAGGGCGGCAGATAGAGGTTCCAGAGCCGCTGGACGGACATGTCGGTGGTGTTGTAGTCGCGGCCGTTCTCCGGCTGGCCGTAGGCCGCGAAGTGCTTGGGGCTGGCGACGAGCTTGTCGGGAGCGCTGTAGTCCGACCCCTGGATCGCCTTGACGCGCGCGGCCGCGAGCACCGAGTTCAGGTATGGATCCTCACCGGCGGCCTCGGAGATCCGGCCCCAGCGCGGCTCGTGGGAGACGTCGACCATCGGGGCGTAGGTTTGCTTGAGCCCGACGACCGCCGACTCGCGGGCGCCGTACTTGTGGTCGTCGAAGGCCACCTGCGGATCGAAGCTCGCCCCTGTGGCGAGCGGAATCGGGAAGACCGTCCGGAACCCGTGGATCGTGTCGAAGGCGAAGAGGATCGGGATCTTGAGCCGCGACTCCTCGACTGCCATGCGCTGGAGGTCTCTGATCCTCTGCGGGTCGGTCACGCTCAGGACCGAGCCGAGGCCGTTGCGAACGCCTTCGTCGGTGACCAGGAAGTCCGGCAGGAGCTGGATCTGCTGGAGCTTCTCCTCGGTCGTCATCTTCGAAAGCAGCGCGTTGATGCGCGACTCGATGCCGCGATCGGCTGGATGGTGCGCGGGCTGGAGTGCCTGCTCGTCACTGGGCTGGTCCGCGGCGACAACACCGCTCGCGATCGCCGTACCGAGCGCCAGAATCGACACTGCGAGCCAAAGCCTGGGCCTGAACCTCGACATGGGTGTCCCCTTCCCCGTAGTCCGACTGGATACGGGCGACGGTTACCCCCACTGTTCCGGGTGAAACGCGCGCCGTAGTCATCGGCGGAACCGGACCCTCGGACCGCAGTCAACCTTGTGTGAAGACCCAGGTCGCCACAACCTTGCCGTCACCGTCGAGCGCTTCGGCTCTCGTGGGGAGATGCCCGCGCTTGAGGTGTGGCGGTTGAACGGCGTAGAGAAAGACGTCGTCGACCACTAAGACGCCGTCCTGATCGCCGTCCTCGAACCGGATCCGCAATTCCTCCGCAGGCACTGTCACCCGCCCGAACAGGATTCCGGCGTCAAGATCGGAGTTGACCGTGATAGGCCCGCCTACGTCCCCGCAGCCGCCTGAGCTCGAGCTACCAGACTTTCCGCGGACCTCGATCCGCTCGCAAGACTTGCCGGCCGAGCTAGCCACACTGAGGGTGGCTTTCCGGCCGTCGAAGGTCGTGGCCCGCGCGACGACTCGATAGGCCGACGCGGGAGGGGTTGGGATCGGTTGCGGCGGAACGAGCGATTGCGTCGAGAGGACGCTCGTGCCGCGGACCGCGGAAGCCGCGATCGGATCAACGTCCGCCTTCACCTCGGCGAGGGCGTATCCGTCGGTGACAGGGAGGCGCGATCGTGATCCGTCCGACCAGGCGATCTCCACCTCGACGCCCGGCTTCCAGCCGAAGACGAGCGCGAAGATGAGGCCGTTTTCCTGCAGCTTCAGATCGATTGGCCGGAGGTCAGCGGAGAGCTGCACGCGGTCGCTACGAATCGGTGGATGGCACGCCTCGGAGCCAACAGCCCGGCCAGCGCGGACGCCGACGTCGATGAATGCGCAAGCACCACCGTCTTCGCGTGGAGCGGACCAGAGACGGATCGGCCCGCGGCTTGTCTCGATCGCGAGCACGCCGGTCGCGCGGGAGGCATCCACGCCCGGCTGCTTGCGCAGCAGTTCGAAGACAGGCTGGGGGACACCGTCGGGGCGCTCGATCGCCCTGCGAACCTCGGGTGTGGCCGGCGAGCCGCGGAACCAGTCGACAAGCCGCTCGGCGAGACCGACGGGAGGCAGCATGAGGACGAAGCCTGCGGCGATGACGACAGCCAACGTCGTTCGACGCCGTCGATGGCCGTGAACACGGCGCATGACGTCGAGCCAGTCCGAGGGCTCGTCGTCGAAGGGCGGCACTCGCTCGTTCAGCAACTCACTCACCCGCTGGTCGGTCATCCGGATCCTTTCTGCATCGCCTGGCGTAGGGCACCGTGTGCGCCGTTGAGCGTCGCCCCGACGGTGCCGTTTGCGATGCCAAGGATCCGGCCGATCTCGCCGTACGAGAGATCAGCGAAGTAGCGGAGAAAGACGATCTCGCGCTGTCTGTCCGTAAGCACCTCCAGCGGAATGTCCACGGCCGGATCGACGGCCGACGACTTGACTCGGGCGTCCGCGTTCATACGAGTACGAGGGTCCGAACGCCGCCGAGTCCCTCGCGCAGTGTTGAGCACGATCTGCCAGACCCACGCCTCGATCGATCCCTCGCCGCGATAGGACCGCCGCTTGCGCACTGCGGTTGCGAAGGCCTCCTGCACCGCGTCGCATCCCGCTTCCCGATCGCCGGTGATCGCCGTGGCGACGCGTCGGAACGCAGGTAGGCCCTCGGCGTAGATTCGTTCGAGCTCGGCGACGTTCACTGCAAGTACGACGCTATGTGCAACGCGAATTCTTTACTGCGTCTCCTCGCGGCTCACTGCACGGCGTGAACCGAGCGAACTCGGGAGCGAAGCGACCCTTCAGGGGTCTTCGCGCCAACCACCCGTCCGACAGATTGAGCCCGGGAGCGAAGCGACCCTTCAGGGGTCGTCGCGCGGCAACCAACCCGTCCGACAGATTGAGCCCGGGAGCGAAGCGACCCTTCAGGGCGTCTTCGCGTGGGCAACCAACACTCCTGGACAGACCGAGCCCGGGAGCGAAGCGACCCTTCAGGGGTCTTCGCGTGGGCACCAACACCCTGGACAGACCGAGCCCGGGAGCGAAGCGACCCTTCAGGGGTCTTCGCGTTGAGGAATCTGCTGCCGCAGATTCCTCAACTGCGGGAAAGTGGAGCGTGCCGGGATCGAACCGGCGACCTCCGCGTTGCAAACGCGGCGCTCTCCCAGCTGAGCTAACGCCCCAAGTCGGGGTCAGTGTAGAGGAGCGGGGCGCCGGTCGAAACCGGCGCCCCGCCTTGTTTCTACGCGCCGACGCGGAAGCGGAAGTACGTGACCGCGTCCGCCGCGGCGGGAAGACGCAGCGTCAGCCGGCGGCACTGCCCGGCCCAGCTGGCGTCCGTCTTCCAGTTCAGGTGGAACGTGTCGCCGTTTCGCGTCAGCTTCGACGTGTCGGCGACGGCGGGCGTCGAGCCCTCGGGTGCGAGGGTGGTGCAGTTGACCCGCTGCGAGTCGATCGCCGTGGGCGCCGCGCCGGTGATGGTGAACTTGACCGGCACGAACGATCCGGCCTTCGCCGCGGTCACCCTGGCGGTGCCGATCGGTGGCGCGAAGCCGCCGAAGGTGGCCGCGGTGCAGGCGGCGGGGAGGTCGAAGGCCTCGACGCCGTCACTGCGGTTGTTGGAGCTGCCCTGGAACGCCGAGAAGCCCAGTCCGCGCTTCGCGAAGCCGCGCCAGATCTCGCACTTGTTGGCGCCTCCGGTGAGGGCGACGTCGGCGGCGAGGATGGCGTCGCGGCCGTCGACGAACCCGGGCGAGCACGGCTGGAACTTCATCCCGTCGATCACGAGCTGGATCGCGAGGTTGTTCCCGCCCTTCGACCAGTCGTCGTAGACGTTCGGGTTGTAGCCGTACCTGTCGACGAAATTCCAGTACACCTCCCACAGCATCGAGTTCCAGACGTAGCCGATGCCGTGCGGGAGGCTGATGTTGACCGCGTCGGCAACCGATGCGTACGTCGACGGGTTGACCGCCTTATCGGTTGTGTACGGCGTCGGCCGGATCCCGTTGCCCGAGTTCGGCTGGAAGCTGACGTACGTGCCGATTCCGCGCGCAGTGGTGGGGCGGTCGGAGGTGCTCGCCGTCAACACGAGGCCGACGAAGTCGCTCCAGCCTTCGCCCATCTGCTCGGCGTTGCCGAGGCAGTTGACGCGAAGCCGGCCGCCGGTGAGACGGTTGGAGATGCCATGGCCGTACTCGTGCCCGATCACGCCGGCATCGAGGTCGGAGTCGCGGTTCACCGCTCCGCCCGTGCCGTCCGAGATGGTCGCGTTGAAGGGCGCGGCCGGCACGAACAGCTGGTAGTCGGCCTGGCTGATCATCACCGACGGGATCACGGCCTGGCGGAACTCGTTGCCCGTGCCACTCATTCCGGTCGGCGGGCCGGGAATGTTGTTCCCGACGATCACGGCGGCGGCGCCGCCGTTCTGCCCGTTGATGATCTTCAGCGTGAAGTTGCAGGCGCCACGCTGAACGAGCGCGATCGCCCCGGCCGGCACCGTGTAGGGCTGGCAGCCGTCGTCGAGCGTGCCGGTCGGTGTCGTGACGCCGACGGTGCTGCCGTCGTTCACGGCGACGACCTGGCCGCTGATCGGGCCTGTTGTCGCGAGACTCTGCCCGAACCCTGCCATCGGCCCGAAGTACGTCCCCGCGATCGCCGACGGCGGCGAGATCACGATCGGGTTCGGCTGGGTCGAGCGCCACTCGAACATCTGCATCCGCGGGCGAGACGTTCCATTCGCGTTCCCGTTGTCCGCCGGCGTGTTGAAGTTGGCGTTGTTGCCACCGCTGCCGTCCTGCGCCTCCGCGCGCACCTCGTCGAGACCGCCCGGCGCACCGGTGTAGTTCTTGTTCTGGAAGTTGCCGGACGCCTCGTCGAAGCCGTAGCCGTTGAAGACGTCGTGGACGATGTTGTTCCAGTAGAAGAGGTTGGTCACGAACGCCGGGATCGACGCGCTCGGTGGTGCACTCAGATCGAGCGGGAAGTCGAAGAGGAGCCCGGCGCCGCCGTCCGGGCTGCTGCCCGGGTCGGCCACGTTGTTGTCGTTGCGGTCCTCGTAGGCGTGCGCGTTGTTCCCTTGCGTGGACGTGAACTCCGCGCCTGCGACGCCATTGGTGTCGTGCCAGCCGAACGGTGAGGCGGCCGGGTCGGCCGCGTTCTCCACGAGCGCGCGGTCTCCGTCGAGCGGGCTGCCGAAGGGCAGCGGATAGACGCGGTACTTCGCACCGTCGGTCGCTGCGAACTGTGTGAGTAGCGAGGAGGTGCCGCTTGCGGTCGAAAGCGCGCTGGCGCTCGCCGCAGCGTCGTCGTGGACGACCATGTCGTGCTTGGCGAGGAGCGCGCCCGAGTCGGCGTCGACGAGGGCATTCCACGAGTGCTGGCCGCTGGTCTCGTCGATCTCGACCTGCCAGGCAAGCCGCACTCCCGAGCCGGTGGGTGTCCACACGAGCTTGGCGTCGATCGGCTTGGACGAGACGCCGCCGTCGGAGACGGTCGTCTCCTCGTCGGCGCCGCCGTCGCGATCGATCACCTTGATTTCCTCGGAGGGGCGGAGACCGAGGGCGGTCGCCGCGGACTCCGCGGCCTCCGTGGCGTCCGTCGTCTCCTCGGCATCGCCGCGGATCGCGGCTGCGAGGCCGGGGACGAACCGGCTGGCGGCGCTGAGCACCTTGCCGTTGCGGGCCACGTTGACAGTCATGAGGCCGTTGAAGACCTCGATTCCTTCGTGCGTCTGGACGAGATAGACGTGCGTCACGCCGGTGTGGGCGTCGGTGACCGTGGTGTCGACGCGCATCTGCGCGACGTCCGGGCCGGTCAACCCGAGCTCCTGCACGTGTGTCCGCGCGTGGTCGCGTGCGACCGCTGCGGCGTCGGTGCCCGTGTCCGACATGGCGCCGGATGCGGCCACGAGACAGGCGAGCGCGGCGGCGCTAAGTGCGCGGGCGAATGCCCTGCGAGCAATCATCGAACCCTCCTCATGGTCCTCCCCCTAGGGTGGGCCGGGACTGAACGGCGGCCCGGCCGGTGATCGGCGCGAGTCTCTCACAAAGGGTCTTTGCAGCGCTAGTGCAGGGGCTGCTCGCCCTGCTTCGGGCGTAGGCCGCGGTCCTGGAGCGCGCGGAGGCCCGCACTGAAGGTCTGGGGCTCCGCCTCGCGCTTGCGGCCGCCCTGTTCGAGGCGGCGGATACGGGCCTCGAGACCTTCCAGATCGCTGCTCGGCGGCGCCTCCTTCGCGGCCAGCGCACGCTCGCGCGCGGCGAGTGCTGCGTCGCGCTCGGCCAGGTCGTCGCTGCGCTTGGCGAGCTCGGCGTGGGTGCGTGCGAAGGCGAGCTCGGCCTGACGGAGCTCCTCGAGCTTCGCTTCGAGCATTGCCTCGAGCTCGGCGTGCTCGTCCGTCTCGGCGGGCTCGGGAGCTGGCGCTGCTTCAACACTTGCCCCCTCCCGCGCCTCGATCGCGGCCTCGCGCTCGGCCAGCCCGAGCTCTCTCTCGGTCAGCTCGGCGGAACGCGTCTCCAGCTCATCTGAGGTCGTTTCGAGCTCAGCCAGGCGCTGCTCGAGCTCGGACTCGCGAGCGGCGATCGCTGCCTCTCGCTCGTCGAGCTCCTGCGTGCGGGAATCGAGCTCCGGGGCGGCCTCGGCAGCCGCGGGAGCGTGTCTCGATTCGACGCTCACGTCCTTCGCTGCCGCAGCCTCGCGGGTGGTCAGCGCGGATTCGCGAGCCTCGAGTTCGGCCCGGCGCGCGTCGAGAGCGCTGCGCGCCTCCTTGGCCTCGGCGAGCTTGAGCCGCAGCGACTCGAGCCGCGAGCCGCGGCCCTCCGCCGCGGCGAGCTTCTGCTCACGCTTCTCGACACGGGCGAGCGCTTCGGCCAGTTCCCGCTCGCGCTGCTGGACGGCCACCACCCGCTCGGAGACGGTCCGCTTCAGTGTCTCCAGCTCGGCGGCCGCCTCGGCGCGCTGCCGGCGCAGAGCTTCGCGCTCCGACTCGACGTCGGAGGGCTCGGCTCGATCTCGCCCCCTCAGGCCCATGGTGGGCCCGATGGTACTTCAGCTAGGCAGCTCTCTCCAGGCGCTCTTCCTGGCGGGCGCGGCGCACGATGTCGTCCCGCTCGCCGAAGCGGATGCGGGCGCGCTCGGCGCGGTGCTCGTCCCAGAGCGTCACCAGCTGCTCGTCGATGTCCTTGATCTCGTCCACGATCGCCTGCTGCCGGCCGTAGGAAAGGCTCTGCCACAGCTCTCCACGCACCTCGCTCAGGCGCTCGATCTCCGCATGTATCTCTGGAATCGTTCGCATGTCTCATAAAACGAGTAGGGGCGGCTCTTGATTCCAGCACGGAAACGGCTGAACGAAAACTCAACAAATCACTCGTAGCCGAGGTCTGAGATCCGGTCCTCCTCGAAGCCGAAGTAGTGGGCGAGCTCATGCAGGACCGTGATCCTGATCTGCTCTTCGAGCTCGGCCGGGTCGGGATAGTCCTGCTCGAGCGGCCGCTGGTAGATCGAGATCTTGGCGGGCATGTACTCCGGCTGGTCGAAGAGGCCGTAGAGGTCAGGCTCCTCGCGATTCTGGGGCTCGATCACGACGGCGACGTTCTCGAGCGCGCGTGCAATCTCCGGCGGGAGCGAGTCGAGGGCGGCGAGAACGTGCTCTTCGAAGGTCATCGTCAGTAGGCGGGAGCGAGCGGCCGGCGCTTCCTGAAGATCGTGACGGCGAGCATGCCGAAGACGAAGCCGCCGATGTGCGCGAAGAACGCGACGCCGCCGCCGCTTTCCGGGTGCGCTATCGACGTGCTCCCCTCGAGCAGTTGGAACCCGAACCAGATGCCGAGGAAGAGCACGGCCGGCACTTCCCGCAGGATGAAGAAGATGACCGTCAGCACCCTGGCCTTGGGCAGGAGCACGATGTAGGCGCCGAGAACAGCCGACACGGCGCCGCTGGCGCCGACGTTGGGGATCGTCGCGTCGAGGTCGCTCGCGAATATCAGGGTCACGAACGTCTGGGTTGCGGTCGCTGCGAAGCCGCCGAGGAGGTAGAAGGCGAGGAACCGGACCTTGCCCATCGCATCCTCGACGTTGTTGCCGAAGATCCAGAGGAAGAGCATGTTGCCGAGCAGGTGCGCCCACCCGCCGTGCATGAACATCGAGGTCAACGCCGTCAGCGCCCAGCCGTGCCCGACCTGCGGGCAGGAGCCCTCGACCTCGCACGGGTGATAGGCGAGCGAGTTGACCGAGCCGTTCAGGTCCGGCAGCTGGTAGAGCACCCAGACGAGGACGTTCGCCAGGATCAGAGCGACCGTGATCAGCGGGAACGACCGCGTTGGCACGTTGTCGCGGAGCGGCAGCACGCGGCGATGCTATCCCGTTAGAGTCGCACGCATGGCTCCCTTCCCGGACGGCCTCAACGAGCAGGTCGGGCACGAGTTCGGCGCATCGCAGCAGTACGTCGCGATCGCCGTCTACTACGACGCGCTGACGCTTCCCCGGCTCGCCGCGCACTTCTTCCGGCAGGCGGTCGAGGAGCGGAACCACGCGATGATGATCGTCCAGTACCTGCTCGACGCCGACTCGCCGATCGTGATTCCGGGCGTGGAGGCGCCGCAGACCGAGTTTGCCGACGTCGTCGAGCCCGTCCGGCTCGCGCTCGAGCAGGAGAAGCGCGTGACCGAGCAGATCTCGGACCTGACCAAGCTCGCACGGAACGAGGGCGATCTCGTCGGCGAGCAGTTCCTGCACTGGTTTCTGCAGGAGCAGCGGGAGGAGATCTCGTCGATGGCCGCGCTGCTGACGGTGGTCGCGCGCTCACGCGACAACGTGATGCTGATCGAGGAGTTCCTGGCGCGCGAGGTGGTCGGGGACGAAGGCGCCGACGCCGGCGCACCTCCGGCTGCGGGCGGGGCGCTCTAGTACTAGGCCGGAGTTGGGATCGCTTCGCGGACCGCTTCCGCGACGGCTTCCATCTCGACCGCGGCGCCCGTCACGTCCTTGAGTAGCTCGTCGGCGTTCGGCTGCTGGCCGAGCTCCCATAGCTCCTTCAGGAGCGAGCCCGCCTCACGGCGGCGGAACCAGTCGCTGCCGAACTCCTCGCGCATGAACGTCGTCATCTGGGCCGAGAACGCCCAGGCGCGGAGGTACGAGGTGACGTAGTAGCTCGAGTCGATGTCCGAGAGATAGTCAGTCGGGCTCGGCTCGACTTTGAGCGCGTCGCCGAGGATCTCGACGTAGCGGCTCTGCATCTGCGTGGGATCGGGCGCGGCGTGGAACTCGATCTCGTAGAGGAGCTTCGCGCAGTAGCGGCGGACGTAGAAGAGGAGCTGCACTGCTCCCTCCGCGGCGAAGGTCTCCGGACGCGGAAAGTCGAGCATGCTCGACAGCCAGGTGCGGTCGTCGATCAGGTGGTCGAAGAGCATCGCCCAGCCCTCGGTGACGGCGTTGTCGCCGAGCCGCTTCTCCTCCATCTTCAGGTCGGGGCTCGTGAAGGCGAAGTGCTCGGTGTGCCCGGCCTCGTGGAAGAGCGCGTACCAGTCGTCGGGTCCGCCCTGTGGCTGGATCACCAGCATGACCTTGCCCGGGATCTCGATCGGCGCGCAGAACGCGCGCGGGCTCTTCGTCGGGCGCTCCTCCACGTCGAGGTGGACGTTCTCCTGGGCATCGAGGTCAATACCGAGATTCGAGAGCGTTCCGCGCAGCGCCGGAACCATCCGGTCAGCGGGGAAGGCCGCATCCCACGTCGAGCCGCGGAAGAAGCGCCGGATGTCGTAGCGCTCAGCCTCCGAGAGCCCGACTCCGACGCGGTCGCGCAGAACCCGGTCCATCGACTCCTCGTAGAGCCGCTCGGTCGAGTCGAGAAACGCCCGGCACTGCACCGCGAGACCTTCGAGGTCATACTGGAAGCGGTCGCGGTAGAGGTTGAAGTACGTGGGCGCGCCGAGCTCCGGGACCGCTCGCTGAGTCAGGTTGGCGGCCTCGAGGTAGACAGGGTTCAGATGCTCCTCGGTCAGATCGTTTCGCGCCGCCTCGAGCCGTGCCCGCGAGTCCCGGTCGGCGGTGTTCGCGATCGTGGGCGGCAGCATCCGATAGCCGACCGCCTCGCCCTCGTGCTGCGTCTCGAGCTTGGTCTCCAGCTCCGCGATCTTCTCGGCATGCTCGCGCGTGAGCTCGCCGAGGTACCCCTCGCAGCCGAAGCGGAAGAGCTCCAGGTTCGTGCGGCCGTCGACCGTCTCTCCGAGCCGCTTGACCGCCTCGGGGTCGATCAGGTCGGCGTGGCGCTCGTAGATCGCGCGCAGCTCGAAGTCGGGCTTCAGGCCCGCGTAGTGGAGGTAGTACTCCTCGTCGAGCTCGGCGATGAAGCGGTCGGCGCCGGCGCGGTAGCCGTCGAGCTCGCGATCACTGAACGTTGTCGCGCTCACGCGGCCTAGGATACGCGCCGTGCAGGAGCTGAGAGTGAAGACGGAGCGGCGCAGCCAGCTCGTGGACATCACACGGCAGGTGGAGGCGGCACTCGGCGAGCTCAACGGCGCCACAGCGGCTCTCGTCTACGTCCCGCACACCACTGCGGGAGTCACGATCAACGAGCACGCCGATCCGGCCGTCGCGCGCGACTTCGAGACCGCGCTCGAACGGATCGTCTCCGAGGACTGGCCGTGGCAGCACATCGAAGAGGGGGAGGAGAACGCTCCGACGCACATCCGCGCCGCGTTCATGGGCTCCAACGTGCTCGTCCCGATTCGAGACGGCCGTCTGGCGCTCGGGACCTGGCAGGGGATCTTCCTCTGCGAGTTCGACGGCCCGCGCGAGCGCTCCGTCTACGTGACGGCGCTCACCTAGCGACCCGTAGCTACCCTCAACCGGTGGCCGCGCCGGTGAAGATGGATGAGGAGGTCGATCTCCAGGTCGACTCGCTCGCCTACGGCGGGAACGGCGTCGCCCGGCTGAACGGGTTCGTGGTCTTCGTCCGCCGGGGCCTCCCCGGTGACCGGGTGCGGGCGCGCGTGACGAAGGTGAAGCGCGGCTTCGCGGAGGCGCTGGCGACCGACGTCCTCGACCCGTCACCGCACCGCGTTGAGGCCCCGTGCGCGCACTACCCCGTCTGCGGCGGCTGCCGCTTTCAGGATCTGGACTACGCGGTCCAGGCTGCGGCGAAGGAAGACCAGGTTCGCGACGCCCTCAAGCGGATCGGCGGGATCGCGGAGCCGCCGCTCGAGCCGATCCTGCCGGCCGAGTCGCCGTTCTTCTACCGCAACAAGATGGAGTACTCCTTCACCCAGACGCCTGACGGGCCGACGCTCGGCTTCCACAAGGCCGGCCGCTGGGACGAGGTGCTCGAGATCGAGAAGTGCTGGCTGACGACAGACCTCGGGAACTCGATCCGGAACGCCGTGCGCGACTGGGCGCGCGAGGAGAGCCTCGTCGCCTACGACCAGACCGAGCACACCGGCTATCTCCGGCACCTCGTCGTCCGAGAGGGCCGGAACACCGGCCAGGCGCTCGTGATGCTCGTCACCGCACCTGGCGAGAAGTTCGAGCGCGGCTACTTCGTCGAGGTGCTCAGGCGTTTCCCCGAGGTGCGCTCCATCCACTGGGCGGTGAACGACTCGCCCTCCGAGGTGACGAACCTTCCCTCGACGCTGCTCTGGGGCGAGGATGCGATCGAGGAGGAGCTGCTCGGACTGCGGTTCCGTGTCCGGCCGAACGCCTTCCTCCAGACGAACACTGAGATGGCGGAGAAGCTGTACGGACTCGCGATCGAGTACGCCGCTCTGACGGGAACCGAGACGGTGTACGACCTCTACTGCGGCACCGGCACGATCGGGATTGCGATGGCGCGGAACGCGCTGACGGTGTGGGGGGTCGAGATCTCGGAGGAGTCGGTCGCGTGCGCTCTCGAGAACCTCGAGCTGAACTCGATCGGCAACGCGGCGTTCTTCGCCGGCAATGTCGGCCAGTCGCTGGAGGAGCTGGCCGAGCGGGCCGGGTCGCCCGACGTCGTCGTGGTCGATCCGCCGCGCGCGGGCCTGGCGGGGAAGGCGCTGAAGCGGACCGGTGCGCTCGGGGCCGAGCGAATCGTCTACGTCTCGTGCAACCCGACGACGCTGGCATCAGACATCAAGGTGCTACGCGCTGAGCACGGCTACGAGCTTGCCCGCGTGCGGCCGGTGGACATGTTCCCGCACACGCCGCACGTCGAGGCCGTCGCGCTCCTCACGCGTACCTAGCCTCCTAGCGCCAGATGGCGCCGAGCCGATCGGTGTGCCCCGCCGGAACCGGCTGCGCCTTTCCGGCCGAGTAGCGGGCCGCCGTCCACGCTCCGACGGCTGCGTCGAGGAGATCCGCCTCGGGGATGCCACGAACAGCTCCGGGCAGCTTGATCCCGGCGTCGGCGAGGATCTCCCGCCGCCGCTCCAGCCCCTCCGGCGTGTGCTTCGACTCGAAGACGTGCGCGCCGGAGAGCTCGCAGAACGACACCTCGGGATGCATCTCGATCACCCGCTCGTCGACCTCCGCCAGTGCGTGCACCTCCAGGATCTTCTTCCCGAGCGCGAACGCCTGCTGCGAGAGTCCCTTGCCGGTGATCGTGCGCGTGATCTCATTCGCCTCCGAGAACGTGCGCGCCTCGAGCGCCGCGCGCGGCGGTGTGGGGAAGACGCTGCTCGCGCGGCTGCCGCCGACGAAGGCGCGGGCCGCCGCATCGGCCGCGCGTGCGCCGAGCCCGGGCGGATCGATCGGGATGTCGACTGCGATCACCCGCGCCCGCAGCGACAGCACCTCGGCGAACGTCACATGCGTCGAGACCTCGGCGTCGCCGCTGGGATCGAGCGAGACCGCAACCCAGCCCTTGCGGTAGCCGTCGACACCGGCCACGAGCACGCTCGCCTCGACCTGTGTGCTCCGGCTCGGCGTCTTCGGCGTCGCCGGCTCGAGACGCGGCGTCGGGACGGAGTTGCGAAAGCCGAGCTGCACCAGCCGCGCGAGCGCGACGTTCATCGCCTCCGGGCTCTCGAGCGGTACCTCCGCGACGGCCTTCCCGTCCGCATTCCTGAGCACCACCGTCCCGGACTTCGTCCCGTCCGCAGCGTGGTTGAACTCGAGCGACAGATCGAGCCGCGCGTCGTGGAGCGCACGCCTGATCGGCTCCTCGAGGTCGTCGCGCATGCCGGAACGCTAACTCGCTAGCTCCGTTCGCGCCGCAGCCGCTCCACTTTTGCCTCATCCGCAGCGAGTTGCTCGGGGTGGGCGTCGTGCAGAGAGATGGGGCTCGGCTCGCTCGGCTCGACCACGAGGCCATTCGGGAGGTCGTGCACGAGCGCCTCACCGGCGTCGGCGCCGCCGATAGTGAGCCGGCAGAGGATCTTGGCCCCCGTCGCGTCGGCCTGCTCCGGCGGGAAGCGGTCGTCATTTCCGACCGGCTCGATCGTCGCCGTGGCCGGCGGGTGCTCTCGCGTCAGCAGCACGATCTTCCGGGGCATCCGCTCGATCACGTCCGCCGGCAGGTCGTAGACACCCGCGCGGCTGTAGATGTGGACGGGCGCGCGTCCGCGTCGCCGGAGCGCGTGCCAGAGCAGGTCGGCGTTCGCGAGCAGGAACCCGAAGGCGATCGCAGGGAGGGCCGGCAGGCCGCGGTCGGCCTTCACGGAGATGATGAGGGTGCAGGCGATCAGGGCGGTCATTGCCAGCCAGGTCCAGCCGGTCCGAAGCCCGAACCGCCGCGCCGAGGCGACGAACAGGGCGAAGAAGAGAATGTCGGGCGGGCCCAGGTTCGCGGTGCTGTTCCCTCCAGGCACGCGGAAGGCGATCGAGACGTGCTCGAAGATGCTCGGGTGGTCGCTCGTGATCTTCCCGGTCGGTCCGAAGAAGACGGACCAGATGTCGACCCACGGAATGATCGCGGCGACGAGCGCCGACCAGGCGACGTTCTCGAAGTACGAGAGGAACCAGAAGCCGAGCAGGATGAGCGCGAACAGCTTCGTCAGGTTGAAGAGCACGTCGAGGTCGGCGACTCCCGCCCCGATCGCGACCGCGCCCAGAGCGACTGCGAACGGCCACAGCCGCGGCCTGAATGCCACCGGCAGCAGCAGCAGCACGAGGACGAGCGTCGCCGGGATCAAAGCGAGCGCGATGAAGAGGATGTCCGGCCAGAGGCCGGCGCTCCAGAGGTAGTTGGCGCCGGCGGTGTACGCCGCGATCGTCGCCGTCAGGCCCGCGAGTGCGAGTGCCCGGCGAGGGCCGCCTAGTACGGCGGCAACTCTTGCCACCACGGACCGAGCGCCTTGAACGCGTTCCAGAACGCCGTCTTTGCCGGCGCTTCGTCGAGTGCGGCGTCGATGTCCGGGACGACGAGCGCCTCGACGGTCGCCGTGAAGCGCTGGAGGCCCTCGGCGGCCGGGTCGACCGGATCCGAGAGCGGGAACGCGAGCGCGTTGACGAACTCCACCGTCGGCTCGCCCATCAGGACCAGGAGCTTCGGCTGCACGATGTGCAGCTCCTGCGTCAGCCACGGCCTGGACTCCGCCGGGTCCTGACCGGCGAACTTGAGGCAGTTCGTCCCGTACACGGACATCGGGTCGACGCGCAGGCGCTGCAGCGACTTCAGCAGGGCCTGGCCCGCGCGCCCGTAGAAGGCAACCCCCTCCTGCACCTCGGAGGGCTTCGGCTCGTACTTGAGCAGGAAGACGTCCGCGAGCGGATGGCCGGAACCGAGCACGGGGACGTGCGTCTCGTCACCTGCGCGGCCGATCTCGTCGCCGAGCTCGTTGATCTCGGAGATCGCCTTCTTCAGGTAACGCTGGTAGATCTCATCGGTAGGCACAGCGGACACGGGCGTCCTGTCTCGGTTCTCTCCTAGCGCACCTTTTCCTTGACTTGCGCCACCCACTTGAGGCTCTGGAGGTAGGCGAGCGACTTCGGCCGGCGCAGCACCTCGGCGGTGCGCAGCGAGAGGAGGAACTCCTCCGGGCCGTTGAACGCGCGCATCCGCAGCGCACCCGTTCCCACTCCCTGCAACACGTGCGCGTCGGAGCCCGCGCCCGCCGGCAGGCCGTACTTCCGCGCGAAGCGGGCCGCTTCGTCGTTGTAGCCCTCGAAGAGCAGCCGTGCGTTGTAGACCTCGAGAACGTCGATCTCGTGCAGGTGCCGGTGCACGGTGGCCGGGAACGGGATGGCGTGCATCCGGTCGAACGGGTGGGGGAGGTAGACAACGCCTTCCTGCTCGCGGATCGCGGCGACCGTGTCGGCGAACGACATGCCGCGCGGGATCTCCTCGCGCAGGAAGAGCCCGATCACCTCGCCCTGGTCGTCCGTCTTCACCTCCTCGCCGGGAATCACGATCAGGTCGCGCCCGCGAGCCTGCGCGACCGCCTCGAGGGCGCCGCCGAAGACGTTGTGGTCGGTGATCGCGATCGCACCGAGGCCTTCCGCTTCGGCGTGCTCCAGCAGCTCGTCCACCTCGATCGAGCAATCGTGCGACCAGGTCGTGTGCATGTGCAGGTCGGCGACGATCCAGGGCCGGTCGGCGAGCGGATCGGCGTCGCGCTTGCGGGAGCGCCGCCTGCCGCCGAGCCCGCGATACATCTCGTCGAGGTCCTTCGCCACGGCGGCAAAGCTCTGCGCCTCGGCGCGGGTGCGTGCTTCCCGAGCGCGGCGCTCACGCAGCTCGTCGTCCTCGACGAACCGGGCGACCGCGGCGGCCGCGAGCTCGGGCTGCTCGAACACGCCGGGTGGATCTGCGAGCACCGCCCCGGCGGCGGCCGCCTCGAGCCTGAGCCGGGCCGAGCCGGTGGGGGCGGGCACGACGATCGCCGCCTCGGCGAGGATGGCTGCGCGGGCCTGCGGGCGACGCCCGGAGCGGACATGCACCCGGTCCCGCAGCACGATCGGGATCCCGGGCCTGGTCGACAGCGGCTTCGTCCGCATGAGCACGGCGTCCCAGCCGGGCAGGTCTCGCAGCGAGCGAAGCGCGGCGCGCGCGACGGGCAGTGAGCCCGAGTGAAGCTCGATCGCGACGAGCTTTCGCTTCTCACCGGGCTTGAACAGCTCGGTATCCACCCCGGGCGACACGATCCGGTAGTCGCCCGGAAAGCGCTCGGCTGCCGCCGCAGCCGTGGCCTGGGAGGTCGTGAGCAGCGCGTCGATGCGGGCGAGCAGCTTCTCTCGCAGCGCGCGCCGCGGCGGATAGCCGAGGCGGTCGGGTGAGAAGAACGTGGCGACGCCGAGCGCTTCGGAGTCGCGCAGGGCGAGATACGAGATGCTCGGCAGGCCCGGCTCGAAGCCGTGGACGACGTCGAAGCCACCCTGCTGGAGCGCGAGGTGGAGGTTCGCGCGCACGCCGACGGGAACGCCGAGCGTCGAGCGGCGCGAGACGGGCACGGCCGCGCCGATGGCGATCACGTCTGCTGCCTCGCCGCGCGCCAGCGCTCGCCGGCCGGCGATCAGGTCCGCCGTGCGGGCGGAAGGAGCGAGCACGGTGACCGAGTGACCGAGCGCCCGCAGCTCGCCGGCGATCCCTCTCACATGCTCGTTGACGTCGTGCGGCTGTGACCACCCGAACGGGGTCACCAGGCAGATCTTCACGGAGCGAGTCTAGTTAGAGTCGCGAGGATGAAGATCCGCGCCGCGGTGCTGGAAGAGTTCGGTGCACCTCTGGCGGTGCAGGAGCTCGACCTGGCAGAGCCGAAGGCGGGCGAGGTGCTCGTCCGGCTCGTCGCGTGCGGCGTCTGCCACACGGACCTGTACACGGCCTCCGGCGCCGACCCGTCGGGGTACGCGCCGACCGTTCTCGGCCACGAGGGCGCGGGGGTCGTCGAGCGCCTCGGCGAAGGCGTGACGTCGCTCGAGCCCGGCGACCACGTCGTCACGCTGTTCTCGCCCCAGTGCCGGGAGTGCATCCACTGCCGCAGCACGCGCACGAACCTCTGTCTCTCGATCCGCGAGGAGCAGGGCAAGGGCCACCTCCCGGACGGGACGACCCGGCTCTCGAGGGATGGCGAGCCGATCCGGCACTTCATGGGGACGTCGACGTTCGCGGAGTACACGGTGATGCCCGAGATCGCGCTGGCGAAGGTCAACCCCGAAGCGCCGCTCGAGGGCGCGTGCCTGTTCGCGTGCGGGCTCTCGACCGGGATCGGCGCGGCGATGAAGACCGCGGCGGTGGAGCCCGGCTCGACGTGTGTCGTCTTCGGGGCCGGAATGGTCGGGCTCGGCGCGGTCGCCGGCTGCCGTCTCCGGGGTGCGGAGCGGATCATCTGCGTCGACCTCTCGGGCGAACGACTCGAGCTCGCGAAGGGCCAGGGCGCGACCGAGACGCTGATCGGCGGGCCGGATGTGGTGGAGCAGATCCTCGAGCTGACGGGAGGCTTCGGAGCCGACTACACCTTCGAGGCGACCGGCAGCGTTGCGGTCATGCGCCAGGCCGTCGAGTCTGCCCGGATGGGGTGGGGGCTGTGCACAGTCGCGGGCGTTGCCGGCAAAGGTGAGACGCTCGAGGTCGTGCCGCGCTACCTGATCACCGGCCGGCGCGTCGCCGGTTCCTCGTTCGGCGGAATCAAGGGGCGGGACGAGGTGCCGCAGCTCGTCGACCGGTGGCTCGCGGGCGAGCTCGACGTCGACCCGTTCCTCTCCCACACGCTCACGCTCGACGACGTGAACCGCGGCTTCGAGTTGATGCACGCCCAGGATGGGATCCGCAGTGTGATCTCCTTCGGCTAGCCGGCTCAATTTCGCCCCAGAACGGCCGATTTTCCAGGGCAGATGCGCCCCAAGCCTCGAACACTTGCTGGACGTGAGGCTTTGGCCCGGCTTCTGCATCCCCGGCGTCGGTTCTGGCCGGTCCTCGTCCTCGGGGCCATTGCGGTCGCGACCTTCGTACTGGTGGGAGATGGCTCGCCGGTCCGCCCGCCGCTCTACGCAGCCGTCGCGGTCTTCGCCGCGACCGCCCTTGCGGTCAGCGCGGTGCTCGCGCCGACACGGGCTCGCATCGCATGGCTGCTGATTGCGGCCGGGCAGGTCTGCTGGGCGGTCGGGGACGTGATCTGGACCGCGCTTGACCTGACCGGTGGAGCGCCTTACCCGTCGGTCGCGGACGTGCTCTACGTGGTCGGCTACCCGCTGCTCGTCATCGGGCTTGGACTGTTGCTGTGGTCCGGCAGCCGGAAGGTCGACTGGGGTGACCTGGTTGATGTCGCGATCGTCACGCTCGCCTCGCTGCTCGTGCTCTGGCCGATCGTGTTCCAGCCGTTGCTGGACGAGGGGTGGAGCTGGGCGACACTCACGGGGCTCTCGTACTCCGTTGGAGACGTCCTCATGCTCGGGTTGCTCGCGGCTCTGTTCTTCCATGGTGAGCGCCGCTCGCCCGTGATCTGGATGACGGCGGCGTCGCTCGTTCTCGTGTTCGTCGCCGACGTCATCTACTACGTCCCCACGTTCGGGGCGAGTTTGAGCGCCCAGACCTGGTCCGACTCCACCTGGCTCGCGGCCTACGTCCTGATTGCGGCCGCAGGCATCCATCCCGCCGAGCGCCGAATTCCAAAGGCGTCGGCTACCACCGAGTCCTCGCCTCTACGGCGGCTTCGCTTCGTCGGCATGGCTCTCTTGACGATGCCGACCGCCTTCGCTGTCGAGCACCTCGTGGGCACCGGAAGCACGGACTGGCGTGCGTCGGTCGCAATCAACGGCGCAGTGGCAGCCCTCGTCGTCCTTCGCCTCAGGATCCTCCTTACCCAGGTCGACGGTGCCCGGCTCGAGGCATTCACCGCCAAGAGCCGCTTCGAGACCGTGTTCGAATCCGCCGGCCTCGGGATCAGCATCACGGAGAACGGCAGGCTCAAGCGGACCAACCCGGCGTTTCAACGACTCATCGGCTATACCGGCGAGGAGCTCGCGACCATGAGCATTGCCGACGTCGTCCATCCCGATGACTTCGACTCGATCGTCGACCCGGCGACAATCGAGGGGGGCCACGCAACGTTCGAGCGGCGGTTCGTTCGAAAGGACGGAGAGATCGTCCACGTCCACATCAATCTCACGTTCTCCAGCGCGACGAGGTTGGCGATCGCGGTGATCGAGGACGTCACCGGCCGCAAGGAGCTCGAGGATGAGATGCGTCAGGCACAGAAGATGGAGGCCGTCGGACGCCTCGCCGGCGGCATCGCTCACGACTTCAACAACATCCTCACCGTCGTCAGCGGACACACCGAGCTGCTCCGCGACCAGCTTCCTCCGGAGGCAGAGGCGGACGTCAAGACGATCCTCGACTCCGTCCGGCGCGCGAACGACCTCACGCGGCAGCTGCTCACGTTCAGCCGGCGGGAGGAGCCTGAGACAACTGTGATCGAGCCCGCGGATCTCTTCCGCGACACCGAGATCCTGGTCCGCAACGTGATCGGCGGAAGCGTCACGCTCGAGACGAAGATCGAGGCCACCTCTCCGTCGGTGCTCGCCGATCCCGTCCAGCTCAGCCAGGTCGTGCTGAACCTCGCCGTCAACGCTCGCGATGCGATGCCCGACGGCGGGACGCTCACGTTCACAGTCGACGACTTCCGCGTGGAATGCCCTCACGAGGAGTTCCCCGGCGTGCCGACGGGCGACTACTGCCGGGTCACCGTCCAGGACACCGGCTGCGGCATGGACGAGACCACCCGCGGTCACGTCTTCGAGCCGTTCTACACCACGAAGCAGGTGGGCAAGGGGACCGGATTGGGCCTCGCGATCACCTACGGCATCGTCACCCAGGCCGGCGGCTATATCTTCGTCGACTCCGAAGTCGGCCTCGGTACCCGCTTCCAGATCCTGCTTCCAGCAGCCGATTCTGCTCCGTCGCTCCCACAGCCTGTCGCAGCGGGCGATCGCGTTCGCGCCGCCTGAGATCGCCCGACCTCTCGGTCGTCTGCAGGAGGACAGCGGCGACCACGACACCGCCGCCGACGACCGTCATCAACGCCGGCGTCTCCTGGACGGCCACCCAGGCCCAGAACGGTCCGAGGACGACCTCCAGGAGCGTGATCAGCGCCACCTCCGTCGCAACGATCAGCCGCGCGCCCATCGTGAAGAGCACGAGCCCGAGGCCCATCTGACAGACCCCGAGCAGCACGAGGAAGACGAGATCGCGTTCGCCCACGGTCGCAGGATGGGCGAACGGCACGGCGATCAGGACGACGAGCAGCTGCGAGAGGCAGATCGCCGGCACCATCGAGATGTCCCGCCGGTGCCGCGTGATGACGATACCGACCGCGAAGGCGAGCATCATCACGAATGAGGCGCCGACGCCGAGCAGGCCACCGCTCCCCGGGCCGCCGACCATCAGACCCACTCCGAGCAGCGCGACCGCCATCGCGACGCCCGCCCTTGCCGTGATCGACTCGCCGAGCGCGATCCAGGCGAGCAGCGCCGCGGCGACCGGCGACGCCGCCTGCAGGAAGAGGACGTTCGCGACGGTCGCGTGATTCAGCGCGACGATGAACGTGCCCGAGGCGATCGCCGTGCAGACGGCGACGCCGAGACCGGCGATCCCCATCGAACGGAACACGGTGACCGTGCGGCCGCGGTTCCTGATCGCGACGAAGAGGGTGAGCGCGACGAAGGCGAAGAACGCCCGCCCGGCGAGCTGGGTCGGTGTGTCGACGGAGAGCTCGCGCTGCAGCCCGCCCGCGGTGGACCACGCCACCGCGGCCGCGGCGATGTACAGCTGCCCCCGACGCCGTCCGCTCGAGGGAATCAGCGCTTCCGTTGCACGGGATTCGTCAGCGAGCCGATCCCATCGATCTCGATCGTAACGACGTCTCCGTCCGCGAGGTACACGGGCGGCTTGCGCCCGAGGCCGACTCCCGCCGGAGTCCCCGTCAGGATGAGGTCGCCCGGCTCGAGCGTGATCCCGTCGCTGATGAAGGCGATCACCTCGGCGACCGTGAAGACCATCTGCGCCGTCGAGGAATCCTGCACGGCTTCGCCGTTCAGCAGGCACCGGATCCCCAGTACCTGTGGGTCCGGCACCTGGTCGGCGGGCACGATCGGCCCCACCGGACCGAAGGTGTCGAACGACTTTCCGCGCGTCCACTGGCCGTCGGCGAACTGGATGTCCCGGGCGCTCACCTCGTTGGCGCAGCAGTAGCCGGCGACGTAGTCGAGCGCGTCGGCGACGGAGACGCTCTGAGCGCGTTTCCCGATCACGACGCCGAGCTCGGCCTCGTAGTCCACATCAGTCGCCTGCTCGGGAAGCACGATCGGCTCGCCGGGCCCGATCAGCGAGCTCGGCCACTTGGCGAAGAGCAGCGGCCGGCTCGGGAGCTCCATCCCCGATTCCTCCGCATGGTCGCGGTAGTTCAGGCCGACGCAGACGATCTTGCTCGGACGTGCGAACGGCAGGCCGTCATCCGGCATCAAGACTCCCTTCGTAGGTGAACACCTTGCCGGGATTCATGATCCCGAGTGGATCGAACACGCGCTTGATCCCACGCATCAGCGGCACGAGGTCGCCGTGCTCGAGCTCGAGCGCCGCGATCTTGCCCATGCCGATGCCGTGCTCGCCGGTGCACGTGCCGCCGCGCGCGAGCGCGTCGGTGACCAACCGTTCGAACAGCTCGTCGGCGAGCGCCATCTCGGCCGAGTCGTCGGGATCGAGCTGGAGGCTGACGTGGAGGTTGCCGTCGCCGGCGTGCCCGAGGATGGCTGCGTTCAGGCCGAGGCGTTCGACCTCGGCGCGGGCAAAGGCGACGGCGCCGGCCAGCTCGGAGACGGGGACGCAGGTGTCGGTGGCCCGCTCGTGCCGTCCCGGTGACGCTGCAGCCATCGCGTACGCAGCGTCGTGCCGGGCGGCCCAGAGCCGGGCGCGGCCCGTGGGGTCGCGTTCGTCGACGATCTCCGTCGCGCCCTCGGCCTCGGCCAGCTCGCGCACGAGCACCAGATCGGCCTCGACCGTCGCCTCCGTGCCGGCCGCCTCGACGAGCAGACAGGGGCCCTCGGGGTAGTCCGAGCCGCGGTAGGCGTTGATCGCCGCCAGCGTCCACGCGTCGAGCAGCTCCAGCCGTGTGACGGCCGAGCCGGCGGCGACGGCCGCGGCGGCCATCCGGCAAGCGGCGTCGATCGTCGGGAAGGAGATGCGCTGCGCGACGACGTGCTCCGGAATGCCGTAGAGGCGGACGCGCACCTCGGTGATCACGGCGAGCGTCCCCTCCGACCCGACGAGCAGGCTCGTGAGGTCGTAGCCGGCGGACGTCTTCCGCGCCCGGCCGCCCGTCCGGACGATCGTCCCGTCGGCGAGCACTGCCTCGAGCCCGAGGACGTTGGCTCGCATCTTCCCGTAGCGGATCGTCGTTGTCCCGGCCGCGTTCGTGGCGGCCATGCCACCCAGCGTCGCGTCCGCACCGGGATCGACCGGGAAGAAGAGCCCGTATTCACCTGCGGCGCGCTCGAGCGCCGTCCGCGTGACGCCTGCCTGGACGGTCGCGCTGAGATCGTCCGGCGCGATCTCGACGATGCGGTTCAGGCGCGAGAGATCGAGGCTGATGCCGCCGCGGGTCGGGATCACGTGGCCTTCGAGGCTCGAGCCGGCGCCGAAGGGGGT
The DNA here is from genome assembly GCA_963749515.1 of uncultured Gaiellaceae bacterium. Lineage (GTDB taxonomy): Bacteria > Actinomycetota > Thermoleophilia > Gaiellales > Gaiellaceae > Gaiellasilicea. The sequence continues at coordinate 378,396 of CAVVMR010000001.1, forward strand.
CACGGCCACACGGCGGTCACTGGCGATCGCGAGCACGCGGGAGACGTCGTCCGTCGAGGCTGGGTAGACGACGATGTCCGGCCGCTGCGGGCGGTGGAACGTGATGTCGGCGGCGTGGAGATCGCGCTCCGAGTCGCCGTCGGACACGCGCGCTTCCTCCCCGAGCGCCTCGACGAGTGCGTCGCGGAGCTCCTGGACGGTGACGCTCAACTGAACTCCGCTTCCGAAGGGAGCCCGCCCGCGACGCTGTCGACCGCCCAGCGGAGGCTGTCCTGGACGGCGAGCTCTGCTGCGAGCCCGTCGTTCACCTCGCAGTGCGCGAAGAAGTCCGAGTAGCGGCCAAGGGACTCCTGGAATCGTTGCGCGGTCGAGAGCACGAGGCGGTTGTAGCGCTCCGAACGCCAGTAGAGCCGCTCGACCTCCCCGACGAGGCGGCGCCGGCTGCTCGCCCGGTAGCAGGTGCCGTAGAACTCCCAGCGAAGCGCCAGATACGCATCGACGTTCTGATCGGCCGCGGCGCGCTCGAGCCTGGCCAGAGTCTTGCGCATGCTCGCGAGCTCTTTTGGCCCGACCGCCTCCGCGCCGAGCCGGGCGGCGAGACCCTCGAGTCCGAGCCGCGCCGCGTAGATCTCCTCGAAGTCCTCGCGGGTCAGCCTGCTGACGAACGCGCGTCCGGTCGAGCCGACCGCAACAAAGCCTTCGCGCTCGAGTCGGCCGATGCTCGCCCGCACCGGCGTCTGCGAGACGCCCAGCCTGGCCGCAAGCTCGCGCTGCACGAGCTGCGTGCCCTCGCGCAACTGGCCGCCGACGATCAGGGCACGGAGCGATTGAGCCACGCGCTGCTCGATCGACTCGCGTTCCTCTAGCGGCTCGATCGCCTGGTCGGAAAGTTCGAGCTTCATGGCCTCAGAATGTCCCGTAGCGCTCGTACGCCTCGAGCGGCGACATCCCGTCGCGGACGGCGGCGCGGATCTCGCTCTCCGTCGCGGCCTTCTCCTCGGCCTCGCTGAGAACACTCTCCACGATCGCGCCCGGCACGACGACGACTCCGTCCTCGTCGCCGACAACCCAGTCACCCGGCTCGACCCGCACCTGTCCGACGAAGACAGGCTCCTGCGTCGTCTCGAGCTCCCAGCGGAGCGTCGAGTCCTCCGGGGTGACATGGGCGCAGAAGACGGGGAACCCGAGCTCGACGATGAAACTGACGTCCCTGCACCCGCCGTCAAGCACGCACCCGGCAACGCCGCGGGCGTCGAGCGAGGTGACGGAGAGCTCGCCGAGATGGGCGGCGACCGCGTGATCGCACGCGTAGACCGCGACGTGGTCGGCTGGAACCTCTCCGAGCATCTGCAGCACCTTGCGCAGGCCGGTGTCGTGCGAGACGGTCTGGCTCGGCTTCCCCCGAACGGTGTATGCCGGGCCGGCGAGCTTCATGCTCCGCTCGAGCGGCCGGATCGACGGTGGGAGCGTCTGCGTCCGGTACCCGCGCGCGTCGAGGATGTCCGCCAGCGCGGCCGTATAGATCGCATCGAATCGCTCTCTGAGTGCGGCGGTCCCTTCCATTCCGCATCAGTCTCGTTTACGCTCGGCCAGAACGCAACATGAAATTTCAAATTTCATCTCCATGACCCTCTTCTCCACTCCCGAAGTCCTACAGGCCGCAGGCGGAGCAGCGCGGTTCGTCGTTGGGCTCACGCCGATCGGGAACACGACCGCGCTCTGCGGCCCCGCGGCGACGTGTGCCTGTGCACCCGGCGACAACCTGGCGGTGCACCGGCTGCTCGAGCAGGCGCCGGAGGGCTCGGTCCTCGTCGTCGACGCCGGGGGCCGCACCGACTGCGGTCACTTCGGCGATCTCGCCGCAACGGACGCGGAGTACCGCGGCATCCATGGGCTCGTGATCGCCGGCGCGATCAGGGACGGCAGTGCGATCGCGGCGCTCGGCTTCCCGGTCTTCCATGGCGGCTTTGCGCCTGCGAGCTGCGTGAAGGAGAACGTCGTCTCGGTCAACGAGCCCGTGACGATCGGTGGCGTCGAGATCGCGCCCGGCGACCAGGTGATCGCGGACAGCGACGCGATCCTCGTCGTCGCCGCTTCCGACTGGCCTGCGGTCGAGGCGGGCGCGCAGGCAATCCAGGCGGCGGAGGACGAGATTCGCGTCGCCCTCAACCAGGGCCAGCATCTCGCCGACCTCGTGGATCTGCCGGAGTGACGACTGGGCGCTCGGGTCGGCGTCGACGTCGGCGGCACCTTCACCGACGTGATCCTGCACGGAGGCGACGGCCGCGTCGTGATCCGGAAGCTGCTCTCGACTCCTCCGAGCTACGACCGGGCCGTCGTCGAGGCAGTCGGCGGTCTCGCCGCCGGACCTGTGGCGGAGGTCGTCCACGGGACGACGGTGGCGACGAACGCGGTGCTCGAGCGGCGCGGCAGCCTGACGGCGCTCGTCACGACCGCGGGCTTCCGTGACGTGCTCGAGTTGAGACGCCTGCGGATCCCGCACATGTACGACCTCTTCTGGCGCAAGCCGCCGCCGCTCGTCGAGCGGCATCTCCGCTTCGAGCTGAACGAGCGCGTCGCGGCCGACGGCACCGTCGTCCGCGGCTTCGACGAGGCCGAGAGCCGCGCGCTCGCAGCCCGCCTGCGCGAGAAAGGCGTGGAGTCGGTTGCCGTCTGCTTCCTGCACTCGTACCTCTACCCCGAGCACGAGCAGCGCTTCGGCGCGATCCTCGCCGAGGAGCTGCCCGAGGCGAACGTCTCGCTCTCGAGCGAGATCCTGCGCGAGCAGCGCGAGTACGAGCGCTCCGCCACCACGGTCGTCAACGCCTATGTGCGGCCGCTGATGTCCTCGTACATCGACCGGATCCAGACCGGGCTCAACGAGATCGGTCTCGACGGCCCGCTCCAGATCATGCAGTCGTCCGGCGGGGTGATGACCGCCGACGACTCGAAGGAGCGGCCGGTCTTCGCGCTCGAATCTGGGCCGGCCGCCGGCGTCGTCGCCGCACGCTGGATGGGCGAGCAGCTCGGCGTCGACAACGTGCTGGCCTTCGACATGGGCGGGACGACGGCGAAGGCCTCGCTGATCGAGGACGGCTCCATCTCGCGCGGCCGTGAGTACGAGGTCGGCGGCTCGATGTCGGCCGGCAGCCGCCTGATCCGCGGCGCCGGTGAGCTGCTGCGGATTCCGACGATCGACATCGCCGAGGTCGGCGCGGGTGGCGGCAGCATCGCGTGGCTCGATCCCGCGGGCGGCCTTCAGGTCGGGCCGCGCAGCGCGGGCGCCGATCCCGGCCCCGCCTGCTACGGACGCGGCGGTGTCGAGCCGACGGTGACGGACGCGAACGTCCTGCTCGGCTACATGCCGGCGGTGACGGTCGCCGACGGCCAGATCACGATCTCCGCCGAGCTCGCCGAGCAGGCCGTGAGCCGCGTCGCCGAGCCGCTCGGCCTGACCGTCCTCGAGGCGGCCAGCGGCATCCACCGGATCGCGAACGCGCGGATGACGCGCGCGCTGCGGGCGGTCTCCTCCGAGAAAGGGCGCGATCCGCGCGACTTCGCGCTGATCGCCTACGGCGGCGCCGGGCCGATTCACGCCGCCGGCCTCGCCGAGGACCTCGGGATGCGGACGGTCCTCGTCCCGGCGGTCGCGGGCCTCTTCAGCGCCGTCGGCCTTCTCTTCGCGCGGCCGGAGTTCCACGAGGTGCGGACGTGCCACCTGGACGTGAACGCCGTCGACCCGGCCGTGGTCGCGGCGCTCTTCGCCGAAATGGAGGCCAAGTTGCGCGACGCGCTCCAGGGGCGTTCCGAGGTCGAGTGGGCGCGCACGGCGGACCTCCGCTACGGCGGCCAGAGCTGGGAGGTCGAGGTCGAGTGCCCGGCCGGCCCGATCGACCGCGGCGGCCTCGCCGACCTGCGGTCGCGGTTCGAGGACGAGCACGAGCGGCTGTACGGCGTCAAGGACCAGGCGGGCTCGCCGGTCGAGATCCGCGCGGTGCGGCTCGTCGCGCTCGGTGAGACGGCAGCGACGAGCACGTTCCACCTCGACGGCGCGGCCGCCGCCTCGAACGGCTCGAGCCGCCGCATCCACGTCGGGGGCGCAGACATCGACGCGCCGGTGCGGACGCGCTCGTCGATCGGCGAGGCGCCGGAGCCCGGACCGCTGCTCGTCGACGAGTACGACACCACCGTCGTCGTCCCGCCGGCGTGGTCCGTCAGGCGCGATCCGGCCACCGGCACGCTCGTGCTGGAAGCGGGCGCAGATGGCCACTAGGGCCCGCGTCGACCCGATCACGCTCCAGATCGTGGGGAACGCGCTCGCCTCGATGGCGGACGAGATGGCGACGACGATCTGCCGCACCGCGCACTCGACCGTCGTTCGGGACGGGATGGACTTCTCCGCCGTCGTCTGCGACGCGAAGGGAAGGACGGTCGCGCAGGCGGTCAGCGTGCCGTTCCACCTGGGCTCGATTCCCGCCGCCATGGAGAAGCTGCTCGAGCACTACGAGGAGCGCATCCGGCCGGGGGACGTCTACGTGATGAACGACCCCTTCGACGGCGGGATGCACCTACAGGACATCTTCGTCTTCAAGCCCGTGCACCTCGGCGGCGAGCTGATCGGCTTCACGTGCACGACCGCACACCACGGCGACGTCGGCGGCCGGCTGCCGGGGTCGAGCGCCTGCGACAACACCGAGATCTTCCAGGAAGGGATCCGCCTGCCCTGGCTCAAGCTCTACTCCGAAGGCGAGCCGGTCGAGGACGTCTTCAAGATCATCGAGGCGAACGTCCGCATCCCGCGGATGACCTTCGGCGATCTCGGCGCGCAGGTCGCGGCGTGCTCCGTCGCCGAGCGCACGTTGGTCGCGCTCGCCGAACGGCACGGCACGGAGCAGCTCGCGGAGCTGATGGACGCGCTGATCGACTACACCGAGCGGCTCGTCCGGCAGGAGATCGCCGGCTGGTCCGACGGGACAGCGTCCTTCACGGACTACCTCGGCTCGGATGGCGTCGATGTCTGCGACGTGCCGATCACCGCGCACGTGACGATCGCGGGCGACGAGGTCACGGCCGACTTGACGGACTCTTCGCCGATGGTCCGCGGCTCGCTGAACAGCACGCGCTCGTTCGTCGAGGCGTGCGTCTACCAGGCGGTGCGCGCGGCGCTGACGGTCGAGGTGCCCAACACCGCCGGCGCCTTCCGGCCGATCCACATCGTCACCAAGCCCGGGACGATCGCCGACGTCGTGATGCCGGGCGCCTCCTCGATGCGCGGCGTGACCGGGTTCCGCGTGCTCGACGCCGTCAGCGGCGCGCTCGCCCAGCTGCTGCCGCACCGGGTGCCCGCCGCGGGTGAGGGCGGCAACACGCTCGCAATCTTCGGCGCGGAAGGTCCGGCGGGCGACCGGTTCATCTTCTACGAGCTCGTCGTCGGCACCTGGGGCGGCACGCCGGAGGCCGACGGGAACGACGGCCTCACGAACCCGGCCAGCCTCGCCGCGAACATCCCGGTCGAGGTCGCCGAGTCCGAGTATCCGATCGTGGTCGAGCGGTACGGCCTCGTTCCCGACTCGGGCGGCGCAGGCATGCACCGCGGCGGGCTCGCGATCGAGCGCGTCTGGCGCTGCCTCACGCCACACACGTCGCTGATCGTCCGGTCCGATCGTGCGCAGCACCCTCCGTACGGCCTTGCGGGCGGCGGCCCCGGCGCGCTCTCCGTCAACACGCTGATCCACCCCGACGGACGCGAGGAGACCCTGCCGCCGATGTTCTCGATCGAGATCGAGGCCGGCGACGTCTACGACCACCGGACAGCGGGCGGCGGCGGCTGGGGCGACCCGCTCGAGCGCGACCCTGCCGCCGTCGCAGACGACGTCCTGAATGAGAAGGTCAGCGTCGAGGCGGCGCTCGAGCTCTACGGCATCGTCGTCGCCGCCGACGGAACCGCAGAGAGGAGGAGCGCGTGAAGATCACCGCCGTCACCGCGACGCCGATCGTGCTCCCGCTCGTGCAGCCGTTCCGCTACCGCTCCGGCGTGCAGGCGGGCGTGAACCTCGTCCTCTTCGCCGTCGAGACCGACGAAGGGACAACCGGCTACGGCGAGTCGATCTGCGAGGACCCCGCCGCCGTCGTCTCCTACGGCCAGCTGATGGCGCGAGCGTTCGTCGGCCGTTCGCCCGGCGAGATCGAGGCGACCTTCGGCGACCTCTGGCGCAACGGCCGCTGGCGCGTCGTGCCGCACTTCTCGCAGCAGATCTTGAGCGGGATCGAGTCGGCCTGCTGGGACGCGCTCGGCAAGGGGCTCGGCGTTCCGGCGTCGACCTTCCTCGGCGGCCGCATCCACGACGAGGTCGATTTCATGGGCTTCCCGCAAGGGGACACGGCCGAGGAGCTCGCGGGCGAGGCGGCCGCGTTCGCCGCCGAGGGCTACCGCGTCGTCTACATCAAGGTCGGTCGCGCGCAACGGGACGACGCCGAGATCGTCGGATCCGTGCGCGACGCGATCGGGCCGGACGTGCTGCTGCGCGTCGACCCGAACGAGGGCTGGGACGTGCCGACTGCGGTCGACGCGATCCGGCGGCTCGAGGCGTTCGACCTCGACTGGGTCGAGCAGCCGGTCGCGGCCGGCAACATCGCCGGCCTCGCGCGGGTCCGGAACTCCGTCGAGACGAAGATCGCCGCCGACCAGGCGGTGCACACGACCGCCGAGCTCCGCGCCGTGCTCGACCAGGAGGCAGCGGACGCGATCGTGCTCGGCAGCCACGAGTCGGGCGGCCTCTGGCGGTGGCGCCAGATGGCGTACCTGGCCGAGTCCTACGGGATCCCGATGAACCGGCACGCCTGTCCCGAGAGCGCGCTCTCGACCTTCGCCGCGCTGCAGGTGATGGGCTGCCTGCCGAACCAGACGCTCGGGAACCAGGTCATGCACCACCTCGTCACCGAGCAGCTGACGACGACTCCGATCGAGATCACCGGCGGTCGTTGCGCCGTGCCGACGAAGCCGGGTCTCGGCTTCGAGATCGATCTCGACGCGGTCGAGCGCGCGCGCGAGCGCTACGAGCGCCAGGGGCCGTACTGATGGATCCGATCACGTTCGAGGTGATCCGCAATGCCCTCGTCGCGGCGACGGACGAGATGGTGCTCACGCTCCGCCGCAGCGCGTACTCGACGAACATCAAGACGCGGTCCGACTTCTCGTGCGCCTTCTTCGACGCCGAGCTCCGCGCCGTCGCGCAGGGCTTCACGCAGCCCGTTCACCTGGGCTCGATGGTGAAGCAGGTGCCCCGCGCGATCCTCGACTACGGCCCCGAGAACCTCGAGCCGGGCGACGTGATCATCACGAACGAGCCGTTCCCGAGTGGCGTCCACCTGAACGACATCAGCCTCATCTCGCCGGTTCACCACGACGGCGAGCTCCTGGGGTATGTCGCGAATCTTGCGCACCACGTCGACGTCGGCGGCGGCGCGCCGGCCTCGATCGGCGCCTTTCGCGAGGTCTTCCAGGAGGGCGTGATCATCCCGCCGGTGAAGGTCGTCGCGGGCGGCCGGATTGTGCGCGACATCTTCGACCTGATCCTGGCGCAGATCCGCTCCAAGCACGAGACCGGGGGCGACTTCCGCGCTCAGATCGCCGCGAACGCGACCGGCGTCCGCAGGCTGCAGGCGCTTGTCGGCCGCCACGGCCTGGAGACGGTCGCGGGCACGATGCGCGAGCTGCTCGACTACACCGAGCGGCGAACGCGGGCCGAGATCGCAGCGTTGCCGCACGGCGTCTACGAGGCGGAGGGCACCGTCGACGTGGACGGCTACACGGACGAGCCGGTGCTGATCAAGGCGCGGGTCGAGATCACGGACGGCGGCGTCTCCTTCGACCTGAGCGGCTCCGACCTCCAGCGGCGCGCGCCCGTCAACTCCACCTACGCGCAGACGTTCTCGGCCTGCGCATACGCGGTGAAATGTTTGATCGACCCCGACCTGCCGGTGAACGACGGCTTCTACCGGGTCATCGCGCTCGACGCGCCCGCGGGGACGGTGACGAACTGCACCTGGCCGAGCCCGGTCGTCGGCGGCTGGGAGACCCAGACGCGGCTCGTCGACGTGATCTTCAGCGCACTGCTCCCCTCGCTCCCTGAACGGTTGCCGGCAGGGACGAAAGCGATGATGTGCCACGCCGGCTTCGGCGGCGTCGACGCGACGACGAACGAGTACTACTGCTTCCTCGAGACCTTCGGCGGCGGCTACGGCGGCCGCTTCGCCAGCGACGGCCCGGACGCCGTCCAGACGCACGGCCAGAACACCGAGAACGCGCCGGTCGAGGAGACCGAGCTGAACTACCCGGTTCGGGTCGCGCGCCTCTCGCTCGTGGAGGACTCGGAAGGGCCGGGCCGGTTCCGCGGCGGGCTCGGGCTGCGGAAGGACTTCGTCTTCGACCGCGAGACCACGTTCACCGTCCTCGCCGACCGCACGCTCGCCGGCCCGGCGGGCGCGCTCGGCGGCCGCGCCGGGAAGCCGGCGGAGTACGTCCTGATCCGAGGCGGCGTCGAGACGCAGCTCTCGCCGAAGGGAACCGTCGAGCTCGAGGCCGGCGACGTCGTCAGCTACCGGACGTGCGGTGGCGGCGGCTACGGGCCGCCGGAGGAGCGCGACCGCGAGTTCGTCGCGCGCGACGTGCGCGAGGGAAAGGTGAGCGCCGAGCGCGCGCGGGAGGTGTACGGATGGCGGGGCGGCGTAGGCTCGACGGAGCCGCCGAACGCGGAGGCGCTGGCTTTGCCAGTGCCGGAGCGGAAATGACAGACCCGATCTCCTTCGAGGTGATCCGGAACGCGCTCGTGGCGGCGACCGACGAGATGGCGCTGGCGCTGAAGCGCAGCGCCTATTCGACGAACATCAAGACCCGCTCGGACTTCTCCTGCGCGTTCTTCGACGCGCAGCTGCGCTCGGTCGCGCAGGGGTTCGCGCAGCCGGTCCATCTGGGCTCGATGGCCGAGCAGGTGCCGCAGGCGGTACGCAAGTACGGCGCCGAGAACCTCGCCGCGGGTGATGTCCTCGTCACGAACGACCCGCACCCGAGCGGCGTCCATCTGAACGACGTGAGCCTGATCTCACCCGTCCATCACGAGGGCGAGCTGATCGGCTACGTCGCGAACCTCGCGCACCACGTGGACGTCGGCGGCGGCGCACCGGCGTCGATCGGGGCGTTCAAGGAAGTCTTCCAGGAGGGCGTGATCATCCCGCCGGTCAAGCTGATGGAGAACGGCGCGATCGTGAAGGACGTCTTCAAGCTCGTCCTGGCCCAGATCCGCTCCAAGCACGAGACTGCGGGCGACTTCCGCGCCCAGATGGCTGCGAACGCCACCGGCGTGCGCCGCGTGCTCGCGCTCGTCGAGCGTCACGGCCGCGACACGATCCTGGCGACGATGGAGGAGCTGCTCGAGTACACCGAGCGGCGCACCCGGGCCGAGCTCGCAGCGCTTCCGCACGGCGTCTACGAGGCCGAGGGCTCGGTCGACACGGACGGCTACACCGACGAGACCGTCCGTCTGCAGGTTCGCGTCGAGATCGATGCGGACGGCGCCCGCTTCGACCTGACCGGCTCCGACCCGCAACGCCGAGCGCCGGTCAACTCGACCTACGCGATGTCCTTCTCGGCCTGCGCCTACGCCCTCAAGTGCCTGATCGACCCCGACCTGCCGGTCAACGACGGCTTCTACCGGCTCGTCAGCGTGCACGCACCCGAGGGGACGGTCACGAACTGCAGCTGGCCCGGCCCGGTCGTCGGCGGCTGGGAGACGCACGCGCGCCTGATCGAGGTGATCGTGCGGGCGCTGATCCCGGCCTTCCCCGAGCGGCTCCCCGCGGGGACGAAGGGGATGATGTGCCAGGCGGGCTTCGGCTCCCTCGACGTCGCGGCCGGGAAGTACACGTGCTTCTACGACACGTTCGCCGGCGGCTACGGCGGCCGCTACGCGAGCGACGGCCCCGACGCCGTCCAGTCGCACAGCCAGAACACCGAGAACGCTCCGATCGAGGAGACCGAGCTCAACTACCCGGTGCGCATCAACGGCCTGTCGCTCGTCGAGAACTCCGAGGGGCCGGGCCGCTTCCGGGGCGGTCTCGGGCTCCGCAAGGACTATCTCTTCGACCTGCACACGACCTTTACGGTCCTCGCCGACCGGGACAAGGTCGGCCCGTGGGGCGCCTTCGGCGGCCACTCCGCGCAGGTCGCCGAATACGTGCACGTCCGCGAAGGGATCGAGACGAGGCTCTCATCGAAGACGACGCTCGACCTCGTCCCCGGCGACGTCATCAGCGTCCGCACCTGCGGCGGCGGTGGCTACGGACCGCCCGAGGAGCGCGATCCGGAACGGGTGCTGCGCGACGTGCTCGAGGAGAAGGTCAGCGCCGAGCGGGCGCGCGACGTGTACCGCGTGGCGATCGCCGACCGCGGCCTCGACCAGGCTGCGACACAGGCGCTGCGCGCATGAGCGTCCGGGTGGCAGTCGACATCGGCGGCACGTTCACCGACGCGACGCTGATCGACGAGGAGTCGGGAGCGGTCTCGATCGCGAAGGTGCTGACGACGCCGGCCGATCCGTCGGAGGGCTTCATGGAGGCCGTCGACCGCGCGCTCGCGAACGGCAACGTGACCGCGGGGCAGGTCGGCTTCGTCGTCCACGCCACGACCGTGGCGACGAACGCGATCATCGAGGGCAAGATCGCTCGCGGCGGCTTCGTCACGACCGAGGGCTTCCGCGACCTGCTCGAGATCGCCCGCCAGGTCCGCCCGTCCCTCTACGACACGCAGTTCGAGAAGGCAAAGCCGCTCGTTCCTCGCGACCGCGCAGTGACCGTCGCCGAGCGTCTCGGCCCGGCCGGCGAGGTGCTGCGGCCGCTCGAAGACGACTCCGTGCGCGCCGCCGCCGCGATCCTGCGGCGCGAGGAAGTCGAGTCGGTCGCAGTCTGTCTGCTCCACGCCTACGTCAACCCGGAGCACGAGCAGCGGGTCGGAGAGATCCTCGCCGAGGAGCTTCCCGGCGTCCCGATCTCGCTCTCGGCCGAGGTGGCGCCCGAGTTCCGCGAGTACCTGCGCGCGTCGACGACCGTGATCAACGCCGTCATCCGGCCGGTCGTCGAGCGGTATCTGGAGCGAATCGAGAGCCGGCTCGCCGATGCGGGCGTGCAGGCGAAGCTGCTCGTGATGCAGTCGAGCGGCGGCGTCTTCAGCTCCGAGGCGGCGCGCTCACGACCGGTGTTCATGGTCGAGTCCGGCCCCGCCGCCGGCGTGATCGCCTCCGCCTACCTCGGGGAGACGCTCGGCCGCAACGACATCCTCTCCTTCGACATGGGCGGCACGACCGCCAAGGTCGGCCTGATCCAGGACGGGCAGCCGTCGGTGACCAAGGACTACAACGTCGGCGGCCACGCGGGCGCGGGGATCGGGGGCATGTCGCTCTCCGGCTACCCCGTGCGGACGCCGGTCGTCGACCTTGTCGAGATCGGCGCGGGCGGCGGCTCGATCGCCTGGGTCGACTCCGGTGGACTCCTGCGCGTCGGCCCCCAGAGCGCCGGCGCCGATCCGGGTCCGGTCTGCTACCGGCGAGGCGGCACCGAGCCGACCGTCACGGACGCGAACGTCGTCCTCGGCCGCCTGAACCCGAGCTACTTCCTCGGCGGGGAGATCGGCCTCGACGTCGAGGGCGCCCGGCGGGCGATCGAGGAGCGCTGCGCGAAGCCGCTCGGGCTCGACGTCACCGAGGCCGCGAACGGGATCGTCGAGATCGCGAACGCGGCGATGGTCAACGCGCTCCACCTGATCTCCGTCCAGCGCGGCTACGACCCGCGCGACTTCACGCTCTTCGGCTTCGGCGGCGCAGGGCCGGTGCACGCGAACGCGCTCGCCCGCGACGCCGAGATGCCGACGTTGCTCATCCCACGGAGCCCGGGCATCTTCTCGGCCACCGGCCTCCTGACGACCGACCTGAAGCGCGACGCCGCCGTGACCGTGATGCAGCGGCTCGACGACCTCGACGCCGCCGAGGTCGAGAAGACCTTTGCCGAGCTCGAGGAGGTTGGGCGATCGGAGCTGGCCGCGGAAGGCCTCGCGGACGACGCCATGACCTTCGTCCGCAAGATCGACCTGCGCTACGTCGGCCAGAGCTTCGAGCTCACGATCCCCGCCGGCGACGACCTCCTGAAGCGCTTCCACGCCGAGCACGACCGCACCTACGGGTTCAGCGCGCCGGAGGAGCCGGTCGAGGTCGTGAGCCTGCGGCTGACGAGCGTCGGCACGATCGCGAAGCCGCCGCCGCGGCCGCTCGAGGCAGGCGGGAGGGCCGAGCCGAAGGAGCACCGGCCGGTGTACTTCGCCGAGTCGGAGGGCTACGTCGAGTGCCCGATCTACGACCGCTACGCCCTGCCCGCCGGTGCGACCGTCACCGGTCCGGCGATCGTCGAGGAGTTCGACTCCACCACTGTTGTCCATCCAGGCTACGCCGCGCTCGTCGACGAGTCCGGCAACCTGCTGATCGAGAGAGGAAACGCGTGACCGAATTCGGAGTGGCGCTGGCGAAGGATGTGATGGTGCCGATGCGGGACGGGATCCGCCTCGCGACTGACGTGTACCGGCCCGCGCGCGACGGCGAGCTCGTCGAAGGGCGCTATCCGACGGTCCTCTGCCGGACGCCGTACGACAAGACCGACAAGCGCTACATCGAGATCGCCGACTTCTTCGTCCCGCACGGGTACACCGTCTGCCTCCAGGACTGCCGGGACCGCTACCGCTCCGAGGGAACGCGCGAGTACTTCCACGCCGCGACGCCGCACGAGGGCGAGGACGGCTACGACACGGTCGAGTGGATCGCCGAGCAGCGCTGGTCGACCGGCCGCGTCGGCACGGTCGGCTCCTCGTTCGCCGCCATCACCCAGGTGCGGATGGCGCTCGAGCGGCCGCCGCACCTGACCGCGATCTGGCCCGACGTCGTGCCGACGAACAGCTTCCTGAACCAGTCGCGCGAGGGTGGCGCGATGCAGCTGCACATGTTCTGGGCGCTCTTCATCCACGCCCAGGACGCGCAGGACATCGCCGACGACCCCGAGAAGCAGGCGGACGTCTGGGGCGACCTGACCCGGTTGCGGGAGCTCTTCTGGGAGACGCCGTTCCGCGAGGGCCAGACCGCGTTGCGGCACGTGCCGACGCTGGAGAAGTGCCTGCTCGACTACTACACGCGCGGCACCTACGACGAGCTCTGGTCGCGCAAGGAGTACGACTACACCGCCTACTGGGACGAGCATGCCGACATCCCGGGGACGTTCTCGACCGGCTGGTACGACGCCTTCCCGCACGCAGACAGCGAGTACTTCGCGTCGATGGCGGCGAAGAACTCGACGCCGCAGCGCCTCGTCGTGGGCCCCTGGAGCCACGTTGGCATGCGCGGCGACGCCACCTACACGCACGACGTCGACTTCGGCGCGGACTCGGTCTGGGGCGTGTCAGCGCTACTTCGCCGAGCAGCTCGCGTTCTTCGACCGCTGGCTGAAGGATGGCGACGCGCCCGCGGAGGAGGCTCCGATCCGGATCTTCGTGATGGGCGGCGGCTCCGGCCGGAAGACCGCGCTCGGCAAGCTCGATCACGGTGGCCGCTGGCGCGACGAGCACGAGTGGCCGCTCGCGCGGGCCGAGCAGACGGTCTACAACCTGCGCGCGGACGGCTCGCTGTCAGCCGACGCGCCCGCGGGCGAGGAGGAGCCGCGCCGCTACACGTACGACCCCGCGCATCCCGTCCCGACGGTCGGCGGTCTCTACTGCTCGATCGGCGAGCTGCCGGCGGAGGGCGCCGGCATGGAGCCGGCGTGGGCACGCTTCCTGAGCCCGGTGCTGCGGCTGCGGAACATCCTGACGCCCGGGCCGCTCGACCAGAAGGAGTCGCCGGAGATCTTCGCGTCCCGCGAGCCGTACCCGCGTCTGTCGGAGCGGGCCGACGTGCTCGTCTACGAGACGGAGCCTCTGGAGGAGCCGGTCGAGGTGACCGGTCGCGCGCGGGTGACCCTGCGCGTCTCCTCGAGCGCGGTCGACACCGACTTCACGGCCAAGCTCGTCGACGTCCACCCGCCGAACGAGGACTACCCCGACGGCTACGACATGCTGATCAACGACTCGCTCCTCCGCTGCCGCTTCCGCGAGGGCTTCGAGCAGGAGGTCTTCATGGAGCCGGGCGAGACGGTGGAGCTGACGATCGAGCTGCCGCCGACGAGCAACCTCTTCGACCGCGGCCACCGGATCCGGCTCGACGTATCGTCGTCGAACTTCCCGCGGCTCGACCTGAACCCGAATACCGGCGAGCCGATCGGCCGGCACACACACCAGGTCGTCGCCGAGCAGGCGGTGCACGGTGGCACGCTGACGCTGCCCGTGATCCCATGATCGACTGGGTGTCGGTCCCGGCGGGAGCGTTCCCGATGGGTGTCGACCCCGCTGCCGTCTATCCGCCGGACGAGAACGAGACGCCGCGGCGGGTGGTCCGCGTGGAGGGCTTCCGGATCGGCCGCACGCCTGTGACGGGAGACGACGGCGTGCCGCTGACGTACGTCTCGCGCGCCGACGCGGAGGCGTTCTGCGCCGCGAACGGTATGCGGCTGCCGACCGAGGTCGAGTGGGAGGCGGCGGCCCGCGGCGGCGACGATCGGTTGTGGCCCTGGGGCGACGAGCTGCCCGACACGACGCGCGCGACGTTCGGGCAGGGAATCGGCGGCCCGTCGCCGGCCGGGCTGCATCCGGCCGGAGCGGCGCCCTGTGGCGCGCTGGACATGGCGGGCAACGTCTTCGAGTGGACAGCGGACGGCGCGGTGCGGGGCGGCTCGTACCTGAGCGAGCCGGACGACCTGCGTTGCTCGGCGCGGCTCCCCATGCACCCGGCGGCGCGGGATCCGTACATCGGCTTTCGCGTCGTGGCCGTAGAGCCGCAGCAAGGCTTCGACTGGGTCGACGTCCCCGCCGGCGACTACGTGATCGGCCGCGACGCGGGGGAGACGCGACAGCGGCTCGCCGACGTGGATGCCTTCGAGCTCGCCCGGACACCCGTCACGAACGAGCAATACGAGCGCTTCGTGACCGAGACGGGAGCAGCTGCGCCTCCACATTGGCCGGCGCCGAGGGACCATCCCGTCACGTTCGTCGACTCGGATGAGGCGTCTGCCTTCTGCGCCTGGGTCGGAGGCAGGCTGCCGACCGAAGCCGAGTGGGAGAAGGCGGCGCGCGGCACCGATGCACGCACGTACCCGTGGGGAGACGAGGAGGACGAGAGCCGCGCTGCAGTCGGGCCCGACATGAAGCACGGATCGACGTCGCCCGTCGGCTCGCACCCCGACGGCGCAAGCCCCTACGGCCTCCTGGACATGTCGGGGAACGTCTGGGAGTGGACGTCGACCGAGTACCCACCTGGGGAGCGCATCCTGCGCGGCAGCTCGTTCGCGAGCCCGGGACTTCACTACGCCCAATGCACGATGCGCAGCCACAGCCGGCCGAGCCGGCGCCAGGCGCACATCGGCTTCCGCGTCGCGCGCGACTCCTAGTCCGACTCGCGGAGCCGCTCGAGCCCGTCGAGGATCAGCTCCAGCCCGAACTCGAACTCGGTCGCGCCGTCGGGGCTCTCCGGGGCGAGGTGCTGCTCGGCGTGCTCGATGATGTAGGGGTACGTGTCCGTGGGGATCTGCTGCAGGAACTCCTGGGCCATGTCGAGCAGCTCCGCTTTGGTCTCGAACGGCATGTTCACCTGCCAGAGCGTGAACCCCGTGATGTGGCTGTCGAGGGCGTGATACGCGTGGTGGGTCATGTCGGCCGAGAAGCCGGCTTCCCGCAGCGTTCGCAGGAGTGCCTCCATCCACAGCATCCTGGGCGTGCTCGCCTTGGGCCTGCTCATCAGCAGGCTACAGGCCCAGCGGTGGCGGAGGAACACGTCGTGGGACGAGATAGCGGTGCGGCGGATCTCCGACTTCCAGTCGGCGTCGCCTGAGGGCACCTCGATCTCGGCGAGCACCAGGTCGATGATCCCGTCCACGATGTCGTCCTTGTTCTCGACGTGGTTGTAGAGCGACATCGCCTCGACGCCGAGCTCCTGGCCGAGCTTGCGCATGGTGAGTGATTCGATCCCGCCTGCGTCGGCGAGAGCGAGCGCGGCGTGCAGCACCCGCTCCCTGGTCAGCGGGATCCGGGGCCGTGGGGTGGGGTTGGGTCGGGCGACCATGACTTGACAAACTTACGCCGTACGCCTAGCTTACACCATAAGCTTACAGCGTATGCGAGAGGAGAGGCAGTGGCTGTCATGGAATTGCATCAGGCGGAGACGACGACCCGGCCGGGGAAGACGATGAAGGCGATCGTCTGCGAGCGGTATGGCATGCCGGACGTGCTCGAGCTGCGCGAGATCGAGCTGCCGGAGATCACGGACGAGCAGGTGCTGCTTCGGGTGCACGCGTCGTCGGCGAACCCGGTCGAGTGGTACGGGGTCACTGCGCCGCTGTTCGTCCGCGCGTTCGGCGGCGGGCTGCGCAAGCCCAAGAACACCAAGATCGGCGCCGACGTCGCGGGTGTCGTCGAAGCCGTCGGCAAGGACGTGACGGAGTTCCAGCCGGGCGACGAGGTGTTCGGGACGTCGGGGGCCTCCTGGGCCGAGTACGCCCCCGCCCGCGAGGTGCGCCTCGTGCGGAAGCCGGCCAACGTGTCCTTCGAGGAAGCGGCCGCAGTCCCGGTCGCGGCGCTCACTGCCCTGCAGGCGCTGCGTGACAAGGGCAACGTCCAGCCCGGGCAGAAGGTGCTGATCAACGGTGCCTCCGGTGGTGTCGGCACCTTCGCCGTGCAGATCGCGAAGGTGCTCGGCGCGGACGTGACCGCCGTGTGCAGCACGAGGAACGTCGACCAGACGCGCGCGCTCGGAGCCGATCGCGTCGTCGACTACAGCCAGGAGGACTTCACCCGCCTCAGCGAGCGCCACGACGTGATGATCGACATCGCCGGCAGCAAGCCGTTCAGGAAGTTCAGGCGCGTGCTCACACGCGACGCGGCGGTCGTCATTGTCGGGGCCAAGTTCCCGTCGAACGGGGGCATCGGGCCGCTGGCTCACGTGCTGGGAACGAAGCTGAGCGCCTTGGGCAGGAGTCAGAAAGCCAAGTTCTTCATCTCGAAGATCAACAAGGACGACCTCGAGTTCCTGCGCGAGCTGCTCGAGACCGGAAAGATCAAATCGGTCGTCGACAAGAGCTTCGAGTTGAGCAGGGCGGCGGATGCTCTCCGCTACCTGGGCGAGGGTCACGCGCGCGGGAAGGTCATTATCACCATGTGAGCGTCGACTCGGACCGCCTGCGCGACCTGACCCTGGAACTCGTCGAGGTCGAGAGCCCGACCGGCGACACCGCCGAGGTGGCGCGGCTCTACGCGCGGCGGCTGGAGGAGATCGGGCTGGAGGTCGAGCTGCTCGACGACCGTTTTCCGGCGACGCCGATCGTGGTCGGTCGGCTGCGGGGCGGCGAGCCGGGGCCGACGGTCGTCCTGAACGGCCATCTCGACACGGTGCCGATTCCGCACGAGCCGGCGCGGGTCGACGGCTCGACGATCTACGGGCGCGGGACGGCGGACATGAAGGGCGCGCTCGCGTGTGCCGCCGAAGCGGCGCGGGTGGTTGCGGAGAAGGGGTCATTCCCGGGCGAGCTCGTGATCGTTGCGATCGGGATGCACGAGGCGCCTGGGGGCCGAGGCGAGGATTTGACCTACCTGCTCGGTGAGCGCGGCTTCACGGCGGACATGGGAGTCGTCTGCGAGCTCGGCGGCGCGACGCTCCCGGTCGCGCATCCGGGCTGTGCAACCTTCGCGATCACGATCCGGCGCGAGGGGATGGTCACGCACGAGCTGCAGACTCCCGCCGGCACACCCAACCCGAACCTCGTCGCCGCCAGGGTGATCGAGGCGATCAGCGCGCGCACCGAGGAGCTGGCCGCGGCCGAGCACGAGTGGGTCGGGCCGGAGACGTACTTCCTCGGCGAGGTGCACGGCGGCGACTTCTACAACCGCTATCCGGTCGGGTGCCGTCTCGTCGGCACGCGCCGCTGGTCGCCGGGGAACACGCTGCCTGCGGTAGAGGACGAGTTCCGGGCGCTGCTGGAGCCAATCGCAGCGGAGTCCGGCTGCGCGATCGACCTCGATCTGCAGCTCGTGCGCGGCGCCTACGAGATCGATCCCGAGCACCGGCTCGCGGTCGCGCTCCGTGAGGCGTACCGCGACGTGACGGGGAATGAGCTACCGCTGACCGGCGTGAAGCTCGTCGCCGACGGCGCGATGTTCAACGCGGCGGGGATCCCGACCGTCTACCACGGCCCGATGGGGACGGGCGCACACGGTGACGTCGAGTCGATCGAGGTCGCGGAGCTCGTACGAGCGACGCAGGTCTACCTCGCGCTGCTGGAGCGTCTCTGGGCCTGAGCTACGAGCAGTTGTACGAGGGCTTCCGCTGGCGAGTGCCGGCGCAGGTCAACCTGGGCGTCGACGTGTGCGAGCGCCACCCGCGCGAGGCGCTCGCGATCGTGGTCACGGACGGGCGCGAGGTCACGCGGCGCGTCACGTTCGGCGAGCTCTCCGACGACTCGAACCGGCTGGCGAACGCGCTGCGGGCTCGCGGTGTCGGCCAGGGCGATCGCGTGGGGATCGCGCTGCCGCAGCGGCCCGAGACAGCGGTCGCGCATATCGCGGTCTACAAGCTGGGCGCGATCGCTGTGCCGTTGTCGACACGCTTCGGCCCGGACGCGATGGCAGTGCGGCTCGACGACGCCGAGCCGGCGGTCGTGCTCGCCGACCGCGAGCTCGAGGGCGTGGAGACGGTCGACGTCGAGCGCGAGCTGCCGGCGCTGCTCGCCGCGGCCTCCGATCGGTTCGAGCCGGTGGTCACGGGGGCGGATGCACCGGCGGTGATCGTCTACACGTCGGGCACGACCGGGCCGCCGAAGGGCGCGCTGCTTGCGCACCGGGTTCTCTACGGGCATCTGCCGGGGTTCGAGCTCTCGCACGACTTCTACCCGCAGCCCGACGATTTGATCTGGTCGCCGGCGGACTGGGCGTGGATGGGCGGCCTGTTCGACGTCCTGATGCCGAGCCTCTTCCACGGCCGCCCGGTGCTCGCGTTCCAGACGACGAAGTTCGATCCGGAGCTGACGTTTGACCTGATCCCGCGGCTTGGCGTGCGCAACGTCTTCATGCCCGCGACGGCGCTGCGGATGATGGCCGCGCACGACGGCCCGGCGCTGTCACTGCGGACTCTGGCGAGCGGCGGCGAGATGGTGGGGGAGGAGACGGCGGCGTGGTGCTCCGAGCGTCTGGGTGCGAGGCTGAACGAGTTCTACGGCCAGACGGAGGCAAACCTGCTGATCGGGAACTGCGAGGCGTGGCCGGCGAAGCCCGGCTCGATGGGGCGTGCGTACCCCGGCCACGAGCTGCGCCTGATCGAGGGAGAGGTAGCCGTCCTAGCCGAGGGCGATCCGGTGGTGTTCCTCGGCTACTGGCGCAACGAGGCGGCGACGGCCGAGAAGGTGCGGGACGGCTGGCTGCACACCGGCGATCTCGCCGAGGTCGACCATGAGGGCTACTACCGCTTCGTCGGCCGAACGGACGACCTGATCTCGAGCGCCGGCCACCGCATCGGGCCAGGCGAAATCGAGGACTGCCTCGTCCGCCACCCGTCGGTCGCGCTGGCAGCGGTGATCGGAGTCCCGGACGAGGTACGAGGCGAGGCGATCAAGGCGTTCGTCGTCGCCGATGCGCCGTCGGAAGCACTCGCGGCGGAGCTGAAAGCTCTCGTCCGCGAGCGCCTGGCGGCGTACGAAGTGCCGCGCGAAATCGAGTTCGTCGACGAGCTGCCGCTGACCACGTCCGGCAAGATCCGCCGCAACGAGCTACGCCGACTCGGCCTTGGGCGCGCGTAGCGAGTGGACCACAAGCGCGACGATCGGAATGACCACGGCCAGCTTGTACAGGAGTAGCAAGCTGCCGCTGTAGTGGTCCGTGAATGTGCGGTCTCGATTCCAATTGAGCGACTCGGTGATCTTCAACACCGGAATGCCGTCGAGAAAGTTCCAGACGAAGAACTCGCCGCTCAGCGCGGTCAGTCCACCACGCGTGAGCGGGTCGGTGGTGGGGGTTTGTGCGCGGCCACCCTCGTCGGGCGGGACCCAGATGGCATCAATCCAATTCCCCAGGTAGAGGAGCACTCCAATCGCGACGGTGCCGACAGTTAGGGCGGCGAACGCCAGCATCACCGAGCCATAGACGTCCGAGAAGCGGCGATCGTCCAACGTCCACGGAACCCAGAACTCGTAGTACTTCGTGACGATGACAAGGAAGCCGGTCAGCGCCACCGTTGCTAGAGCAGCAATTAGTGCCAAGCCTTCCGAGTGGCTCACGGCCAAGTCGAGCCCGACGAGTGCCCCGGCCGCGAGCAAGCTGATGAGGGCCGCGAGAAGTAGACCCAGCACGAGCTTGCCCACGGGCCGTGGGAGAGGCGCACGTTCCAGAAACGCGTCCTCGAAACGCAGCCAACGCTCATGCATCCGCTTGGCTACTCCGGAAGTTCCTCTGCCATTGTTGGCGTCTGTCTCGTCTCGCCCGCACCGACCGCAGCAAGAATCGCCCGAATGTCATCGACTACCAGCACCTTGCGGATCGGCCTGCGTTCATCATCCAGCCAGCGGACGAGCCGAATTTCCTGGTCGGCGATCTCCAGCCCGGTCACGTCGCCATCGAAGAAACAACAACAGCCTGTGTTGAAGTAGCACGGGATCGGCATCGCAATCGGGCCTGTGCCGAACGGCTGTGTCTTGACCATCTCGAGCTCGGCGCGGAGCTTTGAAATCGCCTCCGCGTTCCCGCTCTTGAGAGCTTCGTCGTACTCCGCCTGGACAACGGCGACGGTTCGATGCTCGGGCTCCGGAGGCTTGGACGTTCCGAACACGGGCTGGTGCGTGTGTCCCGCGATCAGGACAACGGGCACGCCGCCCTCGCCCTTCTGCGTCAACGCCCAATCGCGCATCGCACCCGCGTGTGCTCCACGCAGCCCATAGTCCCGGGCCGGCGTGTTCGCGCTCACGTGGAACATGCGTTGGAGCCTGCGATACCCGTGGCGGACGATGAAGCGACCAAATCCGCTTCTGTCGGCGGCGCTCGATCCCTGGTGGCCATGAGTCATGACGAGCTCGCCGATCGTGTTCGCGCGGTCGGTCACCGCGAAGCGCAGAGCTTCGTAGATGGTGAGGTTCGGGAAGTCGTCGTCGAAGTAGTCGCGAACGGGATCGGGATAGGACCACAGGTCATCGTGGTTCCCCCAGACCCGCAGCAAGCGACCGTCGGCGTAGAACTCCTTCTCGAGACCGAAGGTCTGCGGGTAGCGACCTCGCAGATCCTTCGGCCCGTTCTCCCACAGTTCCTCGATGTCGCCGAGCAACACCAGGGTGTATCCGGCCATCAGGTAGTAGCCGAGTGCGGCGTTGTACGCCTGCTCGCAGCGCCAGAAGTCGTCCTCGTCACCGCTCCTGGAACCGCGATGGAGGTCAGACAGTACGACGACCTTCGACTTGTCGACGTCCAGAGTCCCTCGGTACACCTGCTTTCGGTCTGGAGCGCACGCCTCAGTCAGGGCCTTCTTGATTCTCTCGACGTTCAGAGCCGCCATCCGCGGGCGCAAGCCTACGAGGGTGCGGCACAAAACTCAATGACCGGTATGCGAGGCTTCGGCCGTGATGGTCTGCGCTATGGAAGGTTGGAGCTGGGGCGATTTTGCGAACGGCCTCGTGTCGAACCTCGTCGCCGGCCTCATCCTCGGCGCGCTTGGTGCCGTTCTCGTCCAGGGATGGCTCGCGCGCCGTGACGAGACCCGCGAGCGCAAAGCCATCCGGAAGGTCGTGCTACGGGTCGTCGAAGCTGAACTCGATTGGAACCGCGACCAAACGGTCGACCTACTCGGAGCGAACGCCCAAGGTACTGCTCCGGCTGTCCTCTACACGGTCGTCGGCTGGGATTTGTTGCGGCAGGAGCGCGTCCTGACCGCAGTGAGCGAAAGGACGATTGAGGCGTTGATCGAGGCCTACCACGCACTCCTGGGCGTGATCCCGGTCCACCGCCTGGTGTCGGAGCATCTCTACGGCGCGACAGTGACGCTGGTCGAAGCTCTCATTGCGCAGCAACCAGGCCCTGATCAGAGGCAACAACAGCTGGCGTTCAAGGCGAAGCAGCAGACGTATTTCGCGGATCTGACTCGACACGTACAGACGGCGGACTTGCCGGCGGTACTCGATCGAGCTCTCGTTGCCGTCCGGGCCGAGTTGGAAAAGCTGAAGCACGATTGATCAGCGGCGCAGCACCATTCCGGCGCGCTCGCCGGTCAGCTGTTCGTCGCGCAGCATCGCCACTCCGTTCACGAGCACGTGGCGCATGCCTTTGGCGAGGACATTCGGCTCGTAGACAGTTGCTTGCTCGACGAACGTTCCGGGATCGAAGACCGCCACGTCGGCTCGCGCGTCTTCGCGTAGGACGCCTCGGTCTGTCAGGCCGATTCGCTCCGCCGGTTGGCCTGTCAGGCGGTGGACCGCGTCCTCCGGGGTTAGCAAGCGCTCGTCGTGGACCATGAAGCGCCAGAACCACGCCGCCCACGTGTACGCGCCGTGAAAGAACGACTCCGCCAGCTTGCCGTTCGGGGCCAGCGTCGTCGCGTCGGAGCCCGGCACGCAGAGCCTGTGCGCGAACGCTTCGCGCTGCTGGTCCTCGGAATAGGCGTGGATGATGACCATCAGCTTCTGCAGCTCGTCGATGCCGCCGAGCAACAGGTCGTACGCCGCGTCTAGCGGCTCGACGCCTCGGTCGGCGGCGATCGAGGCGAAGTCGCGACGGCTGTACTCCGGCCAGATCTCGCTGTCCAGCAGGACGATGCGGGACCAGTCGTTGCCGGCGCTCAGGATGGACCTGTGGCCGCGCATCTCGTCCCGCTTCGCCGGGTCGCGCAGGATCGCCGGCAGGTCGGTCGGCTCGGCGCCGAGCGCCCAGGCCGGCAGCACCGCGTAGAGGTTCGTCAGCCCGAACGTGCGCGTGTGCATGTCGAACGCGATGTCCTGGCCTGCATTGCGCGCGGTCTCCACGAGCTCGATGCAGCGACGGCTCTCCTCGATCCCGTTCCGCGGGACGAGATGGGAGACCTGCAGCCTCACCTCGGCGTTCGAGCCCGTGCGGATCGCCTCGGCCACCGCATCGGCGGCACCGTCGTCCCGCTTGCGCGTGTGCGTCGCGTAGAACGGCGCCCGCCGCGCCAGCGCCGTCAGCTCCTCCTCCGGCGCCCCTTGCTCCTGCGCGTACTCGAGCCCCGTCGAGTAGCCCCACGCACCTTCATCCAACGACTCTCGGAGGAGCACCTGCATCGCCTCCAGCTCGGCGGCATCGGCCGGCCGGTCGGCGAGGCCGAGCGTCGCGAGCCGCAGCTGTCCGTTCGGGACGAGGCTGAGCACGTTGACGGCCGGGCGGCACGCCTCGAGCGTCTCGAAGTACTCGCCCGCCGAGCTCCAGCTGATCGGAAGGTCGTCCGAGTAGCCGTAGATCGCGCGCCGGGCCTGCTGCGGATCGCGGATCGGGAAGCAGCCGAAGCCGCAGTTGCCGACGACCTCCGTCGTGACGCCCTGGTGGATCGCGCTCACCGCACGCGGATCCATCAGCAGCGTGTAGTCCGAGTGGCTGTGGATGTCGATGAATCCCGGCGTGACGGCCAGGCCCGCAGCGTCGATGACGTCCCCGCTCGGCTCGAGCGACCCGATCGCCGCGATGCGGCCGTCCTTCACGCCGACGTCGGCAATGCGGCCCTCGGCCCCCGTGCCGTCATAGACGGTGCCGCCGCGAATGAGAATGTCGAAGCTCACGCCAGGTGCTGCCAGCGCGTCGCGCTCGTGGCCTGCTCGTCGACCTCGCCGTCGACGATCACGACGCCGTACCGCTCGTGCGCCGCGTCGACTCCGACCTTCCCGTCGAGGACGTCGTCGAGCACGAGCGCCGGATCGCGCTCGTACGGCGAGCCGCTCCCGCCCCCGCCTGCGGAGACGTGGTGGAAGACGTCGCCCTTGCGCAGCTTCAGCGCCTCCATCGGCATCGGCGCGACGTCCCGCTCCCCGTCGTCCGAGCGGATCGTGTTCGACGACGGCGCTCCTGCCTCGCCGCCCTCGATCCCGTAGGGCGGGTGAAAGCGCCGGTCGGAGCGAACCGTGAGAACAGCCTCGTCGGCGAGCAACTCGTACGAGCGCTCGTAGGCGAGGCCGCCGCGGAATTCCCCGGGGCCGCCCGAGTCGGCGACGAGCCCGTATCCGTGCACGCGAAGCGGCAGGTCGCTCTCGACCATCTCTACCGGCTGGTTCGACAGGTTGGCGAGCGGGTTCGAGACACCTTCGAGCCCGTCGAGGGCCGCCCGCGCGCCCCAGCAGCCGACGAGCACCTCCGTCAGCACGAACGGAGTCCCGTTCTGGTAGCCGCCGATCGCGATCAGCGACGGCCCGCCCTCGCCGGGCGCGACCACCTTCCCGGGGACGACCTGCGTGAGCGCGCCCATCACCGCGTCGTAGACGCGATAGCCGACGACACCCCGCGCGCCACAGGCCGCCGGCAGCACGGGGTTCACGATCGTGCCGACCGGGGCGTTGATGTGGATCGGCCGCATGTAGCCGCCGGCGTTCGGGATCTCGCGGCTCGCGATGCCACGGAACGCGCAGTAGACACCGGCGTTCACCATCCCCACCGGGCAGTTGAGCCCGGCCGCCACCTGCGGCGCGGTTCCTTCGAGGTCGACCCACACCTCGTCGTCGCGGACGGTCAGCTGGACCGCGATCCGAAGCGGCTCCGGCTCGTCGCCGAACCCGTCGATGAAGTCCTCGAACACGTACACGCCGTCCGGCAGCGCCGCGAGCTCGGCGCGCATCAGCCGCTCGCTCAGGAGCTGCAGCTCGTCCATGTAGCGGCGGCTCTCGAGCGTGCCGTACCGCTCGAGGATCTCGATCAGGCCGCGCTCGCCCGCCCGACACGCGGCGATCTGGGCGCGCAGGTCGCCGATCACCTCGATCGGCTGGCGCGTGTTCTTCTCGATGATCCGGAACACGGTCGCGTTCTCATCGCCGGCCTCGTAGAGCTTGAGCAAGGGGAGCCGCAGGCCTTCCTGGTAGATCTCGGTCGCGTGCACGGCGATCGAGCCGGGCGTGAGCCCGCCGACATCGACGTGATGCGCCATCGTCGCCGCGTATCCCTCGAGCTCGCCCTCGTGGAAGATCGGCTGGATCACGTACATGTCCGGCAGGTGCTGGCCGCCGAAGCCGTACGGGTCGTTCGCGAGGAAGACGTCGCCCTGATGGATGTCGTCGCCGAAGTGCTCGCGAACGTGCCGCATGATCGTCGGGAACGTTCCGAGCTGGACGGCGAGGGTGAGACCCTGCGCGACCAGCTCGCCGTCGCGGTCGCAGAGCGCGGTCGAGTAGTCCATCGTGTCGCGGACGACGGGCGAGTACGCGCTTCGCATCACCACGAGCGCCATCTCGTCGGCCACCGAGGCGAGCCCGTTCTTGATCACCTCGAGCGTGACGGGATCGACCGCGTTCATGGCTCCACGGCGATGTCGATGTTCCCGAGCGAGTCGAGCGTCACCCGGCAGCCGGGCGGTACGACGCAGGTCGCGTCGTACTCCTCGACGATCAGCGGCCCCTCCCGCTGCGGCGAGTCGAGCAGCGCCGCGCGCGAGACGACGGGGACGTCGAACCATCCGTCCTCTGCCCCGAAGTAGGCGCGGCGCGTCTGCTCGTCCGCACTCTGCCCCAGGCCTGCGAGCGGGTCGAACGACGCGTCGCCGTTCGCGGCGGCCCGCGCCGTGAGCTTCAGGTTGACGATGTCGATAGCTGCGTCCGCAGAGGCGTGCCCGTACGTGCGGTGATGCTCGACGTCGAAGTCGGCCGAGATCCGGCCGAGGTCGGGAGCGCCGGGAGCAACGGGCATCGTCAGCTCGTAGGCCTGTCCGGCGTAGCGAATGTCGGCGAAACGGGAGATGACCACCTCCTCGCGCGGAACGCCTTCGGCGACAAGTGCGTCCTCGGCCTCCTCCTCCAGCTCGAGGTAGCCGGCTTGCAGCACCTCGGACGAGGCATCCCTGGCGCGAACCGTCAGCGTCCGCACGAACTCGTGCTCGATCTCGGACAGGAGCAGGCCGGCCGCGCTGAAGACGCCGGGCGCGAGCGGCACGAGCACGCGCCGCATCTGGAGCGCACGTGCGATCGCGACCGCCACGACGGGCCCGTTGCCGCCGAAGCCGCAGAGCACGAACTCGCGCGGATCCCGGCCACGGTAGGTGGAGACGGCTTTCACAGCCCGCGTCATCGTCGCCACTGCCAGCTGGAAGACGCCGTAGGCGGCCTCCGGTGGCTCCTTGCCGAGCGGTGTCGCCACCGACTCGACCGCATCCGCAGCAGCGTCGGCGTCGATCGCGACCGTGCCGCCAGCCAGGTGCTCAGGGTTCAGGTAGCCGAGCACGACGAGGGCGTCGGTCAGCGTCGGCTCCTCGCTGCCCAGGCCGTAGCAGGCCGGACCGGGGTCGGCGCCTGCGCTCTCGGGACCGACGTGGAGCATCCCGAACTCGTCCACCGAGACGAGGCTGCCGCCGCCGGCTCCGATCTCGGAGAGGTCGATGAACGGGAGCCGGATGGCGTGGCCGCCGCCCTTGATCAGCCGGCTGCTGAGGTTGATCCCGGCGCCGACCTCGTACTCCGAGGTCTTGACCGGCTGGCCGTCCTCGAGGATCGCGGCCTTCGCGGTCGTGCCGCCCATGTCGAGCGAGATCACATTCGGGATCCCGGCCTCGCGCGCCAGGTAGGCGCAGGCGACGACGCCCGCCGCCGGGCCCGACTCGACGAGGTGTGCCGGCTTGCGGATCGCAGCCGCGGCGCTCATCACGCCGCCGCTCGACTGCATGATCTGGAGCGGCGCCGAGATCCCGGCCTCGGCCAGGCTCGACTCGAGCGAGCGGATGTAGCGCTCGACGACCGGGCCGACGTACGCGTTCACGACGGCCGTGCTCGTGCGCTCGTACTCCCGGATCTCGGCGAGGATGTCCGAGGAGCAGGTGATGTAGACCTCGTCGCCGACGACCTCGCGGACGATCTCGGCGGCGCGGCGCTCGTGGGCGGGGCTCGCGTAGGCGTGCAGGAAGCTGATCGCGACGGCGACCACGCCCTCGGCCCGCGCCCGCTCGGCTGCGTCGCGAACCGCCTCCTCGTCCAGCGGGATCCACTCCTCGCCCCGAGGGCCGGTGCGCTCGGGGATCTCGTAGCGCAGCCGCCGCGGGACGAGCGGCTTCGGCTTCTCGTACTGGAGCTCGTACATCACCGGGATCCGCAGCCGCCGCAGCTCGAGCACGTCCCGGAAGCCGGCCGTCGTCAGCAGGCAGCACAGCGAGCCCTTCCCTTCGAGCACCGCGTTCGAGGCGACGGTTGTCGCGTGGACGACCTTGGTCACGCTCTCCGGCTCGGCGTCCGCCTCCCGCAGGAGCTCGAGGATGCCCTGGACGACCCCGCGCGCGTAGTCGTCGGGCGTCGACAGCACCTTTTTCGTCCGCAGTGTTCCCTCGGCGCTCAGCAGGACGACGTCCGTGAACGTGCCGCCGATGTCGACGCCGATCCGGTAGCCGTCAGCCACGGTGCTTCGCGAAGCCTCCGAACGGCAGACGTGCGTAGCCCGGGGTGCCGAAGGCCGCGCCGTCGACGACCGGGAAGCCCTCGTCGATCAGGTCCTGCGCCGAGAGATCCCCGAGCTCCAGCCAGAGGAACGGCCCGGCGGCCGGAAGCTTGGCGCTTACGAGCGGGTGCTCGGCGATCGCCGCGTGGGCAGCTTCGCGATCGCGGCGGTAACCCTGCGCGACCTCGTCGAGCCAGTCCTGCGGGCCTTCGAGCGCCGCCGTCGCCGCGCGCTGGGCGACGTTGTTGACGCGAATCACGTCCCACTCCAGCTCGTGCAGGCACGCGTCGATCACCGCCTGCTCGGCCGCGACGAAGCCGATCCGCCAGGCCGGCATCGCGAGGCTCTTGCCGAGACTGCGGATCAGGACGACGTTCGGCGCACCCCAGGCCGAGGCGAGCTCGCCCTCGTGGATGCAGCGCTCGTACGCCTCGTCTGTGATCACCACCAGACCGTGGCGGGCGGCGAGCTCCAGCAGCGCGTCCATCTCCGCCCGGGAAGGGAGATAGCCGTCCGGGTTGTTCGGGTTCGTCAGGACGAGGATGCGCGAGCACGGAGTCACCGCCTGCTCGATCGACTCCGGATCCCAATCCGGCACCGGGACGAAGAACCCGCCGGCCCGCTCGACCAGCCCGGCGAAGAAGTAGCACGGTGTCGGCACGATCACCTCGTCGCCGGGTTCCAGCAGCGCGCGGAACGTGAGGCTGAGCGCGTGCATGGCGCCGTTCGTGACGAGGATCTCGGTCTCCGGGTCGGCGGGCGCCGGCACGCTGCGGGCGATCGCCTCGCGCAGCGCCACGTGACCGCGGCTCGGCGGTGTCACCGTGTGCTCCTCCATGGCCGCGAGCACGGCCTCGCGCACATGCTCGGGCAGCGGCGCCGCCATGGTGCCCTTCAGCGGCAGCACGTCCGTGCCCGCGAGCCGCCGCTCCAGCGCGATCGACGGCATCTCGATCTTCACGCGGGAACCACCGGCAGGAGGACGCGCGAGGGGTAGACGTCGGTGTGCAAGACGGTCTGCTGCGCGATCTCGATCCGCGTGCTCGTGCCCACGTCC
The DNA here is from genome assembly GCA_963749515.1 of uncultured Gaiellaceae bacterium. Lineage (GTDB taxonomy): Bacteria > Actinomycetota > Thermoleophilia > Gaiellales > Gaiellaceae > Gaiellasilicea. The sequence continues at coordinate 407,219 of CAVVMR010000001.1, forward strand.
TCGCCGTTGTTCAGGTTGCGGCTGAAGCGCGGGAAGCTCGAGCTCGTCACGTCGAGGCGGATCCGGTGGCCGCGCTGGAAGACGTTCGCCATCGGATAGCAGCGGATCCGGTACTCGGCCACCTCGCCCGGCTCGAGCAGCTCGGTGCTGTCGCCCTCGTGCGAGTCGCGGTAGCGGGCGCGGATGATCCCCTCCGTGAGGAAGATCGAGCGGCCGTCCGGGTAGACGTCGCAGACGCGGACGAAGAAGTCGGTGTCCTTGGCGCTCGACGCCGCGAAGAGCACCATCTCGACCGGGCCGATCACCTCGAGGTCGCGGTCGAGCTCCTCACTCGTGTACACGAGCACGTCGTCGCGCGCCTCGAGCACGCGCTGGTCCCACGGACCGGGGCGGATCGGCTGCGAGGCGCCCTGCGTCATCGTCTGCACCGAGTTGACGCCGCCGATGGTGGGCACGGGATCCTCGGGGTCGTAGCTGTAGCGGTCCGCCTGTTCGTCGGACGCGGGGACATCGCGGTCGAGACGTCCGCCGCTGCGCAGGAAGAACGACGTGGGCTCCGTTCCCGGCAGCGGCCACTCGCTCTCGCCGCGCCACTCGTTCCGGCCGAGGACGAAGAGCTCGAGCGGCGGACGCTCCTCCCAGTCGTTCCCCTCGTCGCGGAGGTAGCGGTCGTAGAAGGCGAGCTCGTGGTCGCGGATCACGGTCAGGGCGGGGGAGAGGTCGACGTCGCCGCGGAAGGCCTCGATCTCCTCCTCGTGCGACCACGGCCCCATCAGGACACGGTTCGAGACACGGTCGCCGATCGCTGCGAACTTCCGCAGGTGCGAGCCGGAGTACGGGTCGAACCAGCCGCCCTGCTGGAAGATCGGAACGTTCACCGTGTCGGGGCGATGGTGGAACTGGTGCCAGTAGGCGTCGTTCTCCTGGTGCTCCCACCACTCGCGCCAGAAACCGACCTTGCGCCCGATCGCGACCTCGTCGAGCTCGATCAACGGTAGGTGGCGCCAGAGCCGGTCGTTCAGCATCAGCTCGCCCGCGCTCGGGCTCGTGACCAGGCTGATCGCGCTCGTCCAGATCGCCGCGGCGCCGAGCGTCAGCGCGAGCTGGAACGCGCCGCCCGTCCAGTAGCCGTCCCAGAAGTAGTCGTCGTGGATCACCTGCGGCGCGACGCACTCCAGGTTCGGATGCCCCTGGTGCAGCAGCTGCCACTGGACGAGCGCGCCGTAGCTTCTGCCCCAGGTGCCGATCCTGCCGTTGCACCACGCCTCGCCGGCGGCCCAGGTGAGCGAGTCCTGCGCGTCGACGCCGTCCTTGCTCCAGGCCTCGAACTCGCCCTCCGACTCGTAGCGGCCGCGCACGTCCGTGACGACGGCCGCGTAGCCGCGCTGCGCGAACCAGACACCCCAGCCGACGAACCGCTCACGCGTCGACTCGTACGGCGTCCACTGGTAGATCGTCGGGTGCGGGCCGCCGGAGAGCGGCAGGTAGACGTCGGCCGAGAGCGTGATGCCGTCGCGCATGGGCACCCGCTGGTCGTGCAGCAGGCGTACGTCCTGGAAGCTCACCCGATCAGGGCGGGCGTTGCCGGGATGGGCGTTCCGGCAAAGTGGCACGCGGCGCCGTGGCTGTCGCCGTGGTCCTCCAGCAGCGGCTCCACCTCGGCGCAGATGTCCTGGGCGATCGGACAGCGTGTCCGGAAGCGGCAGCCGGACGGAGGGTTGATCGGGCTCGGCACGTCGCCCTGGAGCACGACCCGCTGGCGCTTGCGCCCGGGGATCGGCTCCGGGTTCGCCGAGAGCAACGCCACCGTGTAGGGGTGCAGCGGCCGGCGAAAGAGGTCCTCCGAGGTCGCCAGCTCGACGACCTTTCCGAGGTACATGACCGCGACGCGATCCGAGATGTAGCCGACGACGGCGAGGTCGTGGGCGACGAAGAGGTAGGTCAGGTTGAACTCCTGCTTCAGCTCGACGAGGAGATTGAGCACCTGGGACTGGATCGAGACGTCGAGGGCCGAGACGGGCTCGTCCGCAACGATGAACTTCGGGCGCAGCACGAGTGCGCGCGCGAGCCCGATCCGCTGGCGCTGGCCGCCGCTGAACTGATGCGGATAGCGCCCGGCCGCCTCGGCGCTGAGGCCGACGCGCTCGAGCACGTCGATCACGGCCTGGTCGCGCCGCTTCCCCTCCAGCCCGTGGATCCGCAGGCCTTCGCCGACGAGGTCCTTCACCTTCATGCGCGGATCGAGCGAGCCGACGGAGTCCTGGAAGACGATCTGCATGTGGCGGCGCATCGCCTTCATGTCGGAGCCGCCGAGACGCAGCACGTCGACGCCGTCGAACTCGATCTCGCCGGCGGTCGGCTCGAGCAGGCGCAGCAGCGTCCGGCCGAGCGTCGACTTTCCGCAGCCTGACTCTCCGACGAGACCGACGGTCTCGCCGCGGAAGACGTCGAGGTCGACGCCGTCTACGGCCTGCAGCTGGCCGACCGTCCGCTTCAGCATCCCCTTGCGGACGGGAAAGTGCTTCTTCACGCCGCGCGCCTTCAGGAGCACGTCGGCCGGCTCGCCGCCGGTTCCGAGGTCGAGCCTGTGAGTACTGAGGTCGGCGCTCATCCCATCGCCTCGACAGCCCCCGTCCGGGGCACGCGGCGGCCGTTCTCGCAGAGCCAGCACGCGGACTCCTGCGGCGGCACCGGCAGCAGCGGCGGATCCTTGGCCAAGCACTTGTCGAAGACGTAGTCGCAGCGCGGAGCGAAGCGGCAGGAGTCGGGCCAGTCGAGCGGGTTCGGGACGACGCCGCGGATCGCCTTCAGCGGTTGCGAGTAGCGCATCCCGAGCAGCGGGATCGAGTCGAGCAGCGCCTCCGTGTACGGGTGCTGCGGGCTGGAGAAGATCTCGGCGACCGGCCCGCGCTCGACGATCCGGCCGGCGTACATCACCGCCACCTCGTCGACCATCTCCGCCACGACGCCGAGGTCGTGGGTGATCAGCAGGATTGCCATTCCGAGCCGTTCGCGCAGCTCCTTCATCAGCTCCAGGATCTGCGCCTGCACGGTGACGTCCAGAGCAGTCGTCGGCTCGTCGGCGATCAGGAGCTTCGGGTTGCAGCTCAGCGCCATCGCGATCATCACGCGCTGCCGCATGCCGCCGGAGAGCTGGTGCGGATAGTCCCGGACCCGCTGTGCAGGTGAGGGGATGCCGACCAGCTGCATCATCTCCACCGCCCGGTCCATGGCCTCCTTGGCGCCGACATCCTGGTGCAGCTGCACCGCCTCGGAGATCTGGTCGCCGACGGTGAACACCGGGTTCAGCGACGTCATCGGCTCCTGGAAGATCATCGAGATGTCGTTGCCGCGGATCTTCTCCAGCTCGCGCTCCGGGAGCTTGGCGAGGTCGCGGCCCTCGAAGAGGATGCGCGAGCCCTCCGCGATCCGGCCGGGCCGGTCGACCAGGCGCATCACGCTGAGCGCGGTCACCGACTTGCCGGAGCCCGACTCGCCGACCACGGCGAGCGTTCCGCCCTGCGGGATCTCGAAGTCGATTCCGTCGACGGCGCGCAGGAAGCCCCCGCTCGTGTCGAACCCGGTGCGGAGGTTCTCGACGGCCAGGAGTGGCGTCATGACCGCTTCGCCTTCACCGTCGGAGCGCCGACCGGGGCCGGCACGTCGATGTGGCGCTCGAGCTGCTCCAGCGCGATCGCGGGATCGCGCGTCTGGAGCGCGTCGAGCAGGGCGCGATGCTCCTCCACGGTCTCCTCGAAGCTGCGGAACCGCTCGTAGCGATAGAAGTAGGCGCGGATCCGCGGCTCGATCGTGCGCCAGATCTGCAGGGTGTGCAGCTGCCCCGAGGCGAGGATCACGATCTCGTGGAACGCGAGGTCGGCCTCGACCAGCTTGAGCAGGTCGTTCCCCTTCCCGGCCTGTTCCATCAGCCAGATCTGCTTCCCGAGCTCCGCGAAGTCGTCGTCGCTCATCTTCGTCAGCGCGCGCGCGAAGCTGGAGCGCTCGAGGGTCAGGCGGATCGGGATCAGGACTTCGTGGACCTCTTCGTCGGAGACGCCGAGAACCACTGCGCCCCGGTAGGGGAAGGACATCACGAGCCCCTCGTTCTCGAGCTGCCGGAGCGCCTCGCGGACGGGGCCGCGGCTCGTGCCGAGCTCCGCCGAGAGCGCGGACTCGATCAGGCGCTCACCCGGATCGAAGCGTCCGGAGATGATCGCCATCCGCAGGGTCTCGATCACCTGCCGGCCGCGCGAGCCTGCTTTCGCCCCGGCTTCGGCGACCGCGGGCAGCTCGGCCGGTTGGCCCACGGCGGACTGGGTGTCGGCAGTCATGTCTACAATCTCAAAATGGTTGACAATCTTGGCCTGCGGGTCGTAGTGTACTTGTCTCGGTGAGGATCACCAAGGTCGAAACAATTGCGGTTCGGACCCCCATGCGGGAACCGTTGGTCTGGCCTGGTGGCACGAGGCACTCGGCGTCGGGCCTGATCGTCCAGATCCACACCGACGAAGGGATCGTCGGGGTGGGCGAGGCGCCGGGTCCGACCCTGCCGACGATCCAGACGATCATCGACGCGGAGCTGACGCAGTTCCTGATCGGACAGGATCCGCTGCGCGTCGAGTGGCTCGTGCACCGCATGGAGGAGTTCACTCGGAACTGGAGTCACATCGGCGCCTACGCGATCGCCGGCATCGAGATCGCCCTCCTCGACATCAAGGGGAAGGCTCTCGGCGTTTCGGTCGCGGAGTTGCTCGGCGGCTTCAGCCGCGACCGTGTCCCGGTCGTGGGCTACCTCTTCATCGACACACCGGAAGGGAATGCTCAGAAGGCCGGCGCCTTCGTCGACTCCGGCTACACGGAGCTGAAGCTCAAGGTCGGGCGCGACTTCGAGCAGGATCACGACTCGCTCGCGGCGATCCGCGACCGGGTCGGGCCGGACGTGAAGATCCGCATCGACGCGAACATGATCTGGAGCGTCCCGGCGGCGATCAAGTGGATCAGGGGCCTCGAGCAATTCGACCTCCAGTATGTCGAGCAGCCGGTGCCGGACTTCGACCTCGAGGGACTGGCTCAGGTGCGCCGTTCGGTTGCGGTCCCGATCGCCGCGGACGAGGCCTGTACCGACCTGCGCTCCGTGCTCGAGCTGATCAAGGCGGACGCCTGCGACGTGCTCGTCGTCTACCCGTCGGAGGCCGGCGGCCTGCGTCGCGCACACCAGATCGGCGCGCTCGCCGACGCGGCTGGCAAGTGGTGTGTGATCGGCAGCTGGGCCGAGCTCGGCGTCGCGACAGCGGGCAATGTCCACGTCGTCGCGTCGTCGTCGAACTTCCCGTTTGCGAGCGACACGCACTACCCGTTGCAGGAGAGCGACGTCCTCGTCGAGCCGTTCCAGATGGCGGACGGCCTGGTCGAGGTGCCCCGTTCCCCGGGGCTCGGCGTCGAGCTGGATCCGGAAGCTGTGCAACGACTTTCCAACTTTCAAGTCCGTGAGTCCGTCTTTTACGACGACATTCACGGAGCAGCACCACGGGTCGGTCAGATCCTCTGACCGGTCTTCAGGGATAGGAGGGCCAGACGCGATGTCAGACGAACGAATGTCGGATAGCCCGGGTGGGACCGAGCTAGACCGGCGAGAGCTGCTGAAGAAGGCGGGTGTGGTCGGCGCCGGTGCGGTTGCGGCGGGCGCCCTCGGCGGCACGGCCAAGGCCGCGACGAAGCGGCCGCGGGCGACACCGGGAATCAAGCGAGGCGGCAGGCTGATCTGGGGGCTCGAGTCGGACCCGGCCCATGTCGCGCCGTTCGGCGGGATCTTGACCGCGAACCACTGGGCCAAGGAGTTCGCCTACGACTCGCTCGTCGAGTGGGACCGCAACCTGAACGTCAGGATGGCGCTCGCCGAGAAGTTCGAGATCGTCAGCAAGACGGCGATTCGCTGGACGCTCAAGCGGGGCGTCAAGTTCCACAACGGCAAGGAAGTCACCGCGGCCGACGTCAAGTACTCCGTCGAGCGGATGCTCAACCCGCCGCTGCCGGGGAGCATCTCCACGGTCGCCCAGGTGCCGGCGATCGACAGGGTCCAGGTTGTCTCGAAGTACGTGTTCATCCTGCACCTGAAGGCGCCTGACGCCCGCATCATCGGCTTCTTCGCCTGGCAGCGCTACGCACCGATCGTCCCGCAGGGCCTCTACGACCAGATCAACGTCTCGCGGAACGCGATCGGTACCGGCCCCTACCGGATGCTCGGCTACGAGCCGAACGACCGCATCGAGTACACCAGGTTCGCCCAGCACTGGAAGAAGGGCTTCCCGTACATGAACTCCATCCAGCTGAAGATCCTCGGCGACGAGCAGGCCCGCGTGGCGGCACTGCGTGCCGGTGCGATCGACGGTGCGACGCTGTCGGTCGAGGTCGCCCGGTCGCTGGCCAACAACAGGGACCTGACCGTCCTGAAGGGGCCGAACGCAGCGTTCCGCGAGCTGCAGATGACGATCAAGCGCGGCGAGGACAAGCCGTGGCACAAGAAGGGCGTTCGCCTGGCGGTCAACCACGCCATCAACCGTGCGGACATCATCCGCCGGGTCTACAGCGGCGAGGCCGAGTACTCGGGGCACGTTCCGCCCGGCTACGGCCCCTGGCCGTTGACGGACGCGGAGTTGAAGACCAAGTACGAGAAGTTCGACCTGCCGATGGCCAGGAAGCTGATGGCCGACGCGGGCGAGTCCAATGGGTTCAAGGTCACGATGACGACGTTCGCCCTGCAGGACTATCCGCTCGTCGCAGCGGTCGTCCAGTCACAGCTGAAGGCGATCAACATCGATGTCGAGATCGTCGCCCAGGAGGCCGGCACGTTCGCTGCGAACAACGGCCGCGGGACGTTCGACTGGGATCTCACCGGTCGCGGCATGCGCGGCGATGTCGACGGGTACGTGGCCGAGTTCCACCCGGCCGCTCCCGTCTTCAACATCTGGTACCCGGAGTACCGGAACGTCAAGGCGTGGCGCGGAATCGGCAACGGCCGGATCCAGCTCGACCCGGCGAAGCGGGTGCCGATCTACAAGGCGGCCCAGCGGGAGCTCATGCTCGATCCCGTGCAGATCCCGCTCGTCGCGATCAAGAAGTACCAGGTGGTGCGGAAGCGCGTGAAGAACATGTACGTCGCGTTCAGCGACTTCAACACGGGCCTCCGCAACGTGTGGCTGGACGGGTGACCGACAGCATTCCCGTCGACCTGGAGGGGCGCCGCTTCGGCGGCGTCCCTCCAACGTTAAGGGCCGGTAGAACCGGCCGATGACCGGCTACATCCTCAGGCGGCTCGCGTTCGCGATTCCGACGCTCATCGTCGTCTCGATCGGGATCTTCCTGATGGTCAGGCTGCTGCCCGGCGACATCATCGACATCCTCTTCGGCGGCGACCAGACGGCCAGCGAGGAGGTCAAGCAGCAGGCCCGCGAGCAACTCGGCCTGACCGGCTCCTACCCGGAGCAGTACTGGCGGTGGATCAGCGGCGTCCTGCAGGGCGACTTCGGCTTCTCCCTCCGGAACACCGAGCCGGTCTCCGCCATCGTCTTCGACGCGCTCACGGTCACGCTCGAGCTCGTCGTCCTCGGGCTCCTGATCGCGACCGTCATCGGCGTCCCGCTCGGCGTGCTCTCTGCCGTCAAGCGCGACACCGGTTGGGACCTCGCCGCCCGCGTCGGCGGCCTCGTGGGATTGAGCGTCCCGAGCTTCTGGCTCGCGACGCTGCTGCTGCTCATCACCTCTCGCGTGTTCGGCTGGGTCCCGCCCCTCGTCTACATCTCGCCGTTCGACGATCCGATCGGAAATTTGAGCCAGTTCATCCTTCCGGCGATCTCGATCTCGGTGTTCACGATGGCGATCGTGATGCGCATGGTGCGAGCGACGATGCTGGAAGTCCTCGGCCAGGACTACGTTCGCACCGCCCGCGCGAAGGGCGTCGACCGGAGAACCATGATCACGAAGCACGCGCTGCGGAACGCCCTGATCCCCGTGGTCACGATCATCGGCTTCGAGATCGGGGTGCTGATCGGAGGCGCCGCGATCATCGAGACCATCTTCGGGCTGCCCGGCGTCGGCTACGTGCTGCTGCAGGCGATCTTCGGGCGCGACTACCCCGTCATCCAGGCGATGACGCTGCTGATCGCCTTCACCTTCATCTTCGCCAATCTGCTCGTCGATCTCCTCTACGGGGTCCTCGACCCCAGGATCTCGCAGGAATGAGCGAGGTCAGCGTGGACACCTGGGGAGAGACGCGCCGCCGGCGCTTCTCGCGGCTCGGCAAGTGGCGCAACCCGATCGGGCTCGCCGGCGCCGCCATCGTGGTCTTCAACGTCCTCGTCGCCCTGCTCGGGCCACAGGTCTGGCGGCTCGACCCCGACGAGCTCGCGTCCCTACGCTTCGAGGGGCCGAGCTGGGCTCACCCGATGGGCACCGACGAGCTCGGGCGCGACACGATGGCGCGGATCATCCACGGGGCGCAGGTGTCGCTGCAGGTCGGTGCGATCTCCGTCTCGATCGCCTTCGTCGGCGGTGTCCTCTTCGGCCTGCTGGCCGGCTACTACAAGGGGATCGTCGACACGGTGCTGATGCGGCTCGTCGACATCATGTTCTCGCTGCCCGGGATCGTGCTCGCGATCATCATCGCCGGCCTCCTCGGGCCGAACCGCCGCAACGCGATGATCGCGATCGGGATCGTGATCCTGCCGGCCTTCGCGCGGGTCGTGCGGGGCGCGGTGCTCGAGGTGATGGGCTATCCGTACACGGAGTCGTCACGCGCGCTCGGCGCAAGCGGGTTACGAATCATGGTCAAGCACGTGATCCCCAACATCGGGGCGCCGCTGCTCGTACTCGTCTCCGTCTACCTGTCGGTCGCGATCCTGGCCGAGGCGGCGCTCAGCTTCCTCGGGCTCGGGACGCAGCCGCCGGAGGCCGCGTGGGGAAGCATGCTGAGCACGGCGCGGACCTACATCGACGTCACGCCGTGGCTGTCGATCTTCCCCGGCGCTGCGATCATGGTCGTCGTGCTCGGCTTCAACCTTCTCGGCGACGGGCTGCGGGACATCCTCGATCCCCGGCTTGGTCCGCACGTCGGCGACACGCCGGCGACGAAGAAGTAGTTGCTCGACGTCCTGATCCGTGGCGGGTGGATCGCGGACGGCGCGGGCAGCCCTCCGTACCTCGGTGACGTCGCGATCGAGGGCGACAAGATCGTCGACGTCGGCCGCCTCGGCGTGGAGGCGACAGCGGAGCGCGTGATCGACGCGACCGGCAAGATCGTCTGCCCCGGCTTCGTCGATCCCCACAGCCACAGCGACTTCTCGATCCTCGCCAACCCGACGGCCGAGAGCACGATCCGCCAGGGCGTGACGACCGAGGTCGTCGGGAACTGCGGCTGGAGCTACGCGCCCGTCACCGACGCGTCCGAGCCGGTGATCCGCAGCCGGCTGCACTCCTTCGGCTTCGACAAGCCGACGATCCCCTGGTCGACGTTCGGCGAGCATCTCGAGTTCCTCGCGGACGTCGGCCACACGCCGAACTTCGCCTGGTTCGTCGGCCACAACGCGATCCGGCTCGCGGCAGGCGTCTCCGGCTCGGCGCCGACTGCCGAGCAGCAGGTGACGATGGAGGGCTTCGTCCACGAGGCGATGCAGTCCGGCGCGCTCGGGATGTCGACCGGGCTCGAGTTCAACCCCGGCCGGGAGGCGACGACCGAGGAGCTGATGCGCCTGAACGCCGTCGCCGGGGAGTACGACGGCATCTACACGAGCCACATCCGCAACCGCGACTCGGGCCTGCTCGAGGCGATCGACGAGTTTCTCGCCGTCGCGCGGGCCGGAGGCACGAGAGCCGAGATCTCCCATCTCAACGTCCGCCACAACACGAACGCGCCTGAGCGTGGGTGGGAGCGGGCGGTCGAGAAGATGGCGGCGAGCCGCGAGACTGGACTCGACGTGCTCGCAGACACGACCCCCTTCCGGGAGGGTCTGGGCCAGATGGCCGGGATCCTGCCGCCGTGGGTGGCAGAGGACGGCCCGGAGGCTGCGGCGGCAAAGCTGCGCGACCCCGCGCTGCGCGAGCGGATGCGCAACGAGAGCGACCGCTACTGGCGCTTCATCCACAAGGGCGAATGGGAGCGTGTGTACTTCCAGGCGACTCCGGAGTACCCCGACCTCGGTGGGCTGAACTTCCGCCAGATCTCGGAGAAGCTCGGCAAGGACCCGTGGGACTGCTACCTCGACATCCTCGCCGACGCCGGCACGGACTACGAGTCGATCCTCACGGTGGGGACGCTCTTCACCGACGAGCACCTGGCGGAGATGATCGGCCATCCGCTCTTCTGCCTCGGCGTCGACACCTTCACCGTCCAGGACTCGGGGCCGCTGAGCGAGATCATGAAGCACCCGCTCGGCTTCGCAGGGCACGTTCACTACCTCACGCATCACGTGCGTGAACAAGGCACCTTGCGCCTCGAGGAGGCGATCCGGAAGATGACGAGCATGCCCGCGGCGCACTTCGGCCTCTGGGACCGCGGCCTCCTGCGGGCGGGCTACAGCGCCGACGTCGTGGTGCTCGACTGGGACGAGCTCGACGACGTCTCCACGACCGAGAATCCGACCGTGTACGCACGGGGCGTCGAGCACGTGCTCGTCAACGGCGTGGTCGTCGTCGACGGCGCCGAGCACACGGGCGCGCGGCCGGGCCGCCACCTGCTGCGCCGGTGATCGACCTCCGCTCCGACGTGGGAGCGACCCCGACGGAGGAGATGTGGGAGGCGATGCAGGCGGCGGAGCTCGGCTGGGCGACCATCGGCGAGGATCCGTCGGTCAACGCGCTGCAGGAGCGGATGGCAGGCCTGCTCGGGAAGGAAGCGGCGCTCTGGGTGCCGACCTGCGGGATGGCCAACCTGGTCGCGTTGCTGACGATCGCGCCGCGTGGCAGCACCGTGGTCCTCGAGGCGTCCTCGCACGTCGTCACGTCGGAGGCGATGGGTCTCGAGGAGGTCGCCGGCCTCGATGCGTGGTCGCTCTGGGCCGACGACGGGCGGCTCGACCCGGTCGAGGTCGAGGAGGCGATCGTCGAGACCGGTGCGCTGATGCTCGTGCTCGAGAACACGCACACGAGGGCAGGCGGGACGATCCTCTCGCCGGAGCTGACGGCCGAGCTGGCCCGGGCGGCTCAGAGCCATGGGGCGTATGTGCACCTGGACGGGGCGCGGCTCTTCAACGCCGCGGTCGCGCTCGGGATCCCGGTCTCGGAGCTCGCGGCGCCGGCGAACACGGTGGCGGTCAGCCTGAACAAGGGCCTGTGCGCGCCGATGGGGGCGGTCCTCGCGGGCCGCACGCAGGTGATCGAGCTCGCGCACGAGACGCTTCGACGCCTCGGCGGTGCGAGCGTGCACAAGGCCGGCATCGCGGCCGCGGCAGCGCTCGTCGCACTCGACACGCTGGTCGAGCGCCTCGCGGACGACCACCGGCGGGCGCGCGAGCTCGCCGACCTGCTCCACGAGATCCCGGGAATCGAGGTCGAGCCGCGGGAGATCGAGACGAACATCGTGCTCGTCGACGTCAGCGGCACCGAGCTCTACCCGGACGAGTTCCTGCCGCGACTGGCGGAGCACGGTGTACTCGGCCTGGAGCGCGACACGAGCCGCGTCCGGTTCGTCACCCACCGGATGATCAGCGACGACGACGTTGCGCAGGCTGCACAGATCGTCGCCCAGGTGGCTACGCCGGTGGCGTGATCTCCAGGAGGTCGAGGGTGGGGCGGTGGATGATGCCCTCCACCACCTGCTCGTCGACGACCGGCATCTGGGGGCCGAAGGCGTTGCCCGTGACCGAGCGCAGGCCGTCCATCGTCTGTCTCGCCGAGAAGAACGGGTAGTCGGTGCCGAACAGCAGCTTGTGGTCGACGCGGTACTCGATCGCGGCGACGAGCGCCTGGTACAAGAGCCAGCGCCGTGTCACGAGCCCCGAGATGTCGGCGTAGACGTGCGGGTGCCGGCGCACGACGGCGATCGCCTCGTCGAACCAGGGGTGGCCGACGTGGGCGATCACGATCTTCAGCCGCGGGTAGCGCAAGGCGATCTCGTCGAGCAGGATCGGCCGGGCCAGCTGCAGCGAGCCGGCGCGTGCAAAGGTCGTTCCCTGGTGGATCAGCATCGGCAGCTCCAGCCGCTCGAGCGCCTCGCAGACGCGGAGGAACTCGGGGCTGAGCGGGTCGACGTTCTGGTAGATGGGGCCGAGCTTGCAGCCGACGAGGCCGAGGTCGCTCTTCATCCGCTCCAGCTCGTCGATAGCCGTGCTCGCCGAGGGGTCGACCGCCCCGAAGCCGATCAGCCGGGCGGGATCGCGCGCGACGTACGAGGCGACGTAGTCGTTCGGGACGACGTATCCCGCCGCCGGCGCGTTGAAGGCCAGCACGACCGCGCAGTCGACATCCGCGAGCGCCTCGGCGTAGTGGTCGTCCAGGGTGCCGCCGAGCGTCGCCTCCGGCCACGCCTCGCGCGCCTCGGCGGCGAACTTCTCGCTGATGTGCAGCGGGTACTCGCCGACGTGCGTGTGGACGTCGATCATCATCTAGTCTCGACCCTACCCTGAGCGATCTGGCGCCCATCGATTCGCCGGAGACCTTCGCCGGCTGGCATTCGCCCTGGCCCCGGTTCGAGGTCGACTGGAAGCGCGCCGCGCTCGTCGTCATCGACATGCAGAACTACGGGTGCAACCCGGACGTCGGCCTGATGCAGATGCTGGCCGACCGGTATCCGGAGATCGCGGCGTACTACGTGCCGCGCGTCTCGCAGACCGCCGTCCCGAATGCACGCCGGCTGCTCGAGGGCTTCCGGTCGGCTGCGTGTCACGTCGTCTTCACGCGGCACGGGCCGCTCCTCGCCGACGGCAGCGACATGATCGCGCGGCGCCGCCGGCGCGACACGGACGCCCTGGAATCCACCGGGGCGCCGGCGCTCTGGCACCGCGGTACCTTCGAGCACGAGGTGCTCGCCTCGCTGGCGCCGGCGCCCGGCGAGCTGGTGATCGACAAGAACACGTCGAGCCCGCTCAACTCGACGGGCATCGACGGGCTGCTGCGCAACATGGAGGTCCAGACGCTCGTCCTCGCGGGGATGGCGACCGACATGTGCGTGGAGACAACCGCTCGTGACGCCGCCGATCGCGGCTTCAACGTGATCGTCGTCGAGGATGCGACCGCGACCTTCTTCGAGCACCACCATCGCGCGTCGCTGAGCGCCTTCGCGCGGGTGTTCGGTCAGGTCTGGGACACCGATGACGTGCTCGCGGCGCTCGGCGCGGGCTGAGCCTCCCACCGGTCGCCGCTCCAGCGCCAGTGCTCCTCGTCTGCAGCGAAGACGGGGTCGGTGACGGCGATCTCCCCCAGGCGCCGGGCCGTGCGGCGCACGCGGGGGCCCGTCGTGTCGATCTCGACGATCGTCGCGTCGAACGGCGGCTCGATCACGGCGCCGACGGTGAGTTGGAGCAATGGCCCGTCTTGAGTCGACGTTCGCACGTGGATGTGCCCGCTGAGGAGGACCGTCGGCCGCGCGGCGGACCGGAGCTCGGCCTCGAGGTCCGCTCGGTTCACGAGGTCACCGGCATACGGGAGGCCGGCCGCTGCCACCCGCGACGCTTCGGAAAGGACGGGGAAATGCGACACGACGACGACGAGGCCGTTCGCGGCTCCGCGCTCCGCTGCGCGGCCCACGTATTGCGGCGGCGCGGCACCCCGTGTGACGGAAACACCCGTGAAGACAACGCCATCGAGCTCGATCGGCTCTTCGTAGAGCAGCCGGACCCCGTGCTCGCGCGCCCGCTCGCCGAACTCCTCGCCGAGCCGGATGTCGTGGTTGCCGGTCACCGTGGCGAGCGGAGCCACGTTCGCCGCCGCGAGCCTGCCGAAGATGTGAGCGAGATCGCTCGGGTTCTCGAACTGCACCACGTCGCCCAGCAACAGGATCAGATCGACCTCCGCCTCGGAGAACCACTCGAGCGCGGCGTCGGTACGCCGGTCGAGGTGCTCGGGCTCGTAGACGTTGATCCAGCGCGAGCCCGTCGGCTCCAGCTCGCAGTGGAGGTCGCTCAGGACGCCGATCCGCACGTCAGGGTCTAGGCTCGCAGGGAATGAGGATCACAGGGATCGAGACCCTACCCGTGAGCGTGGGGCCGGAGTACGAGTACGCGGTGATCGTCGTGCTCGTCCGCACCGACGAAGGGTTGACGGGAATCGGCGAGGCGAGCCTCGCGGGGCAGGGGCGTGGCGTCCTCGGCATCCTCGACCACTTCGCCGAGCTGCTCGTCGGTCAGGATCCCGGCAAGATCGAGCACTGGTGGAGCGAGCTGGTGCGCGGCACGTTCTGGTCGACCGGGCAGGTGATCATGAGCGCGGTCGCCGGGATCGACATCGCGCTCTGGGATCTGAAGGGAAAGCGCCTCGGCGTCCCGGTCTACGACCTGCTCGGCGGCCCGACGCGCGAGCGCGTGCGGGTCTACCGCCACCTGACAGGAGAGACCGCGGAGGCGCTGGTCGAGGACGCGCTCAGCTGGCGCGAGCAGGGATTCACCGCGCTCCGCTTCGGCCCGCTCGCCGCCTTCGACGACCACTCGCTCGCACACTGGGACCCGCAGGCGTCGATCGTCCGTACGATCGCGGCCACGGAGTCGCTGCGAGACGCGCTCGGCGACGACGTCGACCTGATCCTCGACGCGCACACGATGTTCAGCCCGGCCGAGGCCGCCTACCTCGGCCACGCGCTCGAGCCCTACCGCCTCTACTTCTACGAGGATCCGATCCGGCCGCTCAACCCGCTGTCGCTGAGGACGGTGCGCGACAAGGTCAACCTGCCGATCGCGACGGGCGAGCAGCTCGCGCACAAGTGGGAGTTCCAGCCGCTGATCGAGAACGAGCTCGTCGACTACCTGCGCATCGACATGGTTCACGCCGGCGGGATCACGGAGGCGAAGAAGATCCTCGCGGCGGGCGAGGTGCATGGGCAGCGCTCCGCCCTCCACCACGCGAGCTCTCCCATCAACGGCGTCGCCTGCCTGCACGTCGACCTGGCGGTGCCGAACTTCGGCATCCAGGAGTGGATGGAGCTCGAGCCGCTCTACGAGCTCTTCCCGAACGCGCCGCGCGCGCAGGATGGCTACGTGTCGGCGCCCACAGGCCCGGGTCTCGGCCTCGAGTTCGACGAAGCCGAGGCGCGCAAGCGCCCCTCGCGGGATGCCCGCCTGCCCCAGCGCTACTGGCCGGACGGCAGCGTCGGCGACTATTGAGCCACCAACTCCTCGAGCGCGCCCGCGGCGGCCTCGATCGTCTGCTCGAGGCAGCCGGGCGCGAACGGCGACTGCTGCTCCTGGTAGAGGCCGGTGCCGTAGGTCTCCTCGGGAGACAGGTAGCCCATCGTCCTGTTGGTCACCCCCAGCACGAGGAGAGGCGTCCCGGCAAAGCGGCGGCGCAGCTCGACCTGGAGGATCGAGTACGGCTCGTTGGGAATCGCGACGACGAGTGCTCCGCCGAGCCGCCACGTCCAGACCGGCATCTGGAAGACCGGATCGTCACCGAGCGCCGCGCTGAGGTACCGCCGGCGCAACGCCTTCTCCTGTTCCTGGATCGAATCGGGGCCGGAGAGGCTTGCAACGACTCCCAGCTCTTCCTTGCGGCGCAACCCGACGTTGGTCACGCTTGCCGCCAGCTGCTCGCTGTCCCGTAGCTGCTCGGCGTCGCACGGCTGGTACTCCCACGCGCCGAGGTTGGCGCCCGACGCGACGATGCCCGTGTAGGCGAACTGAGTGCCGGGCGGCGGCAGGCTCTCGATCGTCGCCGCGGCGGCGTAGCCGAGCTGACGTCCGTTGCTGTCCGCGATCTCGGCCTCGCCGACGTAGTTGTCGCGCGGGCCAAGCTCGCCCGAAGCACCCTGGAGGAAGAGTGCGGGAGCGTCGAATGCGCTTTCAAGCACCTCCCGCGCGGCGCCGATGTAGTCCGGCGACAGCAGCCGGTTGCGCCAGGCGAGCGTGGTCGGATGGCAGGCGTAGTTGAACAGGGTGGCGCGCACCGCGCCGTCCTCGCCGGTGACCCTCGCGACGACGAGCGTGTCGTCGGCGTGTGCGTCAGGGTTGTAGCCGCAGGCGAAGCGCTCGACGTCCGCGTCCCAGAAGTCGCGATTCACGGCGAGTGCGCAGCGGCCCGTCCCGTACGTCACCCACGACGGCTCGAGCTTCTCTTGGGCCTCGAGGAGTGCCGCGACGAGCTGCTCTGTCAGGTGCTCGATGTAGGGCACGATCAGCTCCCCGCCCGGCTTGTCGGCCAGCTCGGAGTTGATGTTCGCCCCGGCGTGGGTGTGCGACATGTTGATCAGCAGCGCCTCGTCGTGCAGGCCGGTGGCCTCGAGGATCCTCGCGCGCACGCCGCGCTCGTCCGGGATGTGCTGAAACCAGCCGAGGTCGACGGCGACGAGGGCGAGCGTCGGCTCGTCGCCGTCGACCGGAGCGAAGACCGCGGCGGTGGCGGCGAACGGGCGATGGACACCTTCGGCGGCCTCGTGCGTCGCGGCGCCCCAGGAGCGGGCGTAGATGCCGACGGGTGGCGTGACGTCCCGTGTGGCAACGCCGAACTTGCAGTGCGTGTAGCTAAAGGTCTTGTTCACTGTCAGCCCTCTCCCTCACTCAAGGTTGGTGTCGTTGGATGTGCTTGGCGCATCGCGGCCGGCTGGCCGGCGAGCATGACCGCGGCACCGACCACGGCGACGAGGACGGCACTGGTGCCGCCCACCGCGAACGCGAGTTGTGTGCCGCCGCGTGACGTCAGCCAGCCCGCAAGCAGGCCTCCGAGCGGCGCCCCGCCCAGGAACGCGAACATGTAGAGGCTCGCCGCCTGCCCGCGCAGGTGCTCGGGTGCGGCGAGCTGGAGCGCCGCGAGCGCGCTCGCACCCCAGAGCATGTAGAAGCCGCCGGTGAGGAAGAGCAGCACGCAGATCGGCAAAAGGCTCTCCTGCGGGGCGATGGCGAGCTCGAGCACACCGAAACCGAGCGCCCCGCCGAGCACCAGGCCGATGCGTGCCTTGCCGAGGGTGGCGAGGAAGAGCGCGCCGCAGAGGGCGCCGGCGCCGAAGACAGCCGCGATCAGCCCGAACACGTCCGCGTCGGCATCGAGCGTCTCGCCGGCGACAAGCGGGAGGAGCACGTCGAAGTTGAACGAGACGGTGCTCAGCGCGAGCACGGCGAAGAAGGCGACCGCGACACGGCGCGACCGGCGGACGAACGAGAGCATCACGCGGATGCTCCGGCGGAGCCCCATCTGCACCTCGGGCGGGGCGTACGGCCGAAGCTCGCTGACCCGCATCGCGAGCAGTGCGATCACCACGGCGAGGTAGCTGGCCGAGTTCACGGCGAAGGCCACGCCGACCCCGGCGAGGGCGACGACGAGCCCGCCGAGGGCCGGCCCGATGATGCGCGCCGTCGTGCCCAGAGCCGAGCCGAGCGCGATTGCGTTCGGCAGGTCGTCCTTCCCGACGATCCGGAACACGAGCGTGTGCCGCGCCGGGTTGCCGAGTACGAGGACGAGCCCCTGGAACGTTGCGATCACGTACACGTGCCACAGCGCTATCGCGCCGGTCAGCGTCAGGACGGCAAGCAGGCCGGCGGCGACGATCGAGAGCGATTCGGTGACGAGCAGCAGGCGGCGGATGTCGAAGCGGTCGATGACCGAGCCGACGAGAAGGCCGAAGAGCGTCACCGGCAGGAGCTGGGCGAGGGCGAGCGTTCCGACCGCGAGCGGCGATCCGGTCAGGTCGAGCACCAGCCAGTACGCGGCGATCTGCTGCATCCACGTGCCGATGAACGAGACGCCGTGGCTGACGAAGTAGAGCCGGTAGTTGCGGTGGTTGCGCAGGCTCGCGAACGTCCGTCCGCCCACCCACGCGAAGACGCTCACCTCAGAGGAGCTCGGCCGCCGAGATCGGCTGGCCGGTGGTGAAGAGACCGTCGCCTGCTTCCGTCGCCGGAATCGAGCGGATCACGGCGAGCACGCCGTCGAGCGGGGCGCGCAGCACCTCTGGCGGCCTGCCGGGCGCGTCCGGGAACCACAGGCGCCCGATCGGGTCGCCTGCCCGCACCTCCGCGGGAGGATCGAGCAGGCCCTCGAAGATCCCGTCCTCGGGTGCGATCACGTAGTTGGCCGGATCGCGCCCGTCGAGGATCACGGCATCGGGCTTGCCGAGCGACGCTCGCGTCTGGACCTCGCCCTCGAGCAGGCCAACGTGCCGGAGCACGTTCGTGAGGCCGCTCCAGGCGAGCTCGTGGACAGCCGGCGGGACGCGCCCGCCGCCGCCGAGCTCGGTCGTGATCACGAGCTTGCCCTGGTTCTCGGCCTCGACGGGCAGCAGCCCGGTGCCGTTCACGTCGATGTAGAGGAAGTGGTGGTCGGAGTTCCACGCCTGCATGCCGGCGAGCATCGCGCGCCGCTGCTCGGCATCGTCGACGACGTGCATGTGCGAGCAGGGGATGAACCAGGCGGTGCGCCCGCCCGAGTGCATGTCGATGATCACGTCCGCCGAAGGGAAGAGAAAGCGAGTGAGGTAGTCGGCGAGCTGCTCGTTCGGCGGCCCGTCGGCCGAGCCGGGAAACGAGCGGTTGAAGTTGACGCCTGACGGCCACATCCGCGTGTTCGCCTTCGACGCGGCCGTGGAGAGCACGGGGACGATCGTCACGCGTCCGGTGATCTGCGCCGGCTCCAGCTCCTGGATCAGGCGCAGCGCCGCGACCTGACCCTCGTACTCGTCGCCGTGGTTGCCGGCGAGGACGAGCACGTTCGGCCCGTCTCCGTTCGCGACCGAGGCGATCGGGATGAACGTGCTCGCCCAGCCGCCGGTGTTCGTGATCTTCGGGAGCTGGAGCCTGCCGATTTGCTTGCCCGGCGCGGCGAGGTCGATCGTGCAGGCGACCTGGGTGGCGCTCACCCGCGCGCGGCCAGCGCCGCGCCGACTGCGGCCTCCGTCGCCACCAGCAGGCGATCGACGTCCTCGTCCGTGTGCGCGTACGAGAAGTGGCTCCGCTTCAGGTTCAGCGGCAGCTCGAAGATCCCGTGCTGCATCAGCTCGCGGCGGTAGCCGATGAAGAGGTCGACGTCGTTTCGGAGCAGGTCGTCGTAGCTCTCGACCGGCCCCTCGAGGAAGTACGTGACGAAGACGGAGCCGAAGCCGGCGACGACGACCGGCACACCGAGCCGCGCGTAGAGGTCACGCAGCCCTTCACGGGTGCGTTCGCCGAGGCGGAAGACGTGCTCGTGCACCGGCTCGCGCTGGAGCTTGTCGAGCGTCGCGAGCGCTGCCGCGGTGGTCGCCGGGTGCCCGTTGAACGTGCCGGCGAAGAAGGCCGGCTGGCCCGGGGTGGTGGAGAAGAGGTCCATCAGGTCGGCCTTGCCGCCGAGCGCGGAGACCGGCCAGCCGTTCGCCATCGCCTTCCCGAGCGTGGTCAGGTCGGGCGTGACGCCGGCGATCGCCTGGTAGCCGCCAAGCCCGTGCCGGAAGCCGGTGATCACCTCGTCGAACACCAGCACGGTGCCGTTCTTCGTCGCCAGCTCGCGCAGCCGCTCGAGGAAGCCCGGCTTGGGCAGGACGGCGCCGATGTTGTGCGGGATCGGCTCGAGGATGATCGCGGCGACGTCGTGGTCGGTCAGGGCGCGCTCGACCTCGTCGGCGTCGTTGAAGCGGCAGACGATCGTCGCGTCCAGGACCTCGGGGAGGATCCCCTGTGAGAGCGGATCCTTGCCGCCGACACGCTCGGCCGGGGAGATGACGTTCATCGCCACCGCGTCGTGCCAGCCGTGGTAGCAGCCCTGGAACTTGATCACGTGGCGGCGTCCGGTGACCGTGCGCGCCAGCCGGAGCGCATGGAAGGTCGCTTCGCTCCCCGTCGCGGTCAGCAGCACCTTCTCCAGCGAAGGCACCGCGTCGACGAGGCGCTCCGCGAGCTCGATCTCGACCGGCGTGACGCCGACACCCATCAGGCCGGACGCGCCGGCGGCCGCAGCGTCGACATCCGGGTCGTTGTGACCGAGGAGTGGGGGGCCGAAAGCCGAGTGGTAGTCGGTGAAGACCCGGCCCTCGGCGTCCGTGAAGGTCGAGCCGCTCGTCGCGGTCACGACGAGGTCCTCGAGCCCGGGGACGCGGCGCTGGCCGCTGTTCACTCCCCCTGGGATGACGGCGGCTGCGCGGGCGGCCATTCGGGCGGCGGTTTCGGATGAGATCTGAGTCATCGTGCCTCCACGCGTAGAGACGAGAACACGTCCTCGTCGAGATCGATTCCAAGTCCTGGCTCGGTCGGGACGGCGACGAAGCCGTCTGCCTCGATCGGCAGCAGCTGGTGTGTCAGCTTCGTGTTGATCGCGGTCTCCGCGACGCAGTACTCCTGGAAGAGCGCCCCGGGCAGCACGGCGTTCACGTGCAGCGAGGCTGCCTTGATGATCCCACTCTTCCAGGCGTGCGGTACGACTGCCACACCGTGCTCCTCTGCGAGCTCCGCGATCCGCAGCGTCTCGGTGATTCCTCCGCACCGGGTGACGTCGGGCTGGACCAGATCGACGTGGCCGCGCTCGATCAGCTCGCGGAAGCCCCAGCGAGTCGCGTCCTGCTCGCCCGCCGCGATCGTGAGGTCGACGGTGTCCGCGAGCTCGGCGTACGCCTCGTACTCGTCCGGCTCGAACGGCTCCTCGAGCCAGTAGACGCCGAGCTGCTCGAGCTCGCGCGCGACGCGGATCGCCGGCGCCGCATCGGCGCCGTAGCCGAGCCCGGCGTCGATCAGGATCTCGACGTCGTCGCCGCCGGCCTCGCGGGCGGCTGCTGCGAGGCGGACGTCGTGCTCCGGATCCTGGCCGAGCGGCCCCCAACCGAGCTTCACCGCGGTGAAGCCCTGCTCGCGGAGCGCCGAGACGGCCTCGGTGACCTCCTCGGTCGTGTCCGGCATCAGCCGGGACGCGTACGCACGAATCCTGTTGTGGTGGACGGTGCCGAGCAGCTCGCACACCGGCTTGCCGAGCGCCTTGCCCTTGATGTCCCAGAGCGCGATGTCGATGCCGCTGATCGCATGGATCGCGATTCCGCGGCGGCCGACGAAGATGACGCCGCGATACATCTTGTCCCAGAGCCGCTCGACGTCGAGCGGGTCCTCGCCGATCAGCAGCTGGCGCAGGCTGTTCGCGATCGCGTGCGAGCCGGGGGCGCTCACGAGTGCCGCCACCGCCTCGGGCGCCGAGTCGACCTCACCGATGCCGGTGATCCCCTCGTCGGTGTGAACCAGGATGACGAGATCGTCCTGGCTTCCGTCCGCGATGCCCTCGTTCACGGCAGGTTGCCGTAGGACGACGGCCTCGACATCGGTGATCTTCAAGCACTGCTCCTTGGAACGACGCCGGGGCGGCCTGCGGTCAGATTGTCGATCATAGCGAAATTGTCAACAATCCACTAGAGTCGCTCTCGGGCATGAGTGACTCCCCGGTTTCCTGCACGATCGACCTGTCTGCGAACGGGAAGCAGTTCGGAACGCTCCGGGTGCCGCGCTCCTCGAACGTCGCCGGCTGGTCGGGTCTCATGATTCCGATCGTCTCCGTGGCGAACGGGGCGGGGCCGACGGCGCTCGTGATCGGCGGCGTGCACGGCGACGAGCCCGAAGGGCAGGTCGCCGCGTTGAACCTCGCCCGCGAGCTCCAGCCGGAGCACGTCACCGGCCGTGTGATCATCATCCCCTGCGCCTCGCCCGAAGCCTCGCGGGCATACACGCGGCTCTGGCCGTCGGGCGCCAACCTG
Source organism: uncultured Gaiellaceae bacterium (assembly GCA_963749515.1). Taxonomy (GTDB): domain Bacteria; phylum Actinomycetota; class Thermoleophilia; order Gaiellales; family Gaiellaceae; genus Gaiellasilicea. The sequence continues at coordinate 429,045 of CAVVMR010000001.1, forward strand.
AACCGTTCGTTCCCGGGCTCTCCGACCGGCCCGGCCGACGAGCAGCTCGCGCACTTCCTCTCGACCGAGCTCTTCCCGCTCGCCGACGTGATCGTCGACATCCACAGTGGGGGTCGCAACTCGCTCCACCTTCCGTGGTCGGAGATGCACTGGGTCGACGACGCAGAGCAGCGACGGCAGATGGTCGGCGGCATGCTCGCGTGGAACTCCGACTGGTGCTGCGTCTACATCGACATCGGCGGCACCGGCCTGCTCGTCGGCGAGGCGGAGCGGCAGGGGAAGATCGTCGTCAGCACCGAGCTCGGCGGCGGCGGTCACGTGACGGCTGAGATCCACCGCCTGGCCGCGAGCGGGCTTGCGAACGTGCTCCGCCACTTCCGTGTAATCGCGGGCGAGCCGGTCGAGCGGGTGTCGCCGCCGACGCTCCTGATGGCGACCGAGCCCGAGAACTACGTTCCCGCGCCCGAGTCCGGTCTCTTCGAGACGCTTGTCGACCTCGGCCAGCGCGTCGAGGCGGGACAGCCGGTCGGCCGGATGCACTTCCTCGAGCGAGTCGACCGGGAGCCGGAGACCGTCCATGCGAAGGCGGACGGGATCGTCTGCGTCGTCCGCGGGGTCGCGACCACGGAGCAGGGTGACAACATCGTCGTCGTCGCCCGCGAGGCGGACCTCGCGGAGCTTGGATGAGGGCGTGCGAGGTTGCCGCCGTCCAGCTCGAGGCCGTACTCGACGTCGAGCGCAACCTCGAGACGCACCTGCGGCTGATCGCCGAGACGGCCTCTCACGGTTGCGACCTCGTCGTCTTCCCGGAACTGTCCGCAACGGGACACGCCAGCAGTCCCGAGGCGACGCGGTCGGCCGAGGCGCACGACGGACGCATCTTTCGCACCATCCATGACGCTGCGAGGAAGCACGGGATCATCGTCTCGTATGGCTTCTGCGAGCTCTACCGCGGCACGCACTACAACACGTCGGCGCTCGTCGGGCCCGACGGCCTGATCGGGCTCCAGCGAAAGGTGCACGCCTCCTACGACGAGTTCTTCCGCTTCCGGCAGGCCTACGAATGGGGCGTGTACGACCTGGGCTTCTGCACCGTCGGGACGGCTATCTGCCACGACAGCGACTTCTTCGAGAGCTGGCGCATCCTCGCGCTGAAGGGCGCCGAGGTGATCCTGCTGCCGCACGCGAACCGGACGATGCCGGCCGGCGGCGGGACGCTCACCTTCGACGGGCGGCGAGCGCGAGCTGCCGCAGGACGACATTCTTCGCGCCCAGGAGGAGCTGTTCGAGGAGCCTCGGCTGCACGACGTCCTCGCTCGTGACAACGGCGTCTTCGCCGTGTTCTCCGACGCGGTCGGCTTCAACGGGCACAGCACCCACGTGGGGGGCGCCTACGTGCTCGCGCCCGATGGGTCGATGGTCGCGGCGTCCGAGCGCGGCATCGGGGACAAGTGGATCGCCGTCGAGCTCGACCCGGCGCTCGTCGAGGAGGCCCGCGAGAACCCGTGGTTCGCGCTCAAGAAGCGACGCCCCGAGGCGTACAGCGAGCTGGTCGTCCAACAATGAGAAACGTGAGAAAGGACAGTTCATGACCCTCACCGCCGGTGTCGCTCGAATCGACGTCACGCCTCCTTCCGGCCTGCCGCACGGGTGCTGGTCGGCCCGAACCGGTCTCGCTGAGGGAGTCCGCGAGCCGATGATCGGGCAGGCGCTCGTCCTCGACGACGGGAGCAACCAGGTCGCGATCGTGGCGATCGACCTCGTCTTCGCGGGCGCCGACATGACCGCCGCGGTGCGCGAGCGCGTGCAGGCGCTGACCGGGATCCCGCCCGAGGCGGTCCTCGTGAACGCCGCGCACAACCACAGTGCGCCGAGCGTCTCGCGCGGCTCGACCGTTGCGGGGCTCGCCGACACGGGCTCCTTTGCGCCCTGGGTGGACTCGCTGCCCGACCTGCTCGCGGGAGCGGTGTACGCCGCCTGGCGCGGGCGCCGGCCGGCGCGGGTGGGCTGGGGAACCGGTCGCGCCCCGGGGATCAGCATCAACCGGGTCCGGCGCGAGCGCCCGGTGGACGACACCGTGCCGGTTGTGCGCGTGGACGGCGAGGACGGCCCGATCGCGGTCGTCGCAGGCTTCGCGTGCCATCCGACGCTGATCGGCGGCGAGTCCCTGCTCTGGAACACGGACTTCCCTGGGCCGCTCCGCAAGACGGTCGAGGCGGGCGTGCCGGGAGTCGAGTGCATCTTCCTCCAGGGCTGCGCCGGCGACATCGCCGCGTGGGACTACTGGTTCGGCAACCGCGAGGCGAGCCGCCACAGCTTCGAGCGCCGGGACGAGTTCGGGCAAGCGGTCGGCGCGGCCGTGCTCGAGACGCACGCCGGGATCGAGACGACCGCCGACGCCGAGCTGGGAGCGGCGTCGACCTGGCTCGAGCTCCGCCGCCGCCGGATTCCGTGGGAGCTCGAGGAGCTCGAGGAGCGGATCGAGAAGCTCACGCAGGAGCCCGATCCCGACTTCCCCGAGGCGTGGCCGGAGAGCGTCCACACGGCGACCTCCGCGCAGGACTTTCCGACCCTCTACCAACGCTCCGCGCTCAAGATGTACGCCGACATGGCGCGCCGCACCGACGAGCCGGTGCGCGCCGAGCTGCAGGTGCTCCGGATCGGCGACGCAGCGATCGCCTCGAACCCGTTCGAGCTCTTCAACGAGTGCGGCGTCCGCATTCGCGAGGGCAGCCCGTTCGAGACGACGTTCACGCTCGGCTACACGAACGACTACGCCGGCTACCTGCCGCCCAGCGAGGATCTCGACCTGATCGACGACGTCTCGCTCGACGACGTCCTCGACCAGGATCGCTACCGCTGGGCGTACGGGATCACGAACTCGAACGTCGAGCGCGGCGAGGCCGAGCGCGTCGTCGACGACAGCGTCGCTCTCCTCCGGAGCGTGGCGTGAAGATCACCGCCGTCGAGACGCACGTCTGCCATGCCCGGATGCGCAACTGGGTGTTCGTCCGCGTCGTCACCGACGAGCCCGGCCTGCACGGCTGGGGCGAGGCGACGCTCGAGTGGCACACGCGGGCCGTCGTCGGCGCCGTCGAGGACCTCGCCGAGCTGATCGTCGGCGAGGATCCGACCAGGATCGAGCACCTGTGGCAGATGATGTTCCGCCAGCACTTCTGGCATGCGAGCGGGATCGTCCGCGCCACCGCGATGAGCGGGATCGACATCGCGCTCTGGGATCTCCTCGGCAAGGTGCACGGCGTCCCCTGCCACCGGCTCTGGGGCGGGCGCGTCCGGGACTACGTGCGCCTCTACGGGCACCTCGGTGGCGGGAAGATGGAGGACTTCTACGAGAGCGACGAGCCGCAGCGCTTCGCGGAGCTCGCGAGCGCGATGGTCGAGAGCGGCTTCACCGCCTTCAAGACGATGGCGGTGCCGCCGACCATGCCGCTCGAAGGGTTGGCGCCGATCCGGCATGCCGAGCGTTGCGTGGCCGCGATGCGGGAGGCAGTGGGCGACGAGATCGACCTGATGGTCGACTGCCATGCGCGCCCGAGCCCGCGCATGGGCCACCTGTTCGCGGCCGCGCTCGAGCCCTACGGCCTCTACTGGCTCGAGGAGCCGTGCTGGCCTGAGCGCGCCGACGACATCGCCGCGATCCAGAGGTCGGTGAAGACGCCGATCGCGACCGGCGAGCGGCTCGTCGGCGTGCACGGGTTCCGCGAGCTGCTCGAGAAGGGAGCGTGCAGCGTGCTCCAGCCCGACATCACGCACTGCGGCGGCTTGAGCGAGGCGCGCCGGATTGCGGCGCTGGCCGAGACCTACCGCGTGGCGCTCGCACCGCACAATCCGCAGGGGCCGGTCTCCACCGCCGCCTCGATCGAGCTCGGGCTCGCCACCCCCTCGTATGTGATCTGCGAGGCGGTGACCGCCGACGTGCCCTGGCGAACCGAGGTCGTCACCGAGTCGCACCGGATCGACCCGAACGGCATGCATGCCTACCCGAGCGAGCTGCCCGGCCTCGGCATCGAGATCGACCTGGACGTCGTGCGCGCGCACCCGTTCGAGCCCGAGCTTCCGCAGCGCGTGTTCTACGCCGACGGCAGCGTCGGCGACTGGTAGCCGCCCGTCGTCGCACGCTGAACCAGGTGGGTGGGGAACACCTGGCGCCGCTTCTGTGTCGTCTGGCCGCTCTCGATGTTGTCGATCGTCAGCCGCCGCGCACGACGAGCGTCTCGCCCTCGGCGAGCTCGACTTCCACGCGTCCGGGACCCCGGCCGACCACGCGTTCTCCCGGCGGCGCCCCGGATGTACGGCCGAGCACCGGTACGAGGAACCAGGCGAGCACGGTGAGGATGCCGAGTGTTCCGAGCGCCTTACCCCAGTTGTCTCCGTCGGGCTCGGCATGGATCGCCCAGACGTAGACGGCAGCCGTGACCGCGGTCAAGCCCGCGCTCGTCCAGTACAGCCCCTCGAACCGGCGAGAGAGAAGACGGGAGGTGGCCAGCATCAGTCCCGCGACGACGACAACGACCGTGTCGAGGGACCAGCTCTCGGACGTGAACTCGTTCCAGACCTGCCAGGTCAGGACGACGAAGCCGACTCCGCCCGCCGCAGCGACGATCCAACCAAGGGGCACGAGGTCGCGACGGTCGATCAGGGCGAGACCGGCGAGTGACGAGGACCCGGCGAGGAATGCCGCGCCGAGAGTCCCGAGGATCTTGCCGTCCGTCTCGGTGAACTCGCCGCGAAGCAGGGCGATGATCGAGATCAGGGCGGCGACGCCGAGCAGCGCCGCCGCCCCGATCCAGAAGAGCCGGCGAAAGTCGCCGCTCGGCATCAGGCCGGGGCCGTCGCCTTCGTCTTCTTCAGCGCGTTCTGCGCGATGAACTTCTCCGTCGCCTCGTACGCCTCGTCGTCGACGATCTGCACGGGCGGCGACTTCATCAGGTAGCTCGACGGGCCTTCCAGGGCGCCGGCGATGCCGTTGTTCAGCGCGAGCTTCGCCATCCGGACGGCGTCGATCACGATGCCCGCGGAGTTCGGCGAGTCCCAGACCTCGAGCTTGAGCTCGATGTTCAGCGGCACGTCGCCGAAGGAGGTGCCCTCCATGCGGATGAACGCCCACTTGCGGTCGGTCAGCCACGGCACGTAGTCGGAGGGGCCGACGTGGACGTTGCCCTCGCCCATGTCGTAGTCGAGCATCGAGGTGACGGCGTTCGTCTTCGAGATCTTCTTCGACTCGAGGCGGCTGCGCTCGAGCATGTTGAGGAAGTCCGAGTTGCCGCCGACGTTCAGCTGCATCGTCCGGTCGAGGTGGACGCCGCGCTCGCGGAAGAGGCTCGTCAGCACGCGGTGCGTGATCGTGGCGCCGACCTGAGACTTGATGTCGTCGCCGATGATCGGCAGGCCCTTCTCCTCGAAGCGCTTCTGCCAGTAGCTCTCGCGCGCGATGAAGACGGGCATGCAGTTGACCAGTGCGACGCCGGCTTCGAGGCACTGCTCGGCGTACCACTTCGCGGCGGCCTCGGAGCCGACCGGGAGGTAGCTGACGACGACGTCGGTCTTGGTCTCGCGGAGGATGCCGACGATGTCGTCGGTCTCGCCCGGTGCCTTCGTCACGACCTCGGAGATGTACTGGCCGAGGCCGTCGTGGGTCATGCCGCGGTTGACGGTGATGCCGGTCTTCGGCACGTCGGCGAATTTGATCGTGTCGTTCGGGTGCGCCCAGATCGCGTCGGCGAGGTCCTTGCCGACCTTGTCCTTCGTCACGTCGAACGCGGCCGTGAACTCGATGTCGGAGATGTGGTAGCCGCCGAGGTTCACGTGCATCAGGCCCGGGACGAACTGGTCGTCGGGGGCGTCCTTGTAGTACTGCACGCCCTGGACGAGCGAGTTGGCGCAGTTGCCGACGCCGACGATCGCGACGCGGACCTTGTCCTTCCCGCGGGCCTTGCCGTTGCTCGAGCCGTTCGTGGAAGCCATCGTGTCCTTTCGATTGCTGGAAAAGGGGATCTCGAGCGCGTCGGAGAGCGTGACGAGCACGAGGTCGTTGACGTTCAGCTTGCGGCGGCGCGCTGCTGCCTTGAGCTCGCGGCGGAGCTCGGGCGGCATGCGCAGAACGACGGCGCCGGCAGCACCGGGGATCGCTTTGCGGTGGCGGCCGCTGGGCGAGAAGGGGATACCGAAGCGTTCCGCGAGGAGCGCGACGGCGACGTCGTTCAGGTTCGACTCGCGGCGGGCGACCTCGCGAACGAGGGCGCGCTTGAGCGAGCCGGGCATGCGGACAAGTACGCTCGTCCGCTCGGTGAGAGAAGTGCTAGCAGCCAAACTGCTAGCACCATACCACGTCTGCTATGTGGCCGTGCTAGGTGGCTCGCAGCTCGCGGCGGACGTGCAGGATCCGCTGCAGCACGGTGAACCACGCGGTGACCGCGAGCACGCCGATCGCCCATGGCAGCACACCCCACGGCGCGAGCGCCAGTCCGGCCGAGATCACGACGACACGCTCGGCCCTCGAGCCGATGCCGACATCGCCCTTGATCCCGAGCCCTTCCGCCTTGGCGCGGGCGTAGGGAACGAGGAAGGAGCCGCCGATCGCAGCGACGGCGAACGCGAGCGCGAGCTCCTGGCCGTCGCGCATGAAGACCAGCGCGATCGAGCCCAGCATCAGCCCCTCGCCGACGCGGTCGAGCGTCGAGTCGAGGAAGCCGCCGAACGGCGTCTGCTTCCCGCCCGCCCTGGCCAGCGCTCCGTCGAGGATGTCCAGCACCGAGCCGACGACGAACGCGAGCGCCCCGGCCCAGAAGAAGAGCAGCTCGTGGCGGTACTCGAAGTAGACGAGCACCGCGCCGACCGCGCAGAGCGTCACGCCGGCGGCAGTGAGCATGTTCGGCGTCACGCGCGTCCGCGCCAGGCCCGTCATCGAGCGGGCCGCGATCACTCGCGCACCCGCCGTGTACACCGTCTTGACGCTCATGCCACGCGGGGTGTGCTGGGACGCCGCCACGGGCGGTAGATGACCGCCGCAGCGACTCCCGCGACCGCGATCCCCGCGGCGATGTCCAGCCAGAAGTGGTTGCCGGTCGCCATCACGCTGAACCAGACCCAGGCCGGCCAGGTCAGCCAGAGCGCCTTCGCCCAGCGCGAGCGCACGACGAGCGCCATGGCGATCCCGACGATCAGCGCGTCGCAGGAATGGAGGCTCGGCATCGCCGCGTACGGGTTCGCGGAGAACTGGACGATGCTCGAGTTGTGCGTCACGGCCGCGTGCTGGGCGAGCGTGTCAGTGAATCCCGCCTGGGGGAACATCCTCGGCGGCGCCGTCGGGAAGGCGACGTACCCCACGAGTCCGATCAGGTTCGCGACGATCAGCGTGTTCCGGAAGCGGATGAAACGCTCGTGCGCGCGGAAGTAGATGTAGAGCAGCGCGATTCCGACGACGGCGAACTGCGACAACCAGTACGTGTATGACGTTGCCTGGACCAGCAACGAGGAGCGCTCGACGAGGTGCTGGAGCGGCAGCTCGATCATCGAGCCGAGGCTGCGCTGGAAGTCGATGATCCACTCGCCGTTCGCGAAGGCGCGGCTGACGCTGTGGTCGGCGGCGCCCCGGGCGACCTGGTAGACGGCATAGAAGCCGATCCAGATCGCGAACTGGAGGCCGAGGTGCGCCCAGCCCCGGGGCAGGCGCCGGTCGGCAGTTGCAGTGACGGCGGTCATCGAACGGCGGATTCTACCCAGCGTCGCCGGAGGCCCCCTGCGCGAAGGCCGGCCGGTACGCGTATCTCTGCACGCTGCCGAGTCATGCGGACGCAAGGGACGAAGGCGTCGTGACCGTCGAGTGATTCCCGTCCTGGGGACTTGTGTCCACCGGGCTGGAGGGCTACATTGCTTGGGCGCCGCCGTCGCTCTCGCCTTGGCGACGCTGTTCCTATATCCGTCGAGGGGGAGGAATGGCCAAGACAGTGAAGCTGACGGTGAACGGCAAACGCCACACTGTCCAGTCCGCGCCGGACACGCCGCTGCTCTACGTCCTGCGCAACGAGCTCGATCTGCACGGGCCGCGCTTCGGCTGCGGGCTCTCGCAGTGCGGGGCCTGCACCGTGCACGTCGACGGGCAGGCGCTCCGCTCGTGCATCGTGCCCGCCTCGGCCGTGGCCGGGAAGAAAGTCACGACGCTCGAGGGCCTCGGCACCGAGAAGAACCCGCACCCGGTCGTCGAGGCGTTCATCGACGAGCAGGCCGCGCAGTGCGGCTACTGCATCAACGGGATGGTGATGCAGTCGATCGTGTTCCTGAAGAAGAACCCGCGCCCGACCGAGGCGCAGATCAAGCAAGCCCTCAACGGCAACATCTGCCGTTGCGGCACGCACTACCGGATCGTCCAAGCAGTCAAGCGCGCCTCGCAGGCGATGGCATAGGTGAGAGAGATGACGAATCTGATCGAGACACCACACTCACGCCGCGACTTCCTCAAGGGTGGCGGCGCACTCATCGTCGCGTTCAGCACGCCGCTCACGCTCGGCACCGCCCGCGCCAGGGCGGCGACGGGCGCGATCGGGCCGGCGCTCATCGACGCCAACCAGATCGACTCCTGGGTGGTGATCGCGCAGAACGGCAGGGTCACGATCCACACCGGCAAGAGCGAGCTCGGCACCGGTCTGAGGACCGCCCAGATGCAGATCGCCGCCGATGAGCTCGACGTGCCGCTCAGCATGATCGACCTGATCGAGTCGGACACGTGGATCACGCCCGACCAGGGCACGACGTCCGGCAGTCAGTCGATCAAGACGAACTTCGCCGGCGGCCTCCGTCGCGCCTGCGCCGAGGCGCGCCAGGCTCTGACCGAGATGGCCGCCAAGAAGCTCGGCGTGCCGGCGAACACGCTCGTCACCCGCGAGGGCGCCGTCGTCAGCTCGGCGGACTCCACGAAGCGGGCGACGTACGCCGAGCTGATCGGCGGGCAGCGGTTCAACCTTCGCTCGACCGGGCGTGCGCCGTTGAAGAAGCCCGCCGAGCTGAAGGTCGTCGGCCGCTCGGTCTCGCACGTCGACGTCCCGCAGAAGGTGCAGGCCAAGCTCGAGTACATCCAGAACGTCAAGGTGCCCGGAATGCTCCACGGCCGTGTCGTCCGGCCGCCCGGGATCAACGCGAAGCTCGTCAGCGTCAACGGCTTCAAGACCAAGATCCCGGACCTGGTCAAGGTCGTGGTGCAGAAGGACTTCGTCGGCGTCGTCGCCCGCTCCGAGGCGGGGGCGATCAAGGCCGCGAAGGAGCTGAAGGTGACCTGGAACGACCCGGGTGGCGTGCCCGCCACCTACGACGCCCTCTACGCGAAGATGGCGACGCAACCGGCGCAGTCGCGGCTGCTCGTCAACGACGGCAACGTCGACAAGGCGCTCGCGGGCGCGGCGAAGGTCGTCGAGGCCACCTACTTCTACCCCTACCAGCTGCACGGCTCGATGGGCCCGTCCTGCGCGATCGCCGACGTGAAGGCGGACGAGGCGACTGTGTGGTCGCCGACGCAGGGCGTCTACCCGCTCCGGTCAGCCGTCGCGAAGGTGCTCGGCTTCCGCGACCAGCAGGTGCACGTGATCTACAAGGAAGGGTCCGGGTGCTACGGCCTCAACGGCGCCGATACGGCCTCGATCGACGCGGCGCTGATGTCGAAGGCGGTCGGGGCGCCGGTGCGCGTGCAGTGGATGCGCTCGGACGAGCACATCTGGGAGCACTACGGCACGCCGATGGTGATGAAGGTCAAGGGCGGTCTCGATGCAGACGGCAACCTGATCGCCTGGGACTACGAGAACCTCCAGGCCTCGCGTGGCGGGCGTCCGGGCAACGTCGGTGCGGCGAACCTGCCGACCGGCGCCCTGATCGGGCTCACGCTGTCGCCCGTGCGGGCGAGCGCTCCGACGTTCCCGCCGCTCGGCGCGGATACCTCGAACACCGTCGCCGGCTACCTCCAGGACGAGGAAGGCCTCGTCCCGAACGCGCGCGTGGTCGCGAAGACGGTCGACTCGCCGTTCTTCACCGGCCCGCTCCGCTCGCCGGCGCGGATCCAGAACTCGTTCGCGAACGAGAGCTTCATCGACGAGCTCGCGGCGGCGGCGGGAGCCGATCCCGTCACCTACCGGCTCCGCTACGTCGGCGACGAGCGGCTACGGCACGTGATCGAGGTCGCTGCGAAAGCGGCCGGCTGGGAGCTTCGCAACTCGCCGAAGCCGGCCTCGAAGGGCGACATCGCGACCGGCCGCGGCTTCTCCGCGATGCAGTACGAGGGCATCGACGGCTACGCGGGAACGGTGTGCGAGATCGAGGTGAACAAGAAGACCGGCAAGATCCGCGTCACCCGCGTCGTCGTCTCGCACGACGTCGGGATCATCATCAACCCCCGCGGGATCAAGGCCCAGATCGAGGGGAACGTCGTCCACGGCGTCTCCCGCACGCTCAAGGAGGAGGTCGCGCTGGACGCGAAGACCTCCAAGAGCACGGACTGGGACAGCTACCAGGTGCTCCGCTTCACGGAGCTCCCGGAGATCAAGATCGCGCTGATCAACCGCCCGAACGCGTCACCGACCGGCTCGGGCGAGAACGCGATGACCGCGATTCCCGCGGCGATCGCGAATGCCCTGTTCGACGCCACGGGTGCCCGCGTGCGCCGGCTGCCGCTCACGCCCGCGCGCGTGAAGGCCGCCATCGCGGCGCTCTAGCGAGAGGTGTGGAGGGGCGGCTCCGGCCGCCCCTCCGCTACCACGGAAAGCCGCGCTCCGTGACGGCCTCCTCGACGAGGCCGCGGGCGAGCGAGAGGAACGGGAGGTCGTTGGGCGGGTGCGGCGGCATCGGCGCGGCCAGCAGCCGGTCGACGGTCGCGGCCGTCAGCGGCAGGTCGATCTCGACCTCCTCCGCGAGCACGGCCAGGAACCGCCGCATGGCGAGCCGCGCCTCGTCGCCGTCGACGGTCATCCGGCGTGTCAGCCACTTCGCGGCCATGCCGACGACGTCGACGCCCTCGGAGCCCTCCGGCGGGTACGACGCGACGTAGCGGTAGCCCTCGTCCTTCAGCAGCTCGATGTCGACCGCGAGCGCCGGCACGGCCGCGCGGGCGAGCGCCGGGCCGCGCTCCTGGAGCTCCTCCTCGTCCAGCTCCGCCAGCAGCGGCTCGACCTGGGCGAGCTCGCCGCGGACGGCCTCGTGCCGGGCGAGGTACGGGAGCGCGAGCCGGTAGGCGACCGCTCGCGCGAGCTGCTCGTCGTGCGGCGAGTCCTCGGGGAGGACGGCCGTGGCCGCTTCGTCGAGCCGTTCGCGGAGCTCGTCTGCGGGTGCGCGCGCCGCCAGCGTGTCGGCGACCGCGGCGAGGAGCTGTCTCGGCTCGCCGCGCGGCACGTCGACCCCGATCGCGTCCGCGAGCTCGAGGGTGCGCGGATCGGTGAAGGGGGAGAGAGGCTCGAGCTCGTGCTCTCGCTCAGCCACCGATGTAGCTCATCTCCACTTTCGGCAGCGAGACGGTCGCCTCCGAGCGGCGCTCGGAGTAGCGGTCGGTCCGCTTGCCCCAGATCCCGGCGACCACCGCGGCCAGCTCCTCGTCGGATGCGCCCCGGCGAACGAGCGCGCGCAGGTCGTGTCCGCGAATGCCGAAGAGGCAGGTGTAGAGGCGTCCCTCCGCCGAGATGCGCGAACGCGTGCAGTCGCCGCAGAACGGCTGCGTGACCGACGAGATCACACCGACCTCGCCGCCGCCGTCCACGTAGCGCCAGCGCTTCGCAACCTCGCCGCGGTAGCCCGGGTCGACGGGCTCGAGCGGGAACCGGGCCGAGATCCGCTCCACGATCTCGCCCGCCGGCACGACGTCGTCCAGCCGCCAGCCGTTGGTCGTGCCCACGTCCATGTACTCGATGAAGCGCAGCGTGTGGCCGGTGCCGCGGAAGTGCGCGGCCATCTCGAGGATTGCGTGCTCGTTCAGACCTCGCTTGATCACCGCGTTGACCTTCACGGGCATCCCCGCCGCCGCCGCCGCGTCGATTCCGTCCAGCACCCGCTGGACGGGGAAGTCAACGTCGTTCATCGCCTGGAACGTCTCGTCGTCGAGCGAGTCCAGGCTGACGGTGACGCGATCGAGGCCGGCCGCGGACAGCGCTGCAGCCTTCGGCGCGAGCAGCGACGCGTTTGTCGTCAGCGTGAGCTCGGCGCCGAGCGGCGCGAGCAGCGCGATCAGCCGGTCGACGTCCTTCCGCACGAGCGGCTCGCCGCCCGTGAGCCGGAGCTTGTTGACGCCGAGGCCGACGAAGACTCGCGCCACTCGCTCGATCTCCTCGAACGTGAGCAGCTCCTTGCGGTCGAGGAAGCGGTAGTCGCTGCCGAAGACCTCCTTCGGCATGCAGTACACGCAGCGGAAGTTGCAGCGGTCGGTGACCGAGATCCGGAGGTCGCGAAGCGGGCGGCCGAGGCGGTCCAGGGTCATGCCCCTGAGGGTAGCGATGTTCCCGTTTGCTGCCTAGAAGTCAGGCTCGCCTCCAACCGGCTGGATCCGGCCGCTATCGAGGTTGTGGCCGGCGGATGACGACGATCATCCGCGTCGTCTCGTCGGACAGGTTGATGTGCCTGTGCCCGCTCTCGCCGGACACATAGGCGGCGCTGTCGCCCGTGTCGAGCACGATCTCGCGTCCGTCGGCGAACTCGGTGCGCACCTTGCCCTCGAGCACGAACACGAAGATCTCGTTCGTCTGGACGATGAAGTCCTTCATCGCCGCATTCGGAGGCAGCGTTGTGAGCCGGGCATGCATCGCGTGCGGCCCTTCCGGTGTGAGGATCTCCACGTCGATCCCTTCCGCCTCGTAGTGCATCGCGCGGCGGTCGTCGGCGCGGACGACGAGCGGGTCGGGGTGGCGCGGCTCCGGGACGAGGTCTGCCAGTCGGATGTCGTACAGCTTCGCCAGACGGCTGAGCCGGCCGATCGTGATGTCGCTGCGGCCGGTCTCGATCAGCGACAGCAGCGAGCGGGAGACGCCGGTCGCTTCCGCTACCTGCGCGAGCGAAAGCCCCAGCGCATTCCGTGCTTGGCGGAGCGCGGCGCCCAGTTCGGCGTCGTGCGGCGGATCCGCTTCGGGTAGTCGTTCGCTCACTGCCATCACCTCACCCTAGTGCGTTCTCCGGCGAATGGACACATCTAGACCTACTTCTCGTCCAGCCCGCTGGACGGTTCATCTATCGTTTGGGGGAACGTGTCAACAGGAGGTTCCGAGCAGACGAGGAGGGTCTCTTGAGCAAGGTTCAGAAGGGGTCTGTGGTAGCAGTCTTGGCGGCCGTCGTTTCGTTGCTCGCCGCGATGTCGGCCTTCGGCGGCGCGAACGCGGCGACTCCGACGACCGTCAACGTCACTGCCGGCAAGCCGGGCGAATTCCGCTTCGTCCTCTCGAAGAAGACGATCGTCAAGGGTGCCGCGACGTTCAAGGTCACGAACAAGGGCACCGTCAACCACGACTTCAAGATCGCCGGCAAGAAGACGATCTCGATCAAGGCCGGCAAGACCGCAACGCTCAAGGTCACTTTCACGAAGGTGGGAAAGTTCCCATTCCTGTGCACGCTCGAGGGTCATTCGGTAGCCGGGATGAAGGGGACGCTGACCGTCAAGGCCAAATAGGTCCGCGCCGGCTCAGGTTCGAACGAGGGCGCCGGCACGGCGCCCTCGCCGTCTAGCTCAGCAGGCTGACGACGCCGGACCCGGCGGTGGTCGCACGCCGTGCGGCCGCTGCCGCCTCGACGATCTCCGCCCCGATCGCGACGGCGACCTCCTCGGGCGAGCGCGCGCCGATCGGAATCCCGATCGGGGCGTGGATGCGGGCGATCTCGGCGTCGCCGACGCCCTCGGCCCGCAGCCGCTCCTCGCGGTCGGCGGTCGTCACCTTGCTCCCCATCGCTCCGATGTACGCGGCCGGGGTCTCGAGTGCGGCGACGATGGCCGGTACGTCGAACTTCTCGTCGTGTGTCAGCACGCAGATCGCCGTCCTCGCGTCGACCGGCGCGCCGCGCAGGAACGCGTCAGGCCAGTCGACGACGAGCTCGTCGGCCTCCGGGAAGCGTGCGGGCGTGACGAACCTGGCGCGGGCGTCGCAAACCGTGACGCGGTATCCCAGCAGCTTGCCGACGCGCGCCAGCGCCGAGGCGTGGTCGATCGCGCCGAAGATGTACATCTGGGGGCGGGGCAGCAGCGAGTGGACGAACACCGCCGCTCCGTCGACGTCCGCGAGCGCGCTCTCGCCGCCTGCGAGCAGCCGGGCGACCGGACCGTCCGAGCCGTCGTGGAGCCACTGCTCCCCGATGCGCTCGCCGCTCGCGGTCAGAGCAAACGCCGCCGGCTCGTCGAGTCGCACTGCCTCGTCGAGGGCGGGGACGAGAGTCGTGTCGAGCCCGGCGACCAGGATGCCGACCGTGCCGCCGCACGAGAGCCCGACCTCCATGGCGTCGTCGTCGGCGATCCCGTACTCGCGGACGCGGGCGGGGCCGCCGTCGAGCACCTCCTGCGCCTCCCCGATCACGGCGGGCTCGACGCAGCCACCTGTCACCGACCCGGCGATCTCGCCCAGGTCGTTGAGAGCGAGTGAGGCACCCGGATCGCGCGGCGCCGACCCGCGGCGCTCGACGACCGTTGCGAGCGCGACCCGGCGCCCGTCCGCGTGCCAGCGCGCGAGGGTGGGGAGGATGTCCCGCATACGCCCAAACTAGCCGCTGCGGGCATGGTTGGAAACCGGCCGGAGCAGGGAATACACGTGTTGCAACCGAGGAAAGGGGTCAGACGTGGATTCGGATCGCATCGAGGGCAAGGTCAAGGAAGCCGAGGGCAAGCTCACCGGCGACGAGGACCGCGAGAAGGAGGGCCAGGCCCAGGACGCGTGGGGCAAGACGAAGGACAAGGCCGACGACGCCTGGGAGTCCACCAAGGACGCGGCAGAAGACGCCAAGGAGTCGGTCGACAAGCGGCTCTAGAGCAGTTCGAGCGGCAGGGGTGCCCGCTGCGGGCGCCCCTGCCCGCTATCGACCGGCGCGCCGAGACCTTGCCGACCTCGCCGCCAGCAGAACGAGCCCGCCGAGGGCGACGCCGGCCGCCGCGACCAGCAGAGGAGACGGACCCGGCTGCACTGCGGGGGTGGTGCTGTCGACAGTCGCGGGAACGGCCACGCGAGCCGCTCGTGGTTCAGGAGGTTCTGCGCGGGTGACAGGAGGTCGCGTGACAGGAGGTTGCAGCGTGGGCCGCGCGCCCCCGCGACCTCGCAGCAGGAAGAAGGCGAACAGCCCGGCACCGACGCCGAGGCCCATGGGGCTGCCGAGGGAGGTCGGCACCATGCCGGCCCGGGGAATCTCGAACGCCATCGTCCCGATCACGTCGTCGGGCTTCGGCCGCCAGGCGTCCGGGCCGCCGCGGTTGTCGCCCTGTGTCACGTAGCCGACTTCGGCGGAGCCGCCGATCACGCGATGGATGACGACGGCGCCGGCACCCGGCTCGCCGTGCGGGACGTGATACGCGACAACGTCGCCGGGGCGGTACGACTCACGCCTCACGAGAACGGCGAGGTCGCCGGTGCTGAGGGTCGGCTCCATGCTCTGGCCCGAGACGACCACGTAGCTCGCCGGCCCTTCGAGCAGCTGGGATGCGAGCGCCAGCCCGGCCCCGGCGAGGACGGCGATCGCTGCGATGTGGGCCAGCGCTCGCATCGCTACGGGTAGTAGGTGATGACGAGAGACGGTCGCAGGGCGGGAGTCGCGTTCTCGCGCGAGCCGAACCGAGTCTCAACAGGGCCCAGGGCGTCCTCTGTTCGGTCCTTCACGCGCCAGCCGTCATTCGTCGCGGCGCCGGTGACATACGTGCCGACGTCGGCCATGACGTTGGTCGTCAGCGTGGCGCCTCCAGTGGTGCCTGTGGCGACGCTCGCCGTAACCGTGCCGGCGACGGCGGGTTGCGCGAGCGAGGTCAGCGCCGCCTCGGTCCAGGCTGCGGTTACAGCATGGAGGTCATAGGTCCTCGAGGACGCCGGCGCGGTCGTGATCACGAGATTGAAGGAGCTGGTCTTGAGCCGGGCGACGGCCGGGATAGCGCAGCTCGCGACGTCGAAGCGCACGAAGGTGCGCTTGTTGAAAAGAGTCTGCGTGAGCACATGAAGAGTGGTCGCTGCGCCCTGCGGGGTCAACGGCGCCGCGCCGTCCGCAAAAGTGTCGGCGTTCGGCGCAAGCGTGCAGGTCGAGATCGGAACCCCTCCGACGACGGTGCGGGCCATGAGCTGCGCCGGGCTCGTCGTGATCGGCGCGCCCCTGGCGGCGACGCCGGCGGCAAGCGCCGCGGCGACGGTGCAGACAGCGATCGTGGGCCGCGGCGCCCGCATCACGGGCCTGCGATCACGATCTCGACCGCCGTCGGAGCCTCAGCGAGCGGGTTGGGGCTGACGGACAGCACGAGCGTGTTGTCGACCGTTCCTTCGTCGGCCGGAATCGTCGCCGGGCCGGCGCTCGCAATGCTTGCTCCGGTGGCGTCGACGACGCTGAGGCTCAGTGAGGCTCCTTCGCAGCCTGGATCTGCGAGCCCTCCGACGGTGACCGCGGTCACGTTTCCAGCCGTCGTCGTGTAGAGCGTTGTCAGGGTGTCCGGGTCACAGGCGGCGATCGAGCTGTCGCCGGCGCTGAGGGTTGGACCGCCGACACCGCTGAGCGTTGCGGCCGCCGCGACTCCTGCCGAGAGCATGAGTGCAACCGACGCGCTGAGCAGTGCTGACTTCATGGTCCTGGGGAGGTGCTCGGTCTAGCTCGCGATCAGGATGTGGATCCCCTCGGTGAGCTTGGCGGAGGCGGCAGTCGAGAGCGTGACGACAAAGGAGGTCGCAGCGCTGGTGGGGATCGCGGTCGTGCCCGTGCCGAGCTGAACGCCCGCGGTGTCGGTCAGGCTGACGCTGAGCGTCTGTCCGTCGCAGGTGTCCGACACGCCGCCGACGGTCACAGCCGTCACCTCGTAGCGCTTGTCGGTCGCATCCCACGCAGATGTGTAGAGCGACGTGACGCCGTCAGAGTCGCAGGAGACGATCGCCACGTTGTCGGCGCTGACTGCGCTGCTCGTGACGCCACCCAGACTCGCCGCGATCGCGGACACGGTGGCGAAGATGGCCAGGGCCACCAGGATCGAAACGATCGTCCGCTTTCTCACAACTCATCCCTTCCGTAGCCGGTACGCGGCTTCGGACCCCGCGCTGCTATACCACTTTCGTGGCTTCCTTATCGGCCCGCCGGGACTGTGAGTCGCGCGCGCCCGCGATCCTCGGTTTTGGTGACGCCGGTCACTCTCTTGGGTTAGACCGAGCGCGCGTCTAGCCGGCCGCGTCGTCGAGCTCCGGCAGCTCCCGTAGCCGCAGGATCGGCGATGGCAGGAGCCAGAGAATGCCGGCGAGAGCACCCCCCGTCGCGATCCACAGAGTCGGGCGCAGGCCGATCCACGTCCCGAGCGCCCCGCCTGCGAGCGCTCCGAGCGGGCGGACGCCGTAGTTGACGACCGTGTAGGCGCCGGAGACGCGTGACCGCAGCCGGGCCGGAATGACCGCCGCGAAGATCGCGCCGACGCTGATGTCGAGCATCATCACCCCGAGCCCGGCGCCGAACTCGGCCAGGAACAGGCACGCGAGGATCACCCAGCGCGGTCCATCGGCGAGCGGGACGAGAAGGAGGGGCGCCGGAAAGACGACGCAGCCGACGGCAAACGTCGGCCCGACCCCGATCCTGCCGGCGATTCGACCCGTCACGATCGCGCCCAGGACGCCGCCGACCGCGCCGGCCCCCAGCACCAGTCCGAGCGTCCCCGGTTCGACGCCCAGCGACCTGTTCGCGTAGAGGATGAAGAGCGCAGCGAAGACGAAGTTGAAGAAGTTGATCGTCGCCGTCGCACCGAGTGCGGCGCGGACGATCGGGTTGCCGAACACCCAGCGCACGCCCGAGACCACGTGGCCCTTGCCGGGGGTCTCGGGTACCGGTTCCTCCGCCTCGACGCTCCGCAGGAACAGGGCAGAGACGACGTAGGAGCACGCGTCGACGACGAGGGTCGCGGGCGCCGAGATGGCCTGCACGAGCAGGCCGCCGACACTCGGTCCGGCGACATACGAGAGCGCGCGGCTCCCGTGCATGATCGACCCGCCTTCGATCAGCCGTTCGCGCGGCACGAGCGCGACGTACAGCGCGCTGTAGGAGACCTGGAAGAGGACGCTGAGCGACCCGATCAGGAATGCGACGACGAGCATGTGCGGGAAGGTGAGGGCATCGAACGCCCACGCGACCGGCAGCGAGCCGAGCAGGCCGGCGCGGCCGAGGTCGGTGGCGATCATGATGTGCCGCTTCCGCGCGCGCTGGTCGGCCCAGGCGCCTGCGTGCAGCGAGAGGAGGAGATTCGGCGCGAGCTCGGCGGCCACCAGGTAGCCCATCTGCGCGGCGCTCGCGTCGAGTGTCAGCACGGCGACGAGCGGCAGCGCGATCACGCTGACCTGGTCGCCCAGCAGTGAAATCGACTGGCCGAGCCAGAAACGGCGGAACTGTGCGTTCTCGCGCAGGAGGGACGGCACCACCATGGCGCCGGACTCTAATGTCGCGCGATGCGCGCCCTGATCGCCTTGATCGCAGTCACCGCCGTCTGGGGCGTGACCTTCGTCCAGGTCAAGGACGCTGTCGCGCTCTATCCGCTGTTCGCGTTCCTCGCCGTCCGCTTTGCGATCGCGTCGCTCGTGCTCGCCGCTCCCGCGGCCGGTCGGATGCGCTCACTGGGTCGCCGCGGGTGGGTTGCGGGCGTCTCGCTCGGGCTCCTGCTCGCCACGGGCTACGGGCTTCAGACCGCAGGGCTCGAGCGCACCACGGTCTCGAGCGCAGGCTTCATCACCGGCCTCTACGTCGTCTTCACGCCGCTTCTCGCGCTCGTGCTCTTCCGTACGCGGGTCGGCGGCGCTGTCTGGATCGGAGTCGCGCTCGCCGTCGCCGGGCTCGCGATGCTCTCCGGCGTCGGTGCGGGCGACCCCGCCGGCGACCTGCTCGTGCTCGCCGGCTCGGCCGCCTACTCGGTTCAGATCGTGCTGATGGAGCGGTATGCGCCGCGCTACGACCCCATCGCGTTCACGCAGGCCGAGATGCTGGCGGCGTTCGTCGGTTTCGCAGCCGTCGCCGTTGCGCTCGGCCAGGTCGAGCTGCCGCGTGGCTGGACGGTCTGGGGTGCCCTGCTCGTCACCGGCGTCTTCGCGAGCGCGCTCGCCTTTCTTGTTCAGACGTGGGCACAGCGGCGGGCGAGCGCTACGCAGACCGCGCTCGCCTTCGCAATGGAACCGGTCTTCGCCGGATTCTTCGGCTTCTGGCTGGCCGGAGACCGGCTCGGCGCCGTGGGGTGGGGCGGCTGCGCCGTGATCATGGCGGGGATTGTCATCGCCGAGCCCGAGGCCGCGCGGACCCTGCGCCGGCTTCTCCTCAGATGAGCCAGCTGCCGTCGCGCTGGACGACTTCGCCGTCCAGGCTCAGCTCGCCGCCGGGCCGCAGGTCCTTGACCATGTCCCAGTGCACGCTGCTCTCGTTCTTCCCGCCCGCGTAGGTGTAGCTCGCGCCGACGGCGAGATGGACGGTGCCGGCGATCTTCTCGTCGAAGAGCACGTTCCTCGAGAAGCGCGTGATCCTCGGGTTGCAGCCGAGACCCAGCTCGCCCAGCCGGCGAGCGCCCTCGTCGGTCGCGAGCACTTGCTGGAGAAACTCCTCGCCCTCCTCCGCACCCGCCTCGACGACCTCGCCCGCACGGAAGACGAGCCGCGCTCCGACGACGTCGTGGCCGAGGTAGATCGCCGGGAACTCTGCATACGTGATCACTCCCTCGGCGCTGTCCTCGACCGGGCAGTAGAAGACCTCTCCGTCCGGCATGTTGCGGAAGCCGGCCGAGACGACTCCTTCGCGACCCTCGATCCCGATCGTGAGATCGGTGCCCTCTCCCAGGATGTGCACGGAGCCGCCCTGGTCGAAATGCGCCTTGATCTCCCGCATCCGCGCCTCTTCCGCGTCCCAGTCGAGCAGGCACGCGCCGTAGACGAAGTCGGCGTACTCGTCGAGCGACAGGCCGGCCTCGGCTGCGGCCGCCTCGGTGGGGTATTCCACGAGTGCCCAGCGGACGTCGAGCGCCCGCGCCCGCCGGCTCGCGGGCTCACCGGCCTGCTGCAGCAGCGTCCGCCGCTCGGCGTCGAGCGCCGCGCCGGCGCGAACGTCCTCCGGAGCACGGATCGTCAGCCGGGCGTCCTCGTGGTCGACCTGGTACGCCTCGATGTCGGGCAGCGTGCCCAGCAGCTCGAGCGGCGCCTCGAGCGCCCAGTCGAGGTCGGCGCGGAACCGCTCCGGGCCCCAGTTGATGCGCGGCAGGTAATAGGCGCCGCGCCGCGCGATCGCGCGTGCGACTTCCTGGACGAGAGGCCGTGCCAGCGGCGTCGACCGCACCGAGACCTGCCAGCCCGGCTGCACGTCGAGACACCTGCTCACCAGCAGTTCGGCAAGCTCCCGGTCGCGTGGATCCGTCACGGGCGGCATCCTAGGCGAGCGAATGCTGAACCGATTCCGCGAGTGGAGGATCGACCGGATGACCGACCGGGTCGCGCGGCGCCCGCACGGCCGCAAGGCGCGCGAGGTCTATGGCGCGGACGACGCCCACTCGTTCGCCTGGGAGCCGGTGCTCGCGGCGCTCGCGCTCGGTCCCGATGATCGCCTGCTCGACGTCGGCTGCGGCGGCGGCGTCTTCCTGCGGCGGGCGCTCGAGACGGGCTGCGAGGCGGTTGGGCTCGACCACAGCCGGGAGATGGTGGAGCTCGCACGGGCGACCTCCGGCGTGCGGGTCGTGGAAGGCCGCGCCGAGGAGCTGCCGTTCGCCGACGGGGAATTCACCACGGTCTCGTGCCTGGTCGCCTTCTTCTTCATGGACGATCCGGTGCGCGTCCTGCGCGAGTTCCGGCGTGTCCTCGACCCGGACCGCGGGCGGCTTGCGATCTTCACGACGCCGCCCGAGGCGAAGGGCACGCCCGCTGCCCCGTACCCGCTCGCCACCCGCGGCCACTTCTATTCCGACGCCGAGCTCGAGGCATTGCCGCCGGCGGCCGGGTTCGGCGAGTCGCGCGTGACGCGGACGGAGATCGGCGCCCAGCTGCTCTTCGCACGGTAGGTTCGCGCGATGGACGCGGTCGTGCTCGCCCTGGCCTCGGCCGCCCTCTTCGGCTCCATGACGGTCGCGCTCCGCTTCGCGCTGGCGCGTGTTCCGGACGCGGAGAGCGGTGCGCTGCTCACGATCCTCGTCGCCCTCGCCGTCACCGTTCCCTTCGTCGCCGCGGGCGACCTCGAGCTCGGCGGCGTCTGGCCGTTCCTGCTCGCCGGCATGCTCGGACCCGGTGGGTCGCAGCTGCTCTTCACGCTCGCGATCCGTGACGCTGGGCCCTCGCGCACCTCCGTCACCGTTGGGACCGCGCCGCTCTTCTCGGTCGCCATCGCGCTCCTGCTGCTCGACGAGCCCGCGAAGGCGGGTGTGATCCTCGGCGCACTCTTGATCGTCGTCGGCGGGGTCCTGCTCGTGCGCGAGCCCGGCCGGCCCGAGCACGTGAAGTGGATCGGGCTCGGGTTCGCGTTCGCCGCGACGATCATCTTCGCCGTCCGCGACAACCTCGTCCGGCATCTCTCGCTCGACACCGAGGTCGAGCCGGCGCTTGCCGCGGCGGCCACCCTGGCGGCGGGTGGGGTGACGATCGCCGTCTGGCTGCTGCTCACGCGGCGCCGGCTCCCGCTCGCCGGGCTGAGGGCATTCGTCCCGGCCGGTGTCTGCTTCGGGCTCTCGTACCTCTGCCTCTTCGAGGCCTACTACCGCGGCCGCGTCTCGGTCGTCTCCCCGCTCGTCGCGACCGAGTCGCTCTGGGGCGTTTCCCTCTCGGCGCTCCTGCTCCGCCGGCACGAGCTCGTCGGGTCACGCCTGTTCGGCGGCGCCGCGCTCGTCGTCGCAGGCGGAGTGCTGATCGGCGTCTTTCGCTAGCCGACCCTCATAATCGAGGGCACCGTGCTGCAAGGACGATCGATCCAGCTGCGTCCGGTCCGCGAGAGCGATCTCGACGAGATGTACACGGCCCACGTCGCGATCGCGGACCGCGGCGCCTACTTCCCGCTCGGCGTTCTCTCCGAGTCGGCGTTCCGGCGGGAGTTCGCTGAGAAGGGCTTCTGGCAGCGGGAGGAGGGCACGCTGCTGATCGTCACGGCCGAGGGCGAGATGGCCGGCCACATCGAGTTTTTCAAGCCGGTTAGCTACTGGGACGCGTTCGAGCTCTCCTACCAGCTCTACGGTGAACGGTTCGCCGGCCGCGGGTACACGACCGAAGCCGTGCAGCTGCTCGTGGACTACCTGTTCGGTGCGAAGAAGCAGCACCGCATCCACCTGGTGATCGTTCCCGAGAACGCCGCCTCGCGCCGTGTCGCCGAGAAATGCGGCTTCGTGCTGGAGGGCACCGTCCGCGGCGCGTTCTTCAACGGCGGCCGCAACCAGGATGTGCTCCTCTACTCGCTGCTGCGGAGCGATCCGCGGCCCTGGGAGGCCACGAGTCAGTAATGATCTGATATTCTTCGGCTCAGATTTTCTGATCCGCAACCACTGAGCACGGAGGAGACAGACAGCATGGCGAAGACAATCGGTATCGACCTGGGCACGACGAACAGCTGCATGGCGGTGCTCGAGGGCGGCGAGCCGACCGTGATCCCGAACGCCGAGGGCGGCCGCACGACGCCGTCCGTCGTCGCGTTCACGAAGGACGGTCAGCGGCTCGTCGGGGCGCCCGCGAAGCGCCAGCAGGTGACGAACCCGCAGAACACGATCTTCTCGATCAAGCGCTTCGTCGGCCGCAAGTGGGACGAGGTCTCGGAGGAGATGACGATCGTCCCCTACGAGGTCGCGAAGGGCGAGAACGGGGACGCGCGGGTCGAGGTCGAGGGCAGCGAGTACGCCCCCGAGGAGATCAGCGCGATGATCCTGCAGAAGCTGAAGGCCGACGCCGAGGCGTACCTGGGCGAGCCGGTCGCCGACGCGGTGATCACCGTCCCCGCCTACTTCAACAACGCGCAGCGCGAGGCGACGAAGGACGCCGGCAAGATCGCGGGCCTCAACGTGCTCCGAATCATCAACGAGCCGACCGCGGCAGCGCTCGCGTACGGCCTCGACAAGGAAGGCGCCGACCAGACGATCCTGGTCTTCGACCTCGGCGGCGGCACGTTCGACGTGTCCGTGCTCGAGCTCGGCGAAGGCGTCTTCGAGGTCAAGTCGACGAACGGGGACAACCACCTCGGCGGCGACAACTTCGACAAGGCGGTCGTCGACTGGATGGTGGCCGAGTTCAAGCGCGACCAGGGGATCGACCTGGCCGCGGACAAGATGGCCCTGCAGCGGCTCTACGAGGCCGCCGAGAAGGCGAAGATCGAGCTCTCCTCGACGATGACGACGCAGATCAACCTGCCGTTCGTCACCGCCACCGCGGAGGGTCCGAAGCACCTCGACCTGCAGCTCACCCGGGCCAAGCTCGGTGAGATCACCGCAGACCTGATCGAGCGGACGGTCGGCCCGACGAAGGCTGCCCTCGCCGACGCAGGGCTCGACGCCTCGAAGATCGAGCATGTCGTGCTCGTCGGCGGCATGACGCGCATGCCGGCGGTGCAGGAGAAGGTCAAGGAGCTGCTCGGCAAGGATCCCCACAAGGGCGTCAACCCTGACGAGGTCGTCGCCGTCGGCGCGGCCATCCAGGCGGGCGTGCTCCGGGGTGAGGTCAAGGACGTGCTCCTGCTCGACGTCACGCCTCTGTCCCTCGGGATCGAGACGAAGGGCGGCGTCTTCACGAAGCTGATCGACCGGAACACGACGATCCCGACCCGCAAGGCCGAGACGTTCTCGACCGCCGAGGACAACCAGCCCTCGGTCGAGATCCACGTGCTCCAGGGCGAGACGGAGATGGCGGTCTACAACAAGACGCTCGGCAAGTTCCAGCTCGTCGGCATCGCGCCGGCGCCGCGGGGCATGCCGCAGATCGAGGTCGGCTTCGACATCGACGCGAACGGGATCATCCATGTCACCGCCAAGGACCTCGGCACCGGCAACGAGCAGCAGATCAAGATCGAGGGCGGGTCGGGCCTCTCCGAGGACGAGGTGCAGCGGATGGTGAAGGAGGCCGAGGCGCACGCCGACGAGGCGCACAAGCTGCGCGAGCTCGCGGACACGCGCAACGCAGCGGAGAGCCTGGCCTACCAGACCGAGAACACGCTCAAGGAGCACCGCGACAAGCTCGACGAGTCCGATGCCTCGACGATCGAGGGACGGATCATGGAGCTGCGCGCCTCGCTCGAGTCGACCGACGTGAACGAGATCCAGCAGAAGACGGACGCGCTGAACGAGGCTGCGCGGAAGCTGGCGGACGTGCTCTACGCCCAGTCGACCGCCCAGGCCCAGTCCCAGGCGGCGGGCAACGGCGACGCAGGCACCGCGGACGAGGTCGTCGAGGACGCCGACTACGAGGTCATCGACGAGGAAGAAGAGGCGAAGACCTCGTGACCGACCAGCCACTCGAGCACGACGTTGGCGAGCAGGGTGTGGAGGAAGAGGAGCTCGTCGAGGAGCCGGTGGAGGAGACTCCGCCGGCTCCGGACGACTCGTACCTGCGCCTCGCCGCCGACTTCGACAACTACCGCAAGCGGACGGCACGCGAGCACGCCGAGCTGAGCCAGCGCGCGAACGAGCGGCTGTTGAACGAGCTGCTCCCCGTGCTGGACGACCTCGAAAGAGCGCTCGAGGCGGCCGCCGAGCATGAGGAGGCGAAGCTCGAGGAGGGCGTCCGCCTCGTCCACCGCTCGCTGCTCGGCCTCGTCGAGCGTCACGGCCTCACCGAGATCGACACCGAGGGCGCCTTCGACCCGCACGTCCACGAGGCGCTGCTCGCCCAGCCGGCCGAGGGTGCCGAGGAGGGCTCGGTGCTCCAGGTGCTGCAGAAGGGCTACCGGCTGGGTGACAAGGTGGTCCGCCCGGCTCGGGTGATCGTCGCCGAATGACCAACCTGTACGACACGCTCGGCGTCGCCAAGAACGCCTCTGCCGAGGAGATCAAGAAGGCGTACCGCAAGCTCGCGCGCGAGCATCACCCCGACGCGAGCGGAGGCGACGAGACGCGCTTCAAGGAGATCCAGGGCGCGTACGACGTCCTCTCCGATCCCGAGAAGCGCAAGGCGTATGACGCCTACGGCTCGACCAACGGGCGCGGCCCGATGAGCGGCCAGTTCCAGGACTTCGACCTGAGCGACCTCGGCGATCTCTTCGGCGGCCTCTTCGGCGGCGGCGGCGGCGGTGGCGGTGGCTTTGGCCGCCAGCGAGGCCCGCAGGCTGCAAGATTTACACCTGAGCGCGGCGCCGACCTGCAGACGGAGGTGCACGTCTCGTTCGAGGACTCGCTCCAGGGCGTCCAGGTGCCGGTGCGGGCGGAGGTCGAGACGGCCTGCCACACGTGCGGAGGCACGGGCGCCGAGCCAGGCACCGCGCCGATCACGTGCCCGCAGTGCGGCGGCCGCGGCGTGGTCTCCGACTCGCAGGGCCTCTTCTCGCTCTCCCATCCCTGCCAGCGCTGCCGCGGCAACGGCACCGTGATCGAGAAGCCGTGCAAGACCTGCCGTGGGGGCGGCCGCGAGCGGGTGCAGAAGACCTTCCAGGTCAAGATCCCGGCCGGTGCGAAGGACGGCACTCGCATCCGCCTCAAGGGGCGTGGCGAGCCGGGCCGCAACGGCGGGCCCGCCGGTGACCTCTGGGTCGTGACACGCGTCGCCGGCTCGCCGATCTTCGAGCGCCGCGGCTCGGATCTGATCGTCGACGTGCCGGTCACCTACGCGGACGCCACGCTCGGCGCCAAGCTCGAGGTGCCGACGCCCGAGGGCCCGATCTCGCTCAAGGTCCCGGCCGGGTCGCAGCCGGGCAAGCTGCTGAAGATCAAGGGCCGCGGCGCCCCGCACCTGAAGGGCGGCGGGAAGGGCGACCTGCTCGCCCGCCTGAAGCTGACCGTCCCCGAGAAGGTCTCGAAGAAGGAGCGCGAGCTGCTCGAGGAGCTGCGGAAGGTGAGCCGCTGATGGACAAGCACCCGCGCTACATGATCTCCGTCGCGGCCGAGCTCGTCGGCATGCACCAGCAGACGCTGCGCGTGTACGAGTCGAAAGGGCTCGTGCGCCCTGGGCGCACGCCAGGCGGCACGCGGCTCTACTCAGAGGCCGATCTGGAGCGGTTGCGCGTGATCCAGCGCCTGACGACCGAGCTCGGCCTCAACCTCTCGGGCGTCGAGCACGTCCTGCGGCTCGAGGACGAGCTGCGCAAGCAGCGCGCCCGCGCCGAGCGGCTCGAGCGCGAGCTGCGCGAGGAGATCCGGACCGTCCACCGCTCCTACAAGCGGGAGGTCGTCCTCTACCAGTCCGAACGACATCCAGCACCGAGGAGCTAGGCACCAGATGGACTTCAACAAGCTGACGATCAAGAGCCAGGAGGCCGTCGCGGCCGCGCAGGAGCTTGCGCGCCGGACCGGCAATCCGGAGCTCTATCCCGAGCACCTGCTGCTCGCACTGCTCGACCAGGAGCTCCCGGCACAGCTCGTGCCCGATCCCGCCGCCCTGCGCGCCGAGACCGAGGCAGCGCTTGCCGCGAAGCCGGCGATCCAGGGCGCCTCGCAGCAGCCCCAGGCGGGCGCCGCCGTCGGGCGCATCCTCGACGAGGCGTTCGACGAGGCGCGGAAGCTCGAGGACGAATACGTCTCGACCGAGCACCTGCTGCTCGCGCTCGACGTCGTCCCGCGAGACGCCCTACTCGCTAGGATCAAGGAGGTCCGGGGTGGGCAGCGCGTCACGAGCCAGGATCCCGAGGGCACCTACCAGGCGCTCTCCAAGTTCGGCCGCGACCTGACCGAGGCCGCCGAGCACGGCAAGCTCGACCCGGTCATCGGTCGCGACGAGGAGATCCGGCGCGTGATCCAAGTCCTCTCGCGCCGCACGAAGAACAACCCTGTCCTGATCGGCGAGCCCGGCGTCGGGAAGACCGCGATCGCCGAGGGTCTCGCGCAGCGGATCGTCGCCGGCGACGTGCCCGAGGGCCTCAAGGGCAAGCGCGTCTGGGCGCTCGACGTCGGCGCGCTGCTCGCCGGGGCGAAGTACCGCGGCGAGTTCGAGGAGCGGATCAAGGCCGTCCTCGCCGAGATCAAGAACGCCGACGGCCAGATCATCCTGTTCATCGATGAGCTGCACACGATCGTCGGCGCCGGAGCGGCCGAGGGCGCGGTCGACGCGGCTCAGCTGCTGAAGCCGATGCTGGCGCGCGGCGAGCTGCGCGCCGTCGGGGCGACGACGCTCGACGAATACCGCAAGCACATCGAGAAGGACGCCGCGCTCGAGCGGCGGTTCCAGCCGGTGTTCGTCGGCGAGCCGTCGGTCGTGGACACGATTGCGATCCTGCGCGGCCTGAAGGAGAAGTACGAGTCGCACCACCGCGTCCGGATCCGCGACGCGGCGCTCGTCGCCGCGGCGGTGCTCTCCGACCGCTACATCGCCGACCGGCAGCTGCCCGACAAGGCGATCGACCTCATCGACGAGGCCGCGTCCCGCCTGAAGATGGAGATCGACAGCTCGCCGGTCGAGCTCGACCAGGCCGACCGCGCCGTGCGCCAGCTCGAGATCGAGCTCGCCGCGATGGGCAAGGAGTCGAAGGAGGTGCGCGACCCGGTGGAGCGCCAGCTCGCGGACGCGAAGGAACGCCACTCCGGGCTGGCGGGACGCTGGGCGGAGGAGAAGGCGGCGCTCGACCGGATCGGCGAGATCACGAACCGCATCGACGAGCTGCGCATGGAGGCCGAGCGCGCCGAGCGCGTCGGCGACCTGCAGCGCGTCGCCGAGATCCGTTACGGCGAGCTGCCCGCGCTCGAGAAGGAGCTGGAGGAGCGAGAGACGCCGGCCGAGCCGATGGTCAAGGAGGAGGTCGACGAGGACGACATCGCCGCCGTCGTCGCCTCGTGGACCGGAATTCCCGTCTCACGCCTGCTCGAAGGTGAGACGGAGAAGCTGATCCACATGGAGGAGCGGCTGCATCGCCGTGTGATCGGCCAGCACGCGGCCGTCGAAGCCGTCTCGAACGCTCTTCGCCGCGCGCGCTCGGGGCTGCAGGATCCAGACCGCCCGATCGGCTCGTTCGTCTTCCTCGGCCCGACTGGGGTCGGCAAGACCGAGCTCGCCCGTGCGCTCGCCGAGTTCATGTTCGACGACGACCGGGCCATGATCCGAATCGACATGTCCGAGTACCAGGAACGGCACACCGTGTCGCGCCTGGTGGGGGCCCCGCCCGGCTACGTCGGCTACGACGAGGGTGGCCAGCTCACGGAAGCGGTGCGCCGGCGGCCGTACTCGGTCGTCCTGCTCGACGAGATCGAGAAGGCGCACTCCGAGGTCTTCGACGTCCTCCTGCAGGTGCTCGACGACGGCCGTCTCACCGACGGCCAGGGCCGCACCGTCGACTTCCGGAACACGGTGCTGATCATGACCTCGAACATCCGCTCCGCCGAGCAGATGCGCGAGCACTTCCGGCCGGAGTTCCTGAACCGGATCGACGAGATCGTCGTCTTCGAGGCCTTGAGCAAGGAGCAGCTCGCCGAGATCGCGGAGCTCCAGCTGGAGCGCCTACGTGCCCGCCTCGCCGAGCGCAAGCTCTCGCTCGAGCTCTCCGACGCGGCGAAGGACGTGCTGGCCGAGGCCGGCTGGGATCCCACCTACGGAGCGCGGCCGCTCAAGCGCGCATTGCAGCGCCTGGTCGAGAACCCGCTTGCACAGCGGTTGCTCGAGGGTGAGTTCGCCGAGGGCGAGACGATCCTCGTCGACGCACAGAACGGGGAGCTCGTCTTCGAGCGGGCTCCCGAACGCGTCGCCGTCTGACCCTCGTCGTACCCTCTTTTACATGCTGCCGCCGATCGTGAACAGCGATCCGGGCGACGAGACCAGCGCCGAGTAGCGCGCCGGACGAGCCGCCTTAAGCCTAGGGCCAGCGGCCGGGTCCCTCGGCCGGGTCGGCGTGCTCCCACTCGCCGCGAGGAGGCGCGAAGAGGTCGAGCACGCTGGCTCCATCCGGGCCGGCCTCGGCACGGTGGGGCGTGTTCGAGGGGATCTCCCAGGTCTCGCCAGGCCCGAGCTCGCGCTCCTCGTCGCCGACGCGGAAGCGGATCGAGCCGCGGAGGACCATCCCGAGCTGCTCGTGCTCGTGACTGTGTGTCTCGGCGATCGCGCCCGGCTCGAGCTCGACGACGGCGAGCGTCAACCGCTCGCCGTGCACGGCGCGCGCCGTGATCCCGTCCCACACGCGCCGGGGAACAATCGACCGGACGTCGCCGAACGCAGTCACGCGCGCCCCTCGCCGGCGGCGGCTCCCGCCCGGCAGAGCCGGGCTCCGCCGACGCCTGACGCCGCTCGCAGCACCCGGCTCTCCGGGGCCGTACTACACGTACTGTCCCCTCCGGCCGGGCACTGCGAGCGACGCCCGAGGAACGCGCGGGCGTTCATGGTTGCCGGTTCGTTCACTCGACCGCTTCGAAGAACGTCGTGTCGCCGCGCTCCGGGGGCGCGCCGTAGATGAAGAGACGCAGCTCGTCCTCGTGCCGGTTCGAGAGCTGCAGCGGCGTGCCGGGCTGGACGACCAGCACGCTGCCCGTCGCCAGCTCGTGCTGCTCGACGGCCCCGTCCTCGCCCATGTGGATGGTGAGCGTGCCGTCCATGACGACGAAGACCTCCTCCTGGATCGGATCGCTGTGGCGGCGCCCGACCGCGCCCGCCGGGTAGCGGAAGAGGTTCGCCCGAGACTGCGTCAGCCCCTCCGACACTCCGGCGGCGAGGCGCGGATCGCCCTCGCGGCGCGGCTGCCAGTCGAAGTCGGCGGCGTGGAAGATCGTGTAGCCCACGAAGTCATTTTCACATGCGGACGCGTCCCGGGGAGAGGTCGGGACGCGTCCAGCTCTGTTTTAGGCGTGCGAGCGACGCACGGGAGAGAAGGCGACGGTGCCTCTCACGCTCGGCCCGAGGAAGGGGTGGGGCCGGCGGTGGCGTAGGGGAGTCGCGGCGGTCGCTCGATTCATGGCCTCAGCCTTGCAGCCGGCGGACGTCCTGCGTCTTCGGCGCGCAGGTGTTCTGGGGTGCGGTTTACCGCACTCTTCGAGCTGGCTACTTCAGGTGGCGGTCGAACCACTCGAGCAGGAGCTCGAAGCGCTGCACCCGGTGCACCGGATTCCCCGAGCGCGACAGCTCGTGGCTCTCGACCGGGAAGCGCACCATCTCGACGTCCTTCTTCAGCAGCCGCAGCGTCGTGAAGAGCTGCTCGGCCTGCTCGATGTTGCAGCGCAGGTCCTGCTCGGAATGCAGGATCAGAAGCGGCGTCTCGATCTCCTTGGCGTAGGTCCACGGCGACATCTGGAGGTAGGTGTCGACGTCGTCGTGGACGAAGACGCCGTGGTAGCCCTTGAAGACCCAGCCGATGTCGCTGGAGCCGTACATCGAGACGAGGTTGTTGACGGCCCGCTCCGAGCAGGCTGCCTTGAAGCGGTTGGTGTGACTCACGATCCAGGAGGTCATGAAGCCGCCGTACGAGCCGCCGAGCACTCCCATGCGATCGGGGTCGCAGAAGTCGAAGCGCTTCAGGGCCTCGTCGGCGACGGCCATCAGATCCTGGTAGTCGACCGTCCCCCAGCCGGGGCCGAGCTCGCCGGGGCCCATGATCGCGCGGCCCCACGCCTCCGAGTAGCCGGACGATCCGCGCGGGTTCGAGTACACGACCGCGTAGCCGCCGCCGGCGTACACCTGCGTCTCGTCGAAGAAGCCGTTTCCGTACTGGGTGAAGGGACCGCCGTGGATGTTGAGCAGGACGGGACACCGCTCTCCCTCCGTGAGTCCCGCCGGGCGTGCGATCCACGCCTCGACCTCGGATCCGTCGGCCGAGACGGCGGTGAAGCGCTCCGGGATAACGAGCTCCCGGCCGGCGGCGAAGGCGCGGCCGACCTCGGTCACCTGCTGCGCGCCCACATAGAGCTCGGTCAGATCGGGCGCAGTCGTCCCCGCGCGGACGATCACGCCGTCGCGGGCATCGAAGCTCGTGAGCACGATCTCGCCGCCGTGCACGAGTTCCGGCTCGCCACCCTCCGGCGACACGCGGTAGACGTGCACGTTGCCCGCGTCCTCGATCGCGAAGACGATGGAGCCCTCGTCCCAGATCGGCTCGCGCAGGTCGGGATACGGGTCGCAGTTGCGGTCGAGCGACGTGGTGAGCAGACGCAGGTCCCCGCCCGACTTCGCATCGACGACCCCGATCTGTGCGTGGCGCGGGAAGTCCAGGCCGGCCGGTGACCACTTGACGGCGAGCAGCGACCCGTCGGGAGAGAACGAGGGCGCGTAGTAGTTGCCGTCGCCGGGCGTCAGCCGTTTCGGCTCGCCGCCCGCGGCCGGCACGACGTAGATGTCGGCCTTCAGGTCGATGTCCCAGTCGGCGTCTCGGGAGGAGGTGAACGCGACGTCTCCGTCCGGTGTCCAGGTCGGCTGCGCGTCCTCGAAGTCGCCGTCCGTCAGCTGCTTCGCCTCGCCGGAGCCGTCGGCCGGGACGACGAAGATGTGCCGGCGCCGGTCGCCCGTCCAGCCGACGCTGTCCAGCTTGAACTGGAGCCGCGTGAACCGCCGCGGCGCTCGTTTCTTGTCGTCCTCCTCCTCGTACGCCTCGTCCGGGACGCGCGCGGAGAAGACGAGCTGCGTTCCGTCGGGTGACCACGCCGGCTCTCCCGCGTCGTCCTTCAGGTCGGTCAAGCACTCTGGCTCGCCGCCGCCGGCGGGCATGACGTACAGCTGGCGGTGCGCCTTCTCGTCGGCGCCGCGCTTCGACACGAACGCCAGCCGTGAGCCGTCCGGCGACCAGCGCGGCTGCGAATCGTTCTTCCCGGTCGTGAACCTCCGTGGCGGCTCGGAGCCGTCCGTCTTCGCGATCCAGATCGACTGGCGGTACTCGTTCTCGTCCTTGTCGATCGACCAGACGACGTACGCGACGTCGTTTCCGCCCGGCCGCACGCGCGGGTCGGAGACGCCCGTGAGCTCGTAGACGTCCTCGGGCCGCATCCCTCCCACGGACCGAACTATCTCACGTAGCGTCTCTTTCCATGCGCGTTCTCGTGATCGGGGCGGGTGGAGTCGGAGCGGCGGTCGCCTCCGTGGCCCAGCGCCGCGGCTTCTTCGAGCGGATGGTGTTCGCGGACGTCGACGAGAACCGCGCGCGGCGGGCGATCGAGACGCACAGCGACGAGCGCTTCGGAGCTGCGGCCGTCGACGCGTCCGACGCCGCGGCGATCGCAGAGCTCGCTCGCGCCGAGCGGGCCGATGCGATCCTCAACGCGGTCGATCCCCGCTTCAACCCGCCGATCTTCGAAGCGGCGTTCGAGGCGGGCTGCACCTACCTCGACATGGCAATGACCCTCTCGAACGCCGAGACCGGCGAGAAGCTCGGCGACGCCCAGTTCGCGCAGGCTTCCCGCTGGGAGGAGGCCGGCCGGCTCGCGCTCGTCGGCATCGGCGTCGAGCCTGGCCTCTCCGACGTCTTCGCCCGCCTCGCGCGCGACGAGCTCTTCTCGGAGATCGACCTGATCGGGATCCGCGACGGCGCCGACCTCGAGGTCGAGGGCTACGACTTCGCGCCCACCTTCTCGATCTGGACGACGATCGAGGAGTGCCTCAACCCGCCGGTGATCTGGGAGCGCGATCGAGGCTGGTACACGACCGAGCCGTTCTCCGAGCCCGAGGTCTTCGTCTTCCCGGAAGGGATCGGGCCGGTGGAGTGCGTCAACGTCGAGCACGAGGAGGTGCTGCTGATCCCGCGCTGGGTGGACTGCCGCCGCGTCGACTTCAAGTACGGGCTCGGTGAGGAGTTCATCGACGTGCTGAAGACGCTGCACAAGCTCGGGCTCGACTCCACGAAGCCGGTCAAGGTGCGTGGGGTCGAGGTGGCGCCGCGCGACATGGTCGCCGCCGCGCTTCCGGATCCGGCGACGCTCGGCGACCGGATGCGCGGTAAGACCTGCGCCGGCACCTACGTCACCGGCACCGGCAAGGACGGCCGGCCCCGGCAGACGTACCTCTACCACGTGCTCGACAACGAGCACTCGATGCGGGAGTGGGGGCACCAGGCGGTCGTCCTGCAGACGGCGCTGAACCCGGTCGCGGCGCTCGAGTTGCTCGCGGCGGGGGAGTGGCAGGGAGTCGGCGTCCTCGGGCCGGAGGCGTTTCCGCCGCAGCCGTTCCTCGACGTCCTCGCGGAATACGGCGCGCCGCACGGGATCGAGGATCGGTAGGTTTTCGTCGTGAGCGCAGTCGCGACCGGTGCCGAGGCCGTCGAGTGGAATCTCTCCGATCTCTACGAGGGCCCTGACGATCCCAGGATCGAGTCGGAGCTCGACGAGGCTCTGACCGCGTCACAGGCATTTCGCGAGCGCTACCGCGGCAAGCTCGGCGAGCTCTCCGCAGCCGAGCTCAACGACGCCGTCGCGGAGGTCGAGCGGATCCGGTCTGCCTCGACCCGCGTCGAGACGTACGCCCGCCTCCGGCAAGCGGCCGACAGCTCCGATCAGGCCCGCGGCGCGCTCGTGCAGAAGGTGCGCGAGCGCAACACGCAGATCGAGACCGAGCTCCTCTTCTTCGACCTCGAATGGAGCGCGCTCGACGACGACACGGCCGAGCGGCTACTCGCGGATCCCGCGCTCGACACGTACGCCTCGGTCCTGCGCTCCGAGCGCCGCTACAAGCCGTACCTGCTCTCCGAGCCGGAGGAGAGGATCTCGGCCGAGAAGAGCGTCACCGGTTCGAGCGCCTGGGGCCGCTTCTTCAACGAGCTCCTCTCCGAGCTCACCGTCTCACTCGACGGCGAGCAGCTCTCGCTCGACGAGGCGCTCTCGCGCCTCGCGCGGCTGACCGATCAGGGCGAGCGCGGCCGCGTCGCCGAGGCGGTGACGCAGACTCTCCGGCCGGGCCTCCGGACGCGTGGCTACGTCCTGAACACGATCCTGAACGAACGCGCGATCGAGGATCGTCTGCGCGGCTTCGACACGTGGATCTCGGCCCAGAATCTCTCGAACGAGATCCCGGACGAGGCGACGCAGAGCCTCATCGACGCGATCATGGCGCGCTACGACATTCCGCGGCGTTTCTACGCCCTCAAGGCGCGGCTGCTGGGCCTCCCGCAGCTGAAGGACTATGACCGCTTCGCGCCGCTTCAGGAAGTAGGCGGCACGATCGCCTGGGACGACGCGCAGGAGATCGTCCTCGAAGCGTTCAACGACTTCTCGCCGGTGGCGGGCGAGATCATCGGCAACTTCTTCGAGAAGGACTGGATCGATGCCGCCGTGCGGCCGGGGAAGATGCTCGGCGCGTTCTGCGCCACGCTCATCCCCGAGGTCCACCCGTACGTGCTGATGAACTACGCCGGCGAGCGTCGGAGCGTTCTGACGCTGGCGCACGAGCTCGGCCATGGGCTGCACGGCTCGCTCGCGCAGGATCTCGGGCTGCTGAACGCCCGGACGCCGCTCACCCTGGCCGAGACGGCGTCGGTGTTCGGCGAGGCGCTGACATTCGAGAAGCTGATGGCGAGGGAGGACGATCCTCGCGCCCGGCTCGACCTGATCGTCGGCCGCATCGACGACGCGATCTCGACGGTCTTCCGCCAGATCGCTCTCAATCGCTTCGAGCACGCAATCCACACGGGGCGCCGCGACGAAGGCGAGCTGCCGATCGAGCGAATCTCGCAGTTCTGGTCGGCCGAGCAGCGGCGGATGCTGGGCGACGCGGTCGAGGTCACCGACAACTACGGGATCTGGTGGAGCTACGTGCCGCACTTCATCGCCGTGCCGGGCTACGTCTACGCGTACTCGTTCGGCTACCTCTTCTCGCTCGCCATCTACCGGCGCTACCTGGAGGAGGGCGAGGCGCTCGTGGAGCCCTACCTCGATCTCCTTCGCGCAGGAGGGTCGGCTCCGCCTGCTGAGCTCGCCTCGCGGCTCGGTTTCGACATCGGCGACCCGGGCTTCTGGGCAGCCGGCCTGGACGCGATCGGCGCGCTCGTGGACGAGGCCGAGCAGCTCGCCGCCCAGCTCGACGGCGCCAAGTAGCAGACAGTCACTTGGCCGGCTCGGGCGTCCTGGTGGTGGCTGCGACCGGGCGGGAGCTCGCGCCGGTCGAGGGGGTGCGGACGCTCGTCTGCGGGATCGGGCCGGTGGAGGCGGCCGTCGCGACTGCGCGGGCGCTCGCCGAGGAGCGGCCGGAGGCGGTCCTCCACGTGGGGATCGCCGGTGCGCGCGGGCTCGTGCCGCTGACGCTCGTCCTCGGCTCCGAGGCCGTGTACTGCGACGCGGCCGGCCCGTTGGTCACCGCGGTGGCGCATCCGGACGCCGACCTCCTCGCACGTCTCCGCGCCGCCTTTCCCGAGGCGAGCGTGCAGCCGATCGGGACGAGCGCCCGCGTGGGCGGCTCCCGTGACGTCGACGTCGAGGCGATGGAGGGCTTCGCGGTCCTCCGCGCCTGCGAGCTCGCGGGCGTCCCGGCGGTCGAGGGACGGATCGTCTCGAACGAGATCGGCGAGCCCGACCGGGCGCTCTGGCGGTTCGACGAGGCCTTCGCAGCGCTTGGCGAGGTGCTCCCGCGACTCGTCGCGGTAGCGTCCTCCGCGTGAGCAAGAAGGAACAGCCGCCCCCGCTTCCGCCCGAGACCCGCACGGTCGGGCAGCTCGTGGCCGAGACGCTGAAGCTCTACGGAGACAACCCCTGGAGGTCCCTTGCGCTCGGGATCAGCGTCACGGTCATCAACCAGATCTCGGTCGGCCACACCACGCTCTTCCAGGTCCTGGTGCTTGCGGCCTGCTCTCCGCTGATGGCCGCATCCTTTGCCGGAGCCTCGGCCATCGTGGGCGGCGTGCGCCCACGGCGGGAGGATGTCGTGCGCGCCGTGGTCGTCGGCTCGTTCGTCTTCGCTCCCGCGGCCTTCCTCACGCTCCTCTTCGTGCTGCCCGCGGTGGCCTGGCTCGCCCTCGTCGGCCTCGTCGTGCCGGTGCTGATCCTCGAGCGTCCGGGGATCGGAGCCGCCTTCCGACGCGCGCTCCAGCTGGCGCGCGCCGACTACATCCACGC
The DNA here is from genome assembly GCA_963749515.1 of uncultured Gaiellaceae bacterium. Taxonomy (GTDB): domain Bacteria; phylum Actinomycetota; class Thermoleophilia; order Gaiellales; family Gaiellaceae; genus Gaiellasilicea. Next base: position 465,286 of record CAVVMR010000001.1, read on the forward strand.
GATCGGGTCGCTCGCGACGCTGGCAATCCTCTTCGGGCTCGTGAAGCTGACCCTCGTCGTCCTCCTCCGCGACCTGGGCGACGCAGGCGAGCGCGCCGCGCTCGGGCTCGCCGACCTCGTGATGTCGCCGCTCCTCTTCCTCGGCGGCGCCCTGCTCTACGTCGACCAGGCTGCCAGAGTACGATCCAGGCCCGCGACCTGAGGAGGAGCATGCCGACCTACTTGATGCTCACGACGCTGACGCCGCAGGGCGTTCAGACGCTGAAGGCGAACCCGAGCCGGTTGCGCGAAGTGAACCGCGACGTCGAGGAGCTGGGTGCTCAGGTGTTGCACCAGTGGGCGACACTCGGCGAGTACGACTTCGTGAACATCGTCGAGGCGCCCGACGCCGCGACAGTCGCGAAGGTCTCGCTCGCGCTCGGCGCCCGCGGCAGCGCGAAGCTGCAATCGCTCGAGCTCGTCGACATCGACACGCTCCTGGGGGCGCTCGACAGCTAGGAGTCGCTGTGCTGCTGCTGCTGGCGGAAGCGGTGGACGGCCTTCGACTTCTTCGCCGCCTTCGGCTCCCGCGGCGGTGGCTTCGGATCGTGCTCCTCGAGCCAGCGGGCGGCCTCGTCCTCCGGGTCGACGCCGACTGCACGCTCGCGCTCGCCCCGCTTCAGCGCGCCCCGGCTCGTGAGCGGCCGCTTGTAGCTCACCGGAACCCAGGCTCGGCGGTGGGCGGCGGGAGGGGGCTCTGCTGCAGGCCCGGCCTCGGGCCGCCGTCGTTGTAGTCCTTCGGCGCGACGTCGTTCGGCGTGTCCGGATGGAAGAGCGAGGCGAGGTGTTGGATCTGGCCGCGTCCCGGACCGAGCTCGAACTGGCCGCCCCCGTAGAGCGCGATGCCGCGCTCCTCGCAGGCGTCGTAGAAGTCGAAGAGGTTGCGAACCGAGCCGAAGCGCGACGGCTTCGAGTTGAGGCAGCGCGGCCGCCACTCGAGTGCATCGATGTCTGCGACGGAGTGAAGCGGAAAGTCCCAGGTGAGCCGCTCGCGGTGCGGCTCCAGCACCGGCCGCGTCTCGTCGGTGATGCGCGCATCCTCCAGCCAGGCGTCCGGGAAGGCCTCGGCTACGCGGCCGTAGAGCTCGGCCGAGGGGGTCGCGTCCACCCACTCCCCCTCGTACAGGCCCTTCAGGTCGACGACGTCGACGGCGCCGGTCGCAGCAAGCTCGGCCACGACCTCGTCCGTCCACTTGTCGCTCGCGTCGAGCTTGAACCGAATGTCGGAGTAGAGCTCCCGCCACTCGCGTAGGGCGTTCTGGGAGACGACGAAGCGCACCGGGCTGGGCTCGCGCCCGACCGCCTCGGCGAGCGAGATCCCGGCCTGGCGGAGCGCGAGGTCGAGCGCCGCCGACTCGAGCCCCCAAGGCCGGTAGCCCGGCTGGTCGGCGACCAGGCCGGAGAACTCCTCCAGCGTGTGGCTTCCGGCAAGCGGCGGAAGGGCGTCGTCCGTGAATGCGAGCTGGAGCTCGCCGTCGTAGCTGACGTCCTCGCCGACGCCCTCCTGCCCGGCCCCGTGCAGGTGGACGACGGTTGTCCGCCGGGTCATGTGCTTGAGCGGAAGCGCGTGCGGCTCGAGCTCGACGCGGTCGATGACGAGCGGCAGCTCACGAACGTGGTCAAAGAGTGGCATAGGCGACGGCCACCTCCGCGGCCAGGCCGGCGTTGTCCGCGATCAGGTCGCGGTTGGCGGCAAGCGTGCGCCCGCCGGATTCTCGGTGAAGGTAGGAGAGGACGAAAGGCGTCACGGCCTGGCCCATGATGCCTTGCTCGCGGGCATCGTCGAGCGCTTGCTCGATCAGCGGCTCGACGTCGTCCAGGCTGTCGGTGGCCGGGCGAGCGAGCAGGATCGAGGTATGGCGGCCGAGCCGCCAGTGGGCGCGCGCGATCCGCGCCGCCTCGTCGGCGCTCTCGACGCGGGTCGAGACGGGCGGCCCGCCGTGCGCCGTGTAGAAGAGCGGCAGATCGTCGGTGCGGTAGCCGAGCACGGGCACGCCGAGCGTTTCGAGCAGCTCCGCCGTCGCGGGCACGTCCAGGATCGACTTCACGCCCGAGGAGACGATCAGCGCCTCGGTCCGGATCAGCTCGCCAAGGTCGGCCGAGACGTCCGGCGGAGTGGGAAAGCCGCGATGGACGCCTCCGAGGCCGCCCGTGCCCATGAACCCGATCCCGACGACCCGGCAGGCGGCGAGCGTGCCGCCGACCGTCGTCGCGCCGACGGCGCCCTGGGCGATCGCCGCCGCGAGGTCGCGCGGACCGACCTTGCGTGCGTCGGCGTTGAAGCGGCCGAGCTCGTCCTCCGTCAGTCCGACACGCAGCAGTCCGTCCAGGACGCCGATCGTGGCGGGCACCGCGCCGGCTGCGCGCACGCGCCGTTCGCTCTCGAGGCCCACCTCGACGCCCTCCCCGGGCGGGAAGCCGTGCGCGACGAGCGTCGTCTCGAGCGCGACCACCGGTCGCCGGTCTGCCAGCGCGTGGCCGACCTCGTCCGAGATCTGGAAGAGATCTTTCACGGCATCGAGCCTAGTTTCGCGACGCAGCGTGCTGCGGCAGCAAGCGCCAGCTCCGGCCCGCCGACGAGGTAGCCGGCGGCGAGCGCGTCCCCTGCGCCGGTCGTGTCGAGGACCTCGGCGGGAACGGCGGGGAGCTCCGTGCCGGCGAAGCACGCGCCGAGCGAGCCGCGCTTCAGCACCCATTCGCAGCCGTCCAGGGGGCCGCCGATGATCCGTTCCTCATCCTCGTTCGCGAACACGATCGCGGGGCGGAGCGCCTGCAACCGCTCGCGGAAGCGCTCCGGCCCGAAGTCGCGGATTGCGCTCCACGAGGAGAGGTCGACGCTCACGCGCGGCACGAGCTCGGCTGCCCGTAACGCCGCCGCGTCGATCGGCGAGCGCAGAAGCGAGTAGCCCGGTAGGTGGAGGTGCGTGCAGCCCTCGAGCCAGACGGGCTCGAGCTCGCCGATCTCGAAGCCAGGCGAGACACCTCGGTCCGTGGCCATCGTCCGCGCGCCGTCCTCCGCCACGAGCGAGACGACGGTGCCGGTGCGGCCGTCGACCACCGGCCCGCGGATCTCGACCCCGTAGCGCTCGAGCCCGCGGGCGGCGATTCCGCCGGCCTCGTCGTCCGCGCGCTTGCCGACGAAGCGTGCCCGCCCGCCGAGCTCGCCCACCCACGCCGCCACGTTCGCAGCCTGGCCGCCCGGCCCGAGCTGCGTGATCGCATCGGCGTCGGCGCCCTCGGCGAGCGGTTGGCGAAGCCGGACGATCACGTCCAGCAGCAGGTCGCCGAGCGAGACGATCATCTGGAGCTCCCTTCGGCGCGAAGCGCCATGTCGTCGTGACGCGCTGGGCGGCGCGAGGCGGCGTCCTCAGTCACGGACATAGCATCTGCTAAGTCCGCTCCCTGCGTCCTTGCCTCGCACCACCCAACACGCCACGCCGACGGGCGATCGCACCGAAGGAAGCTCTACCATCGTCCCATGGACGAAGAGCACCGGCGGCGCTCACGAACACGCTCCTTTCTGGTCGGCGCTGCGGTCGGTGCGTCGGCCGCAATCGCCGCCGCGCGGCGGCTGCGTCCGAAGGAGCGCAAACGTGAGACGCCGGCCGGCCTAGCGGCGTTCGAGGAAGCGCCGTGCTACCGGGAGCTCCTCGACAGCGAGCGCGAGGCGCCGTAGCCGCGTAGCGCCCGCGCAGCACGCTCGATCGTCGGCAGGTTGATGTCCGCGTCGCCGAGGAAGAGCTGCTTGCCGACCAGCATCGCCTGCCCGGCCCGCAGGAGGTAACGCTCCGGCGTCACGACCGGCCGGCGCGTCCGGATGACGAGGAACGGCCCGAAAGCGCGGGCCTCGAACGCCTCTGCCGGGCGGGGCGAACGAAGCGGGATCTGCAGGGAGCGCTCGAAGTTCGTCGTCTTGCTGGCGTCGAAGACCCAGACGCCGTTGCCGAGGGGTCGCTCCAGGTCGAGGAGGTTGTGCAGCGCGAGGTCGGCATCCGCGCGCGGCAGCGTCACGAGCGGGAAGTCGCCGTTCTGCTCCCAGGCCTGGATGAAGAGTGGCTCGTAGCCGAGCAGGACGTCGTTCGGGTGCGTCGTCGCGGCGAGGTAGGCGGCGGCGTTCGCGCGGGCCTCCTGCCTCACCACCGGCTCCCAGTTGAAGAGCTCCGGCGTCTTGTCCCACGCCCAGGCGATCTGCGTGACGACGAGCGCGGCGAGGGCTGCGGACGCCCAACCACGCCCGAGCCGTGCGATACCGGCAGCGACGGCGAGCGCAACGAAGGGAAGCAGGAAGATCAGATGCCGGGTCTCGGGTGAGCCCGAGCTGCGCGCGAGGACGAGAGCGGCGAGCGGAACGAGTCCTGCGCACGCCGTCAGCACCCGCGTCTTCTGCGGCAGGACGGCAAGCCCGGCCGCCGCTGCGAGAAGCACTGCCATCAGGAAGGGGAAGCCCGCGGTGAAGTCGCCGGCCGCGTGCCAGACGTAGCTGGCGACGTCGAGGCGCTCGCTGCCACCGCCCCCGACGCCGGCGTCGAAGCGGCCGGCGAGCACGAGGTCGGTGAGCCAGAACGGGATGCCGAGCACCGCGACGGCGCCGAACGCCCAGAGCGCCGCACGAAGCCGGTCGCGGTGGGCGATCGCGACGAAGACCCCCTGGGACGCGAGCACGAGCGCTCCGTAGGGATGTGTCGCGACGGTGGCGAGAATCGCCAGCACCCAGAGCGCCCACGCCTTTCGTCCGCCGCGCTCGACCGCACGGAGCAGCGCGAGATAGGACAGCGCGCTGGTGAAGAGGAAGAGGCTGTACATCCGCCCGTAGATCCCGTGGAAGAGAAATGTCCAGCTGGCCGCGACGATCACGGTCGCGATCAGCGCGTTGAGGCGACCGCCGATCCGCGCGAGCATGAGGGCGATGACGGGGAGGCTGGCAACGGCGAAGAGGGCAGACAGGGTCCGCAGGCCCTCGAGGCCGAGATCGAGGTGCGCCACGGCCCACGCAAGCAGGAAGTGCAGCGGCGCGCCGCCCCGCTCCTCGAGCACGACCTGGAAGACGTGATCGAGCGGGTGCCGGCCGATGAAGAGCGGCAGGGCCTCGTCCTCGTGCGGTGGCCACGCGAGCAGCTGGTGGTAGAGGAAGCCAGCAGCCGCGGCCGTGATCGCGGTCACTCCGAGCGGGAACCAGTGGGCCGAAATCCATGCCCGCACCGCCGCTCCCTCGCGCGCTCCGATCCGTGTTGCCTGTGCGGTATCGCTCATCGTTGCCGTCGATTGTCGCTGCTAGCCTTCGGCGCCATGCCGATCTACGAGTATCGGTGTCCCGACGGGCACACGTTCGAGGTCTTCCAACGTATGTCCGATTCGCCGTTGGAGAAGTGCGAGGTCTGCGGCAAGAGCCCGATCGAGAAGGTGCTCTATCCGGTCTCGGTGCACTTCAAGGGCTCGGGTTTCTACTCCACCGACTACGGGCGGGGCGGGCGCAAGAAGACGGAGCCTCCGAAGGAGGGCGGCAGCGGCGACTCGGCCCCGCCGGAGAAGAAGTCGGACAGCGGCGAGAAGAAGGCCGCAGCCGCCGACTAGCTGCCTGAGCCGCCGACGGTGCATCCGGGGCCGAAGGTCGTTCCGGGACGCGGAGGCTGTGGCGCCGAGCGGCCGGTGAACATCGAGAGCACGGCCGTGTTCTCCTCCGATCCGATCAGCACGGACGAGCCGCCGAAGGCCGAGGGCTCGCCGCCGAGCCGGCAATGGAGCGCACGGCCGTCGTTGGCCCGGAACTTGACCCAGCCGAGTTGCATGAGCTGACCGGCCGAGAGGTCGGTCGTCAGCGGCTTGGCGAGATCGTCGCCGATGAACGGGAGCCTGAAGAACGTCCCGGGCCCTGCCAGCTTGCCGGTCATCGCCTCGACCACGGCCTGCTGGCGGTCGGCGCGCGTGAGGTCGTTGTCAGCCGGGTTGAGCCTGTTCTGGCGGATGCGGGAGTAGATCAGGGCGCGACGGCCGTCCATCTCCTGCTTCCCCTTGCCGAAGCGCCAGCCCGGCCACACCTCGCAACGTGCATCCGTTGCGTACGGGCACTCGAACTTGTTCGAGAGGATCGGCTTCGGAACGTCGATCTCGATGCCGCCGATCGCGTCGATCACGGACTTGAAGTCCTCGAAGTCGATCAGCACGACGTGATTCGGCCGAAGACCGGTAAGCGCACTGATCGTCTTGAGCGTCAGCGCCGGCCCGCCTAGCTGGTACGCGGCGTTGATCTTGTTCGCCCCGTACCCCGGGATGTCGACTCGGAGGTCGCGTGGGATCGAGAGATATGCCAGCCGGTGCCGGCTCGGGTCGGTCCGGAGAAGCAGAATCGTGTCCGAGCGCCGCGCGTCGGCCAGCTTGTCGCCGTCGGTCCCGAGCAGCAGGATCAGTGACGGCTTCGAGATCAGCATGCCGTCCTGCGGCGCCAGGTTCGACTTCGCGGTCTTCGGCAGTCTGGCGTTCGCCTCGTCGACGCCGCCGTTGAACGAGAGGTAGCCGAGGACGAACCAGACGACGAGCAGCACGGCGAGCAGGCCGGCGCCGAGTCCGATCCGGCGGCCCCAGCGGGGGCGGCCGCTCGGCTTGGAACGCTCCTTCTCGTCTTTCGGCCGGCGTTCCGGGCGAGGCGCGGTTGGCACCTTCCCCCGAGTCCTGCCGCCCTTGTAGACCCGGTAGGGCTTTTCTCCGTCCGCCATCCGGCCGGGTATGGTAGCCACGCCTTTGTCCGCCCAACGAGTCATAGGCGTCGATCTCGGCGGCACGAAGATCCTTGCGGGGTCGATCGACGTCGAGGGTCGGGTCGTGGATCGTCACGAGGTGCCGACGCCGACGGACTCGCAGGAGGAGCTGCTGGAGGGGATCGCGGCGGCGATCGAGCCCCTCGCCGGCGACGGCGTCGGAGCGATCGGCCTCGGCATTCCGTCGGTGCTCGACAGGAGCACCGGCCGCGCGCTCGGCTCGATCAACATCCCGCTCACGGACTTCTCGCTGCACGACCTCCTCGGCGAGCGCTTCGGCATCCCTGTGGCCGTGGAGAACGATGCGAACGTGGCGGCGCTCGCCGAGTGGAAGCTCGGAGCAGGGGAGGGGGCGGAGAACCTGGTGCTGCTGACGCTCGGGACCGGCGTGGGCGGCGGTGTGATCATCGACGGTGCGCTCTATCGCGGCTGGGCCGAGCTGGGTCACGTCGTCGTGGTCGCCGACGGCCCGCCGTGCCAGGGCACCTGCACCGGCCGCGGTCACCTGGAGGCCGTGGCGTCGGGCAACGCGGCCGATCGGGCGGCGGAGAAGCTCTGGGGCGAGGGAGCGACCGCCGAGCTCCTGGTGGGGCGGGCGGAGGAAGGTGATCCTGCGGCGCTCGAGGCGCTCGCCGGGATCGGGCATCTGCTCGGCATCGCGATCGGATCCTTCGAGAACATCTTCGCGCCGGAGCTCACGATCGTCGGCGGCGGCTTCGGCATGGCGGCGTCCGAGTTCCTGTTCCCCTCGGCGCACGAGGTCGCCCGGCGAGAGGCGCTCGAGCCCGCGCGCGCCGGTATCCGGATCGTCAAGGCCGAGCTCGGGTCCGATGCGGGGTTGATCGGCGCGGGCCTGCTCGCGCTCGAGGCGATCTCGCAGGAGGGCTAGGTGCCCCTCGCGGTCTGCGCGACCCCGATCGGCAATCTCGAGGACGTGACGCTGCGCGTGCTCGACGAGTTGCGGGAAGCCGACGTCGTTCTGTGCGAGGACACGCGGCACACGAAGGGCCTGCTCGACCGGCACGGGATCAAAGCCAGGCTTCTCAGCTACCACCAGCACAACGAGGCGCAGCGCACCGCGGAGCTCATCCCGCGGATCCAGGTGGGCGAACGTATCGCGCTCGTCTCGGATGCGGGCCTGCCGGGAGTGAACGATCCGGGTGCCAGGCTGATCTCGGCCGCGCTCGAGGCGGGCGCGCCGGTGACGGTGCTGCCGGGCCCCTCGGCGGTCGAGACGGCGCTCGTCGCGAGCGGTCTCGTCGGCGAGCGCTACCAGTTTCTCGGCTACCTACCGCGAGGCGAGAAGGCGCTCGGCACGCTCTGGTCCGAGCTCCGCGCCTGGCCTCATCCCGCCGTCGCGTTCGAGTCCCCGAAGCGGCTTCCGGCGACGCTCCGCTCACTTGCTGCGGTGCTGCCCGACCGGCCGGTGGCGGTCTGCCGCGAGCTGACCAAGCGGTTCGAGGAGGTGGTGCGGGGCTCGGCAGCGGAGGTCGCCGCCCGCTTCCCGGAGCCACCGAAGGGCGAGGTGACGCTGGTCGTCGGGGCGGCCGACGGGGCGGAGGGGCAGGCAGACGCACCGGAGGCGCTCGCTGCCGTGCTCGAGCTCGTGGCGGCCGGCGTGCCCCGCCGCCAGGCGGCTGACGTCGTCGGCCGGCTGGCGCGCATTTCCCGTAACACCCTGTATGCGGAATCGTTGAAAAGCCGCTGATTCGCCCCGCTAGCGTGGCCGGGAGTTGCCCCTCCACGACCAACGAAGGCAGGTCCGAATGCACGTCAAGGCGATTCGACGATCGCAGTTCCTCGCGGTGCTCTCTGCCGTGTTCCTTCTGTGCCTCATCTCGCCGCCGAGCGTGCTCGCCTGGTCCTGGCCTGCCGACGGGCCGGTGCTGCGGCCGTTCTCCGTCGGCCCCGACCCGTACGCGGGAGGCCAGCACCGCGGCGTCGACATCGGTGCGGAGGTGGGGGGCATCGTGGGCGCACCCGTCGCCGGAACCGTCACCTTCGTCGGCTTCGTGCCGGGCGGTGGCCGCGCGGTCACGATCGCGACCGACGACGGCTACGCCGTCACGTTGCTCCAGCTCGGTGCGACGAGCGTGGCGCAAGGCGGCACCGTCGCGGAGGGGGCCGAGGTGGGCGTCGTGGGCGAGAGCAGCGACGCCGTCACCCTGCAGCCACACGTCCACCTCGGTGTGCGGACCGCCGCCGACCCGAACGGATACATCGACCCGCTCGGCCTGCTGCCCGCGCGGGCGCCGGCACCGGTCTCCCCCGCACCGGCACCAGAACCGCCGGTCGCCGCTCCGACGCCGCCCGCTACCGGCGAGGCGCCGTCGCCGCAGCCAACGCCTGCAGCGTCTCCCATCGTCGAGCCCGTCGTTGAGACGGCGCCTCTCACGGCGCCGACGCCGGTGCCTCGCCGCAAGCGCTCGATGACCACCCCCGGTGGAGCGGAGACACGGCCGGTCCCCGAGCGCAGTCGAGACGCGGTCGCAAAGCCGCTTCGGAGGGCCGTCACGGTGGCTCGGCCTGCAACGCTCACCTCCGCGCCGGTCAGACTTCGGTCGAGAACGCCGGGCTGGGACGTCAACGCAGCGCCGCACACAAGCGCGTCACCACGCGTTGCGGCCCCAAGCCCTCCCACGAAGGCGGCGCGTGCGTCACAGCCGGATCGGGAGCTGCGAACGCCGGCGCTCGGTCATCCTCGGGACGCCCTGCGCCCGCCCGTGAGCGTCTCGCGGCCTGCTGCGCGATCGGACGCCAACCACCCAGAGCGCATCGTCGCCGTGCTCGTGGCCCTCGGGCTCGCGGCCGGGGTCGCGGCGCGGGTGAGGCGGAGGGCTGCGCCTATCATCTGTAGGCATGAGCTTCTACCTGACAACCCCGATCTACTACGTCAACTCGACGCCCCACATCGGCCACGCGTACACGACGATCGCGGCCGACATCCTCGTGCGCCATCACCGGCAGCGCGGCGAGGACACGTACTTCCTCACCGGGGTCGACGAGCACGCGGACAAGGTCGCGCGGGTGGCTGCGGAGCAGGGGCTCACCCCCAAGGAGTACGTCGACCAGATCGTCGGCGCCTGGCAGGAGCTGCCGGCGCGCGTCAACGCGTCGATCGACTACTTCATCAGGACGACCGATGAGGGGCACAAGCGCTTCGTCCAGGACTTTCTGCAGCGGATCTACGACAACGGCGACGTCTACCAGGACGTCTACGCCGGGCTCTACTGCGTGGGGTGCGAGGCCTTCAAGAACGAGGACGAGCTCGTCGACGGCAAGTGCCCCGACCACGGGATCGAGCCGGAGTGGATCGAGGAGAAGAACTGGTTCTTCCAGCTCTCCGCCTACCAGGACAAGCTGCTCGCGCTGTACGACGAACGGACTGACTTCGTGCTCCCCGGCTTCCGCGCAAACGAGGCGAGGAGCTTCATCGCCGGCGGCCTGCGCGACTTCTCCATCAGCCGTGCGACGCAGACGTGGGGAATCCCGATCCCGTGGGATCCGGATCAGGTCGCCTACGTCTGGGCCGACGCCCTCGTCAACTATCTGAGTGCGCTGACCTACGCCCCTGGCGCCGACCTGCGCTTCTGGCCTGCGCGCCACCTGCTGGCGAAGGACATACTGCGCTTCCACTGCGTCTACTGGCCCGCGCTCCTGCTTGCGGCCGGGTACGAAGTGCCGGAGCAGCTGTTCGTGCACGGCTACCTCAACCTCGACGATCGCAAGATCTCGAAGTCGCTCGGGAACGTGCTCGACCCGCTCGATCTGATCGACGAGTACGGCGTCGACCCCGTCCGGTTCTGGGCGGCGCGAGTGGTGCCGTTCGGACAGGACGGCAACGTCACGCTCGACAGCTTCCGAGAGCGCTACGAGGGCGAGCTCGGCAACGACCTCGGCAACCTGCTCTCGCGGACGACGGCGATGATCGCCCGCTACCGGGACGGCGAGCTGAGGGTCGCGGCGGACGACACGGGCGAGCTCGCAGCTGCCGCGAAGACGGTCGGCGAAGAGGTGCCCATCGCGCTCGACCGCTTCGACATCACCGGAGCTCTCGAGACCATCTGGGACTACGTGCGCCGTCTCAACCGCTACGTCGAGCAGAACAAGCCGTGGGAGCTCGCAAAGGATCCCGAGTGCGAGGCCGACCTCGACCGGGCGCTCTTCGAGCTCGCCGACGGGTTGCGTGTCGCTGCGGTCGCGCTCTCCCCGTATCTCCCGGAGACGGCGACCTCGATCCTGGCTGCGCTCGGCCAGTCGCCGGACGTTGCGTGGGAGCAGGTGGCGTACGGTCGAACAGTGCCCGCCTCCGGGATCGAGGCGGCGCCGCCGCTCTTCCCACGCATCGACGCGCCAGCGCCCGCGTGATCGACACGCACGCGCACCTCGATGCGCTCGAGGATGCGGACGGCGCGCTGACGCGTGCGCGCGAGGCCGGTGTGAGTCGTGTGATCACGATCGGAACCGGGCTCGCGTCCTGCCGCGCCGCGCTCGAGCTCGCCGCGGCGAACGACGGCGTCTACGCCGCGCTCGGCATCGACCCGCACCAGGCAGGAAGCGACGAAGAGCATCGGGTCCGCGAGCTGCGCGTGCTGCTCGGCAACGATCGCGCGGTCGCCGTGGGGGAGACCGGCCTCGACTATCACTACGGCGCCGAGACGAAGGACGAGCAGCGGCGCCTCTTCGAGGCCCAGGTCCGGCTGGCGCGCGAGCTCTCGCTCCCAGTCGTGATCCACACGCGCGAGGCGAACGGCGACACCGAGTCGATGCTCCGTGCGCACGAGGGGACGGTCGTCATGCACTGCTTCTCCGAGCCGGGTCTCCTCGCGGCCGGCCTCGAGCGCGGCTGGTACTTCTCCTTCGCGGGCAACGTCACGTACCCGCGAGCCACGGAGCTGCGTGAGGCGGCGGCGCAGGTTCCCGCCGATCGGATTCTCGCGGAGACGGATAGCCCGTACCTCTCGCCGCAGCCGCTCCGCGGCAGGCCGAACGAGCCTGCGCACGTCGTGCACACCGTCGCCGCGCTCGCGGCGGCGCGCGACGAGGACCCCGACGAGCTGGCCGCTCGGATCGATGCGAACGCGACCGCAGCCTTCGCCCTCGCATGAGCGTCAGACCGAAGAAGCAGCTCGGCCAGCACTTCCTCGCGGACGGCAACATCCTCGGCGTCATAGGGCGGCTCGCGGAGCTCGGCGACACGGATGTCGCGCTCGAGGTCGGCCCCGGTCTCGGCGTTCTCACCCGCTACCTGGCCGAGCACGTCGGCCACGTCCACGCGGTCGAGCTCGATCGTTCGCTCGAGCCACACCTCTCCGGTGTCGCTTCCGAGCCCAACGTCGACCTCCACTGGGGCGACGCGCTCGCGCTCGACCTCGCGGCGCTCCGGCCGGCACCGACGAAGCTCGTCGCCAACCTGCCCTACAACGTCGCGACGCCGATCGTCGCCGAGAGCCTGGCCGGCCTGCCGAGCATCGAGCTGTGGTGCGTGATGGTGCAGCGCGAGGTCGCGGATCGCTTCTTCGCCGAACCTTCGACAAAGGCCTACGGGGCCGTCTCGGTGCTCGTCCAGCTCGCGGCGCGACGCACGGGCTTCCACCCCGTGGCGCGGACCGTCTTCCGGCCGCCGCCGAACGTCGACTCCGCGCTCGTCGCGTTTCGGCGTGTCCCGTTGCCGGAGCGGTTCGACCGCGTGAAGAGGTTCGTCGAGGCATCGTTCGCGCATCGCCGCAAGACGCTCCCCAACTCGGTTGCACTGGCGGGCTTCGCATCGCGCGAGCAAGCGGCTGCGGCGCTCGACGCGATCGGGCGGCCGCCCGAGATCCGGGCCGAGGCGCTCGAGCCCGCCGAGTTCGTCGCGCTGGCGGACGCACTGTGAGGGCGTCGGCGCCGGGGAAGATCAATCTGGCGCTCGTGGTCGGACCGGCGCGCGAGGACGGCAAGCACGAGGTGGCCACCGTGCTGCAGCGGATCGATCTGGGCGACCGCGTGTCGATTGCGCCTGCCGCCTCGCTCGCTGTCACGGGCTTCCCGGGCGACACGCTCGTTCGAGACGGGCTGCGGTCGCTCGCCGCAGCCGCAGGTGCCGAGCCCCGGTGGCACGCGACGATCGCGAAGCGGATCCCGGTCGCAGCAGGCCTCGGCGGCGGCAGCTCCGACGCCGCGACGGCGCTTCGGCTCGCGAACGAGACGCTCGACAGCCCGCTACCCCCTGACGAGCTGTGCTCGCTCGCCGCGGCTCTCGGTGCGGACGTTCCGTTCTTCCTGACCGACGGCCCACAGCTCGGCCGCGGCGACGGGTCCGAGCTCGAATCGCTCGACCTGCCGCAGGACTACTGGATCGTGCTCGCGCTCCCGCTCGATGCGGCAAAGGAGTCGACCGCCGCCGTCTACGGCCGCTTCGACGAGCGCGACGGGGCCGACGGCTGGGACACGCGAAACGCGGCGCTCACGAGTGCGCTCGCCACCGTCAAGCGGCCACGCGACCTCGCGGCGCTCCCGCCGAACGACCTCGCCTCGTCGCCGTTCGCGGCCGAGCTCCTCCGGCTCGGCGCCTTCCGCGCGGACGTCAGCGGAGCCGGCCCGACCGTCTACGGGCTCTTCCATCACCGGCGTCATGCCGCCGCCGCGAGGCGTGCCCTGCGGGCGTCCGCGCGTACCTGGCTGACCGTCCCGGTCTGGTACGGATAGGCGCTACGGTTGCTCCCGTGGACCCTCCGCTGACGATCGAGCACGGCAGCAACCGAATCGGCCGGGCGATGCGGGAGAACCGCCTCAAGGTTGCCCTCCTGATTGCGCTCGTGGAGGGCGTGCTGGTACTCGTCGGCAAGATCGACTGGTGGGTCGTCGTCCTGCTCGCGGTCGGTGCGGTTGTGCTCTACGTGAGCCGCGGGCGCCAGGCGCGCCGAGAGGAGATCCGGGAGGGAACGTGGATCCTCGCCGTCTCGCAGCTCGCAGTTGTCCTCGTGCCGGTGCTCGCGCTGGTCCTGACGGCGTTCGCCGTCGTCGCACTCGTGATCTTCGCAATCGTCGCGCTCGTCATCCTCCTCCGCGACCGACGGTAGGATTTAGGTCTGACAGGTTCACTGGGGCGTAGCCAAGCGGTAAGGCAGCGGGTTTTGGTCCCGCGATCCCAGGTTCGAATCCTGGCGCCCCAGCCATCTCTCGACATTCAGTGACCGATTCGACATTCGCAGCTGTGGTGATGGCCGGCGGGCTCGGAACGCGCATGCGCTCCGCGGTGCCCAAGCACCTGCATCCGATTCTCGGCAGAAGGATGGTCGACTGGGTGCTGGAGGCTGCTCGGCCCCTCGGCCCGGAGCCCCTCGTCGTGATCGCGTCGCCGGAGAGCCGCGATGCGTTCGGAGAGGTCAAGGTCGCAGTGCAGGAGCAGCCGCTCGGTACCGGCGACGCCGTCCGCGCCTCCCACGCAGTCGTGGGCGACGAGGCGCAGAGCCTGCTCGTGCTCTCGGGGGACACACCGCTCCTCACCACCGAGCTGCTCGAGCAGCTCGTCGAGGCGCACCGGCGCGAGGAGGCGGCCGCGACCGTCCTCACCTTCGAGCCCGATGACGTCCGCTCGTACGGCCGGATCGTCCGAGCGGCAGACGGCACCGTCGAGGCGATCGTGGAGGCCGGCGACGCGACGCCCGAGCAGCTCGAGCTGCGCGAGTGCAACTCCTCGATCTACGTCTTCCGGACCGACTTGCTGTGGCCCGCGCTCGACCGGCTCGAGCCGCACAACGCGCAGGGCGAGCTCTACCTGACCGACGCCGTCCGCGATCTCGTGAGCAGCGGCGAGCGCGTCGTCGCCCACCTCGCCGCCGACCCTCGAGAGACCGAGGGCGTGAACACCCGCGCCGAGCTCGCCGCCGCAGGCGCAGCGTTGCGCGACCGGATCAACCTCGCCCACATGGATGCCGGCGTCGCGATCCTGGATCCCGCCTCGACCTGGATCGAGCCCGGCGTCGAGCTCGAGGCCGACGCGATCGTGCATCCGTTCACGGTCCTCCGGGGCTCCACGCGGGTCGCCACAGGCGCGGAGATCGGCCCGCACGTCGTCGCGATCGACGCAGAAATCGGGCAGGACGCGCTGGTCGGACCCTTCTGTTACCTTCGCCCGGGTACGGTCCTCGGGCCTCGCTCGAAAGCCGGCACGTTCGTAGAGATCAAGAAGTCGCGAATCGGAGAGGAGACCAAGGTTCCTCACCTCTCCTACATCGGCGACGCGGAGATCGGGGAGGGAACGAACATCGGCGCAGGAACGATCACGGCGAACTTCCCGCACCGCCCCGGTCAGCCAAAGGGAAAGACGACGATCGGCGACAACGTCCGCGTCGCCGTAGACACTATGTTCGTTGCTCCGGTCACTGTTGGCGACGATGCGTGGACGGCGGCTGGCGCCGTCGTCACCGACGACGTCCCGGCGAATGCGCTCGCAGGCTTCCCTCCGAGGCAGGTCAACAAGGAAGGGCGAGGTGGAAAGCGGAACGATTGAGCAGACGCTGCCGGGCCTCGAGGGCACGAGCGCGACGCCGATCGCTCACCTCGCGATCGGGCGCGCGGTGTCGCTGACGCCGACGAAGCGTCTTGCCGTCGTCGCTGGAAGCTCGCACCCGGAGCTCGCGGACAAGATCGCGGGCCATCTCGGCGTCGAGCTGACCCGGGTCGAGCGAACGACGTTCGCCGACGGCTCGCCCTACTTCCGGTTCGAGGACTCGGTTCGCGGCGCCGACATGTTCATCGTCCAGACCGCGGCGACCCCGATCGCGCAGCACCTCGTCGAGCTCCTGATCATGGTCAACGCTGCGAAGCTCGCCTCCGCCAAGCGGATCACGGCCGTCATCCCCTGGTACTTCTACGCCCGCCAGGACAAGAAGTCGCGGCCGCGCGAGCCGATCACCGCGCGCCTCGTCGCCGACCTGCTCGAGACGGCCGGCGTCGACCGGGTGATCACGATGGATCTGCACGCCGGTCAGGTTCAGGGCTTCTTCCGCATCCCGGTCGACCACATGGTCGCCGTCCCGATGTTCGCCCAGCACATCCGCGACTACCTCGGCTCCGAGGTCGAGCGTGTCGCCGTCGCGCCGGACACCGGCCGAGCGAAGCTCGCCGGCAAGTTCGCCGAGATGATCGGCGGCGGGCTCGTCGTCCTCAACAAGGAGCGTCCGGGCCACAACCAGGCCAAGGTGACCGGCGTGATCGGCGACGTCGCCGGCAAGGTGGCGGTGATGACCGACGACATCATCGACACCGCCGGGACGCTCTGCGCGGGCGCCGAGGCGCTGCGTGAAGCGGGGGCGACTCGCGTGATCGCCTGCGCCACCCATGCGCTCTTCAACGACCCCGCGCTGAGGCGAATCGCCGAGAGCGCCTTCGAGCGTGTGATCGTCACCGACACGGTGCCGGTCGACGAGCTGCGCAAGCCGGCGAACGTCGAGGTGCTCTCGATCTCCGGCCTGCTCGCGGAGACGATCCAGAACGTGTTCTCGGACGACTCCGTCTCGGCGATCTTCGCCGGCGAGAATCAGCTCTTCTGAGGATGGCTCGGCCGTTTCACCCATGAGCGACCAGCCGAGAATCGTCCGGCTCACCAGCGGGCAGGTCACGATCCGCCGAGCACTCGACGGTGTCTGGCAGGTCAGCTACGACCCCGACGAGCGTCCAGCGGACTATCCGGGCCACACCTTCGCGCCCGGCGATCCGGATCTGCCGAGCGACTACCCGCGCACGAACGACCCCGACGATCTCGAGGCGTGGGCGCGGAACCGCTGGAGCTGACGGAGCGGGCCTAGCCCGCCGCGCCGGTCCAGGTCGAGGGAAGGTCTTCCCCGTTCGCCTGCTCGAGCAGGCCGAGGCTGTTCGCCTTCGCCGACGCCGCCGTGCGGTTCGGCACGTCGAGCTTCCGGTAGATGTTCGAGAGGTGGAACTTGACCGTCTGCTCGGTCACCCACAGCAGCTTCGCCATCTGCGAGTTCGATGACCCGCTGGCGACGAGCCGCAGGATCTCGAGCTCGCGCTTCGTCAGGCCGTGGCCCTCCTGCGCAACCACCTGGGCGGGCCGGCCGAGCTCCGCCGCCGGCAGCTCGCCTCGGTAGTGGATGCCCTCGGTCTTGGTCACCGCTCGGAGCGCGTGGACGAGATCGGAGGGCTGCACGCTCTTGCCGACGAAGCACACGGCTCCGGCGGCGAGCACTTCACGGATCGCATTGGGGTCATCGGTTGCGGAGACGACGACGACTCGAGTGTCCGGGTGCCTTTCGGCGAGCCGTGTCACGCAGGTCAGGCCGTCCATCCCCGGCATCGCCAGATCGAGCAGGACCGCGTCGGGCTGGCATTTCTCGACCAGGCCCAGCACTTCGTCACCCGACCCGCACGTCCCGACCACCTCGACTCCCGCTGCTTCAAGCGACAGTTCCAAGGCGGACAAGAAGAGCGGGTGGTCGTCCGCGAGGATCACCCTCGTCATCTACCCCTCGTTCCCTAGCCCGGCTATTGCCCTTACTCATGCCTAGTTGTACCTCACGGGGCGGCGTGACAAACACCATCGCGTCCGAAGCGTGCGCGGTTGAAGTTCGGGGTTCCGGGAAAACCCGAGCATCGTGGTTCTCCCGGCCAAGCTCCTCGGTGCGATTTACGTCGCGATCGGCATCTTCCTCGCGGCGAACAAGGACTACTTCCAGAACCTGGACACCGCCAAGCGAGTCCTCTCGGCGTTGCTCGCGATCCTCCTCTGGCCACTTCTGCTTCTGGACATCGATCTGCGCATCAAGTAGTCGCTACAATCCGCCGCCGTGGCTGGCGACAGATTTCGTCTCGAGGTGAAGGATCGCGCACGGCTCGGCTCGCCCGAGTCTCGGCGCCTGCGCAAGCAGGGCTTTGTGCCCGGCGTCCTCTACGGCAAGACGAAGGCGCAGGCATTCGCCGTCGGCGAGCGTGAGCTTCGGTCTGCGCTGACCGGCCCGTCCGGGCTGCACGCGGTGCTCGACGTGGTGCTGGAGGGTGAGAGCGAGATGCACCCGTCGATCCTGAAGGAGTACCAGCGCGACCCGATCCGGGGCCACGTCCGCCACATCGACCTGCAGGAAGTCCGGCTCGACGTCGCGATCCAGGCGACCGTGCAGATCCACCTGACCGGAGGCGAGGATGCACCGGGCGTCAAGGAGGGCGGCGTTCTCTCGCAGCCTTCGACGACGCTCAACGTCGAGGCGCTGCCGATGGAGGTTCCCGAGTCGATCGAGGCCGACGTCAGCTCGATGGAGATGGGCGACGCGCTGCGGCTGGAGGACATTCCGACGCTCGAGGGCGTCCGCTTCCTGGACGACCCGCACGAGACCGTGATCGCCACCATCTCTGCCCCGATCGTCGAAGCCGAGCCGGAGCCCGAGGAGGGCGAGGAGCTCGAGGAAGGCGAGGCTGTCGAGGGCGAGGTCGCCGAGGGCGAGACTGCAGAAGGCGAAGCCCCTGCAAGCGGCGACGAGGACGAGTCCGGCTCCGACTCGCCCGAGTAGTCATGCGCCTCTTCGGTCGAGGCGAGCGTGCCTCGACGCTGGATCTCCTCGTCGTGGGTCTTGGCAATCCGGGCCGCGAGCACGCGCGCGACCGCCACAACGCGGGCTGGATGGTCGTCGACGAGCTGGCGACACGCCATGACGGCTCGTTCCGCTCGAAGTTCTCCGGCCAGCTGGCTGAGATCCGCGTCGACGACCTCCGGCTGGGGCTGCTGAAGCCGGAGACCTACATGAACCTCTCCGGCAGCTCGCTGGGCGCCGCCGCGCGCTTCTACAAGGTGCCGCTCGACTCGATCGCAGTCGTACACGACGATGTCGACCTGGAGTCCGGCAGGCTGCAGGTCAGGCTGGGCGGAGGGCTCGCCGGCCACAATGGGCTGAGGTCGATCAAGCAGGCGTTCGGCTCGGCCGACTTCCTGCGGACGCGCGTCGGCGTCGGCCGTCCGGGACGAGGCGACCGCCGGCCGGTCGCCGACTACGTGCTCTCGCCCTTCGCGCCGGAGGACGACGCGGACGCACTCGTCGCCCGCGCCGCCGACGCCGTCGAGACGCTTGCTCGCGAAGGCCTCGAAGAGGCGCAGCGCCGCTACAACTGATGTCCGGCTACGCGGAGCTCGTCGAGCGAGCGCGTGCCGACGACGACGTCCTCGGACTGATTCTCACCGGCTCGCGCGGACGGAGCTTCCGTGTCCGTCACGACTCGGACCACGACGTCCGCCTCGTGCTGCGGGACGACGCGCACGACACCTACTCGACACCGCACGGTTCGCCGGTCGAGGTCGCGGTGTCGACCCGGACCGAGTTCGAGCGAGCCTGCCTGCCCGGCTCGAAGAGCGAGTGGGATCGCTACAGCTACGTCCGCTGCAAGCTCGTGCTCGACAAGCTCGACGGGGAGATCGCGCGGCTGGTCGATGCGAAGGCGCGCTTGAGC
Organism: uncultured Gaiellaceae bacterium; assembly: GCA_963749515.1. GTDB lineage: Bacteria > Actinomycetota > Thermoleophilia > Gaiellales > Gaiellaceae > Gaiellasilicea. The sequence goes on from CAVVMR010000001.1 coordinate 484,515, forward strand.
GAGGGCGAGGCGCGCGCCCTGGCCTCGACGGCGCTCGACGACTACGTCAACTCGTACTACCGCTCCGCCCGCAACTACCAGAACGATCTCCCGTTCGAGGCGCGGCTCGACGCGGCCGAGTCGGTCGGCCCGTTGCTCACGACGCTGTTCGCTCTTCGCGGCCGCGTGAGGCCGTTCAACAAGTTCCTCGGCTGGGAGCTGCAGCTCGAGCCGCTCGGGGGCGAGACATGGACGGTCGAGGCGCTGTTTCCGCGGCTGCAGAGGATCGTCGGCCCGGGAGACCTCGACGAGCAGCAGGCGCTCTTTCGAGACGTCGAGCAGCTCGCCCGTGCCGAGGGCCACGGCGATGTCATCGACGGTTGGGAGCCCGACGTCGCCTGGCTGCGCGGCGGCTAGGGCGAGCGCACGGAGACGACGCGCGCCTTCCAGGTGCCCTTCGGCGCCTGGACGTCCACCGTATCGCCCACCTTGGCGCCGATCAGCGCGCCCCCGAGCGGCGAGTCGCTCGAGACGCCGCCGACGCTCGAGATCTCGACCTCGAAGCGGCCTCCCTGCTCGTCCTCGACCTCCACGATCGAGCCGACGCCGACGACGCCCTCCTCGGCGTGCTCGACGATGACCGCGTTCTCGATCCGGCTGCGCAGAATCGTGATCCGGCGCTCGAGCAGGCCCTGCTCGTTCTTCGCGTCGTGGTAGGCGAAGTTCTCCGAGAGGTCGCCGAAGCCGCGCGCGGTGGCAATCGCCTCCACCATCTCGGCGCGCCGCGGGCCCTCGAGCTCGGCAAGCTCGGCGGCTAGCGCGTCGCGCTGGGCGATGGTCATCGATTCGCCGGCACGCTCGGACACCGCCGCATCGTAGACTGAACGGCGGCGGAAACCCGGTTTCCGCCTGTCGTCATGGACCGTCCTGTACTCCACGCGTTCGTCAGAGAGCTGCTCGCACTCGAGCGGCTGCAGTCGTTCGCGGCCGCATTGCCCGCCCGGGCCCGCGTCTCGGAGCCGGTTCTGCCGCTGCTGCTCGCGACCCTGCACGAGCAGCTGGAGCGCGGTCTCGTCTGCCTCCTGCCGGAGGACGCCGACGCGCGTGACGCAGCGGAGGCGGCGGGATGGTTCATCGGGGCGGATCGCGTGGCGCTGCTGCCGGGACGCGGTGTTCGCTGGGGATCGGGGCTCGAGCCGCCGCCGCACCTCGTCGGCGAGCGAGCACGCGCGCTCGATGTCCTGGCGAGCGGGGGGCTCGTCTGCGCCTCGGCGACCGCATTGGCGGAGGGCGTGCCGCCGGCCGCAGCACGCGCCGAGCCGGTGCGGCTCGACGTCGGCGCCGAGCCCGGCCTCGACGGGCTCGCCGAGTCGCTCGCGCTTGCGGGCTACGAGCGGGTCGACCGGGCCGAGGAGCGCGGCCAGTTCGCGGTGCGCGGCGGGCTCGTCGACGTCTTCCCGACGACGGGCCGCGAGCCGCTCCGGATCGAGCTCTACGGCGACGAGATCGAGCAGGTGCGAGCGTTCTCTCCCTTCACGCAGCGTGCGCTGCACCCCGTCGAGGGCGCCGTGATCTATCCGGCCGTCGAGCGGCGCACCGAGCTGACGGAGCCGACGCTTCCCGACGACGACTTCGAGCCCGTCTCGCCGGAGGTTCCGCGCGATCTCGTGCCGGTGCTCGATCGCCGGCCCGACTTCGTCTGGCAGCCGGACGAGGTGCGGCGTGTCTGGACGGAGGAGGGACTCGACGAGGTTCCGCTGACGGGGAGCTCCGAGCTCGACCCCTTCCCGCAGGGCCAGCCGTTCTCGTTCGAGGCCCAGCGGCCGGCGATCGCCGCGCGTGGGCTGGCCGAGGCAGAGACGGAGCTGTCGGGCTTCGTTCGCGGCGGCAACCGGGTCGTCGTCGCGTTCCCGCACGCCGGTGAGGCGCTGCGGACGCAGAACCTCCTCAAGCGCGCCGACTCGCGGGTGCTGGAGACCGGCGACGAGCTGCCCGAGCAGCCGGAGCTCCTCTTCGCCGTCGCGGCGGCACGGCGCGGCTTCGTCTGGCGCGAGCTCGGCCTCGTGCTCCTGCCGGATACACAGGTCTTCCGCAAGCGGCCGCCGCGCGCCGACCGCCGCCTCGGCCGGGCGCTCGCCTCCTTCGCCGACCTGCGGACGGGCGACTTCATCGTCCACGAGGATCACGGCGTCGGGAAGCTGCTCGGCTTCGAGACGAAGGAGGTTGCGGGAGTCACGCGGGACTACCTCTTCCTCGCGTTCCGGGGCGACGACCGCCTCTACGTCCCGCACGAGCAGCTCGGCAAGGTCTCGAAGTACATCGGCGCCGACGCCAGCGCGCCCGCGCTCTCGAAGCTCGGCGGCAAGGCCTGGCAGAACCTGCGGGCGCGCGCCCGCGAGTCCGTGCGGGAGCTCGCCACGGAGCTGATCGCCCTCTACGCCCAGCGCCAGCAGGCGCCGGGTGTCGCCTACGAGCTCGAGAACGAGTGGCTCGAGCGGCTCGAGACCGAGTTCCCCTACCGCGAGACCGAGGATCAGGCCCGGGCGATCGAGGCCGTCAAGGAGGACCTCGAGGCGCCGCGGCCGATGGACCGCCTCGTCTGCGGGGACGTCGGCTTCGGCAAGACCGAGGTCGCGGTTCGCGCCGCCTTCGCCGCCGCCGTGAACGGGAAGCAGACGCTCTTCCTCTGCCCGACGACGATCCTCGCCGAGCAGCACTGGAACACCTTCAAGGCCCGCTTCCTCGACTTCCCGGTGCGGGTCGAGATGATCTCGCGCTTCCGGCGGCCGGCCGAGGCGAAGCAGGTGCTGAAGGACTTCGCCGAGGGGAAGGTGGAAGTGCTGATCGGGACCCACCGGGTGCTCAGCCGCGACGTGATCCCGAAGGATCTGGGGCTCGTGATCCTCGACGAGGAGCAGCGGTTCGGAGTCGCGCAGAAGGAGCTGCTCCGCTCGCTGCGACTCGAGGTCGACGTGCTGGCGCTCTCCGCGACGCCGATCCCCCGGACGCTGCACATGTCGCTCTCCGGGCTGCGCGACATCTCGATCATCGAGACGCCTCCCGAGGGCAGGCGCCCGATCCGGACGACGGTGGGCGAGTACGACGAGGAGCTGATCAAGACCGCGCTCGAGCGCGAGATCGCCCGTGAGGGCCAGGCGTTCTACCTCCACAACCGCGTCGAGACGATCGAGGAAGCGGCGGAGAAGCTGCAGCAGCTCTGCCCGCGCCTGCGCTTCATCGTCGCCCACGGCCAGATGAGGGAGCGCGAGCTGGAGGAGAAGATGCACGCCTTCCTCCGCGGTGACGCCGACGTCCTCGTCTCGACGACGATCATCGAATCGGGGATCGACATCCCGCAGGCGAACACGCTGATCGTGGAGCGCGCGGACGTCCTCGGGCTCTCCCAGCTCTACCAGATCCGGGGCCGCGTGGGCCGCTCGGACGTGACGGCTCACGCGTATCTGCTCTATCCGGACGCGAGCGAGCTCTCACCAGAGGCACGGGCGCGCCTCTCGACCCTCGCCGATCACACGGAGCTCGGCGCCGGCTTCCAGATTGCGATGCGCGACCTCGAGATCCGCGGCGCCGGCGACCTGCTCGGCGCCGAGCAGTCCGGCCACGTCGCGGCGCTCGGCTTCGAGCTCTACGTCGAGATGCTGGCCGAGGCGGTCGCAGAGCTGCAGGGCCAGCGACGGGTGGCGACCAGGCCGGTGCGCGTCGACGCGCGCGTGGATGCCTACGTGCCGGCGACCTACGTGGCCTCCGAGGCTTTGAAGATCGACATCCACCGCCGGCTCGCGCTGGCGGAGACGGACGACGAGCTGCGCGAGCTGCACGCCACTCTGGAAGACCGCTATGGGCCGGTGCCGGAGCCGGTCGAGCACCTGTTTGCGATTCAGGAGGCCAAGCTCAAGCTGGCGCAGCTCGGTGCGGATTACCTCGTCTATCGCGGCGGCCGGGCCACTGTCGGGCCGCTCGTTCTCGGCTCGGCGGAGCTGCGGGCGCTGCGCGACGTGACCGATACAGCGGTGTACACGAGCGCGAAGCGAGAGGTTTCGCAGCGCGCGGAGGCGCTCGAGGGAGCAATCGGCCTAGTCGATGCTATCGTGGTAGCCCGTCAGGCCGCATGAACGGCGGCCCGCGCTAAATCTGGAGCTTTCTCAACGATGAAGATCTCTCGTCTTGCCATCCTTCTTTGTGCGCTCGTTTCGTTCGCGCTCGCCGGTTGCGGCGGCGGCGACGACAAGGTGCCGACTGACGCCGTCGCCGTGGTCGACGGCAACGAAATTGCGAAGACCGACTACGACGCGCTGATCGCCCAGGCGAAGAAGAGCTACAAGAACCAGAAGCGCGACTTCCCCAAGGCCGGCTCGCAGGAGTTCCGAACGCTCAAGAACCAGGCCGTGCAGTTCCTCGTTCAGCGGGAGCAGTTCGAGCAGGAGGCCGAGGGCCTCGAGGTCGACGTCACCGACAAGCAGGTGGACGCCCGGCTCGCGCAGATCCAGAAGCAGTACTTCGGCGGCGACAAGAAGAAGTACGAGAAGCAGCTGAAGGAGCAGGGCCTTTCGGACCAGCAGGTCCGCAACGACATCCGGGCCCAGATCGTCTCCGAGCGGATCTTCGCGAAGGTCACCAAGGACGTGAAGGTGACCGACGCCCAGATCGAGGACTACTACACCAAGAACAAGGCGCAGTACAGCCAGCCGGAGAGCCGCGAGGTGCGTCACATCCTCGTGAAGACCAAGGCGAAGGCGGACGACCTCTACAGGCAGCTCCAGGGTGGCGCGGACTTCGCAGGGCTGGCGAAGAAGTTCTCCGAGGACACGGGCTCGAAGGCGAACGGCGGCAAGCTGACGATCTCGAAGGGCCAGACCGTGGCGCCGTTCGACCAGACCGCGTTCCTGCTGAAGAAGAACGCGATCTCCAGGCCGGTGAAGACCGAGTTCGGCTATCACATCATCCAGCCGCTCAGTGACTCCAAGGGTGCGAAGGTCACGCCGCTGAAGGACGTCAAGGAGTCGATCCGCCAGCAGCTGGGGCAGACGAAGAAGAACGAGGCGATGACGAAGTGGGTGGACGAGCTGAAGAAGGACTACGAGGACAAGGTCTCGTACGCCGTCGGCTTCAGTCCGCCGCCGGGCGCCACTGGCACGACCTCCACCAGCGCGAACGGATAGCCGCTTGCTGACCCGCGCGTTCCCGGCACGTCGCTCGCGGTGCACGGCCGGAGCGGACAGTACGGCGGTACGGACGCGGAGAGCCGGGCGCCGCGAGCGGCGTGAGGCCGGCGGAGCCGGGCTTCGCCCGGCGTGAGCCAGCCGGCCGGGGGCGCGCGGCTAGCCGAGGCGCTGGTTGAGTTACAGGACCTGACGAGGCGGCTGCGTCGCGAGTGCCCGTGGGACCGTGAGCAGACCGCGCTCACGATCGTCCCGCACACGGTCGAGGAGGCGTACGAGGTCGCCGACGCGGCCGCGGGGGGCGAGCCGGCCAAGCTGCTCGACGAGCTCGGCGACCTTCTCTTCCAGGTCTATTTCCTCTCGCTCCTGCTCGAGGAGGAGGGGGAGGGCGATCTCGAGGGGGTCGCGCGCGGCGTGCACGCGAAGCTCGTCCGGCGCCATCCGCACGTCTTCGGGGAGGTCGAGGCGAAGACGGCGGGCCGTGTTCGCTCGCGCTGGGAGAAGATCAAGTCCGAGCAGGAGGGCCGCGAGGGGATCTTCCACGACGTGCCCGCCTCGCTGCCGGCGCTGCTGCAGGCGAGGAAGCTGCAGCGCCGTGCCGTGGCCGCCGGCTTCGACTGGCCCGACCTCCAGGGGCCGCTCGCGAAGATCCGGGAGGAGCTCGGCGAGCTCGAGGCGGAGGTGGAGCGCGCGGGCGAGCCGAGTCCAGAGACCGAGCCGGACGCTGCGGTCGCGCACGAGATCGGCGACCTGCTCTTCACGGTCGTCAACCTTGCGCGCCGCCTCAACGTCGATCCCGAGCTGGCCCTTCGAGCGACGAACGCCCGCTTCGTCATGCGCGTCGAGCGCGCCGAGGAGCTCGCGGACGCGCAGGGTGAGCGCTGGAGCGAGCTGCCGCTCGAGCAACAGGATCGCTACTACGACCAGGCAAAGGAGCAACTCGGATGAGCTCGATCGCACGCGTGCACGGCCGCCAGATCCTCGACTCGCGCGGCAACCCCACGGTGGAGGTCGACGTGCGCCTCGAGTCGGGCGCGTTCGGGCGTGCAGCCGTGCCTTCCGGAGCCTCGACCGGCGTGCACGAGGCGGTGGAGCTGCGCGACGGCGGCTCGGAGTGGGGCGGCAAGGGCGTGACGAAGGCGGTCGCGAACGTCGCGGAGATCGAGGGCGAGGTGGCAGGGATGGACGCTCTCGACCAGGAGGCGCTCGACCGGAAGCTGATCGAGCTCGACGGGACGCCGAACAAGGGCAGGCTCGGCGCCAACGCGATCCTCGGAGTCTCGCTCGCCGTCGCCAAGGCCGCGGCCGCGGAGGCGGGGCAGCCGCTCTACCGCTACCTGGGCGGCGAGTCGGCAGCGACCTTGCCCGTGCCGATGCTGAACGTGATCAACGGCGGCGCGCACGCGGCCAACTCGATCGACCTGCAGGAGTTCATGGTCGTCCCGGTCGGTGCGGACAGCTTCGCGGAGGGACTTCGGATCGGCACGGAGGTCTATCACTCGCTCAAGCAGGTGCTGTCCGACCGCGGGCTCGCGACCGGCGTCGGCGACGAGGGCGGCTTCGCGCCGGACCTCGAGTCGAGTGAGGCCGCGATCGAGGCCATCCTGGAAGCTGCCGAGCGTGCGGGGCACCTGGACGCGGTTGCGATCGCCCTCGACCCGGCTGCGAGCGAGGTCTTCGCCGAGGGCGTCTACCGGTTCGAGGGACGGGAGAAGGCGAGCGCCGAGATGCCCGCGTTCTGGGCCGACCTGACGCAGCGCTATCCGATCGTCTCGATCGAGGATGGTCTCGCGGAGGACGACTGGGACGCGTGGGCGATGCTCACGAGCGAGCTCGGCGATCGCGTCCAGCTCGTCGGCGACGACCTGTTCGTGACCAATCCGGAGCGGCTCCGCGAGGGCATCGAGCGGCAGGTCGCGAACTCGATCCTCGTCAAGGTGAACCAGATCGGCACGCTGACCGAGACGATCGAGGCCGTTCGCCTCGCGCAGGCCAATGGCTACACGGCGGTGATGTCCCACCGCTCGGGCGAGACCGAGGACGCGACGATCGCCGACCTTGCGGTCGCGCTCGGCACCGGGCAGATCAAGACGGGCGCCCCGGCGCGCTCGGACCGCGTCGCCAAGTACAACCAACTCCTCCGGATCGAGGAGGAGCTCGGATCAAGAGCCGGCTACCCCGGGTGGGAAGCCTTTCCGAGAGCATCGCGGTGAGCGCCGCCGATGCGTCGGCTCGGCCCCGTCGCCGAAGCCGGGCTTTGCCCGAGCGCAGGCGCGCCCGCACGTGCCCGGTCGCGCCGAAGAAGGAGGGGGCTCATGGGGGAACCATGGGTTCCCCCATGACGGGTTAGCCTGTAGAGATGGCCGTCGTTCCTCGCCGCACGAAGATCGTCGCCACGATCGGGCCGGCGTCTTCCGATCCCGAGGTGCTGAAGTCGCTGATGCGGACGATCGACGGTGCGCGGCTCAACTTCTCGCACGGCACACACGAGGATCATGCCGAGCGTGCGCGCGCGATCCGCGACGCCGCGCAGGAGGTCGGGCGACCGGTTGCGTTGATCGCAGACCTGCAGGGGCCGAAGCTCCGCATCGGCGACCTGCGTGAACCGGTCGAGCTCGTTCGCGGGGGCTCGGTCACGATCTCCGGCGAGGACGGCGCCAGAGACGGCGACCTTCCGATCCTGCCCGCAGTGCTCGGCTCCGTCCTCCAGCCCGGGTTCGACGTGCTCATCGACGACGGTGCGGTGCGGCTCCGGGTACTCGACGTCGATCGGGGCCGCGCCAACTGCGAGGTGCTCGTCGGCGGCACCGTCATCTCGCACAAGGGCGTCAACCTGCCCGGGATTCCGCTTCCGATCCCGTCATTGACGCGAAAGGACATCGACGACCTTCAGTTCGCGCTCGAGCTCGGCTGCGACTTCGTCGCGCTCTCGTTCGTCCGCACGGCCTCGGATGTGCAGGCCCTGAAGACACTGATCGAGGCGTCAGGGTCGACCGCGCACGTGATCGCAAAGATCGAGAAGGCCGAGGCGGTTGCCGTGCTGGACGACATCCTGCGCGAGGCGGATGCGGTGATGGTCGCGCGGGGCGATCTCGGCGTCGAGATGGGCGCGGTCGCTGTGCCGCTCCTCCAGAAGCGGATCATCCTGCGGGCCCTCGAGCGCGGCAAGCCGGTGATCACGGCGACGCAGATGCTCGAGTCGATGATCCACGCCCCCGAGCCCACCCGTGCCGAGGCCTCCGACGTCGCGAACGCGATCCTCGACGGGACGAGCGCGATCATGCTCTCCGGGGAGACGGCCGTGGGCGAGTTTCCCGCCGAGTCGGTGGGGTTCATGGACCGGATCGCCCGGGCCGTGGAGCCGAGCCTCGACTATCGCCACGAGATCCCGCAGGCAGACGAGAAGCCCACCGTCGGCCAGGCGATGTCGAACGCCGCCTGCGACATCGCGGAAGCACTCGAGGCGAAGGCGATTCTCGTCCCGACCTTCACCGGCCGCACCGCGTCGGCCGTCGCGCGCCTGCGGCCGCGCCGCCCGATCATCGGGCTCACCCACCACCACTACTCGCTGCAGCACATGGCGCTCGAGTGGGGCGTGACCCCGGTGCCCGTGCCCGAGTGCGCGGACGTCGAGGAGCTCTGGGCGACCTCGCTCGCCGCCGCGCGGAACACCGAGATCGTGGAGTCCGGAGACCGCGTCGTGATCACCGCCGGCACCGCGGTGAACATCCCCGGCTCGACCAACGTGATCAAGGTCGACATCGCCTAAAGGAACCCAAGCACGGCCGCGGAATCGTTCCCCGTGGCCCGCCGAACCTCTCGCTCTTCGAAGCCCGCTCCACGCGGCAAGCGCGGTTTGACGCACCGCCTGCGCGGACGCCGGTCGGCGGTGCTCCTGCGCTGGTGCGTGCTCGCCGCCGCCGGCTTCATCGCCTTTCTCTACTACCAGCCGGTATCGAGCTACTTCGAGACTCGCTCGTCGCTCGAGGAGCGCGCGGCCGAGGTGCAGCAGTTGCGCGAGGAGCGGAGCCGGCTCCAGGCGCGGCTCGCCGACTCGACGACCGTCGCAGCTCTCTCCCGCGAGGCACGGCGGATGAGCCTCGTGCGGCCGGGCGAGCGACTCTTCATCGTCAAGGGTGTGCAGCAGTGGCGTCGTGCCCAGGCCAAGCAGGCCGGGGCTACGATCGGGCGGGATGAATGACCGCGCGCTCGTCGAGCGACAGCTTGGCCGACGGCCCCGCGCGTTCCTTCGCGTAGTCGCCCGCTGCCCGTTCGGAGCGCCCGCCGTGACCGAGCAGGCGCCGTACGACGACGCCGGCGACCCGTTTCCGACCACGTACTACCTCACCTGCCCGCAACTGGTCGCGGCGATCTCCCGGCTCGAGGCCGCGGGCGGGGTGGAGCGCTGGAGCGAGGAAGTGGAGCGCGACCCGAAGCTGGCGGCCGACCTCGAGCGCGCCACGATGGAGCAGCGTGAGATCCGAACGGCGCTCGCCGACGGCCGCACCGGCCGCGACGAGGGCGCGTCGCTCGAGCTCGGCATCGGCGGCAGCGCGAACCCTCGGCGGCTCAAGTGCCTCCATGCGCACGCGGCCTACGCGCTCGCGAATCCCGGCTACCTGCTGGGGGAGCGCGTGCTCGCCGAGGTCGATCCGCTGTGGCCACCGCAACATTGCTGCACTGATCCATAGGATCGAGCCCGTGCAGGTTTCCGAGGCTGAGGTCGAGAGCGCGCGGCGCGACTGGGAGGAGGGCTACCGCCGCCTGCTCGAGGAGGCACGCGAGTCCCCCGCGGACGAGCGCCTGCACGCACAGGTCGACGCGGTTCTGGCAGAGCTTCGCCGCCGCGTCGGTGGTGTGTTCACCGTGCCGGAGCTGGCGGCCGCGTACGCAGAGTCGGAGCGGTGGAGCCGGACCGCGGTGGCCGAGAACGCACCTGCGCCGGGCTGGCCGCGAACGCTGTCGGTCGTCGAGGCCGCCGCGTTTCATCTCTACGCGCGCGGAGCGCAGGACTACGAGCCGTGAGTGCCGTGCCGAGGCGCGCCCGCAAGCCGCCGCCGAACCCCCTCATCAAGCCCGCGCTGGTCGTACTGGGCATCGTGGTCGCCTTTCTGGTGGGCATCTCGCTCGGACGAGCACTCGAGGACGGGCCCTCGCCCGGAGGGACGCAGACCAACGTGCGCACGCTCGAGCCGCAGCCACTGCCGCCGGCAACGCGCACGGTGACGGTCACCGGCACGACAGGCTGAGACGGGTTCAGGTTTCAGCTAGCTGCAGGTTTGGGTAGGTTCTCTCGCGCAGATGGCCTTTGAAGGGAACAGACCCGTGGCCGATGCGCAGCCGGAGTGGTTGACGCTCGGCCAGGCGGCCAAGTATCTCGGGGTCGCGCAGAGCACGATGCGCAAGTGGTCCGATCTCGGGCGCGTGTCGGCCTTCTACACGCCCGGCGGACACCGTCGCTACCGGCGCGCCGACCTCGACCGGTTCCTGGACCGCTCCGGGCCGGCGAGCGTGGCGAGCAGCTCCACGCGCGGCCCGCTCGTGCTGATCGTCGACGACGACGAGCGGCTGCGGGAATACGTGCGCGTCAACCTGGAGGCCGAGGGCTACTTCGTCCGCGAAGCCGGGAGCGCAGAGGAGGCGCTGACCGCGCTCGGCCAGGAGTCTCCGGACCTGATCCTGCTGGACGTGATGATGCCCCAGGTCGACGGCTGGGAGACCCTGCGGCGGATCCAGGAGCACACAGGCGTGGGCGCGATCCCGGTGATCATGTTCTCCGGCCAGGTGGACGAGCGCTCGGCCGGCGACGCAGAATCGCGAGGCGTCCAGGGCTTCATCGGCAAGCCGTTCGACCCCCGCTCGCTGATCGAGTCGACGAAGCAACAGCTGCCTGTTTGATCTGGCCGATCTCGACCGATCAATTCAGAGCTGGGTCGTCGACCATCGGCTCGGCGCGCTCGACCCGTTCTTCGAGGCCCTCTCCTACGCCGGCTCGTTCGGGCTCGTGTGGCTGGCGATCGCGCTCGCGATCTCCGGCTTCTCGTGGAGCCGTCCGTGGCTCTGGACGCGCGTGGGCGCTGCGATCCTGCTCGCGGAGAGCGTCTCCGGTGCGCTGAAGGCCGGGACGCAGCGGGACCGGCCGCCGCTCTCCAACCCGGTGCCGGAGCCATTGCTCGAGTCGCCTTCGACGTACTCGTTCCCGTCCGGGCACGCGACGGTCAGCTTCGCGTGCGCGACCGTGCTCGCGCTCGCCGTGCCCAGGCTTCGGATCCCGCTCTTCGTCCTCGCCGCGCTGATCTCGTTCTCGCGCGTCTACGTCGGCGTCCACTACCCCTTCGACGTGCTTGCGGGCGCCGTGCTCGGCGTCGGGATCGCTATAGCTCTTCGGATGCTTGCAGAAGCCCTGCGCCGATCAGAGCCACGGATGCGACGAGGCTGACCCAGAGCCCCACTCCGCGGCCGGCGAAGAAGAACTCGTCGGGAATCGAGATCGTTCGAACGAGCACAAGGATGGTGGAGAGCGCACCGAGAGCGATCACGACGAGGCTTTCGGGCACGGCGGCCGGCAGCTCGACCCCCCAGTAGCGGAGCGCGACGACGAGGATCGCGGCCAGGCCGATGAAGAGGACGGCCTTGCCGATCAGCCCCGTGTTCCAGCCGATCACGCTCACGTCGACGCCTTCGCCGGAGCCCGAGTACCAGCCGGTGAGCGCCGACAGCGCGAGCACGAGGCCCGCAACCCACGTGGCCCGCTCGCCGAGGCCCCAGAGCGACCCGCCGACGCGCCGGAGCGCCGCAGGTGGCTCACCTGCAGGGTCGTAGCTCGGCTCCGTCAGGCGGTCGGGCGTTTCCACGCAGCGCAGTATGGGCATATCGGTCCTGAATGTCACGCGGAGTACCGCGGGCACTGATTCGGGGGTCGAATTCAGGTGCAGATGGAGTCGAGGCGATCGGAAGGCCCTGCCGTCGCTGAATCGGACGGCGCTCCTGTCTTCCTGACGACAGGCCGCAGGGCGGACGGCGAGTTCCGCTGCGCCGAGTGTGGGTACGGCGTGATCGTTCGGACGGTGCTCCCGGAGTGCCCGATGTGCCGCGGCCTGGCGTGGGAGCCGGACGGTTCGTTCGCACCCCCGCCTGCCTAATCCGACGCCAGCGCACTACACTTTCCGCATGGCTGAGCCTGCCAGGCGCACTCCGCCAGGTGACGACGCGCCCCCGTTCGACCCGGTTGCGGTCGACCGGGCGTACCTGCAGGAACGCGCCCGTCGCCGCGCCCGCAGCGAGCGATCCCGCGCGCGTCGTCGTGCCGGCCTGCGCTTCTGGGTCGTCGTCCTCGTTCTGATCGCCGTCAGCGTGCTGATCACGCTCACGATCTGGCGTGAGGTCGGCCGCCTCTTCGGCCTCTAGCGATGATCGATACTCGTGTCGACGTCTCCGAGGCGCTCGCTGCGCTCTCGCGGGCCGGGCGTGCCCTTGCGGACGGCGGGACCCTCGATTCGATCCTGGCTCAGGTCGCCGAAGCCGCGGTCCGCGGCACCGGCGCAGAGATTGCCGTCCTCTGGCTGCCCGAACGGGGCGGCCTGCTCGTAGCCCGGCTCGTGAGGGCATCGTCGAGCGCACTCGCCGCCGAGATCGAAGGGCTCCGAGCCAGGTCGCTCGAGACGGCGATGGAGTCCGTCCGGGCGCTCGTCGACGCCGACGCCGTCGTTCTCACCGTCCCGCTCGACACCGAGAACAGTGCCGGCGCCCTCGGCCTCGCGCGCCGCTCCGGGCCGTTCGAACGCGAGGCGACCAGCGTCGCGCTGCTCGCGGGCGACCTGGCGTGGCTCGCGACGCGGCTCTGCGGCGACCGCGCCGAGACCGGACGGGAGATGGGTGGCCCTCTCGAGGTGGCCGGCGACGCTCTCGCGGCCGTCGCCGACGACGAGGCGGCGGCGGCACGACTGGCGCGCCTCGCCGCGACCGCGTCGGGCGCCGAGAGTGCGCGGCTCTGGCGTCTTCGCGGCGGCGAGCTGGAGATCGAGGGGGTGCACGGCCCGGCGGAGTCCGATCCGAATCTGAAGCTCGTGGCCCAGGCGGTCCTCGCCGAGCATCGCTCGATCGCGGTGCAGAGTCACCGCCGGAAAGGGGAGCTCGTCACGCTTCAGCTCGGCGAGCCTCCGCTCGGCGCACTGCAGCTGCGGTTCGCACCCGACCGCGCTCCGGACGAGGGCGGCCTCGCACAGCTTGCGAGCTTCGCCGTCCGCGCGGCTCACGCGCTCCGGTCTTCCGAACGTGCGCGCGAAGCGGGCTTCGAGCTCGAGCGGAGCCGCGCGCTGCTCGCGGTCGTGGGTGAGGCGATCGCCCGGCTTTCGCTCTCGCACACCCTCGATACGGCGCTCGAGCGGCTCGGCGACATGCTCGGCACCGACCGCATCGCGGTCTATCTGCGCGAGGACGACGGCCGTATAGCCGTCGCTGCGAGTCAGGGAGTCGAGGGGCCGCACGAGGCCGTCGCCGCGGTTCTGTTCCACACCGCCCTCGCGTCGCGTCAGGCAGGGGGCGTGGTCGAGGTCGACGACGCCTCGGTGGACGACCGGCTCGCTGCGGCGCGCGCGCCTGTGAGCGAGTCGGCGATCGATTCGGTCCTGGCGCTGCCGCTCGTCGTCGGCGATGAGCCCATCGGCCTGCTCGCCGTCTACCCGCGTCAGCCGCGGCCGCTGAGCGTCAACGAGCGGGCGCTTCTCGTCGCACTCGCCGCACAGCTCGCCGTGGCCGTGCAGAACGCTCGCCTGCACGAGCGGGCGACCGCGCTCGGCCGTGAGCTCGAGGAGGCGCTCGCCTCGGAGCGGGAGGCTGCGCAACGGCTGAACGCCCAGTTCAAGATCTCGCGCTCGTTCGCACAGAGTCTCTCGCTCGAGACAACGCTGCACGTGCTCGCGGAGTCGATCGTGACCTTGCTCGGGGTCGACGCTGCGGTGATCCGGATGCCCGACGAGCGTGGGGTGGAGCTGACGGCGCGAGCCGTCTACGTCAACGACGAGCACGTCGACGCCGCTGCGCATGCGCTGCTCTCCCGGCCGCAGCAGCTCCCGCGGCGAGAGCTGCTGGCGCTGCTGGAGCGAAGTGAGCCGCTTCTCCTCGACGTCGACCGGGCGGAGTCGCTCGGTGGCGCGCTCGCGCTGCTGGCGCCGTTTCTGCGCAAGGGCTCGAGCGCGGCGATCATCCCGATTGCGACACCGGCCGAGCTGCTCGCAACGCTCACGATCGTCTCCTTGCATCCCGGGCGTCCTGTGGCGGGGGAGATCGCGGACACGGCGCTCTCGATTGCGGGACAGGCTGCGCTCGCGATCGACAACGCTCGCCTCTACGCACAGCAGAAGGCGTTCGCCGACACGATGCAGCGTTCGCTCCTGCCGCGTGCCGCCCCCGAGATTCCCGGTCTCGAGCTCGGTGACGTCTACGAGTCGGCCGCGCGCGTCGAGGTCGGTGGCGACGTGTACGACTACCTCATGCTCGGCGACGGGCGGCTGGCGGTCGTGCTCGGGGACGTCACGGGCCACGGGGTCGATGCGACGGCCGACATGGCGATGGCGAAGTACGTCTTCCGCTCGCTGGCCCGGGAGCACGTCGTGCCCGGCGAGTTCCTCGCGGCCGCGAACGAGGTCGTCTCCTCCGAGATCGCTCCCGGGCGTTTCATCACCATGGTCGAGCTCGTCATCGATTCCGCGAAGGGCGAGGTCGCCTGCGCGAGCGGCGGGCATCCTCAGCCGCGCCTCGTACTGCCGGACGGCACCGTGGAGGGAATCGCGGCGCGCGGGCTTGCGCTCGGGATCGATGCGCCGCAGGTGTACGAGACCGTCGCCGCGGACTTCCCTCCCGGTGCGATCGTCGTCGTGTACACGGACGGGGTCGTCGAAGCGCGCCGCCTTGGCGAGCAGTTCGGGATCGAGCGTCTGGATGCGCTGCTGTCCGAGCACCGAGCGCTGCCGGCCCAGGAGATGGCGGAGACCGCGCTGCTCGCCTGCCGGGAGTGGTCGGACAACCGTGAGCTCACGGACGACTTCGCCCTAGTCGTGATCAAACGGTCCGAGCAGTAGCGGTGAATCGTTCCCCCGCGCTTCCGGCGCTTGTCTTCGGCGCGGGTACCGGCTCGCTGGCGACCGAGATCGCGGCGTCTCGGTTGCTCGCGCCGTACTTCGGCTCGTCGACGATCGTCTGGGCGAACCTGATCGGAATCGTGCTCGCCGGGCTCGCGTTCGGCTACTGGCTCGGCGGCCGGCTCGCGGACCGGCGGCCTGAGCCGCGTCTCCTCGGGCTGATCGTGCTCGCGGCGGCGGTCTGGGTGGCGATCACGCCGTTCGTCGCTCGGCCGTTCCTCGACGCAGCGGTCGGCAATCTCGACGACGCGTCTGCGGGCGCAGTGATCGGCTCCTTCTTCGCCGTCCTGCTCCTGTTCGCGCCGGCGGTCGTCGCGCTCGGGATGGTCTCGCCCTTCGCGATTCGCCTCGCGATCACCGACGTGGCAACCGCAGGAGCGGTGGCGGGTCGCTTCTACGCCCTGTCGACCGCCGGCTCGCTCCTCGGCACCTTCGTGCCGGCGCTGATCGCGATTCCGCTCGCGGGCACACAGCGGACGCTGCTCGGGACCGCGGCGCTGCTCGCGCTCACCGCCTCGCTTCTGCTCGGGCCCCGTGTGCTCTTCGTCGCAGCGGTGCTCGCCGCCCTCGTCGTGCTCCCGCCCGGCGCCGTGAAGGCCGAGCCGGGGCTGTTGCACGAGGAGGACTCGCTCTACCAGTTCATCCAGGTCGTCGAGCGCCCCGACGGCCGGCGCCTCCTCAGGCTCAACGAGGGCGTCGCAGTCCACTCCGTCTGGCGGCGGAACACGGTTCTCACCGGCGGCGTGTGGGACACCTTCCTGGCGTTGCCGCCGCTGCTCGACCGGCCGCTTCGCTCTGTTGCCATATTAGGCAATGCAGGCGGTACCACCGCCCGCGCTCTCGGAAGGTTCTATCCCGAGGCCCGCGTCGACGGAGTCGAGCTCGACCCCGCTGTCAGCCGCGTCGGGCGGCGCTGGTTCGGCATGGAGGACAATCCGCGCCTGAAGGTCCACGACGCGGACGCGCGGCCGTTCCTTCGGCGTACGGACGAGCGCTACGACCTGATCGTCGTCGACGCCTACCACCAGCCGTACGTTCCCTTCTATCTCGCGACGCGGGAGTTCTTCCGCCTCGCGCGGGAGCGCCTCGCGCCGGGCGGGATCCTCGCGCTCAACGTCGCGTCGGTGCCCGGCGACGAGAGCCTGCTCGACGGGATCTCCGGCACGCTCACCCACGAGTTCGATCGCGTAGCCGTGTGGCCGGCGCTGCGGTTCAACAAGATCCTGATCGCCTTCGACGCGCCGTCCACGCGCGTCGAGGGGATCGTCTCGAACGGGCCGGAGGCGCTCCGGCCGCTGCGTGAGCTGATGGTTCGCCAGCTGCGGCCCGTCACCGGGAAGGCGAAGCGGCCGTGGACCGACGATCGCGCGCCGGTCGAGTGGGTCACCGACCGGATGATCGTCGAGTACGCGGCCCGCGGCGGTGAGCTCGACGAGGATCTCCTGCCGACGGCGCCATGAAGCTCTTGCGGGAAGACGGGCCGCTGATCCGAGTCGGGCACCGCGGAGCTGCCGCGCTGGCGCCCGAGAACACGCTGCGCTCGTTCGAGGTCGCGCTCGCGCACGGCGTCAACGCGATCGAGTTCGACGTCCTCGACCTCACCGGTGGTCCGCTCGTCCTCGCCCACTCGAACGACCTCGCCGAGGTGAGCCACGGGGCGGCGGTCGGCACCGTGCGCGACCGCTCGCTCGCCGAGCTGCACGAGCTCGCGCCGAACCTGCCGACGCTCGACGAGGCGCTTGCCTTCCTGGCCGAGCGAGATGTCGCGCTGCACGTCGACCTGAAGCTGACCACCCGGCTCGACGAGCTGGTCGACGCGCTGGAGCACCACGGCCTCGTCGAGCGCGCCGTCGTCAGCTCCTTCAATCGCGAGAGCCTCCGCGCCGTGGCCGCGCACGGTCCCGCGATCAAGATCGGCTTCACCTACCCGGAAGACCGTTACGGGGTCTCGCGCCGGCGAGCGTTTCAGCCGGCGATCCGCCTCGGCACACTGGCGCTGCGCCGGTCGATCGTCGCGCGCGTGCCGGCGATGATCGAGCGCGTCGGCGCAGCCGCGCTGATGCTCCATCACGCGGTCGTGTCGGCGGCAGCGGTCGAGCGGGCGCACAGCGCCGGAGCCGCCGTCTGGGCGTGGACGGTCGACGACCCGGCTGAGCTCGCACGCCTCGACGCCGCAGGAGTCGACGCCGTGATCACAAATGATCCGCTCCTATTTGCGCAGGGAACAGGACCCGCGGAAGCGGATCCTGTTCCGCGCGAAGATCCCTAAAGGGCCGCTTCGCGGCCAAGTGCGAGATTCTTGGGCGCATGGCTACACTGCGGCCGTGAGGCGAGGACTCGCATTTACCCTGCTCGTGGCGTGCGCGGCCGCCGGAGTGCTCTCCGCGGTGGTCCTCGCTGCGTCGCCGACCGCAATCGCGGAGACGACGACAGGGACGACGACGGCACCGCCGACCACGACCACCACGACGACGACCACCACGACGCCGACGACCCCGACGACCCCCCGGCCTTCCACGATCGCAGCCGGAATCACCGTTGGCGGCGACCTTCTGGTCGGAGGGCTCTCACCCGCTCAGGCGACCGAGGCGGTCAGGCAGTACTTCGCTCGGCCTCTGGTGCTCCGCCTCGGCACGGTGACGTTGACGGTGACGCCGAAGCAGCTGGGCGCGGCGGCCTACGTCGGCGAGGCCGTCGGGCACGCTCGCACGTTCGCGCCCGGCGCCAACGTGCCGCTGAAGGTGGCGGCGCCCCTGCCGCGGCTCGAGCGCTATGTGCGGACACTCGCGAAGCGATTCGACCGGACTGCCGTCGACGCCGAGCTGCGGCTGCGCAACTCGAAGCCGTTCGTGACCAAGGAGAAGCAGGGCCGGCGCGTTCGTCAGTCGGCTGCGGTGCGGGAGCTCTTCCGGAGCCTGAAGACGCATGCGCGCGAACCGATCCAGCTCAAGCAGGACGTGATCGTGCCGCAGTCGACCCGTGCCTCGATCGGTGAGGTGATCGTGATCCGCCGCGGGCTGAACAAGCTCTTCCTCTACGACGGCATGAAGCTCCGTCGCGACTTCGGCGTCGCGACGGGACAGTCGAGATACCCGACCCCGCTCGGCAAGTACGAGATTGTTGTCAAGTGGCGCAACCCATGGTGGTATCCGCCCGCTTCCGACTGGGCGAGGGACGCAGAGCCGATCCCGCCAGGCCCCGGCAACCCGCTCGGCACGCGGTGGATGGGCATCTCCGCTCCCGCGGTCGGCATCCACGGCACTCCCGATCCGGCCTCGATCGGCTACTCGGTCTCACACGGCTGCATCCGGATGCGGATCCCCGAGGTCGAGTGGCTCTTCACGCAGGTCGACATCGGCACCCCCGTCTACATCCTTCAGTGACCGTCGCTCGCCTTCGGCTCGCTCCCGTGGGGGAAACCATGTTTCCCCCACGAGCCCCCTTCTTCGGCCTTGTGGGGGAACTTCCAAGTTCCCCCACACCCCCTAAAGCTCATGCAGCATCCGCCGCATGAGCGGGCGGCTGCGACTCGGCGCCCAGGTCGTGACCGTGGCGGTCGTCGCAGCGCTCCTGGGGCTGCTGGCCTGGAAACTCGCCCAGGGAGAGAGCGAGGTCACCTCGGCGCTCAAGCGCGGTGGCACGCCGCAGGCGCCGTCCTGGACGCTCGAACGCCTCAACGGCGAAGGTGAGCTGTCGTTCGAGTCGCTGCGCGGCAAGACCGTCGTCCTGAACTTCTGGGCCTCGTGGTGCGGGCCGTGTCGCGACGAGATGCCGTTGCTGCAGGCGGGCTCCAAGCGATGGCAGGGGAAAGACGTCGTCTTCGTCGGCATCGACGCCAAGGACGTACGCGGCGACGCGCGGAAGTTCCTGGCCCGCTATCGCGTCACGTATCAGAACGTCTACGACGGCAAAGGATCGATGATCGGGCGCTACGGCGTCACCGGTTACCCCGAGACGTACTTCATCGACAGGACCGGGAAGGTGCGCTACCGCATCGCCGGGCCGGTCCGGGAAGCCGCCGACATCGACGACGGGATCGAGCGCGCGCTCGCCCCGGCGTGAGGGCACTCGTCCTCGCGGTGCTGGCGCTTGCGCTTGCGGGGCCGGCCGCTGCGAGTGAGCTGAAGCCCACCCCGGCAGAGCTGGAGTCCGAGCTCGTCTGCCCCGTCTGCGAGACGACGCTCGACACATCGGATGCGCCGGCGGCACGGCGGATGAAGGCGTACATCCGGGCGCGGATCGCCGCCGGCGACACGAAGAGTGAGATCAAGTCGAAGCTCGTCGAGCAGTTCGGGCCTACCGTGCTCGCCGTCCCGCCGCGGAAGGGCTTCGACTGGCTCGCCTGGCTGCTCCCGATCGGGGGCCTCGCCGCCGGAGCGGTCGTCGTCGGCGCGCTGGCCTGGCACTGGAGCCGCCGCGGCGACGACGAGGCACCTCCGCCGGACGAGCACGAACCGCTCGATCCGGAGCTCGAGCAGCGCCTCGACGCCGAGCTCGCCAAGTTCGAATGAGCGCCACCTCGGTCCTGGTGGCCTTCGGCGCCGGGTTCCTGTCCTTCCTCGCGCCGTGCGTGCTGCCGCTCGTGCCCGGCTATCTCTCCGCGGTGTCGTCGGTCGAGGCCGAGCGCCTGGGCGAGCCCGGCGCCGCGCGTCGCGTGGTCGTCTCGAGCCTCCCGTTCGTCGCCGGGCTGGTGACGTTCTTCGTCTTTCTCGGAGCCGGCGCCGCTGCGATCGGCCTCTCGTTCACGCGCAACCAGTTCCTGCTCGAGCAGGTGGCGGGCTTCATCCTGATCGTCTTCGGGCTCGCGTTCGTGGGGCTGCTGCCGTGGCCCGATCGTCTCGTCGGGGCGGGGCTCGTGCAGGGTGCGCGCCGGCGGGGGTCGGGCTTCCTGCTCGGCGGCGCCTTCGCGGTGTGCGCCGCGCCGTGCATCACGCCGGTCCTCGGCTCGATCCTCGTCCTGGCGGGCGACTCCGAAACGGTCTGGGAAGGCTCGGTGCTGCTCGCCGTCTACGCGCTGGGGCTTGCGGTTCCGTTCCTGATCGCAGCGGCCCTGTTCGCGCCGGCGATGGGGCTCTTCCGGCGCGTCCGCGATCACTATGTCGTGATCCAGATCGTCAGCGGCGTGATCCTCGTGTCGCTCGGGGCGCTTCTCTTCGCCGGAGAGTTCTGGCGGCTGCGCGTCTACCTGAACCGCCTTTTCGATGCGCTCGGCCTCAGCGGCTAGGCGCGCGCCACTCGCACTGATAAATTCGGGGCTGTGGCGACCATCCTGCTCGCAGGGGTCGATCTGTTCTTCCGGGGGAAGCTCGAAGCCTTGCTGGAGGGGCATCGCCTCATCACGAGCGACAGCGTCCATCCGCCGGATCTCGTGATCGTGGACATCGCCCGCGTCGAGCCGGAGGAGGTCGCGGACTCCTGGCCCGACATTCCGATCCTCGGATTCACGAATCACACCGACCGGGCCGGGCTCCAGCGGGCGCACACGGCGGGCTTCGACCAGGTGGTCGTGAAGTCGGCACTGGTCGAGCGAGTGCCCGAGATCGTGGCCGAGTTGACCGCTCCGTCGGTCTGATCCCGGCCGATACACTCGCCGCCGTGACGTACATCATCGCCGAGCCGTGCATTGACATCAAAGACCGCTCGTGCGTCGACGTCTGCCCGGTCGATTGCATCCACGAATTCGGGCGGATGCTGATCATCGACCCCGAGGAGTGCATCGACTGCGGCGCCTGCGAGCCGGAGTGCCCCGTGGAGGCGATCTTCCCGGAGGACGCGCTCCCGGACAAATGGGAGCCGTTCGTGGCGATCAACTACGCGTACGACAAGGGCGCCGAGGCGATCGACCCGCTCGTGGACGAGTACGCGACCGAGCACAACGTGCAGAACCCCCCGCTCGACGGCGGTGAATAAGCCGCGTCCGAACGGGTAAGAACCGCCTTCGTTGCCGACACGAAGGAGGGGTCATGCCACAACAAGCCTGGAGCGCGAAGCGCGAGCGTCAGTACGCGCACATCAAGGAAGGCCTGCGCGAGCAGGGCACCTCGGAGGACAAGGCCACGGAGATCGCCGCGCGCACGGTCAACAAGGAGCGGGCGCGGTCTGGCGAGGCGCGCGAGTCGTCGCGTCTCTCACGCACCGACATCTCCTCGAGCCGCCGTGGCGGCCTCCGCTCCGGTACGCGCCGTGCGAAGGGTCGCACTCGTGACCAGCTGTACGAGGAGGCCAAGGACCTGAACATCCAGGGTCGCTCGAAGATGAACAAGGCGCAGCTGCAGCGCGCCGTCGACGGGAAGAAGCGGTAGGAGGGTTGACGGCTATCCTCGCAAGGTGAATCCGCAGACTCTCGATCACGTTGCACTCTGGGTCGCCGACCGCCGCCGGATGGCCGAGGTGGCGGTCGAGCGGCTCGGCGTCCGCGTGATCGAGGAGACCGACCGCTTCACGCTGCTCGGCGCCGACGCGCGCCGCGGCAAGCTCACGCTGTTCGATGCCGAAGGGCCGCGCGAGCGGGGGCCGCTCGGACGCATCGGCCTGCGCGTGTCGTCGCTCGACGGCCGCGATGCGAGCATCGACCTCGGCGAAGGGCTCGAGGTCGTGCTGGTCGAAGCCGAAACCGACAGTGAGCTCGACCTCGACCACGTTGCGCTCGTCTCCGCCGATCCGATTGCTGCGGCCGCGGGTTGGCAGACGCTCGGGTTCTCGCCTGCCGGCGACCGCCGGCTCGAGGTCGGCGGCGCCTATCTGGAGCTGGTCGCGGGCGATCCGGGCGTCCCCGAGCGTCCGCTGCTGAATCACATCGGCGTGCTGGTGGGATCGGTCGAGGAGCACCGGACGGATGCCGAGGATCTCGGCATCGAGATCGACGATCTGGTCGACGCGCCGAACACCATCGCGCTCTTCGTCTGGGGGCCCGACCGGGTGAAGCTCGAGTACATCGAGCACAAGCCCTCGTTCTCCCTCACCTGAGAGACCTCGTCGTCGCCGGCGCCGGCATGGCCGGCCTCTCCGCTGCCGCCAGGGCGCGCGAGCTCGGTGCGTTCGCCCGTCGTCGTCGAGAAGGGGAACCGGCCGGGTGGGTCGATGCTCCTCTCGAGCGGCGTCGTCTGGCGCCACCGGAGCGCCGAGGACTTTCACCGGGAGTGTCCTGCGGGCGACGCCGCGTTGCAGCGCCGAATCGTCGAGGAGCTCGACGACGCGCTCGACTGGCTCGAGTCGCTCGGAGTCGAGCCGCTCGAGCGCGAGACGCGCAATCCCAGGACGGTCGGTCGGCGCTACGACCCGCGCGAGCTCACCGGGGTGCTGGTCCGGGCGGCCGGCGACGTGCGGCTGGAGGCCCCTTTCACGGATGCACAGGTGCTTGCGACCGGCGGCTTCGGCGTGCGGCTGGCGCGCGAGCGTGGCCTGCTGCTGCGCGCCGCGCCGTGGAGCGCCGGTGACGGGCTCGACTATGGGCTCTCGCTCGGAGCGTCGGCAAGCGAGGGAATGGACGAGTACTACGGCCGCGCGATGCCCGGGGAGGTGCCGGAGGGCGAGTTCGTCTCGGCCTCGCAGCTCTACGCGCGGCACGCGCTCGTGCTCGACGACGCCGGCGCCGACCTGGGCGAAGCGGCGTGGCACGAGAGCGATATCGTCCAGCGCTTCCCGGGCGGCGTCGCGTGGTACGTGGTCGACGCGGGGGCTCTGGACGGGCCGACTCCGTACGGGACGGTCGCCGACGCGATCGAGACCGCACGAGACCTCGGCGGCGACGTCCGGCCGGCGGAGGAGCTCCCATTCGCCCTTCCGGCCTCCGCGAAGCTCGTGACGCCGCCGTTCACGGCGGTCCGCGTGCACGCCGCGGTGACGCACACGATCGGCGGCCTCCGTGTCGACGAGCACGCACGGGTGCTGGACGGCCACGGCACCCCAGTCGACGGCTTGCACGCGGCGGGCGCCGACGCAGGCGGCATCTTCACGGGCGGGTACGGAAGCGGCCTCGCCGCCGCACTCGTCTTCGGCCGCATCGCCGCCGAGACCGCCCTTCGCTGACCATCCCTTCCGGACACGTCCGGGGTCAGACCCCGTCGTGTCCGAAACGGACGGCGGCTGACAGCCCATCCGGCGCGCCGGCTCGCGTCCCATGTGCGGATTGGACATGTCAGGGGTCAGACCCCTGACATGTCGCGAACCGACGTGGCTCGGGGGGACGGTCAGGCGAGCTGGGTGAAGGCGCAGCGGCGCCGGTCACCCGGCAGCGGCGACGGGCCGATCTTGCTCACCCGAAGGAGAGTCTCGCCGTTCTCGATCGTCGCGCCGACCGGCGGCGGCTCGCCGTCGCGCTGCTGCAGCGTCCAGCCGGCCGGCGACCAGACGAAGAGCACGTAGCTGGCGCCGTGGTGACCGTTCTCGTCCGTCATCGGGGCCGAATCTTAGTGACTATGGACGGCCGGTGTACGAAGGGAACACGACGTGGATCGACGTGCCGTCAGGTCCCTGCTCGACCGAGAAGCGGCCGTTGAGGGTCGAGGCTCGCTCGCCGATCGCGTCGAGCGCCGCCGTGCGCCGCTCGCCCGTCCCGTTGTCGGCGACCACCGTCTCGATCTCGCCCTCGGGCGTGTCGTGGATCAGCACCGAGATCTTCGAAGGAGGCCCGCGCCGCACGGCCTGGTTCAGCGACTCGCGGACGATCTGATACAGCCCGACCTGCTCCTTCTCACCGAGTTGCGACGCAAGCTCGACATCGACTTCGATCTGCACCTTGTGCTCCATCCCGAGCTGGTTGGCCAACTCGGCGACAGCCGCACCGAAGCCTTGGTCGCGCAGCACCACCGGCTCGATGTTGAAGGAGAGGTCGCGCAGCGAGCGGATCGTCTCGCGGTGCCGCTCGAGTGCCGAGGCCATGATCCCCCGCGCGACCTCAGGCTTGCCCTCGTCGATCGACTGCACCGCCGCGTCGAGCATCAGCGCGATCCCGGCCAGGCTTTGCACCGGCCCGTCGTGGAGAAAGAGCGCGAGACGGCGCCGCTCGTCCTGCTCGGCCGTGATGATCCGCTCGACGAGCCGCTCGCGCTCGTCGGCGGTGACTTCGTCGGCCATCAGTCGATGATCGCATCGCGCAGCGCGATGGCGACCGCGTGTGTCCGCGTGTCCGCCTCGAGCTTCGCGAGGATGTGCCGTACGTGGCTCTTGACCGTCTCCTGGCTGATGAAGAGGCGGCCCGCCACGTCCGCATTCGACATCCCGTCGGCGAGCAGCTGGAGGATCTCGCGCTCGCGCGCGGTGAGCATGTCGTTCTGCTCCTTGCCCGTCAGGAACGTCGGCATCAGCGCGGGGTCGACGAAGCTCTCGCCGCCGGCGACCTTCTCGATCGCGCGCAACAGGGTCGCATGCGGTGCTTCCTTGAGGATGTAGCCCTTGGCGCCCGACTCGAGACCCCGGCCGAGCAGCGATCGCTCGCTGTAGGCGGTGAAGATCAGGACCGCCGTCTCGGGCACCTTCTCCTTGATCTGCTTCGTCGCCTCGAGGCCGTCCATCCCGGGCATCCGGACGTCCATGATCACGACCTGCGGCCGCCGCCGCTCGACGAGCGCGACCGCACCGGCGCCATCCGAGGCCTCGCCGATCACGCGAATGTGCGGCGCGCGTGAGAGCGAGAGGCGCAGCCCCTCGCGCACCACCTCGTGGTCATCGACGATCAAACACGTGATCTCTTCCGGCATTGGCGGGAAGTGTATGCCGCAAGTCGGCGCTCAGACGTGCAGCGAGAGCTGAACGGGCTCCGGCGGGGGAACGAGCTTCGCGCGCCGGCGATCACGAACACCGTGCTCGCGGGCGAGATCGCGGACCCGGCGGCGCACCGGCTCGGCCTCCGAGTTCGGGAGATAGGCGGCGCGCGCGTAGAGCTGCTCGTAACGCTCGAGCTCCTCGGGCCAGTCGCGGGCGAGTGCCTCCAGGAAGTGCTCCTTCGTCCCCGGACGCAGGTGGAGCAGGTTCGCCCACACGCTCGTCGCGCCCGCCTCCCGAACCGCTTTCACCACCTCCGCAAGCTGCTCCGGTCGGTCCGAGAGCCCCGGGAGGATCGGCGCCATGCCGACGCCGGCATCGATTCCGGCGTCCACCAGCGCAGACAGAGCCCGTAGCCGCTGGCGCGGCGGCGCCGTGCCCGGCTCCGTCGTTCGCCAGACCTCGGCGTCGAGCGTCGGCACCGAGAACATGACCGAGACCTTCGTTCGTCTGGCGGCCTCGGCCAGCACGTCGACGTCACGGACGATCAGCGGCCCACGCGTGATGATCGAGAACGGCGTCGCCGCGCGACCGAGCACCTCGATGCAGGCCCGTGTCAGCCCGTAGCGCCCCTCGGCCGGCTGGTACGGATCCGTCGCGGCTCCGATCGCGATCGGGTCGCCGCTCCAAGAGGGTCGCGCGAGCTCGCCTGCGAGTACCTCGGCGACGTTCACCTTCACCCGGATCGAGCGGCCGTACCGGTCGTCGGCGGGTCGGTCGGCCCGAAGCTCGAACGCGCGCACGTAACAGAACGTGCACCGGTGAACGCAGCCGGTGTACGGGTTGAGGGACCACCCGAACGGCATTCCCTTCACTCGATTCAACGCGCTGCGGCAGGGCTCCTCGCGGTACTCGACCCGCATCCGAGCAGTATAGAACATACGTTCGTAGACGAGAAACGTGTTGGATAGACGGATGGAGCTACCAGCCGGGATCCGCCGGATCACGACGCCGCTGCCGACTCGTCCCGGCCATGTCCACTCGTACCTGCTGCCGGGCGAGGACGGCTGGACGCTCGTCGATACCGGGATCGGGCTCCCGGACGCGCAGGAGGTCTGGAAGGCGGCGCTCGAAGGCGCCGAGGTCACGCGCATCTTCGTCACGCACTTTCATCCCGATCACGTTGGAGCGGCAGCCGACGTCGCGGAGCTGACCAGCGCGCCGGTCTACCAGGGCGAGCTCGACTACGCCCAGTGCGAGATCGTCTGGTCGAACGAGGACTGGCCGAAGCGAATCGCCGACTGGTTCCTCACACACGGTGTCCCCTCGGAGATCACCGAGGAGCTGATCGAGTCGGGCGCCGTCTACCGCCCGTTCATCCGCTACCAGCCGAATCCGGAGCTCGTCGACGACGGTGACCGGCTCGACGGCTGGGAGCTCGTCGCAGCCCCAGGTCATGCCGACGGCCAGCTCTGCCTGCTCTCGGGCGGCGTTCTCATCTCGGCCGACCACCTGCTCGGACGAATCACGCCGACCGTGGGCCTCTGGCCCGAGAGCAGGCTCGATCCACTCGGCGACTACATCGAGTCGCTGGAACGGACGATCGAGCTCGCGCCGTCGATCGCACTGCCCGGCCACGGCGATCCGATCGAGGATCCTGTGGGTCGCGCGCGGGAGCTGATCGAGCACCACCGCGAGCGGCTCGCGTTCACCGAGGCTGCTCTCACCGACGCGCCGCGAACCGGCTTCGAGCTGTCATTCGACCTCTTCGGCGCCGATTTGAAGCCCGCCTCCCGCCGGTTTGCGGTCGCCGAGACGCTCTCGCATCTCGAGCGCCTCGTGCTCGAGGAGCGGGCGGAACGGCGCGGGGACGCCGGAACTGTTGCCTATACTGCGCCGCACCGCCTTGGACGACGATCCTTCTAGTACGCACGCCCCGGAGAGCGGGGCATGAGCGACGCCCTTCGTATCCTCGCGATCTTCCTGCTGGTGCTCGGGAACGCGGTGTTCGTCGCGGCCGAGTACGCGCTGGTGACTGCGCGCCGAACACGCCTGGAACCTGAGGCCGAGGCGGGGAGCCGCCGGGCCCGAGCTGCGCTGGACCTGATGGACCATCCGGTCAAGTTCATCAGCACCGTCCAGATCGGGATCACCGTCTTCGGCATCGCGCTCGGGGCAGTCGGACAGCCGCTGCTGTCCGGCTACTTCGACCCTGTCCTCTCGAACGGGATCGCCTACGCGCTCGCGTTCCTGATCCTCACGTACCTCAGCGTCGCGCTCGGCGAGCTCGTGCCGAAGGCGGTGGCGCTTCAGAAGGCGGAGTGGATCGCCAAGGGGCTCGCGATTCCGCTCGGGATCCTCCAGACGGTCGTGAAGCCGTTCAACTGGCTGCTGCAGATCTCCGCGAACACGGTCACGCGCCTCTTCGGGGTCACCCCGGCACCGGCAGGGGAGCTGGCCCACACCGAGGAGGACATCCGGCACATCGTCGCCGGCGCCGAGGATGCAGGCGTGATCGCGACGACCGAGGAGGAGATGCTCTACAAGGTCTTCGACTTCGCGGACAAGGAAGTCCACGAAGTGATGGTGCCGCGGCCCGAAGTGGTGGCGATCTCGATCACGCTGCCGACCGAGGAGGCGCTCGCGGCGCTGCTCGAGTCACCCTTCACCCGCTATCCCGTGTACCGCGAGTCGCTCGACGAGATCGCCGGGATCCTGCACGTGCGCGATCTCTTCTCGGCGCTGCACGACCGGGGGATGGCGGAGGTGCAGATCGAGCAGCTGCTGCGGCCGGTGTACATCGTCCCGGAGACCAAGGACCTGGCGGCGCTCCTGGCGGAGTTCCGCAAGCAGAATCAGCACATGGCCGTGGTGGTCGACGAGTACGGCGCGATGCAGGGAATCGTCACGCTCGAAGACCTGCTCGAGGAGATCGTCGGCGAGATCGAGGACGAGTTCGACCTCCCGGACGAGTCGATCGAGCGGCTCGACGACACGCACATCCGGATCGACGGCACGTTCCCGATCGACGACTTCAACGAGCAGTTCGGGTGCCAGATCGACGTCGAGGACTACCACACGATGGCCGGGATGGTCTTCGGGGAGATCGGGCACGCGCCCGAGGTCGGCGACGAGGTCTCGGTCGACGGCATGACGCTGCGCGTCGTCGAGATCGAGGGCTCACGGATCCAGCGTCTCGAGGTGGAGTTCCGCGAGGCCCTCCCCGACCCCGACCCGGAGCCGGTGGAGTAGCCGTGCTTCCGATCAAGCGTCCCGGCAAGGTGATCTGCGTCGGGCTGAACTACCGCGATCATGCCGAGGAGCAGGGCGTGCAGCTGCCGGAGCGGCCGCTCCTCTTCGCGAAGTGGCCGACGGCGCTGACCGGGCCCGGCGACCCGATCGTGCTGCCCTCGATCTCGGCGCAGGTGGACTACGAGGCGGAGCTCGGCGTGGTGATCGGCGCACGCGTGAAGGGAGTCCGGGTCGACAACGCGCTCGAAGCCGTGCGCGGCTATGTCTGTGCGAACGACGTGACGGCCCGCGACCTCCAGCGCGCCGACCGGCAGTTCACCCGCTCGAAGTCGCTCGACACGTTCGCGCCGGTCGGCGAGTTCGTGCCCGCGGCCGAGATCGGCGACCCGCAGAGCCTCCGGATCCGATGTCTCGTCAACGGCGAGGTCCGCCAGGACTCGACGACTGCGAACATGATCTTCTCCGTCGCCGAGGTGATCGCGTTCGTCTCCGAGGCGATCACGCTCGAGCCGGGCGACCTCGTCCTGACCGGAACGCCCAGCGGCGTTGGCGTCTTCCGCGATCCGCCTGTCTTCCTCGCCGAAGGCGACGAGGTGACGGTCGAGATCGAGCGGCTCGGGACGTTGACGAACCCCGTTCGCGCCTGAGCGGTGCATGTGTACCCATGCATCACTCGCCCCAAAAGGCGTCGAATGCAAGCGGATCGCTGGGTAACGCCAGCACCTCTGTCACGAGACCGTCACGGATCGTGAAGAGCAGCAGCTGGTCGATGTCGATCGTTCGTCCTTTCCGCTCGCCGAGCGCTCGGTAGAGGCCGGCGCCGCGGTCCGCGCTGGCCAGAGCGTCGATGAACGTCGATCGGTACGTCCCGTTCGTCAGCTTCGGCAAGCGCGCCAGGAAACGGAAGATCTCGGTGCGCCCGCGGTAGGTGCCGGACATCACCCCCGTGCCGGGAACGTGCCAGACCGCGTCCTCCGCGAAGCAGTCGCGCAGCGCGAAGCCCTCCTTGTTCGCGAACGCCTTCATGATCCGCCGCACGAGCGCCGCGTTGGCCGTGACGCTCATCGTCCCTCAGCCCAGCGGTCGATGAGGCCGGCGACGTGGTGACGCTGCGCGTCCGTGAAGTCCATCCGCGCGAGCAGCCTGCGGGCCTCCTCGGGGTCGTCGTTCGCGACCGCGGCCTCGAGCCGCTCGCGCCAGGGCGTCGGCTCGCGCAGCTGCCGTCGCAGCCAGCGGAGAAGGCTCACGGCGGCCTGGTCGGTCATGGAAATGGCAGGCTATCGCCCATGGACACGTTGCTCGCCATCGCGAGCAGGCGAGAGGTGCGCGAGTACGACCCGCGTTCGCTGCCGGCGGAGGTGGAAGAGCGGATCCTCGACGCCGGGCGCCTCGCCGGAAGCTCGAAGAACCGGCAGCCGTGGAGGTTCCACGTCGTCCCGGGCGAGCTCCTCGTCGACTCCGTCTACGAGCCGACAAATCTCCGCGGCGCGCCGTTCGTCGTCGCGATCGTGGTGAGCGGCAAGGGGCCTGTCTCCTTCGATGCCGGCCGAGCGGCCCAGAACATGCTGCTCGCGGCCTGGAACGA
This sequence comes from uncultured Gaiellaceae bacterium, assembly GCA_963749515.1. Taxonomy (GTDB): domain Bacteria; phylum Actinomycetota; class Thermoleophilia; order Gaiellales; family Gaiellaceae; genus Gaiellasilicea. The sequence continues at coordinate 514,349 of CAVVMR010000001.1, forward strand.
GGGGGTGGGAGCTTCGCCGAACGGGATCTCCGACGAGCCGGCCGCTCGCGCCGCGCTCGAACTGGACGAGGAGGAGCGGATCGCGATCGTTCTCTCGTTCGGATACCCGGCCAAGCCGCGAGACCCGGAGTCGCGCACCGTGGACGAGTGGAGCGCCCGTGCCAAGCGCCGGCCGCTCCAGGAGAGCGTCCGGAGGCGATAATCGAAGCGTGAAGGAGATCCTCCCCGAGATCGAGCGGTGGCAGGAGGCGGGCGAGCCGGTCGTCGTCGCCACGGTGATCGCAACGCGCCGCTCGTCACCCCGGCCGGTTGGCTCGAGCCTTGCGATCTCGGGGAGCGGGAAGCTGTGCGGCTCGGTCTCCGGAGGCTGCGTCGAGGGCGACGTCTTCCAGGAAGCCCAGGAGGTCCTGGCGTCAGGCGCACCGAAGCTGCTCTCCTACGGCATCTCGGACGAGCAGGCTTGGGCCGTCGGCCTCCCCTGCGGGGGCGAGATCGACGTGTTCGTCGAGCGCCTTCCGTGATCGACCGCCTGCTCGCGCTCCAGCGCGACGGCGGCCGCGGCGTCGTCCTCACGGTGGTCGAGGGCGACGGGGTCGGGACGAAGCTCCTCGTGCTCGAGGGAGGAGAGACCGTCGGCGACGGGTCGGCCGAGCTTGCAGCCCACGCCGATGAGCTGATCCGCGGTGCGCGCAACCGGATGCTCGAGCTCGAGGGCCGGAAGGTCTTCGCCGAGGTCTACGGCCCGCCGCCCCGCCTGCTGGTCTACGGCGCGGTGGACACCGCCGAGTCGCTCGCGGCCGCGGCGAACCAGCTCGGCTGGACGACGATCGTCGCAGACGCGCGCGCCAAGTTCGCGACCCGGGAGCGGATCCCGAGCGCCGACGAGCTGATCGTCGCCTGGCCGGAGGAGACGTTCGCCCAGGTCGCCCCCGACCACGCGACGGCGATCGTGATCCTCACCCACGACGACAAGTTCGACCTGCCGGCGCTCGAGCTGGCGCTCGCGAGCGATGCGTTCTACATCGGGTTGATCGGCGGCCGCCGGAACCAGGAGAAGAAGCGCGAGCGGCTGCGCGAGCTGGGCGTGGACGAGGCCGCGATCGAGCGGATCGCCGGCCCGTGCGGGCTCGACATCGGCGCCGACACCGGCCCCGAGGTGGCGCTCTCGATCCTGGCCGAGGCGATGGCCGTGCGGAACGGACGTGGCGGCGGGCCGCTCAGGCAGTCGGGACAGCGAATCCACGCCGAGGTTCCGTGAAGACGCGCGCCGCCGTCATGCACGAGCCCGGGCGCCTGCAGCTCGAAGAGATCGAGCTCGAGGAGCCGCTGCCGGGCGAGGTCGTCGTGCGGATGAGCGCCGTCGGCGTCTGCGGCACCGACCTGCACTCCTACAAGGGCGAGTGGACCCGACCGACGCCGATCGTGCTCGGCCACGAGGGCGCCGGTGTGATCGAGGCCGGCGACGGCGCGGGGTTGCGGGAGGGCGAGCGAGTCGTCCTGTCGTGGGCGCCGGCGTGCGGCGAGTGCGGCCCCTGCCGCCGCGGTCGTCCCGCTGCGTGCGGCCCGCTCTCCTCGGCGATCGGCCGCGGGACGCTGCTCGACGGCCGGACGGGGTTGTCGCTCGACGGCAAGCCGCTGTACCGCGGCACCGCAACCGGTGCGCTCGCCGAACGGGTCGTCGTGGCGGCCGGCGCGGCGATGCCGCTCGGTGACGACGTCCCATTCGAGCAGGCGGCTCTCCTCGGCTGCGCCGCGCTGACGGGGATCGGTGCGGTCCTGAACGCCGCCCGGCCCGAGCCCGGCTTCACGGCGCTCGTGATCGGCGCCGGCGGCGTCGGCCAGTTCGTCGTCCAGGGAGCCCGGATCGCCGGTGCGACCGAGATCCTCGTCGTCGACCCGGTCGAGGCCCGACGCAAGCAGGCGCTCGGGCTCGGCGCGACGCGCGCGTGTGCGCCCGACGACGTGCGGGAGGCGGTCGGGGAGCTCGACCGCGAGGGCGTCGACTACGCCTTCGACGCCGTCGGCGCGCCCGCGACGACGAAGCTCGCGCTCCGCTGGACCCGCGCAGGGGGCACGGCGATCGTCGTCGGCTTGCCGGCCGCAGGGGAGAAGCTCGAGCTCGACCCGCTCGAGTTCTCGAACCGGGAGAAGACGCTCACCGGGACGATCTACGGCTCCGAGGATCCGGGGGTCGCCCTGCCTCGCATCCTGGGCCTCGTTCGCTCCGGCGAGCTCGACCTGGCGAGCCTCGTCGGCCCCTCGTTCCCGCTCGACCGCGCCGATGACGCTTTCCAGGCCAGCCTCGCCGGTGAGCCGGGCCGAGTTCTCGTGACCCCGTAACGCCTACTCGGGCAGCGACTCGCGGAGGAAGCGCAGCAGGTTCCCGGAGAGCAGTCCGTCCAGGCGCTCGTCCTTCCAGCCGCGGCTGCGTAACGCCTCCACCAGCGCGTCGTAGTCCTCCGGCCCCGTAAGCCCGTCGATCGTTGCGCCCACGTCGAGCCCGGGCGGCAGCAAGCCGTCGGGCGGCACGGGCTTCGGCATGAGTGCGTGCAGCCGCTTCGTCCAGTCCGCTCCCAGGCAGACCCGATCGGGCCCCATGAGCTCGACGGCATGCTCCACGTGGTCGATCGCACGCTCGATCGTTCGCCGCTCCGGGTCGACTGCGATCGGGTGCAGCATCACGCCGAAGATCCCGTCGCGCTCGGCGAGGGCGCGCAGCTGATCGTCCGTGACGTTGCGCGGATGGTCGTTGACGGCGTGGCAGCCCGCGTGCGTGATGCAGACGCGCCCCTCGTACGCGGCGACGCACTCGTCGAAGAGCTTCGGCGAGGCGTGCGCCAGGTCCAGGACGATCTCGCGCTCGGCGAGAACGGGGAGCAGCGAACGGCCGAGCCGTGAGAGGCCACCCTCGTCCGCGGCGCCGTCGGCAAAGGGGTTCCGCCGGTTCCAGGTCAGCCCGGCCATGCGCAGGCCCAGCTCCCAGAAGACGTCGGCACCCCAGAGCTCGTAGCCGAACGGCTCGACGCCCTCGAACGCGAGCATCAACCCGATTCGCTCGCCGCTCTCGACGAGATCGAGGTCGGAGCGTGTCCGCACCGCGACCACTCGATCGGCGTTCTCGCGCACCGCTCGGTGGAACGAAGCAGCCTGCCCGAGCGCGTCACGAAGCGTCCCCTCAGGCTGCCGCTCGAGCTCGACGAAGATCGGACAGATCTGAAGCCCGACGCCGCCGGCCTCGAGGAGCGGCAGCCACGTCTCCGCGAAGACGTTGCGCTCGCCGAGCCGGTGCTCGCGGTGCGCGAGCTCCAGCAGCAGGTCGTTGTGGGCGTCGGCGATCAACGGGCTGACTATCCTCTCAGCGATTTACCTCGGCATGGGGATCAGTTGACGTCACTCTCGCTCTACGAAGACCTCCTGGCGCCGGGCGAGAAGCTCGAGCTCTCGCGCGGCGGCCGGATCGTGTACGTCGCCTCCGGCGAGCTCGCGACGCTGCATGCCGGCCACGCCGCCTTCGGCGCGGACGAGGCTGTGCTGGTTGCCGGCGCCGACGGCGCGACCGTGCTCAGGTGGGAGCTCACCGAGTGGTCGGTCGAGGATGCGAAGCTCTCGGCGCACATCAAGCTCGATCCGTGGGCCGACTATGCGATGCGCTGCGAGCGCGACGGCGGCGCGGCAGCTGGGCCGGGGATCGGCTGCGTCCTCCGAGGCGAGCTCATCGTCGACGGAGAGCTCGTGCAGCCCTTCGGCGCGTTCGTCGAGCCGGCCGAGCTGGCGGGCCACGGGTCGTTCGTCCGCGTCGTCCTGGTGCGCGCCGAGGAGTCGAACGGCGCCGAAGCGCTCGCCCAGGGGGCGATCCATCTTTGACTGTCCGGGAGGGACGCGCAGGCGCGGAGAGAAGGGAGTCGGTATGAGATTCGTGCTCGCTGCCGTCCTCGTGCTGGCATTCGCCGGCTGCGGCTCCGACGACGGCAACGACGCCGCCTCGACTCAGCCCGTGACGGTGACCGAGACGGTCATCGTCACGGAGACCGCCTCAGACGAGCCCGAGGTGACGTGCTCGACCGCCGGCCTGCGGCTGACGCTGCCCGACCAGGAGCTGCCGGCCGAGGTGGCCGAGGTCCGGAAGCGCGTCTTCGACGCGGCGGTCGCGTGCGACTACGACTCCCTGGAGCAGGTCGCGCTCGAAAAGGGCGCCGGCTTCACGTTCACGTACGGCGGCGAGACGGATGCGTCCGAGTACTGGAGCAGGCTCGAGGACGAGGGCACCGAGGAGCCGATGCGGGCCCTCACGACGATCCTCACGATGCCGTACACACGGAACGAGTCCGGCTCCTACGCATGGCCGACGGCCTACAGCGAGCGGCCGACGGAGGAAGCCTGGCAGGCGCTCGTCGATGCCGGCCTGTACACGCAGGAGCAGATCGATTCGATGAAGACCGCCGGCAGCTACCTCGGCTGGCGCACCGCGATCACCACCGACGGTGATTGGCAGTTCTTCGTCGCCGGCGACTGATCGGCTCCGCCCGGCAGCAGTGCAGCCGGTTGGCAGAATGCGGGCTTGAGCTCCTTCCCCCTGCCGACGGGCTCCGGCACGGTCGTTGTTCCGGCACCTGCCTCCGGCCCGCAGAACTGGGCCGGCGCGCCGAGCGCGGCCTACGACGAGGACGGCTCGATTGTCCTCGCCTACCGGGTGCGCGGGGCCGAAGGCCCCACCGACGCGAACGTCATCGCCCGCTCTGCAGACGGTGAGCGCTTCGAGACCGTCGTCACGCTCGACAAGGAGCGCTGGGGCGCCGCGATGGTGGAGCGCACCACGCTCATCCGCCTCGACGACGGCCGCTGGCGGCTCTACGTTTGTTGCGCGACGCCGAACAGCAAGCACTGGTGGATCGGGCTCATCGAAGCACCGACGCTGGCAGGGCTTGCGGACGCCGGCATCCGCCCGATCTTCCCCGGCGACGAGTCCGTCGGCGTCAAGGACCCGGTGATCCAGCGCCGCGACGGCCGCTGGCACGCCTGGATCTGCTGCCACCCGCTCGACGTGGAGGGCGAGGAGGACCGGATGGCGACCGGGTATGCGACGAGCGCCGACGGGCTCGACTGGGACTGGCACGGGTCGGTGCTCGCCGGCCGCCCCGGCGAGTGGGACGCGCGCGGCGCGCGCCTCACCGCCGTTCTCCCCGACGGGAGAGCCGCCTACGACGGCCGCGCGACGAAGGAGCAGAACTGGTTCGAGCGGATCGGGGTCGCAGAGCCGGACGGAGACGGCTTCGCCGCGACCGGGGACGCGCTCGTCGACGCGCGCTACCTGGAGATCCTCCCGCTCGAGGGTGGCGGCTACCGGCTCTACTACGAGGCGCGGCTGCCCGACGAGAGCCACGAGCTGCGAACGGAGACGGTGGCTACAGGTAGGTCATGAGCTTCGCGCCATGACCGCACTCGCGGTGCTTCACACCGCAGCGGCGGCAGTCCCAGTGCTCCCAGACGATCCACTTCATGTGCGGGAGCTCGAGCGCGATCAACGCGAAGCACCAGATCAGGACTTGCCCGTCGCTCATCTCCTAACCCTCTCGGTTTCTGCCCCTGCAGCGCAATGGGCCGGACGGCCGGTTCTCCCCGGCCGCGGGACCTAGTCGATCCGCTCGTAGGCCGGCAGCGTGAGGAATTCGACGAACTCGTCGCCCAGCGCGACCTGCTCGAAGAGCTCCCGCGCCTCGTCGTAGCCGTCGCCGAGCTTCCCGACCTCCTCCTCGATCGCATCCTCGACGTCCGTGCTCGCGACCTTGCCGTGGTGGAGCCACTGCCAGACCTGTGAGCGTGAGATCTCGGAGGTCGCGGCGTCTTCCATCAGGTTGAAGATCGCGACGGCGCCCGACCCGCGCAGCCATGCCGCCAGGTACTGGATCCCGACCGAGACGTTGTTGTGCAGGCCGGCCAGCGTGATCTCGCCCGGGGTGGAGGCGACGGCCAGGAGATCCGCCGCGGTGGAGGAGACGTCGGGCCGCTGCCGCTCGAGCTGATTGGGGCTCTCGCCGAGCACGCGGTCGAAGATCTCCATCGCAACCGGCACGAGGTCGGGGTGGGCGACCCACGTGCCGTCGAACCCCTGACCGGCCTCGCGCTCCTTGTCCTCGCGCACCTTCGCGAGCGCGACCTCGTTCACCTCGGGGTCGCGCCTCGACGGAATGAACGCCGCCATGCCGCCCATGGCGTGAGCGCCGCGCGCGTGGCACGTCTTCACGAGCAGTTCCGTGTAGGCGAACATGAACGGCACCGCCATCGTCACTGCTGAGCGATCGGGGAGCACGAACTCGGGCCGGTGGCCGAGCTTCTTGATCACGCTGAAGATGTAGTCCCAGCGGCCCGCGTTCAGGCCGGAGGAGTGCTCGCGCAGCTCGTAGAGGATCTCATCCATCTCGAAGGCGGCGAGGATCGTCTCGATCAGGACGGTGGCCTTGATCGTCCCGCGCGGCACGCCGAGCCGGTCCTGCGTCCAGACGAAGACGTCGTTCCAGAGCCGCGCCTCGAGGTGCGACTCGAGCTTCGGCAGGTAGAAGAAGCGCCCGCCGCGCTCGTGGTTGCGGAAGAAGTAGAGCCCGAAGTCGAACAGGCTGGCCGAGATCGGTTCGCCGTCGACCTCGAAGTGCCGCTCCTCGAGATGCCAGCCGCGCGGCCGGACGAGCAGGGTCGCGGTGTCCTCGTTCAGCGAGTACTGCTTCTCGCCTGTATCGAGTGTGATCGTCCGCTCGAGCGCATCGGTCAGGTTCACCTGGCCCTCGATGCAGTTCTGCCAGGTCGGAGAGTTCGAGTCCTCGAAGTCGGCCATGAACATCCTGGCGCCCGAGTTGAGCGCGTTGATCACCATCTTCCGGTCGACCGGCCCCGTGATCTCGACCCGCCGGTCCTGGATCTCCACAGGCACGGGCTCGACGCGCCAGTCGCCCTCGCGAACGCTCTTCGTCTCGGCCAGGAAGTCGGGAAGCTCGCCGGCGCGCAGCCTCTCCGCTCGCGCCTGCCGTGCGGCCAGCAGCTCGTGCCGGCGCGGCCCGAACTCGCGCTCCAGCGCCGTGAGAAACTCGACGGCGTCGTCGGTGAGAACGTCCTGCTCGTTCGCCATGGCGAGACTCTAGACCCGCTAGCGAGCCACCACGAGCAGCTGGTCGACCGCGACGCCGGTGCGGCGGACGGTTCGGCCGTCGGGGAAGCGCACGACGACCTCCTTCACGCGCGTTGCGTCTCCGAGGCCGAAGTGGGCGCGGGGATCCTCGGAGGAGAGGTAACTGCTGCCGGCGTGCAGCTCGCGAACGAGCTTCCGGCCGCCGGGAAGGGCGACGGTTACGTGGGTGCCGGGAGCGAAGGCGCCGACCTCGACCTCGAGCCAGTGACCCGAGGCGCCGGTGTTGCGCAGCAGGATCAGGCGGCCGTTGATCGAGTTGATCGCGACGTCGACGTCGCCGTCGTTGTCGTAGTCGGCTGCGGCGAGACCGCGGCCGTTGATCCGTTGGCCGGCGGGAAGGCCGACGAGCGAGCCGGCGTCCGCGAACTCCCCCGGGCGTCCCTCGCCGGCGAGGTTCTCGAGCACCTGGATCCGCTGCGCGTCCTTCTTCAGGTTCACGACCGGAATCGAGCCGTTGGCGAGGATCAGGTCGAGGTTGCCGTCGAGGTCGAGGTCGGTCCACGACACGCCCCAGCCCGTGTAGCTCGTGCCGAGCGCCGCGACGAAGTGCGGCCGCGCGTCGGCGAACGCGGTCTTCCCCTGCTGTGCCGCGGCGCTGCGATAGACCGCATGGAGCTGTCTGCGCGAGTTCGTCACGAACAGGTCCTCGCGCCCGTCGAGGCTGTAGTCGGCGGCGGCAATTCCCATGCCGGCGTTGGGGTCGTCGACGCCGACGGGTCGCCCACGCTCCTCGAGCCGGAAGCCGAGGCCGGCGGGATCGTTCTTTCTGGCGACGTTCAGGTACAGCCGGTTCGGATCGAGGTCGTTCGCGACGTAGAGGTCGAGACGGCCGTCCAGGTCGACGTCCGCGAAGATCGCTCCCAGGCCGTGGTCGACGTGCGCGGCCTCGAGGCCGGCGCGCTTGGCGACCTCGCGGAAGCGAGAGCGGCCGTTCCTGTCGACGCCTAGATTGAGGTAGAGGCGGTCGCGGACACCGGCGTAGTTGCTCGGGAAGCCGCCGGCGGATCCCAGGATCGCCATGTTGGTGTCGGCATAGCCGGCGACGAACAGGTCGGGTCGTCGGTCGCCGTTCACGTCGCCGACCGCGGCGCCCGCATGCCAGCCCTGCGCGTTGATCCCGGCCGCGCGCGCGCCTTCCGTGAAGGTCCCGTCGCCGTGCCCCCACAGGAGCGCGTCGTAGCCGTTGGTGGCCGCGTTGTAGCCGGCGGTCGTGACGTAGAGGTCGGCGTGGCCGTCCAGGTTGAGGTCGGCCGTGACGCAGCCGTTGCCGCGGAGCTGCAGGTCTGTGCCCGAGCCGCGGCTCACGTCGACGAACCTCCCACGCACGTTGTGGAAGAGGGCACTGCGGGGCAGACCGCCGTTCTCCGTCCAGCGCACGTAGTCCTCGTCCGCGTAGGCGTTGACGACGTAGAGGTCGAGCCAGCCGTCGGCGTCGTAGTCGATCCAGCACAGGCCGGCGCCCATCATCGCTTCGGGCTCGTTGCGGACGCCGAAGCGGAACGCGTCTTGCTTGAAGTCGAGCCCCACCTGAGCGGCGACGTCGCGCAGCTCGACTCCGCCGAGGGCCTCGGACCGCGTCTGCGGCGGCGTCGCCTCCTCTGCCGCGCCCCTGGCGGTCGTGATCAGGTAGCGGCCCTGCTTGAGCACGAGCTCGAACGTGCGCGCGAAGCGCGCGGGCGAGCCTCGACGCACCACTGCGGGGGGCGATCCGGCGTAGGTCGTCAGCTCGACCGTCCCGGCGACTCTGGCCACGACCGTGGGGGCGTCCTGGCCCTCTCCGGGCTCCAGGCTGACGCGGACGCGATCGACGCTGTAGTGCGGGACGACCGTCGTGCGGCCCGCCGCGGCCCGGATCTGCCGCCACACGGCTGCGAGCTGGGCGCCGTCTGCGCCGGCGGTCGCGCGCTCGAGGTCACGGAGGCGAAGGGAGTCCGACTCGACCTGAAGATCGGTGGCGACGTCGCGTGCGATTCGATGTGCCGTTCGATCGTCGATCGGTGCGATGCCCTCCGCCGGCTGGAACGTGACGGCGATCGCGTCGTTCGAGGCCGGAACCGGCGGCAGCGTGGCGCCCGCGCTCGAACGGGCGGGGATCCCCGCCACGACCAGGAGACTGACGAAGGCCACGGCACCGGCGAGTGCGGCGGCGCCGGCGGTGCGGGTCGCGATCCCGGCGGCGAGCCCGCCCCTGGACCAGCCACGCGACCGCGCGGCGTCGGCGAACAGCAGGAGCAGCGGTCGCGCTGCGCAGACGATGAAGAGCGCGGAGAGCACGGCCACCTTCGTCGCGAACTCGGTCGTCTGCGGTGCGCTCAGCAACGCCGCGAGCAGGCCGATCGCGACGGCGTACACGCGGCGTCCGACCCGGCTCGAGGGGATCGTCTTCGGGTCGGTGATCATGAAGAACAGGAAGACGAGGATCTCGGGCGAGAAGGCGAGGACCTGCCAGAAGTACCAATCCGAGACCGGTCCGAGGTGCCATCGCGCGGTCATCGAGTGGCCGCTGACCGCAAGCACGGCGAGGCACGCGACGAACGTGACCCAGAAGCCGATCGCGATCCCCAGCAGGCGCAGGCGCACGAGGATCGCGAGCCCGCCGGTGACGATGATCGCGATCGCGAGCCCGAGCGAGAGCGACATCGGCCCCCACCAGAACTCGAGTGGATCCGCCTGCTCCGGGCCGAGGAGCAAGAAGCACAGCACGAGCCCGAAGTTCGAGGGGTTGAAGACGTGGTGGCCCCGGAACTGGATCAGGTACTTGGACAGCAGCGAGACGGCGGCGGCGCCCGCGAAGATCCACCAGCCGTGCATGCTCCACCAGTCGCCGTGCTCGGTCCCCGGCACGCGGAGGATGAAGGCGACGCCGTTTCCCGTGAGCAGCGCGCTCGCCGGCCAGAGGATCACGTGCTGGCGCCTGAAGGCGATTCCTATCTCGAGCACTGCGCAGGTGAGCAGCGAGACGAGGATCTGGGCGATCGAGAGCCGGAAGTCGAACGCGACCTGCCCGAGCACCTGCAGCGAGACGATCACGGCCGCGAGGTGCAGTCGCGGGTCGCGGATGCTGGGAAGCAGGATCGGGTACTGCGTGCCGCGAATCCGCACCGTCGGCTTGCCGGAGACAGGAGCGACCATCGCCTCATGGTATGCCGTGACGCCGCGAATTCCCTAGCGTCGGGGCTACGAATCGGTCTGGAGAAGTGCCCGGCGAGGTTGTACTGTTGGCCGACGATGATCGAGTTCCATCTCGATCCGCGCTCGGGCGTCGCGCCGTACCTCCAGATCGTGCAGCAGGTCAAGGAGGCCCTTCGGCTCGGCCTGCTCGACGTGGGAGATCAGCTGCCGACAGTCCGCGAGGTCGTCGCGGATCTGGCGATCAATCCAAATACCGTGGCGAAGGGGTATCGGGAGCTCGAAGCGAGCGGTCTCGTCGAGGCGCGGCCCGGGCGGGGCACGTTCATCACGAGCACGCTCGCGGCCCCGTCCGTCAAGCACCACGAGGCACTGCGCCAGGAGCTCGAGCGCTGGCTCGAGGCGGCCGAGCAGGCCGGGCTGGACGAGGAGAGCATCCGCGCAGTGATCTCGACGACGCTACGGGAGGCGTTCGTACGCCGAGTGGCATGACGTCCCCGCTCGTGACGCAGGGAGTGGGGAAGCGGCACCGGCGACGCTGGGCGCTGCGTGACTGCACGTTGGCGATCCCCGAGCGGGCGATCGTCGGGCTTGCAGGCCCGAACGGCGCCGGCAAGTCCACGCTCCTCGGCCTGACGGTCGGACTGTTCGCCCCGACCGAGGGCCGGATCGACGTGCTCGGCCGGGATCCTCGCCGCCAGCCGGAGGTGCTCGCCGACGTCGGGTACGTCGCGCGGGATGCGCCCCTGTACCGCTCGTTCACAGTGCGCGACACGATCGAGTTCGCGCGCGCCACGAACCCGGGCTGGGACCGGTCGATTGCGGGCGAGTTCCTGACGCGGCTGTCGTCGGACGACCGCGTCTCGACGCTGTCCGCCGGAGAACGCGCTCGCCTCGCGCTCGCCGTGGCGCTCGGGAAGCGGCCGGCCCTGCTGCTCCTCGACGAGCCCTTCGCGCGGCTCGACCCGCTCGCAGCGCGTGAGTTTCTCCAGCTGCTGATGGACGGCGTGTCGGAGCTCGAGGCCACGGTGGTGATCGCCTCGCACGTGATCGCCGACATCGAGCGTGTCTCCGACCACATCGTCCTTCTGAGCGAGGGGCATGTCCGCCTCGAGGGCAGCGTCGAGGAGCTGATCTCGTCCCATCGCCTGCTCACCGGCGCGGCGCGGCCGCTCGGCAGGATTCCCGGCGTCCAGGAGATCGTCCGGGAACGGCACAGCGGGCGTCAGATGACGCTGCTCGCACGGCTCAACGGCCACGTCGTCGATCCCTCGTGGTCGGTCGACGAGATCGGGCTCGAGGATCTGCTGCTCGCCTACATGGCGCCCGAGCGCCTGCCCGGCCCGAGGGCGCCGGAGAAGGGGCGGCTGCGATGGCATGGGTGACCTGGCGGCAGCATCGCCATCAGTTGCTCATCGGCCTCGCACTGATCGCCGGTCTCGCGCTTGCCGCCCTGGTCACCGGGCTGCCGATGCGGACCTCCTACCAGCGGGAGGCGCTCTCCTCTTGCCTGCCGCCGACCGCACGCTCCGGCTGCGACATCATCGTTCGCCACTTCCAGAGTGAGTTCGGAAGCCGCGTCGACATCGCGCGCTACCTCATTCTTCTACCGGCCCTCGTCGGGATGTTCGTCGGCGCTCCACTTCTCGCACGCGAGCTGGAGCACGGCACGCACCGGTTCGCCTGGACGCAGTCCGTGACGCGACGCCGGTGGCTGCTCACGAAGACGCTGCTGCTCACACTTGCCGTGACCCTGGGGGCGCTGCTGCTGAGCGCGATCGTGATGTGGTGGCGGCAGCCGTTCGACGATCTCGAGGGTCGCATGAGCCCGAGCGGCTTCGAGATCCAGGGCCTGGTCGTGCCGGCCTATGCCGTGTTCGCTCTCGCCCTCGGCGTGCTCGCCGGCGCCGCGCTCCGACGCACCCTGGCGGCGATCTCGCTGACGCTGGTGGCGTTCGTCGCCGTGCGGCTCGCGGTCTCCAATCTCCTGCGGCCGCGCTACGACTCGCCGGAGCACGAGACGATGGCGGGGCTCGTCCCCGGCGCGCATGCGCGTGACTGGGTGCTGAGCAACTCCCTGGTCGATGCCGTGGGCCGCCACATCTCGGCCGCCCGCGAGGACCTGGCGATCCTGCACGCGCAGCAGGCGCGCATCGACCCGCAGGAGTACCTACTCTCGCTGGGCTGGCGCCGGGCTCTCTCCTTCCAGCCTGCCGAGCAGTTCTGGACGTTCCAGGCGATCGAAGCGGGGATCTTCGTGGCGTTCGCGGCGGCGCTCCTCGTCGCGACGGTGTGGCTGCTGCAGCGGTCGCCCTCGTGAAGCCCGCCGGGGACCTCACCGGTCCGGTCGACAGGGCGCAGCTGCTCCGTTCGCTCGGGGTCGGTGCCGCGGCGATCGCCATCCCGGCCGGAGGCTCCAACGCCGCCAGCTTCGTGGAGCCGCATCCGCGCTGGCGCTTCGTCCTCGTCAACCACGCGACGACGAATCCCTTCTTCGTTCCGACCCGCTACGGGGTCCAGGACGCGTGCAAGCACTACGGCACGACCTACGAGTGGACGGGCTCGCGGCGCAGCGACGTCGGCGAGATGGTCAAGGCGATGCGACGCGCGATCGACGGCGGCGCGGACGGCATCGCGGTGTCCGTGATCGACCGCCGAGCCTTCAACAAGCCGACGACAGAGGCTCTCCAGCGCGGCATCCCCGTCGTCTCGTACAACGCGGACGGTGGCCTGGGCAACAAGCGGCTCGCGTACGTCGGCCAGGATCTCTACCAGTCCGGCCTGAAGTTCGGTGCCCGGATCGTCGAGCTCGTCCGTGACGGCGACGTCTTCCTGTTCATCGCGACTCCGGGGCAGCTCAACATCCAGCCGCGCGTCGACGGCGCCCTCGATGCGATCAAGGACTCCGGCAAGCCGATCCGCGTGACCGTCGTTCCGACCGGAACCGGAGTCGTGGAGGAGCGGACACGGATCGAAGCGACCTACCAGCGGCACAAGAAGCTGCGCGGCATGTTCGCCGTCGACGGCGGCTCGACCCAGGGCGTCGCCGACGTGATGCGAAAGCATCGCCTGCGAAAGAGCGGCGTGCGGGCCGGGGGCTACGACCTGCTGCCGAGAACGCTGCGCGCGATCGCGGACGGCCATCTGGACTTCACGATCGACCAGCAGCCGTACCTCCAGGGCTTCCTGCCGATCTTCCAGCTCTTCATGGTCAAGTACACCGCCGGGCTCGTCGCCCCCTCGGACACGAACACCGGCCTGCTCTTCGTCACCAGGAGCAACGTGCGGCCCTACCTCACCACCACGACGCGCTACGAGGGCAGTTCCGCGCTCTCCGAGTACCCGGTCACGTGACGGCCCGCATTGAACTAAATCCCTAGAGGAGTAGTATTACCGGCGATCCGGCTCGTGTGGACGACGAGCTCGGACCGTGGTGCCGGTGGTTGACGCGAGTCGAGAACGAGTCTAGTTTTGTGGCGCCCGCGAAGGTCGCCGTGGAGCGGTGCGGCACGTGTACGGCGAAGGAGGTGACCCTCGCGGACGAGATCGCAAGGCAGCAGGGGTTAGGGCAGCAGAGCAAGACCGCGTGGAGGCATGTCGCCTCTTTTGTAGACAACAACCGGGTCCTATCCGAGCGAACATGGAGGGAAAGATTGTGAAGAAAGTCATCGTTGCTCTTGTGATCGGGGCATTGACCGTGAGCGTCACGCTCACCTCGGCCATTGCAAAACCGACCAAGAAGTCGGCACCCGCCGACATCTGCGTCCTGCTGCCGGATCCGAAGTCCTCGGTCCGCTGGGAGACGCAGGACCGGCCGGCGCTCGTCGCGGCCTTCAAGAAGGCGAAGGTCTCGTACGTGATCACGAACGCCGACGGCAGCGCCCAGAAGCAGAAGACTCAGGCTGACCAGTGCCTGGCAAACGGCGCGAAGGTCGTGATCCTGGTCTCGCTCGACAAGGGCTCCTCGATCGCGATCGAGGCCGCCGCGAGGTCGAGGGACGCGAAGGTGATCGAGTACGACCGCCAGGTGATCGGTGGCACGGCCGCGATCTACATCTCGTTCGACGGTCGGGCCGTCGGCGTCCTGCAGGGCAAGGGTGTCGTGGCCGGCCTGAAGGCGAACGGCATGTACAGCAAGAAGCCGGTCGTCGCCGAGCTGCACGGCGGCCAGACGGACAACAACTCGTTCCTGTTCAAGGGCGGGTACGAGTCCGTGCTGAACCCGCTCTACAAGAACGGGACCTTCAAGAAGGGCCCGCAGCAGTTCACGCCGGGCTGGGACAACCAGAAGGCGGGAACGATCTTCGAGCAGATGCTCGTCAGGACGAGCAACAAGATCGACGGCGTGGCCGCCGCGAACGACGGCCTCGCGAACGCGGTCGTCGTCGCCCTGAAGGCTCGCAAGCTGAAGCCGATCCCGCTGAGCGGGCAGGACGCGACCCCGCAGGGTGTCCAGAACATCATCTCGGGCTGGCAGACGATGACGGTCTGGAAGGACACACGGAAGCTCGCAACCGCGTCGGCGAATGCGGCGATCAGGCTCGCCAAGGGCCAGAAGCCCGCGCAGACCGGCACGGTGAAGAACGGCAGCAAGACGTTGCCGGCCTTCATCATTCCGCCCGTGTCGATCACGAAGGCGAACTACAAGCAGCTCTTCAACGGGTATCTCAAGCGCAGCGAAGTCTGCCGCGGGATCTACGCGAAGTTCTGCAAGTAGGAACGACCGGATGGGGGCCGTCCTCAGGGGCGGCCCCCATCTCCCTCTGAGCCATGACGACTGCCCCGACGACCGCCACGGCAACGACTCCGCTGCTCGAGCTGCACGGGATCTCGAAGAGCTTCGGGTCGGTGCAGGCGCTCACGGACGTGGAGTTCGAGGTCCGGCCGGGTGAGGTGATGGCGCTCGTCGGCGACAACGGCGCCGGCAAGTCGACCCTGATCAAATGCGTGGCGGGCATCCATGCCGCCGACAGCGGCGAGATCGTCTTCGACGGCGACGTGGTCCACATCCACGGGCCGAAGGACTCGGCGAAGCTCGGGATCGAGGTCGTCTACCAGGATCTCGCGCTCTGCGACAACCTCGACGTCGTCCAGAACATGTACCTCGGCCGCGAGGCCCACGACGTGTTCCACCGGCTCAAGGAGCCCGTGATGGAGGCCAAGACGGCCGAGACGATGAAGACGCTCGCGGTGACGACCATCGGCTCGATCCGCCAGCCGGTCGCCACGCTCTCCGGCGGCCAGCGGCAGTCGGTCGCCGTCGCCCGAGCGGTGATGTGGAACTCGCGGCTCGTGATCCTCGACGAGCCGACGGCGGCGCTCGGCGTCGCCCAGACCCAGCAGGTGCTGGAGCTCGTCGAGCGGCTCGCCCACCAGGGGCTCGCCGTCGTGCTCATCTCGCACAACCTGCACGACATCTTCGCGGTGGCCGACCGGATCACGGTCCTACGGCTGGGTCGCAGCATCGCCGTCTTCGAGCGTGCCAAGACGACGCAGCAGGAGGTCGTTCAGGCGATCACCGCCGGCGTGCCGACGAAGGTCTCCGGCATCCCCTCGACGGCGCCGGCACCGGCTCCGGAGGAAACGTGAGCACGGACGCCACCGCCGCACCCGCCGCGGTCGTGCCCGAGAGCTTCTTCGGCCGAGTCGTCGACAACATCCGCGGCGGCAACCTCGGCAGCTGGCCGGTGCTGATCGGGCTGGCCGTGATCGTCGTCTTCTTCTCCTTCAAGGCCGACAACTTCCTCAGCCCCGGCAACTTCAGCAACATCATCACGCAGATGGCCGGCGTCACACTGCTGGCCTACGGCGTCGTCTTCGTGCTCCTGATCGGCGAGATCGACCTCTCGATCAGCTACATCAGCGGCATCGCCGGGGTTGTCGTCGCGAAGCTGACGATTCCGGACGGGAACGAGGTGGCGGGCATCATCGCGATCGTCCTCGCGGTCGCCGTGTGTGCCGCGATCGGGGCGTTTCAGGGGTCGTTCGTCGCCTTCATCGGCGTGCCGGCCTTCGTCGTCACGCTTGCCGGCTACCAGATCTGGCAGGGGGTGATCCAGAAGTCGATCGAGGCCGAGGGCGTGATCGTGATCCAGGACGAAACGGTCAACAACACCGCCAACTACTTCTTCTCGGAGAAGGCCGGGTGGATCCTCGCTGCGCTCGTCTGTGGCATCTACGTCGCCAGTCTGGTGGCCACGTTCGTCAGTCACCGGCGGCACAACGTCCCGGTCCGCGACCCGTGGCTGATCGTCGCGAAGGCGGTTGCAGTCGTGGTCGTCGCGGTCGTCGTCGTCGCGATCAGCAACCGCGACCGCGGCGTCCCCTTCGTTCTGCTGCTGATGATCGCGTCGCTGCTCTTGCTGACGTTCCTCGCCAAGCGGACGACGTTCGGCCGCCACGTCTACGCGGTCGGCGGCAACGCCGAGGCCGCCCGGCGCGCCGGCATCAACGTGGCGCGCGTGCGGATCATCGTCTTCATGATCTCGGGGGCGATGGCCGGCCTCGGGGGCGTCGTCCTCGCGGCCCGTTTGAACAGCGTCGACCTGAACGCCGGCGGCGGAACGCTCCTGATCGACGCGATCGCGGCCGCCGTGATCGGCGGCACGAGCCTCTTCGGCGGCCGTGGCGAGGTCAAGGACGCGCTCTTCGGCGCGCTCGTGATCGCGACGATCGCGAACGGCCTCAACACGCTGAACCTGACCCAGGGCGTGATCTTCATGACCACCGGCGGCATCCTGCTCTTCGCCGTCACCCTGGACACCATTCTCCGCCGGCGTCAGCGCAAAGCCGGCCGCTGATCAGCGGTACGAGACGGTGATGCGGTCGCCGCTCTTGCTCGAGCTGACGATCGCGTCGCAGACCTCCGCGGCGCGGTAGCCGTCCTCGAACGTCGCACCGTACGGAGCGACGTCGCCGTCGTCGGCGATCGCGCGCAGCAGGTGGTGGACCTCGTGCACGAACGTGTCGCCCCAGCCGACGATATGCCCGGGCGGCCACCAGAAGTCCCAGAACGGATGGTCGGTCTCGGAGACGAGCACCGTCTTGAAGCCGCGCGCCCGGTCGCCGTCGGCTCGGAAGACCTGGAGCTCGTTCAGCCGCTCCATGTCGAACGCCAGCGACCCCTTCGAGCCGTTGATCTCCCACTGGAAGGCGTTCCGCCGGCCGAGCGCGAGCCTCGTCGCCTCGATCGTGCCGACAGCTCCCTGCTCGAACTCGACGGCCGCCTCGAGCGCGTCGTCCACCTGCCGGCCGGGCAGGAACGTTCGCACGAGGCCGGAGACGGTCGAGATCTCACCGGCGAGGAAGCGGGCCAGGTCGACGACGTGCGTACCGAGGTCGCCGAGCGCGCCGGACCCT
Organism: uncultured Gaiellaceae bacterium; assembly: GCA_963749515.1. Classification (GTDB taxonomy): domain Bacteria; phylum Actinomycetota; class Thermoleophilia; order Gaiellales; family Gaiellaceae; genus Gaiellasilicea. Next base: position 532,014 of record CAVVMR010000001.1, read on the forward strand.
GCCTCGTCGGGCTGGAAGCGCCAGGTGTCGAGACTCGGGTCGTCGCCCCAGTCCTGGAGATAGCGGCCGCGGAAGTGCCGGATCTCGCCCAGCTCGCCGGCGTCGATCAGCTCCCGCGCCAGCCGGACGGCGGGCACGAAGCGGTAGTTGAACCCGCAGAGATGCTTGACGCCGGTGGCGGCGACGCGCTGCCAGATCTCGTAGCTCTCGTTCGCGTCGCGGCCGAGCGGCTTCTCGCAGAGCACGTGCTTGCCCGCCTCCGCGGCGGCGATCGTCGGCTCGGCGTGGAGCGAGTTCGGGCCGCCGTTGTCGAACAGGCCGATCGCCGGGTCGGCGACGATGTCCCGCCAGTCCGTCGTCCAGCGCTCGTAGCCGTACCGAAGCGCGGCGTCCGCCACGGCCTCCTCGTTCCGGCCCGCGATCGCGACGAGCTTCGGCACGAGCGGGGGCGGCCAGGCGATGTACGGCAGCTTCCGGAACGCGTTCGAGTGGGCCTTCCCCATGAACGCGTACCCGAGCATCCCGATCCCGATTTCGCCGGTCATCTAACGTCGTTAGTGTGTCACGATGCAGCACGAGCAAGCGTTGGCGATCGTTCAGTCGGTCGTCCGAGATGCGTCCGGGCCGATCTCCGTGTTCGTCGCGGACGGGCACGGCGAGCTGGTGGCCGCCGCGACGATGGACGGCGCCGCACCCGACACGCGCCTGAACGCGCAGCGCAAGGCGTACACGGCGGCCCGAAGCGACGCGCACTCGACCCGCGACCTCGCAGAGAAGGTGAAGGACAAGCCGGGCGAGCTGGCGAGCTTCGATCCCTTCTTCACGTTCTTCAAGGGCGGTGTCGCCGCATTCGACGGTGACCGGCGAGTCGGTGCCGTCGGCGTGAGCGGACTGGCGGGCGCCGACGACGATGCGCTGGCGCGCAAGGCGCTCGCAGCGGCCGGACTCGGAGACGCTCCCGCATGAGGCTCGGGCTCCTCTCGACGGCACGGATCAACGACGCGATCCTCAAGGGCGCGGAGGGAACCGAACGCGTCGACGTGGTCGCGGTGGGCAGCCGGGACGGAGCGAAGGCGCAGTCGTACGCCTCGGAGCACCGGCTCGAGCGCTCACACGGGAGCTACGAGGCGCTGCTCGAGGATTCGGAGGTCGACGGCGTCTACATCTCGCTCCCGAACAGCCTGCACCACGCGTGGACGATGCAGGCGCTGGCCGCCGGCAAGCACGTGCTCTGCGAGAAGCCCTACTCGCGGAGCCCGGCCGAGGTCGAGGAGGCCTTCGACGCCGCCGACGCGGCGGGGCTCGTTCTCGCGGAGGCGTTCATGTACCGGCACAACCCACAGACGGCGCTGGCGCGCGAGCTCGTCGAGTCTGGCCGGATCGGCCGGTTGCGCGCGATCCACGCCTCGTTCAGCTTCCCGCTCCTCGACCAGACCAACGTCCGGATGATCGCCGACCTCGACGGCGGCGCCTTGATGGACGTGGGCTGCTACTGCGTGAGCGGCTCCAGACTGCTGGCTGGCGAGCCCGAGCGAGTGTTCGGCGAGCAAACGGTCTCCGAGTCCGGTGTCGACGTCGCCTTCCACGGCACGTTGCGCTTCCCCGACGAGGTCGTCGCGCAGATCGACGCCTCCTTCGTCGCGCAGAACCGGCAGCGGCTCGAGGTCGTCGGCGAGGAGGGCACGCTGATGCTCGCGACTCCGTGGCGGGTCGACGATCCCGGAATCGTCGTGCGCCGCAGCGACGGCGACGTCCTGATGGACGTCCCGCGCGCCGACTCCTACACCCTCGAGCTGGAGGATTTCGCGGCCGCCGCGGCGGGCGAGCGGGATCCGCTGCTCGGACGCGCGGACGCCCGCGGCCAGGCCCGAACGATCGATGCGCTCTACCGCTCGGCCGAAGCCGGCGAGCTCGTCACGCTGTAAGGGCCGTTGCGAGCGCGTCGTGGGCGCCTTCGCGCACGGGCCGCCCGTGGGCGAGGAGAAGGAGCTCGATCGGCAGGTCGAGCAGCAGCTCGCGAAGCTGTTCGCGGAGCGCCACGGGCGAGACTCCCGGTGCGAGCCACGAGTCGGGGCAGACGCGGATGCCGCCTTCGGCCGTCCCGAGCAGGACGTCGCCCGCCGCGAGTGCGCGCTGCGTCGGAATCCAGAGCAGCACCTCGGTCGTGTAATCGGTCTCCTTCGGCTCGATCTCTCCCGGCAGCGAGTCCCCTGACCCGAACGTGTCGGTGAACGCGACCCACTTCCGCGCCTTCTCCGCTGCGGCCTCTGGCACCCAGACGCGCGAGCCCGAGTAGCGGTCGAGGATCGTCTGCGAGCTGCGCGCGTGCCAGTACCCGGTCAGCACGACCCGCGGCGGCCCGTGGTGCTCGACGTCGCGGTCGAGCGCTCTCCAGAACCGCTCTTCCTCGTCGGCCGGAACGAGTGGGTCGATCAGGACGAGGTCGTCTTCCTCCACGAGCGCGTGCGACGAGACCTCCGGCTGCCACCCGTCCGGTCCGCCTTCCTCCGGCGACCAGTCGGGGTGGGTCGCCGTCCACCGCCAGAGACGCGGCCGAAGCTGCTCGACCTCCATCCGCACGACCCTAACCCTCAGGCTACGACGGCGAGGGGCTCGATCCGGCCGTCGTTGATCGTCCAGCCGGCGAGCGAATCGGTGCCGAGGGAGAGGATCAGATACGGCTTCCCCTGCCAGAGGCCGATGTTCTCGACGTCGGTGCGCGACGGGCGCGGCGGCGACGAGAGGTGGGAGTGGAAGACGGCGAGCTCGAAGCCCTCGTCCTCGAGGAACCACGTCTCCGGCGGCACCTCGAGCTCGAAGCGGTAGGGCGACTCGGCTGCGTTCCGCCCCCGCACGTACTTCTCGGCCACGCCGTCCCTGGTGACCACCAGCCCGCAGGCCTCGTTCGGCGCCTCTTCCTCGGCGTGCGCGCGCAGCTCGTCCCGAATCTCGGCCGGGATCACCACCAGACGGTTCGCTCCATCGACCGGGCGACGTCGTCGGCCTCCCAGAAATCGGCGGAGAGGTACTTCCAGCCGCCGTCTGCAAGGACGCAGACGACCACTCCTTCGTCGAGCTCGGCCGCCAGCAGCCGAGCGACATGTGCGACGGCGCCCGCCGAGACTCCGCCGAAGATCCCTTCGGTGTCGAGCAGCTCGCGCAGGCCCCGCACCGAGTCCTCGTTCGAGACGAGGATCTTCCGGTCGAGCTTCTCGACGTCGAGGATCGGAGGCACGTAGCCGTCCGAGAGCGAGCGCAATCCCATGACCGCCTCGCCCGGGAGCGGTTCGGCCGCCGCGACGACGACGTCCGGGAAGCTCTCGCGCAGCCGCGCCCCGGTTCCCATCAGCGTGCCGCCGGTGCCGAGCCCGGCAACGAGGACGTCCACCCGGTCGAGTGCATCCGCAATCTCGGCACCGGTGCCTTCGTAGTGCGCGCGCGGGTTCGCCTCGTTCGCGTACTGGAACGGCATGAACCAGGAAGGGTCGCGCTCCGCGAGCTCGAGCGCGAGCCGGACCGCGCCGTTGGATCCCTGCTCGCCCGGCGAGTCGATGACCTCGGCGCCGAACAGGCGCAGGACGCGGCGGCGCTCGGCGGTCGCGTTCTCGGGCAGCACGCAGGTGAGCGGGTAGCCCTTGAGCTTCGCAACGAGTGCCAGCGAGATGCCGGTGTTGCCGCTCGTCGGCTCGAGCAGGCGCCGACCGGGCTGGAGCTCGCCGGTCGCCTCGGCCGCTTCGATCATCGCCTTCGCGACGCGGTCTTTGATCGAGCCGGTGGGATTCTGTGCTTCGAGCTTCGCGAAGACCCGGACCGGCCCGGGCGCGAAGCGAGAGAGCTCGACCAGCGGAGTGTCGCCGACGAGGTCGAGGACGCTCGGTGCGAGCGTGTTAGCGCCCACCGGCCATGGCCGGTAGGAGAATGAGCGAGCTGCCGTTGACGCGGGTCTCGAGGCCGTCGAGGGTGCGCACGTCCTCGCCGCCGAGATAGACGTTCACGAACGGCGCGATCCCTCCGCTCTCGAACAGCTGCCCCTCGAGCGCGGGGTACCGACCGGCGACGTCTTCCAGGACCTCGCGCACGGTCTCGCCCTCGCCGATCACCTCGCGCTCGCCGCCGACCTCGGCACGCAACGTGGGCGGTATCCGGACCTTCGTCACGCGTGCACCCCGGCGCAGAACTCGACGTAATCGACGTACTCCGTGATCGTCGGGTGCTCACCGCAGACCGGGCAGGATGGATCGCGCTTCACGGCGACCTCGTCGAGGGTCGTTCCGAGCGCATCGAGCAGGAGCAGCCGGCCTTCGAGGGTCTCCCCGATGCCGAGCACCAGCTTCAGCGCTTCGTTCGCCTGGAAGGAGCCGACGATGCCTGGCAGCACGCCGAGCACGCCGCCCTCGGCACAGCTCGGAGCGAGCTCCGGCGGCGGCGGGGTGGGGAAGAGGCAGCGGTAGCACGGGCCCGAGCCTGGCTTGAAGACGGTCACCTGGCCCTCGAAGCGATAGATCGAGCCGTGCACGACCGGGATGTCGTGCCAGACGGAGGCGTCGTTGACGAGGTAGCGCGTCGGGAAGTTGTCGGCGCCGTCGACGATCACGTCCCAGCCGTCGCCGAGAATGCGCTCGACGTTCTCCGACGTCAGACGTTCCTCGTACGCCTTCACCTCGACATCGGGGTTCAGCGCCTCGATCGTCCGCTTGGCGGAGAGCACCTTGGCCTCGCCGAGCCGGTCGGTCGAGTGGACGATCTGGCGCTGGAGGTTCGAGTCGTCGACGACATCCGCATCGACGATGCCGAGAGTGCCGACGCCTGCGGCTGCGAGGTAGAGCGACGCGGGCGAGCCCAGCCCCCCGGCGCCGATCAAGAGCACACGCGAGTTGAGCAGCTTCTCCTGGCCGGCCTCGCCGACCTCCGGGATCAGCAGGTGCCGCGAGTAGCGACGGCGCTGGTCTGCCGTGAGGCTGCTCGGCGTCTCGATCGGGTAGCCGTTGCGCTTCCAGTCGGTGAAGCCGCCGATCAGGGAGGTGACGTTCTCGTAGCCGAGCTCGCCGAGCGCCTTTGCGGCGAAGGCGGAGCGGGAGCCACCGGCGCAATAGAGGACGAGCTCTGTCGAGCGGTCCGGGACGAGCCCTTCGATTCTCGACTCGAGATTGCCGCGCGGAATGTGGACGGCGCCGGGGACAGCGCCCTCCTCCCATTCGTCGCGCTCACGCACGTCGACGAAGACCGCGTCGCCGTGGCGCTCGAGCGCGTCGGCCGCGCCGACCTCGTCGATCTCCTCCTTCACCTGCGCGAGCAGCTCTCTATACGTCGCCATGTCTGACATAAACGATACGCGCGCCGTGGTTCTTCCCGTACACGGATGATGGATCCATGCGCGTTCTCTTCTGCACGACGCCGCTCGACGGTCACTTCCGGCCGCTGCTGCCGCTTGCCCGGGCACTCCGAGGAGCGGGGCACGAGCTGGCGTTCGCCACCGAGAGCTCGTGGCATCCCCACGTCGTTGCGGAGGGCTTCGACGCGCTGCACGCCGGACGCTCGCACCAGGAGGTGATCGCGCAGCACTTCGAGCAGTTCCGCGCGGCGATTCAGGCGCTCCCGGAGGGAGAGCGGCGTCCGCATCTCTTCAGGCGCATCTTCGCCGAGGGCCATGCGACCTCGAAGCTGCCCGAGCTCCTCGAGGTCGCTCGTACCTGGCAACCGCAGGCGATCGTCTACGAGAGCGGCGACCTCGCCGCGCCGGCCGTCGCGGCCGGGCTGGACCTGCGCAGCGCGAACCACTCGTTCGGCGTGATGGTTCCGTTGGCGGCCGCGAGACATGCGGCCGAGCACATGGCGCCGCTCTGGCGCTCCGTCGGCGCCGAGCCGGATGAGCACGCCGGGGCGTTTCGCGGCCTCTACGTCGACCTGAGCCCGCCCAGCTTCGCGTGGGAGGAGCCGCTCGGAGACAGCATCCGCCTCGGGCACGTCCCCGAGGCGCAGGAGGATGCGCCGGCATGGCTGGACGAGCTCGAGCAGCCGCTCGTGTACGTCACCCTCGGAACCGTGTTCAACAAGCCTGACGTCCTCCGGCAGTTGCTCGACGGGCTCGACGGATCGGTGTCCGCGCTCGTCACGACGGGGCGCAACGTCGATCCCGAGTCACTCGGCAGCCGGCCGCCGAACGTCCGGGTGGAGCGCTTCGTGCCGCAGGAACAGGTGTTGCCGCGCTGCGCAGCCGTCGTCAGCCACGGCGGTTCCGGCAGCGTCCGCGGCGCGCTGGCGCTCGGCTTGCCACTCGTTCTCGTCCCCCAGGGCGCCGACCAGTTCGACAACGCCGCGCGCTGCGCGGCTGTCGGCGCCGGGGTCGTGGTGAAGCCTGAGGAGTTGACGGCCGAGGCCGTGCGGCTGGCGCTGAGGCGCGTCCTCGAGGAGCCGTCGTTCGCCGACGGGGCACGGCGCGTGCAGGCCGAAATCCAGGCCATGCCGACCGCCGACGAGGTCGCGACACGGTTCGAGGCCTACGTCGCTCATGGCTAGGGTGGACGGGTGTCTCCTCGTGTGCGCACAGCCCTGATCGTTGCGGCTCTTGCCGCCTTCGCGGCCGTCGCCGTCGTCGGGGCAGCGGAGCTCACCGCGGACGAGCGCGACTCCGACGCGGCGACCACCGTCGCGCCGAAGCCGCGCAAGGGAGCGCCGCCGCTCGAGCTCTCACTCGGGGTTCGCGACGACGCCGAGGCGCGCGATCTCCGGCGCGCACTCGAGCTCTACGCCGGAGGCCGCCGAGCGCAGGCGCGGGCCATCTTCGCTCGCCACGACTCGCTCGAGGCCAAGCTCGGCGCGGCGTTTGCCGCCTGGCCGGGAACCGAGGATCGAATCGAGCAGCTCGGCGCGCTCTACCCTCGTAGCGCGCTCGTCCAGCTCCACGTCGGGCTCGCGCGCCTCTGGGCGGGCGCCGGTGACGCGGGCAACGCCTGGCGGGAGGCGCGTGACGTCGAGCCGGACACGCCGTACGCGGTCTGGGCGGACGACCTTCTTCACTCCGATGTCGCGCCGGGGCTGCCGCTGTTCACGCCGAGCTTCTCCTACCGGGTCGAGGGCGACACCCCGGCGGAACAGCTCGAGGCGCTTCGCGCCGACCGGAGCCGGCGTGGCCTCCTGATCTACGGCATCGCGCTCCAGCGGCTCGGCCGGCCGATCTCCGCGCGCAATGCCTTCGCCGAAGCGGTGCGGCTTGCGCCGAACGACGTCGACGCGCTGGTCGCCGACGCGGTCGGGCGCTACGAGAAGAGCGATCCCGCCGGGGCATTCGGCCGGCTCGGTCCGCTCACGCGGAGGTTTCCGCGGTCGGCGAGCGTCCGCTTTCACCTGGGCGTCCTACTCCTCTGGCAGAGCGACGTGAAGGAGGCAAAGCGTCAGCTGCAGCTGGCCCGGGCGGCCGAGCCCGGAAGCCGCATCGCGAGGGAGGCGGGGAGGTACCTCCAGGAGCTCGGAAAGGGCGGGACCGGCTGACCCCAAGATAGGTCTAACGGCCTATGGCGTCCGGCATGAGCTTCTGGCAAGGTTCCACAACTTTGCTAGGAAGGTATTGCGGTTTTTACAAATCGCAACTACGGTGAGCGCGATCGGAGGGGGAGCCGAAGTGAGCGCAGGGGGAACCACGAATACCATCGCAAGCCCGGCATTTGATGTCCTGGCTTCGAGCGAGGCAAAGGCGCTGCTGGACAGCGGCAGGCAGGCCGGCAAGCTGATCGCGGACGACATCGCGAGCGCGCTGGACGAGCTCGATCTCGACGCTGGACAGATGGACGAGTTCTACGCGGCTCTCGACGAGCTCCAGATCGAGGTCGTGGAGCGCGACGAGCCGGAAGTGGAGGTGGAGGAGGCCGTCGCGCGCGAGGTCTCGACCGACACGCTGCAGCTCTTCCTCAAGGACATCGGCAAGGTGCCGCTGCTGACCGCCGCGCAGGAGGTCGAGCTCGCGAAGCGGATCGAGCGCGGGGAGCACTCTGCGAAGCAGGCGATGGTCGAGGCGAACCTGCGGCTCGTCGTCTCGATCGCCAAGCGCTATCGCAACCAGGGCCTGCCGTTCCTCGACCTGATTCAGGAGGGGACGATCGGCCTCGTCCGCGCGGCCGAGAAGTTCGACTACCGCAAGGGCTTCAAGTTCTCGACGTACGCGACCTGGTGGATCCGCCAGGCCGTTGCGCGTGCCCTCGCCGACAAGGCGCGCACGATCCGGATGCCCGTGCACGTGGTCGAGAAGCTGAACAAGATCGTCCGCACCGAGCGCGCGCTCCGCGCGAAGCTCGGCCGCGACCCGAGCGCGATCGAGATCGGGCTCGAGCTCGACCTGCAGCCGGAGGAGATCGACCAGATCCGCAGGAGCGCGCAGACGCCGGTCTCGCTCGAGAAGCCAGTCGGCGACGAGGACGAGTCGGAGTTCGGGCACTTCCTCACCGACGAGACGGCGCCGCTGCCGGACGAGATGGCCGAGGAGACGCTGCGCAACGAGGCGCTCCGCTCGATCCTGAAGTCGCTCTCGCACCGCGAGCGGCGCGTGCTCGAGCTGCGCTACGGCCTCGACGGCGAGCAGCCCCGCACGCTCGACGAGGTCGGTCGTGCCTTCAACGTCACGCGCGAGCGGATCCGCCAGATCGAGAACCAGGGCCTGAAGAAGCTCCGCGCGCTGGCGCTTGCAGCCCAGCTGCGCGACGTGGCCTAGCGCTGACCGTCCGTCAACCGCGCTTGCGGGGTCAGACCCCGTCCGCGCGCTTGACGAACAGACGCCTGACCGTTCGTCAACCGTGCTTGCGGGGTCTGACCCCGTCCGCGCGGTTGACGAATAGACGCGTTTTGGTGTCTCAGCCGCGGAGGATCGCCGCGCAGTCGACGGTGCCGCCGCGGACCTCGGCGATCGCGGCCCGGTAGGCCTCGAACGCGGGCTTGCGCCTCCAGTCGGCCCAGAGCAGGCCCGACTGCCAGCCGCCGAGCAGCGTCTCGTCGACGAGGAGGAAGTTGAAGTACGCCGCGACGCGAGGCTGGCAATGGGCCAGCCGGAGCGCCGCCGCGATCTGGGCCGCCTGCTCCGCCGGCTCGAGCGTCCGGGCGACCGTCTCCCGGCCGGAATAGTGCGAGCGTCGGCGCTCCCCGGCCGTCCTCGTCTGGAAGCCGTTCTCGAGGTACCAGATCGGCACCGGCGGCTGCGCCGTCCCGGCGAAGGACTCGTCGAGCACGTCGACGAGCCGGTCGTAGTCGCCCTGGCCGATGTACTCCTCGTGTCGTGCGGTCGGCGGCTCGCCCGGAAACAGCGAATAGGGGTTGTGTCCGGCCGCATCGAAGAGCGGCAGCCGCCGCCCGCTCGCGCGGTACGCCGCGCCGACTCCGCGGATGAACGCAGCCGGCTCGTGGTTCGAGGCCGTCGTCGTCAGGACGTTCACGCCCGGGATGAAGGTGTGCAGGAGATCCCAGCAGCGGGCCAGGAGCGCCGCGTAGTCCGCGGCGGCGTTCTCGCGCGGCTGCCAGAATGTGTCCGAGTTCGCCTCGTTCCAGATCACCACGTCGCGAACCTCGCCGTAACGGAAGAGGACGTTGCGGACGAACCGGCAGTAGTCCTCACGGGCCGCCGCGTCACGCGGCGCGTCGGCGGCGCGGCCGTAGACCCCGAGCACGGTCCGCACGCCGTAACCATTCGCGGCGACCGCGCGGCGGAGAGCGTCGTGGTCGGAGCCGGTCAGGTGGCGCTTGCCGGGACGCCACGTCAGCGTCACGCGCATGCCTCCGAGGCCGAGCGCCCGCATCGCGCCGAGGATCGGCGCCGGCTGTTCGGTCCACTTGATGCTGTCGTCGTGCACGCCGACGAGCAGGTCCGAGCCGGCGCGCGCAGGCTCCGGCCCGACGAGCAGGGCCAGCAGTAGAAGCGAGAGCGCCGCAGTGACTCTCATCTGCTCTCATCCTCGGCAGCCGGCGGACATGCGCAATCGCCCAAAGGAACGGTCCAGGGACCGCGGACCCGCCCGGTTTACCTAGACTCGCGGCGATGAGCACTCTGGACAAGGCCTGGTTCGACGAGCTCAGCGAGCTCCTGCGGATCCCATCTGTCAGCGCCGACCCCGCGCATGCCGACGACCTCGTTCTGGCGGCGGAGTGGGTGGCCGACAAGATCCGCCGCGGCGGCGGAGAGGCGGAGCTCGTGCCGTACGGCGAGCGGCCGCTCGTCGTGGGCGAGATCCGCGCGTCGTCCGGAGCCGAGAGCGCGCCCACGATCCTCTGCTACGGCCACTTCGACGTGCAGCCGCCGGCGCCGCTCGAGCTCTGGGAGTCGGATCCCTTCGAGGCGACGATCCGGGACGAGTGGATGTACGCACGCGGCGTCGCGGACGACAAGGGACAGCTCTGGATGATCCTGCACGCGGCCGGGCTGCTCGCGGCCGACGGCGCGCTCCCGATCAACATCCGCGTCGTCTCCGACGGCGAGGAGGAGGTCGGCGGCCAGTCGATCGTGCAGTTCCTCGAGCAGGACGAGCGCGGCGCGGACGCCTGCGTGATCTTCGACGGTGGCATGGAGGCGCGCGACCTGCCGGCGCTCTCGATCGCCACCCGTGGCCTCGCGGCGTTCAACATCCGAGTGCGCACCGGCGAGCGGGATCTCCACTCCGGGATGTACGGCAACGCGGCGATGAACGCGATCCACGCCCTCACGGAGGCGCTCGGCGGCATCCTGCCGCGCGACGGCCGTGTTCCGGACGCGTTGCGGATCGGGATTGCACCGGTCACCGACGAGGAGCGAGACGGCTGGGCGCAGCAGCCGGCCGGGGTCGACGTCCTCCGCGACGCCGGGGCCGTCCCGTACGACCCGCAGGCCGCCGACGAGTTCTATCTCCGCACGACCGCCGAGCCCTCGGTCGAGGTGAACGGCATCCTCGGCGGCAAGCCGGGCCTCAAGAACACGACTGTGGTCTGCGACGCGCAGGCCAACTTCACCGTTCGCCTCGCGCCCGGCCAGACGCCGGAGGCGGTGGCGCCCGAGGTCGAGCGCCTGCTCAAGGAGGCCGCGCCCGACGGCGCAACCGTCGAGGTCGAGGAGCTCCCCGGCTCGACCCGTCCCGGGCTCGTCGCAACCGAGGCGCCGGTGATCAAGATCGCGCAGGATGCGTTCGAGTCGGCCTTCGGCATCCGGCCGATCCTCACCCGCTCGGGCGGGACGCTGCCGATCATGCCGGCGCTGCAGGACAAGGGGATCCCGACGATCCTCACCGGCTTCGCCCTGCCGGAGAGCAACGTCCACTCGCCGAACGAGCGCATGCTCGTCGAGTTCTTCCCGCGGGGTGTCGACACGATCCGAGAGCTCTACACACGCCTTGGCGACCTCTCGTAACGCCGAATTCGTGACGCCGCTCGCGGCCGAGCTCGCGGACGACGTCCTCGAGCGGTTTCTTCGCTACGTCCAGATCGACACCCAGTCCGCTGCCGGGATCGAGGCGTCGCCTACGACGGAGAAGCAGCTCGACCTGGCGCGGCTGCTGCGCGACGAGCTCGAGGAGATCGGGCTCGATGACGTCAGGCTCGACGACTACGGCTACGTCTACGGATCGCTGCCGGGCGTCGAGCCGGCGCCGGCGATCGGGCTGATCGCGCATATCGACACCTCCCCGGACGTGTCCGGCACAGGCGTCAAGCCGCAGGTGCACGAGGGCTATGCGGGCGGCACGATCGAGCTGCCGGGCGACTCGACTGTGGTGCTCGACCCCGACGAGCTGCCGCTGCTGAAGAAGAAGATCGGCCACGACATCGTCACGACCGATGGTTCGACGCTGCTCGGCGCCGACGACAAGGCCGGCGTCGCGGAGATCATGGCCGCCGTCGCCTACCTCAAGCGGAATCAGGAGCTCGAGCATGCTCCGATCCGCGTCTGCTTCACGGTCGACGAGGAGGTCGCCGGGGGCGCCGACTATCTCGATCTCGAGCGGTTCGGAGCGAAGTACGCGTACACGCTCGACGGCTCCGAGCTCGGTGAGCTGGAGGCGGAGACGTTCAACGCCTCGAAGGTGACGATCACCATCCGCGGCCGCTCGACCCATCCCGGCACCGCGAAGGGTCAGCTCGTGAACGCGGTGAAGCTCGCCGCGGATCTCATCGCTGGGCTCCCGCGCGACAGCCGTTCGCCCGAGACGACCGAGGAGCGGGAAGGCTTTGTCCACCCGACGAAGATCTCGGGAGGCGCGGAGGAGGCGGCGATCGAGCTCATCGTCCGCGACCACGACGCGGCCAAGATGAAGGAGCACCTCGCTCTGCTCCGTCGTCTGGCGGATGAGTTGACGGAGCGCGAGCCACGCGCGTCCGTCGAGGTGAGCGAGGAGGAGCAGTACCGGAACATGGGCGAGGTGATCGACCGGCATCCCGAGGTGATCGAGGCCGCGGAAGAAGCGATCCGGCGCATCGGCGTCGAGCCCGTGCACTCGATCATCCGCGGCGGCACCGACGGCGCCCGCCTCTCACACCGCGGCCTGCCGACGCCGAACCTCTTCACCGGCGGCTCGGAGTACCACTCGCGCCGCGAGTGGGCGAGCGTGCAGGACATGGCCGCAGCCGCCGCGATGCTCGTCGAGCTCGCCCAGGTCTGGGCCGAGCGCAGCGCCTAGCTGAACGGCCCCGGCGTTGCGCGGAGCTTCGGAATCGAGACGCGCGCGATCGCGCTGAACGGAGAAGGCCGGCACGCCTGGCAGATACCGACGTCGCACGCGACGGAGAGGAAGACGAACGCCTCCTCCATCGAGAACCCCCACTGATCGACGAGCAGCTTCGCCGCTTCCTCGGTTGCCGCCTGCATCGCCTCGTGGAAGTCGCCGTTGGACGTGCCGTGCGTCAGCCAGGCATCCGGCAGCTCGGTGACGGGCCACACCGCCTGCTTGCCCTTCAGCACGTCGAAGCGGGCGACGACCTCGCCGCCGATCTCCACGCCGGTGCCACAGATCTCCCCGTCGCCCATCGACGCGTGCATGTCGCCGACCGCGAACATGCCGCCGGGCTGGCGCACGGGGAAGAAGAGCCTGGCGCCGGGTCCGTGCTTGTGGTCGTCGAGATTGCCGCCGTGCTGTCCGGCATAGGCGTTCGTAATCGCCTCGCCGTCGGTGGCGACGCCGACCACGCCGACCATGGGCCGGAGCGGGAAGCTGATCCGGTCGTTCATCCGGATCGTCTCCTCGTCGACGTCGAAGACGTAGGTCACGGGAGAGCGGACCTGGTCGATCAGCTGCCCGAACTCGGGGATGATCGTCGCGAAGCCGCGCGGGCCGGGGCGGACCTCGAGCAGCTCGACGATGAGCGAATCGCCCGGCTCGGCGCCGCGCACCGCGACCGGGCCGGTGGCGCTGTTGACGCGGGAGAAGTCGATGTCACTGACCAGGTCCTCCTCGGTCTGGATCTGGCCGGTGAAGCAGTCGTTCGTCTCGAAGCGGACCGTTGCTCCGGGCTCGACCTCGAGCACCGGCTCGAGGTCGGGCCCGAAGCCCCAGATCACCTGGTCGCGCGTGACGACGTGATCGACGGCGACCGCGGCCATCAGACCGTCGTCGCCGGCGCCGGCGGCGCGTCGAACGGGCCGGCAGGCCCGACGGGCGCGTCCTCCTCGACGAAGACCTTGCCGAGCTCCCCGAGCGCGTCCGGCTTCGTCGCGTACATCCACGCGGTGACCACGACACCGGCCGCGAGCCAGCCGACGGCGATCCAGGTCCCGTACCGGATCGGGTAGTCCGGCAGCGGGTTGAACTGGTAGTAGAGGGGCGCGAGGAAGGCGAGCGCGCCGACCGCGGGGAAGACGCCGTGCAGCCAGACGTTCCACTCCGAGCGCTTCTCGCGCCAGTAGTAGACGCCGCAGGCCACACAGACCGCGATGTAGACGCAGATCACGACGAGCGTCACCGCGGTGGCGATGATCACGAACCCCGTCAGCGGGTCCCACTTCCAGCCGAGCAGCAGCGCGATCACCGTGCCGAGCGCGGCTCACGGCGATCGTCGCGACGTGCGGCGTGCGATGGACGGGATGCGTCCTGGCGAGCGCGGACGGCAGGACGCCGTTGCGCGCCAGGGCGAAGATGACGCGCGTCGCAGCATTCGTCCCGGCATTTGCGTTCGCGATCGCCGAGTTGACGATCGCGAAGAAGATCAGCACCCAGCCGGCGCCCCAGAACACCTCACCGAGGTCTCGCCACGGGTTCGCGGCGGCGCTGGCCGTCTCCGTGAAGCTGCCGAACCCGGTTCCGACCACCCACGCGTACGAGCAGATCACGTAGAACAGGCCGACGATCACCGCGGAGCCGACGACCGCGCGCGGAACCGTCCAGCGCGGCCGGCGCGCCTCCTCACCCAGCGGCGCCGCCGACTCGAAGCCGATGAAGGCGAGGATCGCGAAGACCATTCCCTTGAACGTCCCTTCCAGCGTGCCGACCTCGTTGTTCGACGGGTTGAAGGTCTGCAGGGTGAGGTCGCCCAGGTTGGAGAGGAGCATCCAGATGGCGAGCGCGAGGAAGATCCCGATCTCGATGATCCCGAGCACGACGCCCGCGTTCGTCGAGAGCCGGACGTCCCGGTACGCGAGCAGGAACACGACCGCAGCGGCGAAGAGCACCCACAGCCACCACAGCGAGTCCATGCCGAGACCGTTCTCGTCGGCCGTCCAGACGTCGTCGACGACCCACGCGAAGATCAGGAAGAGAAGTGGAGCGACGAGCGGCTGGAAGAGGAGATACGCCCAGCCGACCATGAATCCGGGCGCTTTGCCGAGTGCGCGCGCAACGTAGGCGACGAGACCGCCGGCGGATGGGATTTCCTTCGCGAGCTGGCCGATCGAGCTGGCGACGAGCACGCAGGCGACGAGAGCGGCCAGCACCGCGAGCGGCAGCGCCGGCCCGGCGTATTGCACCGAGACAAGGATCGAGAAGGCGATCGCCGCACCGGGCGCCATGTGCGTGATCGACTGGAACAGCACCTGGGGCAGCCCGATCGAGCGCTCCCGCAACCGGTCAGGAGCCGCAGTCTGAGCATCCATCCCTGCCTCCTTCTGGTGTCATGTCAGCAGCGGCCCGATCCTCCACGATCGTGACGCGTGACGCAAGCCGCTGGCTCTGAGCTGGTTGGGACGCGAAGCGGCCCCTTTAGGGATTTCGCGCGTTCAGGATCTGCTTCCGCAGATCCTGAACTTGCGCAGTGCTTACCAGGGAGGAGGATTGTGCACCCAGCGGCCGCCGACCATGGTGGCGACGACCTGCACCTCGCGTAGCTCCTCCGGCTCGCAGGAGAAGGGGTCGCGGTCGAGCACGACGAGGTCGGCGAGGTAGCCGGGAATCAGCTTGCCGCGGCGGCGGCCGTCGTGCGAGAGCCACGCTGGAGCAACGCACGTCGCGTGAAACGCCTGCTCGACCGTCAACGCTTCCTCCGGTCTCCAGCCCGGCCGCTCGTCGTTGGAGCGGAGGACACCGGCGACGACTCCGGCGAGGGGATCGAGCTCCTCGACCGGAGCATCCGAGCCGTTCACCAGCACGGCGCCCGAGTCGAGCAGCGAGCGGAAGGAGTACGTGCCTTCGAGCCGGTCGGGCCAGAGTCGCTCTGCGAGGTCGCGGTCCGACGGCGCGTGCGAGAACTGCACCGAGCATGCGATCCCGAGCGCGGCGAAGCGGGGGAGATCCTCCGCCGTAAGGCACTGCGCATGCTCGATCCGCTGCCGCAGGCCCTTGTGCTCCCAGGCGTCGCGGGTGGCCTCGAAGGCGTCGAGCGCATTCCGGTTCGCCTGGTCGCCGATCGCGTGCACACCGACCGGCCAGCCGCGCTCGGCGCCGCGCCGGACGATCTCCTCGAGCTCCTCGCGCGAGGTGATCTCGACGCCGGACCCGTCGGTGAGCAGCGCGGTTCGGGAGCCCAGCGTGCCGTCCATGAAGCACTTCAGGTACCCAACCCGGAGGAACTCGTCGCCGAAGCCGGAGCGCAGCGAGAGCGCCGCGGCGTTGTCCAGCTGGTCGTGGGGGATCGAGCCCCAGACTCGCAGTGAGAGGTTCCCCTCGTCGCGCAGCCGCTGGAAGATCCCGGGCGAGCCGAGCCAGCCGTCCTTGTCGTGGATGGCCGACACGCCGCGCGAGTTGGCCAGCTTGATCCCGGCTCGCGTCGCCTCCACCCACTCGTCCTCGGTGGTCACGACGTGGCGGTCGCGGAAGCGCCAGGCCGCCTCCTCGCGGAGGACTCCGGTCGGCTCCCCGTTCTCGTCGCGCTCGACGACGCCGCCCTCGACGTCCAGATCCCCGTCGGCGGCTGCGAGCGCTGCGGAGTTCAGCCAGGCGGAGTGGTAGTCCTTCGAGATCATGATCGTCGGCGTCTCGCCCGTGACCTCGTCCAGCGCCTCCTTGGTCGGCGCGACGTACGGGCTCCAGTCGCCGTCGCGCCAGCCGTAGCCGCGCAGCCAGCGGCCGCGCGGGACCTCGGCGTCCCGGACGCGCGCGAGTGCCTCGTCGAACGATGCGCAACCGTCGAGCGACACCTGTTTCTGCGCGAGCGACCAGGTCGGAAAGTGGACGTGCGAGTCGGTGAAGGCAGGCAGCACGCACCGCCCGCCGAGGTCGACGACATTCGGGCTCGCAAGCGCCGTCTCGTGCACTCCGACGCCGCCCGCGACGTGGGTGCCCGCGATCGCCAGCGCTCGCGACGTGGGGAGCGAGGGATCCATGGTCCGGACGACGCCGTTCTCGAGAATCATCGGCGCTGAGCGTAGCCCGTACAGAACCTTTCCAGTCTCCTAGCACCGTCTTTACCAGGGACGGGTATTTCAGCGTGACAACTCGCACGAAGGGCGGCAGCATCCACAGATTTCTCGGTTTCGCGGTTCTCGCTTCGATGGTCTGGCTCACCTTCGCGGGTGCGGCGGTGGCTGCGGCCCCGTCGGCGATCACCGGCCCGGTGACCTCGGTCGGTCCCGACCACGGCGACGGCCACGGGGACGGTGAATCCGGGCGGCCAGGCGACGACCTGGTACGTCGAATACGGAACCAGCACGAGCTACGGCACGAAGACCGCGAACGTGAGCGCCGGGTCGGGCACGGCGAACACGGCAGTGTCGGCCTCGCTCACGGGTCTCACGGCCGGCACGACCTACCACTACCGGGTGGTGGCGACGAACAGCTCCGGAACGGATCAAGGCGCCGACGGAATCTTCACCACGTCGGCCGGGCCGGTCGCGGTCACCGGATCGGCGACCAGCGTGACGACGAGCACCGCCACGCTCAACGGAACCGTCGATCCGAACGGACGTACGACGGCGTGGTACTTCGAGTACGGGACGAGCACGAGCTACGGATCGAAGACGGCTGAGAGGAGCGCCGGCTCCGGCACGAGCACGGCGAGCGTCTCAGCGGCGGTGTCGGGACTGACGCGTGGCCGGCTCTACCACTATCGCCTGGTTGCGACCAGCGACGCCGGCACGAGCCGGGGTGCCGACCAGACCTTCTCGACGATCACCGCGCCCACGACAGTCACCGGGGCCGCGAGCTCGATCGCCCCGACGTCGGCGAGGCTCAACGGCAGGGTCACGCCGAATGGGCAAGCCACGACCTGGTACTTCGAATACGGCACGGGCACGAGCTACGGCACCAGGACGCCGACGAGAAGCGTCGGCTCCGGCACGAGCGCTGTCAACGTCGCAGCAGCGATCACCGGGCTGCGAAGGACGACCACCTACCACTACCGCCTGGTGGCTTCGAACGCCTCTGGCACGATCGTCGGCGCTGACCGCACCTTCAGCACGTCACTTGCGCCCTCGGTGCGCACCGGTGCCGCCCAGACCGTAGGGGTGACGACCGCGACGCTCACCGGCGCGGTCGACCGGAGGGGCCGGTCGACGACCTGGTACTTCGAGTACGGGACCTCCACGGGCTATGGCGCGAGGACGCCGACGCGGAGCGTTCCTTCCGGCAGCGGAGCGCGGAACGTGAGCGCATCGCTCACGGGTCTCAGGGCCGGGACGACCTACCACTACCGGCTCGTCGCGACGAGCGACGCCGGGACGAGTCGAGGAGCCGATGCGACGTTCACTACGGTCGGCGTCACGCTCGCGACTCCTGCCCCGCGGGTCGTCTACGGACGCGGACTCACACTCTCGGGATCCGTCCCGGTGAAGCGCGCCGGGGAGACGGTGACGATCTTTGCCCAACCGTTCGGCGAAGGGTCGTTCAGGTCGGTCGCGAACGTCCTGACGGCCGCTGACGGAACGTGGCGCTATGTGGCGAGACCGCGGATCCGCACGTCTTACCTGGCGAGCTGGAACGGCGGCAGGAGCGGTGCGACGACCGTGGGCGTCCGGCCCGGCGTCTCGCTTCGCCGGACCTCGGCCGGTCTGCTGGCGACGCGTGTCACGGGCACGCGCTCATTCGCCGGCCGGATCGTCCAGCTGCAGCGGCGGACGGCAGCGGGGCGCTGGGTGACGATCAAGCGCCTGCGCCTGAACGCGCGCTCGGCCGCGACCTTCCGGCCCGTGACCTTCCGGGCGGCCCTTCCCCGCGGCACTCGTTCGACGCTCCGGATCGCGATCAGCGTCAACCAGGCCGGCGCGGGTTACCTGGGCGGCTTCAGCCGGACGGTTCTCTTCCGCCGCGCCGCCTAGGAGGGGCTGCGACATATCCTGCGGGGATGCGCAGCCGGACGCTCCTTCTCGTCCTGCCTGTGCTGCTCGCCGTCGGCTGCACCCCGACCCACCGGAGTGAGGGACAGGAGCCGCTGCGGGTTCTCTTCGTCGGCAACAGCCTCACAGCGACGAACGACCTTCCGGCCGTGGTTGCGACGCTTGCGAAGGTGCTTGGCCCGTCCGAGGTCGAGTACCGCACGATCGCACCGGGCGGGGTGAGCCTCGAGGACCATTGGGCCGCAGGCGGCGCGCCTGCCGAGCTCGCATCCGGCGATTGGGACGCCGTCGTCCTGCAGCAGGGGCCGTCGTCGCTGCCCGAGAGCCAGGTGAACCTCACCGAGTGGGCGCGCCGCTTCGCCGACGCAGCGCGCGCCAACGGCACCCGTCCTGCGCTCCTCACCGTGTGGCCCGAGTCGGCGCGCTCGTACGCGCTCCCTGACGTGATTCGGTCGTACGCCAATGCGGCGAAGGCGGCCGACGCAGAGCTCTACCCGGCCGGCCTCGCCTGGCAGGCGGCGTGGCGGCGGAACGCACGGCTGCCGCTGTACGGGCCGGACGGCTTCCACCCGAGCCCGCTCGGCACCTACCTGACGGCGATCGTCGTGCTCGCGGGCCTCACCGACGAGCCGCCGATCCGCTTGCCGTTCCGGATCGACCGGCCCGGCTTCCGGCTCGACGTCTCGGCTGCGCGAGCGCGCCTGCTGCACGACGCGGCCGCAGAGGCGCTCGCGGTGAGCAAGTGAGCGACACGCGCCGTGCGGCGCTCACTGCGCTGATCGACCACGCACCGCTCTTCCCGCCGGCCAGCCTGCCGATGCCGGAGGCGCTCGAGGAGGATCGCCGTGCCCGCGCGGACGAGAACTCCTGGCTGCTCGCACGGCTCGTCTGGCCGGCTTCGCGCCTCGATGAGCTGGGGGGTGAGGACCGCGCGCTGTCGGTGCTCGTCGATGGGCCCTACAGCGGCGACGCGCGCGCCCAGGCTGTCGAGACGCGGTGGGCGGCAGGCATCGAGGGCCTGACGGGTGAGGCGTACGTCGAGCTGCCTCTGGACGGCGACCTGAAGGACAAGGTGGCGGCGCTGGCCGAACGCGGATTGCGAGCCAAGGTGCGCTGTGGCGGCGCCGAGGTTCCCTCGCGCGCGGAGCTCGGGCACTTCCTCCGAGCCTGCCGCGAGGCAGGCGTTCCCTTCAAGGCCACGGCCGGGCTGCACCACCCGCTCGCCTCCGACGGTCGTCACGGCTTTCTGAACGTCCTTGCGGCGTGTGCGTTCGAGGACGAGAACGCGCTCGAGGGCGATGTCTCGCTGACGCCGGAGGCGCTCCGCTGGCAGGACCGCGAAGCCGGCGCCGAGGAGCTCGCGCGTGTGCGCCGGGAGCAGCTCGTCGCCGTCGGGAGCTGCTCGTTCTTCGAGCCGGTCGAGGAGCTGACGGAGCTGGGGATCCTGTGATCCAGGGATTCGGGACGTTCAGCCGCGGCGGCGAGCCTCGGCTCGGCTTCCGCTCGGGCGACGCCGTCGTCGACCTCGCTGCGGGCGGCCTCGACGCGCTCCTGCCCCAGGGGCGGGAGGCCTGGGACCGTGCGACCGAGGAGGCTGTGGCGGCGGCCGAGGCGGGCAACGCGATCCCGCTCGGCGACATCGACCCCGTGCTGCCCTTCACGGTCGCCGACTATGTCGACTTCTACTCCTCGCTCGAGCATGCGACGAACCTCGGCCGCATGTTCCGTCCCGACTCCGAGCCGCTGCTCCCGAACTGGCGCCAGCTGCCGGTCGGCTACCACGGCCGCGCCGGCACCGTCGTCGTCAGCGGGACGCCGATACGGCGGCCGCAAGGCCAGTCCAAGACACCCGATGCCGAGGCACCGTCGTACGGTCCCTCGCGCCGGCTGGACATCGAGCTCGAGCTCGGCTTCGTCGTCGGCGTCCCCAGCATGCTGGGCGACCCTGTTCCAACGGCTGCGTTTCGCGACCACGTCTTCGGAGTCACGCTCGTCAACGACTGGAGCGCCCGCGACGTCCAGGCCTGGGAGTACGTCCCGCTCGGCCCGTTCCTCGGCAAGAGCTTCGCGACCTCGGTCTCGGCCTGGGTCACGCCGCTCGCGCTCCTGGAGGATCGCCGGGTGCCGGCGCCCGAGCAGGATCCCGAGCCCCTGCCGCACCTGCGCGTAGAGCGCAACTGGGGATTCGACGTTCAACTCGTGGTGGAGCTCAACGGGACCGTTGTCTCTCAGGGCAACGCACGCGGTCTCTACTGGACGATGCCGCAGCAGCTCGCGCACGCGACGTCGAACGGCGCGAGCGTCCGAAGCGGCGACCTGATGGCGTCGGGCACGATCTCCGGGAGCGAACGCGGCAGCGAGGGGAGCCTGATAGAGCTGACCTGGAACGGTGAGCGACCGCTTCAGCTCGACGACGGAAGCGAGCGAACCTTCCTGGAGGACGGCGACGAGGTTGTGCTCCGCGGCGATCCGCTGGGCGAGGTTCGCGGACGCATCGTTCCGAGTTAGGCTGCGTCTATGCCAGAAGCTCACGCGGGACGTCTCTTCGACCACATTCACCTTCGCGTCGCCGACCTCGCAGCCAGTCGCCGCTTCTACGAGGCCGCGCTCGGCTCGCTCGGGCTCGAGGTCAACGGAGGTGACGGCTGGTTCGCGGGCGACGAGCTCTTCGTCAGCACGGACGGTGAGCCGACGACCGGAATCCACCTCGCGTTCCAGGCGGCCGACCACGACGTCGTGCATCGCTTCTACGAAGCTGCGCTCGCCGCGGGCGGGCGCGACAACGGCGCGCCCGGCGAGCGGAAGTACCACCCCGGCTACTACGCAGCGTTCGTGCTCGACCCGGACGGCAACAACATCGAGGCCGTCTACCACGGCCCGGTCGAGCGATCGGTGCCGTCGGTCGTGTTCACCTGGGACGAGCCGGAGTAGCCCTACAATCCCGGGCATGGCCTGGGACGTCCTGACCGACGAGCAGCGGGAGATCCGCGAGCTCGTGCGCACGCTCGCGCGCGAGCGCGTCGCTCCTCGCGCGGCCGAGATCGACGAGTCGCACGAGTTTCCGTGGGACGTGGTCGAGCTCTTCCGCGAGCACGACCTGTTCGGGCTGCTCTTCGACGAGGAGTGGGGCGGCTCGGGCACCGGCACGCTGCTCGCGCTCGTCGCGATCGAGGAGGTCTCGAAGGTCTGCGCGACGAGCGGTCTCCTGCTTGCCGTGCAGGAGCTGGGCTCGCTCGGGCTCAAGCTCGCCGGCACCCAGGCGCAGAAGGAGGCCTACCTTCCGCGGCTCGCGAGCGGTGAGTGGCTGCCCGCGTACGCGCTCACGGAGGCCGATTCCGGCTCGGACTCCGCCGCGATGCGGACGACCGCCGTCCGCGACGGCGACGAGTACGTCCTGAACGGCGGCAAGCGCTTCATCACGAACGCGGGCGTCGCGAACCTCTACACCGTCTTCGCGAAGACCGATCCAGACGCGGGCCACTCCGGCATCTCGGCCTTTCTCGTCGAGAGCGATGCGCCGGGGTTCGCGGTGGCGCGGCTCGAAGCGAAGATGGGCATCTCGGGGTCGACGACCGGCGAGCTGACCTTCGACGACTGCCGCATCCCCGCCGCGAACCTCCTCGGCGCGGAGGGGGAGGGGTTCAAGATCGCGATGCGGATCCTCGACCGCTCGCGTCCCGGTGTTGCGGCGCAGGCACTCGGGATCGCACAGGGTGCGACCGACTACGCGCTCGAGTACGCGAAGACGCGCGAGACCATGGGTCAGCCGATCGCCCAGCATCAGCTGATCCAGGCCAAGCTCGCCGACATGGAGACCGAGACCGAGGCCGCGCGCGGGCTGCTCTACCGCTTCGGCCGGATGTGCGACGAAGGCGCCGACGAAGCCGAGCTGACGAAGGCCTCCGCGATGGCGAAGCTGAAGTGCGGCGATGTCGCGATGTGGGTCGCGACCGAGGCGGTGCAGATCCTCGGCGGGTACGGCTACATCAAGGAGTACCCGGTCGAGCGCTTCATGCGCGACGCCAAGATCACGCAGATCTACGAAGGAACGCAGGAGGTGCAGCGGCTGGTGATCGCCCGCGAGATGCTGCGGGAGAGCCGCGCCTTCCTCCTCGCCGGCGTTTGAGCGAGCTCGCGCGCAGCTTCGGGCGCGTCGCGGAGGCGTACGAGCGCGGGCGGCCGGGATATGCCGAGGCGGCAATCGACGCTCTCGGGCTGCCGGCCGGACGCGGTCGTGCTCGACCTGGCGGCCGGCACGGGGAAGCTGACGCGTCAGCTCGTCCGCCGGTTCGCGCGGGTGATCGCGGTGGAGCCGCTCGACGGCATGCGGGCTGTGCTGGAGCGGGTCGTGCCCGAGGCCGAGGCGGTTCCGGGCAGCGCGGACGCGATTCCACTCGCCGACGATGAGGTCGACGCGGTCTTCGTCGGCGAGGCTTTCCACTGGTTCGGCAACGATGCGTCGGTGCGCGAGATCGCGCGCGTGCTGCGGCCCGGCGGCATTCTCGCGATCCTCTTCAACCAGGTGGACGGCGGCTTCGAGCCGCCGCTGCCGGAGGCGTTCTGGGAGGCCTATCGGGCAATGGCGATCGAGAAGCCACCCGAGCAGACGGTCCGGACGGGCCTCTGGCGGGCACCGTTCCCGGGTCCGTTCGAGCCGTTCACAGAGGCGGGCTTTCCGAACCCGGTCGAGCTCGACCGCGAGGGGATCCTCGCCCAGATCGCGTCCTGGAGCATGATCGCCGCGCTGCCGGAGTCCGACCGGAAGCAGCTGCTCGCCGAGCTCGCGGCGCTCGTGCCGGACGAGCACTACCGCCACCGGATCCGCACCGACCTTTACTGGGCGCGGCTGCGTCGCTAGGCGATCAGTGCGAGTTTGCGAGTGCCGCTCGTGTGATGCGCAGCGGGCGCAGGTCAACGGTCAGCCGGCGAAGCTCGGCCGACAGCCGGGCCGGCACGGCGTACCACTGATTCTTCGTGAACCGCTCCAGGTGAACGCCGTAGCTGAGGAAACGGTCGAGCTGGCGGGTCGCGACGATGCCCGTCACGTAGTTGTTCGGAAAGCGCAGCTGGTAATAGGGCGTTCCGAGCGGCGGGACGCGGCGGTGCGCCAGGGCAGGGCCGCTGTAATAGAACGGGCCGAGCTGCGCAACCACCTCGCGCTTCATGATCGGGACGCAGCGCGTCGCGTTGCACACGCGAATGTCGCCCGGGCCGAAGTCCTTCGCACCGGCTGACGGCAGAACCAGCAGTGCCGAGAACGCCAATACGGCGACGACGAGCACTCTCATGTGGCTGTTACACCGCTCTGTGGCTCAAGGTTCCCGCAGGCGTTCCGCCGCGAGGCGCTCTGCAGCGGCGTGGGTCGGGATGCCCTCCGCGTCGGCCTCGGCGTAGATCCGGGACAACGTCGCGCCGATCCCCTCGACCTCTCGCTCGAGCTGCTCCTCGTCCCAACCGAGGTGCTCGAGCCCGATCCCGTGCAGCGCGCCGCCGCCGTTGATCGCGTAGTCCGGCGCGTAGAGGATTCCGCGCGCCCGCAGCCGCTCACCGTCCTCGTCGGTTGCGAGCTGGTTGTTGGCCGCACCCGCGACGACGCGGCACTGGAGCGTCGGGATCGAGTCGGCGTTCAGCGTCGCGCCGAGCGCGCACGGTGCGTACACGTCGCACTCGGTCTCCAGTGCAGCTTCGGGCGCAACGGTCGCCGCCCCGGTCGCGCGTGCCCGCTCCTCGTCGACGTCGCTCACCAGGACGGTCGCGCCGGCCTCGGTCAGCAGCTTCGCGAGCTTGGCTCCGACCGAGCCCGCGCCCTGGACGAGAACCGTCTTGCCGGCCGGATCGTCCGACCCCAACGCATGAGCAAGGCTGGCTTTGATGCCGTAGAAGACCCCGAGCGCGGTGTGGATGCTCGGGTCGCCGGAGCCGCCGCGCTCGACGCTGCGGCAGAAGACATGCCGGGTGCGATCGCCGATCACGTCCATGTCCGACTCACGGGTGTTCACGTCCGGGCCGGTGACGAACGTGCCGCCGAGCGACTCGACGAGCTCCGCATAGCGTTCGAGCACTCGTCGCCGGTCGTCGCCGGCCGGAATGGAAGGCACCGCGAGCACGGCCTTTCCGCCGCCACACGGCAGCCCGAGCACGGCGAGCTTGCGGGTCATTCCAGAGGCGAGCCGCAGGCCGTCCTCGAGCGCCTCCGCGGGCTCGCCGTAGGTCTTCATCCGGGTCCCGCCCATAGCCGGGCCGAGTTGGGTGGAGTGGATGCAGACGAGCATCCACGTCCCCGTTGACGCGTCGTAGCGGGTGACGGCGTGCTCGCCGTCCCAGCGCCGCAGCAACTCCTCGAACACGACTCGACTCTACTGGTGGGCGACTGCCTGCCGAAGGCGCTCGAGACCGGTGTCGAGCGTCTCGTCCGGCACGGCGAGCGAGAGCCTCGCGTAGCCGCTTCCTTGCACGCCGAAACCCTCGCCCGGTGCAAGAGCGACCCGAGCCTCCTGGAGCAGGCGCTCGCAGGACAAGCCTTCCGGAAGCTGGAGCCAGACGAAGAACGTTCCCTCGGATCGCGGCGAGAGCTCCGGCAAGGCCGCGACGACGCGGTCGCGGCGCGCCTCGTACAGCGCTCTCCGCTCGCCCACGGTCTCCTGCGGGCCGGTCAGCGCTGCGATCGCGGCCCGCTGCAGCGCCACGAAGATCCCGGCGCGCACGTGCTCCTGGAGCCACGACACGCGCGAGACGAGCTCCTCGTTCCCGAGCACGAAGCCGAGCCGCCAGCCCGCCATGCCGTAGCTCTTCGAGAGCGAGAACAGCTCGACGCCGACCTCGCGCGCACCCGGCTCCGCGAGGAAGCTCTGCGGCCGGCGGCCGTCGAAGACGAGATCGCCGTACGCGAAGTCGTGCAGGACGGTTCCCTCCGTCCAGTCCGCGAGAGCGACGGCTTCGCCGAAGACCCCGCTCGGCGCCGCCGCCCCGGTCGGATTGGACGGGTAGTTGAGATAGATCAGCGCCGGCTTCCTCGTGAGCGCGTCCCACTCGGGCCGACCGGCGGCGTCGAGCGGCAACGGCATCCGTTCCGCGCCTGCTAGTGCGACCGCGGAGTTGTAGTCCGGGTAGCCGGGATCGGGCAGCGCGATCGCGTCACCCGGGCCGGCGACGGCGAGCGCGACCTCGATCAGCGCGGTCTTGATGCCTGGGACGATCGCCACCTCCCGGTGCGCATCGAGCTCGACGCCGTACACGTCCGCGTAGCGAGCCGCGATCGCCTCCCGGAGCTCGGGCAGCCCCGCGAACGGCGCGTAGCCGTGTACCGCCGAGGTCTCCTCGCGCGCCGACTCGACGAGAGCGTCGACCACGTGGGACGGGGGCGGGACGTCGGGATTGCCGCGGCCGAGGTCGATCAGCGGCTCGCCGGGCTCGGCCGCAACGGCGGCGACGCGCGCGAGCAGCGACGTGAAGTACTGCTTCGGGAGCGCTTCGATCCGGTTCGGTCTCGGTCGCACGAACCCGATGCTATGTCTACGGGCGGAGCTTCGTCCCGTCGACGACCTCGAAGGCGGAGCCGGGCACGCGATGCAGGGTGTGCAGCTGGTCGTTCGACCACTTCGGATGCGGTGCGCCGCTGAGGTACCAGTTCGAGCCGTTGTCCGCGACGATCATCCCGTACTCCTTCAGCGCCTGGAGCACGATCCGCGCCTGGCGCGGGAAGCCTGCGATCGGGTAGCTCTGCTTCAGCCGGAAGCGCATCCCCATCGGCGGCAGGTTCGGGTCGGTGTTGTCGCTCGCGAAGTGCCTCGCCGGCCAGATGTACGCGCGGCGTGAGTCCGAGACCGTGAAGCGGAGCGCGTGGTCGATCCGGCCCTTGGCCACGTCCTCGTAGCGTGCGAGACCGGGCAGGATCGGCAGCCCGGCCGCGTCGGCGGACGTCCACCCGGCGGGGCGCAGCTTGTTCGAGCGAAGGTCGAAGATCGCGCCCGAGCCGGCCCGCCAGCCCCCGTTCGCCGTCGGGTAGAGGGCGAAGAGCTCGTAGAGCTTGCACTTGTCGCGGTCGACGATCAGCGCGTGGCGGTCGCCGTCCGAGTGGCGGCCGCCCTCGATCGCGACGTTCTTCGGGATCGGATACGGGCCCTTGTCCGATTCGGAGGCGTACTGGAAGGAAACGCGCGACTTCGCCTGGGTGCCGCGGACGACGGTGAACGGGATCCCGATCGGCCCGCCGTCCCACAGGCCGGAGCCGAAGTCGGCGTGCACGTGGTCGTCGACGCCGATCGCGGCGACGATCCGGTCCGACTCGGGCACGACGGGGAGCCTGTCGACCCGCTGGTTCCAGGGGCTCGAGGCCGGGAAGACCGGGCAGGTGGGGGCCTGCGGCAGCTTGGCGGCCGAGGCGACGGCGACGCCGAGCGCGAGCACGCCGGCGGCGAGGAGTGCGATTCGCTT
Organism: uncultured Gaiellaceae bacterium; assembly: GCA_963749515.1. GTDB lineage: Bacteria > Actinomycetota > Thermoleophilia > Gaiellales > Gaiellaceae > Gaiellasilicea. The sequence continues at coordinate 559,081 of CAVVMR010000001.1, forward strand.
CACAGGAGTGGAGATGCCGCTGCCGCCTGAGTCTTGTCCTCCGGCAGCGTCACCAGCGGGTACAGCGCGCGAATCTCGTCCACGAACGTCGCCAGCTGCTCGGCAAGCTCGGCATCGCGGATCTCGAGCACGTTCTCCGCGTTCATCTCGCCCGAGTGCGAGAGGTTGAAGCTGCCGATGAACGAAACGTCGTCGGCGACGGTGATCTTGGCGTGCATGAAGTCGTGCACCGTGTCGGGCGCCCACTTCGTGGACGGCTTGCCTGCGAAGCGAGCGGCTTCCAGGAAGCGGCGCAGCGCCGGGATCTTCCAGCTCGAGTTCCCGTTCAGGTGCCACTGGTAGAGGACGCCGTCGACCTGCGTGTCGTCGACGACTCCGCCCACGTCAACCTTGCCGTCGGAGCAGACCTCGGCGAGCGTTCCCAGGATCGGCCCCGAGCTGAGCACGGGCGAGGCGATCCGTACCCGGCGCTTCGCCTGGCCGATCCGCTTCGCGATCCGGTGCGCCAGCGGCTCGCCGTGCTCGGGCGTGAACCACGGGCGCACTTCGATCCCGTCCACGTCGACCGGCCGCGGCTCGACGTTGCCCGAGCCGAGCACATCGCCCGTCTCCCAGAGCTCCTCGAAGTTGAGGCCGAACGCGTGGGCCAGCTGGGCCGACCGGACGATCGAGACCACGTTCTCCTGGCGCGACCACGAGTCTTGCGTCCAGTTCATCGAGCCGGTCCAGATCGTCTCGCGGTCGCGGATCGCGTACTTGTGGTGCATCAGGTCGGGGACGCCGGGAATCGGACGGGTCGGGATCGGCAGCGCCTCGAGCAGCTCCGGCGCGGTCTGGGGCGGGGGCGGCACCGGGATCGGCCCGGGGTGGTCGACGTTGTAGACGAGCCGGACGGCGACGCCGCGCTCCTGCGCGTCGACCAGGGCCTCGGAGACGAGCGCCGCTGCCTCGTCGTGGAGGCGGATGTCGTAGAGCGCGAGCTCCAGCGTCCGTTCGGCTGCGCCCAGGAACTCGGCGACTTCGCGTGCGACGTCGGCGGCGGACTGGCCGCCGTCGCGGTACGTCCTGAGCTCGATCACGCCTTGGCGGCGCGGAGAGAGGCCTTGAAGGCGCGCTTCGCGGCCTGGTACTCGGCCAGCGCCTCGGGTGAGTCGACGTCGCCGAGCATCGGATGGCTCGGGACGAGCGGCTCTGCCATCTCGTTGCCGTAGCGGCGCGCAAGCACCGACGCGAGCGCCTTCACCTTCATCTCTCCGAAGCCGGGGAGGGCCTCGATCCGCCGCTTCAGATCCTCGCTGTCGGTGGCGTCGCGCCAGACACGGCTTGCGTCGCCGTCGTACTCGTCGGCCACGAGGGCGCACATGTCCTGGACGCGCTTGGCCATGCTCCCCGCGAAGCGGTGGACGCCGGGCTTCTCGCGGAAGACCGCCAGCAGGCGGTCCGGGTCGTAAGCCGGCGATCTCGGCGGCGTCCAGGCGTCCCAGACGCTGCTTCAGCTTGAGTGGGCCGGCGAATGCGGTCGGCACCGTCACCTGCTGGTCGAGGACGAATCCGATGAGCAGCGCCAGCGGTTCCGCCGCGATCAGGCGGTCCGCCTCGTCGTTCCCGGTGAAGTGAAGTGCATCAGGCACGATTCGATCCTAGCGCGGCGGGGTATCCAGGCGGCATGCCGGATCCAATCGAGAAGACTGAGGAGCTTGCAGCCGAGGCCGAGCGCGGGCAGAGCGAACGCACGCCGTGGCTCGTCCTGAGCGGCGTGCACATCGCGGTCGCCGCGCTCGTCGCGGTCGTTCTCGCGATCGTGTTCACCGTCTATCTGCTTGCGTAGCCGATGAGACGCGCATTCGCAGTGCTCCTGCTCGTCGCGCTCACGCTCGCGGCTGCGACGGCGGGAGCCGCTCGCGCCGATCGCGGCCACGATGACGGCCGCCTGGAGCTGCGGTTCCTCGGCCAGCAGATCATTCCCACCGCGACCCAGTTCCAGGGCACGCAGTTCGGCGGCCTCTCCGGCTTCGCGTACGACGAGCGCCGCCGCGTCTTCTATGCGCTCTCCGACGATCAGACGAACGTTCGCTTCTACACCCTCCGGATCGCGGTGTCGAGCGGCGCGCCGGCGGTCGAGATCCTCGCCGTGACGCTGCTGCGCGACGCCACAGGCCAACCGTTCGCCTCAATGAGCCTCGATCCCGAGGGCCTGGCGCTGACCAAGCGCAACACACTCGTGATCACGTCGGAAGGGTTCGCGACCCGGCTGATCGACCCGTGGGTGCGCGAGTTCTCCCTCGACGGCCGCGAGCTCCGGTCGCTGCCGGTGCCGTCTCCCTTCCTGCCCGTCGCCGACGGCAGCCGCGGCGTTCGCCAGAACCTCGGCTTCGAAAGCGCCGGAACGACGCCCAACGGCCGCTACGTCTTCACCGGCACGGAAGCGGCGCTCGTGCAGGACGGCCCGCCGGCGACGCTCACCAACGGCAGTCCGGCCCGGCTCCTCCGCTACGACCTCAAGCGCGGCAGGCTCGACCGGCAATACGTCTACTGGACCGATCCGATCAGGGAGCCGCCCGTGCCTGCGACCCAGTTCGCGGTCAGCGGGCTCGTCGAGCTGCTCCCCCTGAAGAACGACAGGCTGCTTTCGATGGAGCGCTCGTTCTCGGTCGGGGCACCCGGGACGGGCAACAAGATCCGCCTCTACGACGTCTCGCTGAAACGTGCCGACAACGTCAACGGCTTCGACAGCCTGGCGACGCTGCTCGACCGCGTGCGGCCGGCCAAGAAGACGCTCGTTCTCGACCTCGACAGGCTCGGAATCCCGCTCGACAACGTCGAGGGGATGGCGTTCGGGCCGGACCTGCGCCACGGCCGCCGTTCGCTGATCCTGGTCAGCGACAACAATTTCGCGCCCGCGCAATTCACCCAGTTCCTGCTGTTTTCGGTGTCTGACGACGAGCTGAGACCGGCGAGGCCCGGTCTAGGCATCGCTTTCAACTCGCCCTAGACTGATTTCATGGTCCGGAAGACCGTCACGCTCGTCTTCTGTGACGTCGCAGATTCGACGCCGCTGGGGGAACGCCTCGATCCCGAGTCGCTTCGGGGTGTCTGGTCGAGCTATCACGAGACTGCACGCGAGGTGCTGGAGCGCCACGGCGGCACGATCGAGAAGTTCGTCGGTGACGCGGTCATGGCCGCTTTCGGGATCCCGGTCGTCCACGAGGACGACGCGTTGCGCGCCGTCCGGGCCGCGGTCGAGCTCCGTGAGGCGCTCGCAGAGCTGAACGACCGGCTCGAGGCGGCCTACGGCGTCAGGATCGAGGTACGCACGGGCGTCAACACCGGCGAGGTGATCGCGGGCGACCCGGAGCAGGGGCACGCGTTCGCGACCGGCGACGCTGTCGTCGTCGCGCAGCGGCTCGAAGCCGCAGCGGCTGGAGGGGAGATCCTCGTCGGCGACTCGACCATCAGGCTGGTGCGAGATGCGGTCGTCGCCGAAGCGATCCCACCGCTCGAGCTCAAGGGGAAGTCGGAGCCGGTCGCCGCCTGGCGGCTCCACGATGTGCTGCCCGGCGCGGCCGGCGTCACGCGCCGGGTCGATACGCCGCTTGTCGGACGTGTGGTCGAGCTGGCGCGCCTCCGCTCGGCCGTCGACCAGGTCGTGCTGGAGCGGTCCTGCCGCGTCGTCACGGTCCTCGGCGATGCCGGCGTCGGCAAGTCGCGCCTGGCGGCCGAGCTCGTAGCTTCGCTGGGCGAGGACGCGCGAGTCCTCGAGGGCCGCTGCCTGCCGTACGGGAACGGGATCACCTACTGGCCACTCGTCGAGATCATCCGCCGCCTCGACCTCGACGCAGTCCTCGCCGAGCAGGCCGACGGGGAGACCGTCCGGGGCCGCTTGCTCGAGGCCGTCGGCCGCGCCGAGCCGCATTCGCGCAGCGACGAGATCTACTGGGCATTCCGGCGGTTGCTCGAGACACTCGCCGACGAGCGGCCGGTGCTGCTCGTGCTGGACGACGTCCAGTGGGCGGAGCCCACGTTCCTCGACCTGATCGAATACCTCGCCGGCTGGACGCGCGACGCGCCGATCCTCGTCTGTTGCCTGGCCCGCAGCGACCTCGCCGAGGTTCGGCCGACGTGGGCCGGGATGCCGACGATCCAGCTGGCGCCGCTGCAGCCCGAAGATGCAACGCAACTGCTCGAGAATCTCGCCGGCCCGCTCGACCAGGAGGCTGCTGCAGCCGTCGGACGCGCAACCGGCGGCAACCCCCTCTTCCTCGAGGAGATGCTGCGCATGCTGGTCGAGGACGGCGCGCTCGTCGAGCGCGAGGGTCGCCTGCAGGCGCTCGACGACATGGAGTCGCTCCGGGTTCCCGACACCGTGCAGGCGGTCCTCTCCGCGAGGCTCGACCGGCTTTCACCGCTCGAGCGGGCCGTGCTCCAGCGCGCGGCTGTGATCGGCCAGGTGTTCTGGTGGGGCGCCGTCGCCGATCTGACCCCGATCGAGGAGCAGCGGGAAGTCGCCGGGGTGCTCCAGGCCCTCGTGCGCAAGGGGCTGATCCGCCCGGACATGCGAACGTTCGCCGGCGAAGACGGATTTGGCTTCGCCCACATCCTCGTGCGAGACGCCGCGTACGACTCGATGGCGAAGAGCCTCCGCGCCGACTATCACGAGCGCTGCGCCGACTGGGTCGAGACGCGGACGGGTCTCCTTCCGGAGCTCGACGAGATCCTCGGCCACCACCTCGAGCAGGCACACGCCTACCGGCTCGAGCTCTCCCCGGCGGGTGACGCCGAATCTGCGCTCGCCGCCCGGGCGGCCGAGCAGCTGGCTCTTGCAGGGCGCAGAGCCCTCGCCCGCGACGACGCGCATGCCGCAACGAGCCTCCTCGGCCGGGCGGCGGCATTGCGGCCGGGCGACGCCGCACTGCTCCTCGACCGGGCTGAGGCGTACTTCAAGTTCGGTGACTTCTCGAGCGCCGAGGACATGAACACGGCGGCGATCGCGGCGGCCGAGGAGACCGACGACGCTCGCAGCGCGATTGCCGCCCGTCTCGCCTCGTCGCTGATCGGCCTGCTCGTCCGGGCAGAAGGCGGCGTCGACGAGGTCGCGGACGAGATCAACCGCGCTCTGCCGACCTTCGAGGCGGCCGGCGACGACGCGACGGTTGCGCGTTTGCTCACCCGGCTCGCCGACGGCTACTGGTGGCGCTGCCAGATCGGCCCGATGGAGGAGGTCCTCGAACGGGCGCTGGTGCACGCCCACCGCGCCGAGGATCCCAGCCGCGTGTCGAACGTCTCGATGCGGCTCGGCTTCGCGACCGTTATCGGGCCTCTGGCGATCGACCTCGGCCGCCCCCGGCTCGACGGGCTGATCGAGGGCGCCGCCCCGGACAGCGCCTCCAAGGGAGTCCTGCTCGTCGCGTCGAGCATGCTGGCAGCAATGGCCGGCGCGTTCGAGGAAGCGCGCTCACGCTGCGGCGAGGGCAAGGAGATCCTCGACGCCCTCGGCCAGGGCGTCAGTGCCGCTGCGATCACGACGTGGTCCAGCGCGATCGAGCTGCTGGCCGGAGATGCCGCGGCGGCGGAGCGAGAGCTGCGCCCCGCGCTGGAGCGGCTCCAGGAGATCGGAGAGCGGGGAAACCTCGCGTCGATCGCGGCGCAGCTCGCAGAGGCGCTGCATGCGCAGGGTCGTTTCGAAGAGGCGCTCGCCGCGACGATCACGAGCGAAGAGGCGTCCTCTCCCGACGATGTCCACGCCCAGATCGCCTGGCGCGTCGCGCGTGCGAAGGCGCTCGCCCAGCTCGGCCGCGGCCACGAAGCACAGGAGATCGGCGGTGCGGCCGTCGAGCTCGCAGGCACGACCGACTCGCCGGTGCTCGCAGCGGAGTCTCTGCTCGCGCTCGCGGCAGCGCACGCCGCAGCCGGCGAGGCCGAGGAGGGCCGGGACGCCGCGGGCCAGGCGCAGCAGCTCTACGACGGCAAGGGGAACGTGGTCGCGGCGCGCTGGGCGCGGGCGCTCAGCGAGGAACTGGCGGCACGTACAACGTTGACGCGGGGGTGACCGCCCCGGCGTCGAGCTCCTCGAGCCGCACGTTGCGGACGCGCGGCGCGACCCGGGGATAGGACGACGCTTCGTAGACGACCGCGTCGTGGCCGGCCGGATAGCGCTCGAGCAGGAGCGCCACGAGCTCACCCAGAGCGGGCGCGGAGGCATGTGCCGACTGCGTGCTCGCGCCCACGACGCCGACCTGCCACAACACGAGCGCGGTCGTCGGCTCGGTCGCGGGACGCCGGCGCAGGAAGTCGCCTGCCTCGTAGCTCTGCATGCCGTTCACCGCTGGATCGACCCCGAGGTCGGCAATGAGGCAGTCCACCGCCGAGACGCCGGGAAGCATCTCGGCCTCGAATCCCTCGGCGCGGGCACGGGCGATCGCATCGTGCGAGGGGAGGACGAAGACGCCCGGGTGACCGTAGAACGCGGCGCAGACGCGCTTTCCCGCCCGCACGGGCTCGAGGATCGCCTCGGTCATGCGCTCGTAGGCCGCGCGGTGAGGCTCGCCTTCCTCGTAGAGGCCGGCGAGCGACTGCGCCCGCGGATTCAGTGCCTCGATTCCGACCGACGAGATGGGATCGGACACGAGGTAGAGCACCTCTTCGGCCGCGGCGATCGCAGCGCGGGCTTCGAGTGTGATCCGCGCGAAGCCGATGCCCGTGCCGACGACGACGAGCGACCCGCTCAGGAGAGCGAGACGACGAGCATCACGGCGGGAAGACGACCCTGGCGATGGACGTGCCGCCGGGCGGGCTCAAGGTCGCCTCGATCACCGGGTCTTGTCCGAGGATCAGCTGCGCCGCTTCGGCGCCCACGACACCTGCATCTTGCTGCGCCTGCACGTAGCCGGCGGCGTCTGCGTGGTACGCGGTCAGGTTTGCCTCGTCGTTGAGGCCGGTGAAGAACTGCGTCAGCTCCTGCGCTAGCGGGCCTACTGGCTCGAGTGGTCTTGGCATCCCGGCGACGTTACAAGCCTCCTCGGCAGACGTCAACGCCGGGGTACTCTGGAGACATGGACGCGCTTGCTCCGTTTTCGGCGAAGACGCGGGCCTGGTTCGAGCGTGCGTTCGACGGGCCGACTCCGGCTCAGGCCGCGGGTTGGCCGGCCATCTCGACCGGAGAGAGCGTGCTGATTCAGGCTCCGACCGGCTCCGGCAAGACGCTGGCCGCGTTCCTGTACGGCATCGACCGGCTCGATTCGACGCCCGGTCAGGGCCTGCGGCTCCTCTACATCTCGCCGCTGAAGGCGCTCAACTACGACGTGGAACGCAACCTGCGCGGGCCGCTCGCCGGGATCCACTCCGACCTCCGTGTCGGCGTCCGCACCGGCGACACGTCGCAGAAGGAGCGGCGTGAGCTGGTCAAGGAGCCGCCGGACATCCTGATCACGACGCCCGAGTCGCTCTTCCTGATGCTGACCTCGCAGGCCCGGGAGACGCTGCGCGCGATCGACACGGTGATCGTCGACGAGGTGCACGCCGTCGCCGGCACCAAGCGCGGCGCCCACCTCGCTCTCTCGCTCGAGCGCCTCGACGCGCTGCTCGACAAGCCGGCGCAGCGGATCGGCCTCTCGGCGACCCAGCGCCCGCTCGAGGAGATCGGCCGCTTCGTCTCCGGCGACCGCCCGATCCAGCTCGTCGATGCCGGCACACGCAAGGACCTCGATCTCGAGGTGGTCGTGCCGGTGGAGGATCTGCGCGAGCTCGGTGCGACGAACGAGCTCTCCCAGCCCGTGATGCCGGACGGCGTCGAGATGGACTCCGGGTACGAGGCGAACGCTCGCTCGATCTGGCCGTCGATCTACCCGGCAATCCTCGAGCTCGTCAAGGCGCACCGCTCGACGATCGTCTTCGTCAACAACCGACGGCTCTCCGAGCGGCTCGCGTTGCGGCTGAACGAGCTGGCGGAGGATGAAATCGCGCGCGCGCATCACGGCTCTCTGGCGCGCGAGCAGCGGGTGATCATCGAGGAGGATCTGAAAGCCGGGCGGATCCCGTGCCTCGTCGCGACCTCCAGCCTCGAGCTCGGAATCGACATGGGCGCCGTCGACCTCGTGATCCAGGTCGAGAGCCCGAAGTCGGTCGCGCGCGGCCTGCAGCGTGTCGGCCGGGCAGGCCACGAGCTCGGCTCGGTCTCGAAAGGCCGCATCTTCCCGAAGTTCCGCGGCGACCTGCTCGAGTCGGCCGTTGTCGCCCGGGCGATGCGCGGCGGCGAGATCGAGGAGACGAAGATTCCGCGCAACCCGCTCGACGTGCTCGCGCAGCAGATCGTCGCGATCGTCGCCGACGACGAGATCGAGGTCGCGGCGCTCCATCGGCTCGTCCGCGGCGCGTATCCGTTCGCCGACCTCTCGCTCCTGCAGCTCGAGAACGTGCTGGACATGCTCGCCGGCCGCTACCCGTCGGACGAGTTCGCCGACCTGCGGCCTCGCATCGTCTGGGATCGAACCGCGGGGGTGATTCGCGGGCGGACCGGCGCTCGCCGGCTCGCGGTCACGAACGCCGGCACGATTCCCGACCGTGGCCTCTTCGGCGTCCACCTCGTCGACGGCGGCGGCCGCGTCGGCGAGCTCGACGAGGAGATGGTCTACGAGGCGCGGCAGGGTCAGGTGTTCCTGCTCGGAGCCTCGAGCTGGCGGATCGAGGAGATCACGCGCGACCGCGTGATCGTCTCGCCTGCGCCCGGCGCTCCGGGAGCGGTGCCGTTCTGGAAGGGCGAGGGCGTCGGCCGGCCGTTCGAGCTGGGCGAGAAGATCGGTCGCGCCTCGCGCGAGCTCGTCGCCCGCTCCGACGAGACGGCGCTCAGCCATCTCCGCGAGGACTACCACCTCGACCCGCGCGCGGCGCAGAACCTGCTCACGTATCTACGCGAGCAGGCGGCCGCGACCGGCGTCGTTCCATCCGACCGCGCGATCGTCGTCGAGCGTTTCCGCGACGAGATCGGTGACTGGCGCGTCTGCATCCTGACCCCGTTCGGCGGCCGCGTGCATGCCCCGTGGGGGATGGCGCTCGCCGCGCGCCTTCGCGACTCGCAGGGGCTCGAGGCCCAGTCGATCTGGTCGGACGACGGGATCGCGCTCCATCTGCCCGAGGCCGACACGCCGCCGAGCCTCGCGGACCTCCTGATCGGCCCGGACGAGATCGAGGAGCTGGTCGTCGGCGAGGTGGGGCAGACCGCGCTCTTCGGCTCCCGCTTCCGCGAGAACGCGTCGCGCGCGCTGCTGATCCCGCGCCGCCGGCCCGGCCAGCGAACGCCTCTCTGGCAGCAGCGGCTGAAGGCACAGAACCTGCTTCAGGTCGCACGGAAGTACGGCTCATTCCCGATCGTGCTCGAGACGTATCGCGAGTGCCTGCAGGACGTTTTCGACCTGCCCGCGCTGAAGAACATCCTCAAGGGCCTGCAGACTCGCGAGCTCGATCTCGTCGAGGTGGAGACGGCCTCGGCCTCGCCGTTTGCCTCCTCGCTCCTCTTCGACTACGTCGCCACCTACATGTACGAGGACGACACGCCTCCCGCCGAGCGGCGGGCGCAGGCGCTGTCGCTCGACCGCGACCTTCTGCGCGAGCTGCTCGGCCAGGAGGAGCTACGCGAGCTGATCGACCCTGATGCGCTGGCCGAGGTCGAGAAGCAGCTGCGTGGCGAGCCGCGCGATCCCGACGAGCTCCATGACGTGCTGCGGCGCCGGGGCGACCTGCGCGGCGGGGAGTACGACGAGGGCCAGGCGGCGATCCTGGTCGCCGAGCGCCGCGCCCTGCCGGTGCGCGTCGCGGGCGAGGAGCGGCTGATCGCGGCCGAGGATGCGGGCCGCTACCGGGATGCGCTCGGCGTGATGCCACCGGGCGGCTTGCCGGAGGCGTTCCTGGAGGGGGGAGCCGAATCGCTCCGCCAGCTCGTCCTCCGGTTTGCGAAGGGCCGCGGGCCGTTCACGACCGCCGAGGCCGACGAGCACTTCGGGCTCGACCTGGGCGGCCTCCTGCACGAGCTGGAGCGAGCCGACCTGCTCGTCCGCGGCGAGCTGCGGCCCGGTGGCAGCGAGCGCGAGTGGTGCGACCCGGACGTGCTGCGGAGGCTCCGGCGCGCGTCGCTGGCCGCGCTCCGGCGCGAGGTCGAGCCCGCCGAGCAGGCTTCTCTCGGACGTTTCCTCCCGGCCTGGCACGGCATCGGACGCCGCGCCGGCCTGCGCGAGGCGCTCGTCCCGCTGCAAGGGCTCGCCCTGCCGGTCACTCTCTGGGAGAGCGAAGTGCTGCCCAGGCGTGTGCCCGGCTACCAGCCGGCATGGCTCGACGGCCTCTGTGCCGCGGGCGAGCTCGTTTGGGTCGGCGCCGGGCTCGACCGGGTTGCCGTCTACTTCCGTGAAGACGCGGCGGTGCTTGGCCGGCCCGCGGGCGCGCCGCAGCCGGAGACGCCCGAGGCGCAGGCGATCCGTGCTGCGCTCGGCCGCAGCGCGATGTTCTGGTCCGATCTTCTCGACGAGACGGCCCTCGAGGCGGAGTCGGCGCTACCTGCCCTCTGGGAGCTCGTCTGGGCCGGCGAGGTGACGAACGACGCCTGGACGCCGCTACGAGCTCGGCGCCGGTACGAGGCGGCGCGCGCAGAGCGCCGGCCACGGCGTTTCTCGCGAACCCGGGGCGCGTCGATCACGTCGACGCAGGGTCGCTGGTCGCCGACCGAGAAGCTGTTCCCCGGGACTCCGGACCGGCGCGCGCTTGCCGAGCTGCTGCTCGAGCGCCAGGGGATCGTCACGCGCGACGGCGTTCGCGGCGAGGGAATCCCGGGCGGCTACAGCGCCGTCTATTCCGAGCTGAAGGATCTCGAGACGATCGGCGCCTGCCGGCGCGGGTACTTCGTCGAAGGGCTCGGCGGTGCGCAGTTCGCGCTCGCCGGCGCGGTCGAGCGATTGCGTGAGCTGAGGTCCGAGCAGGAGCCCGAGCCGCTCGTGCTCGCCGCCGCCGATCCGGCGCAGCCCTACGGCGCCGCGCTGCCGTGGCCGAAACGGGCCGGAGCGCGAGCCGCGCGCGTGGCCGGCGCGCAGGTCGTTCTCCTGGGCGGCGAGGCCGCTCTGTATGTCGAGCGCGGCGGCCGGACGCTCGTTCCCCTGCGCGAGCCGGACGAGGAATGGCTGCGCCCGGCGATCGCCGCCCTGGTCGAGCACGTGCGGTCGACGCCGAGCACCGGGAAGCCGAAGCGGCTCGCCGTCGAGCGTTTCGACGGTCAGCCCGTGACCGAAACGGAGATCATGCCGTTGCTCGTCGAGGCCGGTTTTCTCGCCGGCCCGCGGCGAGCGGTGCTGCGACCCTAATTTCTGCGAGGTTCCGCCCGATCACCGGGCGGTGACCCCCACTCTTGCTCAGCGCATGGGAATTCGCGCGGTGCAGCTGCCCTCGAGGGAGCGCCGCACGCTGGCGGCCGCCCGCTCGGGCGCGATCTGCTTCCTGACGCTCGCGGCGCTTGTCTTCGCGGCCGGCGCCGTCGGTGGAGAGCTCCACGCTCCGGTGATCGCCGCGATCGGAGCGTCCGGCCTGCTCGCCGTCGCGCTCATCTGCGGCTACGAGCGGTTTCCCCGCCCGGCGAACCGGCTGATCGCACTCGCCGCGACGCTGATCATCGCGGAGATCACATTCTTCGAGCCGTCGGGGGAGCGCTACGCGCCTCTCTACCTCGGCGTGGTGGTCTTCGTGTCGTTCTACTTCAGCCGGCGGCAGGTGCTCGTCCAGCTCCTGGTCGCAGTCGCTCTCTGGGCTCTCGCATTGAGTCGGGTTCACTCGGCGGCGGATGCCGCCCAGATCTGGCTCCTCGGTGCCGGCACGATCATCGCGGCGGCCGCGACGATGCGTTCACTACGCAACACGCTCTCGCGGACGGCGGAGCAGGCGAAGAGCCAACGCGCGCTTCTCGATGCGTTCTTCGTCCATGCCCCGGCCGGTTTCGGCTTCCTGGACGAGGACCTCAGGCACGTGCGCGTCAATCAGGCGCTCGCGGAGATCATGGGCCACGAGCGCGACGAGATCGAGGGCCGCACGCTGCGGGAGCTCGCACCGATGAACGGACACGTTCTCGAGCCGCTCGCGCGCTCGGTGCTCGAGTCGGGGAAACCCGTGTTCGGGATCGAGATCGCGAACTCCAACGGCTACTGGCATCTCGTCAGCTACTACCCGGTGCCGGCGACGACCGGGCTCGTGGGTGTTGCGACCACGGTGACGGACGTCACGCACCTGAAAGACGTCGAACGACGTCTCGAGGAGACGAACAAGCGCTTGACCGTTCTCGCGACGACCGACGACCTGACCCAGCTGCCCAACAGGCGGCTCCTCGACGAGCAGCTCGAGCTCGCGCTCGCACGCGCGCGTCGCAGCGAGCTCTCCGTCGCCGTCGTCAGCATCGACCTCGATCGCTTCAAGGACGTCAACGACTCGCTCGGGCATGCCTACGGCGACAAGTTGCTCATCGCGGTCGCCCACTGCCTGAGGGCGGGTGCGCGCGAGACGGATGTCGTCGCGCGGGTCGGAGGCGACGAATTCGTGATTCTGCTCGCCGACCTCGACGTCGAGCAGGCGCCGGCGCTCGTCCAGACCGTCGTCGATCGAATCAGCGCGCAGCTCTCGGAGCCCTTCGAGATCGACGCCGTGCAGCTGCGGGCAGCCGCGTGCTTCGGCGTCGCGATCTATCCCACGGACTCGCGCGACGCGGTTGGCCTTCTCGCCGCTTCGGATGCGGCGATGTACGCGAGCAAGACCGCGGCCACACGCGCCGCCTGACGCTCAGGACGGGGTCGGATCTAAGCTGGGTCGCAGTGCCCGAGGGCGACTCTCTTCATCGTGCCGCCCGCCGCCTGCAGCCGCTCGTCGGCCAGCGGCTGGAGGTCGAGTCACCGAACCCGCGCGGTCTGGTGACCGGTGTCGCTGAGCGTGTCGACGGGCGTGTGCTCGAGTCGGTCGAGGCGGTCGGCAAGCATCTCCTGCTGCGGTTCGAAGGAGGAATCGTCGTGAGGAGCCATCTGCGAATGACCGGGCGCTGGCGGGTCGAGCCGCGCGGCAAGGCGCGGACCGGGAAGCCCTGGCTCGTCCTCCGTGGCGACGAGGTCGAGGGCGTCCTCTGGAACGGGCCGGTCCTCACTCTCGAGACGCGGCCGGTTCGCCGCCTCGGCCAGGACGTGCTCGCGCACGAGATCGACCTCGACGCCGCCGTCGCGCGGCTGCGCGGAGCCGCCGATCGTCGGCTCGGCGAGGCGCTCCAGGATCAGCGGCTCGTGGCCGGGATCGGGAACATGTGGATGGCCGAGGCGCTCTGGGAGATCCAGGTCTCGCCCTGGGCGCGCGTGCGCGAGGTCTCCGACGAGACGCTCCGCGACGCGGTCGCAGCCGCTCGCCGGCTGATGCAGGAATCGCTTGCGACCGGCCGCCCGGGTCGCCGGATCTACAGGCGAGCGGGGCGGCCGTGCACCCGCTGCGGGACGATCGTCCGCTCGCGGGGGCAGGGCGACGACAACCGCACCGCCTACTGGTGTCCCGGCTGTCAGGCAGGAGGCGGGCCGCCGGGGGAGTAAGCAGGATGGATGGCGGTACGCGCACCGCAGCTCCATCTCACCCTGCGCGCCTTCTGTCTCGGCGCGTTCGTCTTCCTCGGCCGTGCGCTCGAGGAAGGTGACGACCTGCCGTTCTCCTTCGAGGAGCACGTGCAGCGGGCCGGGCCGGCGCTCTACGAGTACCGCCCGCTGGTGCGGACGTTCGTCGAGTCGCGCGCAAGCGCTCTCGCCGGGCGCGAGGACGCCCGGATCGCGCTCGACGAGCTTCTGCGCGAGCCGGCGGCCGCCATCTTCGCGCGCGCCCATGCCGGTTCGAAGCCCACCGAGGAGCAGGCGCTCTTCCGCACGGTCCTCGTCTCGCTGCTGATCTCCACCGCCGAGGCGTGCGGAGGCTTCGACTGGGACGACCGCGCGTTCGAGCGCGCCTACGCGCAGTTCGAGCACTCGCTCTTCGGCGCCTCGCGCGCCTACGCCGCCGTCGCACCGCTCGTCGGCATCTCGGTCGTGACGCAGGTCGACCTCGGGGGCGGGATCCGGATGCGCGCCGCGGCAACCGGCGAGCTCGCCCATCACTGGCCGGAAGCGCAGGGCCTGCTGCCGGCGGAGTTCGGGCGCGAGGTCGACCGCTACTGCGTGCTCGAGCTCGAGCGCGACCTCGAGCCGGGCGCCGAGCCGCCCGACGCCCCCGCCGAGCTCGCCGACGCGGTCTCGGCGATCCGGCTGGCCACCGCCGCTCCGGTCGCGGCCGGCCCCGTGCTGTTCGAACGGCTCGACTGGCGGCCGTTCGGGATCCGGCCGGTGCTGCCCATCGCAGCGACTCAGCCTCCCGGCGAGGCGACTCGCCTCGACTCCTTCCGCGCCGAGCTCACGCGCGAGCTGCTCTCGCGCCTCTCGCTCGCCGACGGTGATGCGCCGCTCGCCGAGGCGCTCGACCGGTGGGAGCTCTCGCTCTTCCAGAACGAGCCGTTCCGGTCCGAGCAGCTGCGTGGCGCCCTCGCCGGATTGCTCGGCGACACCTGGGAGCTCCGCGCCGCCGTCCTGCTCGGCGACGCCAGCGACGAGCGCCGTGCGATCCACGCCTCTTTGCGGTCGCTCGCCTCGGGCGAGCAGGCCTCGCCGCGGGCCGAGGACGCTGTCAGGCGCGCGCTCGTCGAGACCTTGCGGCACGGCGACCGGCCGGCACTCGTCCGCTCGCTCGACGACGTCCTGCTCGGGTTGCGGTCCGCGCCGCGGCTCGCTCACACCGCGTAGCCGAGATCGTCACGCTTTCATGACGAACGCGTAGCGCTTCCGTTTCAGCTTCGCCGCTAGCGTCGAGTCATGGACGAATCGCACGTTCTCGCCCGGCTCGACCGGATCGACGAGCTCGACCGGAGTGGCGCGGCTCCGGGTGAGCTGCTGGCCGAACTGCGCGGGCTGCTGCGCGAGGCCGAAGCGATGACGCGCGAGGGGGACGGCGCGAAGAGCGGGACGGAGGAGGTGGTCGGGCGCCTACGCACGGCGCTGGCACGGGACATAATCGGCATGTGATCGCCCACTGGGACGAGGCGGAGAGTGGCCGCGCGGAGGCCGGCCACCTCGCCGGCGAGTGGACCGATCTCGGCGTGGCAGCCGGGACGAAGACGGTCGGGGTCTGCCGGGTCAAGGTCGATCCGGGCAAGTGGTCGACGCCTTTTCACCGACAGACCGCGGAGGAGGAGATCTTCTTCGTCCTCGGTGGCTCCGGCGTCTGCCTGCTCCGTGACTCGGCCTTCGAGGTCGGACCCGGCGACTGCATCGTCCACCGCGTGCGCGAGCTCCACACCCTGCGCGCTGGGGAGGAGGGGCTCGACGTGCTCGCGTTCGGCACGCGCAGCCGGACCGAGGCGGCGCACCTTCCTCGTGCGGGCGTGTCCTGGCTCGGCGGCTCCTGGGTCGAGGCGGGTCGCGGTGACCATCCGTGGGAGCGGGAGGCCGCGGCAGGGGAACCGGAGGTGGCGGAGGTCGGCGCGCGGCCGTCGAGCGTCGTGCACCTCGACGACGTCGACGGTGACCACGACGGTGGCTCGTTCCGTCCGCTCGCGCGCACGGCCGGGGCCGAGCTGACCGGGCTCAACTGGGTCCGGCTTCCGCCCGGCGCCGAAGCCGCTCCACCGCACCTCCACTCGGCGGACGAGGAGATCTTCGTCGTGCTCGACGGTGCCGGAACGCTCGAGCTCTGGCCGTCGCCGCAACGGGCGCGAAGTGGTGTCGCCTACGAGGAGAGGCCGCTGCGAGCGGGCGACGTCGTCTCGCGTCCAGCCTCGAGCGGGATCGCGCACGGCTTCCGCGCAGGCGACAGCGGGATGACCTTTTTGGCCTACGGGACGCGGAACGCGAACGACGTCTGCTACTACCCGCGCTCGAACAAGATCTACTTCCGCGGGCTCGGGTTGATCGCCCGGCTGGACGATCTCGATTACGACGACGGCGAGCCGGGCTAAACGCTGGTGAAGGAAAAGCGCGGCTAGGCTTGAAAGGCGCTTGCACATGGGACTCATGCGCCTGCTACCACGCCCGAATGTTCGGGCGCACACTGCCACCGAGGAGACGTCGTTGCAGAGGGTGATCGTGTTCGCCAACCAGAAGGGAGGCGTCGCGAAAACGACGACGACGCTGAACCTCGCCGTCGCCTTCAAGGAGCAGGGCTTCCGCGTGCTCGTCATCGACCTCGATCCGCAGGGAAACCTGACGATGAGCCAGGGCATGAACCCGGACGCGATCGAGCGCTCGATGTTCGACGTGCTCGTTCACCGGCTGCCGATCTCCGAGGTCATCCACACGGCGGAGGTCGATGTGGCCGTCGCCTCGATCGACCTCGCCGGCGCCGAGCTCGCGCTGAGCTCGATGATCGGCCGCGAGCGCGCCCTGGAGAAGGCGCTCGTCGAGGTGCGCGAGGCCTACGACTTCATCATGGTCGACACGCCGCCCTCGCTCGGGCTGCTGACGATCAACGCCTTCGTCGCCGCCACAGGCGTGATCGTGCCGGTGCAGTGCGAGTACCTCTCGCTGCGCGGGCTCGTCCAGCTCGAGAACACCCTCGCGATGGTGCGCGAGAACCTCAATCCCGAGGTCAAGATCGAGGGAATCCTGCCGACGATGTTCGACCGACGGACGCTGCACTCGCGCGAGGCCGTCGAGATCCTGGAGGAGAACTTCGGCGATCTGGTCTTCAAGACGCGGATCCGCAAGACGATCAGGTACGCCGAGGCTCCCGTGAAGGGGTCATCCGTGCTGAAATATGACCCGACGGGTACGGCTGCCGAGGCCTACCGGGACCTGGCGAAGGAGGTGCTCGATGGCGCGAAACCGCGCGAGCATGCGTGAGGGTCCCCTCGCGGAGCTTTTCCGTGCGACCGAGGCGGCCCAGCGGCAGCAGGAGCAACAGCAGCCGGAGTCGTCGGCGACCGAGGCGCCGGCACTGCCACCGCCCGAAGAGCCGCAGGAGAAGACGGTCGAGCACGTCCCGGACTTCGCCCAGGAGGCGCCGCTCGTGGCTGCCCCTGCGCCCGTCCCTGCGGAGCCCGCCCTGCCACCGGTGACGCCGAAGCCCGAGAAGCCGGCCGCAGCCGCGCCGGCGCCGGCAGAAGCGCCGCCCGCACCGCGCGAGCCCGTCTACGAGCCTCCGGTCTCGCGGGTGATCGAGCCGCTGCCCGAGCCTGCGCCTCGGCTCGAGTACGCGGCGCCGCGCGACTCCGCGTCGTATCTGGCCGTGATCCGTGTCGCCGGCGTCGGCGGCGCGGGCCTGAACGCCGTCAACCGCATGATCGACGCCGGCATCTCGCAGGTCGAGTTCGTCGCCGTGAACACAGACATGCAGCAGCTTCAGCTTTCGGATGCGCCGGTCAAGATCCACATCGGCCGCGATCTCACTCAGGGCCTCGGCTCGGGGGCTGAGCCGGACATCGGCCGCCGCGCGGCTGAGGAGAGCTACGACCAGATCAAGAACGCCCTCCGGGGCTCCGACATGGTCTTCGTCACCGCCGGAGAGGGTGGGGGCACCGGCACCGGTGCGGCGCCGACCGTCGCGCGAATCGCCCGCGAGCTCGGCGCACTCACCGTCGGCATCGTCACGACGCCGTTCCGCTTCGAGGGAACCAGGCGCAAGGCATCGTCTGACGTCGGCGTCGAAGAGCTGCGCGCCGCCTGCGACACCGTGATCGTGATCCCGAACGACCGCCTGCTCGAGGTGCTCGACCGCTCGACGTCGATGCTGGACGCCTTCAAGATCGCGGACGACGTCCTTCGCCAGGGCGTCCAGGGGATCACCGACCTGATCACGATGCCCGGTCTGATCAACCTCGACTTCGCCGACGTGCGCACGGTCATGAAGGACGCCGGCTCAGCGCTGATGGGGATCGGCTACGCGACCGGAGAAGATCGCGCGAAGCAAGCCGCCGAGCGCGCTCTGAAGTCGCCGCTCATCGACACCGAGATCGTCGGCGCCCGCGGAATCCTGCTTTCGATTGCCGGCGGCGAGGACCTGACCCTGCTCGAGGTGAACGACGCCGCCGAGGCGGTCCGCGCCGCAGCGACGGACGACACGAACATCATCTTCGGCGCGACGGTCGACGAGCGGCTCGCCGGCCAGGTGTGGGTGACAGTGGTCGCAACCGGCCTGGGCGGCACCCGCCGCCGGGCGACGCCGACCTTCACCGGCCAGGCACCGAGCCCGCGCAGCGAAGACCCGCTCGAGCCGCCGAGCTTCCTGCGCAACTAAAGCTCGGCTGCGTCTCGACCCGAAAGCCAAGGGATGGAACTCGCCTCGTGAAGGCAAGTTGCGGTACCCGTTGTCCAGCTCGTGCGCACCGCTGCGTGATGAGTGGTCGCCGCTGCCCGATGTTTGTCGGTCTCGCCGCTTTGCGACCGTTGGGGTCATCCACGCCGCGATCACGCTCCGCGTATACGTCAAGGTCGGGACGCTTGAATGCCGCCGACGGGTCGGCGTCTTCCAGACACTCACCTCGTCAGCGTGCACGTGCACGGGCGACATCGTGGTCGAAAGCTCGCTTGGCGACGCTGCCTTCGCGCACCGGATCCGCTCGACGGCCCAGACGATCGGTGCGGAAGCTTCGTGTTGTCGAGCGCTCTAGACGAGCGGGAAGATCACGGTCACGCCGAACGCGGCCGCGAGGGCGAAGCAGCCGGTGAGGGCTGCCGCGGCAGGCTGCCAGCGGCGGACCTCCGTGCGAGCGCCGGCGAAGTAGAGAAGGCTTCCGCAGCCGAGTGCGAGCGTCGTCAGCGTCTCGACGGCGCCGAACGCGATCCCGGCCGTCAGCGCGACCTCCGACCCGACTCCGTGCGCCTTCAGGGCGAACGCGACCGCGGCGCTCGCGACGCCGACGTTGCCCGGGGTGAGGGGCAGGATCCCGGCGAGGTCGAGGGCGGGAATGATCAGCAGCGCGGCGACGAGCGGCTGCTCGATCCCGAAGGCGGCCGCGATCGCGGTGGCCGCTGCGATTCGGAGCACCATCGCCAGCCCCACCCAGCCGGTGATCTGCGCGGCTGCGCGCGGACAGCGGCCGAGGACGCGGAAGACGTCGAGAGCGTGTGCGTACTTGCTACCGGGCCGCGTCGAGCGAGCGCGCCAGGCGACGGCCGCCGCGACGAGGACGCCGAGCAGCAGCAGCGCGATCGGCCAGCGCGGGAGCGCGCCGCTCGCGGAGCCCAGGGCGAGCACGAGCGCGAGCCAGAGTGCGCGGATCGCGCCGATCGAAGTCGCGATGCCGCCAACCGTCCAGATTCGTCCTTCGTTCGGCAGCGTGCGGGCGAAGAGCGCAAAGCGCACTGCGGTCCCGATTCGCGCGGGCGCAAGCGCGTTCACGACCGAGCCCGTGCAGTAACGCGCCGCGGCATCCGGCCGCGTCGTCGACCCGCCACAACGCTTCAGTGCAGATCGCCAGCCGGCCGAGGAGGCCAGCACCGACCCGGCGAAAGCGGCTCCTGCAAGCCAGATCCAGACCGCCGAAGCGTCCGCGAGGCCGTCGAAGCCCGCGCCGACGCGGTCACCCAGCAGCTGCGGGGTCGCGGCGAGCACGACGAGTGCCGCGATCGAGCCCAGGAACAGGGCGAGGTGACGCTTTCCTAGCGAGAGGTCGAGATGCATCTAGTGGGAACGTTCTGCGTGTCTCATCGGGTCCTGCATCTCTTATCGGCATTTCCTCAGCATCTTTACCCTGAGTTCATGCAAGGCGCGATCGCCGCCGGAAACAAGATCACCGCCGAGGCAGGCGCGAGCGTGCTCGCGGACGGCGGCAATGCGATCGACGCTTGCATCGTAGCCGCCTTTTCCGCCGCTGTGGCCGAGGGGCCTCTGACCGGCCCGACGGGGGGCGGTTTCCTGCTCGCCTGGTTCGAGGGCGAGGCGACCGTGCTCGACTGCTTCTTCGCGGCGCCCTCGAAGCCCCTCGGCGAGATGGAGGAGATCGTGATCGACTTCGGCGACGCGTCGACGCAGATCTTCCACGTCGGCGAGGGCTCCGTTGCCGTCCCCGGACTCGTGGCGGGACTGCAGGAGGCGCACCGCCGCTTCGGGAGCATTCCGTGGCCCGAGCTCGTCCAGCCGGCGATCGAGCTGGCTCGTGCAGGGCTCGACACGACCGACGAGCAGCGGTTCCTGCACACGATCCTGGCAGGGATCCTCGAGCGTGACGAGGGAGGGCGGCGGATCTACGGCACCTCGGGCCGGATCGAGACCAACGAGTTCGTCCAGACGCTCGAGCTCGTCCGAGACACCGGCTCGGCCGCCGTGGCCGAGCTGCTGCCGGAGCTCGCCGGCGATCTCGCCCGCTACCACGTCGCTGACCCCGAGCCTCTCCGCACGACGATCGGCGGCCGCACGGTCCTCACGACGCCAGGTCCCTCGCGCGGCGGCGCAATCGTCGCGGCCGCGCTCGAGCGGCTCGCGGTCGCCGAGACCCTCTCCGACAGGGCGCAAGCGCTTCGCCACGGCTACGCGTCCGCGCCGCCGCTGACTGTGGCAGGCACGACGCAGATCTCCGTCATCGACGCCGGCGGCAACGCAGCCGCCCTCTCGTCGACGCTGGGCTCAGGCTCCGGGATCTTTCGCGGCGGCACGCAGCTGAACAACATGCTCGGCGAGCTCGACGTGATCGGCGAGGGCCCGCGGGTTCCCGGTGCGCGGCTCCCGAGCATGATGACGCCGACACTCGTGCTCGAGCACGGCGGCCCGCGGCTCGCCCTTGGCAGCGCCGGATCCGTTCGCTTGGCCGGAGCGATCGCGCAGGTCGCAGACGCCGTTCTGCGCGGTACGCCGGTCGCCGACGCGATCGAATGTCCGCGGATTCACGTCGAGGGCGACGATCTCCATCTCGAAGGCGGCCTCACCGAGCCGGCGCCTGAGGGCTGGAACGCCGTTCGCTGGGCGGGCCGCAATCTCTACTTCGGCGGCGTCGCCGCGGTCGAGCGGCGCGCGGACGGAACCCTTGCCGCTGCGGGCGACCCTCGCCGCGGCGGGCACGGAATCGTCGTCGAGTGACGGTCCTGATCCGAGCGGCCAAGCCCGAGGATGCCGCCACGCTCGCAGCGCTCGCCGCCGCCGTCGGCCGTGAGCCCGAAGGCTGGCTGCTGAACACGGACGGCTGGCGCAGCACCGCTGAGGAGCGTCGCTACCTGCGCGCGCTGAGACGGCACCCCGACGCAGCCGTCTTCGTCGCGGAGCTGGACGGTGTGATCGTCGGGCGGCTGTCGATCGCCCGCGACCCGCACCAGGCGAGCCGCCACGTGGCTGACCTGGGCCTGATGGTCGCCGACGGCTACCGCCGCCGCGGCATCGGCCGCGCTCTGCTCGAGCAAGCCGTGGCGTGGGCGCGTGCCGCCGGCGTGATCAAGCTCGAGCTGCACGTCTTCCCCTGGAACGAGCCGGCGATCCAGCTCTACGAGCGCTTCGGCTTCGAGCGCGAGGGGCTCCGCAAGGGCCACTACCACCGCGCCGGCGAGTACGTCGACGCCATTCTCATGGCGCTGCGCCTCTCCTAGAGCTCACGCCGGAGCACCGAGGCGACGGCCCGCAGCGCGACCTGCGTGTCGGCGAGCTCGGGCTCTCTCGTCGTCAGCCGCTGCAGCGCCAGGCCGGGCAGCAGCAGGCTCCTGAGGAGACCGGACGGATGCTGCACCGCTTTCCAGAGCTCCATCGTCACGCCGATCGAGACGACGGCGACGAGTGCGCCGGTGACAGCGGGGGCGAAGTAGCTCGGCGCCAGGCGGTCGAAGATCGCGGTGACGGGAATCGCGAGCGCCGCGAAGTTCGTCCCGCAGCGGGGCGAGAAGCGGCTCGGCCGGGCCTCGCCCGTCCAGGTCGTCTCGAGCGAGCGGGCCTCGGCGGCCGCAATCGCGCGGTGCTCGGCGCCGTGCAGGCGCAGCGTGCGGCCCCGGAAGAGCCAGAGGATGATCAGCGTCGTCGTCAACACTCCCGCCGGCAGCTCGAGGCGGCCGGGGAGCGCGACGAAGAAGAGCGGCGTCAGAAGCGCGCAGAGGAGGAAAAGCCGCTCGCGGGGGCGGGCGACGCCGCGCCCGCGGGCGAGGGGCGCCATCGACGCGGCCAGCTGCATCAGGCCGCGCAGGAGCGGGATCCGGGCCGCAGCAACGCGCCGGGTCGGCATCTCTCCCTCGTACAGCTCGCCCGTCGTCGTCGCGAAAGCCCAGTAGTGCTCGCTGACGATCACAACGCCGTTCGGGCGCGCCATGCCGCCGAGCCGCGGCAGCGCGGAAACGCGGTCGGCATGCGAGAGAACGGCGGGGACGCGGCTGTCCACCCACGCATCGTCGACGAAAAAAGGCCGCCCGGCGAGTGCCGGGCGGCCTAAACCTTCTCCTGGTCGGGCCTATCTAGAAGCGGCCGCGACCGAAAAAACCGAGCAGTGCAAGCACGAGCACAACGATCAGAATGATCCAGAGCAAGCTCATTTGGCGCTCCTTTCGTGTCACGGCGGCGGCGTGGACAGGCCCTTGCTGCGCTCGTTCTTCCCTCCGTGCAAAACCTCACACTTCCGGATGTGACGGATGACGCTTTTGTGACGTATAAATGAGGTGATGGACTTCCGAAAACGCGCCGCTTTCGCTGCGGCGCTGGCGATTCTCGCCGCCGCCGCGCTCGGCGCAAACACCGACGGCTCGGCCGCCGAGACCGCGCGCGAGGACTCCGCCGCCAAGGCCGGCCGCCTCGTTGCCTTCGGCGGCTGCCCCGACCTGCTCCGGTACGCCAAGTCGCAGGCCACTCGCTTCGTCGGGCCCTACGGGCTCGGCGGGCAGGTGGGAATCGTCAGCGACACGACGGGCGCCCGGGAAGCGGCGCCGCCCAAGCAGGGAGTCGACTTCTCCGGCACGAACGTCCAGGAGGAGGGCGTCGACGAGCCGGACATCGTGAAGACGAACGGCAACACGCTCTTCGCCGTCGCAAACGGGAAGCTGAACGCAGTCGACGTCAGCGGTGCGAAGCCGCAGCTCGTCGACACGCTCAAGCTCGACCCGAACCGCTCCTACGAGCTGCTCCTGCACAACGATCGGCTGCTCCTGCTCTCGCGCGGGGGCTACTGGGCGGAGCCGCTGCCGGCGATGGCCGCGCGGATGATGCCGTTCGCGCCCTCAGGCTCCGTGCTGACGGAGGTCGACGTCTCCAGGCCGCAGGCTCTGCGAGTCGTCCGGACACTGACTCTCGACGGCGGCTATGTCGCCGCGCGCCTCGTCGGCGGCAGCGTGCGGATCGTCGTCACGGCGCAGGTTCCGGCCGCGCTTCCCTTCGTGCAGCCCAAGAGCGGCACCAAGGAGGAGCTCGCCGCGGCCGGCAAGCGCAACCGCGCCATCGTCGCGTCGTCCCGGGCCGGGAGCTGGCTGCCGTCGTACCAGATCAAGCGAGCGGGAGCCAAGCCCACCAAGAAGCGCGCGCTCGTCCAGTGCCGCAACGTCCGCCGGCCGGTCGGATTCTCGGGCCTCGGCATGCTGACGGTGCTGACCGTCGACCTGGCGAAGGGGCTCGAGCCGACCGACTCGGTCGCGGTGATGACGGACGGCCGGATCGTCTACGCCTCTCCGGAGAGCCTCTACGTGGCGACCGAGCGCTGGGCCGACCGGCCGTCGCCCGACAAGCCGACGCAGGAGAAGGACGGCGTCAAGACTTCGATCCACAAGTTCGACATCTCGAATCCGGCCAGGTCCCAGTACCGCGGCAGCGGCGAGGTGTCCGGTTATCTCCTCAGCCAGTGGTCGCTCTCCGAGTACCGAGGCGTCCTGCGCGTCGTCAGCACCGAGTCGCCGGCGTGGTGGGGGCCGGGCGGGGGTGAGACCGAGTCCTTCCTGACGACGCTGCGCCAGCAGGGAACCGCGCTCGTGCAGGCCGGCCGGGTCGGCGGGCTCGGGAAGGGCGAGCGGGTCTACGCGATGCGCTTCGTCGGCGACGTTGGCTACGTGGTCACGTTCCGGCAGATCGACCCGCTCTACACGATCGACCTCGCCGTGCCGGAGCGTCCGCGCGTGCTCGGCGAGCTGAAGATCCCCGGCTACTCGGCCTACCTGCACCCGGTCGGCGAGGACCTGCTGCTGGGCATCGGCCAGGATGCGACCGAGGAAGGCCGGCCGACCGGCACCCAGTTGTCGCTCTTCGACGTCTCGGACCTGCGGAAGCCGACCCGCTTGCACACCCAGCCGCTCGGGCCGGGCTGGTCGGAGGCGGAGTCCGACCACCACGCGTTCCTCTTCTGGCCGAAGACCGGGCTCGTCGTGATCCCGTTCGAGCAGCGAGCCGTGGGCTACCGCATCGGCCGCGTGCGCGGGATCTCGGCCGCCGGGAAGATCGATCACGAGGCGGGCAAGCTCAGCTACACGCCCGTCGTTCGGCGCTCCCTCGTCGTCCGCAACGCCGTGCTCACCGTTTCGGATTCCGGCGTCAAGTCGAGCAGCCTCGCGACGCTGGCCGAGCTCGGCTGGGCCGCGTTCCCGCCGCCCGAGGAGCCGGAGCCAAGACCGGTTCCGTAGCTAGGACCGCGGCTCGTAGCCCAGAAGCCGCTCCGCCTGGCGGACGATCGGCATGTCGACCATCTTGCCGTCGAGCGCGACGGCGCCGAGCCCCTCGCGCAGGGCCTCGTGGTACGCCTCCAGGACGCGCCGCGCCCACTCGAGCTCTGCCTCGCTCGTCGTGAAGACCCGGTTGACCGTCTCGACCTGCGCGGGGTGAATGCAGAGCTTGCCGCCGAAGCCGAGACTGCGCGCGAGCTCGGCTTCGCGCTCGAGACCCTCGGCGTCCCGGATGTCGAGGTAGACGGTGTCGAACGGAGAGCGCAGGCCCGCCGCGGCCGAGTCGGTGACGACCTTGGAGCGCGCGTACAAGATCTCGAGCCCGTCCGGACGCGCCGTCGTGCGGAGCTCGGCGCCGAGGTCGTGCGTGCCGAGTACAAGTGCCGTGACCCGCTCGGTCGAGCCGGTTTCGTAGGCGGCGCGCAGGCCCAGCGCCGTCTCGACGATCGCGAGCACGGGCGGCCCTGCTGAGCCCAGTGTCGAGTCCAGTGCCGAGTCCAGCGCGGCGACCGCCTGCGGCGTCGCCTTCGGCAGCATCACGAAGTCGGCTGCCAGCCCCCCGACGAGCTCGAGGTCGCCCGCGAACCACTGGGTGTCCGCCGCGTTCAACCGCAGGATCCGTGCACAGGGTGCGTCCACCTCTGCGAACACCGCCTCGACAATCGCGCGCGCGGCTTCCTTCTCGGCGGGCGCCGTACCGTCCTCGAGGTCGGCGATCACCGCGTCCGCGCCGGCCTCGAGCGCCTTCCGGAGCTTGCGCTCCTCTGCGGCGGGCGCGAAGAGCAGCGACCTCAATGTGGAGACGTTCACTGTGACGAGCGCACGGTGGAGTCGAGCGCCTCGATGTAGCGCTCGTAAGCGAGCTGCCGCCGCCGCGACTCCGCGATCTCGCTCTGGAGCCGCGCGATCTCGGCCTCCGCCTCCTCGTCGGCGTCGGGCTCGAGATCGGGCTCGTCGTCATCGGGCTCCTCCGTCTCTTCCAGGAACACCGGTGTCTCCAGGATCTCCTGCACGAGCGCGACGTCCTCCGGCGTCATCCGTGCGAACGCCTCCTCGTCCACGCGCGCGCCCTCTCGCTCGGTCACGACCTCCTCCAGGCGCTCGGCGAGAGCGAGCTCGCGCGTCTGCTCGTCGGCGCGTGCCTCCTCGATCTGCCTGCGGCGCTGGCCGCGGGCGATGGCGTCCCGGTCCACGCAGAAACGATAATCGCGAGCGGTGCAGACGCGCTCGCCACGCGCGGTGCTGACCGCCGCAACGGCGGCGCAGGCCGCCGTCTCGTTCGTCAACTTCGGGCTGCCGGCGATCGGGCCGCAGCTACGGCAGGAGTTTGGCCTCAGCCTGCCCGCGCTCGGGGCGGTCTTGAGCGCGGGGTTCCTCGGCACGGCGCTGTCGCTCGTCCCCGCCGGCATCGCGGTCGACCGCCTCGGCTCGCGAGCCGCGATGGCCGCCGGCACGGCGCTCGGCGCCGCCGGCCTCTTCGCGGCGGCAGCCGCCGGCTCGTCACTGGCGCTGGCCGCGGGGCTGGTCCTCTTTGGGGTCGGCTCGTCGGTCGTCACGATCGGCGGGGCCGGCGCGCTCTTCCGCGCGTACCCGCCGGAGCGGCGCGGGTGGGCGCTCGGCGTGCGTCAGATGGCGGTGCCGCTCGGTGGGATGATCGGCGCCGTGCTCGTGCCGGCGCTGGAGGCGGTCGGCGGCGTCTCGACCGTGCTGCTCGCGGCCGCGACCGCCGTCCTCCTCTCGGGCGCCGCCTTCGCCGTCGTCGCCGACTCCCTGCGCGGCGGGCGGCAGCCGCGAGGCTTCAGGACGATCCTGAAGGCACCCGGCATGCAGCGGTTGCTCGTCGTCGCGGCGTTCTACATCGTCGTCCTGCAGGCGGTGCTCGTCTACACGGTGCCGGCTGCGCGTGACGCCGGGCTCTCTGCGCTCGCCGCAGGCGCGACGTTCTTCGCGATCCAGGTCTCGGCGGGGGTGGCGCGCATCGTCTGGGGGCGGATCGCCGACGGCGGCGGCGGCGCCCGACGGACGCGGACGCTTGCAGAGGCGGGCGTGGTCGCCGCGTTCGGGGCGCTCCTGTTTACGGCCGCGCTGCACGCCGGCGTCGCGGTCGCGCTTCCCGCGGCGATCGTCTTCGGGTTCGGCGCCCTCGGCTGGAACGGCCTCGTCTACCTCAGCGCAGGCGAGCGCACGCCGCCCGAGCTCGCGGCCCGGTCGGTCGCGGTCGCGGCGACGCTGATCTTCGGGCTCTCGGCCGTTGCGACTCCGGCACTCGGTGCACTCGCGCACGGAGCGGGATGGGATGTGTTCTGGCTCGCTGCCGCAGCACTCGCCCTCACCGGCGCCGGCGTCGCCGCGACCCTCCGCGACCGTTGTTGACGGCCAGATTGCATACTGTATGTTCCTCGTCGTGGCGAGAGAGCTGCACGCCGGCGGGCCGCTGACGAGGAATGCCAGCGTCGCGGCGACCGAGGTGATTCGACAGGCGATCCTCGACGGGCGCTTGCCGCCGGGTGGTCGGCTCAAGGAAGAAGAGCTCGCACAGGAGCTCGGAATCAGCCGCACGCCCGTGCGCGAGGCGCTCTTGATGCTGCAGGCGGAGGGGCTCGTCGATGCGGCTCCGAACCGCGGTGCGACCGTCCGCTCGCATTCGGTCGAGGACCTCACCGACCTCTACCAGCTGCGCGCGTTGCTCGAAGGCTACGCCGCGCGCCGTGCGGCCATCGGGTTGTCGGACGAGGCCATCGCGGCGCTGCGCGAGAGCTGCGACCGCTTCGAGAGCCTGCTCGGCGACGACGAAGACATGCCCGGCCTCGTCAAGGAGAACTTCTTCTTCCACCAGACGATCATCGAGGGCGCCGGCAGCGTGCGCCTCGGCACGATGGTCCGCCAGGTGATCGAGCTGCCGCTGGTCTACCGCTCCTACAGCTGGTACTCGCCGGAGCAGCGGCAGATCTCGGCTCACTACCACCACCAGATCACGCGGGCGCTCGAGGCGCGCGACTCCGAGCGCGCCGAGCTCGTGATGAAGGAGCACATCTTCGAGGCTCGCGACCTGCTGCTGGGTCACTGGCGGGAGCTCGAGGCCGAGGAGTGACGGAGACCGTCACCGGGTTGGAGCAACGCCGCCAGACCGAGGGTCCAGGCCCGCTCGCGGGCGTCCGCGTCGTCGAGCTCGGGATGCTGCTCGCCGGTCCGTTCGCCGGCCGCCTCCTCGGGGACATGGGCGCAGAGATCATCAAGGTCGAGCCCCCGGGCCAGCCCGATCCGCTGCGTGAATGGGGGAAGGCGCGTTACGAGGGCCGCTCGCTCTGGTGGCCCGTGCAGTCGCGCAACAAGAAGTGCGTGACGCTCAACCTGCGGGCCGAGGACGGGCAGAAGCTGCTGCTCCGGCTCGTGGAGCACTGCGACGTGCTGGTCGAGAACTTCCGTCCGGGGACGCTGGAGAAGTGGAGCATCGGCCCCGAGCAACTCTGGGAGGTGAATCCCAGGCTCGTGATCGCCCGCGTCTCCGGCTACGGGCAGACCGGGCCGTACGCAAAGCGGGCGGGCTTCGCCTCGGTTGCCGAGGCGATGGGCGGGATCCGCTACATCAACGGCTTTCCGGGCGAGCCGCCGCCGCGCATCCACATCTCGCTGGGCGACTCTCTCGCCGGCATGTTCGCCGTCCAGGGCATCCTCGCGGCGCTCTACCGGCGCGATGCACTCGGCGGCGAGCGCGGGCAGGTCGTCGACGTCTCCCTGATGGAAGCGTGCTTTGCGCTGCTCGAGAGCATGGTCCCCGAGTACGACCGGCTCGAGATCGTGCGCGGCCCCGGGGGAACCGGGCTCGCGGGCGTCGCGCCGTCGAACATCTTCAAGTCGAGCGACGACGGCTGGATGGTGATCGCCGCCAACGCGGACGGCGTCTTCCGGCGGCTCTGTGCGGCCATGGGCCAGCCCGAGCTCGCCGACGACCCCAAGTATGCGACCCACCTCGCGCGCGGCGAGAATCAGGAGGAGCTCGAGGGGATCGTCGCCGACTGGGCGGGGCGGCACACCGCCGCCGACATCGACCGGCTGCTCAACGACGCCGGCGTGATCTGCGGGCCGATCTACACGATCGCGGACATCTTCGAGGACGAGCAGTTCCGCGCGCGCGAGATGCTCGTCAAGCACATGGATCCCGAATTCGGCGAGTTCTTCGGCCCCGGGATCGTCCCGAAGTTCTCCGAGACGCCGGGCGAGGTTCGCTGGTCTGCCACCTGGGAGGAGGGCAGCCACAACCGAGACGTCTACGGCGGTCTGCTGGGCCTCTCCGACGACGAGCTGGCGAGCCTCGAGGGGGACGGTGTGCTGTGACCGTGACGATCTGCGACGTCGGTCCCCGGGACGGGCTCCAGAACGACGAGCGGCTCTTCGAACCCGAGACGCGCGCCGAGCTCGTCAACCGCCTCGCGGCGGCGGGATTGCGGCGCATCGAGACCGTCAGCTTCGTCAATCCGGCGCGCGTTCCGCAGATGGGCGGCGCCGAGGAGGTCGTCGCCGCGATCGACCGGCGCGACGGCGTGGTCTACGCCGGGCTGGTCCTGAACGAGAAGGGCTACGACCGCCTGGCGGCCACCGGGCTCGACGAGGCGCACTTCGCGTTCGCCTCGACCGAGACGCTCAACCGCCGCAACCAGAACGCCTCTCCGGCGGAGTCGGTCGCGGTGGCGGCCACGATCATCGAGCGTGCCCACGCGGACGGCATCCGGGCGACGGTGACGATCGGCACCGCCTTCGGCTGCCCGTTCGAGGGTGCCGTCGACCCCGGCTACGTGCTCGAGCTCGCTTCGCAGCTCGCGGCTGCCGGGGCGGACGAGATCGTCCTCGCCGACACGGTCGGCGTCGGCGTGCCGCGGCAGGTGAAGCATCTGGTGTCGGAGGCGGCGAAGCTTCGCCCGCCGGTCGGCGTTCACCTGCACAACACCCGGAACACCGGCTTCGCGAACGCGTACGTGGCGCTCGAGGCCGGGGCGACCGTGCTGGACGCATCCGTCGGAGGCATCGGTGGCTGCCCGTTCGCGCCGCGCGCGACCGGGAACATCTGCACGGAGGACCTCGTCTACCTGCTCCACGGCGAGGGCATCGAGACGGGCATCGACCTCGACGAGCTGATCACCGTCGCCGAGTGGCTGGAAGCGGAGCTCGGACGAGAGCTTCCCGGGCAGGTCTATCGCGCCGGCACCTTTGCGCCGGTCGCCGGCTGAAAGGAGCAGGGGAATGGCGTACAGGCTCGGGGTCGACGTTGGCGGCACGTTCACCGACCTCTTTCTCGTCGGGGACGGTGACGCGAGCGGGGACCAGCAGTACCGGGTGAAGACGCCCTCGACGCCCGCCGACCCGTCGGAGGGGGTGCTCAACGGCGTCAGGCGAATCTGCGACGAGGCCGGTATCGAAGTCGGCGACCTCCGGAACATCCTGCACGGGACGACGGTGGCGACGAACGCCGTCCTCGAGTCGAAGGGCGCCAGGGTCGGGCTGATCACAACTCTGGGCTTCCAGCAGATCCTGCACCTCGCGCGCTCGCAGACGCCAGGCCCGCTCGCGGGCTGGATCATCATGATCAAGCCCGATCCACCGGCCTCGCTCGCGGACACGCGCGAGGCCGTCGAGCGGATGGACCCGCGCGGCAACGCG
Organism: uncultured Gaiellaceae bacterium; assembly: GCA_963749515.1. Lineage (GTDB taxonomy): Bacteria > Actinomycetota > Thermoleophilia > Gaiellales > Gaiellaceae > Gaiellasilicea. The sequence continues at coordinate 589,341 of CAVVMR010000001.1, forward strand.
ATCGTGCCCGTGGACGAGCAGCAGGTCGAGTCGATCGTGCGCGATCTCGTCGACTCCGGCGTCGAGTCGCTGACGATCGCGCTGATCAACTCGTACGTCAACGGCGCGCACGAGCGCCAGATCGGCGAGCTCGTCGAGCGCCTGTATCCGGGCTTCCCGGTGACCCTCTCGGCCGAGGTGCTTCCCGAGTTCCGCGAGTACGAGCGCGCGCTGACGGCGTGCATGAACTCGTATGTGCGCCCGAAGGTCGCCGACTACGTCCAGCGCCTGCAGGAGCAGCTGAACGGCATCGGCGCCAAGGCGGAAGTCAACATCCTCCGCTCCGACGCGGGTCTGATGACGACGCGCGAGGCGGCTCGCAACCCGATCTACGGCGTCCTCTCGGGGCCGTCCGGCGGCGTCGCCGGCGCGCTCTTCGTCGCGCGCAAGGCAGGCTTCGACGACATCCTCACCTTCGACATGGGCGGAACGTCGACGGACGTCTCGCTGTGTCAGGACGGACAGCCGACGATCGGACGCGAGACCTCGATCGGTCACTTCCGGATCAAGGTGCCGTCGGTGAACGTGCACACCGTCGGCGCCGGCGGAGGCTCGATCGCGCATGTGCCTGAGCTGACCAAGGCTCTCCGCGTCGGCCCCCAGTCGGCGGGCGCCGAGCCCGGCCCCGCGGCGTACGGCAAGGGCGGCGACGAGCCGACCGTCACCGACGCGAACGTCGTGCTCGGCCACCTGCCGCCGCGGCTGCTGGGCGGCGAGATGGAGCTCGACGTCGACGCGGCACGGGCCGCGGTGCAGAAGGTCGCGGACGCGATGGGGCTCGATTCGGTCGAACAGGCCGCGGAGGGGATCCTCGCGATCGTCAACGAGAACATGGCGGGGGCGCTGCGGCTCGTCTCCGTTCAGCGCGGCCACGACCCGCGCGACTTCGCGCTCGTCGCCTACGGCGGGGCGGGGCCGCTCCACGCGAACGCCCTGGCAAAGCTGATGGGCTCGTTCCCCGTGATCGTCCCGCCCGCGCCGGGCCTTCTGTGCGCGATCGGCGACCTCGTCGCCGACTTCCGCGACGAGTTCGCACAGACGCACATCCGGCTCGTCGCCGACGCCGAGGGCGGCGAGGTGGCGGAGATCCTGGACGGCCTCGGCGAGCGGGCGACGACGTGGCTCGCGGGTGAAGGCATCCCGCAGGATGCACAGCGGGTGGCCTACACCGCAGACATGCGCTACCACCGCCAGGGCTACGAGATCCCGGTGACGCTCGAGCCGGACGAGGTGCGGAACGGCGGGCTCGGCGACCTGGAGGAGCGGTTCAACCGCCTGCACGAGCAGCTGTACGGCTTCCGCATGCCGGGCACCGCCTCGGAGATCGTCAATCTCCGGGCGGTCGGCTTCGGGGACGTGCCGAAGCCGGAGCTGCCGGTGGGCGAGCCCGGCTCGGCGGATTCATCCGGAGCCGTCGTCGACGAGCACGAGGTGATCTTCGACGGCGAGCGCGTGGCGACGAAGATCTACGACCGCTCCAAGCTGCAGCCCGGGGCGAAGCTCGACGGGCCGGCTGTCGTGACCGAGTTCGACTCGACGACGATCGTCCTTCCCGGCTACCGCGCCGTCGTCGACGCGAACTTCAACATCCTGATCACCCCCAACGAATGAGCGAGGGAGAGATGGCAACCACCGAAGAGCTGCGCATCGCCGAGATCCCCGATGTCGAGGTCGACGCGGTCACGCTCGACATCATCGAAGGCGCGCTGAAGAGCGCCCGCTTCGAGATGGACGCCGTCCTCTTCCGGTCGGCGATGAGCCCCGTCATTCGCGAGCAGCACGACGAGTTCCCGATGATCACCGACCCGCGCGGGCGCATGGTCGTCGGCCAGTTCGGCGCCTACATCAACGAGATGATGGCCGAGTGGGAGGGCGGCATCTACCCGGGTGACGTGATCCTCACCTCCGACCCGTTCAAGTGCTCGGCCTCCATCTCACATACGAACGACTGGCTCGTGCTGGTGCCGATCTTCTTCGAGGACGAGCTCGTGGGCTGGTCGAGCCAGTTCGGCCATCAGATGGACGCGGGTGGGCCGCTCCCTGGATCGCTTCCGACCGGAGCGAAGACAATCTTCGAGGAGGGCATCATCATCCCGCCGCTGAAGATCCTCGAGCGGGGAGTGCCCCAGGACGCCGTCCTCAAGCTGATCTTCAACAACGTCCGCCTGCCCGAGATGAACCGGGCCGACCTGTTCGCCATCGTCGCCGGCTGCCGCGCCGGCGAGCGGCGCGTGATCGAGCTCTGCGAGCGCTTCGGCAAGGAGACCTACCTCGCCGCATTGCAGGCGCTGCTCGACCGCACCCACGAGGCGATGCGGCAGCTGATCCTGCTCGCGATCCCGGAGATCCCGCAGAGCTTCGAGGACTACGTCGACGACGACGGTCTCGGCAACGGCCCCTACAAGATGAAGCTGACGATCTGGCGGGAGGGCGACCAGGCGTTCTTCGACTGGTCGGGCACCGACCCGCAGGCGCTCGGGCCGATCAACTTCTACCTCTCCGAAGGCATGTTCAAGATGTTCATCGGGATCTACCTGATCATGGTCAACGATCCCCAGATCCTCTTCAACGACGGCTTCTATCCCCTGCTGCACGTCGTCATGCCGGAAGGATCGCTGCTGCGGCCGCGCTTCCCGGCCGCACTCGGCTGCCGGACACACGCGCTCGCGCGCCTGTTCGACGTCCTCGGCGGCGCGCTCGTGAAGCAGGCGCCGGAGCTGAACACGGCCGCCGGCTACGGCACGAGCCCGTACATGCTCTATTCCGGCTGGGACGGGAAGGGGGACTTCTTCTACTCGATGGAGATCCTCTACGGCGGCATCCCCGGCCGGCCGATCGGCGACGGAATGGACGGTCACTCGTGGTGGCCGCTGTTCGAGAACATCCCGACGGAGTACCTCGAGGCGTACTACCCGCTGCGGATCGACGGGTACACGACGGTTACCGACTCCGGTGGCGCCGGTTTCCACCGCGGCGGGAACGGCGTCGAGAAGCGCTACGTCTACCTGGAGCCGGGCGAGGTGTCGATCCACGACGACCGCTGGCTGACACGGCCCTGGGGCGTGCTCGGCGGCGAGCCCGGAGGGCGCTCGGAGAAGATCCTGCGCCGGGCCGACGGGACCGAGGAGCGGCTGCCGTCGAAGTGCGACAACGTCGTCGTCGAGCCGGGTGACATGCTCGTGTTCCGCACTGCCGGCGGCGGCGGCTGGAAGGACCGGCTCGACCGTCCCGCCGAGATCGTGGCCCGCGATGTCTCGTACGGGCTCGTGTCGCCGGAGCACGCCCGGTCCGGCTACGGCGTCGTCCTCGCGGAGGACGGCTCGGTCGACGTCGACGCGACCGAGGCCGAGCGCTCGCGGCAGCGCGACGAGCGGGGTGAGGCGCTGGCCTTCGACTTCGGCCCGCCGCTCGAGGAGGTCCTCGCCGCCTGCAAGGACGAGACCGGGCTCGAGCCGCCCGCACCGGCGAAGCCGCTGCGGTGGTCGCCGCTCGAGGATGGCGCCGACGCGCTCGCTCGCGTGCGCGTGGGTGACGGCATCGCGGAGCCGTGAGCTCGGTTCGTCACGACGGCTTTCACGGACGCGCCGGCTTCGGCCGGCGCCCCGCGCTGCTCGTGATCGACGTCAATCTCGGCTTCACCGATCCCGCATCGCCGCTCGTCTGCGAGCTCGACGGCGTGGTCACGGCGATCGGGCGCCTGCTCGGAGAGGCTCGCCGGGCGCAGCTCCCGGTCGTCTACACGACGGTTTCGTACACGGAGGGAGACAGGCTGACGGCGGCCGCGTTCATCGACAAGATCCCCGCACTGCTGACGCTGGAGGCCGGGAGCCGCTGGGCGGAGATCGATCCTCGCATCGCGCCGCTCCCGCACGAGCCGGTGGTGAACAAGCTCTTCGCCTCCGCGTTCTTCGGCACGCCGCTCTCGAGCCTGCTCGCCGCGGCCGGCTGTGACAGCGTGATCGTCACCGGCGCCTCGACCTCGGGATGCGTGCGCGCGACCGCCGTCGACGCGATCCAGCACGGCTACCGGCCACTCGTCCCGCGCGAGGCGGTCGGCGACCGCAACACGGCCGCGCACGAGGCGAACCTCTACGACATCGACGCGAAGTACGGCGACGTCGTCTCGGTCGACGAGACCGTGGCGCACCTGGAAGAGCTCGCCGCCGCGATGGTCCGGGCGTGATGGAAGGCAAGGCCGCAGTCAACGGCGTCGACCTCTGGTACCAGATCACCGGCGAGGGAGAGCCGGTGATGCAGATCCACGGCGCGGGCTTCGGGCATTTCAACTTCGGGCCGAGCACACCCGAGCTGTCGAAGCGCTTCAGGGTCGTCGACTACGACATGCGCGGCTACGGCCAGTCCGATCGGCCCGTCCAGGACTACGACATGGAGGTCTGGGCGGACGACCTGGCCGGCCTGATGGACGCGCTCGAGATCCCGGAGGCCCACATCCACGGCACCTCGATGGGCGGGATGATCGCGATCGTCTTCGCGGCGAAGTACCCCGAGCGGACGACCTCCGTCGTCATCAATTGCGCCGCCGCAAAGCTTGGCAGAACGGGGCGGCTGATCTTCAAGAACTGGATCGACATCGCTCGCCTCGACCCGGACGGGCCGGGCAGCCGCATCCTCGCCGAGCTGATCGGCTGGCAGGCGCTCTCGAAGCGCTTCGCCGAGAGCGACGACGGTGTGGCGGCGATCGACACGATCCAGGAGATCCTCCGCGACTCGAACCGGATCGAGGTCTTCACCGCCGCCTGCCAGGCGATGTGCGACATGGACCTGCGGCCCTGGCTGCCGAAGATCACCTCGCCCGCGCTCGTGCTGGGCGGCGACGAGGACATCATGACGCCGTGGGACCAGGGCCCCGGCGGCGCGGGCCAGGAGGCGATCTACCAGGGCATCACGGGCGCCGAGAAGCATGTGATCCGCGGCTCGAACCACTCGACCATCTTCGACAACACCGAGGAGCACAACCGGGTCGTGATCGACTTCTTCGCGCGGCACGGTCGCGGCGCCTGATGCCGGAGATCGAGGAGTACGGGGTCGAGCCGGTACCCGCCGAGCTTCGGACCGCGGGCTGGCGCACGCTGTTCGCGATCAACTTCACGTTCTTCCTCAACCCGGTGATGTACGTGATCGGGGGACTCGCTGTCGTCGGCGGCGGGCTTCCCCTGTGGTGGGCCGTCGTGGCGCTGGTCATCGGCCAGGCGCTCGCCTTCGCGATCCTCGTGATCGCAGCCCAGCCGGGGGTCGACGACGGGCTGCCCGGGCAGGTCGCGATGCGCGCGACCTTCGGGTTCTGGGGCGCGCGTGGCCTGACCTCGCCCTACCGGATGGTGGCCGGTATCTACTGGTTCGCGGCCCAGGCCCTGACCGGGGCGCTCGGGTTCCAGGCGATCGTGCAGGCGATCACCGGAGAGCGCCTGCCGCTCGTGCCCGTCGCCCTCGCCCTCGCCGTCGTGCAGGCCGCGGTGGCAGCGCTCGGGTTCGACGTGATGCGCTGGCTGCTGAGGGTCGTGCTGCCGCTCAGTCTCGGGTCGGCGGCCGTGCTCGTCACCCTCTACGTCGCAAGCGACGACCCGGCCTTCGCGGTCGGACGAGTGTTCGAGTCGCCCGACCAGCAGCTCACGTGGGTCGGCTTCGCAACGTTCGTCACGGTGATGTGCGGTGCCTCGCTCACCCTCGTCACGAACGTCTCTGATTTCTGCCGCTACACGCCCACCCGGCGAGACATGCGCATCGGCCTGATCGCGTCCGCGCTGCTCTCTGCGGTCGCGACCACGTTCGTCGGCGGGTACGTCGCCGCCGCGACGGGCGAGACGAATCCGTTCGTGGCGGCGGCCGCCCTCACCACCAGCGATGTCGTGCTCGTACTCCTGCTCGTGGCGATCGTCGTCCAGACCTTCTCGGCAAACCTGACGAACGTCTATACGGCCGGGATGTCGCTCGTGAACGCGGTGCCGCGACTCGGTCGTCTGCCCGCCACCATCGTGGCCGGGTCGCTGGCGGTCGTCCTCTCCGGGTTCCCAGGGTTCATCGAGGAGGCACAGACCTGGATCACCCACCTCGGGAACGTGGCGGCTCCGCTGGCCGGTGTCGTCCTCGCCGACTACGTGCTCGTGCAGCGGCTGCGCATCGACGTGCCGGCGCTGTTTCAGCCGCGCGGCAGATATCGGTATGCCTGGGGCGTGAACATCGCGGCGGTGGCGGCCACCGCGCTCGGCGTCGGCGTCTTCTACGCCATCCCGCACGAGCTGGTGAAGGTCGTGTGGGGCGTCTCGTCGGCGGCACTCGCCTACCTGGTGCTGAGCGTGCTCCAGGCTCGCCTCCTCGATCGTGAGCTCGGCCCGCAATGGGCTGCCCAGCAGTCGGTGGAGCCGGTGGGGAGACGATGATCGTCCGCGACGCAGGCGACGCGTGGCAGGTCGTCATGCAGACCGATCACGCCGACCTCTCCGGCGCGTTCGCGGACGCGTGGCGCGACCGCGGCCCACGGCACGAGTCGGTCGCGATCGCGGCGCGGCGGCACGACGACGGCTGGGCTGTGTGGGAGCGCTCGCCGCGCCGCGACGAGAGCGGCAAGCCCGTGAACTTCCTCGACGTCGACGTCAGCTCGCACCTCGCCTTCTACCGAGCGGGGATCGCGGCGGTCACGGAGCACGATCCGCAGGCGGGCCTGCTCGTGGCGATGCACGGCGCCGGGATCTACCGGCAGCGCTACGGGCTCGACCTCGGGCTGTCTCTCACGCGTGCCCCGGAGGTGCAGGAACAGGTCGAGGTGTTCGTGGCCGAGCAGGAGGCGAAGTTCGGAGGCGATCCCGGCGAGCACCGAGCGGACTACGACCTCCTCCAGCTCTACGACCGGCTCTCGCTCTACTTCTGCATGCGCGACGTCGAGGCCGGCGAGGCTGCGGAGCTGCAGGGGTACCAGCTCGAGCCCGTGGCCCCGTGGCACGCCCGGATCTCCCCCTATCCCTTCGGCGAAAGCCCCGCACGTTTCTCGCTCGTGCGGCGGATGATCCCCAAAGGAGCGTCGACCGGCGTCCTCGCAACGGCTCCCGATCGCGTCGCAATCACCGTCGAGGGATCCGGTTGACTCGCGAGCCGCGAAGGTTGTATACAAGCACCATCGAGCTGAACGGGGTTTGTCCGGGCCTTACAACCACCGACTGTGGCGCAGCCCACTCGCACGGTGCGAGCGGGCGAAAGGAGGGCATATGAGCGAGTTCGACGACGCGGAGTTCGATGTCCACGAATTCGCGGAGCAACTCGGCTACACCGACGAACTGGGCCGGCACGACATGTCGGACCCGAACATCGAGCGGGCGACGACCAAGTCGTCGCGCGGCCTGAGCCGGCGTGACCTGGTCGTCAAGGGCGGTCTCGGCGCAGCGGCTCTGACCGGGCTGGGCGGCGTTGCGGGGCAGGCGTCCGCGGCTCCGGCAGCAAAGAACCGCTACACCGGCACGTTGCGCGTGATCACCCTCGGCGTCGAATGGCCTCAGGGTGCAGAGCAGCAGGCTGAGAAGGACCTCGGCTTCAAGTTCAACGTGCAGCCGATGAGCACGAACGCGCAGGTCCAGAAGTCGATCACCGCGCCAGACAGCTTCGACATGCTGGGTGGCTACAACTACCAGTTCTTCCAGATCTGGCCCACGGGCAACTTCCAGGCCGTCGACCGGAACAAGATCAGGGCGTGGAACAGCTTCTACCCCGTCTTCACGAAGGGGAAGGTGCTTCCAGGCCGCAAGGACTGCACGCCCGGTCAGGGCAACGCGCCCTACCGCGTGCTCTACCTCGACCCGAACCGCAGCTCGGGCCTTCCGCTCACCAAGGAAGGGCCGCGCAACAACAGGGCGATCGTCCAGTGGTGGAACGACGGTGCCAACGCGGCGTACGGCGGCAAGCCCCAGCCGACGTCGATCGTGGGGCCGCCGGCCCACTTCAACATGGACTCGATGGGCTACAACGGCGACGTCATCAAGAAGCAGCCGGGCCAGGTCTCGTGGGCCGAGCTCCTCAACGGCCGGCACAAGGGCCGCGTCGCGGTCCTGAACGACCCTGGCATCGCGATGGCCGACCTGGGCAACGCCGTCCAGGCGCTCGGGCTGATGAAGTTCAAGAACCTCGGGAACATGACCCGCGGCGAGATGGATCGCTTGTTCAAGATCCTCTCGACGTACAAGAAGAACGGGCATTTCCGCGCGTTCTGGTCGACCTTCAACGAGTCCGTGAACCTGATGGCCTCCAAGGAGGTCGTGATCGAGTCGATGTGGTCGCCGGCGGTGGCGCTTCTCGTCGCCCAGGGTGTGAACTGTCGCTACGCCTTCCCGAAGGAGGGCATGCGCGGCTGGTGCAGCGCCCAGGGGATCCCGAAGCACGTCACCGGCGAGAAGCTCGACGCGGCGTACGCCTACCTCAACTGGATGTACGAGGGCTATCTCGGCGCGCTGATCATGCGTCAGGGCTACTACATCGCGAACGGCACGAGCCTGCCGAAGTGGCTGAAGTCCAGCCGTGCGAAGTCGACCGCGAAGCCTGCGTTCACGCCGGAGGAGTACCAGTTCTGGTACAACGGCAAGCCTGCTTCGCGCGACCTCCCGGGCATCACCGGACGCGTCGGCGACATCAAGAAGGGCCAGATACGAGACGGTGGCTCGTTCATCAGGCGCTCCTGCAAATACACCGCCTGGAACTCGTTCTACACCGAGAACGTGTACCAGGTGAAGAAGTTCAACGAGTTCCTCAGCGCCTAGGACATGGCGGAGGAAGCCGTCGGACAGACATCGGAGGGGGCGGCGCGCGCCGCCCCCTCTTCCTCTAACGAAACCGGCTTCGACCTCAAGGGGGTCTCGAAGGTATTCCCCGGCGGGACGCTCGCCGTGGACGACTTCAACCTGCACATCGACCACGGCGAGTACGTGGTCCTGCTCGGCCCGTCGGGTTGCGGCAAGACGACCACGCTCCGGATGATCGGCGGCCACGACTTCCCGACGAGCGGGGACATCCTGCTCGACGGACAGTCGCTCGTCTCGCTCCCGCCCCACAAGCGGCCCACGACGACCGTCTTCCAGCACTTCGCGCTGTTCCCCCACCGGACGGTGCTCCAGAACGTCGAGTTCGGGCTGAAGATGCACGGGATGGGGAAGGCCGAGCGGCGCCGGCTCGCGTCGGAAGCGCTCAACATGGTGGGCCTCGAGGAGTTCGGCGAGCGCAGGCCGCGGCAGCTCTCCGGCGGGCAGCAGCAGCGCGTCGCTCTGGCGCGCGTGCTGGTGACGAAGCCGAAGGCGCTCCTGCTCGACGAGCCGCTCGGCGACCTCGACCGGCTGCTGCAGCTGCGGATGCGCGTCGAGCTGCGGAACCTCCAGCGCCAGCTCGGGCTGACCTTCATCCACGTGACGCACAACCAGGAAGAAGCGCTCTCGATGGCCGACCGGATCGTCGTCATGAACGACGCGCGCATCCAGCAGGTGGCCGACCCGCTGACGATCGCGACCCGCCCGGAGACCGAGCTCGTCGCCCGCTTCATGGGCGACAACAACATCATCCACGGCACGGTCGCAAGCCGCGACGGCGATCGTCTCGTGCTCGAGAACGGCGCGGTCCGGGCGAGCGTGGTCGCGCCGGGCAACGACCGCGCCGTCGGTGACAAGGCCGTGGTGGCCGTGCGGGCGGCTGCAGTCGAGCTCGGCGCCGGCGGCACGGACGGCGGTGAGAACTCCGCGGAGTGCGAGATCGTCTTCGTCGAGTTCCTCGGCGACCTGATCAAGCTCCACCTGTCAGCCGAGGGCGACCGCATGCTCGCGAAGCTGCCGGGGGAGGAGTACGGAGCTCTCCGCGGCCGCGAGGGCGAGCGTGTGACGATCGCGTGGAAGGAGGAGGATGTCCAGCTCCTCCGGTGACGGGCGCCCGCAGCTCGACATCGGCGAGATCGAGCAAGCCGAAGAGATTCTCGAGCAGCGGCCGCCCAAGGCCGAAGCGGCGCAAGGGGCCGCAGCGAGGCGGCCGGGCAGGCGCGGGCTGACCGCACTCTGGGCCGCGCCGGGCTTGCTCTGGCTCGGCTTCTACCTGATCGCGCCTCTCGTCTTCATCGTCCTCGTCAGCTTCTGGACGTACCAGGTCGGCGCCTCGTCCGGCTTCGTCACCGACTGGACGCTCTCCAACTACAGCGAGCTGTTCCGCGACAGCGTCTACTGGGACAACATGCGCTCGAGCTTCTTCCGGTCGCTGATCGCCGTCGTCGCGTGCCTCGTCTTCGGTTTCCCGGTCGCCTACTTCCTGGCGCTCAAGGTCAACAACCTGCGAAACCAGATCGCGCTCTTCATCCTCGCGCTCGCGCCGTTCTGGACGAGCTACCTGACCCGCTCGGTCGCCTGGACGTACCCCCTGATGGGGCGCGAGGGCGGGCTCAACCAGGTGCTCGGCAAGCTCGGCATTCCGGGCGCGCCCTTCGAGCAGCTCGGCTTCTCGGGCCTCTCCGTGACGCTGGCGATGATCCAGCTGTACATCCTCTTCATGGTCACGCCGCTCTTCTTCACGCTCTCGCAGGTCGACCGCACGGCGCTCGAAGCCGCGCGCGACCTGGGCGGCAACTGGCTCCGGACCTTCCGCGAGGTGATCCTGCCCCAGGCGATGCCCGGCGTCGTGATCGGCTCGATCTTCATCTTCGTGCTCACGATGGGCGAGTACGGGACCGTGCGCGTGATCGGCGGCAACGTGATCTCCTCCGTCGGCACGATCGTCCAGTCGAAGGTCGAGATCGCCGTCCAGTATCCGCAGGGCGCAGCCTCGGCGGTGCTGCTCGTCGTCGCCCTCGTCGCGGGAGTGTTCGTGATCACGCGGTTCTCGAACCTCAGAGAGGACCTCTGACGTGAAGCGTCGCACCGACTGGGCGAAGTGGGGCCTCGCTCTCTACTTCGTGCTCTTCCTGGCCTTCCTCTACGCCCCGATGATCCTGATGGGAATCCTCTCCTTCCAGGGCCCGTTCGGCTCGATCACCTGGCCCTTCCGGGGCCCGGTCAGCCTCGAGTGGTGGAAGTCGCTCTTCGACGCGAACATCCCCGGCTCGCACGCCGACGAGATCCGCGCGTCGGGCAAGGTCTCGCTCTGGATGAGCCTGGCCGCGGGCGCGATCGTCAGCATCATCGCCTTCACGCTCTCGATGGCGTTCCGGCGCAAGTTCCGTGGCGAAGGGGCCTTCTTCTACCTGGTCATGCTCGCCCTGATGACGCCGGGCTTCCTGCTCGCGCTCGGGACGCAGCTCTTCTGGTCGTGGCTCGGGGAGGCGCCGTCGCTCTGGCGGACTGCGCTCGGCGCGAACGTGATCTGGGGGATCCCGTTCGGCTTCCTCGTGATGCTCGCGGTCTGGAATCGCTACGACGAGGGGATCGAAGAGGCCGCGCGCGACCTCGGCGCCGATCAGAAACGGACCTTCCGCGAGGTGACGCTCCCGCTCGTGTGGACGGGCATCTTCGGCTGCTTCCTCTTCGGCTTCACGCTGGCGTGGAACGACTACGACCGCTCGATCCTGCTCGTGAGCGGCTCGGAGATCCAGACGCTGCCGCTGACGATCGGAGGCCTTACCTTCACCGGCGCGATCCGGCCCGACCTCTACGCGCTCGGCACCGCGACGACGCTCGTCTCGCTGGGCACGATCGTGCTGCTGCTCGTCGTGGCCGCGGTGCGCCTGCGGTTCATCGGGCGGCGTGCCGCCCCTGCGATCGAGGAGGAGCTCGGCGTGGCGGAAGGGCTGGACATGGGCGCGGCGCGCGCCTCCTCGGACTCGAAGTAGGCCGCGGTGCCGGCGCCGGTCGTCGTCGTCTCGACCGGAGGCACGATCGCGATGCGCCCCGAGCCCGGGACGGGAAAGCTCGTGCCCGCGACGACCGCCGGGGAGCTGCTCGAGATGCTCGACTGGCCCGATGCCCCGCCGCTGACGCTGGACGACTTCCTCAGCGTGCCGAGCTTCGACGTCCACGGCGCGCTCGCGCTCTCGCTGGCCGGCCGCGTGCTCGAGCACGGCGCGCCGACGGTTGTGACCCACGGAACGGACACGATGGAGGAGACCGTCTACCTGATCGACCGCGTGCTGCCCGACGACGCTCCGCCGGTCGTCCTCACCGGCGCGCAGCGCGCGGCCGACGAGCCCGACCGCGACGGCCCGCGCAACCTGCGCGACGCCATCCGCGTGGCGGCGTCGCCGGAAGCGCACGGCCGAGGCGCGATGATCGTCTTCGGCGGCGACATCCATGCCGCGCGCGAGGTCCGAAAAGTGCACACGACCGCCCTCCGTGCCTTCGCGTCGCCCGGTTGGGGGCCGATCGGGCTCGTCGACGGCGAGCGCGTGGTGTTCAGGCGCCGGCCCGAGCGGCGCCCGTCCTTGCCTCTCCCCGCCGAGCTCGTACCAGTCGACCTGATTCGCCTCTACGCGGGCAGCGATGCGCGCTTCCTGCGCGCGGCGGTCGCGGCCGGTGCGCGCGCGATCGTCCTCGAGGGCACAGGCCGCGGCAACGCGAACGAGCAGGTCGTCGAGGGCGTGCGCGAGGCGGTCGCCGCCGGCGTGACTGTCGTCGTCTGCTCGCGGTGCGCCGAGGGACGAGTCGAGCCGGTCTACGGACGCGGGGGCGGTCGCGACCTCGCCGAGGCCGGCGCGGTCTTCGCCGGCGACCTCGCCGGCCCGAAGGCGCGCGTGCTGCTCCAGCTCGCCGGCGGCGACGCCGCTGCGGTCGCCGCCGAGTCGTAGGCCTGTAGCGCTACTTCCGGGCTTTGTGCGACGTGACCGGACGCTCCGATCCCCCACGCGGGTAGCGCTGCGCGAAGTCGTCGGCGATCTCGTCCATCGTCGCCCAGCGGACGCCGTCGTGCCCCGAGATGTGGTCGATCAGCCGCTCGAGCATCAGGATCACCTGCGGGCGGCCGGCGACGTCGGGGTGGACGGTCATCGCGAAGCAGGCGTAGTCCTCCTCGCGGTAGATGTAGTCGAACTGGTCGCGCCAGAGCTCCTCGAGGTGCCGCGGGTTCACGAAGCCGTGGCTGTTCGGGGCGCCCTTGATGAACATCATCGGCGGCAGGTCGTCGAGGTGCCAGCTCGCCGGGATCTCGATCAGGTCGGTCTCCTCGCCGCGCACGAGCGGCTGCATCCACTCGTCCGGCTGCTTCGAGTAGTCGATCTTCGTCCACGAGTCGCCGACCCGGACGTAGTACGGGTGGAAGTCGCGGTGCATCAGGCTGTGGTCGTACTTGATCCCGTGCTTCAGCAGCAGCTCGTTCGTGACGTTCGAGAACTCCCACCACGGCGCGACGTAGCCGGTCGGCCGGCGCCCGGACACCTCCTCGATCAGGCCGATGCACTTGACGAGGACGGCCTCCTCCTGCTCGGGGGTCATCGCGATCGGGTTCTCGTGCGAGTACCCGTGCATGCCCACCTCGTGGCCGGCCTCGACGACGAGCGCGGACTCCTCCGGGAACGTCTCGATCGAGTGGCCCGGGATGAACCACGTCGTCCGCATGTCGTAGGTGTCGAACAGCTTCAGCAGCCGGCGCGTGCCCACCTCGCCGGCGAAGACGCCGCGCGAGATGTCGTCGGGAGAGTCCTCTCCGCCGTACGAGCCGAGCCAACCTGCGACCGCGTCCACGTCGACGCCGATCGAGCAGAAGATCTCCTTGGCCATCGATTCCCCTTCGTCGTTTGCAACGCGAACCTAATACGCGTAGAACGCGAGGGCAATGTGCACACTGTGCAATGTCCTCCTCAACGAGCATTGGGCCGAGCAGGAGGGTGGCCGGCGCGAGCGCGTCTTCCGCGTCCGCATCCTGAACCGCGTGCTCGGCTTCTACGGGCTGACGCTGGACGACTGGAGCGGCCGCGTCTGGGTCCTGCGCGACGCGAAGGGCCGCTCGACGGTGATCGCCGATCTCGGCTCGCTGTGGGTCGAGGCCGAGAAGCTCGCCGGGCGGACGCTCGACCCGCTCGACCCCGACCTGGTCGCGTCGCTGTGAAGATCCCGGTCGCGCTCGTGACGGGGTTCCTCGGCAGCGGGAAGACCACCTTGCTCTCGCACCTCCTCGCGCACCCGGACATGGGCGAGACGGCGGTGATCGTGAACGAGCTCGGCGAGGTAGGGATCGACCACCACCTGTTGCGAAGGGTCGACGAGCGCACCGTGCTGCTGCCGAGCGGCTGTCTCTGCTGCGCGCTCCGGGGCGATCTCGCCGACGAGCTGCGCGACCTGATCGCCCGTCGCGACGCCGGCGAGATTCCGCACTTCCAGCGCGTCGTCGTCGAGACGACCGGGCTCGCCAACCCGGCGCCGATCGTGTACACGCTCCTCTCGGAGCCGCTCGTCAAGCACCACTACACGCTCGACGGCGTGGTGACGACCGTCGATGCGCAGCACGGACTTCGCCACGACGAGTCGGTGCTCCAGGCAGCGGCGGCGGACACGCTGGTGATCACAAAGACCGATCTCGCCGACCCTGCACTCGTGGTCGCGCAGCTTCGGCGGCTGAACCCCGGCGCCCCGGTCGTCGAGACCGTGTTCGGGGAGGTCGCTCCGTCGGCCCTGTTCGGGCGCGGCGACCGCGACCCGCGCGACCTCGACTACGACGGTTCGGCGACCCACTCGCACGAGGCGCGCGCGTTGTGCCTGACCTTCGACGAGGCACTCGACTGGACGGCGTTCGGCATCTGGCTGACGATGCTGCTGCAGGCCCGCGGCAACGACGTGCTGCGGGTAAAGGGGCTGCTGAACGTCGGTCTCGAGGGGCCGATCGTGCTGAACGGCGTCCAGCACGTCGTCCACCCGCCGGAGCACCTGCCGGACTGGCCGGACGAGGACCGCCGCTCGCGCGTCGTCTTCATCGGCCGCGGTATCGAGCGCGAGGCGCTCGAGCGCTCGCTCGCCGCTTTCAACGCCGCCTAGTCGGCGGCTCAGACGAGCTCACGGGCGCGCGCCAGCAGCGCCGCCTCGGCAGACGTCTCGCGCTCCCGTGCAGCATCGCTCCACGACCCGTTCGCCGCCAGGGTCGCATCGAGCGCCCCGAGCATCGCGTCCATCGCCGCTTCCGACGAGGAGCCGGTCTGCAGGCGGGCTGCGGCGCACGCAGCAGGATCGAGCGCGGCACGCAGCGTCGCCTCGTCGAGCTCGACCGGCGTCCCGATCGCGGCCTCGGCAGCCGCAGACAGGCGTGCAGGTGTCAGTGCCGACGGAGGCTCTCCCGCCTCGACGAGGTCGCGGACGGCCCGTCCGACGACCTTGTGCGCGCTGCGGTAGTCGAGGCCTCCCTCGAGCGCGAGGACATCGGCAACGTCGGCCGCCGTGACGAAGCTCTCGCGTGCGACCTGCTCGAAGCGCGCCGGCCGCAACTCGATTCCGTTCAGGACGGACGCGGTGAGCCGCGCGATCGCCACCGCCTCGTCGAGCGCGCGAGGAACCGTGCCGTTCAGGAGGTGGAAGTGATCAGTACGAGCCGACCCCGTGTGCAGGGTCGCGAGTGCCGCGGCCAGGTCGCCGGCGGCCTGGCCGGCCTGAGTTCGGATCGCGGCGAGGGCGTACGGGTTCTTCTTCTGCGGCATCAGCGCGCTCGCGCGGCTGTGAGCATCGCCGAGCTCCACCAGCCCGAACTCCTGGCTCGCGTAGATCTCGAAGTCCTGGCCGAGCTGGCTCTGGTGCGTGGCCGCGATCGCGACGGTCGCGAGGAGCTCGACGTAGACATCCGCCTGCCACGCCGCGTCCTTGGCATGCTCGATCATCCCGTCGCAGCCGAGCAGCTCGGCGAGACGCGTGCGATCGAGTGCCCAGCGCGAGCCTGCACTGCCGCCGGCCCCGGCGACGCTCGCCCCGAGGGCCGTGTACGACGTGCGCACGCGGTCGGCGTCCCGCAGCGCCGGATAGGCGTAGGTCAGGAGCAGGTGCCCGACGGTGGTGGGCTGGGCCGGCTGCAGGTAGGTGTAGTCGGTCGCGAGCGCGTCTCGGCTCGCGCGGGCATGTCGTGCGAGCGCGGCGGCCTGGTCGGTGAGGGCGTCGTGCAGCTGCCGGGCAGCTGTTCGCGCAGTCAGACGGAGCGCGACGCGAAAGGCCTCGCGGCGTGGACGCCCCGCGCTCAGCCATCCCGCCGCCGCATTGCCCACGCGCCGCTCGAGCTCGGCCTCGCGCGCATTGAAGGCGTCGCCGAGCGATGGGTCCCACGGGAAGTCGTCGCCGGGAATCGCGTGCAGCTCGAGCAGCCCTCGCACGAGTGCCCGCGCGTCGTCGCCGGCCAGGTCGCCGCCCTCGACCAGGGCGACTGCATGCGCGAGATCTGCGAGCGACAGGCCGCGGGCGAGCCGCGGGCCATGTGCGCTCTCGGCGGAATAGGCGGCTGCCACGAGCTCGCCTGCAGCACCGCCCCGCAACCGCCCGCCTCGACCGAGCTCCTCCGTCTCCGTCACGACACGGAGACTAGCGGCCCAGAAGTTCGGCGCTCATGCAGCGAGTCAGGAGCCTAGTACGACTTCGGCATGCCGAGCGCGTGCTGGCCGAGGTGCGCGAGCACGAGGTTGTTCGAGACGGGGGCGATCGAGTAGAGCCGCGTCTCGCGAAACTTCCGCTCGACGTCGTACTCCTCGGCGAAGCCGAAGCCGCCGTGGGCGTCGAGGCAGGCGTTCGCCGCTGCCCAGGAGGCCTCCGAGGCGAGCAGCTTCGCGGTGTTCGCCTCGGCTCCGCACGGCTCGCCGCGCTCGAAGAGCCACGCGGCCTTGTAGCGCACGAGGTCGGCCGCTTCGATCGCAGCGTGTGCGCGGGCGATCGGGAACTGGACGCCCTGGTTGGCGCCGATCGGCTTGCCGAAGACGACGCGCTCGGACGCGTAGGCCGCTGCCTTCCTGACGAACCAGCGGCCGTCGCCGATGCACTCGGCGGCGATCAGGATCCGCTCGGCGTTCATGCCGTCGAGGATGTAGCGGAAGCCGCGCCCCTCCTCGCCCACGAGCGCGTCGGCCGGGACCTCGACGCCGTCGAGGAAGATCTCGGTCGTCGCGTGGTTCATCAGGGTTCTGATCGGCCGGATCGTCATCGTCCCGGCCTCGAGCGCCTGCCTCATGTCGACCACGAACGTCGACAGGCCCTCCGTCCGCTTCTCGACCTCCTCCAGCGGCGTCGTCCGCGCCAGCAGCAGCATCAGATCGGAGTGGAGCGCGCGCGAGGTCCAGATCTTCTGGCCGCGCACGACGTAGCCGCCGTCGACCCGCTCGGCAGTCGTCTGGATGCGCGTCGTGTCCGAGCCCACGGTCGGCTCCGACACGCCGAAGGCCTGCAGTCGCAGCTCTCCAGCCGCGATGCCCGGCAGGTAGCGCTGCTTCTGCTCCTCGGAGCCGTGCCGGAGGATCGTTCCCATGATGTACATCTGCGCGTGGCAGGCCCCCGCGTTGCCGCCGGAGGCGTTGATCTCCTCGAGGATCACGCTCGCCGCCGTCAGCGACAACCCGGCGCCGCCGTACTCCTCCGGGATCAGCGCCGCGAGCCAGCCGTGCTCGGTCAGCGCGCGGACGAACTCCTCCGGGTAGCGGTCGGGCTCGAGCCCTCGCCAGTACTCGCCCGGGAACTCCGAGCAGAGCTCGCGGACCGCGGCGCGGATCTCGTCGAACTCCGCCGGGATCGAGAAGTCCACTAGAGCGCGTGTCGCTCGAGCAGCCGGCGGGCGATCACGAGCTGCTGGATCTCGTTCGAGCCCTCGCCGAGGATGAGCAGCGGCGCGTCGCGGTAGATCCGCTCGATTGCGAACTCCGGCGAGTAGCCGTAGCCGCCGTGGATGCGCATCGCCTCGAGCGCGACCTCCTGCGCAGCTTCCGTGGCGAACAGCTTCGCCATCCCGGCCTCCAGGTCTGCGCGCTCGCCCGCACTCTTGCGTTCCGCGGCCTGCAGCGTCAGAAGTCTCGCCGCCTCGATCTTCGTCGCCATCTGAGCGAGCTTCAGCTGCACGGCCTGGTGCTGCGCGATCGGCTTGCCGAACGCCTCGCGCTGCTGCGCGTAGCGGATGGCCTCCTCGAAGGCGCGCGTCGCGATCCCGACGGCGCGGGCGGCAATGTTGACGCGGCCGAGCTCGATGCCGCCCATGAACTGGTAGAAGCCCTGCCCGATCTCGCTCTCGCCGCCGAGGACGCTGCCCGCCGGGGTGCGGAAGCCGTCGAAGAGCAGCTCGGTCGTTTCGACGCCCTTGTAGCCGAGCTTGGCCAGCTTGCCCGGGATGCGCAGGCCAGGCTGCTCCTCGACCTCCGGCTCCTTCTCGACGATGAAGGCGGTCATGCCGTGATGGCGCGGCTCCGCGCCGGGATCGGTGACCGTGAGGAGCATGATCGCGCCCGCCCGCAATCCGTTCGTCGCCCACATCTTCTGGCCGGTGATAGAGAACTCGTCGCCCTCGCGCACGGCGCTGGTGCGGATCGACCGGACATCCGAGCCCGCGTGCGGCTCTGTCATCGAGTACGCGAACCGCAGCTCGCCCGTCGCCATTCTCGGCAGGTAGCGGTTGCGCTGCTCGTCGGTGCCGTGCGTCTCGATCATCCAGGCGGAGATGAAGTGCGTGTTGAGGACGCCCGAGAGCGACATCCAGCCGCGCGAGAGCTCGATCTGGATCAGCGCATAGGTGAGGAGATCGAGGCCGAGCCCGCCATGCTCCTCGGGAATCGTGACGCCGAAGAGCCCGAGCTGCTTCATCTCCTCGACGAGCGGCGTCGGGAACTCGTCGGCGTGCTCGTACTCGGACGCGAGCGGGTACACGCGGTCCTCGACCCACTCGCGCACGGTCGCGACGATCTCGCGCTGCTCGATCGTCTCGGTCACGCGGCAACTCCGGACCCGGCGAGGAGCCCACGCACGTCGGCGGCGTGCTCTAGCGTGAGGATGGTCCCTTCGAGCTCGTCGAAGCCGCCGCCGGCGAGGGCCGCGTTCTCGCGGAACTTCTCGCGCACCAACTCTGCGCTCATCGGGTTCTCCGGCGCGCCGAGCTGGTGCGGGAAGTCCGCCTCGAGCGTGCGCCCGTCGCGCAGCCTGATCCGGACGCCGCCGGGGAACGCGGCCGGGTAGCTCGCGTATTCCCTCGTCTCGTAGCGCACCTTGCCTGCGAGCGCGAGCACGCCCGGGTCGGCGAGCGCGGCCGGTGTGTACGTCGTCAGGCCGACGTGACCGTGGACGAGCATCGCCGCCGTCGAGTACTGGAGGCTGAACTTGCCCTCGTAGTCGGTTCGCGGCGCCACCTTCGAGGCCGCCGGCTCGAGCACCAGCGCCACGCCCGCCTCCGGGACTGTCACCACGATCTCCTCGATCTCACTGTGGTCGATCTCGCCGGTGAGCGTCGCGGTGGCGCCGAGCGATCCGTGGATGAAGTGGCACGCCGGGTAGGGCTTGAACGCGATCCGCGGCGTCTCCCACCGTTCACCCAGGTCGGCGAGCTGTGGCTCGAGATCGATGCGCTCGTCGACGAACGCGTGGTACACGCCGAAGCGGTTCTCGAGGACGCCGGGAGGGCCCTCTGCGCCGTGCTCCGCCAGGCGCGCGGCGAGCAGTGCGCCGTGCGCGGCCCAGGCCGGATGGATCGGCTTCGTCGCCGTCGCGTCGTCGAGGTAGGCGAAGAGGCCGGAGGCCATGCTGCCGGCGATGCCGAGGGCGCTCGCCGCCGCGCCCGGCGCGAGCTCGCCGAGGCGCGCGGCCGCGGCCGTGGCGCCGAAGATCCCGCAGATCGCCGTCGGGTGGAAGCCGCGCTTGTGGAAGGCGCCGGGCGCCGCCATTCCGACGCGAATCGTGATCTCGTTGCCTGCGATCACGGCAGCCAGGAGCTCGCGACCGCTCGCGCCGCGGGCCTCGGCAAGAGCGACGGCAGCCGGCACGACCACGGTCGACACGTGCGCGACCGACTCGGAGTGGGTGTCGTCGAAGTCGAGCCCGTGGCAGAGCATGGCGTTCGCGAACGCGGCGTTCGGTGCCGGCAGTCCGGTCTCCAGCCCGATCACCGAGGCCTCCGGCTCGCCGCCCAGCTCGGACATCGTCGCGCGACCCTCTGCGGCGACCCCCAGGCCATGTGCGGCGAGGCCGCAGCCGATCGCGTCGAGCACGTGCAGCTTTGCCGACTCGACGACCGGAGGCGGGACCGCGTCGAGGTCGAGCTCGAGCGCCCACGCTGCGAACCGCTCTGCGGCCTTCATACCGTCCACTCCTCGGTCGTACCCGGGAAGCTGCGTACGGCCTGGGGCGCCGTTCGCTTGTAGATCATGAAGGTGCGCCGGTACTCGATCACGACCTCGCGGCGTTGATTGATGCCGCGGCAGCGCATGGTGACTATGCCGACGTCGGGGTTCGACTTCGACTCGCGCTTCTCGAGGATCTCGCTCTCAGCCCACAGCGTGTCGCCGACGAAGACCGGGTTCGGCAGCTTGACGTCCGTCCACTGCAGGTTCGCGGCGGCGTTCTCACTCGTGTCCGGCACCGTCAGGCCGACGATCAGCGCGAGCGTGAACGTGCTGTTGACGAGGATCTGCCCGAACTGCGTGCGCTCGGCGTGAACCCGGTCGAAATGGATCGAGTTCGTGTTATGTGTCAGGCCGGTGAAGAGCAGGTTGTCCTGCTCGGTGACGGTGCGGCCAACGCGGCTCGGGAAGACGTCTCCCGGCTCGAAGTCCTCGTAGAAGCGGCCGTGCCAGACCTTCGGGGCCGCCTCCGGATCACTGCTCACGACGCTCCTCTCGCTGGTTAGCCGCGTTTATGTCAGACATCCGGCCAGGGGTCAAACGGGTCCGACTTGACTCGCGGCCGGATGTCAGACATAAACGCGCTACCGGTCGTCCCACGACGGAGGTCGCAGATGCAGGCAGTCGTCTTTCACGAGTTCGGGGGACCGGACGTACTGAAGCTCGAGGAGGTGGCAGACCCGCAGCCCGCCGCCGGCGAGGTGCTGATCGACATCGCGGTGGGCGCGCTCAACCACCTCGACGTCGACATCCGCGAGGGCGTGTCGCGGTTCGACGTCGCGCCGCCGTTCATCCTCGGGGTCGAGGTCGTCGGGCGCATCTCGGCTCTCGGCGAGGGGGTCGACGGCTGGCAGGTCGGCGAGCGGGTGATGCCGTACCTGATGGGAACGTGCGGCGAGTGCCGCTACTGCAAGACGGGGCGCGAGTCGCTGTGTCTCACTCCCGGCTTCGTCAGCTTCACCACCTCGGGCGGGTACGCCGAGAAGCTCGCCTGTCCGGCCCGCCAGCTCGTGCGGGTACCGGACGCTCTCTCCGACGAGGACGCGGCCGCGACCCAGATCGCGTTCGCCACCGCCTGGCACATGCTCTTCACCCGCGCGAAGCTCCAGCCGGGCGAGACGGTGCTCATCAACTCCGTCGGCAGCGGGATCGGGTCGGCGGCGGTGCAGCTCGCGAAGCTCGCCGGCGCGTTCGTGATCGGCAACGCCGGCTCGGACGAGAAGCTCGAGCGCGCGAAGGAGCTCGGGCTCGACGTCGGGATCAACCACCAGACCCAGGACGTGGTCGGCGAGGTCATGCGCGCGACCGATGGCCGCGGCGTCGAGGTCGTGTACGAGCACGTCGGCGGCGAGCTCTTCCAGCACGGCCTGGACTCGCTCGCAAAGGACGGACGTCTGGTCATCTGCGGCGCTCACTCGGGCGAGGTCGTGCCCTTCGACATCATCCCCTTCTTCCGGGCGCAGAAGCAGATCATCGGCTCGTTCGTCTACAACTGCGACGAGGTCGAGAAGGTGCTCGATCTCGCCGCACGCGGCCTGGTGAAGCCGCTCATCTACAAGACCTTCCCGCTCGAGCAGGCGCGCGACGCGATGGAGACGATGGAGCGCCGCGAGCACTTCGGCAAGATCCTCCTCGACCCGGGAGGTCCACGGTGAAACGGCTCGGCGTCGACGTCGGCGGCACGTTCACGGACCTGATCTACGTCGACGACGACACGGGGCGGATCCTCGTCCACAAGCTCCCGACGACCCCGGAGGATCCGTCGCTCGGGACGCTGCAGGGAATCAGGGAGCTGGTCGAGCAGGCGGGGGAGACACCATCAGCGCTCGACCAGGTCTTCCACGGGACGACGATCGCGACCAACATCGTGATCGAGCACAACGGCGCGACCGTCGGCCTGATCACGACCGAGGGCTACCGCGACATCCTCCACATCGCGCGGCACAAGAAGCCGCTCAACTTCTCGAACTACCAGGATCTGCCGTGGCAGCGGTACCCGATCGTCCGCCGCAGGTACCGGCTGACCGTGCCCGAGCGGATCCTGAAGGACGGCTCCGTGCTCGTCCCGCTCGACGAGGAGCGTGCCCGCGAGCGCGTCCGCGAGCTGAAGGAGGCCGGGGTCGAGGCCGATCTCGGTGTGCTTCCTCTTCTCGTTCGTCAACCCCGCGCACGAGCAGCGCGTGGCCGAGATCGTGCGGGAGGAGTTTCCCGAGGCGTTCCTCTCGGTCTCGTCCGAGGTGCTGCCGCAGTACCGGGAGTACGAGCGCTTCTCGACCGTCTCGCTCAACGCCTACATCGGCCCGAAGGTCTCGCGCTACATCCGCCGGCTCGAGGAGGAGCTCGATGCGCTGGAGGTGCGGACGAAGCTGCACCTGATGACGTCTGCGAGCGGCGTCGCCACTCCGGAAGGCGCCGTCGCGCGGCCGGTGAACCTGCTCATGTCCGGTCCCGTCGCCGGCGTCGTCGGCGGCATCTGGGCCGGCAGGCAGGCGGGATACGACAACGTGATCACGCTCGACGTCGGCGGCACCTCGGCCGACATCGGCCTCGCCCAGGACGGCCAGCTGCGGATGAAGCACCTGCTCGACACGAAGGTCGGCCCCTACCAGGCGATGATCCCGATGGTCGACGTCGACACGATCGGGGCCGGCGGCGGCTCGATCGCCTACGTCGACCAGGGCGGGATCTTCCGGGTCGGCCCGCGCTCCGCGGGCGCCGATCCCGGCCCGGCCGCCTACGGCCGCGGCGGCGTGGAGCCGACCGGCACCGACGCGATGGTCAACCTGGGCTGGCTGCTGCCGGAGGCATTTCTCGGCGGGCAGATGGAAGTGCGCCCAGAGCTCGCCCGTGCAGCCTTCGAGCAAGGGCCTGCGCAGGCGCTCGGGATGTCGGTCGAGGAGGCCTCGATGGGCGCCGTGCAGATCCTGACGCACTCGATGGTGCAGTCGATCGAGGAGAACTCCGTGCGCAAGGGCTACGACCCGCGCGACTTCGCTCTCGTCGCCGAGGGAGGCGCCGGCCCGCTGTTCGCGGCGCAGATCGCGCTCGAGGTCGGCACGCCGTGGGTGCTCGTCCCACCGCATCCCGGGATCACGTCGGCCATGGGACTGCTCGCGACGGACATGGTCTACGAGTACGTCTCGACCGCCTACCAGCGGCTCTCGCAGCTCGACGCCGCGGCGCTCCAGCGCCAGTTCGAGGAGCTCGAGGAGCGGGCGCGCGCCCAGCTCGAGGAGGACGGCATCCCCGCCGGGAGCATGATGATCCAGCGGGTCGCAGACTGCCGCTACCTCGGTCAGGGGTACGAGCTTCGCGTCGACGTCGAGTCCGGGGCAATCGACGAGGCGTGGGGCGAGAGGGTGCGCGCCAGCTTCCACGACATCCACGAGCGCGAATACTCCCGGCGGTTCGACGAGTCGGACATCGAGATCCCCAACGTTCGCGTCCGCGGCATCGGACGGATGCCTCGGCTGTCGACGCCCGAGGTGGAGAAGGGGCCGGAGTCGCCCGAGGCTGCGCTCCGCTACGAGCGCGACGCCTGGTTCCGTGTGCGCGGGGAGCTCGCGCAGGTGCCGACGCGGTACTACGACCGCTCGGC
Source organism: uncultured Gaiellaceae bacterium (assembly GCA_963749515.1). Lineage (GTDB taxonomy): Bacteria > Actinomycetota > Thermoleophilia > Gaiellales > Gaiellaceae > Gaiellasilicea. The sequence continues at coordinate 613,199 of CAVVMR010000001.1, forward strand.
GCTGAAGGCGGGCAATCGCCTCGACGGCCCCGCGATCGTGAACCAGTACGACTCGACCACGGTGATCCCGCCCGAGGTCTCGGCGCACATCGACGGCTTCGGGAACATCGTGATCGCCACCGGCGTGCCCGCGCAGCGGGATGCCCTGACGCAGGAGGCGCTGGCATGAGCGCAGCCGAGTACGAGGTCGGACGCCAGCCGGGGCCGCCGACGCGGAAGCGCGTCGAGGTCGATCCGATCACGCTGCGCGTCCTCGGCGGCGCCTTCCATGCGACCGCGAAGGAGATGGCGGGGGTCCTCTTCCGGATGAGCTACTCCTCGATCATCCGCGAGTCCGAGGATCTCGGCGCCGGCATCTTCGACGCGCAGGGCCGCGAGCTCTGCGAGTCGGACTCGACGCCGATGCACATCGGCTCGCTGCCGTGGTACATCCGCGGCTTCCTGCACCGGCTCGGAGACACGATCGAGGACGGCGACGTGATCGTCCACAACCATCCCTATCTCGGGGCCTCGCACTCGCCGGACGTCGCGGTTGCGGTGCCGATCTTCCACGAGGGCGAGCTGCTGGGCTTCGCCGCGGTGACAGCGCACGTGCTCGACGTCGGCGGGTCGTTCCCCGGCATCAACGCCGACGCGTTCGACGTCTACGCCGAGGCGAAGCTGTACAACGCGCTCCGCTGGTACCGGCGCGGCGAGCTGAACGAGGATCTCGACCAGATGATCTTCGACAACGTCCGGACCGAGACCATGAACCGCGGCGACATGAACGCGATGCTCGCCGCGTGCCGGCTCGGCAAGGAGCGCTTCCTGCGCCTCGTCGACCGCTACGGCGTCGAGGTCGTGATGAGCGCCGCGTACGACTGGATGGACTACTCCGAGCGGATGCTCCGGAGCGAGATCGAGAAGATCCCCGACGGCACGTACGGCCCCGTGATCGGCTGGCTCGACGACGACGCGCGCAACCGCGACGTGCAGCTGCGCGTCGAGACGCGCGTGATCGTCGAGGGCGACGAGATCACGATCGACCTGACGGGATCGAACCCGGAGGTGGCCACGGGGTTCAACGTGCCGTTCGAGGGCTCGCTGCTGGTCTCGTGCTACTACGCGGTGCGCACGATCCTGCTCGACGAGGTGACGTTTCCCGAGCACGTGCCGCAGAACGACGGGGTCTTCCGGCCTGTGAAGGTGATCGCTCCCAAGGGGACGATCTTCAACCCGACGTTCCCGCGCGCGTGCTTCTCGCGCTTCTGCCAGACCCAGCGCGTCGTCGACAACATCAACCTCGCGCTCGCCGACGCGCTTCCGGACAAGGTCACGGGCGGCAACTCGGCCGGCATCCACTTCTGCGCCTACGCAGGCTTCGACGAGGGAGCGGGGGAGTACTGGCTCTACCTCGAGGTGAACGAGGGCGCGTACGGCGGCCGGAGCGGCAAGGACGCGATGGATTCCGTCGACAACCTGATGGCGAACACGCGCAACAACCCGATCGAGGAGCTGGACATGCGCTTCCCGATGCGGTGCGACCAGTACGAGCTGCGGCCCGAGCCTGCGGCGCCCGGAAAGTGGCGCGGCGGTGTCGGGATCATCCGGCGCAACCGCTTCCTGGTCGACGGTACGTACTCCTGCGAGGGCGACCGCCAGACCGATCCGCCACAGGGGATCTTCGGCGCCTGGGACGGGCTCGTCGCCTCCTGCCGGAAGAATCCGGACACCCCCCGCGAGGAGCAGCTGCCGGCCAAGGTGACGGGCTACCCGTTTGCGGCCGGCGAGTTCATCGAGTTCCGGGAGCCGAACGCGGCCGGATACGGCGATCCGCTCGAGCGAGACCCGCTCGCGGTGCGGGAGGACGTGCTCGACGACTTCACGACGATCGAGCTCGCGCGGGATGCCTACGGGGTCGTGTTCGCCGACGAGCGGACGCTCGAGATCGACGAGTGCGGCGACGGAGGCCCGACGCGCCGAGCTGCGCGAGCAGCCCCGCAGCGACTCGCTCGGCGACTACTTCTCCGGTCGCGGTCTCGTGCCGTCGTCCGCGCCGGTTTCCGTGGCCGGAAACGGGGAGTTCGGGATCTGAAGGCGTACGAGGTCGTGGCCGAGCGCCTGCGCGCGGAGATCCTGGACGGCGCGCGGCTGCCGGGCATGCGTTTCGCGAACGAGCTGGACCTGGCGGAGGAGCACGGCGTCAGCCGCGCGACGATCCGGGAGGCGCTGCGCCTGCTGGGCGCCGAGAACCTGATTCGCACGACGAAGGGGGCCGGCGGTGGCAGCTTCGTGACCGTGCCCAGCGCGAGCGACGTCTCGGAGTCCCTGCGCTCCGGGCTGGGCCGCCTCGCGAGCGCCGAGCACGTGACGCTCGACGAGCTGGTCGAGGCGCGGGCGCTGCTGGAGGTCCCTGCCGCGCAGCTCGCGGCGCGGAGGCGGGGGGACGACGACCTGGCCCGGCTGCGAGAGTCGATTCCCGGCGATCCGCTGCGCCTGGGAGCGAACGAGCAGTTCATCTACAACCGCGACTTCCACACCGTCGTGATCGAGGCGTGCGGGAACACGATGCTCGCGGTGGCGGCGCAGCCGATCTTCGACGTGCTGCGGACACACCTCTCCCGCTCCTCGCTCGGCCGCGTCTACCACCGCGCGATCAACGACCATCACCGCGGGCTCGCGGACGCGATCGAGGCGCACGACGAGGTCGCGGCCGGTGAGCAGATGCGCGAGCATCTCGAGTTCCTCCGGCCCTACTACGAGCGGGCGTGGCGCGCGGCGGCGCGCGAACGAGCCCACCGGTCGGCGTGACGCGTGCTGCCGCTCGCTGACGTCCGCGTTCTCGCGATCGAGCAGTTCGGCGCGGGGCCGTGGGCGACGCTGCAGCTGGCCGACCTCGGCGCCGAGGTGATCAAGATCGAGGATCCGGCGTCGGGCGGCGACGTCGGCCGGTACGTGCCGCCGTTCCAGGAGGGCGAGGACTCGCTCTTCTTCGAGACGTTCAACCGCAACAAGAAGAGCATCTCGCTCGACCTGCGCGACGCGGCCGGCCGCGACCGCTTCGAGGAGCTCGTCCGTGTCTCCGACGTCGTCTTCTCGAACCTGCGCGGGGATCAGCCGGCGAAGCTGCGGCTCCGCTACGACGACCTGAAGCACCTGAACCCGCGGATCGTGTGCTGCTCGCTCTCCGGCTTCGGGATGACCGGGGCGCGCGCGGCGGAGGGCGGCTACGACTACATGATGCAAGGGCTCGCCGGCTGGATGGCGCTGACCGGCGAGCCGGAGGGGCCGCCGACGAAGAGCGGCCTGTCGCTGGTGGATCTCTCCGGCGGCTACGTGGCGGCGCTGGCCTTGCTGGCGGGTCTCTGGCAAGCACGCCGCGAGGGCACAGGCTGTGACTGCGACATCTCGCTCCACGACGTGGCGATGCACGAGCTGATGTACGTCGGCACCTGGGCCGCCTCCCGGGAATACGTTCCGCCTCGGCGGGCGAACTCCGCGCACCCGTCGCTCGTGCCGTTCCAGAACTTCCAGACCGCCGACGGCTGGATCGTCGTCGCCGCGCCGAAGGAGAAGTTCTGGGTGCGCCTCTGCGAGACGCTCGGCCGGCCGGAGCTGGCGACAGACCCGCGCTTCGCGGACTTCGCCGCGCGCGATCTCAACCGCGCCGAGCTGGCGCCGATCCTCGACCGAGCGTTCAGCGAGCGACCGTCGGCCGACTGGCTGGCGGCGCTCCGCGAGGCCGGCGTGCCGGCGTCCGCGGTCAACGACGTGCTGGAGGCGGTCGACGAAGCCCGCCTGGTGGAGTACGAGCACCCGAACCTGGGCACCGTTCGCCAGGTCGCGTCGCCCCTGCGCCTCTCGGACGCAGAGCCGCCCGTGGGTCGCGCGCCCTTCAGGGGCGAGCACGACGAGGAGGTCGACGGTCTCCGCGGCGCGTGACCTGGTCGGCTACGGCGGCGACCCGCCGGATCCGAAGTGGCCGGGCGGCGCCCGGCTCGCGCTCTCGTTCGTCCTGAACTACGAGGAGGGCGGAGAGTCCACGCCGCTCGAGGGGGACGAAGCCTCGGAGGCGTTCCTGCACGAGGTGGTGGGCGCCGCGGCGAGGGTCGGCCGGCGCGACCTCAACGCGGAGTCGATGTTCGAGTTCGGCAGCCGGGTCGGGTTCTGGCGCATCCTGAGGATGTTCAGGCGGCACGAGCTGCCGCTGACGGTGTACGCGGTCGGGCAGGCGCTCGAGCGGAACCCCGCGGCGGCAAAGGCCATGGTGGAGGCCGGTTGGGAGGTCGCGAGCCACGGCTGGCGCTGGATCGACTACGCGGGGATGCCGGAGGACGAGGAGCGCGAGCACATGCGGCGTGCGATCGACGCAATCGAGCGCGTGTGCGGCGCTCGCCCGGTCGGCTGGTACACCGGCCGCACCTCGGAGAACACACGCCGGCTCGTCGTCGAGGAGGGCGGCTTCCTCTACGACTCGGACTCGTACGCGGACGAGCTGCCGTACTGGGTCGAAGTCGCCGGCGGGCAGCACCTCGTGATCCCGTACACGCTCGACGCGAACGACTTCAAGTTCCTGCTCCCGAACGGCTTCGTCACCGCCGACGACTTCTTCGCGTACCTGGTCGACACGTTCGAGCTCCTCTACGAGGAAGGGGGCCGGATGATGAACGTCGGCCTCCACTGCCGGATCGTCGGCCGGCCGGGTCGCGCACCGGGCCTGGAGCGGTTTCTCGCGCACGTTCGCGAGCGGGGGAATGTCTGGGTCACGACGCGCGCGGAGATCGCCCGTCACTGGCGCGAGCAGTTCCCGCCTGAAGGGAGCGGCAGCGGTGGCTGAGCTAGCCCTCCTAGTCCCAGCTGCGGCCGACGCGGTCCCAGGCGACGTCGCTGGGGAGCCACTCGGTGGTGATCTGCGAGAGCAGCCGGGTCACCTTGGCGTTCCCGCACTGCGGGCACGGCGGCGTCGGCTTGTCGGTCGTCGAGAGGAACTCCTCGAAGCGCTCCTGGCACCCATCACAGCGGTACTCGTAGATCGGCATGTCGACCGAGTCTAGTGGCATAGAGCGGCTGCGGGAAGAGGCCGCCGCGCAGGGTGTCTCACCCACCGATGAGGACCTGGAGGCGGTGCTCGACTTCGTCACGCGCATCCTGCCCGCGCTCGACGAGATCGAGCGCCGGTTGCCGCCGGAGACGCAGGCATGACGAGCGACCCGTACAACGCCTTCCTCCATTTCGACCCGCAGCCGGGCACCGGCGGGCCGGTCGTCGGCGTCAAGGACGTGATCGACGTCGCCGGGATGCCGACCACGGCCGCCTCGCGGATCCTGCACCGAGTGCCCGACCAGGACGCCGACTGCGTCGCGCGCCTGCGCGCAGCGGGAGCCACGATCGCCGGCAAGGTGAACACGCACGAGTTCGCGTTCGGGGCGCTCACGAACAGCCCGCACTTCGGTCCCGCGCTGAACCCCTGGAACCCGGCGCACACCTGCGGCGGCTCGAGCGGCGGTAGCGGGGCGGCGGTCGCCGCCGGACTCGTCGATGTCTCGCTCGGCACCGACACGGCAGGCTCCGTCCGCATCCCGGCGGTGTTCTGCGGCGTCACCGGTGCGCGGCCCTCGGCCGGGCTCGTCTCCAACACCGGGGTGTTCCCGACCGCTCCGTCGCTCGACTCCGTCGGGCCGCTCGCCCGCTCGGCCGAGGAGTGCCGCAGCATCCTCGAGACGCTTGCCGGCCGGTCGCTCGAGGAGCCCGACCGCGACTTTCGGATCGGAGTCGTCACGAGCCTGTTCGAGGGCGCCGACCCCGGCGTCGCCGCCGCGTGCGAGGCGGCGTTGCGGGAGCTGCCCGGGCGGGTCGAGCCGGTCGCGATCCCGCTGCACGAGGAGATCGCGACGATCACGCAGCTGATCATGCTCCCGGAGGCGACGGCCACCCACCTTGCGTGGATGCGCACCCGGCTCGCCGACTACGGCGCGGACGTACGGGCGCGCCTACTCGCGGGTCTCTTCCTGCCGCCGCACGCGCACGCCACCGGCCTGCGTGCTCGCGCGTGGGTGCGCGACGAGTGGGAGCGCGCGCTCGGCGGCTACGACGTGCTCGTGGCGCCTGCGATGCCGATCACGGCGCCGCGTCTCGACGCGATCCCGCCGGACTACCGGCTGCTGGTCATGCCCTACAACTCACCCGCGGCCCTGCTCGGCCTGCCCGTCGTCGTCGTGCCCTGCGGCTTCGTCGACGGGCTCCCCGTCGGGCTTGCGCTCACCGGCCGCCAGGGCGAGGACGGTGTCCCGCTGGCGTTGGCCCGCGCGTTCCAGGAAGGTGACCGACTGGCACGACCGGAGCCCGATTGACTCGGGCTCTGCGAATCGTTTGTATACAGAACGACAACAGCCTCGTTCCGAAGGGGAGGTCAACCACTGATGTCCGTCCTGATCAAAGGTGGCCGCATCGTCACCGCCACCGACGACTCTGTCGGCGATGTCTACATCGAGAACGGGACCGTGACGCAGGTCGGCGAGTCCCTCGACGTCACCGCCGACAAGACGATCGACGCCTCCGGCAAGCTCGTGCTCCCGGGCGCGATCGACCCGCACACGCACGTCGAGATGTTCTTCGGCGGCACGACGACGATCGACGACTTCACGTCCGCGACGGTCGCGGCCGCGTTCGGCGGCACCACCACCCTCGTCGACTTCTGCATCCAGGCTCCGGGGATGACGTTCGGAGAGGCGCTCGCGGCGTACCACGAGAAGGTCGACCGCTGCAAGCCGGTGATCGACGTCGGCTTCCACATCGCCGTCACCGACCTCCACGACGGCGGCACGCTCGAGGACCTCGCCAAGCTGCCCGAGGAGGGGATCACCTCCTACAAGCTCTTCATGGCGTACAAGGGCGCCGTCATGGTCGACGACGAGACGCTCTTCAAGGTCATGGAGGTCGCCGCCGAGACCGGAGCGCTCGTGATGGTGCACGCCGAGAACGGCGACGCGATCGACATCATCGTCAAGCGCGCGGTGGCCGAGGGCAAGACCGACCCCATCTGGCACGCCAAGACGCGGCCGATGGAGACCGAGGCCGAGGCGACGAACCGCGCGATCCAGCTGGCGCGGGTCGCGGGCGCAACCCTCTACGTCGTCCACGTCTCCTGCAAGCCGGCGCTCGAGCCGATCGAGCTCGCGCGCCAGAAGGGCTGGGCCGTCCACGCAGAGACCTGCACGCAGTACCTCTTCGTCGACGAGACCGCGCTCGAGAAGCCGGACTTCGAAGGCGCGAAGTACGTCTACACGCCGCCGCCGCGGCCGAAGGAGCACCAGGAGCATCTCTGGGACGCGCTCTCGTCGGACGTGCTCTCGGTTCTCTCCACCGACCACTGCCCGTTCAACTGGCCGGAGCAGAAGGGGATCAACGGCAAGGAGTTCCAGGTGATCCCGAACGGCGGTCCGGGGATCGAGAACCGGCTGCACATGCTCTACACGCACGGTGTGCGTCCGGGCCGGATCTCGCTGAACCGCTTCGTCGAGCTGACCTCGACGAACCCGGCGAAGCTCTTCGGCCTCTATCCGCGCAAGGGAACGATCGCTCCCGGCTCCGACGCCGACATCGTCGTGTGGGACCCGGAGAAGGAGTTGACCATCTCGGCGGAGACCCACCACTCGAACGTCAACTACAGCCTGTTCGAGGGCGAGCAGGTGACCGGTGCGCCGGCCGTCGTCCTCGTGCGCGGCCAGGTGATCGTCGAGAACGACGAGCTCGTCGGCAAGCCCGGCGACGGCCAGTTCGTGAAGCGAGCACGTGTCGGCGAGGAGCTGCGCTCGCAGTCGCCCGCGTCGGTCTGAACCCACGGAGGTGTTGAGATGAGCGACGAAGCGGCCCGCAAGGTCTACGACGCGGCGCGGCTCGGACAGAGCATCACCCTCGGCGAGCGGCCGGCCGTGCTCGTGGTCGACTTCTCGTGCGGCTTCACCGATCCCGAGTGCGCGCTCGGCTCCGAGCTCTCGGCCGAGGTGGAGGCGACGAGGCGGCTGCTCGACGCCGCGCGCGCGAAGGGCATGCCGGTGATCTTCACGACGATCGGCTTCGAGCCCTCGCTGAAGGACGCGGCCCTGTGGGTGGAGAAGGCGCCTGCGCTGGCCGACCTCCAGCTCGGCGGGCGCTGGGTGGAGATCGACCCGCGGCTCGACCGGCGCGACGACGAGACGGTGGTGCTGAAGAAGGGCGCGTCTGCGTTCTTCGGCACGAACCTCGCCTCGATCCTGTTCGCTCAGGGCGTCGACTCGGTGATCCTCTGCGGCGCCACGACGAGCGGCTGCATCCGTGCGACAGCGATCGACCTGCTCCAGTACGGCCTCCCGACGCTCGTCCCGCGGGAATGCGTGGGCGACCGGGCGCAGGCGCCGCACGAGGCGAACCTCTTCGACATCCAGGCGAAGTACGCGGACGTCGTCTCGCTCGAGGACGCGCTCACCTACGTCGAGAGCGTGGGCCGAGAGGTGGGCGCGCCCGCTTGAGCTACAGCGTCGCGCTGATTCCCGGCGACGGGATCGGCCCGGAGGTCGCTGCCGAAGCCCGGCGTGTCGTCGACGCGCTGGGCCTCGCGCTTCGGTTCACGGAGCTGCCGTGGGGCTCCGCGCACTTCCACGAGCAGGGCCGGATGATGCCCGAGGACGCGCTCGAGCAGCTGCGCGAGTTCGACGCGGTGCTGCTCGGGGCGTTCGGAGACCCGTCGGTGCCGGATCACGTCTCGCTCTGGGGGTCGATCCTGGCGATCCGGCAGGGCCTGGATCTCTGGGCGAACCTCCGCCCGGCGCGGCTGCTCGAGGGCGTGCCGTGCCCGCTGGCGGGTCGCGGGCCGGAGGACATCGACCTGCTCTTCGTGCGCGAGAACACCGAGGGGGAGTACGCGGGAGTGGGCGGAATCGCGCACCGCGGCCTCGACTCCGAGGTGGGCATCGAGACGAGCGTCTTCACCCGCGGCGGCTGCGAGCGCGTCATCCGTCATGCCTTCGAGCTCGCGGCGCAGCGCCGTGGCGTCGTCACGAGCGCGACGAAGTCGAACGCCTCTCGCTTCGGGTATGTGCTCTGGGACGAGGTTGCGGAGCGGGTGGCGGCCGAGCATCCGGACGTGCGGTACGAGCGGGTGCTGGTCGACGCGCTCGCCGCCCGCATCGTGCGCTCGCCTTCCTCGCTCGACGTCGTCGTCGCGTCGAACCTCTTCGCAGACATCCTCACCGACCTCGCGGCGGCGATTCAGGGCGGGATGGGCATGGCGGCGTCGGCCAGCGTGGCGCCGGGGTCAGACGTGCCGGGCGTGTTCGAGCCGGTGCACGGGTCGGCGCCGGACATCGCCGGACAGGGGATCGCGAATCCCTGCGGAGCGATCTGGAGCGCCTCGCTCCTGCTCGAGCATCTGGGTGAGCCGGAAGCGGCGCAACGCGTGATGTCCGCGCTCGAGGCGACCTGCCGCGAGGGCCCGCGAACGCGCGACATCGGCGGCAGCGCCGGCACGCGCGAGGTGGGCGACGACGTGGTGCGAAGGCTGCAAGCAGCTACCTGAAAATCCCGATCAGGGCCCCGCCGGCGACCACGAGGACGGCGGCGACGACGACCCGGCGGCCGATCGCCTCGCTCTGGCGCAGGAGGACGGCCGCGAAGACGACCGCCCAGAGCGACTGGGTCGCGTTCAGCGGCGCGACGACCGAGACGCGGCCGCGGTCGAGGCCGGCGACCAGCGCCGCATACGCCAGCCCGAGGCAGAGGCCGGCGACGGCGAACGCCGGGACGCCGTGGGCCAGGCGAGCGCGAATCGTGCCCCGGCGAGCGACGACGAGCCACGCCATCACCACGCCCGCCGCACACACGAGCGAGGTCACCGTCGCGACGAGCGGCGGCGGGTGCGCCTCCCGCGACGCCCAGCGCACGATGTTGTCGCGCCCGGCGAACATGATCGCGCAGAGGAGCGCGAGCACGCCGCCGAGGAGGCGGAAGTGCTCCGGCCGGGTCTCGCGTGCGAGCACGATGCCTGCCGCGACGACGAGCACCGTTCCGATCGCAAGCTCGAGCTTGAACGGCTCGTCGAGCAGCAGGAGCGCGAGCAGGACCGAGAGGAGCGGGGCCGTCCCGATGACGATCAGCGCGCGTGACGCGCCGGCGAGCTGGATCGCCTGCACCATGACGAGCGACGACACACCGGGCACGAACGCGCCTGCGACCGCGAACGGCAGGAGATCGCCCGCATCGACCTCGCCGCCGCCCGTTGCGGCTGCGAGCGCGAGCGCGACGAGCGCTCCCACGGAGGTGGCGATGGCAGCACCTCCCTCCACGTCGCCGCGCCGACGCAAGCCCACCCGCAAGGCAATGGCCATCGCTCCGAAGAGCGCTCCGGCGAGGATGCCGTACAGCGCGGCCACGCGTCTCTACTGCAGGGATTCGATCGCGCGCAGGATGATCTCGGCTGCCAGCGCGGCGTCTGCGGGATCGGCGAGCTCGTCCGGGTGGTGGCTGACCCCGTCCCTGCACGGCACGAACACCATCGCGGTCGGGACGCGGTCGGCGACGCACATCGTGTCGTGGGCGGCCCCGGAGTGCATCTGCACGTACGGCTCGCCGGTGGCGGCGGCAGCGGTATCGAGCGCGTCCACGATCCGCTCGTCCATCGGTGTGGCGGCGAGCGTCTGGCGCTCCACGTACTCGGCCCGCATGCCCCGCCGCTCGGCCGCCTGCTCGACGAACGCGGCGATGTCACGCGCGACGCCGCGATAGGCGTCGTCGACCGGCGCGCGGATGTCGAGCGAGAAGCGCGCGCGACTCGCGATCGCGTTGATGATCCCCGGCTCGACCTCGATCTCGCCGACCGTCCCCACCGTCCCCGGGCCGGCAGCGCGGGCCAGCCGCTCCAGCTCGACGATCGCCTCCGCGAGAGGGAGCGTCGGGTCGAGGCGGAGGTCCATGGGCGTCGCGCCGGCGTGGTCGCCACGACCGTGGACGACGACGTCCGCATGGATGTAGCCGGCGATCGCGTTGACGACGCCGATGCGGTTGCCCGTGTCCTGAAGCACCCGCGCCTGCTCGATGTGCATCTCGATCCAGCCGGTGAGGTCGTCGAGCACGTGGCTGCACTCGCGCCAGCTCGACGGGTCGTAGCCCGCGGACTCGGCGTGCTCCCAGAAGCTGCGTCCGTCGTCGAGCGAGCGGAACTTCTCGCGCAGCTCCTCCTCGGTCACGCGCTGCGCGATGATCCGGCTCCCCAGCAGCATCTGGCCGAAGCCGGAGCCTTCCTCCTCGAGGAACGAGATCAGCTGGAGCGGCAGCCCGACCCGTTCGTTGAGACGGCAGACCTCGAGCGCCGTGACGACGCCCATCGTGCCGTCGTACTTGCCTCCGTTCCGGTTGGAGTCGCAGTGCGAGCCGATCCCGAACACAGGCTCCCCACGCGGCCGGTTGCGCGCGACGAGCGTGCCGACGGGGTCTTCGTACACCTCGAAGCCGAGGCTCTCCAGCTCCCCCACGAAGTAGTCGAGCGTCCTCCGGTAGACGTCGGTGTAGGCGTACCGCTGGATCGCCTGATCCGAAAGGGTGTAGTCGGAGCCCGCCAGCGTCTCGATGTCGCGCTCGATGCGCTCCGCGCTCCGGTTACGCTCGATCGTGGCCATGCAGGATGACCCTACAACCGAGGAGTGGCCCCCACCTAGCGCTCGCATTCAGGGGATCCTCTGGGGTGTGGAGGGGCACCTGCAGCGGGGCGAGTACGGCCAGGCCGCGCGGGCTCTCGCGGACGCGTCGGGGCTGGGGGAGGACGAGCTCGTGGCGGGGTTGCGCCACCTCGCCGCCGCCGGCTGGCGGTTGCAGAACGGCGAGCCGGAACGCGCTCGGCGTCAGCTGGCATACGCGCGACGGCGACTTGCTCCGTTTCTTCCCGAGGCGCGCGAGGTCGAGGTTGCGCGGCTCCTCGAGGCAGTCGTAGAGTCCTTCGATGGAGAGCTGGCGTAACCGCAAGACGCTGATCCTCAGCCGCTCGGACATGATGGGGCTGCTCACGCCCTCGGAATACAACGACTGCGTCGAGCATGCCTATCGCATGCACGGGCTCGGCCGCGTCTACATGGAGCCGAAGGGCCACATCGTCCTCGATCGATACAAGGGCGAATGGGAGGTGATGCCGTCCTACATCGAGGAGCCGGAGGCGGCAGCGTGCAAGTGGGTGTCGATTCGCGAGGAGAACGCGAAGTACGAGCTGCCGGCGGTCTTCTCGATCCTGATCTACACGCACCCCGAGACCGGCTTCCCGCTCGCGATCTGCGACGGGTCATTCCACACCCTGATGCGCACCGGCTCGTCAGCCGCGGTGTCTGCGAAATGGCTCGCGCGGCCCGACTCGAAGGTGCTGGCGATCTTCGGGACGGGCAGCGTCGGCCAGGGCACCCTGGCGACCTGCGACCCGGTCTTCAAGTGGGACGAGGTGCGAATCTGGAGCCGGACGCAGGAGTCGGTCGACCGCTTCCTCGCGAGCGAGGCGCCGAAGTATCCGCACCTAAGGCTGCTCGGCACGACCGATGCGGAGACCGCCGCCCGCGGCGCCGACGTGATCGTGACCGGGACGCACGCGCGCAGCCCGCTCGTCGACGACGACTGGGTTTCTCCGGGCACGCACATCGCCGCCCTTGGCGCCGACCTGAAGGGCGAGCAGGAGCTCGACCCGCGCATTCTCCAGCGGGCTCGCGTCTTCGTCGACGACATCCGCCAGTGTCGCGAGGACGGCGAGATCAACGTTCCGCTCGCGGAGGGGCTGATCACGGAGGCCGACGTCGCGGGCGAGATCGGCAGGGTGATCGCGGGACTGCTCGACGGGCGTCAGTCGGACGATCAGGTCACCGTCTTCGACTCCACGGGCATCGCGCTCCAGGATTCCGCCACGGTCCCGCTCGAGTACGAACGTGCGGTCGCGGCGGGAGTGGGGGTGGAGAAGAAGATGATCTCGACGTGATTTTGCATACAGCACACACCTATTAGACTCGCGGCACGAGTCCAATACAGGGAAGGAGGCCGGTCATGGCAACGGAAACCGGGTTCACGTTCGAGGCGGTGCTCGATCAGGACGGGGTGCAGGTCTCGAAGAGTCCCTGGGGTGAGGACGACGAGATCGGGCGGCTGAACTGGATCACGCCCGACACGAACCGCGCGATTCTCGAGCACCTCGACGGCGGCCATCTCTTCGATCTCAACGTCGAGTACTTCATCGGCATGCCGTCGTGGGTGGCGGCCGGCGACCCTCCGTACGGGATCTGGATGACGCACACGCCTGACGGCTCGGTCAACGACAACCTCTCCGGAGTCGGCTCACACGTGCACGAGAAGTACTCGTACTGCGGCGACTCGATCCACATGTACACGCACTGCGGCACGCACGTCGACACGCTCAATCATCTCGGCTTCTACGGGAAGTTCTGGAACGGCTGGACGGCGGACAAGGACCTCGGCAGCCGCATCTGGACGAAAGGCGGCCTCGACAAGTATCCGCCGATCATCGGCCGCGGCGTGCTGCTCGACGTGGCAGGGCTGCACGGCGTCGATGCCCTTCCGGACAGCTACGCGATCACGCCCGACGACCTGAAGAACGCCGCTCGAGAGCAGGGCGTCGAAATCAGGCCGAAGAGCGTCGTGCTCGTGCGCACCGGCGTCATGACCAAGTGGCCGGACTTCGACGGCTACCTCGTCAACCCGCCCGGCATCGGCCTGCCCGCCGCCAAGTACCTCTGCGAGGAGGTCGGGGCGATGTGCATCGCCGGCGACTCGATCGGGCTCGAGGTGCTGCCCTCCGAGGAGGCCGACGTCTTCCTGCCCGTGCACGCCTACATGTTCGCGACCGCCGGTGCGCAGATCATCGAGGTCGTGAACATGGAGGAGATCGCGGCGGAGAAGCAGTACGAGTTCGCGTTCCTCGGCTTCCCGCTCAAGCTGCGCGGAGCCACGGGTGCGCCGATGCCGTCCTACGCGGTGCCGTTGCGCGACTGAGCGTCAGCACGTGAAGCCGACCGAGCGCCGCGCGCGCTTCGCCGCCTCACGTGCGCGCTCGAACGCGGCGAGCGACTGCACCATCGGGAACAGCTCGCGCCTGCCGGCCTGACGGCCGGCGCGAGCCAGGTGCTCGAACGACGCGGTGGTCAGCAGGAAGAAGTGCGTGACGCGGGACTCGAGCTCCCGCGGCGGAACGAGCTTGCGCACCTCTTTGGCCTGCGCGCGAAGGACGGGCAGCGCGAGCCCGATCGACTCGTAGACCGCGCCGGGAGCCGCCGGGTCGTTCGGCGGCGGGATCGTGTCGAGCACCTTGCTGTACCTCGCGCAGATCGCGTTTGCCGCCGCGAGATACTGCGCCCGCGTCATCGGCGCGTCGTGGGTCGCCCGGTGGGCGAGGACGACGCCTGCCGCCACGGCGGACACGATCAGGCTCAACGCGATTCCGATGACGAGCACGGTCCGACGCCGGGAGCGCGAGGTTGTCATCGACTTCACTATCCCCGGTTCGCAGCGCCGAACACAAGCCGCTGGTGCGAGGAACGAGCGAGCACTGAGTAGCGTTCAGGCCGTCACTGGTTGAGAATCGCAAAAGCCCGGTTCGCGAGCAAAGGAGACGAGCAGACGATGACTGTCGAAGACCTGTACGCAGAAGAGGAATTCGAGGATCCGACGCAGGTGACACGGCGCGGGCTTCTCGTCAAGAGCGGGCTGGCCGCCGCCGGCGTCTCGATGCTCGGCGCACCGGCCGCGTTCGGTGGCACACGTGCCGCGGCGACGACGAAGGTCGCGATCGTCACGCACGGAGACACCGGCTCGTTCTGGTCGGTCTTCAAGAAGGGCGTCGACCAGGCCGCGAAGGACATGAGGAGCCGCGGCATCAGCGTCACGCAGGTGTACGCGAACAACAACGTCTCGAGGCAGGTCTCGGGGATCAACGCCGCGATCGCCGGCGGCGCGAAGGTGATCGCGACGTCGGTGCCGGACGCGAGCGCCCTGAAGGATCCGCTTCGCAGGGCGGCGGCGAAGGGCATCGTGATCATCACCGTCAACTCCGGCCTCGGTGCGTTCGACGACCTGTCGACCTACGAGGTCCACGTCGGTCAGACCGAGGACATCGCCGGCCAGGGCGCCGGCAAGCAGTTCAAGAAGGCCGGCGCCAAGAAGGTGCTGATCGTGATTCACGAGGCCAGCAACTCGGGGCTCCAGCAACGCGCCGACGGCGTCAAGAAGATCATGGGCAGCTCTGCCGTGAAGGTGCTCACGATCCCGAACGCGAAGTCGGACATCCCGGGCACGAAGGCGAAGGTCAAGGCCGCCTTCACCGCCGACCGGAGCCTCGACGGGTTCCTCGGCCTCGACCCCGACGTGACGATTCCCTGCACGGACGTCGTCAAGGCCGGGACGAAGGTCGGCACCTTCGACGTCGGCGGCTCGATCAAGCTGATCCGCGCCGGGAAGATGATGTTCGCGATCGACCAGCAGCAGTACCTCCAGGGGTACCTGCCGGTCGTGTTCGCGATGCTCTACGCGACGAACCTGAACACGGTCGGCAACGGAGCGCCCGTGCTGACCGGGCCGGGGATCATCAACAAGGGGAACGCGGCCCGAATCGCCAAGCTGGCCGCGCAGGGAACCCGCTAGGCAGCAGGCAGGCTCCGCGTCATGGCCGAGCCGGCCACAGCGACAGCCGACCCGGACGAGCGTCTCGTCCGGGTCGGCCCGCTCGCCCGCATCCTCACCCGCCCGGACACGGGCGCGCTCCTGGGCGCGGTCGCGGTCTTCTTCGCGTTCGCGTACTTCGCCCGTTCCGTCAACTGGATCGGCGATCCGGGCATCGCCGCCGGCTGGACCGACCAGGCGGCGCAATTCGGGATCGTCGCCGTGCCGGTCGCGCTGCTGATGATCGGCGGCGAGTTCGACCTCTCCGCCGGGGCGATGATCGGCAGCTCGGGCCTCCTGCTCGGCTACCTCGCCACCTTCCAGGACGTGAACATCTGGCCCGCGATGGCGATCGTGCTCCTGTTCGGGCTCGCGATCGGCTTCATCAACGGTTACGTCGTCGTCCGGACGAAGCTGCCGAGCTTCATCGTCACGCTCGCGACCTTCTTCGTCCTCCAGGGCGTCAACGCCGCGCTCACCCTGAGGCTCACCGATACGACCGCGATCCAGAACATCGACGCCGCGAGCGGGTTCGAGAGCGCGCGCCGGTGGTTCGCCTCGGATCTCACGGAGTACGCCTTCAAGGCGAAGGTGCTGTGGTGGATCGGGCTCACGCTCGTCGGCGCCTGGCTGCTCGCCAAGTCACGCTTCGGCAACTGGATCTACAGCGCCGGCGGCGATCCCGTCGCGGCCCGCAACATCGGCGTCCCGGTCGCGCGGACGAAGATCACGCTCTTCATGATGACCTCCGGCACCGCGGCCCTGATGGGGATCATCACCGCGCTCGAGCTCCGCTCGATCCAGGCCAAGGAGGGCATCGGGCTCGAGTTCATCTTCATCATCTGCGCCGTCGTCGGCGGCTGCCTGCTGACCGGCGGCTACGGCTCGGTGATCGGCACCTTCTTCGGCGCCGCGATGCTCGGGATGGTGCAGCTCGGGATCATCTTCGCCCAGTGGGACAGCAACTGGACCTTCACCTTCCAGGGCGCGATCCTCTTCGCCGCCGTGATGCTGAACACGGTGATCCGCAACCGCGCGCAGAGAGCGAGATGACGTGACGCACCTGCTGGAAGCCCAAGGCATCTCGAAGTACTACGGCAACGTCGTCGCGCTGAACGACGTCTCCGCGCACGTGGACGCCGGCGAGGTGACGTGCATCCTCGGCGACAACGGCGCCGGCAAGTCGAGCTTCATCAAGATCCTCTCGGGCGTCCACCAGCACGACGCGGGTCGCATTCGCGTCGACGGCGAGGAAGTTCGCTTCGACTCGCCGCGCGACGCGCGCGCGAAGGGGATCGCGACCGTCTACCAGGATCTCGCGATGGTGCCGCTGATGTCGGTCTGGCGGAACTTCTTCCTCGGCGCGGAGCCGCGGAAGGGGATCGGGCCGTTCCAGTGGTTCGATGCGCCGACCGCGAAGCGGATCGTGCAGAAGGAGCTGCGCGAGATGGGGATCGACATCCGCGATCCCGACCAGCCCGTCGGCACGCTCTCCGGCGGCGAGCGGCAGTCGGTGGCGATCGCCCGCGCCGTCTACTTCGGCGCGCGCGTGCTGATCCTCGACGAGCCGACCTCCGCGCTCGGCGTCAAGCAGGCGGGCGTCGTGCTCAAGTACATCCTCCAGGCGCGCGACCGGGGCGTGGCCGTGATCTTCATCACGCACAACCCGCACCACGCGTACCCGGTCGGCGACCGTTTTGTGATCCTGAACCGCGGCCAGAGCCTCGGGAACTACGCGAAGAAGGACGTCGACCGGCAGGAGCTCGTGCGCCTGATGGCCGGCGGCGCGGAGCTGGCCGAGCTGGAGCACGAGCTGGAGTCGATTCGGGCCGAAGTCACCGGCGCTTAGCGCCGGGCTCGCTGCGGTACAGAGGAGGGATGGGGCGGCGCCTGATCAGTGAACGCTACGAGCTGGTCGAGCAGGTCGGCGGCTCGAGCTGGCGTGCCACGGACACCGAGCTGGGCCGCGAGGTCTTCATGCGGCTGCCCGCGCGCGACGACCAGGCCGCCCTGCTCTCGCATCCCGGCATCGTGCGGCTCTTCGACCAGGGCGAGGAGAACCGCACGCCCTACGCCGTCTTCGAGTACCTCCCGGGCGGGTCGCTCGAGCAACGGCTCGCCCTTGGGCCGCTTCCCGCGTCGGAGGCACGCGAGGTGGCGACCGATCTCGCTGCCGCGCTGGCCTACGCACATGCGCAAGGCATCACGCACGGCTCCGTCAGTGCCGCGAACGTCCTCCTCGATGGGGAGGGCCGCGCCAAGCTCACGGGCTTCGGCGGCGGCGCCACGCCCGACGAGGACCTGGCCGCGCTCGGAGTGCTCGTGCAGGAGCTGGGAGTCGTGGCGCCCGGCGCGGCTCAGACGGAGGTCACGGCCGTCCTGCAGGCTTACTGCCCGCGGCGAGCAGTCGCCGGCCGCTCGCGCTGATCGCGGTCGCCGTGCTCGCACTCCTGGCCGCCGGCGTCGGCGCGGCGTACCTCGCAACGTCCGGCGACACCACCGCAGAGCGTCCGACCGGCTCGATCTCGCTTTCTGTCCCCACCGGCACGACGGCGGCCGACACGGAGGAGCGCACGGCTCCTCCCGCGTCGACGGCCGACACGACGACGGAGGCGACGACGACTGCGCCGACGACGACGGAAGCGGAGACGGAGACCTCACCAGCGCCCACGACGAGCGCGCCTCCTCCGGCGACCACCGAGCCGCCGCCGACGACCGAGCCGCCGCCGCCCACCACCGAGCCTCCACCGACGACGGAGCCGCCACCCGCGACGACGGAGCCGCCTCCGGTCACGACTGCGGCGGTCACCACGGGCTGAGAGGGCGTTACTCGAGCAGGCGGCCCGTCGTCTCGAGGTCGGGCCCGGCGGCAAGGGCGGAGACGCGAGCGGAGGGTGGCGAGATCGGCCGGTGGGTCAGGACGCCGTCCGAAGTCCAGTCGAGGTTCACCTGCAGCAGCGGGTCCTGGTTCGGGAAGTCGGCGCGGTTGTGCGCACCGCGCGTCTCACGCCGCTCGACCGCCGACTCGAGTGTCGCCTGAGCGGCGAGCAGCGAGCCGTGCAGGTCGAACGTATGAGCCAGGTCGGCGAAGCCGGCGATGTCCGGGCGCACCTCCAGCGAGCGAGCGCGCTCGCGGATCTCGTCGAGCCGGGAGAGCCCGTCACGGAGGCCGTCTTCGGTCCGGACGACGCCGGCACACTCGGACATCACGTCTCGGAGGGCCCGCTGTAGAGGCCGCGCGAACTCGTCACCGCGACCGGCGAGCAACTCGTCGACCTCGTCGCGCGCAGCGTCGATCGCGGTGTGGTCGCGCACGTGGACATCGAGCGCCGCCGACCAGCGTGCGGCTTCGCGGCCGACGATGCGGCCGAAGACGAGGCACTCGGCCAGCGAGTTGCCGCCGAGCCGGTTGGCGCCGTGGACGCCGGTTGCGCACTCGCCGACCGCGTAGAGGCCTTCCACGTCGGTGGCATGAGTCGAAGGATCGACGCGGATGCCGCCCATGGAGTAGTGCGCCGTCGGGGCAACCTCCATCGGGGTCGTCGTGATGTCGAGCATCGCCAGGTCGATGAACTGCCGGTACATCCGCGGCAGCCGGGTCAGAATCACCTCGCGGTCGAGACCCGAGACGTCGAGGAACACGCCTCCGTGCTCGGTTCCGCGACCTTCCGCGATCTCCGTGTAGTTGGCGAGGGCAACGCGGTCGCGAGAGGAGAGCTCGAGGCGCTCAGGGTCGTAGCGCTCCATGAAGCGCTCGCCCGCGGCATTGCGGAGGATCGCGCCCTCGCCGCGCACCGCCTCGGTCACGAGCGTCCCCGCAGACTCCTCCGGGTGCACCATCCCGGTGGGGTGGAACTGGACGAGCTCCATGTCGCGCAGCCGGCAGCCCGCATCGGCCGCGAGGCGCATCGCATCGCCGGTGTTCTCGTCGCGCCGGGAAGAGGAGCGGCGCCAGATCCGCGTGTGACCCCCGGCGGCGAGCACGACCGCGTCGGCGACGATCAGCCGGCGGCTCCCGTCGTCCACGTCGAAGCCGTAGGCGCCGAAGACGCGGCCGTCGTGCACGAGCAGTCGGGTCACGTAGACGTCGTCGCGAATGGCGACCCCTAGCTCTGTGGCTCGGGCGACGAGGGTCCTCTGGATCTCGCGGCCCGTGTAGTCGCCCGTGAAACACGTTCGCCGGTACCGGTGGGCGCCGAAGTAGCGCTGGGTGAGGCGCCCATCCTCCTCGCGGGCCAGTCGAGCGCCCCAGCGGACGAGATCGTCGATCGCCGCCGGAGCCTCGCGGCAGAGCAGCTCGACGCTGAGCGGATCGCCGAGCCAGTAGCCCTCCCGCAGCGTGTCAGCGGCGTGCTGCTCCCAGGTGTCCTCGGGATCCATCGTCCCGAGCGCGGCGTTGATACCGCCGGACGCAAGCACCGTGTGCGCGTCGTCGCGGCGGCGCTTCCCGACGCACAGCACCTGCACGCCCTGCTCCTGGAGCTCGATCGCGGCCCGCAAGCCGGCGGCGCCGGTCCCGATGACCAGAACGCTCGTGGTGAGACGCTGCTCGTTCATGTCGCGTAGCCCGCGACGAGGAGGGCGACGGTGACGAGGAGCGCTGCGGCGCCGAGCGCTGCGGCCAGGACAGGCGTCGGCACCGCGCGTTGGCGCGGAGGCGCCGGACTCGATCCCGTCCGGCCGAGCTTCGCGAACCCGAACTCCTCCGCATGGACGTGCGCCTCCGGAACCCCCTGGGTCACGAGCTGGGCTCGCAGGTTGTCGATCATGGCCGGCGGCCCGCAGATGAGCACGTGCGCGTTGGCGAGATCGTCGTGCTCCTCGGCGAGGCGGGTCGCAGTGAGGAAGCCCTCGCGGTCCCGTGGGACGACGGTGACACGAAAGTCGTCGCGGCTCGCAGCAATCGCATGGAGCTCGTCGAGGAAGTGCGCCTCCTCGTCGTGCTCGACGCAGTAGTAGAAGTCGATCGACTGGCCGCTCCGGTCGCCGAGGCTGCGGGCCATGCTCAGGAACGGCGTGACACCGATCCCTCCCGCCAGCCAGAGCTGGCGGCCGCTCGGCACGTTCCAGTGCGAGAAGGATCCGTACGGGCCCTCGACGACGGCGTCCGCGCCCGCTTCGAGCCGGCGAAGCGCGCGGGTGTAGTCGCCGATCGCCTTGACGGTCACCCTCAGGCTCGGCTCGCCCGGGGAAGCGGTGATCGAGAAGGGATGGAACTGGTTGCCGACGTCTCCTGCGCGGAAGGAGAGCACCTGGCGCTCCACCGAGAGCTCGAACGGGTGCAGCTCCTCCCTGAGGGCGAGCGAGCGGAAGGTGACGAAGACGAACTGCCCCGGCATGAACGCGAGCGGCCGGCCCTGCGGCTCCATCGTGATCTCGGTGACGTTCTCATCCAGTCGGTTCACCGCCGTGACCCGATACCTGCGCCGCCGAACCAGCACGTTGCCGAACACGGAGCGATACGCGAACGCGGCGATGCCGAGGGTCGCCAGCGCCGCCATGTAGCGGTTCAGCGCGGCGGACTGGAGCTTCGCTCCGTCCGTTGTGAACACGTGGTAGGAGGCGGCGAGGAAGATGAACCCGAACGTGCGCTGGACGTAGACGAAGACCTCGTGCCCGAGCCGCACGAACAGCGTCAGCAGAATCGACACGGTCATCGCGCCGAACGCGAGCACCCCGGCGAACACGGTCCAGCCCGCGCCCGGCCCGAGGAGGTCGAGCGCCGTGCCGCCGGAGATCGTAGCTCGGCCCGCGAGGATGAAGACGACGTGGCCCAGGAGCAGCGCGAAGGCGGCCTGTCCGAGGACGCGGTGTGCCCCGTACATGCGGTCGAGGCCGCCGAAGAGCGCTTCGACGGGCCGTAGCCGGGCGCCGAGCGTGAGGTTGAGCGCAAACGCGGCCGTGCCGGCGAACGCGCAGAGGACCGCGATGCTCGTCAGGCTGGTGTACGAGCCGTTGAAGCGAGTGTCGAGCGGGGCGATCCGAAGCCAGAGGACGATCGGCGTGAGGCACAGCGCGGCGAGGACGAGCGGGCCGCGGAGGGGAGCGAGTTTCGTCAGCGTCATGATTCCTCGATCTCTAGACGATACGTCTCGTTGTGTTGGAGGTTATCATAAGACGATACGTCTCGTCTAAGTGGTACTGTGGGCGTATGGCCGGACGCCGGAGCGAGAGCTCCCATCAAGCGATCGTCGCTGCGACGCAGGAGCTGCTGGTCGAGCTGGGCTACCGGAAGCTGACGATCGAGGGGGTCGCCGCGCGCGCGGGAGTCGGCAAGCAGACGATCTACCGCTGGTGGCCGTCGCGCGCCGCACTGGCGCTCGAGGCGTATCTCGGGGGCTCCGACGCGGTGCTTCAGCCGTCGCCCGACAGCGGCGATGTGCACGAGGACGTACGCGAGCTGCTTGGCTGGCTGGTGGCCGTGCTCGCGGAGCCGATCGGTGGCCGTGTCCTCGCCGGGCTCATCGCCGACCTGCAGCACGATCCGGAGCTGGCGGAACGGTTCCACCGCGATGTCGTGCCTTCGCGACGAAGGGCGATGCGTGAAGCGCTCGAGCGAGGCCGGGAGCGGGGGGAGCTCCGGCCGGACGCCGATCTCGAGCTGGCTGTCGACGCGCTCCACGGAGCGGTCTTCTACCGCTTGCTCCTGAGTGGGGAGCCGCTGGATACAGCCTTTACGGCGCAACTCGCAGACCAGGTGCTGTTGGGCATGAAAGGATCGCGGCATGCCTGAATTCAGCTCATACGCGCACGGGACTCCATGCTGGGTGGACGTCACGAGTCCCGACCTCGAGAAGACGATCGAGTTCTACGGCGGCCTCTTCGGCTGGGAAGCCGATCAGGACCCGCGGCCCGAGGCGGGTGGCTACACGATGTTCACGCTGCGGGGGAAGTACGTGGCCGCCGCGAGCCCGCCGCAGCAGGAGGGGATCCCGTCGCACTGGACGACGTACATCGCGAGTGACGACGTCGATGACACGGCGGCGAAGATCCGGGACGCCGGTGGCACCGTGCTCGCGGATCCGTTCGACGTCTTCGATTCCGGCCGGATGGCGGTCGCGCAGGATCCGACTGGCGCGATCTTCGGCGTCTGGCAGGCGGGCAAACACCACGGCGCGCAGCTCGCGAACGAGCCCGGGTCGTTCCAGTGGAACGAGTGCGAGACTCGTGACGTCGACACGGCTGCGGAGTTCTACAAGTCCGTCTTCGGCTACGACGTGGCCGAGATCGACCTGGGCCAGCCGGAGCCGTACCGCATGTTCATGCTCGGCGACCACCGGGTCGCCGGCCTCTTCAGGCTCACGGACGAAATGGCGGACGTGCCGCCGAACTGGATGAGCGTCTTCGCGGTCGCGGACTGCGACGCCACCGTCGCGAAGGCGCAGGAGCTGGGCGGCCAGGCGCTCATGCCGGGGATGGACATCTCGGTCGGTCGCGTCGCGGTGCTGCAGGATCCGACTGGCGCGGTCTTCCAGGTCGTCGCACCGCCCGCGTGAAGGGTCTCGTCGCGGTCGTCCTCGTCCTGATTGTCGCCGGGGCGGCTTTCGGCGCAACGCCCGTGCGTGTGATTCAGGGCGACAAGAGCGCGGGCGGCATCCTGATCGGCCGCAGCACGCCGCCACAGGTGAAGCGGCTCTTCGGCCTGCCGTCGAGCATTCGGACGGACTTCACCCAGTCGTGCGTTCAAGCCTGGAGCGGCCTGCGAGTCACGGTGGAGTTCTTCACCTTCGAAGACAAGCCGTGCACGAAAGGTGTTGCGCTGGTCGTGACGGTGACGGGACGGGCGGGGTGGCGAACGGCGCTCGGCCTCCGCGTCGGCGACACGGTCGCACGCTTGCGCGCAGCTCTACCCGCGCGCCCCGCTGAAGACGGGCATCCCGGGCGACAGCGGCTACTGGCTCGTGACGAGGAAGATCTGCGCGGAGGTCGGCGGCGGCTCGTACCCGGGCCTGCTTGCCCGGATACGAGCCGGCCGTGTGTCCGCGTTCGTGTCGCGGATCGCTGTCTGCGACTAGCCGATCAGCTTGAACCGCGTGCCGGTCGGGTCGACGCAGGCCGCGAGCCGTCCGTACGGGGTGTCCTCCGCGGGCCGCTCGATCTTGCCGCCGAGCGCCTCGACTTGCTCGAGGGTCGCGTCGACGTCGTCGACCCGGAAGTAGACGACCCAGCCTGAGTGGAAGGTGTCCTCCGGGTACGGCGAGTCGTCCATGATCCCCGCGAGCGCGTTTTCGCCTTCGCCGAGCGTCGTGTAGCGGAACTCCGCCTCGTCGGCGGCGGTGTGCGGCTCCCAGCCGAAGACGTCGCGGTAGAAGGCGACCGCCTTGTCGTAGTCGCGCGTGTGCAGCTCGAACCAGCCCGCGGTGTTGGGCTCGCTCCGGACCTCGAAGCCCTTCACCTCTCGCGGCTGCCAGGCGCCGATCGCTGCGCCGCCCGGGTCGGAGATCATCGTGAAGCGACCGTTCTGGGTGACGTCCATCGGCTCCATGTTCACCTTGCCGCCGTGCGCGGCCGCGTCGGCGGCGGTGCGGTCGGCGTCGTCGGTGGTCAGGTAGGTCGTCCAGCTGTCGGGGTAACCCTGCTCCCCGTCGTTGCCCATGCAACCGGCGACGGCCTTGCCGTCCTTCTGGAAGATGAAGTAGCCGCCGTACTCGGGGCCGGGGTCGAGGGTCGTCCAGCCGAACAGCTGGCCGTAGAACTCCTTCGCCTTGTTGGTGTCGGAGCTGTAGAGGTCGATCCAGCAGGGAGCGCCGGCGACGAGGGTTGGTGTGGGCATTTGGGGCCTCCTCCTTGAGCGTGAGAACGGTATGTCATCAACTTCGACCGGCGCGGTGGTGGAATCTCATCGGTCGCGGCGTTGTACCGTCGGCAGATGTCGACAGCCACAGACGGGGTTGGCCTTTCGGCGTTTATGGGCGCCGTCATCATCGGCGGCTCCAATTTTGTTGCGGTCAGGTATTCGAATCGAGAGCTCGACCCGCTCTGGGGCGCCGGCTTGCGGTTCGGGCTCGCAGCGCTTGTCTTCGGTGTGCTGGTCGTGGCGCTGCGGCTGCGGCTCCCGCGCGGGCGTGTGCTGGGGCTCGTGGTGGTTTATGGGCTAATCGGCTTCGCCGGCGCGTACGGCTGCCTGTACTGGGCGATGAAGGAGGTACCGGCCGGAATCGCGGCGGTCGTCCTGGCCGTCGGCCCGTTGCTCACCTTGATGCTGGCAGTTGCCCACCGGATGGAACGGCTGAACGCGCGGGCGGTCGCGGGCGCCCTGATCGCGGTTGCAGGCTCGGCCGTGATTTTCTTCCAGCGAAGCTCTGTCGACTTCGGTTGGCACTCGTTCGCTCTGTTGATCCTCGCCGCCCTCGCCGCGTCTGAGTCAGTGATCGTCTCGAAGCGAGTCGGGCGCGTGAGTCCGATGGTTATGAACTTCATCGCCATGACCGCAGGCGCCGCCGCGTTGCTGGTGGTTTCGGCAGTGGCAGGCGAAACCTTCGCCTTGCCCGAGGCAGGCAAGACACAACTCGCCGTCATCTACCTCGTCGCCGCGACCGTCGGCCTCTTCATGTGTGTTCTCGTGGTGGTGCAGCGGTGGACGGCCTCGTCGACGTCGTACATCTTTGTCCTGATGCCGGTAGTCGCGGTGGCGCTAGGCGCCGTAGTCGCTGACGAGCGGATCACGGTGACGACGATCCTCGGCGGCGGGATCGTGTGCGCCGGTGTCTATCTCGGCGCTCTCGCGCGCCGAGATCGCGGAGCGACCTCCTAGCTGCGCATTAAGGAGCCGACCTCGAGGTCTACCGAAGGCGTTCGAGCAGGGCTCGCGCGTCCTGGAGATCCGGGGTGTCGTGGCCCTCGTCGAACCATTCGTAGACGGGCGCTAGCACCTCGACGCCCTTGCGGCTCTCGCCGCGCCGATCCGACAGTCGAGCAAGGCTCATGGCGGCCCGGAGCTCGAGCGACCTCGCCTGCTCCGCTCGGGCCAACTTGAGCGCGCGCTCGAAGAGCGCCTCGGCGGCACCTTCGTCGGCGGTACGCACCAGCGTCACCTCACCTTTCAGGCGCCAGAGCTCCGCAGCGTAGAGCGTCTCCAGGTTTCGTTCGACCAGGCCTAGCGCCTCGTCGACCGCCTGCTCCGCCTCGTCGAACCGTCCGTTCGCGAGGCACACCGTTGCGACGCCGCCGAGGACGAACGCCGTGTTGGTCTGGCCGCCCGTGGCTCGGTACAGGGCTAGCCCTTCCCGGACCTTCTCCATGCCCTCGTCGAAGCTGCCGAGCTCCGCGATCGCGTTGCCCAGCCCGCAGAGCGCCCCGCCGATCCACAGCGGGAAGCCCTGCTCGGTTGCGATGCGAAGCGCGTCCTCTTCCAGCGCACGAGCGGCGTCGAGATCTCGACAGAGGTGGAAGACCATCGCGCCCATCACGTCGACGCCCGCGAGCGTGAACGGATGCTGGCTGCTCCGCGCCGCTTCGACTACCTCTTGGACGAGCTGACGCGCGCGGTCTGGGTAGCCGAGGAACCAGAGGCACGCGGCTGCGTTCGCGCGCGCGACGCCGGCAGTACCGAGCGAGTACGTGACGGCGAGCTGGCTGTGAAGCGCCGGCTCGTACAGCGCGTAGGCGCGCTCGACGTAGCCCACAGCGTCCTGGAAGCGACCCTCGAAGAACCGCTGAATTCCCCCCACCGTCAGCCCGAAGAGCTGCTCCGTCGTGTCGTCCGAGACTTCCGCGATCGCGAGGAGCTGATCGGCCAGGTCGTGGGTGGCTCCCCGGTCGCCGCGCACCATGTGGAAGAGCCAGAGACCGTGGAGCACGGGCACGAGCTGCGGGCCTCCGCCGGCCATGTTCGCAAGCTCGCGCGCCCGCGCGAACGTGTCCTGCACCTCATCCGACGCATAGCCGCGGATCGCGATCAGGGCCACGCCGCGGAGCGTGAAGAGGGACATCTCGAGCTGGCTCCGCTGCGCCGACTCGGGCCAGCCGCTCAGCACCTCGAGCGCCTGATCGGCGGCGTGGATGGCCTCCACGTTCGCCGAGGTCGTCACCGCACGCCGCGCGGCCATGGCAAGGTATTGCACTCCCCTCGCGCTGTCGCCCGCCTCGAGGAAGTGGTGCGCAACCAGCTCGGGCCGGGCCTCCGCCTCGTGCGGAAACTGCGCCTCGAGCGTTTGCCCGATCCGCTCGTGGTACTGCCCCCGAGCCGACCTGAAGAGCGACTGATAGGCCTCGTCGCGGATCAGCGCGTGCTTGAACCGGTACCTGGCGTCCGGGGGCTCGCCGACCTGAAAGACGAGCTCGCTCTCGACCAGCTGGGCGAGCCCGGCGCGCAGCCTCGGCTCGTCGTCCGGCGACGCCGCCGCGATCAGCAGGTACGAGAACTCGCGCCCGATCACGGAAGCGAGGAGCGCGAGCTCCTTGGCGGGACCGAGCCGGTCGAGGCGGGACATGAGCGAGTCGCGCAGCGTCGCAGGGGTGGTGGAGGGACCCGAGGCGGACTCCAGCACCGCCTTTGTCAGCTCCTCCAGGTAGAGCGGCACGCCTTCGGACCGGGCGACGATCTCCAGCATCCGCTCAGGCGGCAGGCCGGCTCCGGCCGCGACGTCCTCGACAATCCGGCTCGCCTCGTCCTCGACCAGGGGGTCGAGGCGGATCGCGAGCTGCCCGTGCGCGGCCCAGGCGGGTGCGTAGTCGGGACGGTGCGTGAACAGCAGCAACAACGGCCGCTCCGAACACCGGGCGATCATGTCCTCGACCAGCTCGGCGGTCGAAGGATCGATCCACTGGACGTCCTCGATCAGGAGGACGACCGGGTGCTCGCGACCCAGGCCGATCACCCACTCGCACAGCGTCTCGAGCGTCTTCCGACGCTGCGCCTCACGGCTCATGGGCTGCGGCTGGCGATCTTCCGGCAGCGGCACACCGTGCAGAGCAGCAAACAGGGGAAGCGCCTCGTCGACCGCCAGCCCGGCGTCCACCAGCGCGGCCTCGAAGCGCGCCAGCGTCGCCTCCGCCCGATCCTGGTCTCTGATGCCGAACAGGCGCCGGTGCAACTCGATCACGGGGTAGAAGGCAGTGTTCTCGCTCCACGGCGAGCACTGCGCCTCGAGCCAGGTGTGGGAAGCGCCGGCGAGCTCGTCGCGGAGCGCACGCGTCAGGCGCGACTTGCCGATCCCCGGTTCGCCGCTGATCAGGACCACACGGCCGTGACCGCTCCGGACCTGCTCCCACTCCTCGAGCAGCTGGCGAAGCTCGCCGTCGCGGCCGATGAACGGCGTCAGGTTGTCCGCCCCGAGCAGGTCGAGCCGCTCGCGGACGCCCGTCGCGCCCGACACCTGGTACGCCGGGATCGGGCGCGGGAGCCCTTTCAGCGTCTGCGGCCCCAGGTCGTGGAGCACGAACAGACCGCGCACGAGCCGCTCGGAGTCGCCGCTGATCACCACGGTGTCCGGCGCCGCGACTCCCTGCAGCCGCGCCGCAAGGTTCACGGTCTCGCCCATGGCGAGAACCTCGCGATGCTCCTCACCGCCGGTCGAGCCGAGGACGACGG
This sequence comes from uncultured Gaiellaceae bacterium, assembly GCA_963749515.1. Taxonomy (GTDB): domain Bacteria; phylum Actinomycetota; class Thermoleophilia; order Gaiellales; family Gaiellaceae; genus Gaiellasilicea. Next base: position 641,379 of record CAVVMR010000001.1, read on the forward strand.
CGCCGGTGTGGATGCCGACGCGAAGCGACAGCCGCACGTTCCTGTCGCGCTCGAACTCGTCGAGCGCGTCGATGAGCTCGAGACCTGCTCGCACGGCGCGTTCGGTCGCGTCCTCGTGCGCCTGGGGATAGCCGAAGTAGGCGAGCACCCCGTCGCCCAGGAACTGAGCCACATAGCCGCCGTAGCGCACGACCAACTCACCCGCGCGCTCGTGATAGGCCCGAACGACCTCGAAGTAGTCCTCGGGGTCGAGACTGGACGAGAGCTCCGTTGCGCCGACGAGGTCGCAGAAGAACGCCGTGAGCTGGCGCCGCTCGCCCGAAGCGTCAGCGGCCATCAGGTGCGGTCCACCACCGTGATCCGGTAGCAACCCGGAGCCGTCGAGACTCCAGCGCGGAAGGACTCACCCATCGCGATTGCCGCCCGCGCGTTCTCCTTCGCAGCCCGTCCCAGCGAGAAGCGGCGCCAGCGCAGCGCTTGCCGGCGGAGCTTCTCCAGGTTCGGGAGTGTCGCAGCGGTCACGTCCTCGCTCAGGATCGGCTCGAACCCGAGGGTGGTCGTCCGCTCGAGCCAGCGGTTGAATTCCTGCAGGTTCGGGAGAACGAAGACCGTCTCGATCAGCTGCGCGGCGTCTCTCGCCAACCGATCCAGAGTCTCGAACTCCGCACGCCGCCAGGGCTCTATCGTCACGAAGCGGCCGCCTGGACGGAGCACGCGGCGCACGTCCTCCACGACCCGGTAGACGTCGGCCGCGTGGCAGATGGCCTCGACCGAGAAGACCAGGTCGAACGACTCGTCGGCGTAGGGGAGGCGGTGGAAGTCGCCCTCGTCGATGTCGAGATTGCGCCGCCGCCGCGCGGCCGCGCGCGCTGCGCGCACATGCAAGGGCGTGAGATCGACGCCGACGAAGGCGACGTCCGAGTTCCGCCGGGCGAGCTTGAGCAGGTTGAAGCCTCTGCCACAGCCGATCTCGAGCACCCGGCGGGCTTCCTGCGCGTGAATGTGGCGCTCGACGATCAGCGACTGCGCCAGGTAGCCGCGACGGTGAAACGTGCCGTCGGGATTGAGCGCCATATGCATCGCGCCGCGCATCGAGTGCGCGAAGAAGTAGAGCGGCGCACTTCGGGTGAAGTAGGAGACGACCGCGTCGAGACTGCGACCGCTCCGGCAGCGGTCTGGGAAGATCATGGGCAACGGCTTCGGTGACGGGCGCTCCCATGCGTTCAAACGTAGAGGGTTTGCTCCCGGCCGCCTAAGCCGTCGTCTCTGTCCTGTTGACTTGAGTGGATGCGCGTACACGCTGACCGGCTCCATCTGTCGCCGTCCGACGTCACGGGCTTCCTGGCCTGCGAGCACCTGACGACCCTTTCCCTCGCGCACGCGCGCGGGGAGATCGAGCGGCCCGAGGTCGAGAACGAGCAGGCGGAGCTGATCTTCCGCAAGGGGCTCGAGCACGAGCACGCCTACCTCGAGAGCCTGCGCGCGCAGGGACTCACCGTCCTCGAGATCCCCGATCCGGAAGGCGACTTCGAGGCGGCCGCTCTCGCCACTGCAGACGCGATCCACGCCGGCGAGGCCGACGTCATCTACCAGGGCGTCCTCGCCAACGACGGTTGGCGCGGCGTCGCCGACTTCCTGATGCGCCAGCCGGACGGCACCTACGAGGCACTCGACACCAAGCTCGCGCGCTCCGCCAAGCCCGCCTACATCCTCCAGCTCCTCTTCTACAACGAGCAGCTCGCGCGGGTCCAGGGACGCGAGCCCGACCAGATCCACGTGCTGCTCGGAAACGGGGAGCAAAAAAGCTTCCGGCCGCAGGAGTTCGCCGCCTACTACCGGCGCGTTCGGTCGCGGCTCGAGCGTTTCGTCGCCGACCCGCCGCCGACCGAGCCGTACCCCGTCGACCACTGCCGCATCTGCGACTTCAAGCCGCTCTGCGACGCCTACTGGGAGTCCGTCGACCACCTCTCCCGCGTTGCCGGCGTCTACCGCTCGCAGATCGAACGGCTTGAAGCCGCCGGAATCACGACGCTCGCAGAGCTTGGGCGCGCGCCAGCCGAGCCGGTGCCCGTCGGCATCAACCCCGACAGCTGGGCCAAGAACCGCGAGCAGGCGGAGCTCCAGCTCCACGCGCGCGAACGCGGCCAGGACATCTACCGGCTGATCGAGCCGCAGCCCGAAGCCGGCTTCGCGCTCCTGCCGGACCCCTCGCCCGGCGACCTCTTCTTCGACTTCGAGGGCAACCCGTTCTGGGACGCGGACGGCTCGCTCGAGTACCTCTGGGGGATCCTCGACGTCGACGGCAACTTCGAGCCGCTCCACGCGCACGACCACGAGACCGAGCGGATGGCGTTCCAGACCTTCATCGACCTCGTGCACGAGCGGCTCGAGCGGTTCCCCGACCTGCACGTCTACCACTACGCGCCGTACGAGATCACCGCCCTCAAGCGGTTGATGGGCCGCTACGGCACCCGGGAGCGCGAGCTCGACGACCTTCTCCGCCGCGAGGTCTTTGTCGACCTCTACCGCGTCGTCCGCAACGGCCTCCGCGCCTCGCGGCCGGGCTACGGGCTGAAGGAGCTCGAGCACTTCCTCGACTTCGAGCGCGACGCAGAGGTGAAGGACGGCGGCGCCTCGATCGTGATCTTCGAGCAGTGGATGCAGACGCGCGACGACTCGCTCCTGCGCCAGATCGACGAGTACAACCGCGAGGACTGCATCGCGACGCGGCTCCTGCGCGACTGGCTGCTCGAGCGGCGCGACGAGGCGCTCGCGCAGTTCGGGCCGTTCCCGCTGCCCGAGCCGCCCGAGCAGAGGCCGATCCCCGAGGTGAAGGAGGTGCGGGCGGAGCTCCGTGAGCAACTCCTCGACGCCGGTGAGGAGCTCGCTGCGCAGCTGCTCGACTACCACGACCGAGAGCGCAAGCCGGTTTGGTGGGCGTACTTCGACCGGATCGAGATGACGGACGAAGAGCTGCTCGAGGATCCAGAGGCGATCAGCGGGCTCACGTCAGTCGGCGAGCCTGTGCGCGTCGACCGCTCGTGGGCGTACACACTCACGTTCCCGCCGCAGGAGCACAAGATCGGCGAAGGCCAGCAGACCGTCGATCGCGCCACGCTCAAGTCGCCGGGATCGATCAGCGGCGTCGAGCGCGCGGAACGGCGCCTGACGCTCAAGCGCGGACGCACCTTCGAGGACGTGCCCCTGCCCGACGCGATCGTGCCGAAGGGCGCGTTCAACACGCCCGAGCAGGAAGCCGCACTCATGCGGCTCGGCCGCTCGCTGCTCGCCGGCGACCGGCGTTACCCGGCCCTCGAGTCGATCCTCCGCCGCGAGCCTTTCGACCGGCCGGTACAGACCTCCGATCTCGACGAGATGAAAGAGCTCGTGTCCTCGCTGGACGATCGCCACCTTGTCATCCAGGGACCGCCCGGGTCTGGGAAGACATGGACATCCGGACGGCTGATCGCGCACCTGCTCGCGAACGGGAAGTCGGTCGGTGTCGCGTCGACGAGCCACAAGGCGATCCACAACCTGCTCGATGCCGTCGTCGAGGCTTCGGCGGAGCTTGGGATCGAGTTCGATGGGCGCAAGAAGGCGAGCACCGGCAACTCGGAGTCCTTCTACGGTCGCGACGACGAGATCACGGACGTCGAGCACGCCGACGAGTGCGTAGGCGCCGACCTCGCCGCCGGCACGGCGTGGCTCTTCGCGCGCGAGAACCAGGAGGTCGACTACCTCTTCATCGACGAGGCCGGCCAGGTTTCGCTCGCCGATGCGCTCGCGATGGGGACGGCGGCACGGAACGTCGTGCTCGTCGGCGATCCGCAGCAGCTCGACCAGGTGATCCAGGGCACGCACCCGTCCGGCAGTGGCGAGTCGGTGCTGCGGCACCTGCTCGGCGACGACGCGACTGTTCCGCCCGACCGCGGCCTCTTCCTCGAGCGCACCTACCGGCTCCACCCGGACATCTGCAGCTACATCTCGGAGGAGTTCTACGAGGGGCGCCTCGAACCGGCGCCGGTGGCTGCGGAACGGACCACTCCGCTCGGGACGGGGCTTCGCTATCTCGCGGTCGAGCACGACGGGCACCGGCAGGAGTCGCCGGAGGAGGTGGCGATCGTCCGCGCCGAGGTCGAGCGTCTGCGCGCGGCCGGGATCACGGACGTGGTCGTCGTCTCGCCCTTCAACGCGCAAGTGAACGCGCTCCAGGAGGCGCTGCCCGGGATCCGCGTCGGCACCGTCGACAAGTTCCAGGGGCAGGAGGCGGACGTCGTCATCTACTCGATGGGGAGCTCGAGTGGGGAGGACGTCCCACGCGGGCTCGAGTTCCTGCTCTCGCGCAACCGCCTGAACGTCGCGATCTCGCGGGCGCGCTGCCTCGCCTACCTCGTCGCAAGCCCGCGGCTGCTCGAGGTCCACTGCCGCTCGATCCCGCAGATGCGGCTCGCGAATGCGCTCTGCCGGTTCGTCGAGCTGGCCGAGTCCGACGCCTAGTCGTCCGGATCCAGCTCGAGCTTCAAGTCCGTGAAGCTGTAGACGACGAGATAGCCGACCAGCAAGAAGCCCGTCAGCGCCACCAGCGCCTCGGCCATCCGTGCCTCCGGCGCGGATAGCTGGTCGTTGATCACTTCGGCCACACGAATCGGGTGCAGCAGCGCATCCCAGCTGTTGAAGCCGATGAAGCGCCCGATGTAGACGCCGATGCTCGCGAGGCCGAGCACCACGACCACACCGAGCCACGCGACCCGTTCGCCGAAGGCGCGGCGGATGACCATCTGCACGAGGTAGAGCGACGCGAACCCGAGCAGCAGGGCAGTCCACGCGAACGCGGACAGCAGCAACCCGTCGTACCAGAGCGGCGCCGGTCCTTCTCCGAGGTGGATGAAGTCCGTGAGCAGGTAGGGCGCGTTCGGGAAGAAGAGCAGCCAGGGAACAAGCAGCACCCATACGAGCGCATCGACCCGACGACGCGCGCGCGAGTAGGCAGCGATCGCGAATCCGAGCGGTACCCAGGCCAGGATCAGGTTCCAGACGAGGAAGCGGTAGTACGAGTCGCCCGTCTCGTGCGTTCTGATCTCGACCAGCGCGACGCACAGCGCGGACGCTGCGAGCAGGGCGACGATCGCGAGCGTACGCCGGCCAGGCATCGCCTTGACTGTATGGAAAATCGCGGCGGACGAGCCCGTACGCCCCGGCGCGTAGGCTGGACGCATGAACCGGTTGGCCAACAGCCGCCTCGCCGGCTGGCTCCGCATCCGCCGCGTCTACGTCACGATCGAGCTGATCGCGCTCGCGATCCTGCTCGTGGCGCTCGGGTGGGCGCTGCGCGACGTGTGGGCGGACGCCAAGCCTCGCCTGCGGCACGCGGACATCAGCGACCTCGCCCTCGCCGTCGCGGTCGTCGCCGCGTACTACCTCGTCTTCATCCTCGGCTGGATGCGGATCCTGGCGGCGTACGGGATCCGGATTCCGTACCGCGTCGCGCTGCAGTCCGAGATGCTCTCGATGCTCGCGAAGTACGTGCCGGGGGGCGTCTGGACGCCGACGGCGCGCGTAGTCGCCCTGCGGCGCTTCGGCGTTCGCGACACCAAGGTCGTGCTCGCGTCGATCCTGCTCGAGGCCGGGCTCTCGGCGGTCGCGGGCGTCGTCGTCTTCGTCGTCGGTCTCGCGATCATCGGCGGCGCGGACGTCCCGCTGCTGCCGCTCGCAGCCTTTGCGGTCGTCGTCACCTTCCTGCTCTATCCGCCGGTCTTCGCTGCAGTCGCGCAGCGCTTGCTCCGACCCTTCGGGGCGGGCGAGGTGACGCCCCTGCCGGCCCGGACTGCCTTCGAGCTGGTCGGGTTCTACGCGCTCACCTGGCCGCTCGGCGGCCTCGCGATGTTCTTCCTGCTGCGGTCGGTGGGCGGCGACCCGTCGGTCTCCTCGATCCCATTCCTCGGCGGCATCAGCGCGGTCGGCGCGATCGTCGCCGTGCTTGCGATCTTCGCCCCGTCGGGCCTCGGCGTGCGAGAGGCGTCGATGTACGGGCTGCTGCTCGCAGTCGTCACCGAATCCGTCGCTCTCGGCGCCACGGTTCTGAACCGGCTGGTGATCACCCTCGTCGAGGCCCTCCTTCTTCTCGTCGGCGGACTGCTGCTACGGAAATCGACTGTCGCCGGGTCTCAAATCGAGCCTGCCTCCGTTCCGGCACTCCCGCGGGACGAGGTACTCCGGGGCTGAGCGCCCGAACGTCGCGTTGTCGGCGAGCTGCTGGCGCATCATCCGAGCCGCCGTCCGGTCCGACAGGCCCAGCCGACGCCCGAGCGCGACGCCGCTCTGGAAGCCGTAGCAGTTCGTGATCCCCTCGTCCGTCTCGCCGTGCAGGTGCCACGCCTCGTGGGCGAGAACGGCGATCGCGCGTGCGGTCTGGCTGAACGGGCCCTCGTCGCTCTTGTACTTGAGCCGGTAGAGCCGGTAACAGATCTCCGGCGTCAGGTAGGCGTTCCTGCCGCCGACCTCGGCGATCCCGTCCGCGTGCTGGACGATGCCGACCGCCTCGCCTCTGGCATCGCAGTGCACGTCCGCCGCGTGCCCCGCGATCCGGGCTGCTTCGGAGGACAGGAGCGCTTCGGTCCTCGCCTGGTCTGCGTCGTCGAGCCCGTTCCAGCCCTCGTCGGGGACGAGCACGAAGAGGACGAGCGCGAGCGCCGCGACCACCGCGACTCCTTCGAGTCGCGCCAGAAGACGCTGCCGGCGGGGAACGACAGGTACCGGCGGCTGCGGCCAGAGGCTGTGCGCCGGCTCTCCCTGAAGCAGCCGCTCGCGGCTCTCCTCGATCAGCTCCTGCACTTCCTCGTCGCTCTTGCCGCCGGCCGGGATCCAGACGTCCTGCCCCTCGATCCGGACGAGCATCGGCTCGAGCCAGCCCTCGCCGCCGAGCTCGTCGATGTCGGAGCGCTGCGGGATCCGTCCCCTCGGCGACGGGGCATGCGGCTCGCGCAGACCGCCGACGAGGAAGTTCAGCTCGAGCGCGGCGTAGGCGAGAAAGGGGATCCAGACCGGAATCCAGTCCTTGAGCCCGGGGAGGAAGAACCAGGCGACGATCAGCACGACGGCCGCGATCCGCAGCCGCCGGGCCCCGGTCACTGCCTAGACCTCGTCGTTCACGAGCACGAGCTCGAGGTGCCCGCGCGAGGCGTTGCCCCGAATGTCCGCCGCCTCCACGTCGAGCCGGTAGCGGCCGTCGCGGTGGCGGCGCGTGTCCCAGCCGCGGGCGAGCCAGAAGCGATAGCGGCCGCGGGCGTTCGGATGGTTCTGGCGCGTCCCCGCCGCGTAGATCTCGTTGAACCGGAACTCGGTCCGAAGAATGGTGCGGAAGTCGGCGGCGACGCGCCACGGAATGACGGCGCGGCCGTCGCGTACGAGCCGCCAGCGCACGAGCGCGGGGGTGACCGGCAGGCCACGCCACGGCGGCGGTGCGGAGATGGGCGGGTTGTCGTGCGCAACGGCGATCAGGTTCACGACGCCCGTCAGGACTCTCGGGTCGAGCCGCCTGCTCGCTCGTTCCGCGACGATCAGGTCGACCACGGGCGCGCCGTAGTCATGGAACGGCGTCAACGCCCCTACGCGCAACGGGTTCCAGTACTTGCCCTCCACGCGCTCCGCGAAGTGCACGTGGCCCCAGCTCTTCGCGACGTGGCCGAGCAGGGCGTGCTTCCGCACCCGCTGGCCGTGCTTGACCCGCGGAACGATGTGCCAATAGCCGTGCGAGCGGCCGCTGCCGGTGACGATCCCGATGTTCTGGCCACCCTCGCGGTGGACCTTGCCGCCTGCGACGGCGTAGACGGGCGTCCCGTCCGGAGCGGAGACGTCGATGCCGAAGTGGAAGGCCTTGCTGCCCTTCGCGCCGATCCGCGGATCGCAGAAGAACCCACGCACCGCGTGCTGCTCGTCGAACGGCTTGACGGGCCAGCCGTAGCTCATCTCAGACGGGCGGGTTCCGAATCGCGATCTCGATGTCCTTGCGCGCGCGGTTGCCGGCCGCGTCCCAGGCTCTGACGACGAGGAGGTAGCGGCCGTTCTTCAGCCGCGTGGTGTTCCAGTACGGCTTCTGGAACAGCCGGAACCAGTAGTCGCCCGCGCCCTGGATCTTTCGGTTGAGGGCGGGCTGGGCGGGATGGTTCTGCTTCGTACCGGGCGCGTAGTGCTGTCCGGTTGCGATCGAGGGCTCCTCGAGCGCGATGTAGACCGTTCGTCTCAGCACGACCCGCTCGCTCGGGCGCTCGATCAGCAACAGGCCGATCCGGTAGGGGTGGTGCGGCGCTGCGAGCAGAGAGACGTTGCGGAACCAGCCGACGAACGACTGCGGGTCGCTCACCCGCGCCCTGACGTCGACGATCCCCGTCAGGGTCGACTTGTCGAGCCTGCGTCCCGCCGGCGGCAGCTGCGCGACCCCGGTCACGCGCCGGCCCCAGGTCGGCGCGGCGGGTGTGTAGAAGCGCACATCGTGGATGACCGGCGGCGCCGTGTCGACGTACGGCTTCAGCTTTCCACCCGGCCGGAGCGGGTTCAGCAGCGTCCGCCGGCCGTCGCTTGCGATGTGGAACTCGGTCAGGTGCACGTGCCAGGAGTCCTTGGTCGTCCACCCGATGAACTGGCCGGCCTTTACGCGGTCGCCTTTCTTGACGCGAGCGTCGACGTGGCCGTAGCCGAAGTGGCCGATGCGGATGTTGCCGCGGACGCCCGGCTTGGTCGCCGCCTCGACGACGCCGCCTTCGATCGCGAAGACGCGGTGGGTCCGGCCGGGAGGCGCGCCAGCCTCGGGCTTGTCGTCCCGGACGGCGACATCGACTCCCGTGTGGTAGATCGCACCCAGATCGGGGTCGGGGCGGGGGTCGAGAAACGTGCCGCGCACCGGATGCTGCTGGTGCTGGGGCGACACCGGCCAGCCGCGGAAATTGTCGTTGTAGCGCTGGGGAGACGGCGGCATCTGTCCGAACAATTACACGATCGGCGCCGATCGATACGCTCAGGGCCGTGGCGAACGTGACGATCGATGCGGCGACCGGAGCACTGGTCACGGGCGGACGCAAGCTCTTCCCGATCGCCCTCTCGAATCCGCCTCCCGCCGACAAGGCGAGGCCTGGTGGCGGGAACGGCCTGGCCGCGGTGGCGGCGGCCGGGGTGAGCATCATCCGCACCGGCATCGCGGACTGGAACACGGAGTTCGCGGACGGCCAGATCTCGCAGGAGCGCGCGAAGCTCGACGCGGCCGCCACCCACGGCCTCCTCTGCTGGCTCTGGCTGGGCGACCTCACCGATCTCCCCGCGGGCGCCCCTGGGCCACGCGACCGCCTGCTCGTGAAGGTCGTCAACGCGCTCAAGGGCCATGCGGGGCTCGGCGCGTGGAAGGGCGTCGACGAGCCGCGCAATCGCTTTCGCGGCGACAACTGGATCCGGCCGGCGGGCCTCGTCCGCGGCTATCAGCGCGTCAAGGGTCTCGACCCGAACCACCCGCTGGTGATCACGCACGCCCCCGGCAGCCCCGCCACGCAGCTGACGCCATATCGCCCGGCGTGCGACATCACCGGCGCCGATATCTATCCCGTCGCGTATCCGCCGGGCACCCATGCCGACTCCGGCAACCGCGACCTCAGCGTGGTCGGCGACGTGACGAAGATCCTGAAGACCGCCGCCGGTCCCAAGCCGATTTGGATGACGTTGCAGATCGCCTGGAGCGGCGCCGTCCCCTCCCGCGACCGCCCCGGGATCGTCCCGCGCTTCCCATCCCTGCACGACGAGCGGTTCATGGCCTATCAGGCGATCGTCAACGGCGCCCGCGGGCTCGTCTTCTTCGGCGGCCATCTGACCCAGGTCGCGACGCCCGTCGACGCGAAGGCCGGCTGGAACTGGACGTTCTGGGACCGGGTCCTGCGGCCGGTGATCGCCGAGCTCAACTCGCCTGACGTGAAGCCGGCGCTCGTGGCCCCGGTGGCCAAAGCGGTGGTGAAGGCGAGCGCACAGGACGTCGAGGTCGCGACGCGCCAGGACGGCCGCACGCTCTACGTGATCGCCGTGCGGCGCGGCGGGTCGACGAGCGTCGTCACCTTCACCGGGCTACCGAGCAAGGCCGACGGACAACAGCTCACCCGCGCCGAGGTTCTGCACGAGTACGTCCAGGAGCCGCCACCGCCGCCGATCGGAGCGGGACAGCAGATATTCCGTCGCATCCCGGCCGCGAAAGCGAGCTTCAAGGACTGGCTCGGCCCGCACGACGCGCGGGTCTATCGCTTCCGGCTCTAACTACTAGCCGGAGAGCATGCCGCTGACCAGGGCGCGCCAGGTGATCGGGCCGACGATCCCGTCCGACGGCGTACCGACGGCGGTCTGGAAGCCACGCACGAAGGCATCGGTGCGCGGGCCGAAGATGCCGTCGATCTGCACTCCGGGTCCTTCGCCGTCCGACTGGTCGTGGAACTTCATCACCTCCTGGAGCGCGCGCACGGCGTCGCCGGTGCTGCCCTTCTTGATCTGGACGACGAGCTTGCCCCAGGTCTGCGGTCCGACGATCCCGTCCGCGGCGAGGCCGCGGCTCTGCTGGAACGCCTTGACTGCCGTCTCCGTGTTCGGACCAAAGATCCCATCGACGGCAACGGGGTTGTTCCGCGCGCGCAAGAGCTGTTGCAGCGGGCGTACCGGGAAGACCTTGTCGCCGCGGCGGACGACCGGAAAGGGTGCGATCGGATCGGCTGGCATCTGCGGCTCCTCTCTCGGATTCCGGGCCGATTATCCGGATTCTGGCTTCGCCGCGTGCCCGGAGCCGACGGATCGTGCTCTCGTCAACCTCCGGGCACGCGGCGATGCCGTGCGTGCCGCATGACCTAGGCGGCCAGCTCGCGCCTGGCGCGGAGCGTCCAGCGCCGCCGGGTTCGCTGCCGCTGTTCGCGAAGCTGCAGAGCCAGGCGCCGATTCTCGGCCTGGCGCTGGAGCCGCTCGCAGCGCTCATGGGTCAGCTGTAGAAGCACATCGTGATGCATCATCGTGTTTCCTCCTCTCTTTTCTGGTCGGTCGCTCGAGTCGGACTGTGTAAATGCGAACGAGTTCGCTGCTCACGAATGAGCCATCCTTTCCTGGTCGATTTACGGATGCCGACGTCCGACGCCCTACGCAGAGGGTGTGCGAAAAGTACGGCTATCTTTTTGCTTGCGGGACCGGCAGCCTACGCTGCGAACGCGAGAGGCCAGCCGGCGCTGAGAAGCGTTGCGTTTGTCAAAACTGACCTCCTTTCCCGCTGAGCCGAGCGGAATTGCTCGGCGACCAAGTCGATTAGTGTGCCGATTCGTTTCGGCGCTGTCAAGTAAGCAACGGAAATGCGCGTTACAATTGCGTCATGGACTGGACGTGGTTGAAGAGGTTTCGCGTGTGGGAGGCGAACCGCAAGGTCTTCGCCGAGCCGGAGAACTACCTCGAGCCCGAGCTCAGGGACGACAAGGAGCCGCTGTTCGAGCCCGAGCCGGAGTCGACCGCTCGGCGAGAGAAGCCCGCTGACGACTCGTAGGCCGGGCGTCAGTCGCCGGTGTCGTACTTGAACGAGATCGAGAGCCGCACGCGGTAGCTCGTCACCTTGCCGTTCTCGATCGTCAGGTCCTGGCGACTCACCTCGGCGACCCGAAGGTCGCGGACGGTCTTGGCCGCGGTCTCCACGGCGGTACGGGCGGCTGCTTCCCACGACTCGGTGCTGGCTCCGATCACCTCTGTGACCCGATAGACGCTGTCGGCCATGCTCCACTCCTTCCGCTTCGAGAACGACTCGCGGATGTTGTCATGCTGCGAGACTTGACGCGAGATGCAAGAGGTGTCCGCCAGCGTCATCGAGGAGCTCCGCGCCCGCTACGGCGCGCGGCTCTCCACGAGCGAGGCGATCCTCGACCAGCACGGGCGGGATGAGTCGTATCACCCGTCGGCTCCGCCCGACGCCGTCTTCTTCGCGGAGTCGACGGAGGAGGTGGCGGACGTGGTCGGCGCCTGCGCCGCGGCGCGGATCCCCGTAATCCCGTTCGGGGCCGGGACGTCGCTCGAGGGTCACGTCGGCGCGCTCCAGGGCGGGATCAGCATCGATCTGACCCGGATGACCAAGGTGCTCGAAGTCAACAGCTCGGACCTCGACTGCCGCGTCGAAGCAGGGCTGACCAGACTTGCTCTTGCGCAGCGCCTGGCACCGGAGGGACTCTTCTTCGCCGTCGACCCGGGAGCGGACGCGACGATCGGCGGGATGACTGCGACGCGCGCGTCTGGGACGAGCGCCGTTCGCTACGGGACGATGCGCGAGAACGTGCTCGGCCTGACGGTCGTCCTCGGCGACGGACGCGTGATCCGGACGGGCGGACGTGCGCGGAAGTCGGCGGCAGGCTACGACCTGACGCGGCTCTTCGTCGGCAGCGAGGGCACCCTCGGCGTGATCACCGAGGTGGCGCTGAGGCTCTTCGGCATCCCGGAGGTGATCGCCTCGGCGACCTGCGCATTCGAGACGATCGAGGGCGCAGTCGACTCGGTGATCGAGACGGTGCAGCTCGGCATTCCCGTGGCGCGGATCGAGCTGCTGGACGAGGTGCAGGTGCGGGCTTGCAACAGCTACTCGCAGACCGGGCTGCCCGAGGTGCCGATGCTCTTCATCGAACTCCACGGCTCGGAGCCGGGAACCAGGGAGCAGGCTGAGGCGCTCGCCGAGATCTTCGGCGGTCATGGGGGGTCGGGGTTCGCATGGGCGACGAGCACCGAGGAGCGCAACGCGATCTGGCGCGCGCGGCACGAGGCGTACTACGCCGCACTGCACCTGGTACCGGGCGCAAAGGGCTTCATCACCGACGTCTGCGTCCCGATCTCCCGTCTCGCGGAGTGCCTCGTCGAGACCAAGCGCGACCTCGGGAGCTCGTTCCTGCAGGCGCCGATCGTCGGCCATGTCGGAGACGGGAACTTCCACGTCACGTTGCTGATCGATCCCGACGACGAGAGTCACCTCGCCGAAGCACGCCGCCTGAACGGGCGGATGGTGGAGCGCGCGCTCGCCCTCGGCGGCACGACGACCGGAGAGCACGGCGTCGGCTACGGCAAGATCGACTACATCGAGCAGGAGCACGGGCCGGCGGTCGAGGTGATGCGGGTCCTGAAGGCCGCGCTCGACCCGAACTCGATCCTCAACCCGGGGAAGATCTTTCGCTGAGCAGGTCGTCGCGCACATCGTCCAGGCGTGGCAGCGTCTCCCAGTCGCCGGTGCCGGCGAGCGCGCCCGCCGCGATCACGTTGCCCGCCCTCGCGCACTCCGCCGGGCTCCATCCCGCCAGCAGGCCGTAGACGAAGCCGGCGGCGAACGCGTCGCCGGCGCCGACCTCGTCGACGACCGACGCCGTCCGCGGCGGCGGCACCTCGACGCCGTCCACGATCGCGCCTCGGGCGCCGACGCGGATCACAGAGGGGACCGGAATCCCGCCCTCGGGCCAGAGAAGCTCGGCCTCGCCCTCGCCGCAGAGGTACCAGTCGACGTGCTCCAGAACCGCGTGCTGGCGTGCGGCGGCAGCGTCGGGCGTGTCCGGGAGCGCGGGGCGGAAGTTCGGGTCGAAGACGACCGTTGCGCCGCGCTGCTTCGCCCGGCGTGCGACATCGAAGACGAGTTCGCGGGCGCTCTCCGAGATGGCCATCGTGATCCCGGTCAGGTGGACGACCTCGACGCCGTCGAGTGCCTCGTCCGGCACGTCGCCGACCCGCAGACGGGAGGCGGCCGAGCCGGCCCGGCGGTAGGTGACATGCGACCGGCCACCCTCGCGCCACTTGCAGAAGAGGCCGGTGGGCGCGTCGTCGCGCTGCACCCAGCGCGTCTCGACGCCTTCGCGTTCGACGGCCGCCAGGATCAGGTCGCCGAAGGGGTCGCGGCCGAGCCTCGAGATCCAGGCGACCTCGACGCCGAGGCGCGCGAGGGCGATCGCGAAGTTGGACTCGGCGCCCGCGAAGCGGAGCGTCAGCGGCATGCCGAGCTGCAGCTCGCCGTCTCCCGGCGGGTCGAGCAAGGCCATCGACTCGCCGAGCGTTAGAACGGTCACGCGAGGTCGTAGATCGCGATCCCGTTGTCGAGGTCGAAGAAGTGGAGCCGCCGCGTGTCGACGGCGACCTCGATCGGCGCGTCCACGGCCGGCCGGCGTTGCGTCTCGAGCCGCGCGATCAGCACCGTGCGCCGCTCCATCGCCTCCGACTCGAGCCGCTGGAGCGCTGCGGCGTCGACGTCGCCTGCGACCTCGCGCACCTCCTCGGTGAGCACCGGCTCCGCCACGACCTCGAGGTGGACGAGGAACTCGGAGCCGAGCGCCTCCGTCGCCCGCACCGCGCCGCGCAGGCGCGCGCCGCCGTCGCCGTTTGCGTCGCGCAAGTGCTCCGGCCGGACGCCGAGGCCGACCGTGCGCCCGGCGTAGGCCCGCAGCCCCGGCCGCTCGGCGACCGTCTCGGCGGCGATCGCAAGCTCTTGCTCCCCGACCTTGACGGCGAGGGCGCCGCCGCTCTCGACCAGCTGCGCCTCGACGAGGTTCATCGGCGGGCTGCCGATGAAGCTCGCGACGAAGAGGTTCGCGGGCCGGTCGAAGACGACCTGCGGATCGCCGGTCTGCTGCAGCACACCGCCGCGCATCACGGCGACGCGGTCGCCCATCGTCATCGCCTCGACCTGGTCGTGCGTGACGTAGATCGTCGTCACACCCAGGTCGCGCTGCACGCGGGCGACCTCTGCGCGCATCTGTACGCGCAGGCGTGCGTCGAGGTTCGAGAGCGGCTCGTCCATCAGGAAGACCCGCGGCTCGCGCACGATCGCGCGGCCCATCGCGACGCGCTGGCGCTGCCCGCCGGAGAGCTGCCGCGGTTTGCGTTCCAGAAGGTCCGCCAGGCCGAGCGCTTTCCCAGCACTCTCCACGCGGCGCCGGATCTCCGACCTCGGCGCCCGCCGCGCGCGCAGCCCGAAGGCGATGTTCTCGAACACCGTCATGTGCGGATAGAGCGCGTAGTTCTGGAACACCATCGCCACGTCGCGCCGTCGCGGGTCGAGCTCGTTGACGGCCTCATCCCCGATCAGGATCTCGCCGCCGTCGATCTCCTCGAGGCCGGCCACCATTCGCAAAGCGGTTGTCTTGCCGCAGCCGGAGGGTCCGACGAAGACCATGAACTCGCCGGCGGCCACCTCCAGCGAGAAGTCGTTGACGGCAGTGACATCGTCGTAGAGCTTCGTCACGCGGTCGAAGGTGACGGACGCGGGAGAGCCTGTGGAGTCGCTCACGAGGGGTGAGTATGCACTCGCGGAGTTGTCATTACAACATGCTTGCATTACATCGTCCGACCGTGTTACGTTCGCCTCGCTTTCGGCCCCAGCTGACGAAAAAAGAGCCAAGGGAGCAGGAGGGAGAACCATGGACGACCGGGACGTGTTCGAGGAGCTTCTCGCCGAGGAGCTCGAGTCGGGAATCACGCGGGCGGACGTGCTCAAGCGAGGTGCCGCCGCCGGCGCCGGGATAGCCGGGGTGTCGGCGCTCTTCGGCCCAGGGACCGCGCTCGCGGGGATGGAAGCGCGGTCGTTGACGCCGACCTTCTACCAGTGGATCTACGACAACTACCCCGTCATCCCGAAGCAGATCAACAAGGACTACGCGAAGCGACGCAAGCTCGACGCGAAGATCGCGCCCGTCGCGGGGTTCGGGATCGAGCGCTTCGTCGCCGAGGCGAAGAAGAAGAAGAGCACGTGGGATGTGTACGTCGGCATGACGCCCTTCGTCGAGATGGCCTCGTTGATCGAGGCCGGGACGATCGAGCCGTGGGACAACTATCTCCCCAAGTCCGTGCTCAACGACCTGATCCCGTCGATTCGGGCGGAGGCGACCTACAAGGGCAAGATCTGGTCGTTCCCCTTCCTGCTCGACATCATCATCCAGGCCTGGAACGGCGACCTGGTCGAGAAGGCCGGCCTCGATCCGAACAAGGCGCCGAAGACGTGGGACGGGTTCATCGCGAACGCGAGGAAGGTCGTCAGCTCGAAGGCGGCACCGTACGGTGCCGTGTTCGATGCGCACGGCTGGCGCTCGCTGGCGCCGATCGCGCACACGTTCAGCACGAACGTCTACACGCCGGAAGGTCTGTTCGACTTCACGAGCGACGCGGCCGTGAACGCCCTCGAGATCATGAAGCGGCTGATGGAGGTCGCACCGAAGAACATCCTCGAGGAAGGGAAGACGGACGGCGGCGTCAACATCACGCCGGACGAGGAGGCGTTCTCCGCACGCCAGGCGGCCTACTACATCAAGTACCAGAACGCGCCGACGCGCTTCGCCGGCACGTGGCCCGACCCCTCGAAGCTGCACATCGCCGGTCTCCCGAAGGCCAGGAAGGGCGGCGGCACCGTGTTCTGGAACACGGGTGCGGCTCTCTTCAAGTACGGCGAGAACAAGCGGCAGGCCGCCGCCTACATGGAGTTCCTCACTCGGGACGTGCGCGTCTGGCAGCACGCTCTCGGCAAGAACGTCCGCGGTGCGTCGGGGCAGCTGTCCCCGTACAAGTCCGACTGGGCGAAGTGGACGAAGTCGCGGCCGCCCTGGATGGCCGAGTGGGCGTTCACGGTTCGCAATGAGCTCGCGACGAGCAAGGCGATCAAGACGCACAAGTTCGGTCTCAACCAGTTCGTGATCGGGAAGCCCGGTTGGGAGGCGTACCTGAAGGGCGACGAGAAGAATGCGAGGAAGGCGCTGGCGAAGGCCAAAGCCCTCGTCGCGGCCGAGGTGAAGAAGAGCCGGAGGGGGTAACGATCTGTCCCCCGGAGCCGTGTTCCCTCCTAGGGTGAGGCGGTCGGGCGGTGGCTAGTAGAGCAGTCGCCGCCCGGCCGCCTTCCGGCTTTCACATGTTCTGGCGGTCGGCGACGCGCTTCGCGCGGACGTGGCCGTACCTCATCCCGGCGCTCATCTTCTTCGTCGGCTGGCAGCTCCTGCCGATCGTCCGAGCGCTCTGGATCTCGTTCACGAACTACAGCTTCCTGCTCGACGACTCTCCTGAGTCGGCGAAGTGGATCGGGCTCCGGAACTACACCGACGCACTGCAGGACCCGCTGGTCCGCGACGGGCTCTGGCATGCCGCGATCTTCACCGCGATCTTCCTGCCCGGCATGGTGTTCCTGCCGATGGTGGTCGCGGTCCTCGTCGACCGCGTCCGCAACCAGAAGCTCGCCACGACCTACCGGCTGATCCTGCTGATCCCGGCGATGATCCCGGGCCCGCTGATCTTCATCCTCTGGGTCTGGATGTACTCGAACGGAATCGGCCCGATCAACTACTTCCTGGTCGACGTCTTCGGGGTCTACGACATCCAGAACCAGCCGACGTGGCTCGGGTCGACGAACACCACGTTTCTCTCCCTGGCCGTGATGGAGTGGTGGTGGGGGCTCGGCTTCCACACGATGTTCTACCTGGCAGGCCTCTCGACGATCCCCAAGGAGTTGTACGAGTCGGCGCGCGTCGACGGCGCGAGCGAGTGGCGCATCTTCTGGAAGATCACGTTCGCGCGTCTGCGGCCGATCCTGCTCGTCCTCGTCGTGCTCCGCTTCGGAACGGCGTACGCGCTGATCGACGAGTACATCCTCACCGGCGGGTTCGACCGCTCGAAGCCGACGTACACCTGGACGGTGTACATGTGGGATACGGCCTTCAAGGTCGGTGACCAGAACCGAGGCTACGCCGCTTCGATCGGCTGGATCGGCACCGTCGGGATGCTCGCCGTCGTGCTCTGGCTCTTCTACGTGTTCAGGAACAAGGACTGATGGCGAGCCGAGTCGAGACCGAGCCGATCGCCGGCACACAGCGCCGGAGGAGGCCGCGCGGCAAGCGGGTCCCGTGGGGCTCGATCGCCAAGCACGGGATCCTCCTCTTCTGCTGCGTCATCATCCTCTTCCCGCTCTTCTGGGTGTTCCTCCTCTCGATCAAGTCGCTGCCGGATGCGTACACGAACCACATCTGGCCAAACGACTTCGAGTTCGGCTCCTACCGGAATGCCCTCACCGCGGTCGACACGCTGCGGCAGAACGTCCAGAACAGCATCGTCCTCACGCTCGCCACGATGCTGATCACGACGACGGTCGCGGTGCTCGCCGGCTACGCGCTCGTGCACCTGCCGACGCCGGGGAAGCGCCTCGTGCTCGCGATCCTCGTCGCCTCGCTCTTCGTGCCGAGCCGCGTGACGGGGCTCATCTCGATCTGGGAGATCCAGGACCGGCTCGGGCTGATCAACTCGACCTGGGGGCTGATCCTCCCGTACCAGACGCTCGCTCTCGCGGTGAGCATCTTCATCATGCGCGGCGTCTTCGAGACGATTCCGAAAGAGCTGCCAGAGTCGGCGCGGGTCGACGGCGCGAGCTCGTTCATGATCCTGCGCCGCATCATGCTTCCGCTCGTCCGCAACGGCGTGATCGTCGTCCTGATCACGAACTTCATCGCCGCGTGGGGAGAGTGGCTGCTCGCGAACACGCTCACGAACGACCAGGAGAAGCGGCCGCTGACGGTCGTCATCGCCGCGGCGAACGCGGGCTTCGGCCAGTGGCAGTGGCCGACGATGGCGGCGATGTACGTCGTCGCCATCCTGCCCGGCCTGATCGCATTTATCGTCGTCCAGCGCTGGTACATGCGCGGGCTGCAGGAAGGAGCGCTGAAGGGATGAGTCGCCTGGCGGGAAAACGCGCGCTCGTGACGGGCGGCGGTTCGGGGATCGGCCGCGCGACGTGCCGGCGCTTCGCGGCCGAAGACGCCACGGTCGTCGTCGCCGATCTCCTCGCCGAGCGGGCCGAGGAGGTGGCGGCGGAGATCGGGGGCACGGCGGTTCAGGCCGACGTCACGGTCGCCGCGGACGTCGCGCGGATGGTGGAGGCTGCGGGACGGATCGACGTGCTCGTCAACAACGCCGGCGGCGGCGTTGCAGACGACCTGCTCGAGATCAGCGAGGAGGAGTGGGACGCGGACGTCACCCTCAACCTCAAGTCCGCGTTCCTGTGCTCGAAGGCCGTCCTGCCCGGGATGATCGAGCAGGGCGCGGGCGTGATCGTCAACATCGCGTCGGTGAACGGGATGGCGTTCTTTGCGAACGAGCCGTACAGCGCGGCGAAGTCGGGTCTGATCAGCCTCACGCGGAGCATGGCCGTGCGCTACGGCAAGCACGGGATCCGAGCCGTGGCGATCGCGCCGGGCACGATCCGCACGCCGCTCTGGCAGGAGCGGATCGACAAGGAGCCGGCGATCTTCGAACGGCTGATCCGCTGGTATCCGCTCGGCCGGGTGGGAGAGCCCGAGGACGTGGCGAACGCGGCCGCCTTCCTCGCCTCCGACGACGCATCGTGGATCAGCGGCGACGTGTTGCGGGTCGACGGCGGCCTGCTCGCCGGCAACGCACAGATGGCGCGCGAGCTCGTCGCGAACTTCTCGCCCGACGACGAGAGCTGATGCTCGACGTCGTCATCCGCGGCGGGCGCGTGATCGACGGCGCCGGCAATCCCTGGTACCGCGCCGACGTCGGTATCGCGGGCGGCCGGATCGCCGCCGTCGGTCGCGTCGACGAGCCGGGGGAGCGGGAGCTCGACGCCGACGGGCTCTTCGTCTGTCCCGGCTTCATCGACATGCACACCCACTCCGACCTGCAGCTGCTCGTGAATCCCCCGCACGAGGCGAAGGTGCTCCAGGGCGTGACGCTCGACGTGATCGGCCAGGACGGCCTCAGCTACGCCCCGGTCACCGACGAGGTGCTCGAGCAGATGCGTGGGCAGCTCGCCGCCTGGAACGAGGATCCGCCCGGCTTCGACTGGAGCTGGCGCACGGTCGGCGAGTACCTCGACCGGCTCGACGCCGACGGGATCGCGATCAATGCCGCCTACCTGGCCCCGCACGGGACGATCCGGATGATCGCGATGGGCACCGACGACCGTCCTCCGACCGCCGACGAGCTGGCGCACATGAAGCGCCTGCTGGCCGAGGCACTCGAGCAGGGCGCGATCGGCCTGTCGACCGGGCTCACCTACACGCCCGGGATGTATGCCGACGACGACGAGATCGTCGCGCTGCTCGAAGTCGTTCGCGAGCACGGCGGCTACTACACGCCGCATCACCGCAGCTACGGGAAGCGTGCTCTCGAGGCCTACGCCGACTGCATCGAGATCGCGCGCCGCTCCGGTGTGCCACTGCACTTCGCACACGCGCACCTCGGGTACGAGATCAACAAAGGCCGGGCGCCCGAGCTGCTCGCCATGATCGACGAGGCGCGCGACGACGGGATCGAGGTCACGCTCGACACGTATCCCTACCTCGCCGGCGCCACGTATCTCGCCGCATTTCTCCCGAGCTGGATGCACGTCGGCGGCAGCGCGGCGACGGTCGAGCGGCTGCAGGATCCGGCGCTGCGGGAGCGCCTGCGGGTCGAGATCGAGGACGAGGGCTCCGACGGCTTCCATGAGATCCCGATGGACTGGTCGGTGATCGTCGTCGACGGCGTTCCGGTCTCCGAATCTGCGGCGGCGGAAGGCTCCCGTCCGATCGACTACGTCTGCGACCTCCTCGTCGAGCGGAACCTCGCCGTCTCGTGCATCGCCCACACAGGCAACGAGGAGAACGTGCGCACCACGATGGCGCACTGGTCGCACACTGTCGGCAGCGACGGGATCATCGTCGGCGACCGGCCGCACCCACGCGGTTGGGGGACCTTCCCGCGTTACTTCGCGGTCTACGTGCGGGAGCTCGGGATCCTCACCTGGGAGCAAGCAGTGCGGAAGATGACGTCGCTGTCCGCGCAGCGGCTCGGGTTTCCCGACCGCGGCTTGCTCCGCCCAGGCATGGCGGCCGACGTCACGTGCATCGATCCCGTGACGATCCGCGACACCGCGACCTACGAGGATCCACGCCGGCAGCCCGATGGGGTCCCGTACGTGCTCGTCAACGGTGTGCTCGTCGTCGACGACGGCCGGCACACCGGCGCGCTCGCGGGCCGGGCGCTGCGGGCGGGGAACGCGTCGGTTCCCCGCCCGCGCTGAGTCGAGCTACGCCTCGGGCGTCGGCGCGTTCGAATCGTTCTGCCAGAGACCGAACTCGTTGCCCTCGGTGTCCTTGCAGATCGCGAACCAGCCCATCCCTGGCACCGGCATCGGCTCGCCGGCCTCGCCGCCGAGCTCGTTGACGCTGGAGGCGCCACTCTTGATGTCGTCGACGTCGAAGTACACGCGTGCGCCGCGTGCGCCGTCGTCGGCGCCGTAGATCGCGCCGCCGGTCGTCTCGGAAAACCGGGTCATGTGGTACTCGGTCGGCCCGGGATACTCCTCGAACTGCCAGCCGAAGAGCGTGCCCCAGAACTCACGAGCCTTGGCGGTGTCTCCCGCGGGGAGCTCGAGGTGAACCATCTGGCCTGCCATGTCGTTCTCCTCTCGTCGTCTCTGACGGAGTCTCCGCCCGATCATTGAATACGACGAACGAGGCGCGCAAGAATCGACACTGGATCGATACTGAACCGACACGAGCTGGAAGCTCTGCGTCTTCATACCGCAGGTACGGCGACACGCGGGGATAGCCAGGAGGTGGGCTCGACACCACGGTTGAGTAGCACGGAAGGGAAGGCTCCGGAGCGGCGCGTCTATCGTGAGGTCGAACCGTAGAACACATCGAGAAGGAGTTCGCCAATGCCTCACATTGATCTGCCCGAGGGTGTGCCGGGGATCCGGAGTGCGATGCAGTTCCGGCCCGAGACCGCAGTGCATCTCAACGCTCTCGCCGAGGAGCTGCTGCGGGCCGACAACACGTTGTCGCGCGGCGACCGGGAGCTGATCGCGGCCTACGTTTCCAGACGCAACAAGACCGTGTTCTGCGAGCACTCACACAGCGCCTTCGCCGCAGCCCAGCTCGACGGCGGAGCCGAGCTGGTCGAGGAGGTCAAGCGCGATCCCGACAGTGCGGCGATCGAGCCCAAGCTTCGCGCACTGCTTCACATCGCCGGCAAGGTTGCGGCCGATGGCAAGAGCGTCACCAGCGCGGACATCGAAGCAGCACGGGCCGAAGCGGCGACCGATCTCGAGATTCACGACACCGTTCTCATCGCAGCGGCCTTCTGCATGTACAACCGCTACGTCGACGGCCTCGACACCTGGCAGCCCACGGACCCGCAGGCGTACCGGGAACGGGCACATCTCGTCGTCGAACAGGGCTACGTTCGCCCCGTGGCTGCGTCCCGCTAGCCACGGGAGGCATCTCGATCCACAGAGCGACGGTTTCTACGCACGGCGGTAGCGGAGGTAGACGACGCGGTTGCTGAATGTGCGCGTTTCGAGGAGCTCGAGGTTGAGACGAGTGTTGTCTGCGAAGAAGGGTTTGCCTCCGCCGAGGACGACGGGGTAGACGAACAGGTGGTACTCGTCGATGAGCTTGTGCGCTGTGAGGGTCGCGGCCAGCTCTGCGCCGCCTACGGCGATCGGCCCACCATCCTCTTCCTTGAGCGCTTGAACGGTCTGCACCGGATCGGCGCGGGAAAGACGCGCGTTTCCCTCGACCTCCTCGAGCGACTTCGAGAAGACCAGCTTGGGAAGCTGCTTCCAGATCCGCGCGAACTCGAGCTGGGCTACGTCGAGCTCCGAAAGGTTCGCGGGCGCGGAGGGGCTGCGTTCTTCGGCGGTCTCCCAGTAGACCATTACCTCGTAGAGGCGCCGTCCGAGTAGATGGAGGCCGAGCTCGCTCGTCTGCTGGTTGTGGAAGCGGTGCAGCTCGGCATCAGGGGCACCCCAGTCGTTTCCGTCAGGTCCCGCGATGTAGCAGTCGAGCGACACGCCCATCGAAAAGGTCACAGTTCTCACGCCATTGTCTCCTTGTCTCGCCTCGCGCTCGATTGATCCTCCTGCACTCCACCCGACTTGACTCGCCAAGAGAACAGAAATCATCCGTGCAGGCGGAAACCTCCGCTCGGGTGCGCCAGCGTTCGAGCATGTCCCCTCGCGCCGATGAGTTCTTGGTGGTTCGTCAGTCTCTACGGCGATATGGCCGGAGCTGCGTCGGACAAGGAGTCATGAGATGACCGGAATGGATGCTGTGGAGAAGCAAGTCAAGGCGGTCGGTACACGATGAACGCCCTTACCTCGATCACCATCACGCCAGTCTTCGTTGCCGACCTTTCCGTCGAGGGCGAGCGGATGCCGGTCTACGTGCACGTCATCGACCATCCCGATGCGCGCGTGCTGGTCGACACCGGCATGACGGAGCTCCACCCGGCGATGGCCGACATGGATCCCCGCCTCCAGCCGCTGAGCGAGCAGGACTTCGATCTCGCCGGCATCGACATCGTCGTCAACACACACCTGCACGCCGACCACTGTGGCGGCAACCACCTCTTCTCCGGCAAGCCGATCTATGTCCAGCGTCGGGAGCTCGACGACGCGCGCAGCAACGACGACTACACCATTCGCGAGTGGGTCGAGGCGCCTGGAGTGCGGTACATGCCGGTCGACGGCGAGCTCGAGCTGCTTCCGGGGCTCCGCCTCGTCCCGGCAACGGGCCACACACCCGGCATGCAGATGGTCGTCGTCGAGACTGGCGGGCGCCCGGTCATCGTCGGCGGCGACGTGGCGGTGTGGTTCGGCGAGTTCGACGAGCCGCCCACCGAAGGCCGGCAACGAATCCTTGCGCTCGACCCCGAGCTGGTCTGGCTCACGCACGAGCACGAGCCGTGGCGACCCCCCACCGTCTAACTGGTCAGATCGGTTGACCGCTTACGATGCCGGTATGGCTGAGGCTCTGGATCGAATCGACGACGGCATCTGGCGCTGGACGGCGCGTCACCCCGAGTGGCACCCGTCCGGGTTCGGGGACGAGGTTGCCAGTTTTGCCGTGAAGACCGACGCCGAGCTGCTGCTGATCGACCCGTTGCTGCCAGCCGACCCGGCGCCGGTCCACGAGCTGGTGGATGCCCAGGCGGGTGAGGACGCGATCGCGGTGCTGATCACCATCCCGTACCACGTGCGCGACGCGGAGCGTCTGCGCAGAAAGCACGGCAGGCGCTGCACGATCTGGGGACACGAGGCCTGTGCGAGCCGCCTCACCAAGCGCGCCGGCTTCCACCCGATCACGCCCGAGACCGAGCTTCCAGCCGGCGTCCGCGCCCACGCGATCGGCAGCCCGCGGCGGCAGGAGCAGCCGCTCTGGATTCCCTCGCACAAGGCGCTCGCCTTCGGCGACGCGGTGATCGAGACCGGCGATCGGCTGCGCGTCTGGGAGCATGACCTCGACAGCGAGCAGCGCACGCGCTGGTACCAAGAGCGCTTCATCCCGACGCTGAAGCCGCTGCTCGACCTCCACCCAGAGCGGGTGCTCGTCACCCATGGTGCCCCCGTGCTCGGCGACGGACGCGCGAAGCTCGCCTCCGCGCTGCGCTCGAAGCCGTGGAATCGCCGCAGCGCCGCGTCCGCCTGACTAGCGGAACTCCGACTCCCTCCAGCCCGCGAGGGGCCTGGGCCAGTGTTCCGGAATGACGCGTGAGTGGTTGTCCGGTAACTGGTATTGGCCGATCATGACCACGGGTCCTCGTCGTACTGAGGGAGGTCGTCGAGGATCTCATGCCAAGGAGCTTTCGAGCCGACGAACATATGCGCAGTTGGCTTGAGCGCTGGCTCGTCGACCAGCGATCCATACGGCACACGGATCCGGCCTTCGTAGCCCGTCCAGTACAGCCGCGAGAAGCACGTTCCGCAACGCCTCGCGTGGTGGCCGTGGGCATCGCCAATCAGGATCGACGAGTCCGCACCCTTGGTCACCCTCAGTTTCTCGGGCTCGATCTCGCCCCAGGGCAAGAACGCCGAGCCTGTTGCCGCACGGCAGTTCGAGCAGTGGCAGTTGTACGCCTCGACGAACTCGTCGGAGACCTCAAATGCAACGGCATTGCACGCGCAGCGCCCCCTCAGCACGATGGCACTGTAAAACGATCTGGGCGGATGCGGGAACAACTCTCGCGCCTACTCTCGCCTGGGCCAGCATCCGGGAATGTCCCCTGAGCAGCGCGCCACCTCGGATCGCGCTTCTTGTGGGCCGGAACCTGGTCGACCGTGTCTGTGTGTTCAGGCCGAGTCCTGCTCTAACCGCGCACGCACCTGCTCCTCCAGGGCGTCCAAGGCGTCCGGGGCGCCCGTCACGGTCACTGCCCACCCATTGCCCCTGCGGCCCAACTTCCGTCCCGAGCCCTTGCGCCGTGAGGTGTGCGGCCGTCTCGTCCGCGTCCTCTCGGGTCGCGCAGTAGAGCTTCGTGAGCCTGAGCTCCTCGGGCATCGCGCGAAGCGTAACGAGTCGAGTCAAGGCCGTCGGGATTGTCGCCAACGGCAGCGAGCACCCGGCGCTGCTCGGCAACAACACGTTCTACTGGCAGGCGCCTGATCGTGTCACACGCGATGAGATCGTGACGATCCTCGCGTACCAACAGGACGGGTCAATCGTGAAGATCAACGTCGACTTCGATTGACCCAACGCGGCCACAGACTCAGTACCTACTCATACATCGCACGCGCCTATTCATCGCCTGGGCCAGTGTTCAGGAATGTCCCTTGAGGACTGCGGGTCGTACGATGATCAGGTGGCGCTCTATGGCGTGGGATGTGTTCCGTGTGCGGAGACTCTCTCGCCTGCCTCGCTGCTAGGAAATCAGGGAAGCTGGTGTTCTTCTGTCCACTCTGTGGCGTCGCGTACCGCGAGCCCCCGCCGCTTTGGGAGTTAGAAGAGATCCTGCGGCTTGATGAGCTAGCGCCAGCAGGGGTCGCCCTTGCGTCGCGGGCGGAGCTTGAGGTCGCGGGCTTTGCTGACATCGAGGAACTCGGCGGGACCTGGATGGGGTGGATCGAGGAAGTGCTCTGGCGACCGCCGGGCAAAGGTAAGACCGACGAAGAGGCGACGAAAGCACATTTCGACCGCTGGTATTCGCGCTAGCGCCGGCTCCCCCGGCGCGAACCCTCCTATCTGGGCGAGCGTTCGGGAATGACGCCTGAAGGTACGGTTTTGTCGTGTCAGAAACCGTGACGTGGACCGCGCTGCTCCGGGTCGACGATGAGGGAACCGCTCAGCGCCTCCTGACCCGTCTGCAGAGTGCGCTCGGAGTCGAGATTGAGGTCGGAGACGTCGAGCGCTATTGGAAGGACGAGACTCTTTACCGCTGCATGTTCACTACGCCGCTTCCGAATGTGGGGGAAGGAAGTCCGACCGCCGACGTTCTCACGCTCGCGGGTCGGGTCGCGCCCTCTTGGCACGTGAGGGACCTAGCGCCGGACACGCCGATCAGCGGGACGACGGACGCCGGGATCGTCGTAAGCGGCGTGACGTGGCTCGGATTCGACCTGGTCTCGCAGCCGTAAGTACGGATTCCTCGCCTGCGCCAGCGTCCGGGAATGTCCCCTGAGCCGCCTAGGGTCAGACCACCCACCAGTACCACATGTCCTGCCCGGCGGCGCGTGCCTCCTCCGCGTGGCGCACCATCGCGCGCAAGGCCGACAGGGCGTCCTCGGCTGTCCAGCGGTCGGCCACAAGCTCCTCGGTAGCAGCCCATTCGTCAGCGATGGTGTTGGCGTCCGCAAGATCGGCCAGCGCGTCTCGGAACCCCGCTGGAATGGCGAACACGCCTGCGTGACCACCCTCAGCGATCATGGAAGCTGGTGCGATCTGGGGATAGATGTCCTCAAACGTCCCTACTCGCATGATCTCCGCCAGTGTCGCCAGCGGGATGTCGGTCAGACCAGGAACCTCCACGGCTGGGAATCGCGTCCCTGGTCCATGCTGGATGACTGTCTCGTCAATGTCCTCGCGCAGTGCAGTGAAGAAATCGCCAAGTGCCATTAGCGAGTGACCCTAACCGCACCGCGCCAGTCCTCGCCTGCGCCAGCGTTCGGGAATGACGCCTGAGCTAGGCGGGGAGAACGCTCAGGTCTCGGCGACATCGGAGGCTTCGGGGAGCAGCACGAACCAGCCTAGACGCACTTCCGACAGCTGCCGCATCGATCGAGCGGCAGCGACGAGCTCAGCTTCGCGGGTCAACTCTCCAACGGACTGCGCGAACCGAGCCAACCTCCAACCGTCAAACGTCTCACGCCCATGGTCGTCCCAGTCGAAGTCGATCTCCCCTCCCGTTAGGAGCACGACGCGGCAGCCGCTGCCGTGCAACTCGAAGTCGCCCACGCCTGGAAGTCGACCGCTACGCACGCCGCTACCACCGGCGCGGGGGAGGAGCTGCAAGGGCTCGCCCGCCGACGATCGCGCGGCTCCGAAATACCCGTCCCGCAGGGGGAGGATGCATTCAATGAGCCGTTCGACGAACGTGAGGACCACGTCATGGGCATCCATCGGACTCGGCATAGCACGGACGGTGATCTGTCGCCTGGGCCAGCGTCCGGGAATGTCCCCCTGAGCTTCGTGCGCCCGACTAAGGAGAGATTGGCGAAATGCACGTTTACGCTGACTCCCTCGTCCGCGCGAGTGCGCGGTCGACAACCAGGATCTCTTGCCAGCGAGTCCAAATCGGTGAGGCAGCAGCTTGAGACTGGGCAGAGTCGCTGTGGAGCGCAAGCACTCGGTCAATCTCCTCCACAACGACGGCCGCGCACGCGTCTATCGACGTTACGTCATGACGTATGAGCCGTCTCACGACCCTTCGTGCGACGGCGTCGTAGTCGAGGGCACGACCGGGAGAGTCGTCCAGGATCTTTGCCGGATCGGTTCGGACCAGTGCGGTTAGTACATCCCGAACGAGCATCTTCCAGAGGGTCGTTAGATCCCGATTCCCTCTGTAGCCCTTCACCTGGTGCGTAACGGTACTACGTGATGCTTGAACAGCCCGCGCACGAGAATACGGGTGTGTGACGTGAGCGAGCGTGCTCTCGCCTGAGTTCTAACCGCCACGCTGAGGTGCGGGCGCCAGGGCCTCGCGGATCCAGTCCAGTGCGTCGAGCCGCATCAGGCCGTAGTGGTAGAAGTCCACGCGCCGCAAGCCGCGCTCGCGCGCCAGTGCGACCTTCGCGTGCAGCTCCCCGGCCGAGTCGCAATCGGGAGTCGACGGCCGGAAGATGACGGAGACCGCGTCCTGGCCGTATGTGTCGAGATCCCGCGCGACCCAACCCGGATCGGCCGCGTAGCCCATCGCCTGGATGCCGTCGCAGGCCGCTGCGACCGCCTTCGCGTCGACGCCCAGCTGCCACGCGATCGTCGGCGACGGGTCGCCTGTCGGCCGGCCGTCGGCGTAGCCCTTCACCGCTCCCGAGAGCTCGATGAACTCCAGCGGCGTATCGCCCGCAGCGTCCGCCACCTCGGCAACGAGTGACGTGACGACCTGCTCGCGGACGCGGGCGTACTCGTCCCGCTCCGGCTCGCCGCCCGGGTCCTCGCCCGCGAACGCGCGCTCGATCGCGTCGCGCGCGTCGCGGCGCGCCGCCTCGCCGTCGACGCCGGCCGCGTGCGCCGCAGCAAGACAGTGCTCGCAGAAGCACAGCCCGAGCAGATACCGGACACGCCCGCTGAGCGGGACGAAGTAGCGCTCGTGCGCATAGCCGTGCTCGAGGCCCATGTAGTGCAGCGCCTCCGAGCAGATGCCGGCGACGCCGAGGGCGGCGATGTCGGCCGCGAGCGCACACGCGTAGGCGCGGGCGTCAGGGTTCGCCGGACAGAGCTCGGTGACGTAGCGGTCGCCGAAGGCGTTCTCGGGAGCGCACTCGGGGTGCGCGGTGGCCAGGGCGCCGTTGTGCAGGAACACGGTCCAGGCCCGGACGGCGAGCCCGCGCTCGCCGGCGGCAGCGACGATCTCCGGCAGCATCGCCGACTCGCTCACCGGCGGTTGCAGGCGCGTCGCGCGCAGCGCCGGCCCGGGCGGGAAGAAGACGGCGCCGCTCTCGAGGAACCGAACCCTGTGCACCGGATTGTGGGGGAAGACGTCCCGGCCCTCGTGGTAGGCGGCGGCCACCGTGACCCCGCCGAGACCGCCGCGGTGCTCGACGTTGTCGAGGACGATCTCGATCCCCTCGTCCGCGAGGTCGGTCGCGAAGCAGAAGATCGAGCTGTCCACTAGCGCGAGAGCCAGCCGCCGTCGACCGGGAGCGTCACGCCCTGCACGTAGTCCGAGGCGGCGGAGGAGAGAAAGACGACGGCGCCCCCGATGTCGGCCGGCTCGCCCCAGCGGCCTGCTGGGATGCGGACGTCGATCTGCTTCGTTCGCTCCGGGTCGTCGCGCCAGATGCGGGCGTTCAGCGCCGTCTTGACATAGCCGGGCGCGATCGCGTTCACGTTGACGCCGTGCGGCGCCCACTCGTTCGCCAGAGCCATCGTCAACTGCGATACGCCACCTTTGCTCGCTGCGTACGAGGAGATCCGGAACCCGCCCTGGAAGCTCATCACCGACGCGATGTTCACGATCTTGCCGCTCCCCTGGGCGACCATGATCCGGCCGGCGAGCTGGCAGAGCTCGAAGGTCGCCGTGAGGTTGACCTCGATCACCTCGTCCCAGTCGGCGAGGTCGTGATCGACGGCGTCGGAGGCGCGGCCGATCCCGTGCGAGTTGACGAGGATGTCGAGGCCATCCAGCTGCTCGACCGCCTCGGCAAAGCCGCGGCGCAGCTGCTCGCGGTCGGTCAGGTCGGCGCGCACGGCGCTACCGCCCAGCTCCGCCGCCGCTTCCTCCGCGCTCTCCGAGCGCCCGAGGATGGCCACGCTCGCGCCTGCCTCGGCGAGCGACCGCGCCAGCCCGCGCCCGATCCCGCCGCCGCCGCCCGTCACGAGCGCACGGCGTCCGGTCAGGTCGAAGGGACCGGCCACGCTGCTGTGTCGCGGGCGCCGAGCTCGGCGAGGATTCGCGCCGTCTCGCGGTAGGACTCCTCGACGAGCTCGACCATCCGGTCGGGTTCCGGGACGCGTTCGAGCTCGACCGAGACCGTGCCCGTGAAGCCGGTGTCGAGGATCGCCTGCAGGTACTCCTTGATCGGCGTCACGCCGCGGCCGGGCGGCATGTCGCCGTGCACCTTGCCGTCGCAGTCGGAGACGTGCACGTGACCGATCATCCCTTTCAGCACTCCGACGTCGTCGAAGGAGGCGCCGGAGAGGTGGAGGTGCGAGACGTCCGCGTTCGCCTTCACGGCCGGATGATCGACGAGCCGGATCAGGTCGGCGAGCTCGTGCACGCTGCTCGCGACCGCGTGCTTGAACGGCTCGAGCTCGATCGCCAGCTCGATTCCCTGCGGCTCGGCGTGCTCGGCGAGCTCGCGGAGGTTCTCGGCGACCAGCCCGAAGATTTGTTCCTTCGAAAAGACCTGCAAATCGCAGTAGTACTCGCCGGCTACGAGCAGCACGTTGCGGCCGCCGAAATACGCCTGCTGGTCGATGTACGCCTTGCAGCGGTCGAGCGTGAACCTGCGGACGGAGGGCACGAAGTCGACGAGGCCGAGCGCGATGCAGACGGCAGAGCGAATCGGGAGCCCGAGCTCGTCGCAGGTCTCCTTGATCCCGCGGCGCTCGTCGTCGCTCGTCGTCAGCGGATCCTCGAAGACGTCGTAGCTGTCGAAGCCGATCTCCTTCGTCTTCCTGATCCCCTCCAGCACGCCCAGCGAGGTTCCGTGCCAGGCCGAGCCGATCAGCCCGAGCTCGAGCGAGTGCTCCATCAGTCGGCGACGTGAGCGGCGCGCGCGGCCGCCAGGTCGGCCGGGCCGGAAGGGCGGAAGAGCTCCGTCTCGAAGCGGCTGCGATCGCCTCGGTGGAGACCGATGAAGTACTCGATCGGCCGGCCGTCCTCGAGGTAGGTGACGCCGCTGAACGCCAGCACCGGCGAGCCTTCCGGCACGCCGAGGTGATCTGCGATCTCGGCTGTCGCCGCCCGCGCCTCCATCGCGCGCGTGCCGCGGTGGAGCTTCAGCCCGAGCTCCCGCTCGTACGTCTCGAAGAGCGAGCGGTCGCTCATGTCCAGCTCCAGGATCGGAGCGCAGATCGAGTGCGGCATGTACGCGGTCGTGACGACGAGCGGCTCACCGCGCAGGAACCGCAACCGCTCGAGGAGGACGATCTGCTCCGACTCCGGCAGCTCGAGCATCGCGGCGACGTGCGGCGAGACGGGCTCCGCCTCGAGCCGCAGCACCGTGGTCTCGAGCCGCTCGCCGCGGGCGCTCAAGTCCTCGTGCAGGCTCGTCAGCGACTGCGCGACGAACTCCGACACCTTCGGCTGCGCGACGAATGTCCCCTTCCCTTTCAGCCGGGTGACGAGGCCGGTTCGCTCGAGGTCGCTCAACGCCTGGCGGACGACGGTCCGGCTCACGTCGTAGCGCTCGCAGAGCGAGGCCTCGGTCGGGATTTGCTCGCCTGCGGTGAGCACGCCGTCGGCGACCGCGCGCTCGAGCAGCTGGCGGAGCTGGTAGTAGAACGGGACCGGGGAGGCCTTGTCGATGGTGCCCGCGATCCCGCTAGGGCCCTGGGCCGCCGGGGCTGTCTCGCTCACCAGGATATTGTAATTACAACATGCTTGCATTACAACATCGCCCGGGTTAACGTCGAGCGATGGACGAGGCGAACGTGCTGGGCCCTGGCTCGCTGATCGGAATCGTGCGCTTCCACGAGGGTGGCGACGTGCTGGGCGCAATGGCCGCGCTCGTCCGCGGTGGGATCGAGCAGGTGGAGGTGACGATCGACACGCCCGGCGCTCTCGACGCGGTCGCGGCCGCTGCAGCGGAAGGCAGGACGGTCGGCGTCGGGACGATCGTCGACTCGGAGCAGGTGCGTGCCGCAGCCGCGGCAGGCGCTCGCTTCGTCGTCAGCCCGGGCCTCGTCCCGGAGGTGATCGAGACGGCGCTGACGCTCGACCTGGAGCCCGTGCCGGGCGTCTTCACGGCGACCGAGCTCATGACCGCCGCCGCAGCCGGGGCGCGCGTGATGAAGCTCTTCCCGGCGTCCTGCGGCGGGCCCTCGTACCTGAGCGCGCTGCGCGGCCCGTTCCCCTCGATCGCTCTCATCCCGACCGGTGGGGTCCGGATCGACGAGGTTCGGGCCTACCTCGAGGCGGGTGCTACCGCGATCGCGCTCGGCGGCGAGCTCGTCGGCCGCGTCGCGCCGCAGTCCGATGCCGACCTGGACTGGATCGCAGCTCAGGCCGCCCGCGCGACGGCGGCTGTACGCGACGGCGTGCTGTCCATGCAGGCCCGCGTCTGATGCGGCTCTCCGAGCTCGAGACGCCCGTGCTGACCGGAGACCTGGACGCGATCGAGCGGAACGTCTCCCGGATGCAGGCGTACTGCGACGAGCACGGTGTGGCGCTGCGGCCGCACATCAAGACGCACAAGCTGCCCGAGCTCGCGCGGCTCCAGCTGGAGGCCGGAGCTGTGGGCATCACCTGCCAGAAGCTCGGCGAGGCGGAGGTGATGGCCGATGCCGGCGTCGAGGACATCCTCCTCTCGTTCCCGCTGATCGGCGAGGCGAAGGCCGAGCGGCTGGCCGCGCTGGCGAAGCGGGTGAGGATGACCGTCGTCGGCGACTCGGCCGTTGTGGCGGAGGGTCTCGCGCCCGTGCTCGCCCGCCACGGGCTGGAGGTCGACTTCCTGGTCGAATGCGACACCGGACTGGGGAGGACCGGCGTCCAGACGCCGGAGGAGGCCGCCGACCTCGCCGAGGTCGTCGACGCGCTCGAGGGACTGCGCTTCGCCGGGTTCATGACCTACCCCTCGCTGCCCGAGACGGCGGCGTGGCTCCAGGCGGCGCGGGACGCCTCCGAGGCGCGCGGGCTCTCGGTCGACCGGGTCAGCGGCGGCGGCACGCCGACCGCCGAGCGGACGCACGAGCTCGGGGTGGTCGACGAGCTTCGCGTCGGCACCTACGTCTACGGCGATCGGGCCTGCATCGCCAACGGCTCCGTGCCGCTCGAGGATTGTGCGTTGCGGGTGGTGGCGACGGTCGTCAGCCGCCCGACCCGCGAGCGGGCGATCATCGACGCCGGCTCGAAGACGTTGACGTCCGACCTCGCCATCGGCGCCACCGGCCTCGGCCTGCTCGTCGAGTTCCCGGACGCCGAGGTCTATGCGCTGAACGAGGAGCACGGCTACGTGGACGTGAGCCGTTGCGAGCCTCCGCCGGAGATCGGAGAACGCGTCACGATCGTCCCCAACCATGCTTGCACGACCGCGAACATGCACGACGAGATCGTGATGCACCGCGGCGGCGAAGTCGTCGAGACGCTGCCCACCGCGGCGCGTGGAAAGGTGAGGTGAGAGATGAAGGACGTGATTCAGCCGGAGGGCGTTGCGCGCCCGGCGGCGCCCTATTCCCCCGTCGTCGTCAGCGGCGACCTGGTCTACACGGCAGGACAGGTCGGATTCGACGAATCCGGAGAGCTCACGGCCGACGACATCACAGGTCAGACCACGCAGGTGTTCGAGAATCTTCTGCGGTGCCTCAGCGCCGCCGGCTGCAGCCAGGCCGACGTGATCAAGGTCAATGCGTACCTGACCGACCTCGGCAACTTCTCCGCGTTCAACGACGTCTACCGCACGATCTTCCAGGAGCCCTATCCAGCCCGGACGACCGTCGGCGTCAACCTGCCCGGCGGGATCCTCGTGGAGGTGGAGGCGGTCGCGCGCAAGCCCGGCTAGGTCCGCACACAGTTTCCTGACAAGTCGTTGCTACCGTGACAACACGGAGGGCCATCCGGCCCCGTGGAGATCTAGCTTCTCGTTCCTCCTTTTTAGGTTGTTCGAGGTCAGTTGCATCTCGAACATGCACGTCAATCAAGGAGTCGAACACGTGTCACAGTCATTCCAGGAGCTCGGCGTCAGCGCGCCCGTCATTCGGGCGCTCTCGACAGCCGGGATCACCCATCCATTCGCCGTTCAGGGGCTCGTGCTCCCGGACGCCCTCGCCGGCCTCGACATTCTCGCCGAGTCGCCGACGGGGTCAGGTAAGACGCTCGCCTTCAGCGTCCCGATCGTCGAGCGCACGGCCGGCTCGAACGCCCGGCCCGGCGCGCTCGTCCTCGTGCCGACGCGCGAGCTGGCGATCCAGGTCGCAGCCGACATCCGTCCGCTCGCCAAGGCCAAGGGCCTTCGCGTCGAGGTCGTCTACGGCGGCGCCCCGATCGGAGCCCAGATCAAGAAGGCCCGCGACGCCCACATCCTCGTCGCCACGCCCGGCCGGCTGCACGACCTGATGGACCGGCGCGCGGTCCGGCTGAACGACGTCCGGATCCTCGTCCTCGACGAGGCCGACCGGATGCTCGACATGGGCTTCAAGCCGCAGGTCGACCGCATCCTTCGCAGCGTCCCGGACAACCGCCAGACGATGCTCTTCTCGGCCACTTTCGACGGTGCCGTCGCCGAGCTCGCCCGCGCCTACACGGTCAAGGCCTCGCACGTGCGGGCCGAGGCTCCCGCCGAGGCGCAGCGTGGCGAGATCGACCACACCTTCGTCGCCGTCACCGCCGAGGACAAGCTCGAGCGCCTCGTCGAGCAGCTCCGCGCCGACCGCGGCCTCGCGCTCGTGTTCGTGCGGACGAAGCACGGCGCCGACAAGCTCGCTCGCAAGCTCGAGCGCCAGCACAACATCCGGGCGGTCGCGATGCACGGCAACCTCTCGCAGAGCCAGCGCGAGCGCGCACTCGCTCAGTTCGAGTCCGGCCGCGTCTCGACGCTCGTCGCGACGGACGTTGCCGCCCGCGGCCTCGACGTCGACGACATCACGCACGTGATCAACTTCGATCCGCCGCAGGGCGACAACGACTACGTCCACCGCGTCGGCCGCACCGGCCGCGCCGGACGCAGCGGCACCGGTGTCACGCTCGTCCTGCCGGATCAGCGCGGCGACGTCGGCAGGCTCGCCACGCGCCTCGGCCACGGCGCCCAGTTCGGCGCCTCGGGCATGTCGGTGTCGACGCGCCCGGCTGGTCGCTCGCCCAACAACGGGCAACGTCGCCGCAAACGCCGGTAGTACCCTGCGGGCCATGTCGATCGGCCCGCAGAATCGCATCACCGACGAGGTCGCCGAGCAGCTGAGGGCAGCCACCGAGCTGCTGGAAGCGGTCGTTCGCGACCGCAGCCTGCTCGCGGCCCTGTCGGAAGAGGAACGGACCCGGCTGCTCTCGGCCGCCGGGGACGTCTTCAATCCCGACCTCGTCGCGCGGCGACGGTGGGGCAAGACGATGAAGCGGCAGCAGAAGGCGGCGAAGCTCGAGCGCGACGAGAGCGTGCTCGCAGAGACCGGGATCCGCGTGCTGCGCGAGAAGCCGGTGTTCACGACACCCAACGTCTTCCCGCCCTCCGAGTTCGAGCAGGCCGACGTGGACGACGATCCCGAGTTCCGCGAGGTCGTCGAGCCGCAGCACTGCTACGTCTGCAAGCAGCTCTACCGCGACATCCATCCCTTCTACGACCAGCTTTGCCCGGCGTGCGGCGACTTCAACTACGCAAAGCGCACGGAGACCGCCGACCTCACGGGGCGCGTCGCGCTGCTCACCGGAGGGCGCGTGAAGATCGGGTATCAGGCTGGGATCAAGCTGCTGCGGGCCGGCGCGCAGCTGATCGTCACGACGCGCTTCCCGCGCGATGCCGCGAACCGCTACGCGCAGGAGACGGACTTCGGCGAGTGGGGCGACCGGCTCGAGGTCTTCGGGCTCGACCTGCGCCATACGCCGAGCGTCGAAGCGTTCTGCTCGCACCTGAACTCGACCCACGACCGCCTGGACTTCATCGTCAACAACGCGTGCCAGACCGTTCGCCGGCCGGCCGAGTTCTACCGCCACATGCTCGACGGCGAGCGGGAGGCCGAGAGTGCCCCGGCCGAGGTGCGTGCGCTGCTCGGGACGTTCGCGGGGGTCCGCCGCACGCAGATGCTTCCGTCCGGTGACGCAGAGCCGGCGCCGCAGAGGGATCTCTTCCCCGAGGGGCGCCTCGACCAGGATCTGCAGCAGGTCGACCTGCGCGAGCGCAACTCCTGGCGACTGCTGCTCGACGAGGTCTCCTCGGTCGAGCTCCTCGAGACGCAGCTCGTCAACGCGGTCGCTCCGTTCGTCCTCAACGCGCGGCTCAAGCCGCTGCTGCTGCGAACGCCCGAGCGGGACAAGCACGTCGTCAACGTCTCCGCGGTCGAGGGGCAGTTCTACCGCCGCTGGAAGACCACGCGCCATCCGCACACGAACATGGCCAAGGCGGCGCTGAACATGATGACGCGCACGTCCGCCGCCGACTACTACGCGGACGGGATCCACATGAACAGCGTCGACACCGGCTGGGTGACCGACGAGGACCCGGTGCGGATCGCGGAGCAGAAGACGGCGGAGCACCGCTTCCGGCCTCCGCTCGACATCGTCGACGGCGCGGCGCGAATCGTCGACCCGATCATCGACGGCTTCAACACCGGCGAGCATGTGTGGGGCCAGTTCCTGAAAGACTTCCGCTCGACCGACTGGTGAGCGACATGGCCCGTGATCCGGATGTGAACGTGGTCGGCGGCGAGCTGCTGCCGTGCTCGACCCAGCCTCTGACCGGCTTCTACCGCGACGGCTGCTGCTCGACGGGGGAGGACGACATCGGCAGCCACACCGTGTGTGCCGTGATGACCGAGGAGTTCCTGGCGTTCAGCAAGGCGGCGGGGAACGATCTCTCGACGCCGCGGCCGGAGTGGGGGTTCGAGGGGCTGCAGCCCGGCGACCGCTGGTGCCTCTGCGCCGCGCGCTGGCTGGAGGCGCACGAGGCCGGTCAGGCACCCGAGGTCGTGCTCGGGGCGACGCACGTGCGCGCGCTCGAGATCGTTCCGATCGAGGCGCTGACCGCCCGGGCCGTCTCGCCGGACATCGCGTAACCGAACCTGGCGCGCCTAGCGGCTGCGCGGATCGAGCTGCTCGACGTATTCCCCCGCCTCACCGGTCTTCTTCACGACCCAGTACGTCTCTTCCTCGAGCACGAGGTTCTCGATCTCGGGCGTGTAGTGCTGCGGGAGCACGACGAACTGCGTGCCGTCCGCTCGCACGGCCTCATAGGTGGCCAGCGTGAGGTTGATCCGGAAGGTGCAGTCCGCGTTCGCGCACTCGCAGAGGAACTCGTAGGGCACATGCGGGCCGAGCTGATGGGCGGCGGCCTCGATCCGCTCGTTCACTTCGCGAAAGAGCGTTTCGTTCTGCGCCATTCTCTGTTCTCGGGCATCCACGTCCCAGGTCCAACGGGAACGGACGCCCGGAGGTTCCGCAGCCCCTGCTGGCAGACTGCGATCGTGCTGTTCACGCCGGAGGCGCACGAGGTGCTCGCCGACGCACACTGGAGCGCTGAAAAGGCACGGACGGCGATCGCCGCCATCGTCGACGACGCCGAGAGTGCGTTCGACGACGGCTGGCCGATGCATCCAGTCGACGTCGGGCCGAACGACGATCCGGCCACTCGGTTCCGGACGATGTATCTCGGCGGCGCGGGGGTTGTGGCGGCGCTCCACCGCCTTGCGCAGCAGGGTTTCGCCGAGCCTCGACGCGACTACGTGCCCTATCTCGAGCGGTCGCTCGAGGCGCCGCCGGACTTTCCAGAGGACGATTCCGAGCGAAGCCTCTGGATGGGGGAGACCGGAATCCGGCTGGTGCTGCAGAGGCTTGCACCGTCGAAGGCCAATCTCGCGCGGCTGTCCGAGCTGATCGCGGCGAACGAGCGCGACGAGCGGTGCGAGTTGATGTTCGGAAGTCCCGGCACGATTCTTGTGGGGCGTGAGCTCGGACTCGACGTGACGGCGAGCGTCGAATGGCTACGGGGTCAGCGTGATGAGGATGGCCTCTGGGTCCAACGGCTGTTCGCGCAGACCTCGCGGTGCATCGGTCCGGCGCACGGGTTCGCCGGCTGCGCGCTCGCGCTCGGCGACGATGCCGGCGAGGTCTCGGAGACGCTCCAGCCCTTCGCGATCGAGGAGAACGGGATCGTCAACTGGTTCCCGTATGCCGGCATGAAGCGGCTCGATGCACACAGCGACGGCCAGATCCGCACGCAGTGGTGCCACGGGGCGCCGGGAATCGTCGCGACGCTCGCCCACCACCTCGATGAGGAGCTTGCGGTCGGGGGCGGAGAGCTGACGTGGCGTGCCGGCCCGCTGCGCAAGGGTGCAAATCTCTGCCACGGCACGGCCGGGAACGGCTACGCGTTCCTCGCCCTGCTCGAGTGCACGGGCGACGAGCGGTGGCTCACGCGGGCGCGGGCGTTCGCGACGCACGCAGCGGGCCAGGTGGATCACGGCCGGTCGAACTACGGTCGCGGCCGCTACACGCTCTGGACGGGCGACCTCGGCACGGCTCTCTATCTCGCCGACTGCGTCGACGGTCGCGGGCAGCTACCTCTCCCGTAGTGACAGAAATGTCGATCTCGGTACGGCCCGTCCGTCTCCCATACGTGAGCTGTGTCAACGACGAGAAGGAGCGACGATGAGGTTTTTGCTGCTGGTCTGCTGGGACGCCGAGAACATGGATGCTCAGACGGAGCCCGATCCGACCGAAACTCCGGACGAGAAGGGCTTCCCCTGGCTCGACGATCTCCAGGCGCGAGGCATGTGGGTCACGGGCGACCAGTTGGCCCCGCCGCGGCGGGGACGCTCGGTGCGCGTCCGCGACGGGAAGCCGCTCGTCACCGACGGTCCGTTTGCGGAGACGAAGGAGGCGGTGGGCGGATTCGACATCATCGAGTGCGGCAGCCTGGAGGAGGCTGTCGAGATCGCTGCCGGCCACCCTGTAGCCCAGATGGGGACGATCGAGGTCCGGCCGCTCTGGGGGAACTGATCCCGGCTATTCGCGACCGCTCCGCTGTATGTTCGGTCGCGTGCAGATTGCCGAGCTGTGGCGCTTCCCCGTCAAGTCGCTACAGGGTGAGCGGCTCGATTCAGTGGCGGTGACGGCGGCCGGCCTACATGGCGATCGTCGGTTTGCGATCTACGACGTGGAGTCCGGGCTGGGTTTGACCGCACGGCGTGTCCCGGAGCTGCTGTTCGCGTCGGCGCGGATGCGCGCTGACGGTTCTGTGGAGATCACGTTGCCCGATGGCTCGCCGGCACGGGATGACGACGCTCTGTCGGACTGGCTCGGCCGGCCCGTGCTGCTGCGCTCGGCTGCGACGGAAGCGGCTCGCCGCTACGAGAACGTGGTCGACTTCGAGCATGAGTCGACCAGCGACTGGGAGCCTTTCGAGGGAGCCGCGGGGGCCTTTCACGACAGCTCCGGTGCGCGGGTGTCGCTTCTGTCGACCGGGACGATCGGATCGTGGGATCCGCGTCGTTTCAGAGCGAACGTGGTGCTCGACGGCGAGGGCGAGGACGCCCTGGTCGGATCGACAGTCACGCTCGGCGAGGCGACGCTCGAGGTCGGCATGCGGATCAAGCGGTGCGTGATGACGACGCGCCCCCAGGCCGGAGGGGTCGAGCGCGATCTCGATGTGCTGCGAGCGATCGCTCGCGAGCGCGACGCACGCCTCGCCGTCGGCGCCCTCGTGATCGATCAGGGAACCATTCGCGTCGGCGACGCGCTGGGTGCGAAGCCGTCGTAGACGTCAGAATGCGTTCGCGGCCGACTTCCACTCCTGCAGGCGCTGCGCGATGAGCCGGGCCCGGTCCTCCTCGCTGCCGCTGTCCAGCACCTCGAGGTCTGAGCGGTCGGCTCGAAGGTAGACGCCGGCGGTGCGGGCGTTCAGCCCGGGGTCGCGGTCAGACCGTGTCGTCCAGTACCCGCTGGCGCGGTCGGCGGTCTCCAGCTTGATCTCGCCGGCGCCCTCGAGCTGCGGGGCATTCGGGTGACGAGGGCGCTCGCCCTTCCAGAAGTAGAGGATGCCGGCCGGATCCCGCCGCTCCTTCGCAGCCTCGCTCCAGTAGCGGGCGGAGAGAGTCCCATCCTCCTGCCAGGCCCGGCCGTTCACGGTCAGGCCACCGTCGCGGTCCCTCGAAATGGTCAACAGGCTCACCGCCGACGGTTCGTGCTCGCTCCGCACGGTGAGCGAGAGCTGCCACCACTGGCCCTCGACGGGGCCGCGGCGACCCTCGGTCTCGATCGCCTTACGGAGCTTCTGGTTGATCGTGCGAACCTCCGCGGCGCCGGTGGCCGGGTCGTAGCGGATGCAGGTCAGCCCGAGCAGGTCGCTCGGCAGCTTCGAACCGTTCGCATGGAGGAGGAACGTGCGCCGGATGCCGAGCGCGCCGCCGAACAGCCCGGCCTCGAACACCACGTTGTCGCGCGGCGACGCCTCGCCGGACTGGGACGCATCCGTCATGGTCCAGTCGTCCTGGGCGAACACGAACGCGGCGAAGTCGACCTCCTGGGTGAGCTCCACGAGCCGGTCGAGGGTGGACCGCCCCGGGTTGAACGTGCTCGTCCAGGGCTCGACGTCGGCGACGTCCTCGAGCCCCTGCGCGATCGCCTGGAGCAGTTTCGCCTGCTTCCCCGACGACCCGAGGAAGATGCGCGGCTTGTTCACGCGGGGTCAGGTCCTTCGGCCGCGGTCTGCATTGCACGAGCCTAACGCGCGGGTGGCGATCCGAACCACGTCGTCAGCGCGTCGCGCAGTCCGGCATCCGTCCCGTCCCCGACCCAGGCGACGTAGCCGTCGGGTCTGACCAGCACGGCGACGGGGGCTGCTACTTGACCCAGGGCCGGAAGCTCCCAGTCGCCGGCATAGTCGGCGTCGATCGCCTGCACTCGGTCCGCCCAAGGGGAGATGTCGAGACCCAAGGGTTCGCCAAGATTCAGAAGAACAGGGCGGGCGTCGTGGAGGAGGGTGAAGACGCGCACCGTCCCACCGGAGGTGACCAGATCGAGATCGGGCATGCGGCGTCCGAGCAGCGAGTGTCCCTCGCCGAGGTCGTAGTGGATGTCGAGACCGGACATCAGCGCGGCGTATCGCTTTCGCGGCTCGTCCATGCTCAGCAGCTCGGACACGGTGTCGCGCAACGCCTCGATGCGATCGTCGACGCGCATGAGCGCGACCTGCGCCATCGTGTTGCGCAGCACGCGGGCAGCGACCGGGTGGCGCTCGGCCTGGTAGGTGTCCAGGAGGCTTTCCGGCGATGTCCGGTCGACCACCTGGGCCAGCTTCCAGCCCAGGTTCACCGCATCCTGCACACCGGTGTTGAGGCCCTGACCACCGACCGGGGAATGCACGTGCGCCGCGTCGCCGGCCAGCAGAACACGTCTGTCGCGGTAGGCCGCGGCCTGCCGGGTCAGATCGGTGAACCTGGAGATCCAGGTGGGGCTGTGGATCCCGTAGTCGGTCCCGTAGACGGCGATCAGGCCCTCGCTGAGATCGCGCAGGGTGGGCTCGCTCGTGCCGACGTGCGACTCGGTCAGCATGACCCCGACAGTCCCCCCTGGCCCGTAGACGACCTCGCCGTCTTTGATCTCGTACTCGACCTTGCCGAGGGCGTGCATGCCCGAGGGAGTGCGGCGGATGCCCAATTCGGGCTCCTCGGCCATCTCGACCTGGGCGATCAAGGAGCTCGTCGTCGCATCCCACCCGGGGAACTCGATGCCGGCGACTTTCCGGATGAGACTGCGTCCCCCGTCGCACCCGGCGAGATACTCCGCCCGCAGCGACCGGCCGTCGGACAGTTCGACGTCGACACCGGTCTCGTCCTGCGCGAAGCCCGTCACCTCGAGTCCGCGGTAGATGGTCACCGCCAGCTCGCCGACCCACTCGGCCAGGATCCGCTCGATGTGGTTCTGCCACAGCCCGAGCCCGTAGGGGTGCCTGGTGGGAAAGTCGCTGATGTCCAGATGGACGCCGGCGAAGCCCGCGACCTGGGCCACCTGTCCCTCCGACAGGAAGCGATCGGCAATGCCACGCTGGTCGAGAACCTCGATCGTGCGTGAGTGCAGACCGCCTGCGCGCGAGCCCGGCAGGTCCTGGCTGGCGCGCCGTTCGACAACGGCGACGTCGACTCCCGCCAACGCCAACTCCCCCGCCAGCATCAGCCCAGTCGGACCTCCGCCGGCGATCACCACCGCATGCTCGGCCATACGCGACCCTCCGTCCCGGTTTTGGCTTCGTCCGGAGCTGCTAGCGCGACCCCGGGTGTCGTCGCGAGCGACCGGTGCGCGTTAGCTGTTCGGACCCTGTGGAGCTGGAGCTTCGAGTAGAGCAGACAACCGCGTTGGAATGTCCCTTGAGGGCCGCCGCCTCGCGATCGGGCCGGACGACTAGCACGGCCGCTTCACGGGTATCCGGTCGAGATGGCACCGTCGGGCGGATCCAGTGAGTCGTTGGTCCATCGGGCGCTGCCGATTTATCTCGGGCTGCTGTTCGCCATCTTGACCGTCGTCGTGGTCGTCGGCCTGTTCATGGTCCGCCACGTCCTGCTCGTCCTGTTCCTCAGCGTCCTCTTCGCCGCGGCGCTGACGGGGCCGAGCGAATGGCTTCACCGGCGCTTTCGCCTGCCGCTCGGCCTGGCCGCGGTGGTGATCTACATCGCGTCCTTCGCGGTCATCGTCGGCATCGCCTGGATCGTCGTGCCGCCGCTTCTCGGCCAGGTGGTCGAGTTCGCCGATCGCGCGCCGGAGTACGCGGATCGCTACGAGGGCATTCGCGAGGCGTACGCCGAGCTTCGGGCCGACTTTCCTGCGCTGCCGCCTTTCGAGGCGCAGCTGTCGCGGCTGGGGGACGCGATCCTCGACCGTGCG
The DNA here is from genome assembly GCA_963749515.1 of uncultured Gaiellaceae bacterium. Lineage (GTDB taxonomy): Bacteria > Actinomycetota > Thermoleophilia > Gaiellales > Gaiellaceae > Gaiellasilicea. The sequence goes on from CAVVMR010000001.1 coordinate 684,036, forward strand.
GGCGATCGGGCGGCCGCGCTTCCCGGCGACGTCTTCTCGGTCTTCATCGACCTGCTTGCGGTGTTTTTCGTCTCGTTGCTCCTCCTCACGAATCGGCTGCGGATCCGAAAGTTCGTCCTGTCGTTGACGTCGCACGAGCATCGGCGTCGCACCGGCTTCGTCCTCGACCGGACCTGGCTGCGGATCGGCGGATACCTCCGCGCAAAGGTAATCGTGATGGCGATCGTCGGGGCGCTCACGTACGTCTCGTTGATCGTGATCGGAGTGCCCTTCGCGATCCCGCTCTCCGTGATCGTGGCCTTCGGTGAGCTGATCCCGCTCGTCGGCAGTTGGCTCGCGCGCATCCCACTCCTCGCGATCGCGGCACTCGACAGCCCGCGGACATTCGTCCTGACGTTCCTGGCGTCGATCGTGATCCAGAATCTGCAGGGGTACGTGATCTCCCCGGTCGTCGAGGGCGATCAACTCGACATCCACCCGCTGCTCGTGTTCGTCGCGGTCCTCATGGGCGCATCCCTCGGCGGCGCCGTCGGGGCGTTCGTCGCCGTCCCTGCCGCGGCGATCGTCGACCTCGTCGTGCGGGAGGTCGTCGTCCCGTGGCGCCGTGCGCAGCTCAGGGGCTCCGCTGCCGCCGTGCCGCGCCGCCCGACGACACACGCGCCCTGATGATCGTGCGGCTGCTTCGGGACGCCTAAGCTCGCCGCGCGTACTCGACGGTGGCGAATGGCCAGTCTGATTCGAGCCACTCGGTCACGGCGCGCCAGAGCGGGGTGTCCAGGTGCGCGTGGCTCTTCCGCACCCAGGAGAGGACGGAGGCGGCGTCGTCGCTGTCGCGGAGCGGGTAGATGTAGACGCAGCCGATCAGGTCACGACCGCCCGGATCGAGCACCGTGTACGTGAACCCCTTCCGGTTGCGGAAGTCGTCGGCGTGGCGCTGCAGGTCGGCGCGGTTCTCGTCCCGTGTCATCTCTCGCGGCCAGGAGCCGTCGGGAAACCCAGGCGTCTCCGCGATGTGCTCCATGGAGGACGTCCAGGCGTCGTAATCGTGCTCGTTGTGCTGGGGGCCAAGCGGCTCGAGGACGAACTCGGACGTTTCGAGCCCGAGCGGGACCTCGAAGTCGGGCGGGACGAACTCGGCCATGAACCGATCCTAGGGCGATTGGCTCAAGTAAAGCCAAAGAAGCGAATCGTCGCCTTGGGCCAGCGTTCGGAACGACGCCTGGGCGTGTCGGATGTCAGGCGAGTTGCTCGGCCAGCCCGATGAGAATGCCCTCAGGCCCTCGGACGTAGCAGAGCCGATACACGTCTTCGTACTGGACTACTTCGTCGACGAGCTGCGCGCCGTGTCCGCCGAGCCGGGCGAGGGTATCGTCGATGTCGTCCACGATGAACATGACGCGCAGGTAGCCCAGCGCGTTCACCGGCGCGTTCCGGTGATCGGCGACGACAGGCGGCGCGAGAAATCGCGAGAGTTCGATCCGGCCGTGGCCGTCCGGCATGCGCATCATGGCGATCTCGACGCGTTGGTCGCGCAGTCCAGTGACGCGCCCTGACCAATCTCCTTCGATCATGGCTCGCCCTTCGAGTTCGAGGCCCAGCTCGGTGAAAAACGAGATAGCGGCCTCAAGCGACTCCACCACGATGCCGACGTTGTCCATCCGTCGAAGCGCCACGCGGCCATTCTTGCCGATCGCAAAGTCAGCGGGCTACGCAAGGTGCGCGGGACCAGATGCCGTATCGCTTCAGCCCGCCAGCGCAGCGTCGACGTCGAGCGCCGGAGTGTCTCGGATCGAGCGGAACGGTGAGAAGAGGAGGAAGAGGAAGCAGAAGGTCGAGCCGATCGCTCCGATCAGGATTGTCTCTCGGAGGCCGATCGTCGACGCCAAGGCTCCCCCGGTGACAGAGCCGAGGGGGATCGTTCCCCAGACGACAAACCGGCGTGAAGCCGTCATGCGCCCGAGGATTCGGTCGGGTACGACGGCCTGCACGTAGCTGATGCCGGTCACGTTGAAGAGGACGATCGCGAATGCCTCGACGACCAGCGGCGGGAGCACGAACAATAGGGCGTGCTCCGCCGTCGCCAGCGGCAGGAAGAGCAGCGGTATGCCGGAGAGGACGCCCGCCACGATCATGGTCGGACCGACTCCAAGCCGCCTCGCAATCCACCCGGCTGCCAGCGCTGCGGCGACCGACCCGACGTTGGATACCGCGAAGATCAGCCCGATCTCTGCCGTCGACAGACCGAGATCGCGGACAGCGAACACGAGGAGGATCGTGAACACGAGTCCGCTCGAAAAGAAGTTGAGCGCGGCCACGTAGCCGGCGAACGCGCGCCAACGAGGGTCGCTGAAGAGATAGCGAAGCCCCTCGACCAACTCAGCGCGGACGGAGGTCTGCTCGTGTCGCTCGGGCGGCGGCTCGACGCTGCGAATGCGGTACAGAAAGGTCGCTGAAGCGACGAAGCTGACCGCGCCGGCAGCGACCGCATACGGTGCCGTCAGGACGGCGACGAGGATCCCGCCGAGTCCCGGCCCGCCGATCTGTGCGACCGATCGGGAGAGTTCGAGCTTCGAGTTCCCTTCGACGAGTTGGCTGCGACTGATCAGCGCCGGGAGGTAGGACTGGTAGGAGACGTCGAAGGCGACGGTCAGCGTTCCGACGGCAAACCCGACCGCATACAGATGCCAGATCGTGATTGCGTCGAAGGCGGCAGTCGCAGGGATCGACGCGAGCGCGAGCGCCCGCCCGACGTCTGCCAGGATGAGGATCGGACGGCGCGGCAGCCGGTCGACCCAAACCCCGGCAGGCAGCGCGAACAGCAGGAACGGAAGAAACTCCAACGCGGCGAGCAGCGAGACCTCGAATGCGGTCGCGTCGAGAACGAGGATCGCTACGAGTGGCAAAGCGAGTTGAGACACAGCAGAGCCGAGCTGGCTGATGCTCTGCGCTGCCCACAGGCTCACAAAATCGCCGCTGCGCCAGAGATCGCCGCGAGGCCGGAAGCTGGTGGCCAACCTGCTCATCCACCTGCGACCGTACCGCTCCGGCCACTTCAGCACTCGGCTGCGCGAGCGTGCTGTCACTCGGTTGCTGTAGCCGGTTAGCGGCGTGGGGAGGCCGCGAACGAGACATACGCGCGTTGCAGCAGTTCTGCGAGATCCATCCCGCCGACGCGCAGCCCGCTGGGGCCCAGGCGCTTCAGCACCGCGCCGGTCGGGAGCGGTCGGAGTGGTCGCGGCGCGGGTAGCAGGCCCGCCTCCCAGGCATCCTCGGGCATCACGAGCGGCGCGGCAGGAGTCTCCTGCTCGGCCTCCTCCTGCGCTTCGCAGCCGCGCCAGCGCAGCAGCGTCGCCGGATCGCGGTCGATCTCCCGCGCGAACGCGTAGGCGAGTGCGGCGAGGTGCTCGCAACCGCCCGCTCGGTCGCACGTGCAGCGCCGCTGGAGCGCGCTCGTGCGCGGGACGAGCGGCTGCTCCCAGTCGACCATCATCAGGTGCTCGAGCTGCACCGACTGCGCACGACCTTCGACCGCCGCCTCGAGCTGGGAGTTGTTGCGCGCATACCGGGTCATCGCTGCCCAGATGCGCGGCGGCACCGGCTCCGCGCCGATCGTGACCTCGCAGCCGTCGATGTGGGCCGAGACCGCTCCTGCATTGATGACGAGCTCCTGAACCGCGTCCTCCTCCACCAGCGCGCGCCCGCGCTCGGCGAGCGACGATCCCTCGTCCGGCAGCACCGCGCTCACGAGGAGCCGAGCCCAGGGCCCTCGACCAAGTCGCTCTGTCACGCCGCCTCCTCCTCGAAGGGATCGACCGAGAGCTCCACCGCGGCCCGGATCGCTCCGAGATCGAGGTCGCCGAGCCAGTCCTCGGCGCGGCCTGCGATCACGCTTTCCGCGAGCTCGCGCTTCGAGTCGAGCAGCTGGTCGATCCGCTCTTCGAGCGTGCCGGTGCTGATCAGGCTGTGCACGTAGACGTGCTTGCGCTGGCCGAACCGGTGCGCGCGGTCGGTGGCTTGCTGCTCGACGGCCGGGTTCCACCAGCGGTCGAAGTGGATGACGTGGTTCGCGGCCGGCAGGTTGAGGCCACGACCGCCGGCCCTGATCGAGATCACGAGCACCGTGGGGCCTTCCTCGGTGGCGAAGGAAGCCAGCAGGTCCTCGCGCTGCCGCGCGTTGAGGCGGCCGTGGAAGAAGCCGACGCTCTTGCCGAGCTGCTGCTCGAGGAACGGCACGAGCCGGTCGAAGCCGGGGTACTGGGTGAAGACGAGCGCCTTGTCGCCGGACGGCACGAGCTCGAGCAGCTCGAGCAGCCGGTCGAGCTTGCCGGAGCGGCCGTCGAGGGGCTGGCCGGTGGCGACCACCATCTCCGGGTGGTTGCACACCTGCTTCAGCTGGCTCAGCATCGCCAGCACGGCGCCGCGCCGGCCGAAGCGGTCGTGGTGCGCCTCGACTCGCGCCAGCCAGCGGTCGACCGTCGCTCGGTAGAGGCTCGCCTGCTCGACCGTGAGCCGGCAGTAGTCCTTGGCGATCGTGATCGGCGGCAGCTCGAGCTCGACCTCGGGCGAGTCCTTCGGCCGGCGGAGGATGAACGGCTGCACGATCGAGCGCAGCCGCTCCAGCGCGTCGGTGTTTCCGAACGACTCGATCGGCTTGGCGAATGTGCGCTCGAACCAGTCGCGCGAGCCGAGCAGGCCAGGGTTGACGATGTCCATGATCGACCACAGCTCACCGAGCCGGTTCTCGATCGGGGTGCCGGTCATCGCCAGCTTCCGCCGCGCCGGAATCCGCCGGAGCGCCCGTGCGCGCTTGGTCGCCGGGTTCTTGACGTCCTGCGCCTCGTCGAGCAGCAGCCGGTCCCAGTCGACGAGGGCGAGCGTGTCGGCGTCGCGGGTGGCGATGTCGTAAGACGTCACGAGGACGTCGTGCGTGTGCGCCGCGCCGGTGAGCGCAGCGCCGGTGAGCCGCCCGGTGCCGTGGTGGAGGTGGACGCGCAGCGACGGTGCGAAGCGGGCGATCTCCGCTCCCCATTGCTTGACGACGCTCATCGGGCAGACGACGAGCGTGGGCCCGAGGGCGTCGCGTCCGAAGTCCTCGCGCTCGGAGGCGAGCATCGCGATCGCCTGGACCGTCTTGCCGAGGCCCATGTCGTCGGCGAGGATCGCCCCGACTCCGAGGTCGCCGAGCATCCGCAGCCAGCCGTGGCCCCGCTCCTGGAACGGAAAGAGCTCGAACTGCAGCGCTGCGGGCGTCGGGCGGGAGCGGAAGCGCTGCTCCCCATCGTCGAGGAGTGAGGCGAGCGGGGCGTCGAGCGTGACCTCGCCGAGCTCGACACCGGCCTCGTCGGTCTCGAGCCCCGAGACGGCGCGGACAAGGTCGACGATGCCGGCGCCTGCGCGACGGCGGTCGAGGAAGCGAAGCGCCCGCTCGACATCCGAGCGGCGAAGCGCATGCCATTTCCCGGCGAGGCGGATGAACGGCTCCTTGGCGGCAGCGAGCTCCGCGAGCTCGTCCTCGGTGAGGACGGCGTCGCCCACCGCGAGGCGCCAGTCGAACCTCGCCAGCTCGGTGGGAGAGAGGAAGCCGCTCGCGCGGCGTGCGGGCTGGCTCGACGCGGTGAGGTTGACCCGAACGCGGGTGGGCGAGCGTACCCACGCGGTGGGGAGCAGGACCGGGATGCCTCGCTCCTCGAGTGCCGGCAGGCCCTTGCGCAGGAAGAGCCGGACACCCTCGTGGTCGAGAGCCACCTCGTCCGGCTCGGCCGCATCGAACTCGATTCCCAGCTCGGCGAGGACGGGGTCCAGCTCGGTGAGCTGGCGGACGAGATCCCGCCGCGGGTCGCCGTCGCGGAGGAAGGCGAACACGTCGTCGTCGCCGCTCCACAGCAGCGAGGCGGGCAGGCCCAACGTCGGGTCGTCCTCGGCCTGCAGCCACAGCTCGAGCACGAGCGCGTCGTCCTCCCGCTCGTCCAGGTGCAGGCCGATCCGCCAGCGGGTCGACGTTCGGCGGCCGAGGCCCGAGTCGACCCACCCCGACAGCTTCCGGTCGAGCGCCGAGTAGCCGGCGTGCCGTGGCAGCACCGGGTCGGCGGCCGTGAGCCCTTCGAGGAAGTGGTCGAGAGCGGTGGGGCGGACCTGCTTCATCGCGGTTGCCAGCTGCACGCCGTCCGCGCGGAGGCGGTCTCTCGCGATCTGGTCGACGAGCACCGGATAGAGGTCGTGCACGGCGGCGTCCCGGTCGCCGCCGAACGCGTCGGCGGAGACGAGCGGGAGGGCAGCGGCGATCTCGTCCAGGGTCGCCTGCACGCTTCGGTCGAGCGTCGCCCCCCAGAACGCGTGCCACCAGCCACCGCCGTGGTCGAGATCCGGGTGGACGAGGCCTTCGGCGACGGAGCGCTGCGCCAGCTCCACGAGCGCGAAGATCGCCCGCGCGCTCCCGCCCGGCGCCGGTTCGGCCGGGGGAGCGTCCGCGAGCCGGATCAGCTGCGGGACGTCGAGCCGCCGCGCGGGGAAGCCGTCGCCACCCGACTCGAGCTTCGCGAGCGTCCCCTTCCCGAGCTCGAGCTCGCCTGCGGAGAGCTCGCCGCCGGCAGTGCGGACGAAGACGATCGCCGTCGCATCCTGCTGCCAGACGATCTCCAGCGTCGGGTCCATGGGTGTGCCGTGTTCAGACATCAACCTTTCAAGGTAACCGCTGGAGACGACCTCGGCGTCCCCCGAACAGTTTCGGCGTGCCGTTCGGCACTTTGGTTGACTCCACCGGACAGCGTTTCCGACCTGCGGCGGAACAAGGAGAAAGAGATGGCGAGAGCACGCCGGCAACCCAAGCGGATCCTCAACTGCATCCCGTCGCCCGAACGCGACGACGACTGGAAGATCGATACCGCCGAGGACGCAGGAGTCGTTGCCGCGGCACCTCGCATCCCACCGAAGAAAGATCTCCGGCAAACCTGGTGGCGCATCAACGATCAGGGAACGACCGGGTCGTGCGTCGGCTGGGGCTGCGCCGACGGCGTGCTGCGCTGGCACTTCGTCAAGGCCAGCCGGATCGCCCAGAACGAGCTTCTCTCGCCACGTTTCCAGTGGATGGCCGCGAAGGAGACCGACCAGTTCAACACGCGCCCGACAACCTTCGTCGAGGCGGAGGGCACGAGCCTGAAGGCGGCACTCGACGTCTCCCGCAAGTACGGCACGGTTCGTGACTCGGTCCTGCCGTTCGCGAGCGGAGCGCTGTACCCGGGCAACGCCAGCACCTTCTATGCCGTCGCCGCGCAGCTGAAGATCAGCATGTACTTCAACCTCGGTCGCGAGCTGCAGAACTGGCGGCTCTGGCTCGCCACCAAGGGGCCGATCCTCACGCGGCTCGACGTCGACTCCACCTGGGACCGGGCGACGGCGAACAAGGGGAAGCTGGACGTCTACCGGCCCCAGACGAAGCACGGCGGGCATTGCATCGCGCTCGTCGGCTACACGCCCGAGACGTTCATCGTCCGAAACAGCTGGGGGACGGGATGGGGCGACAAGGGCTTCGCGCACGCGTCGCTCGCGTACGCGCAGGACGCGTTCACCGAGGCCTACGGCGTCGAGCTGTAGCGCCACTACGAGGGGAGAGGAAACCGTGAAGCGAATGACCGGCCGACTTGCGGCAGCACTGCTCGCCGCACTCGTCGTCGTTCCGACCGCCATGGCGGACGACGACCATCGCGGCTCGAAGAAGCACGACGACCTCGAGATCAGCGTTGTCTCGAGCCCGGCGAAGTACGTCTCCGGCGGCGATGCGCGGATCGAGATCGCCGTGCCCGACAGGACGCGTCTCGGCGACGTCGACGTGACGCTGAACGGCGTCGACGTCACCTCCGCCTTCAAGCCCGATCCCGAGGGGAACCACCAGCTCGAGGGCGTCGTCACCGGCCTGCCGCTCGGCGAGAGCCGAATCGTCGCCAGGACCGACAAGCGCGGCTGGGGGAAGAAGCACCGCGACGAGCTCGAGCTCGTCAACAACCCGCTTCAGGGCCCGATCTTCTCCGGCCCGCACCAGCAGGTCTTCCTCTGCTCGACTCCGGGCAACGCGGCGAACAACGGGCTGCCGCCGATCCCGCAGTCGCCGACCTGCGAGACGCCGACCGTCGTCTCGTTCATCTACCGCGACACGACGGGTGCGTGGCTTCCGTACGACCCGGCGGCGCCGCCGCCTGCGGCATCGATCGCGCAGACGACGACGATGGACGGGAAGACCGTCCCGATGATCGTCCGCTGGGAGCGCGGCGTGATCAACCGCTTCATGTACTCGATCATGATGCTCTCGCCCGCGTCGCAGACCGCGACGCCGGACTTCTCCGCCTGGAACAAGAGGCTCCTGTTCAGCTTCTCCGGCGGCGTCGCGATCGGGCACTACCAGGGCAGCCCGAGCGTGAACGACATGCGCTACCTGAACGGCCTGCAGATGGGCTACGCCGTCATCTACTCGACGGGCACACGCACGAACACCCACTACAACCTCCAGCTCGGCGGCGAGACGGCGATCATGGTCAAGGACCGCTTCGTCTCGGCGTACGCGGAGCCGGAGTACACGGTCGCGGTCGGCGGCTCAGGCGGTGCGATCCAGCAGTACGTCTACGGCCAGAACCATCCCGGCCTGATCGACGCCGGCGTGCCGCAGTACTCGTACCCGGACATGGTCACGCAGACGATCCACGTCGGCGACTGCGAGCTGCTCGAGCGCTGGCTCGACTCGAAGGTGCTCGCCGACCCGCTCTCGATGTGGCGGACGTGGGTCAACCGGACGCTGATCGAGGGCCTGAACTCCTCGGCGGTGATCCCGAACCCGTACGCGCCGGTGATGCCGTACATGCCGACGCCCGGCTCGACGGAGTGCATCAACGGCTGGCGCGGCCTCTCGCCGCTCGCGCTCAACCCGCACTTCGGCACCGCGCCCGGCTACAACCCGGCCGTCCACGGGCCGGTGGAGTGGACGCACTGGGCCGATCTGGTGAACATCTACGGGACCGACGAGACGGGCTTCGCTCGCTCGCCGTGGGACAACGTGGGTGTCCAGTACGGGCTCGCCGCAGTCCGGAGCGGGGCGATCACGGCGGCTCAGTTCCTCGACCTGAACGCCAACGTCGGCTCGTGGAAGCGGTCGGCGGACATGGTGCAGGAGGGCTGTCCGTACATCGCCGCCCTCTGTGCGACAGAGCCGCCGGATGTCTGGAGCGCGCGCAACATGCAGCTCTCGCCGGACGGCGGTGCGACGCCCGCGCCGCGGCGGGTGGGCGACCAGAAGGCGCAGTACGCGGCGTATCGATCGGGGATGGTCTTCCGCGGCAAGCTCGACATTCCCGTGATCGACTGGCGCCACTACCTCGAGCCGTTCCTCGACATGCACAACTCGCACCAGTCGTTCGCGGCGAGGCAGCGGCTGCTGAACTACGACGGGCGTGCTTCGAACCAGCTGATCTGGTTCACGGCCGCGCCCGCGCCGGGTGCGCCGGGCGTGCGGTTCGACCAGACACCGCAGGCGCTCCTCGTGCTCGACCGCTGGCTGGCGAACATCGCCGACCATCCGGAGCGGGGGGTCGGTGGCAACAAGCCATCAGACGCCGTGGACTCCTGCTTCAACGTGGACGGCTCGCTGCTCGCCCGCGGCCGGGACGTGTGGGACGGGATCCTGGAAGACGGCCCGAAGGGTGAGTGCGCGACCGCCTTCCCGCCGTTTTCGACCTCGCGGATCGTGGCCGGCGGCCCGATCGAGGGTGGGATCTTCAAGTGCCAGACGCAGTCCGTCCGCCGCGCGATCGACCGCGGTCTCTACGGGTCGTGGCATCCGACGGCCGCCGAGCGCAGCCGCCTGGAGCAGATCTTCCCGGCAGGGGTCTGCGACTACAGGAAGCCGGACGCGGGCCTGCCGCCCGAGTTCCGGCACGGTCACAGATAGATCGAGGAAGCGGGCGGCCGCGTCAGGCGGCCGCCCGCGTACCTCGGATTGCGCAACTGTTGCGCGTTCGTTAAGTACCTAACTCCTTTGCAGCCTCGGCGTTCTAGCTCACATGAGCGTCGCCCACGCCGAGCCGGTCACCCAAGAGCTCGATGCCGCACGCCAGTTCGACTTCTGGCTCGGCGAATGGGACTGCTCCTGGTCGGACGAGAGCGGCCGCCACCTCTGCACGAACTCCGTCTACCTCGACCTCGACGGCTTCGTCGTCGTCGAGAACTTCGACGGCCGGCCGTCGCTCGACTTCCAGGGGCTCAGCTTCTCGGTCTACGACCGCAAGGCGCGCCGCTGGAAGCAGACGTGGGTCGACAGCCAGGGCAGCTACCTCGATTTCGTCGGCGGCCTCGAGGACGGGGTCATGGAGCTTCGGCGTGCAGGCGAGCTCGACGACGCCGGGTCGCTCTTCCGCATGCGCTGGGAGAACATCGAACGGGACTCGTTCGACTGGTGCTGGCAGCGCTCGGAGGACGGCGGCGAGACGTGGCTCTCGCTCTGGGAGATCGAGTACACGCGTGTCGTTTAGCTGGGTCGACCCGCATTTCAGTGCGCTCTATGCACGTCGCGAGGAGGAGAGGCTCGCAGAGCGATTGATGATTCGCCTGCGCGAGCGCTCCGCCTCTGAGCCCGAGCCGGGCGCGACCTTCTGGCGTGAGGCAGGCTGGATCGAGAACGACGCCGTCTGCCGCGGCGCGCACTTCAGGCTCGTCTAGCCGCCCTCTCGAAGGCAGGCGGCGCGGGAAGCGCGAGCGCCCGTTCGAGGCGCTCGAGGTAGTCGTCGCGTGGAACCTCGACGGCGCCGAGCGAGGCGAGGTGCGGCGTCAGCCACTGGACGTCGATGATCCGGCCCGCGCCGTCGTTGCCGTCGTCGCGCAGGAGCTCGATCAGTGCGACGAGCGCCGCCTTGGAGGCATCGGTCCTGCGCGAGAACATGGACTCGCCGCCGAAGAGGCCGCCGACGGCGACGCCGTAGAGGCCGCCCGCGAGCTCCGCCGGCTCGTCGCGCGACCAGGCTTCGACGCAGTGAGCCCAGCCCCGCCGGTGGAGCTCGCCGTACGCCTGCTTGATCTCGGCGGTGATCCAGTGGTACTCCTCCGCGCCACGTTCGGAGCAGGCCTCGATGACCGCCTCGAACTCGGTGTCGATCCGGATCTCGAACCGCCGCCGGGAGCGCCGCAGTGAAGCGGTGACACGCAGCCGGTCGACCGTGAGCACGCCGCGGGGGTCGGGCGACCACCAGGTCAGGTCGCCGTTCGACTGGCGCATCGGAAACAGCCCGGAGCGGTAGGCGACGAGAAGCGTCTCCGGCTCGAGATCGCCGCCGACGGTCACCCGGCCGTGCTCGTCGGCGCTCCTCGGAGAAGGGAACTCGAAGCCCATTCGCTGGCGAGATCCTAGGTTGCAGCGCATCGGCGCGGTACCCGAGACTCCGTCATGTGGTGACGACCTCGCCCTCCGAACCCCCTCGCCTTCGCTCGAACCGGGACTTCATGGTGGTGCTCTCCGGCCAGGCCGTGTCGGCGCTCGGCGACGCCGTGACGCTGACCGCGATGCCGCTGCTCGTGCTCTTCCTGACCGGGTCCGGCGCACTGATGGGGACGGTGGCGGCGCTCGGGCTGTTGCCGAACCTCCTCCTCGGACTACCGGCCGGCGCGCTCGCGGACCGCTGGGACCGGCGCCGGCTGATGCTGTGGTCGGATGCCGGCCGGGCGGTGCTGACGGCGGCGATCCCGCTCGCCTACTGGCTCGACCTCTCGACGATCACCGTGATCCTCGTCGTCACGGTCCCGATCAACGCGCTGCGCGTGCTCTCGGACGCCGGCTTCCAGAGCTCGATTCCGGGCCTCGTCGGCCGCGAAGACCTCGCGCGCGCGAACAGCTACATGGAGGCCGTGCTCAGCGTCCCGTTCACGGAGAGGCCCGCCGAGATGCCGCGGATCTCCGCAGACATCGTCGAGGGAATCCGCTTCGTCCGCGGCCACGCGCTCCTGCGCGTCGCGATCGCTTACTGGTCGCTGATGGCGTTCGCGACCGCTGCGATCCTGCCGGCGCTCGCGTACTTCCTCACCGTCGACCGCGGCGAGGGCGCGAAGCTGTTCGGGGTCGTCGGCAGCGTCTGGTCGGTGGGGTACCTCGTCGGGTCGCTGCTCGCGGGCAGGCTCGGCGGGCGGACGCTCGGGTTACAACTCCTCGCCGGCGGCGCGGGGATCGGGCTGGCGCTGCTTCTGCTCGCGGCGACGAGCTCGGTGGCCGTGTATCTCGCAGCGGGTTTCGCAATCGGCGTGGCGCTCGCCCTGCAGATGATCGCGTACCTGACGCTGCGCGCGTCGGTCACCCCGGACGAGCTCCTGGGCCGCGTCGGCGCAACCGGCCGGACCGTCTCGCTGTCCCTCCAGACGCTCGGCTTCCTCGCCGGCGGAGCGCTGATCGAGGCGACCGACGGTGGCGACGCATTGCTCGCGATGGGCGTCCTCGCGCTCGGTGCGAGTCTCGCGTTCGCGCTTTCCCGCTCTTTGCGGACCTTCGCGCCCGCCTCCTGAGCCGGGAAAAGGTGCCCGCCGAAGGCCCTCGTAGAATGGCCGTTCCGTGAGCGCCGACTTCGTCCATCTCCACGTCCACAGCGAGTACTCGATTCTCGACGGGGCGTGCCGCATCCCGGCGCTCGCGGCCCGGGCGGCCGAGCTCGAGATGCCCGCGGTCGCGCTCACAGACCACGGCTCGCTCGCCGGCGCGGTCGACCTTTACAAGGAGGCGGCGAAGCAGGGGATCAAGCCGATCGTCGGCTGCGAGGTCTACGTCGCCGACGATCGCCACGCCCGCACACGCGGCTACGCGCACCTGACGCTGCTGGCCGAGTCGAACGAGGGCTACGCGAACCTGATCAAGCTCTCCTCGCTCGGATTCCTCGAGGGCTACTACACGAAGCCGCGCGTCGACTGGGAGCTGCTGCAGACCTACTCGAACGGGCTGATCGCGCTCTCAGGCTGCCTCTCCGGCCGCGTCTGCAAGGCGCTCGAGGAGAACCGGCCCGCCGACGCGCGCACCGACCTCGACCGGCTGGCGCAGATCTTCGGGCGGGACAGCACCTACGTCGAGCTCCAGAATGCGGGACTCGACGTCCAGCAGCGCGTCAACCCGGAGCTCGTGAAGCTCGCCGCCGAGGCGAAGCTGCCGCTGGTCGCAACGGGCGACGTCCACTACCTCTCCGCTGCCGACGCCTACTCGCACGAGGCGCTGCTCTGCATCCAGTCGGGCGACTCGCTCAAGAACCCGAACCACTGGCACTTCGACACGAACGAGTTCTATTTCAAGACCCCGGCGGAGATGGCGCTCGACTTTCCCGGCCACGAGGACGCGATGCGGCGCACGCTCGAGGTCGCGGAGCGCTGCTCGCTCGAGATCGAGCTCGGCAACATCTACCTGCCCAAGTTCCCGACGCCCGACGGCCGCGACGCGTTCGAGTATCTGGTCGAGCTGTGCGAGCGCGGGCTCGAGCGGCGGTACGAAAAGGTGACGCCGGAGCTGCGTGAGCGGCTCCAGTTCGAGCTGAAGACGATCAAGGAGATGGGCTTCGCCGACTACTTCCTGATCGTCTGGGACTTCATCCACTTCGCGAAGGTGAACGGGATCGGCGTCGGCCCGGGCCGGGGCTCGGCTGCCGGCTCGCTCGCCGCCTACTCGCTCGAGATCACCGACATCGACCCGATCCGCTACGACCTGCTCTTCGAGCGCTTCCTGAATCCGGGGCGCAAGGAGATGCCGGACATCGACATCGACTTCGCGGTCGACGGCCGCGAGCGGGTGATCAACTACGTCTCGGAGAAGTACGGCCGCGATCGCGTCGCCCAGATCATCACCTTCGGGACGATGGCCGCCCGCGCCGCCGTGCGAGATGCCGGCCGCGTGCTCGAGATCCCGTACGGGGTCGTCGACAAGATCGCGAAGCTGATCCCGGAAGGGCCCGGCCAGACGCTCGCCGACTGCCTCAAGCAGGGCTCCGACCTCAAGGCCGCCTACGACACCGAGCCGGCGGCCAAGGAGATCATCGACCTCGCGAAGCCGCTCGAGGGCCTCATCCGCCAGGACTCGATCCATGCCGCCGGGGTGGTGATCGGCGCCGAGCCGCTGATCGACGTCGTGCCGCTCCAGCAGAAGGGCGCCGACCAGGAGGTGGTGACGCAGTTCTCGATGAACACCGTCTCCGCCCTCGGCCTGCTGAAGATGGACTTCCTCGGCCTGCGGAACCTGGACGTCATCGACAAGGCGGTCGGCCTGATCGGCGGCATCGACATGACGACGATCCCGCTCGACGACAAGAAGACGTACGCCATGCTCGCCCGCGGCGAGGCGGCCGGCGTCTTCCAGTTCGAGTCGTCCGGGATGCGCGAGGCGCTCCGGCAGGTGAAGCCGACGGTGTTCGAGGACCTGATCGCGCTCGTCGCGCTCTACCGGCCGGGCCCGATGCAGTACATCCCGAACTACGCGAAGCGGAAGGCAGGCCAGGAGCAGGTCACCTACATCGACCCGCGGCTGAAGGCGATCACCGGCACCACGTACGGCATCGCCATCTACCAGGAGCAGTCGATGGAGATCGCGAAGCAGATCGGCGGCTTCAGCCCGGCCGAGGCCGACGACCTGCGCAAGGCGATCGGCAAGAAGATCCACTCGCTGATGGCGTCGCTGAAGGACAAGTTCATCACGGGCTGCATCGCGAACAACACCTCCGAGTCGGTTGCCCGGCAGCTCTGGGACGACATCGAGAAGTCACAGGACTACTCGTTCAACAAGGCGCACGCCGCCTGCTACGCGCTGATCGCCTACCGCACCGCCTGGCTGCGCGCCAACCATCCGTGCGAGTACATGGCCGCGCTGATCTCCTCGGTGATGAACACCAAGGACCGGGTACCGGTGTACGTCAACGCCTGCGACGAGCTGGGCATCGAGGTGCTGCCGCCGGACGTGAACTCGTCGCAGACCGATTTCGCGGTGGTGGAAGGCAAGATCCGGTTCGGGCTGAACGCGGTGAAGAGCGTCGGCGAGTCGGCGGCACGGGCGATCATCCGCGCCCGGGACGAGGGCGGCGCGTTCGAGTCGATCTGGGACTTCACCGAGCGCGTCGATCCGCAGGTGGTGAACAAGCGCTCGCTCGAGGCGCTCGTGAAGTGCGGCGCGCTGGACTCGACCGGCGCCTCGCGGATGGGGATGCTCGCCTGTCTCGAGCAATCGCTTGCGTGGGGGCAGAAGCACGCGGCCGACCGGCTGGCGGGGCAGGCGTCGATCTTCGATCTCGGTGGCGACGGGACCGACGGAGGCGGCGACGAGCGCGGCCCGAAGCATCATCCGACGATCCCAGCTAGTGAGTACGAGAAGCCGGAGCTGCTGAAGCTCGAGAAGGAGACGCTTGGCCTCTACGTCTCGGAGCATCCGCTGAAGGCCGTTCGCGAGCAGTTGCGCCGGAAGACCGACTGCGTCCTCTCCGAGCTCGAGCGCCGCCGCGACGGGGAGGTTGTGACGGTGGGTGGGATCGTCTCCGCGGTCAAGCAGCTGACGACCAAGCGCGGCGAGCCGATGGTGTTCCTCGCGCTCGACGACCCGACGGGCGGCGGCGAGGTCGTCGTCTTCAACTCGACCTATGCGACCGCACGGGAGCTGTGTGTCACCGACAGGATCCTTGTCATCAAGGGCCGCATCGACCACAAGCAGCAGGGCGAGACGAAGCTGATCGCGATGGAGGTCTCGGCGTTCGAGGCCGTGCAGGAGCGGACCGAGATTCGCTTCAAGCTCGACGCCCGCTCGGCGCGAGCCGGCCTGATCAAGGACCTCGCCCATCTGGTCAAGGACTACCCGGGGCCGTCGATGGTCTTCGTCTCGCTCGAGACCTCACTCGGGCCGAAGACGCTTGCCCTCGGGCCGGACTACCGCGTCGCGATCGACACGGACTTCCTCACCGAGGCGCGCACGCTCCTCGGCGCCGACGCGATCCTGTAGACGCTCAGAATCTTCACAAACAGCACTTGGGCTGCTTACCAGGCCGTCCGATACTCAGCGTGTGTCGAGATGGCTTTCGAGCGGGATCGCGGCTGCGGCTCTGGCGCTCGCGTGCGTGTCGGCGGCCACCGCCTCGCCCGGCCTTCGCGGCGGCATCACCGACAGCGGCGCCGCCTACTACCACGATCCGGCTGCGTTCTATCCCGCGCTCGAGGAGCTCGGCGTCAAGCTGCTGCGCGTCCATCTCAACTGGGGCGGCAAGCTCGGCGTCGCGACGCGCCGGCCGCGCGAGGGCACCGACTTCGAGGATCCCGCCTACGACTGGCATCTCTACGACCGCATCGTCCTGCAGGCGGAGCGCTACGGGGTCGAGATCGTCTTCACCATCTTCGGCACGCCGGCCTGGGCGAACGGCGGCGGCGCACCGACGCGCGCCCCGGGCAACGCGACGCGGCTGCGTGAGTTCGCCTACGCGGCCGCAACCCGCTACAGCGGCGGCTACGTCCGTCCGGACGGGAAGCTGCTTCCGCGCGTCCGCTACTGGACGGCCTGGAACGAGCCCAACCTTCAGATCGGGCTGATTCCGCAATGGAAGCGCGTCGGGAAGCGCTGGGTGATCCAGAGCGCGATCGACTACGCGCGCATCTGCAACGCAATCGTCGACGGCGTGCACACCTCGATGCTGCGCGGGCAGAAGGTCGCGTGCGGCGTCACGGCGGCGCGCGGCAACAACAACCCGAACGGGATCAAGCCCTCCGTCTCGCCGCTGGCATTCCTGCGGGCGATGAAGAAGGCGGGAGCCGAAGACTTCGATGCCTACGCCCACCATCCGTACTACGGCGCTCCGTCCGAGTCGCCGGCGACCGCCTCGCCCGGCCGTCGCGGCGGCGTCACGCTCGGAAACATCGACGACCTCGCCCGCGAGGTGACGCGCCTCTACGGCCCCAAGCGGATCTGGCTGACGGAGTACGGCTACCAGACGAACCCACCGGACGGCGTCTTCGGCGTCTCCTGGGCGGTGCAGGCGCGGTACGTACGGCAGGCGTTCGCGATCGCACGGGCGCACCCACGAATCGACATGCTGCTCTGGTTCCTCCTCCAGGACGAGGGCGACCCGGCTCGGTGGCAGTCCGGCTTCATCTCGGCCGAGGGCAAGCGGAAGCCGTCGTTCAAGGCCTTCCGGGACGCACTGGCCGAGCTAAAGCGTTAGATCTCGAGCCTGGCGTCCTCGAGGTCGAGGTCGCGCTCGACCCTGCGCGCCACCTCGTCAGAGATCTCGCCTCGCCGCCGCAGGTCGTGCACCGCCGCGCGCTCGGCGTTGAGCAGCTCGCGCCGGAGCCGCTGGAAGTCGCGTGAGCGCGCCTCGATCGTGCCGTCGTCGCCGCCGTCGAGCCACGCGGAGAAGCGACTGCGCCTGAAGTCGTAGCCGCCGCGGACGCGCTCGGCGGTGTCGGCGCGCACCCAGTCTTCCTCCGCCAGTTCGTCGAGCCGCATCAGGGCGGCACTGGCCGCGTGGATCCGTGCCTGTGCCAGGTCGCGTGCGTCGTCCTCGCCGTCGTCCTCCAGGTGAAGGAGACGGATCACCGCCGGCAGCGTCAGGCCCTGGATGACCAGGGTGCC
Organism: uncultured Gaiellaceae bacterium; assembly: GCA_963749515.1. Taxonomy (GTDB): domain Bacteria; phylum Actinomycetota; class Thermoleophilia; order Gaiellales; family Gaiellaceae; genus Gaiellasilicea. Next base: position 701,629 of record CAVVMR010000001.1, read on the forward strand.
GAAGATCACCGCGAAGGTGAGAAAGAGGATGAGGTCACGACCAGGGAAGGGCTCACCGACATCGGTGGCGAGCGGAATCGCGAGGGCGGCCGCGAGGGAGACCCCGCCGCGCATGCCGGACCACGAGATCAGCGCGAGGGCCGCTGGAGTCGGCATCGGATCGCGCTCGCGGATTCGCCGGATCAGCAGCCGCGGAAGCTTGGCGGCCGGGTACACCCAGACGGCGCGGGCTGCGACCACCGTGAGCCAGATGACGACCGCCCACCACATGAGGTCGGTGGCCGAGTAGGCATCGAGCTCGTCGAGGATCCCCGGCAGCTGGAGCCCGATCAGCGTGAAGAGGATCGCGTTCAGCGTGAAGGTGACGATCTCCCACGCCGACTCGCCCATCAGCCGCACTTCGGGCGACGTCAGCTCCGGCGTGTACCAGCCCATGTAGATCCCCACCGTCACGGCTGCGATCACCGCAGAGACGCCGATCAGCTCGGCCGGGATGTAGGCGAAATATCCTGTGAGCAGGGAGATCGTCACTTCCGCCGGCGGGAAGTCGAGCCGGCGCCGCACCTGGCGCACCAGCCACCCGACGGCCACACCGACCGCGACGCCGCCGAGGACGTTGAACACGAACGAGATCCCCGCCTCCCAGAGCGAGAACGTGCCGCTGACCGCCGCGACGACCGCGAACCGGTATGCAACGAGCGCCGTTCCGTCGTTCACGAGGCTCTCGCCCTCGACGATCGAGACGATCCGGCGCGGCACGCCGAGGCGATGCATGATCGCCGTCGCTGCGATCGGGTCCGTGGGCGAGACGACGGCGCCGAGCACGAACGCCGCTGCCCAGGGCAGACCCGGGACGATCTCGTGCGCGACCACCGCGACGACGACCATCGTCAGGAGCACGAGCCCGATCGCGAGCAGCCCGACCGGCCGGAGGTTCGCGCGCAGGTCGCGTAGCGAGGTGAAGAACGCGGCTCCGTAGAGGAGCGGGGGCAGCACACCCACGAGCACGAGATCGGGCGGCAGGTCGATCTCGGGCAGGCCGGGCGCAAAGCCGAGCACGAGCCCGCCGAGCACGAGCAGGATCGGATACGGGATCCGGAGCTTCGGGACGAGCACTAGCATCGTCGCACCCGCCGCCAGCAGCACCAGCAGCGCGAGCAGGTCGTGGTGGCTCAGATCGATCAGGCCAAACCCTTGTCGCGCAGCTCCTGCAGCGCTGACTCGCTCTTCTCGAGCTCGACCCCCATCCCACGCAGGATCTCAGGCGTCTTCGTGAACTGGATCTCCGAGTAGGCGACGACCTGCACCTGGTTTCCCCACGGGTCGAGGAACGAGTTGTCGCCGAAGATCTTCACGCCCGCCTCGCGTGCTGCGGCGAGCACCGCCGCCTGGTCGTCGACGACGAGCCCGAAGTGACGGCTCGCGTCAGGGCCCTGAGACCGTCCTTCGGCGAACGCAAGAAACTGGTCGCCCATGTCGACGAACGCCATCCCGTGCATCCGGCTGCGCAGCTCCAGGTCGAACAGACTGCCGTAGAAGTCGAGCGCCTCGTCGATCGAGTCCACCTCGAGCGCGATGTGGTTGATGCCGAGGGCCCGCGGCACGGTCTCTACGCGAGCGCGCCCTCTGCAAGCGCGTTCTCGACCGCGCGGTCGGCGAGCGTCTGCATCACCTTCAACTGGATGCCCGGGGAGTCGCGCAGCAGCCGCCTGAAGGCCTGCTCGTGCACGACGAGCACGCGCACCGGGCTCAACGCCTTCACGGTGGCGTTGCGCGGCAGCGACGAGACGAGCGCCATCTCGCCGAAGAACGCGCCGTTGGCCAGGCTCTTCACCTTCCGTCCCTTCATCCGGACTTCCACCTCACCGTCGACGAGCAGGAAGAACTCGTGACCCATCTTCCCCTCCGTGATCAGCGTCGTCCCTTCCGGCAGGGTGAGCTCGTCCGCCAGCATGCTGATCTCGCTCAGCTCCCGCTTCGTGCAGCCCGCGAACAGCGGCACCTGGCGCAGCAGCTCGAGCTTTGCGTCCTTGCGGAGTCTCACGGGCCGATCCTATCCAGCCGGTTACGTGAACTTGAAGTCGGCGACGTAGACGGTTCCGTCGATGAGTCGCAGCTCGAGTCGCCGGCACCCCGGCACCCAGCTCTTCTTCGTCAGCCAGCGATACTCGTACCGGTCTGCGTTGCTGTTGTAGTCCAGGCCTGCGCTGCCCGCCGGGCTCGCGCTCTCAGTGGGACCGGTCGGCAGCTTGGTGGTGCAGTTGATCGTGACGACACGTGGATTGCCGGGGGCGAAGATGGCAAGGCCGCGGAAGCCTCCGAGGCTGAACCGGACCGGGACGGTGCTACCACCGTTCACGCTGTTCAGGTTCGGCGGATTCTTGACCGGCGAGAGGAATCCGGTGAACGCCGAGATCAACAGCACGCTTGGGCGAATCGCAGCCGTATAGGTGGCGTCGCCGGCGAACGACGCCGTCACCAGGTAGAGGCCGGGGCTGACACCGGTCGGCGGGAGCGTCGCGCGTCCCAGATAGTCGGTGATCGTTGAGAACGTCTTCGTCACGCCGGGCCGGAAGAGGGTGAACGTCACCGTCTGCTGGAGCAGCGGCTGCTTCTTCCCGCCGATTGACGCTGTCAGCGTCGGGTCCATCCCGGTGGCGCCGCCCGGAGTGACAACCAGGTGCGGCAGGAACAACGACAGGGTCGCCGTCGCCTTGGCGATCGCGAACGGCTCGGAGTCGGACGACGGTAGGTACCCGGCATCGCCCGCGAACGACGCGACGATTTGATGGCTCCCCGGGACCGTCGAGAGCGGGACCTGCACCGTGACGCGCCCGTCGGCGCCGGTCGTGCCGACCGCGGCCGAGCCGCCGATCGCGATCGTCACCGTCCGTCCGGCGATCGCGGCGCCGCCGGCCGTCTCCGTCAGCACTGCCGTGACGGTCGGGCTGTCGCCGAACGTTCCGTTGGTGGGCGGTGACACGAGCGTCAGCGTCGTGGCGTTCTGGATCGTGCCGCCGAGCCGGTAGTACGACCCGCGGTTGTCGTCGAGTGAGACGAGGCCGAGGCCGTTGGCGGCCTGGACGACGTACTGCAGGTCGGCGGGCGCGACCGCGAGACGCGCCTTCCACAGCCGAGAGTCCTCCTCGGTTCCGCATGCCACGGGCAGAGGTGCCACGCACTGCGCGAGGTCGAGCGGCGCCCAGGCGCCGGCGCCGGCGGAATAGGTCACCCACACCGATTGGATTGCGGCGGCCGGGTCGCCAACGACCTGCGCCGTGAAGTCGACCCCGCCCGCGGCGGGCTGCGCCTCGATGCTGACGATCGACGGTGCGTCCGACAGGGCGGCGCTCGTCAGGTTGCCGCTGTAGAAGAGCCGCAGGTCGAGGTTCGTGTACCTGCGCAGCGTGCTCGTTCCCAGCGCTGCGTTCGCAACGCGGTGCTGCGCGGGAGTGACGAGCAGGTTCGTGCCGCCGAACCCGCCGAGCGCGCCGAAGTAGCTGGTGCTCGACAGCCGCATCGGGAAGAAGACGGGCGAGACGAACGGGGCGTGGACGCCACGTAGCTCCGTCGTCGGAGCACCCGTCAACGGCACCACCGTGGAGTCGGTGAACGTCCCGCCGCGGAAGCCGACGCCGCGGAGGACGACGCTCGAATCGGTGGGCGTGACGTTCACGGCGGCGAGCGGCAGCGCCGGCTCTGCGGGATTCGAGACGACACCGTTCGGGCCCGAGAGCCACGTTGCCGTCAGCTGAGTGTTGTTCTGGACGTTCGTCAGCGTCGTCGTGTTCGTCGTCAGGCTCGGCGCGACCGCAAGGTCGAAGGTCCGCAGCCCAAGGGTCGCCGCCGGCCCGGGCGGGACCGGAGTCGGTGTGATCGCGCCGCCGGGCGCCGGCACCGGGCCGCGTCCGGCCGGCATGTTCACGCCGAGCATCGGCAGGCCGAAGACTGCCGTTTCGAGCAGCGCCTTCTCGTGCAGGCCACGGAGATCCGGCGTCGTCGCGAGGTAATCGAGCTTCGCGCGCACCAGCGCCTCGCCGACCGATACGGGGCCGGTGCCGGCGCGCAGCCGGCGGGCGAAGTCGCGGTAGAGCCGCTCGCTGTACTCGAGGAAGTCCGTGTCGCCGTACTGGTACCCGGTGCCGGCGATCAGCGTCGCTCGCTTGCGGGCGAACGCCTGCGCCCAGTCGAGCGGCTGCGTCACGCCCGAGACGGCGTCGCCGTCGACGAGGTTGTAGCCGGCATGGCAGCCCGCGCTGAAGACGATCGAGTTGACGAGATTGACCGGGGAGGCAGCGAGGTCGGTTGTGAGCAGGCTCGTCGTGAAGTCGGCTGCGAGCGCGCTGTTGGCGCTGAAGTGGCCCGCGAGGAAGATCACGTCATGACGGCTGCCGAGCAGCTTCGTCGAGAGCTGGGCGGCAGTCCAGGACGCAGGATCCTGGGGCGATTTGTCGGCCGGGGTGACGAGCAGGTCGGAGCCGGTGCCCGTGCCTGCCTCGAGCTCAGATCGGACGGCCGCGGCAGCATCGGCGAGGAAGTCGTAGCCGGTCACGAGCGACGAGCTCGGTGTGACGACTCCGCTTGCCTGCGTGTAGGCGTCGAGGATGCCGGCGATCTCGGCCGGAGTCTCGACAAGCCGGCCGACGGCGAGCCCGGGCACCGGGAAGGAGCTCGTGCGCAACGAGATGAGCGTCTCGGCTCCGTAGGTGTCCTGGCTGAGGACGAAATCGTTCCGCAGGCTGGCGTCGGACGGCGAATCGCTTCTGACCGGCGGGACGTAGCCCGACTCCTGGCCGAGCAGGCTCTGGTCCGGGTAGCGGAAGAACGGGATGACGTTGTCGCCGCCGGCGAGAACCACGTACCGCAGCCCCGGATTCGCCGGGCGGTACGAGTCGACGATGCCCTTGATCTCCTCGGCGACCAGGTTCTGGGCGAACGGGCAGGCGGCGTTGCTCGCCGCCTGCTGCTTGAGGGCCGTGACGCGCGGGTCGGTCGCGACGTTGACGACGACACCGTCGATCTCGGGCCTGGCGGCGAAGGCGGCGAGCTTGCTCCCGAGCGTGCCGCCGCCCGGCACCGTCGTGCCGAGCGCGAGCCTCGAGGAGTCGGTGAGGATCACGGTCGCCAGCCCCGTGCCGGGAGCCGCCGCTCGTGAGGTGATCGTCGTGTCGGTCACGCCGGCGCAGCTCGTCACGCCCTTCGACACGTTGACCGTGAACTGACTGCTCGTATCGAACGCCCCGCCCTTGCTCCCGACCCGGACGTAGAAGCTGCCGGTGTTGTTCCAGGAGTTGACGACGACCGACTCGTCGCCCGTGCCCTGCGTCGCCGAGACGCCGATGATGCTCCGCGTCTGTGCGCTCGAGAACGCCCGCGCGATCTCGTCCGGGCTGAAGACGCTCGGGCTGAAGACCGATGGCGAGAAGACGGAGGGGCTGAAGACGCTCGGGCTGAAGACGGACGGCGAGAAGACCGAGGGGCTGAAGACGCTCGGGCTGAAGACGGACGGCGAGAAGACCGAAGGCGAGAAGACCGAGGGGCTGAACACGGATGGCGAGAAGACCGACGGTGAGAACACCGACGGGCTGTAGGCGTCCGGGCTGAACACCGAGGGCGAGAAGACGGAGGGCGAGAAGACGGAGGGCGAGAAGACCGAGGGCGCATACTCCGCGCTCAGCCTGGTCAGATCGGCGGCGTCGGCAGGGGCGAGCTGGGCTGCGAACGCCTGGCCGATGTCCTTGAACACGGCCAGGTCGTAGTCGGCCGGGAGGCCGGAGAGCCCGACCTGGATGCGCTGGCCGGGAGTGACCGTGAACTTGTACCAGCGCGCCTTCCCGGGCGAATCGACGTAGTCGCGCGCTGTCGCGGCCGTGCCGGTGAGCGCGAGTGCCTTCGGCCAGAAGTCGTTGTCGCCCGAGCTGACGAGGCACGGGGAGGAGGCGGTGGTGGACGGCGCAGTGACCCGCACGGTGAGGAAGTCGCCGGGCGTCACCCCCGTGACGGCGGCGCTGAAGTAGCCGGCCGGATCGGTGGTCACCGACACGGGGCCGCCGGCGGGCGTCCCGCCACCCGGGAGCGCACCTGCGGTGCACGTCGAGGCGGTCGCTGCGGCCAGCGTCAGCGGAGTGCTCGAGGCGCCGTCGACACGTCCGACCACGACTGCGCCGGTGCCTCCGGTCGCGACGACACGGATCAGGCTGGGCACGGCGAGCGTGGTGTAGTCCACGATCAGCCGCGGAGCGTTCAGCAGCGACTGCTCCTTGCTGTAGTAGCGGAGGAAGTAGGACTGCTCGAGCTGACCGTTCTGGCACGCGACCGAGAAGGGCGTGCCGCACGCGATGGTGAAGACCTCCACGGAGAGCTTGCCGTCGCCGGCGCGCTCGGCGGCGACACGCGTACCGAGGTTCGGAGAGGTGAAGGTGCGGTTGGTGGAGGTGGCGCCGAAGCAGCCGGTGGCGTCGAATGCCGACGCTGCGCCGAGGTTCGCCGGCGAGGTGCTGAGAGGGCTGCCGAAAAGCAGCCACTCGGCGGGAGGCGCCTGCGGCACGAGCCCGTCCGGCGGCCGCGTGTTCCACGTCACCGAGCCCTCCGCCCAGGAGTCGTCCGGGACGAAGCTCGCATGGTGCTCGGGGTCGCCGTCGAAGGCGAAGCCCGTGAAGCTCGTCAGCTCGAGCTTCGCGCCGGTGATCGTGGCTCCGGCCGGGATGGACGAGAGGTCGAAGCGGAGGAGGCCGGCCGCCGGGCCGATGCCGCAGCCGTAGGACGTCGCGCCGCCGTGGACGTCGAAGGACGCCTCCAGCCCGTGGGACGCGTCCGGATCGGAGGCGCGCACGAACGTGTCGGCCTCCGGCGTCAGCGTGATGCTTGCCGCAAAGACCCCCGGCGCCGCCGCCAGGCAGCCGATGGCGACAGCCAATGCTGCCAGAACATTACGCACCATTCGGCAACCTTACTCCTCGGCCGACTCCGAGTCGCAAGCGCCGAACGCCAGCTCGTACACCTCTGGGAGCGCCAGCGCACGCCCACGATCGCGCGCTTCGGCTGCCGCTGCCTCCCCGAGCGCCGCCCTCGCGGGCGCGAGATGAAGTTCCAACCCCTCCTCGGATCCGGGGGCTCGAGGAGTGCCGATCTCCTCCCGCAGCGTGTCCGCGGCTCCCACCAGCTCGAAGGCCCGCGCGGGCTCGCTGCACATCGCCGCCAGCTGCCCGATGTCCTCGACGAGAAAAGCGAGTGCCCACTTGTCGTCGTACTCGCGATAGGCACGGAGGCTCTCCGCGTAGTGGTGCTGAGCGGCGCGAACGTCGCCGAGCCCGCGCGTGGCATTCCCGAGGTTGTTGTCGGTGATGGCGACCATCCACGCGTCGCCGACTTCGCGGTTCAGCCGCATCGATTCCTCGAAGTAGCCCCGTGCCTCGTCGTAGGAATGCTCCAGCACGGCGATCGTGCCGAGTCCCGTCATCGAGACGGCGACCGCCCGGCGGTCGTCGAGCTGCGCCCGGAGCGCGAGCGCGAGCTCGTGGTACTCGCGCGCCGCGCCGTAGTCCGCGCGGTACTCGGCGACGACGCCGAGGTTCGAGAGCAAGCCGGCCATGCCGGCCTTGTCGTCCAGGCGCTCGCGAATCGCCAGGCTCGCCTCGTAGCTCTCGATCGCTCTCGGGTAGTCGCCCTGCTGCGCGGCGAGCGTGCCCATCAGGTGCTGGACCTGTCCCACGCCGCTGTCCTCTGCGACGGACTCGAAGGTCGCGGCGGCTCGCTCCAGCCGGCTGAGCGCCTCCTCGTACCGGCCCTGCTTTCGCGCCACCTCGGCGAGTGCCGTCTCGCACCAGGCACTCGCTCGCGCATCGCCGTGCAGCTCGGCCGCGGCGAGTGCCTCGTGCTCCACTTCCTCGGCCCGTCGCCAGTCACCGACGAGCTCCAGGACCTTCCCGAGCTTGAGCAGGAGGTCTACTCGCTCCTCTGGCCCGACGAGTGGTGCGGCCCGCTCGAGATAGTCGATCGCGGCCGCGTTCGCGTAGCTCGCCTCGGCCGCCTCTCCTGCCCGCACGAGGTACTCGCGCTTCTTCTCCTGGTTCTCGCTGAGCCAGTAGTGATGCGCGAGCAGATCGAGCTGGAGGCCGATGGTGTCCGCCTCCGTCTCCTCGATGTAGCCGCCCACGCGTTCGTGCAGCATCGCCCGCGTCGAGAACGGCATGCTCTCGTACGCCACCTCCTGGGTGACGACGTGCTTGAAGATGTAGGACTGCTCCTCGTCACGGTCCAGTGCGACCAGGTCGAGCGCGCGCAGTGTGTCGAGGTGCTCCGCGACGTCCGCCGCCGTTCCCAGCTCGGGATAGACGATCGGGAGCGCCGGTGCGAGGAACGATCGTCCGACCACGCTCGCAACCTTCAGCGTCCGGCGGGGCGCCTCGCTCAGCGTGTCCACCCGGCTCAGGATCAGGCTGTGCAGGCTCTCCGGCAGCTCCAGGTCGCGGAGCGCCTCCTCGTCCTGCGGGTCGATGCCCCGCCCGTGGACGTAGTTCAGCAGCTCCTCGACGTAGAACGGGTTGCCCTGCGAGCGCGCGAGGACGAGCTCGAGGAGCGCAGCGGACGCGTCGGCTCCCGCGCCGAAGAGCTGCGCCAGCTTGGAGCGGACGAGCTGTTCCGCGTCCGTCGGCTCCAGCTCGCCCAGCGGGAGCTCCACGAACTGCGGCAGGTGCTCGAGGCCGAGCCCTCCGCCGGGGGCGGCCGCCGGCCGGTAGGCGAGCACGAACAGCACGGGCAGCTCCGCCGCGGCGCGGACGAGGGCCGTGAGGAGATCGCGCGCCAGCGGGCCGATCCAGTGACAGTCCTCGAGAACGATCACGACGAACTCCTCGCCTGCGCGGGCGCGCAGGCAGTCGGCGAGCAGCCCCTCGAGCGATGTCTTGCGCAGCTTCGCGTCGAATGAGCTCGTCAGGTCGTTCTCGGGAATCGCGATGCCGAGCAGCGGGCCGACGAGCGGCGCCCGCTGCACGAGCGCGGGGTCGATCTGCTCGAGCGCACGCTCGACGGCGATCCTGTGCTCCGCCTCGGTTCCCGCTTCGTCGACGCCGAGCAGGCTGCGCCAGATCTCCTGCCAGACGAAGTAGTCCGAGTTCGTGCCGAAGGCCGGGCACTCGCCGAAGGCGACGAAGCCGCCGCCGGCACGGACACCACGGACGAACTCGGCGACGAGACGCGACTTTCCGAGCCCCGCCTCGGCCGAGATGCCGACGAGGTTTCCGCTCAGCTCCATCGTGCGCTCGAGCGCGGTCGTGAGGGCCGCGAGCTCGGCCTGGCGCCCGACGATCTCGAGCTCGTACCGCTTCCGGCGCTGCGAGATGCGCCCGCTCGTCCCGGTCAGCTCGTAGACGGAAACCGGCTCGGCCTTCCCCTTCACCGTCATCTTCGGGAGCGACTCCCACGTGAAGGACGTGCCGGCCAGCTCCTTCGCGGACTCGGCGACGTACACCTGTCCGGGAGCCGCGCGGGACATCAGGCGCGCGGCGAGATTGACCGCGTCCCCCAGGCAGACGAAGGTGCGCCGCATCTCGTGGCCGTACGTCCCGCTGCGCAGGCGGCCCTGTGCGATCCCGATCTTCAGATCCGAGACGGCGGTCACACCGTCGAGCGCGCGGAGATCGAGCGCGGCCGCCGCGGCCCGTGCGCCGTCGTCCTCGTGCGCGTGCGGCGCGCCGAACACCGCGTACAGATAGGCGCCCTTGTCGCCGATCGTCATCTGAAGCAGGTTGCCGCCGTAGTCCGCGCAGATCCGCTGTGCGCGGCGGACGAAGTCGTCGAGCTTCGCTGCGGCGCCGTCGTCCTCGTCGAAGTCGATGCCCGCGAAGTGCACGAAGACCGGGATCGCCGGGCGCAGCTCGGCGAGAAACTCGCCGCGGCCGGTGCTGAGCCGCTCGTAGACGGCCGGCAGGATCCAGGGGCGGACGAGCTCCTCCGCGAGTGGGTCGTCGGGCGGGCGCGCGGGAGGCGCGGCGGGCGGGCTCGGCAACGTGGAAAGGACCCCGATCGTGCGTCCGGTCTCGCTGTCCCGGCGTCGCTCCGCGATCTCGACGCGGTCGCCCAGCGACTCGAGCGCCGATTGCTCGAGCACGACCTCGTTCTGCCCGGCGTGTCGCTCCGCCGCCGCGAGCTGATCCACGAGCCGGCCGGCGAGAACGTCGATCAGCTGGAGCTCGGGGTCGCCGACGACGAAGCGCCGGGCTGCACCCACCGCGACCGCCACCTTCATCGCGAGCCGCACGGGGGTCGCCGCAGGCGTGACCACCTCACCGACTCGTTGCATCGTCTGCTGCATCGCGAGCGCGCAGGCCGTGGCGCGCGATCCGTCGTCTCCGTCCAGCCAGCACGTGATCGCATCGCCGCTGAAGGAGATGACATCGCCGCCCATGCGGTCGAGCTCCTCGATGATCGCGTGGAAGACGAGATTCAGGCGGGCGGTCAGCTCCTCGGCGCCGCGCTGCGGCCCGAGCTCCTCGGCCAGGGCCTCGGTCAGCTGCGTGAACCCCGAGATGTCGGCGAACAGGGCGGCGCCGCGGACGCGGTCGGGCAGCTCGACGCCCTCGAAGAGCGCCCGTCGCCGGTCGCGGGAGATGTAGGCCTCCGGGTTGTCGAACGCCAATCCGGGGCTGGTCGTCGAAGCGACCACGGTCCGAACGTCGGTCATGCATCTCCTGGGCAGCGGGCTGCAGCTCTGCCTTTCCGATTGTGACAGCCCCGGCATCCGGGTTACAACGGGGATTTGGGCGAGGGAACCCCCAGGAGCCGAGTGGTGTATGACCCACGAGTGGTGAGCCGACCACCGACAGAGGACGAGCTCGTCGAGCGTGCACGTGACGGTGACGCCACCGCCTTCGCCGCGCTTGCCCGCGACCACCAGGAGATCGCTTTCCGCACCGCATACCTGATCACACGCAACGCAGCCGATGCCGAGGATGCAGCCCAGATCGGGCTGACGAAGGCGTGGCGGGCGCTGGCGCGCTTCCGGCGCGGCGCGCCGTTTCGGCCGTGGCTGCTCGCGATCGTCGCGAACGAGGCGCGCAACCGGCGGCGAGCGGAGGGCCGCCGGGAGGGGCTCAGCCTCCGCGCGGCTCACGAGCTTCCCTCGGGGGACGCGGCTCCGTCTCCCGAGGGGAGGGCTATCGCCGCCGAGGAGCGGGCAACGCTGGTGGCGGCGCTCGAGCAGCTGAGCGACGACGACCGGCTCGTCCTCTCGTGCCGCTACCTGCTCGACCTGGGCGAGGAAGAGACGGGCGAGGTGCTGTCGCTGCGGCGCGGCACTGTCAAGTCCCGCACCTCGCGCGCCCTCGGGCGTCTGCGCGAGCAACTGGAGGCGAGCGGTGTCTGAGCTCGAGGTCCGTCTCAACGCGCTCCGGGACGAGATTGCCTGGCCCGAGACACCGGCCTTCGAGTCGCTGACGTTCGAGCCCGCCCTCGAGCGGAAGCCGGCTCGCCGCGTGCCGCTGCGACCGCTTGCGCTCGGCTTCGCGATCCTGCTGGCCGTGCTCGCCGGCGTGCTCGCGTTCTCGCCCGGTGCCCGCAGCGCTTTCCTCGAGATCTTCCGGATCCGGGGCGCGACGGTCGAGCGGGTCGAGACGCTTCCCGACGTCCGGGCGCAGCGGATCGACTTCGGCGACCGCGTGAGCCGCGAGGAGGCGGAGCGCCGCTCGGGATTCGAGGTGCTCGACCTCGGCACCGAGCCGGACGAGATCTTCGTCCGGCCGGACGGGCTCGTCTCGGTCGTCTACGGCGATCCGTCTCGGCCGCGGCTCGTGCTGTCACAGGCCCGCGGCGCGATCTATGACGGGTTCATCAAGAAGACCGGCAGCCGCGACACGATCATTCGCCAGGTCACGGTGGACGGCGAGCCCGGCCTCTTCGTCGACGGCGCCGACCATTTCGTCATGTTCCTCGACGAGAACGGCACGATCTCCGACGAGCCCACGTACCTCGCCGGCACCGTTCTGCTCTGGAACCGCGGCCCGCTGCTGCTCCGGCTGGAGGGCGACATGATCCTGGGCGAGGCGATCGCGCTCGCCAAATCCGTCGAGTAGGGACCCAAACCGCGATACGCGGTGTATTCACATCGTCACCCCACTTCTGGAGGTCCGAATGAAGAAGCTCCTACTCGTGCTCGGCGTGGTCGCCGCCGTCGCCGTACCGGCCGCGAGCGCAGGCGGCTGGGCGACGGTCGGCCTCAGCTCGCTGCCCCCGTCCGGCCTGGAGCCGAATCAGGCCTGGCCGGTCGACGTCACCGTGCTCCAGCACGGCGAGACTCCGCTCGCCGGCGTGACGCCGATCGTCCGGATCCGCGACGACGGCGGCAAGGTCGTGAAGAGCTTCACCGCGAAGCCGACGGGCAAGACCGGCGTCTATCACGCCGTCGTCAGGTTCCCTGGCTCCGGCACCTTCACGTACGAGGTCTACGACGGCTTTGGCACCTACGGCGGCGCAAAGACCCACACGTTCAAGGCGGTGCAGATCGGCGCGCCCGGCGACTCGTTCCCGTACCTGCCGCTCGGTATCGCCGCCGCGCTCGCCCTCGCCCTCGCCACCGCGACCGTTGCCGCCTGGCGCCGCAGGACGCCGGAGCCCCGACCGGCCGCGGTCACGAATCTGAAGGAGGCTGCATGAAGAAGCTCTTCGTCCTGGTCGCAACCGTCGTCACGGGGCTCGCGCTCGCGGGCGTCGCGCAAGCAGGCTGCATGGCGACCGTCGGTCTCGATTCGAGGCCCAAGGCCGGACATCCCGCCGGGAAGGCGTGGGTCGTCACGATCCGCGTGCTCCAGCACGGCCGCACGCCGATGTCCGATGCGAAGCCGGAGGTCAGGATCAGAAACGCCGCCGGCAAGCTCTTCGTCTTCAAGGCGACGAAGCTGGCGCGGGTCGGCTCCTACCGGGCCCGCGTGGTCTTCCCGACGGCCGGCCGCTACACGCTGGGTGTCTATGACGGCTTCCCGTGGAAGGACTGCGCGAGGGTTCACACCTTCAAGTCGGTCCTGATCGTCGCGGTCTGAAAGCTCTAGTGCGGCGCCGGCCTAATGGCCGGCGCCGCACGCACCGCCGACGCCGAAGCGGACGCTCGTGCTCATCCCGCCGACCCGGATGTCGAGCGGAACGCAATCGGCGCGCGAGCGGAGATGGAACCCGCCCGCATACGCGTTCCACGGCTTCGAGACGGACACTCCGCAGGACGCGATCTGCAATGAGCTGACGGCCGGCGTGTTGCCCCACGAGATCGCGACGCGATCGCGCCACCCGTCGGGCACGGTGATCGTGACGGGGGAGGTCCCGCCGCGAACGATGAGCCCCACCCGGCGAAAGTACGGCCACGACGCGCCCGAGCTACGGGACGCACGGCGGCTCGTGTACTGCTCGTCCGGAACGCCGATCCTGCCAAGGACCACCCGGTACCCGTCTTCGCTGCCGGACCGGAGGCGAAGTGCGATCTGCTCGCACGTTGCCGTGGGTGCGGTGGCCGGGGAAGCCGGCTGCGCCGCGGCCACGAGCACTGTGACGGCCAGCGCCAGAGGGACGATCAGCGATCGGAGTCGCAGCAGCTTCATCACCCTCTACATCGTGGGCTCGCTTGGGCGATCCCACTACTGACCGAGCGAGGAGGCTGATGGCTAGGTCACGATGCCGATCGCGATCGTTCCGACGTATCCCTTGAGGCCGCCGGAGCGCTTCGCCAGCTTCACCTGCGCGCTCGAGCCGCCCGCTTGCTCGAAGATGTTGTCTCTGGAATGCGGCGTGTCGTACGTCCCACGGCTCGCGTAGGGGGCCTGCTTGTAGACGGCTGCCGTGATCTGCTCGTTGAAGAAGATCTGACCGGTGTGGACCTCCCTGCCGCCGACGTTGACCTTCATGTGGATGTGTGGTGTACGGCCGCGGTACCAGCCGGGGAAGATCGTCAGGAACTCGGCCTTCCCGCTCGCATTCGACCTCTGGTGGCCACGGAGGAAGCGGCTCGAAGCGCCGTTCACGGCCGAATAGTTGCCGAGAGCGTCGCAGTGCCAGATCTCGACGTCGGCGTTCCTGATCACCCTGCACGTCTTCGCGTTCAGGATCGTGAAGCGCAGAACGAGCGGGAGTCCGGCCTTTCCCGAGCGAATGTCTCGCCTGGTGAGCGAGTTCTCGACCCAGTAGGGCCCTTCGGTCGTCTCCGGTGTGAGCAGGCAGGTGCTCGCGGCCTGTGCGTCGTCGCCCAGGAAATCGAGCGCGCGGGCGCCGAAGACGGCCGCCAGGCCCGCGCCTCCGATCGTCTTCAACACGTCCTTGCGGTTCAGCTCGGTGTGCATGTCGGCTCCTTTCGAGTGAGTGATGAACCGACGGTAGAGGCGGAAGCTGATCGTGGTCTAAGAGTCTCCTCTGAAGAGAGTAAGAGCCCGGGGCGCCGCCTACGCCCCGGACCCTGACCGGCGACTAGAAGTCGCTCGAGCTCGTACCGCTCGAGTCCGAATCGCCGCCGGAGCCGTTGCCGTCGTTCGGGCAGTCCTCCGGAGTGGCTGTGCCGTCGTCGTCCTGGACGAAGACGGCCGCCGGGTCGTTGCTCGCCGCCGGCTCGCTCGCTGGTGACGAGCCGCCGGCGGCGAGTGCGGTCGCCGCCCAGATCGAGGCCGCTGCGAACATCGCCGCGAAGGCGACGAGCAGCGGCCGGGGGTGGATCCGCCGGGTCTTCTCCTCCATGTCCTTCACCTCCCTTCGTGTCGTGGGTTACGGAATCCGTCCGAACCAGAGGGTCGAGAGCGCTCCGCCGAGGAGCAGGAGCGCCGCCCCGGCGGCGGTGAAGAACACGGTCAGCTCCCGCTGCTCGTGCTCGACGCCGACCTGCGAGCCGATCTCGTCGTAGACGCTCTCGAGAGCGTCCTGGTCGGCTGCCTCGAAGAACTTCCCGCCGGTCAGCTCGGCCACCTGGGAGAGGGTCTCCGGGTCGGGCGGGACGCGGATCGTCCGCATGCCGCCGAGGCCGTCGGGGCCCTGCACCGTGCCCGCATCGGTGCCGAGGGCGACGGTGTAGACGGGGACGCCGGCGTCCTTTGCCTTCTGCGCGGCCTCCAGCGGCTCGTAGTCGCCGGTCGTGTTCGCACCGTCGGAGAGGAGCAGCACGACCACAGGCGTTTCCTCGCTGTTTGCCGCCAGCTGCTCGTCGAGGCTCGTGACACCGAGGTCCACTGAGCGCGCGATCGCATCGCCGAGGGCGGTGCCGTTGTCGGCCCGGAGGGCGCTCAGGCCGCGCAGCGCCTCATCACGGTCGGCGGTGGGGGGTACGACGACGTCGGCCTCGTTCGAGAAGGAGACGACGCCGACGCGGAACCCGTCCGGCAGGCCATCGACGAACGAGCCGGCAGCTTCGCGCGCAGCAGTCATCCGGTCCGGCTGGACGTCGGTCGCGGTCATCGAGCCCGAGCTGTCCATCGCCAGGATCACGGTCGCCTCTTCCCGCGGCACCGCCTCCGCGACCTGCGGCCGGGCCATGCCGACCACCAGCGCGCCGAGCGCGAGCAGCGTGAGGACGGCAGGTACGTGACGCCGCCAGCGGGGTGAGTCCGCCACCACGTTCTCGAGCAGATCGAGGTTCGTGAAGCGGACGACGTAGCGCCTGCGCCGCCGCTGCGCGACGAGGTAGGCGATGAGGGCCAGCGCGACGAGCGCGAGGCCCGAGAGGGCAATCGGCCAGGCGAAGCTCATCGTCGCCTCCCTTCGGTCTGCAGGAACCCGACGAGGCGACGCAGCCAGTCGCCGGAGGTGGAGAGGGTCAGGTGCGCCACGCCGAGCGAGCGCAGCTCACGGGCGAGCTGCTCGCGCTCGGCCGCTGCATCGGCGCCGAAGCGCTCTCGCAGCTTGCGGCTGCGAGTGTCGACGCGCAGCTGCTTGCCGGATTCCGGGTCGACGAGCCAGAGATCGCCGACGTCCGGGAGCTCCTGCTCGCGTGGGTCGCGGATCTCGATTGCGACCACGTCGTGGCGGGATGCGAGCTGGAGCAGGCGGGAGCGCCAGTCGCGGGGGCCGCGGAAGTCGGAGACGACCACGATCACCGCGCGGCGGCGGGCGAGCCGGCCGAGCCGGCTGAGTGCGGTGCCGAGTGAGGTCGGCCCGGCAGGCTCGAGATCGGGCTCTCGCCGGAGGGCGAGGAGGAGGGCCAGGAGCCCGCGGTTGCCCTGCCGGGCCGGCGAGGCGAAGGGATTCCGGTCACCGAAGGTGGTGACCGCAAGACGGTTGCCGCGGCGCACGGCGAAGTTGCCGACCGCGAGCGAGACGCCCTCCGCGACGTCCCACTTCCTCCGGTCGGCGGTCCCGAAGGTCATCGACACGGAGGTGTCGAGCAACAGCCAGGTCTCGACCGCCCGCTCGGCCACGTTGACGCGGACGTGCGGCTCGCCCGTGCGGGCCGTCACGTTCCAGTCGATGAGGCGGACGTCGTCGCCGGCCACGTACGGTCTGACCTGGGCGAGCTCGGCACCGTCGCCGAGCGCCCACGAGCGGTGATCGCCGGCCAGCAGGCCGTCGATCCGCCGCCGAACGACCAGGTTGACCCTGCGCAGCAGCGCCGCGGGGAGGGGGCCGGGGCCTGGGCGGCCCGGTGTGCGGGCAGGCCCGAGAGCGTGCGCGGTGCTCATGCGACTTCCAGACGCGCCAGGTCGAGCTGGGGCGTCGCGATCGTCTCGAGCACGCGGTCGAGGATCCGATCGGCGTCGACGCCTTCGGCGAGCGCCTCGTAGCTGAGCACCATCCGGTGCCGAAGCACGTCCTTCGCGAGCTCGCGGACGTCCTGCGGCAACACGTATCGGCGGCCGCGCAGGAGCGCGAGAGCGCGTGCGCCGACGACGAGGTTGATCGGCCCGCGTGGGCTCGCCCCGTAGTCGACGTAGGAGGCGAGATCCTCCAGGCCCGCCTCTGCCAGTCGACGCGTGGCGAGAGCGATCGAGAGCGCGTACCGCGAGACCGCCGGATCGACGTAGATCCGCCGGGCGGCCGCCTGCAGCTCCGCCAGATCGTCGATCGAGAGCAGCTGCTCGATGGTGACCGGGTCTGCGAGCGCCCGTTCGATCACGGTCAGCTCGTCGGCGGGCGCCGGATAGTCGACGAGCACCTTCAACATGAACCGGTCGATCTGTGCCTCGGGCAGCGGATAGGTGCCCTCGGACTCGATCGGGTTCTGCGTGGCCATGACGAGGAACGGCGACGGCACGGCGTGCGTCTCCTTGCCGATCGTCACCTGCCGCTCCTGCATCACCTCGAGCAGGGCCGACTGAACCTTGGCCGGCGCCCGGTTGATCTCGTCGGCGAGCAGGAAGTTGCAGAACACCGGTCCCAGCTCGGTGTCGAACTCGTCCTTGCCGGAGCGGTACATCCGCGTGCCGACGAGGTCCGAGGGGACGAGATCCGGCGTGAACTGGACGCGCTGGAAGCTTCCTCCGAGCACCTCCGCGACGGTCTTGATGGTCAGCGTCTTCGCCAGGCCGGGAACTCCCTCGATCAGGAGATGCCCACCCGCCAGCAGGCAGACGAAGACCCGTTCCAGCATCTCGTCCTGCCCGGCGATGACGCGCTTGATCTCGAAGACCGCGCTCTCTACCGCGTCGCGGTCGGTGCCGCCTTCGACGGCTTTCAAATGCGTTGAATCGGCCACTCTGCAACTCCTTGGTCTCGGTGATGCGACTGCTGACCAGGGTTGCGGCGCGGCCTAAGAGCGCCCTGAGAGCAACCTGAGAAATGCCTAAGAGCGGTTCAGCTTTTCAAAACGCTTACGGAAGCTTCATCGCAAACCCCCTCCTGGGGGACAACCTCTTGGCTCTACTGGACGAAGTAGGGGTAACACGACCGGAGGGCACCATGGCTGCGGCTGAGTTGACAAGAACAGAGACGGAGCAGGAGCGGATTGCTCGGTGGCGCGCTGAGGAGCTCGAGCGGGCCGGATACGAGACGACGGCTGCCTCACTGCTTGCGGCACGCGCCGACGTCGACCTGCACTACGCGATCGACCTATTGCGCAACGGCTGTTCGCCCGAGCTAGCGCTCCAGATCCTGCTGTAGCGCACCGACCGCCGGGCTCCCGCCGGGCGAAGCCCGGCTCCGCCGCGGCTCGCGCCGCTGAGCGCACCCGGCTCTCCGGGTCTGTGCTCTCGCACTATCCCCTCCGGCCGTGCACGCTCAGCAGCGCGTCGGAGCACTACAGCCTTCGGCTCTAGCGCGCTCCGTCTGCGAGTCTCGGCAGAATGCGGTCTGCCTTGACCTTCGTCGCCTCCATTCCGTCGCCCTCGTCCGGCACGCTCGACCTCGGGCCGCTGACGATCCACATGTACGGCCTGATGCTGCTCGCCGGCATCGCTGCCTGCATCTGGATCACCGGCCGCCGCTGGATCGCCCGCGGCGGTGACTGGGATCTGATCTTCCGCGTCGCCGTGTGGGGCGTGGGCGCGGGCATCGTTGGTGCGCGCCTCTACCACCTGGCGACGAGCTGGAGCGAGGTGCCGGACGAGTGGTGGGGGCCCTTTGCTGTCTGGGAAGGCGGGCTCGGGATCTGGGGCGGGATCGCCGGCGGTGTCCTCGTCGGCGGCTACATCGCCCACCGGGCCGGGGCGAGCGTCCCCGCGCTGCTGGACGCTGCAGCGCCGGGGCTCCTCGTTGCGCAGGCCATCGGACGCGTCGGCAACTGGTGGAACCAGGAGCTCTTCGGCGAGCCGACAAGCCGGGCCTGGGGCCTCGAGATCGACTCTGCGCGCCGGCCCGACGAGTTCCTCTTCAACGAGACGTTTCACCCCACGTTTCTCTACGAGGCGCTCTGGAATCTGGGCGCCGCGGCGCTGCTGCTGATCCTCGACCGCCGCTTTCGCTTCCGCCCGCCTGCGCTCTTCGCCCTCTACATCGCGCTGTACACGGGCTTTCGCTTCTATCTCGAGACGCTCCGGATCGACCCCTCCGAGGAGATCGCCGGCATGCGCGTGAACTCGTGGGTGTCCGCGATCCTCTTCGTCCTCTCGGTCGGATTCTTCATCTGGTGGCAGCTGCTCCGTGGCGGCGGTCGCCGGCGCAGGCGCCGCGAGCCCAAAGCCGAGCCGCGGCCCACGATGGCCGTTCCGCGCGGACGCGTCCGACCACGCCGCTAGCCTCGATCTCGGCCATGGTTGTCGTCCGCGAACTCGAGCTGGACCTCGATGCGTTCGAGGGTCCCTTCGACCTGCTGCTCACGCTGCTCCTGAAGGAGGAGCTGGAGCCCGCCGACGTGGACATGGCGGAGATCGTCATCGCCTTCGTGGAGCGCCTCGCCGAGCGGGAGGAGCTCGACCTCGAGGCCTGCGGCGAGTTCCTCGTCCTGATCGCCGCGCTGCTCGAGCTCAAGGCGCGAGCGCTCTTCCCCGACGAGGACGCCGAGCTCGCCGAGCTCGAGCCGGAGGAGGCGGCAGAGGAGCTTGCGCGCCGGCTGGCGGAGTACCGCCGGATGAAGGAGGCGGCGAGCTGGCTGGCGGAACGGCTCGCGGGCGAGCGCGACCGCTTCTTCCGCATCGGCCCCGCGCCGCTCGCGCCGCAACCGGAGCGAAAGCTCGCCGCGCAGGACCCGGAGCAGCTCGCCGCCACGCTTCGCCTGCTCGCGGAGCCGCCGGCACAGGTCTCTCTCGCGCACATGGCGCTCCGGTTCCCGCCGGTCGCGCAATTCCTCGAGCGGTTCCGTGCGGTTCTGCGTCGCCGCCGCCGGTTCGACTTCGACACCGAGGTCGGCTCGCTGTCGCGCGTCGACCAGGCGGTCGCCTTCCTCGCGCTGCTCGAGCTGCGCAAGACGGGGGAGATCGCCCTGGAGCAAGCAGCGCCTTTCAGCCCGATCAGGGTTTCTCGCCCCGACGACGAAAGAGGTACCGAATGGATCGCCCGCTCCGCCTGATCACCGCAAATCCGGTCGACCAGCTCGCCCGGACCGTCGAGGCGCTGCTCGTCGTCGCCTCCGCGCCTTTGTCGGCCGAGGAGCTGGCGCAGGCCGCGGACGACGACGCCGAGCGGGTCGAGCTCGCGCTCGGCCTCCTCTCGGATCGCTTCCGCGAGGGCAGGAGCGGGATCGTGCTCGAACACGTCGCGGGCGGCTACGCGTTCCGTGCGTCGCGCGAGGCTGCGGAGGCGTGCGCGCGCCTCTTCGAGCGGCCGGTGGAGCGGGGGCTGTCGCAGGCCGCGCTCGAGACGCTCTCGATCGTCGCCTACCTCGGCCCGTGCAGCCGGCCGGAGATCGCCCGTATCCGCGGCGTCGCCGCCGATTCGGCGGTCGCGGGCCTGCTCGAGCGGGGGCTGATCGCGGAAGCCGGGCGTGACGAGGGGCCAGGCGGGGCCGTGCGCTACCGCACGACGCCGCTCTTCGAGCGCGTGTTCGGGCTCGAGAGCGCCGCCGAGCTGCCGCGGCTCGACGACCTCGGCGAGTCGGCAGCGGAGATCCGCGAGCGGCTCCACTCGGTCGCCGTCGGCAAGACGGCCTAGCCAAGCACTCGCGCGAGGACGCCGAGCACGAACTCGGTCTTCGCGACCGTGTACGCCTCGCGGTCGTGCAGGTGCTCGTCGGCGAGGCGGCGCTTCAGCTCCTCGTACGCCCGTGCCGTCTCCGGCTCGGCGCGGAGCGCATCGCGGAACGCGAGCTCCTCGTGCCAGGTCTGCGAGCCCCGCACGACCATGTGCAGGTGATGCGTCCGGTGCTCGGGCGACGGCTTGCAGAACCAGTTCATGAGCTCCTCCTGGTAGGGCGCCCACCAGTACGAGAGCTCCGCGTGGAGCGGCTCGATCGCTGCCTTGCTCTCCTCCAGGCCGTGCACCTCGGCGAGGATGTCGATCACCGGCTTGGCCGCGAGCCCGGGCACGCTCGTGCTGCCGACGTGGTGGATGCCACCTGCGAGCCAGGGCGCGAGGATCGGCTCCAGCCGCGCCTTCTCTGCCTCGAACTCCTCCGGCCACGCCGGGTCGTACGGGACGATCTGAACTAGATCGCTGATGCCCTGACCTCGTGCGTTCGGGGCGCGCCCTGGCGTGTCTGGGCCGCTCCCCGCCCGGCTTCCAGGCCGCTCCGCGGCCTTCCAGCCGCGCGGTGCGCTTCGCGTCGCCAGGCCGCCACCGATGCCACCAGCATCGGCGTCGTCCTGCCGCCGCGCCCCAGAGCAGCCAGAACGCGCCCCGAGACGGACGATCTCATGGCATCAGCGATCAGATCTGCCACGCCCCGCCGCGGAGCACCGGCACGCGGTCACCAGCACGTGTGATCCCGTCCACGTCGAGCTCGTTCGAGCCGATCATGAAGTCGACGTGGATCCCGCTCTTGTTCACGCGCTCGCGGTCGGCCTCGTCCTCGACCGGGAACGTGTAGGCGTTCCCGAGCGCGATGTGGCTCGCGGCGTTCTCGTCGAGCAGCGTCTCGTAGAACACCGTGCGGAGCGGGCCGATCCGGCCTTCCTTGTCGACGAGGGCGATCTCGCCGAGCCGTGAGGCGCCGTCGTCCTTCGCAACCGTGGCCCGAAGCGCGTCCGCGCCCTCGTCCGCATCGACCTTGACGGCGCGTCCGCCCTCGAACTCGATCCGGATCCCGTTCATGTACGAGCCGTACAGCTCGAGCGGCATCGTCGCCGACACGTGACCGTCGACTCGCTCCGGGTCGGGAGTCGTGAAGACCTCCTCGGTCGGAAGATTCGGGTAGTGGGTGATCCCGGCAGCGGTCGAGAAGTCCGCTCCCAGCCACTTCGAGCTCGGCATCAGACCGATCGTCAGGTCGGTGCCGGCGCCCTGCAGATGGAGCGAGTCGAAGCGGCGCTCCGTCATCCGGTCGGCGCTCGCGACGATGACCTTCATCCGCTCCCGCCACGCCTCGACCGGATCCTCGGTGTCGAGCCGGAGCACGTAGGTGACCTCCTCCCAGAGCTTGTCGAGCGCCGCCTCCGGCTCGAGCTCCGGGTGCACCCGCTCCGCCCAGCCGAGATTCGGGCACGGGCCTGCGGTCCAGTTCGTCGTCCGCTCGTTCACGATGCGCGGGACAGCGGAGATGTATGGGAGCGAGTCTCGGCCCGTTCGCGCCGGGTCGAGGCCTTCGAAGACGCCTGCGCTCGTCCCGGTCAGTGTCACCCGAGCGGCTCGCTCGTCCGAGAGCCAGTCCATCCGCTGCTCGAACCACGGCGGGATGTAGTCGAGCGTCTCCTCGTCCGCGAACTCAAGGCGCTCGCGCTTGACCAGCTGATCCCACCAGAAGACGTCCACGTACTTCGCGCCTCGCTTGTAGCCCGCCCGGGCGACGGCACGCGCCGCGTCTTCCATCCCGAGATAGGCGGTGACGCCGAGGATCTGGCCCGGCTGCAGGTTCGCGCCGAAGCCGACGAGGAGGTCTGCCAGACGTTCGACATCAGAAGAATGGTCGAGCACCGCGCGGCACACTACTTGAGTAGCGCGTCCGGAATCCGCTCGCGCGGATCCCGGACGCGCGAAGATCCCTGAAGGCGTCCGCTTCGCGGCCGCACGAGTAGCGCGACCGGGAGGGGTGCCAACGTGAGACTCAATGCCTTCCTCGCCAGGGCCGGCGTCGCGTCGCGCCGCAAGGCGGACGAGCTGATCAAGGCCGGCCGCGTGCGTGTGAACGGCGAGCCGGGTGAGTTGAACACGTTCGTCGAGGCGCGCGACGTCGTCGAGGTGGACGGCGAGCAGGTCGCAAAGCAGGATCTCGGCTACGTGCTCCTGCACAAGCCGGCGGGCGTCGTCACGACGGCGAGCGACCCGCAAGGCCGGCCGACCGTCGTCTCGCTCGTCGGCCACGAGTCGCGTGTCGTCCCCGTCGGGAGGCTCGACGTCGACACCACCGGCGCCCTGTTGCTGACGAACGACGGCCCGCTCGCGCATCGGCTTGCGCATCCGCGCTACGGCGTGGAGAAGGTCTACGAGGTCGAGACCTGGAAGGAGCCGACCGACGAGGCGCTGCGGCGTCTTGCCGAGGGGGTCGAGCTCGAGGACGGGTCGACGGCACCGGCGCGTGTTCGCAGGCTCGGCGCCGCGCGCTTCGAGCTCGTCCTCCACGAGGGGCGCAACCGGCAGGTGCGGCGGATGTGCGACGCCGTCGGCTACCGCGTCCGGCGCCTGCACCGGAGCATCTACGCAGGCCTCGGTGTCGGCGGGCTCGCCCCGGGCGAGTGGCGCGAGCTGTCCGTCGACGAGGTCGCGCACCTCCGACGCAGCGCTAGCTCTTGACGAAGCCCATGCGCTCGTAGATCTGCTCGAGCGTTGGCGCCGATGCCTCGCGCGCCTTGTCCGCTCCCTGCGCGAGCAGCCGGTGCAGCTCTGCCGGATCGGAGCGGAGCTCGCGGAAGCGCTCCTGGATCGGCGTCAACGCCTCGACGACTGCCTCTGCGACATCGGCTTTGAACTGGCCGTAGCCGCCACCCTCGTAGCGCGACTCGATCGCGGACGCCGGCTCGCCCGTGAGCGAGGCGAGAATGTCGATCAGGTTGGTGACGCCCGGCTTGTCGGGGCCACGGCGAACCTCGGAGCCGGAATCCGTCACCGCGGACTTGAACTTCTTCCGCACGACGTCGAGGTCGTCGAGGATACGGACCGTGCCCTGCGGCGTCCCGGAGGTCGTCGACATCTTCTTCGTCGGCTCCTGCAGGTCCATGATCCGCGCGCCGACCTCGGGATACACCCCCTCGGGCAGCTTGAAGGTGTCGCCGTAGCGCGAGTTGAAGCGCGCGGCAACATCGCGCGCGAGCTCCAGGTGTTGTCGCTGGTCGTCCCCGATCGGGACGATGTCGGTCTGGTAGAGCAGGATGTCGCCCGCCATCAGCACCGGATAGGTGAAGAGCGCAGCCGAGACGAAGTCGTGCCCGTCGGACTTGTCCTTGAACTGCGTCATCCGGCTCAGCTGGCCGAAGCCCGTGACCGAGCCGAGCAGCCACGCCGCCTCGGCGTGCGCCGGCACGTGACTCTGCGCGAACACCGTGGCCCGCTCGGGGTCGAGACCGGTCGCGAACAGCATCGCCGCGAGGTCGAGCGTCTTCTCACGGAAGTCCGCAGGGTCGTAGTCGACGCTGATCGAGTGCAGGTCGACGATGCAGAAGAAGCCCTCGCCGCGCTCCTGCGTTGCGGCGTACTGGCGGAAGCCGCCGATCAGATTGCCGATCGTCTTGTCGCCCGTGGGCTGGATGCCGGAGAAGATGCGCATGAGTGGCGGAACGATAGGGACCTGCCTGGAGACCCGCAACTACACTGGCCCGATGGCCGTGACCCCCGCCACCTGGACGCCGGCGAGCTGGCGCGGACGCCCCGCGTTGCACCAGCCCGAGTGGCCCGATGCCGCCGCCGCCGAGGCCGCGGTCGAACGGCTTCGCGCTCTCCCGCCGCTCGTCTTCGCGGGCGAGGCGCGCGACCTGCAGGCGTCCCTCGGCGAGGTCGCCGCCGGCCGAGCGTTCCTGCTCCAGGCCGGCGATTGCGCGGAGTCGTTCCGGGACTTCACCGCCGTCTCGATTCGCGAGAAGCTGAAGATCCTGCTGCAGATGTCGGTGGTGATGATCTACGGATCGGCGCTGCCGCTCGTCAAGGTCGGCCGGATCGCCGGGCAGTTCGCAAAGCCGCGCTCAGAGCCCGTGGAGCGAGTGGGCGACGACGAGCTGCCGTCCTTCTTCGGGCACATGGTCAACGACGATCCGCCCTCGTCTGAGGCGCGAATGTCCGACCCAGCGCGGATGGTGCAGGCCTACCACCAGTCCGCGGCGACGCTCAATCTGCTCCGCGCCTTCACCAAGGGCGGCTTCGCCGATCTGACGCAGGTGCAGATGTGGAACCAGGAGTTCGTGGCGAGTGCCCCGGAGGGCCAGCGCTACGAGGTCGTGGCGGCGGAGATCGAGCGGGCCATCGCCTTCATGCGCGCCTGCGGGATCGATCTCGTGCACGCGCCCCAGCTGCATCAGGTCGACGTCTGGACGAGCCACGAGGGCCTGGTCCTCGACTACGAGGAAGGCCTGACCCGCCGCGATTCGCTCACCGGAGACTGGTACGACTGCTCGGCGCACATGCTCTGGATCGGCGAGCGCACCCGGCAGCCGGACGGTGCCCACGCCGAGTTCTTCGCGGGCGTGCACAACCCGCTCGGAGTCAAGGTCGGGCCGACTGCGACTCCCGAGGAGATGCTCGACCTCGCCGAGAAGCTGAATCCGCTTCGCATCCCCGGCCGGCTGACGTTCATCGTCCGGATGGGCGCCGAGTCGCTGCCGGAAGCGTTGCCTCCGATCCTGCGCGCCGTGCGCGACGCCGAGCAGCCCGTCGTCTGGGCGTGCGACCCGATGCACGCGAACATCTTCCGCACGGCGTCCGGGATCAAGACCCGGAGCTTCGACGCGATCATGGACGAGATCGTCACGTTCTTCGCGGTCTGTCGCGAAGAGGATGTCTGGCCGGGCGGCGTTCACCTCGAGTTCACCGGCGAGGACGTGACCGAGTGCCTCGGCGGCTCGGCGGCGGTGCTCGAAGAAGAGCTGACGACCCGCTACGAGAGCCTCTGTGACCCGCGCCTCAATGCACGGCAGTCGCTCGACCTCGCATTTCGCGTGGCCGAGCTGATGCGAAGGTAGGAGGCCATGGCCGTCGTCCGCTCTCTCGCCGTAATCGGCACGGGCCTGATCGGCGCGTCGGTCGCGCTTGCCGCCCGTCGTGCGGGCGTCGAGCGCGTCGTAGGCTGGGATCTCGATCCGGCGCATCTCGCCACCGCCGCCGAGCGTGGCGCGGTCGAGGCCTCTCCCGACCTCGCCGCTGCTCTGGAAGGGGCGGAGCTCGCCGTCGTTGCCGCACCCGTCACCGTGCTGCCGGCGCAGGTGCGTGCGGTGCTCGACGCGAGCGCAACCGGCTGCACGGTCACCGACGTCGGCTCGACGAAGGGCGGGGTCTGCGCGGCGGTGCCGGGCGTGGGGAGGTTCGTGGGCGGGCACCCGATCTGCGGCTCTGAAGCGCGCGGGCCGGAGTGGGCGACGGCCGAGCTGTTCGACGGAGCGACGTGGTTCCTGACTCCCGTCGCCGCGACCGATCCGGACAGCTACAAGGTCCTGCACGGCTTCGTCTCCGCGCTCGGAGCGGTGCCGGTGGCGATCGACCCCGACGCGCATGACCGCCTCGTCGCGGTCACGAGCCATCTGCCGCACGCGCTGGCGAACGTGCTCCTGAACCAGGCCGGCGGCTCTCGGATCGACGGGCACGAGCCGCTTGCGGCCGCGGGTGGCTCGCTTCGCGACATGACCAGGGTCGCCGGTGCGAACCCGCGCATCTGGGTCGACATCTTCCTCGAGAACCGCGAGGCGCTCGCCGCGTCGCTCGCCGAGCACCGGCGCCGCGTCGAGCAGGTGGAGGCGGCGCTCGCGGCCGGAGATGCGGGCTTCCTCGCGCGGTGGATCGGCGAAGCCTCCGTGAACCGGCGGCGGCTGCTGGAGACGGCCTACGAGGACGCAGGTGAGCTCCAGCGGCTGCGCGTGCACGTGCCCGACCGGCCGGGCGTGATCGCCGGCATCGCCCAGGCGCTCGGCGCCGAACGGATCAACATCGCCGACTTCGACCTCCAGCACCTCTCCAGCGAGCGCGGCGGGACCGTTGCGATCCTCGTCGCGGGCGAGGACGAGGCGGCTCGCGCCGCGGCGCTCCTCGAGCAGCAGGGATACGGCGTCGTCGTCGCGCCCGTGCTCGAGGACGAGCTGTGAAGATCGCGCCCACGGCGGCGGTTCACGGGCACATCGGCGTCCCCGGAGACAAATCGCTCTCGCACCGCGCGCTGCTGCTCGGAGCCATCTCGGACAGTGAGACCCGGATCGCCGGTTTCGGTCGCTCGGACGACACGGAGTCGACGCTCGCCGCGATCCGCGCGCTGGGGGTCCGGGTCTACGAGGTCGACACGGACACGCTGCGCGTCTTCGGCGCCGGGCTCCGCGGCCTCACGCCGCCGAAGGAGCCGATCGACTGCGGCAACGCCGGCACGCTGATGCGGCTCCTCCCGGGCATCCTCGCCGGCCAGCAGGGCCGCTTCGAGCTGACCGGTGACGAGTCGCTGCGCTCGCGGCCGATGGAGCGCGTGGCCGAGCCTCTCCGGCGGATGGGGGCCTCGATCGAGACCGAAGACGGTCATGCCCCGATCGTGATCGAGGGGACGTCGCTGAAGCCGATCTCGTACGAGCTGCCGGTTGCCAGCGCGCAGGTCAAGTCGGCGGTGCTGCTCGCGGGGCTCTACACGGAGGACGGCGAGACGACCGTGGAGGAGCCGTTGCCCACACGCGACCACACGGAGAACATGCTGGCGCAGGCAGGCGTGCCCGTCCGTCGCAAGCCGAAGAGCGTGAGCGTCCAGCCGGTCGAGCGGTTCGAGCTGGGGGACGTCGAGATCCCCGGCGACTTCTCCTCTGCTGCGCCGTTCCTCGTCGCCGCGACTCTGCTCGCCGGATCGGACCTCACCGTCCACGGCGTCAACCTGAACCCGCGGCGCACCGGCTTGCTCGACGTGCTCGAGCGCATGGGCGCCAACGTCACCGTCTTCAACCGGCGGCGGATCGGCGGCGAGCCGGCGGGCGATCTCGACGTGCGCGCGGCCGAGCTCGTGGCGACGACGATCGGAGCGGGGGAGGTGCCGCTGCTCGTCGACGAGCTGCCGCTCTTCGCGCTGCTCGCGGTGCACGCGCACGGCGACAGCGTCCTGCGCGGCGCTGCGGAGCTGCGCGCGAAGGAGACCGACCGGATCGAGGCGGTCGTCGACGGCCTGCGCAGGCTGGGCGCCCACATCCGCGCCACGCCGGACGGCTTCACCGTCCGCGGCGTCCCCTCCCGTTTGCGAGGCGGCTCGATCGATTCACGCGGCGACCACAGGATCGCGATGCTCGGCGCGGTCGCAGGCCTTGTCTCGCGCGAAGGAGTGGAGGTCGAAGGCGCGGAGGTGGCGGCGGTAAGCTTCCCCGGCTTCTTCGACCTCCTCGATTCGCTCAGAGCGACCCAGACCTGATGATCGTTGCCATCGACGGGCCCGCAGGGGCCGGCAAGAGCACGGTCGCCCGGCATCTCGCCGAGCGGCTCGGCTTCCGCTACCTCGACACCGGAGCGATGTACCGGGCGCTGACGTGGCTCGCGCGCCGCCGCGGCCTGGCGCTGGACCTCGCCGACGAGCTCGCCGCGCTCGCAGCCGAGAACCCCGTGGCCTTCGACGAGGCCGGCCGCGTCTTCATCGACGGCAGCGACGTGACGTCGTCGATCCGCAAGCCCGACATCGACAAGCTCGTCCCGGTCGTGGCGCGCCATCCACAGGTGCGAGAGGTGATGCGCGAGCGCCAGCGTGCGCTCGCCGAGGAGGGGGACGCCGTGATCGAGGGACGTGACATCGGCACCGTCGTCGCACCTCAAGCTCAGGTAAAGGTTTACCTCATCGCGGACGAGTCGGTGCGGGCCGCGCGCCGCTCCTCGGAGCGTCCCGGGATCGGTGCAGACGCACTCGCGACCGACCTCCGGCTGCGCGACGAGAAGGACGCGATCAACATGCGCCCGGCCGAGGACGCGATCCAGATCGACACGACGACGCTCGACGTCGACGAGGTCGTCGCTCGGATCGAAGAGCTCGTCCATGCCCGGCAGACGCAGTGAGGCGGGCGGCGTGAACCGGGTCGACGCGGTCTGGGCCGCCGGCCGCCTGACCATCGGCTCCGTCGTGCGGCTGTTGACGCCGTTGCGCAACTACGGGGCGGATCGCGTGCCGCGCAGCGGTGGCATCGTCCTCGCGTTCAACCACTTCCACTGGATCGACCCGCCCGTCTTCGGCTACTGCTCGCCGCGCACGATGTACTTCCTCGCCAAGGTCGAGGCCCACCGCGTGCCGGGGCTCGGACAGCTGATCCGGAGCTTCGGGACGATCGCAGTCCGCCGCGGTGAGTCCGACCGCGAGGCCGTGCGGCGAATGCGAGAGGTCGTTCGCGACGGCCATGCGCTCGGCCTGTTCGTAGAGGGCACGCGCCAGCGCTCCGGCCGCCCGGGACCGGTCCAGCCCGGCGCGGGGATGGTCGCGGTGCAGGAGCAGGTGCCCGTCGTTCCTGCGGCGATCTACGGCTCGCACGAGTGGAGGCCCGGCAACTTTCATCCGATCTCGGTCGCCTGGGGGGAGCCGGTTCGCTTCGACGGGCTGCCGAAGGGAGCGAAGGGCTATCGCGAAGCGTCCGCGGAGATCGAGCGCCGCATCCACTCGCTCCACGACTGGCTCGCCGAGCTACACGCCGCCGGCCGGCCAAGGCGGGCGGTGCCGCCGCGATGAGCGAGACCGAGAACCCTCCGCAGAGCCCCGAGACGCCGGAGATCATCGGCACCGTCGCGATCGTCGGCTTTCCGAATGTGGGCAAGTCGACGCTGATCAACCGGTTGACCGAGACCCGGCAGGCCGTGGTGCACGAGACACCGGGTGTGACGCGCGACCGGAAGGAGCTGCTCGCCGACTGGAACGGCAAGCACTTCCTGCTGATCGACACCGGCGGCGTGGACGATCTCGCCACCGATGCCTTCAGTCCCAAGATCGCGCAGCAGGCCCGCGCGGCGATCGCGGAGGCCGATCTCGTCCTGTTCGTCGTCGACGCACGTCACGGGATCACACCCGGCGACGAGGAGCTTGCGGTCACCCTGCGCGCCTCGAAGAAGCCCGTGATCGTGCTGGCGAACAAGATCGACGATCCCCGGCGCGACCTCGACGCGATCGAGTTCCACAAGCTCGGGCTCGGCGATCCGTTCCCGCTCTCCGCCCTGCATGGGCACGGCACCGGCGACCTGCTCGACCGGGTCGTGGAACAGCTGCCGGGAGTCGGGCCGGCACAGGTCGGTGAGGAGGCGATCCGCGTCGCGATCCTCGGGCGGCCGAACGTGGGCAAGTCGTCGCTCCTGAACGCCCTGGTCGGCGCGGAGCGCGTGATCGTCTCGGACGTTCCCGGGACCACGCGAGACACGATCGACACGATCCTCGAGCGCGACGGCCGCACCTACCAGCTCGTGGACACAGCCGGCCTGCGCCGCAAGCGGAAGCAGCGGCAGGGGATCGACTACTACTCGGAGCTCCGAGCACTCGAGGCCGCCGAGCGGGCCGACATCGCCCTCGTCCTGATCGATTCGAGCGAGGGGATCGTCGACCAGGACCTCGCCGTTGCGGACGTCGCGCGCAAGGCAGGGAACTCGACCCTCGTCGTCCTCGCCAAGTGGGACGAGACCGAGGTGACGATCGAGGACGTCCGGCCGAGGATCGAGACCAAGCTGCGGCAGCGACCGCCGCTGATCGCCGTCTCCTCCAAGACCGGCCGGGGGCTCGACCGGCTGCTCGAGTACATCGCCGATCTCTTCGAGAAGCACACGGGGCGGATCCCGACCCCGGCGCTCAACAACGCGCTCGCCGAGCTGCGGCAGGCGCGTCAGGCACCGTCCTCGAAAGGGAAGCGGCTGAATCTCCTCTACGGCACACAGGTCTCGACCAGGCCGCCGCGGATCAGGATCCACGTCAACGATCCCGGGCTCGTCACGCGCGACTATGCGTACTGGGTCGAGAACGAGCTGCGCAAACGATTTAACCTCGCGGGCGTGCCCGTTTCGATCGACTTCGTCAAGCGTTCGTGAACATCACGATCGTGGGTGGTGGGTCCTGGGGGACGGCGTTCGCACGCGTCCTGCAGAACCGCGAGCACGACGTGACGCTCGCCTGCCGGGACGCGGAGCAGGCGCGGGTGATCGCCGAGACGGGCCGGAACCCGCGCTATCTCCCGCACTGCAACCTCCGCGGGGTCAAGGCGACGACGATCGATGGGGCACCGCTCGCCGGGACGGATCTGATCGTTCTCGCCGTGCCCAGCGCCGTCTACGGCGAGGTCGCCGACTCGCTCGAGGGCGACGCGCCGGTGCTGTCGCTGACGAAGGGACTCGACCCGGCGACCGGCGCCCGGCTCTCGACCCTCGTGCAGGGGCGGCCGGTCGCGGTGCTCACGGGGCCGAACATCGCGGACGAGATCTCTCGCGACCTCCCAGCCGCAGCGGTGATCGCGAGCGACGACGAGCAGCTTGCGCTCGACCTGCAGGCGGCGATCACCTCGATCACGTTCCGCGTCTACGTCAGCGACGACCTCGTCGGCGTCGAGCTCTGTGCGGCGGCGAAGAACGTGATCGCGCTGGCGGCAGGCGGCGCGGACGGCCTCGCACTCGGCGACAACGCGAAGGCGGCTCTCGTCGCCCGCGGACTCGCCGAGATGGCGCGACTCGCCGAGGGCGCGGGCGGCAAGCAGGGCACGTTCGCCGGGCTTGCCGGAATGGGCGACCTCGTTGTCACGTGCTGGTCGAAGTCCGGCCGCAACCGCAGGGCGGGCGAGCTGATCGCGCAGGGCGTCGATCCGGACGAGGCGGTTCGCCAGATCGGGATGGTCGTCGAGGGCCTGACAACGGCCCCGGTGCTGCGCGAGCTCTCGCACCGACTGGGGATCGAGCTGCCGATCACGGAAGGTGTCTGTGCGGTTCTCGACGGCGAGCCGCTGCACGAGCTGGTGGGCACTTTGATGCGGCGAGAGCCGACAACGGAGTAGGTACCCTTCCGCCCGATGGCAGCCCGCTCGTTCTCCTTCACCTCGGAATCGGTCACCGAGGGCCACCCGGACAAGATCGCCGACCAGGTCTCGGATGCGGTTCTCGACGCCGTCCTCAAGGGTGACCCGTCGGGCCGCGTCGCCTGCGAGACGCTGATCACGACCGGCCTCGTCGTGGTCGCCGGCGAGATCACGACGGAGATCTACGTGGACATTCCGCGCCTCGTCCGCAAGACGATCTCGGAGATCGGCTACACCCGCGCGAAGTACGGCTTCGACGCCGAGACGTGCGGCGTGATCGTCGCGATCGACGAGCAGTCCTCGGACATCGCACAGGGTGTCGACGACTCCTTCGAGGCGCAACGCGGTGACGACGACCCGCTCGACCGCGTGGGTGCCGGCGACCAGGGAATGATGTTCGGCTACGCCTCGCGCGAGACCGACGAGCTGATGCCGCTGCCGATCCAGCTCGCACACAAGATCTGCAAGCGGCTCTCCGAGGTGCGCAAGGCCGATGTCCTGCCGTACCTGCGGCCGGACGGCAAGGCTCAGGTCACGATCCGCTACGAGGTCGACGAGCACGGCCGCCAGCGGCCGGTGGAGATCGAGCGCATCCTCGTCTCGACGCAGCACCGCGACGGGCTCGACTCGGAGACGCTGATCAAGCCCGACCTGATCGAGCACGTTCTCCACCCGATCCTCCCGCACTCGCTCTACGACGAGAAGCGGCTCGAGGAGAAGGACTTCGTCTTCGTCAACCCGACCGGGAAGTTCGTGATCGGCGGCCCGATGGGCGACACCGGCCTGACGGGGCGCAAGATCATCGTCGACACCTACGGCGGCGCAGCCCCGCACGGCGGCGGTGCGTTCTCCGGGAAGGATCCGACGAAGGTCGACCGCTCGGCTGCGTACGCGGCGCGCTACGTGGCGAAGAACGTCGTCGCCGCGGGCATCGCCGACCGCTGCCAGATCCAGGTGGCATACGCGATCGGCGTCGCGCACCCGCTTTCCGTGCTCGTCGACACGTTCGGGACCGAGGCGGAGGGGATGACGCAGGAACGGATCGAGGAGCTCGTCCGCGAGCACTTCGACCTGCGGCCGGCCGCGATCCTGCGCGACCTCGACCTTCGCCGCCCGATCTACGAGAAGACCGCGGCGTACGGCCACTTCGGCCGTGACGACCGCGACTTCACGTGGGAGCGAACGGACAAGGCCGACGCGCTCCGCCAGGCCGCCGGGCTCGCAACCGCCGCAACCGTCTAGAGCTCAGACGCGAGCCGGCACCACGAGCGGCGAGTCGCCGCACGGGCTTCGCGTGACGACGACCGGGTGGTCGAAGACGCTGCCGAGCAGATCCTCGCGCAGTACAGCCCACGGCGGACCGAGCCCGGCGAGCTGACCGTCGTCGAGGAGCGCGATCCGGTCGGCGTAGGCGGCCGCGAGGTTCAGGTCGTGGAGCACGGCGATCACCGCGCCGCCGGAGTCGGCGAAGGAGCGGGCGACTGTCATCGCCCGCTCCTGGTGGCGGATGTCGAGCGCAGCCGTAGGCTCGTCGAGGAGCAGGATCGGCGACTCCTGCGCCAGCACGCGGGCGAGCGTCGTGCGTCCCCGCTCGCCACCCGAGAGCGTCGGATAGGTGCGCTGGTGGAGGTCGAGGGTCTCCGTCCAGCGCATCGCGCTTTCGACCGCCTCGCCGTCGCGTTCGCTGCCGCTGCGGCGGTGGGGATGGCGCCCCATCGCCACGACCTCGCGGACCGTGAACGCGAACTGAAGCACGGTCTCCTGCGGCATCACCGCGCGGAGCCGTGCGCATTCGTCGTGGTGCAGCCGTCCGAGCGGCCTGCCGTCGAGCTCGACGGCGCCGCGCGTGGGCTCGAGCTCGCCTGCCAGCAGGCGGAGGAGCGTCGACTTCCCGGCTCCGTTCGGGCCGGTGAGAGCGAGCACCTCGCCCGAGACGAGCTCGATGTCGACGCCGTCGACCAGCGCCCGGTCGCCGACCTCGAATGTCAGATCGGCGCCGCGGAGGAGGACGCTCATCCCCAGCCTCCGTGGGCACGTCGCGTCCGCCAGAGGAGCCAGAGGAAGAACGGGCCGCCTGCGAGCGACGTGATGACGCCGAGCGGCAACTCGACCGGCGCCGCCGCAGTACGGGCGACGACGTCGGCGAGGACGACCAGCGCGGCGCCGCCGAGCGCGCTGGCCGGAAGAACGATCGCGTGCGCCGGTCCCGCGGCCAGCCGGACGAGGTGGGGGACGACGAGGCCGACGAAGGCGATCACTCCTGCCGCTGCCACCGCCGCTCCCGTCGCGAGCGCGAGCGCGAGCACGAGGATCAGCCTGGCCTGCTCGGTGTTGACGCCGAGGTGCGCGGCCTCGCGCTCGCCGAGCGTCATCAGGTCGAGCTCCCGCGCCCGGGCGCACGCGACGAGGACGCCGATCGCCACGCACGGTGCGGTCGCGCCGACCACGGGCCAGGTCGCTCCGCCGAGGCTGCCCATCGACCAGAAGACGATGTCCCGCAACTGGGCGTCGTCGGCCCGGGCGATCAGCAGTCCGATCGCGGCGCTGACGATTGCCGTGACTGCGACCCCGGTCAGGATCAGGGTGACCGTCTCCGTCCTGCCCTCGTAGCGCGCGAGCGCGTAGACGACGAGCGAGGCGGCGACGCCGCCCGCGAAGGCCGACAGCTGCAGACCGGCCGGCACGACCGCCGTCAGCCCGAACACGATCGCCGCGACGGCGCCGAGCGACGCGCCGCTCGCGACCCCGATCAGGCCGGGATCGGCGAGCGGGTTGCGGAACACTCCTTGCAGGGTCGCGCCGGCGACGGCGAGCGCGCCGCCGACGAGCGCGCCGAGAAGAACCCTCGGCAGCCTGATGATCCAGAGAATCGCGTCGTCCTGGGGATCGACGCGAGCGCCGGTGCCGAGGCCGAGATGGTTGAGCACGATCGCGAGCGTGTCGCCCGGCCAGATTCGGACGGCGCCCACGCCGACGCCGAGCAGCAGGGCCGCAACCAGTAGTGCGATGAGGCTGGCGAGAAGGGCGGCGGGCCGGACGAGCCGGCCCGCCGCAACACGTTGCCCTCTTCGCACAGCCAGCTCGACCATTCGCTAGCGGAGCTCCGGGTGCAACCCGCGCACGAGTCGCCGTAGCGCCGACCCCGTCCGCGGCCCGAGCCCGAGCAGGAGCGCGTCGTCGTAGTCGAGCACCCGTCGGTTCTTGCCGGCGGGCGTCTGGGCGACTCCCGGGATGCGCAGGAGGCCGTCGATCCCGCCGACGGACTGCAGCCCGAGGGTGGGGACGAGAATCACGTCCGGCTGAGCGCTCACGAGCGCCTCCGCGGTGATCGGCCGGAAGCCCTCGATGCCGATCTCGGAGCCGGCGTCGCGGCCGCCTGCAGCGGCGATCATCGTGTCTGCGCGCGTGCCCTTGCCGCCGATCATCTGCACCGGTGCGCCCCGCACGTACAGAAACGCGACGCGCGGCTTCGTCGTCGTCGTGGCGGCCTCGCGCTTGGCTGTTGCGATTTGCCCTTCGACCTGCTTCGCGAGCTTCTCGCCCCGCTTGGGGACGCCGAGTGCCCGCCCGAGCAGGCGCAGCTTTCGCGGGCCGGCGTTGAGCGTCACGATCTCCGGGATCACGAGCACGGTCACGCCGGCTGCCCGGATCTGCTCGAGCACGTGCGGCGGGCCGGCCTCCGTCGAGCCGATGACCACCGTCGGCCGCAGCGACAGGATCCCCTCCGCGGAGAGTGTTCGCTGGTAGCCGATCTTCGGAAGCTTGTCGACGGTCTGCTTCGGATAGAGCGCGCTGGTGTCGACCCCCACGACGCGGCTGGTCAGCCCGAGCGTGAAGATCGTCTCGGCGATGTCGCCGTTCAGCGGCACGATCCGGCTCACGTTCCGGATCACGACCGTCTTGCCGTTCACGTCCTGAACGCGGGTGGGGAGGACCGGGGCCGACTCGACCGGCGCCGGCTTGGCGTCCATGCGGGCGGCGGCCGTGCCGGCGACGGCGAGTGCGAGCATGAAGGCGGCCGCCAGGGCCAGCCGGGCCTTCACGACCCCACTCCGACGGTGACCGGAGCATGCTCCGAGAGAACGAGCCTGCGGACGGTGAGACCGTCGCCGTCGGCCCGGACAACCGTCCGGCTCGCCGGCACGAGCACGCCGTCGAACTCCGTGTAGGTGTCGGTGTAGGCCTCGCTCGCGGAGAGCGTCCCATCGGCGGCCCAGAAGGCGACGCAGAACGTCGTCGGAACGGACGTGCCGTCGTCGGCGGGCGCGCGCCCCTGGACGACGATCGTGAACCGCGAGCCGTGCGCCGTCCGCGTGACGGCGGCGATCTGGCCGTTGCCCACGAGGTACGAGGAGCTCATCTCGTCGTCGAGCTCGATCTTGCTGCCGAGCGTGTGCGCGTCGTCGGTGACTCGCTTCGAGATCGCGCCGTCGCCCTCCTCGTACGGTCGCGGCGAGCGGTGGGCGACCATGGAACGGAGCTGGCCACTCGCCCACTCGTCGAGCTCGCTTGCCTCGACCGGTGTCTCGCTGCCGAGGCGGACCTCGACCGTGCTCTCTCCCGAGCCCGCCGGTGTCTCCCAGCCGGCGCGAGCGGTGAAGCCGTCGAATCCGGCGGGGAAGCGGTACCCCCGCTCGTGCGCCTCGCGCAGGAGCTCGTCGGCGTTCGTCGATGCTGCCATGCGATCCTCCCTTCGCCTTACATTGACTGTAAGGGAAACCTTACAAGAGTTCGAAGGAGCGCCACACAGTTCGGCCCGAAGTAGGGTCGTCGCCGTGCGCTCGCTCGACGCGATCTGCGAGACGTTCGCGCCCGGAGCCGTCGAGCAGGGCGTCCCGGACGCGGTGCTCGACGCGGTCGAGCACGACCTCTCACGCCGTGAGCGCCAACGGCTGCAGCTCCTTCTGAGGACATGGCTGCCCGGGTACTCACGGCTCCCGCAGGCGCGGCGGGAGGCAATCCTGCGCGGGTGGCGTGACAGCCCCGTACCGCTGATGCGGACCGGCTTCCAGGCGCTCCGGAAGGCTGCGCTCGCGTTCGCGTACCTCCTTCCCGGCCGCTGGGAGGCGGTCGGCTACCCTGGGCCGCTCGGGCCGCACCCCGATGCGCCCGGGCCGCGGCTCGAGCCGATCGAGCCCGATGGCCCGCTCGAGCTCGAGTGCGACGTGTGCGTCGTCGGGTCGGGCGCCGGTGGCGGCGTCGCGGCCGCAGTGCTCGCCGCGGCCGGACTGGACGTCGTCGTGCTCGAGGCGGGTGGGTACTGGTCGGAGCGCGACTTCGACGGAGCCGAACGGGCGGCCCTGCGACGGCTCTACCGCGGCGGGGGCGCCTCGGCGACCGACGACCAGGGCGTGGGCTTGATCGCGGGCGCCTGTCTCGGCGGCGGCACCGTCGTCAACTACTCGACCTCGTTTCGCACTCCGGCCGAGGTGCTCGAGGAGTGGGAAGGGCTGGGCTTCCCGTCCGCGGAGCTCGGGCCGAGCCTGGACGCAGTCTGCGAACGGCTCGGCGTCAACACCGACCACAACCTGCCTTCACGGCGCGACGAGGTGATGCGACGCGGCCTCGAGTCGCTCGGCTGGCACGTCGACGCGATGCCGCGCGACGTCCTCGGCTGCGAGCAGGGCGTCGTGTGCGGCTCCTGCGGCTACGGCTGTCCGCTCGGCGCGAAGCAGTCGACGTTGCGGACCTGGCTCGAAGATGCGGCGGCGGCCGGCGCCCGGATCGTCGTCCGGACGAAGGCGCGGCGCGTGCTGGTCGAGAACGGCCGAATCGTGGGCGTCGACGCCGGGGCGGTGCATGTGCGCACATGCACCGTCGTCCTTGCTGCTGGTGCGATCGAGACGCCGGCGCTGCTACTCCGCTCGGGGCTGCGGAATCCGAACATCGGCCGCCGACTTCGGTTGCATCCGGCGACGGCCGTCTTCGGGATCTTCGACGAGGAGATCCGCCCGTGGGAGGGAACGCTGCAGGCGCTCTACTCCGACCAGCACCGGTACCTCGACGACGGCTACGGGGTGATGTACGAAACCGTGCCGGCACACCCGGCGCTGCTGACTGCGGCGCTGCCGTGGGACGGGGCGACGGAGCACGCCCGGTTGATGGCGAGCCTGCCGCACCTGTCTGGGATAGCCGTGATCCCGCGCGACCGTGGCTCGGGGCGGGTGCGGATCGGTCGCGACGGCGAGCCGATCGCGACGTACCGTCTCTCGCCCGACGACGCCCGCCGGCTGGCGACCGGCGTCGACGGGGCGGGGAGGATCATGGCTGCGGCTGGTGCGCGTGAGGTCTTCAGCGCGCACGCCCGCCTGCAGCGGTTCGCGGACGGCTTCCCCGCCGGCGCGTTCCGCTTCGGTCCCGGCCGAGGCGCTCTCTACTCGTTCCACATCATGGGCTCGGCGCGGATGGGCGGCTCACCGGCGATGTCGGCGGCGAACCCGGCCGGTGAGACCTGGGAGGTGCCGGATCTCGTGGTCGCCGACGGCTCGGCGTTTCCGACCGCTTCCGGTGTGAATCCGATGATCACGATCGAGGCGATCGCGCACCTGAACGCGAGCCGCTTGGCGGAGAGGCTGGCCTAGACGGGCGCCGCGGGGCGCACGTACAGGCCGCCGGCGGCCTTCTCGCCGATCGCCCGCTCGTCCTTGCCGCCCAGGAGCACCTTGAACTGGGCCGCCGCGGGCTGGGCCTCGCGGATCACGACCTGCGTTCCCGGCGTGAAGCCCTCGTCGTAAAACCAGTGCAGCAGCGCGCCGTCGTGCTCTGCGAGCCGGACGATCTCCGCTTGCTGTCCGACCTTCAGGTCGGTGAGCGGGGCAAGCTCCTTGTTCTCGGCCTGCTCGAACGCAGGATCGACGGGCCAGCCGTGCGGGCACCGTTCGGGGTTGCCGAGCCGTTCCTCGATCCGCTCCACCATGTCCTCGGAGAACGTGTCGCCGAGCTCGTCGGCGTGGACGTGCGCCTCAGCGGCGGTGTAGCCCATGAAGTCGGTGAGCAGGCGCTCGATGATCCGGTGCTTCCGGACGACGCGCTCGGCACGCTCGATCCCGGTTTCGGTCAGGATCGCCTCCTTCTGCTCGCCGCGCTCGACGAGCCCGTCCGCCTCGAGGCGCTTCAGCATCTCGCCGGCCGACGCACGTGACACGCCGAGCATGTCGGCCACGCGCGAGGCGATTGCCGCAGTCGAGCCCGGATCGGGTCGGTACTCCCCGATCGGGAAGGCGAGGAAGTAGATCGTCTCCAGATATTCGTCGACTGAGTGGCCGGCCACGGACTCCACTCTATCCGTGCTCCAGCCGGCCCGCCGCCCTTCCCGCCGCGCGGACGTCTCAACACGACGCGTCCGTGCGGGACGTGTCTGGGGACTGTCCCCGGACACGTCTGCGGGGGACGGTTGGGGAGAAATCGTTGCGGAATCGTTGCGCTCGACACGGCCCGGAGGGACGGGTGGCC
Organism: uncultured Gaiellaceae bacterium; assembly: GCA_963749515.1. GTDB lineage: Bacteria > Actinomycetota > Thermoleophilia > Gaiellales > Gaiellaceae > Gaiellasilicea. Next base: position 740,667 of record CAVVMR010000001.1, read on the forward strand.
CGTCCCGTCGAGGCGGGGCGCGCCGGGGCCGCAGCTAGCCTCGGCAGGTGCCGCTCGCCTCCGTCTATCCGCTCGTCTCGTCGCGGTCGGTGGCGCGGCCGTTCACGTACGAGGTGCCGGACGGTGTCGAGAAGGGCGCGGTCGTTGCGATCCGCTTCGGACGCGGTGCGGCCCGCGGTGTCGTCGTCGAGACCGGCGTCGACGCGCCGCCGGGGATCGAGACGGCGCCGATCGAGTCCGTCCTCTACGAGCTGCCGCCGGCGCTCGTCGATCTCGCGCTCTGGGTAGGCGACTACTACGGCTCCACACCGGCGCGGGCGCTCGAGCTGGTGGCGCCGAAGCTGCGCGTCCGCAGAGGCGAGCGGCGCGTGACCGGCGCCGGGCTCGCAGGCGAGGCGGAGCCCGCCGAGCTGACGCAGCCGCAGCAGCAGGCGATCGCGAGGATCGTCGAGGCGCTCGACGCCGGCGGCTCGCACCTCCTGCTCGCCGGGGAGACCGGCAGCGGCAAGACCGAGGTCTATCTGCAGGCGTGTGCGGCAGCGCTCGAGCGAGGCCGGGGAGCGATCGTTCTCGTCCCCGAGATCGCACTCACGCCGCAGACCCTGGGCCGCTTCCAGGCCCGTTTCGGCGACCGGATCGCCGTGCTCCACTCCGGCCTCACCGAGGCGGAGCGGCGGGACGAGCGCGAGCGGATCGTCTCCGGAGAGGCATCGGTGGTCGTCGGCGCCCGCTCGGCGGTCTTCGCCCCTGTGCCGCGCCTCGGCCTGATCTGCATCGACGAGGAGCACGACTCCTCGTACAAGCAGGAGTCCGACCCGCGCTACGACGCCCGCACGGTCGCCGCGAAGCGGGCCGCGCTCGAGGGGGCGGTCGCCGTCTACGGGAGCGCGACGCCTCGGCCGGAGAGCTGGGAGCGGCTCGAGCGGCTCCAGCTCGGAGCTCGGCTCGGCGCTCCGATGCCGTCGGTGAAGATCGTCGACCTGCGCCGCGAGGCGGGCTACCCGCTCTCGGCGCCGCTCCTCGCCGAGCTCGGCCGGATCTCGGAGCACGGCGGCAAGGCGATCCTGCTCCTGAACCGGCGCGGGCTCGTGCCCGCGATCCACTGCCGAGCGTGTGGTGTCTCACGCCGCTGCGAGCTCTGCGACGTCTCGCTGACGCTGCACCGCGACCAGCGGCTCCACTGCCACCACTGCGGCTACTCGGAGGAGGTCCCCGAGGCGTGCCCGGCCTGCGGCTCCTCGGAGCTCGCCCGCATCGGCGCCGGCACGCAGCGGCTGGAAGCCGAGCTGGAGAAGCGGGTGCCGGAGCTCGAGCGCATCCGGCTCGATGCGGACAGCGCGTCGAAGCCTGGTGCGCTGCGCGACGCGCTCGACCGGTTCGTCGCCGCCGATCGCGCCGTCCTCGTCGGCACGCAGATGGTCGCCAAGGGCCATCACTTTCCCGGCGTCTCGCTCGCCGCGGTCGTCGACGCCGACACCGGTCTCGCGCTTCCCGACTTCCGCGCCGACGAGCGAACCTTCCAGCTCGTCACCCAGCTCGCCGGACGCAGCGGCCGCGACGCACCCGGGAAGGTGATCGTGCAGACCTTCCAGCCCGACGCGACCCCGCTCCGGTACGCGGCTCGCCACGACGTCGCCGGCTTCCTCGCCGAGGAGCTCTCCCGCCGGCGCGAGCTCGGCTACCCGCCTTTCCGCCACCTGATCTCGATCGTCGCCGCCGGCGCCGACGCCGAGGCGCCGTCGCGCCTGCTCCGCGAGCTGAACACGGAGCTCGCCGGCGCCGACCTGCTCGGCCCGGCGCCGCTGCTCCGTCTCCGTGGCCGCCACCGGGCGCAGCTCGTCGCCAAGACCGACCAACCGCGGGCGCTGGCGTCGCGGGCAGGCCAGCTCCTCGCCGCGGCCGCGCCGGCGATGCGGCGTGCAGGGGTCACCGCGGTCGTCGATGTCGACCCGCAGTCCCTCTGATCCCTCCGTTGAGGGACGACGCCGCGTTCAGCGGCACTAGACTCGTGTCATGGCGACGGAGGGCGGCGGACCCCCGGAAGAATCAGACAGCGGCGAGGAGCGGGGCGAGCGAGAGCTCGACGCCCAGGAGAGAGCGCGCCGTCGTGTCGCCCTGGCCCAGATTCGCCAGTACCCGGACGCGGTGCTGCGGATGCGCGCCAACGAGATCGAGCAGTTCGACGACGACCTGGCTCGTCTCGCGGACAAGATGGCCCACCTGATGCGCGATGCCCACGGCGTCGGCCTGGCCGCGACGCAGGTGGGCGTGCTCCAGCGTCTGTTCGTCTTCCAGAAGAGGGACGACGAGGACGTCACGGCGATCGTCAACCCCGAGATCACAAAGCGCTCGGAGGGCGTGGCGGTCTCCGACGAGGGGTGCCTGTCGCTCCAGGGCGTGCTCGTTCCCGTCGAGCGCTCGCTCGACGTGACGGTCGAGGGCCAGGATCTCACCGGCGCGCCGCTCCGGCTCGAGCTCGACGAGATGGACGCGCGCGTCGTCCAGCACGAGATCGATCACCTCGACGGCGTGCTGATGCTCGAGCGCACCACCGACGAGGCGCGCCGAGAGGCGCTCGCGACGCTCCGCAAGACGCTCTGAGCGCCTCCTTGGCGTAGCCTCCGGGCGTGAGAATTGCGGTTGCCGCCACGGCCCCGTTCGGCGCCGACGTGCTCGAACGGCTCGCTGCCCGTCACGATGTCGCAGCGCTGCTGACGCGGCCCGACAGGCGTGCCGGCCGGGGGCGGAAGGTTGCAGCGCCGCCCGCGAAGCTTGCGGCCGAGCGCCTCGGGATCCCTGTCCTCCAGCCCGAGCGGCCGACGGGCGAGCTCGAGCTGCCGGCCGCGACGATCGTCGTCGTCGCCTACGGGCTGCTGATCCCCGACGAGCTCCTCGAGCGCGGGCTGTGGCTCAACGTCCACCCGTCGTTGCTGCCGCGCTGGCGCGGAGCAGCGCCTGTCGAGCGCGCTCTGCTGGCGGGCGATGCCGAGACGGGCGTCACGATTCACGAGACGGTGAAGGAGCTCGACGCCGGCCCGATCGCCGCGCAGCGCGCGTTTCTCGTGACGCCGGAGGACGACGCGGGGATCGTCTACGAGCGCGCCGCCGAGCTCGCGGCCGAGTTGCTCGACGAGGTGCTGCCCGAGCCTGTGTTCCGGCCGCAGGAGGGCGAGGCGAGCTATGCGGCCAAGATCGAGCCCGACGACCGTGTGCTCGACCTCTCGCGTCCGCTCGAGAGCCTGAACCGGATTCGGGCGCTCTCGCCGCACATCGGTGCACGCGGGGAGCTGAACGGACGGCCGGTCACGATCTGGCGCGCACGACTGGAGGACGGCGAGCTGATACCGGAAGAGGTGCAGCCCGAAGGCGGGACGCGCATGCCCTACGAGGCGTTCCTGCGCGGCCTGCGCTGATGGAGGTCGCTCCCGCGCGCCAGGCCGCCTACGCCGTTCTCCGCCGCGTCGCCGAGGAGGGCGCGTATGCCGACCGTGCGCTCCGATCCGCCTCGGAGGGGCTCGACGATCGCGATCGGGCGCTCGCACGCCAGCTGGCGTTCGGAGCCGTGCAGCGCCAGCGGACTCTCGACCACGCGATCGAGACGCTCGGGAAGCGCCCCGTGCGGAAGCTCGACGCACCGGTGCTCGCCGCACTGCGTCTCGGCGCGTACCAGCTCGGCTACCTCGGCGGTGTTCCCCGCTACGCCGCGGTGAACGAATCGGTCGAGCTCGTACGGCGCGCCGGCGTCGAGCGGGCCGTTCCGTTCACGAACGCTGTGCTCAGGCGGGTGTCGGAGGGGATCGAGCCGCTCCTCGCTGCGCTGCCCGAGGGACCCCTCAAGCACTCGTATCCGGATTGGGTCTGGGACGTCTGGCGCCGCGACCTCGGTGAGGAAGGAGCGCTCGCGCTGATGCGCGCCCAGAACGAGCCACCGCCCGTCGTTGTCAGACACGTCCGCGGACTGCCCCCGGCCGGGGCCAAGACGGACATCCCGAACGCCTACGCCGTCGACCGCGTCGACGATCAGGCTCTCGCCGAGGGGCGGATCTGGCCGCAGAGCCGCGGCTCGCAGCTCGCCGGTCTCGTCGTCGGCTCGCAGGAGGGGGAGCGGGTGCTGGACCTGTGCGCCGCGCCCGGCGGGAAGGCGACGATGCTCGCGGGCGACGTCACCGCGGTCGAGGTGAACGAGGCCAGGGCACGAGAGCTCGAGGAGAACGTCGGCAGGCTGGGGGCGACGAACGTGCGCGTCGTCCACGCCGACGGGCTCCGGCTGCCGCCCGAGCTCACCGGCTTCGACCGTGCCCTCGTGGACGCCCCGTGCTCGGGACTCGGTGTCCTCGCGGCGCGGCCCGACCTCCGCTGGCGCTCGGAGCCGCTCCCCGAGCTCCAGCTCGACCTTCTCCGCGCAGCGGCCGAGCGCACGCGGGCCGGCGGCACGATCGTCTACTCGGTCTGCACCGTCAACGCCGACGAGTCCCAGGCCGTGGTCGACGCCTCCGGACTCACGGTCGAGCCGATCGAGGGGTGGGCGCAGTTCCGCCACCCGAGCCGGCCCGAGTTCCTGCAGACGCTGCCGCACGTCCACGGCACGAGCGGCTTCTTCATCGCGCGACTGCGCGTCTAGCTGGCACCGCACCTAAGATCGCCGTGTGGCGTGGCGGGATTGGGTTCGCACGGTCGAGATCGAGCCGTCCATCTACGCGGCGGACTTCACGCGCCTCGGCGATCAGATCCAGTCGCTGCTGAACGCAGGCGTCCGCATCTTCCACTTCGACGTCGGCGACGGGCACTTCATACCGCCGGTGACGATCGGTCCGATCGTGCTCCAGTCCATCGCCCCGATGATTCACCGGATGGACGGCCGGATCGACTGCCACCTGATGGTCGACGACCCGGCGCACCACTTCGAGGAGATCGCCGCGTCCGGCGGGGACAGCGTCACGTTCCACGTCGAAGCCGTGGGCGACGTCGGCGCGGTCATCGCGGAAGCCCGCGAGCACGGGCTCGGTGTGGGCGTCGCCTTCAACCCGGGAACATCGGTCGAGGTGGGAGCGGAGGCGGCGAACCTCGGGGCCGATCTCTGCCTCTGCATGTCGATCGAGCCCGGCTACTCGGGCCAGGAGCTCCTGGCGGGGGCGTACGAGCGGATCGCGCGAACGCGTGAGCTCGTCGACTGCCTCGTGCAGGTGGACGGCGGCGTCAACCTCGACAACGTCCGCAGGGTGCACGAGGCCGGCGCGGACCTGATGGTCGTCGGAAACGGGATCTTCTCGCACGAGGATCTGCCGCGGTCCTACAGACGGCTGGTACAAGCACTCGCATGAGCCTGAAGCGGGCGTTGGAGCTCGCGGCGGATGCGAACGGCAGGGCCTATCCGAAGCCGACGATCGGCGCGGTGGTCGTCGCGGACGGTGAGATCGTCGGCGAGGGTGCGACCGAGGAGAGCGGCCGGCACGGTGAGATCGTGGCGCTCGAAGCAGCCGGCGAGCGCGCCCGCGGCGCCACCCTCTTCGTGACGATGGAGCCGTGCGCGCATCACGGCACGACGCCGCCCTGCGTCGACGCCGTGCTGGCTGCCGGGATCTCGCGCGTCGTGGCCGGGTCGCTCGACCCGAACCCCGAGGCGCAGGGCGGTCTCGAGCGGCTCCGCGCCGGCGGGCTCGAGGTCGAGCACGCCGACAGCTTCGACGCACGGCGCCAGAACGAAGCGTGGCGAACCTGGGTGGCACTGGGCCGGCCGTTCGTCACCTACAAGGCGGCGATGACGCTCGACGGCCGCGTCACCGTGCCGGGCGAGCGCTGGGTCTCGGGTGAGGAATCGCGCCGTCGAGTCCATGAGCTGCGGGCCGCGTCCGATGCAGTCGCCGTCGGCATGGGAACGGTGCGCCTGGAGAATCCGCGACTCGACGCACGCGACGTCGAGGTGAGGCGCCAGCCGCGGCGGCTGGCCTTCGGCAGCGGCCCGCTGCCCGCCGGCTCCGAGCTCGAGCTGCGCTCCGGCCCCCTGGAAGACGAGTTGCGCGCGCTCGCAGCCGAGGGCGTGCAGTCGCTGCTGCTCGAGGGAGGCCCGACCCTGGCCCGTGCGTTCCTGGAGGCCGGCCTCGTCGACAAGCTGCTCCTCTTCGTCGCGCCGGTGTTCTCAGGCGCGGGGCCCGGCCTGGTGGAGAGCCTCGAGGCGCCGCTCCGTCTTGTTCGATTGACGAGCCGGCAGGTCGCGGGGGACGTTCTGCTCGAGGCGTACCTCCGCGAGCCGTAACCTCTCTGCATGTTCACAGGGCTCGTGCGGGAGGTGGGAAAGGTCGCGTCCTTCGAGGACGGGCGGCTCGTGGTCGAGGCCGCGACCGAGGCCGGAACCGGCGACTCGGTTGCGCTCGACGGTGTCTGCCTGACGGTGGTCGAAGTCGGCGACGGCCGGCTGTCGTTCGACCTCGTTCCCGAGACCCTCGCGCGCATCAAGCGCTTCGGCGACCGTGTCAACGTGGAGCCGGCGCTCCGGGCGGGTGATCCGCTCGGCGGCCACCAGGTGCAGGGCCACGTCGACGGGGTCGGCCGCGTCGTCTCGGTCGACTCCGAGGGCGACGGCCTCCGCGTGCGGATCGACGCCGCGCCCGAGCTGCTCCGCTACTGCGTGGAGAAGGGATCGATCACCGTGGACGGCGTCTCGCTGACCGTCGCCGCGGTCGACGAGACCGGCTTCGAGGTGGCGCTGATCCCGCACACGCTCGAGGTCACGACGCTCGGCGAGCTCTCCGCCGGCGACGACGTGAACCTCGAGACCGACGTCCTCGCCAAGTACGTCGAGAAGTTGCTCCCGCCCCTGGCCGGCGGCGCCTCCCAGCCGGCCGAGCCGGCCTCCGGCGACGCCTGACGCCGCTCGCGGCACGCGGCTCTCCGAGTCCGTACGTCCGTACTGTCCTCTCCGGCCGCGTACCACGAGCGACGCCCCAGGAACGGGAGCGAGCTCCGGGTAGCATGCGGCCGTGACGATGGCAGTCGAGCCCCGCACCGCGAGTCCCTTCGCGACCGTCGAGCAGGCGATCGAGGAGATCCGCGAGGGCCGCTTCGTCGTCGTCGTCGACGACGAGGACCGCGAGAACGAGGGCGACCTGACGATCGCGGCCCAGTTCGCGACACCCGACGCCGTCAACTTCATGGTCACGCACGCCCGCGGGCTCGTCTGCCTCTGCCTGACCGAGGAGCGCTGCGACGAGCTGGGGCTGCGCCAGATGACCGACCAGAACGAGACGCCGTTCGGCACCGCGTTCACCGTGACCGTCGAGGCGCGCGAGGGCGTCACCACCGGGATCTCCGCGCAGGACCGGGCCCGCACGATCCAGGTCGCTGTCGACCCCTCGTCCGGCCCGCGCGACCTCGTCCAGCCCGGCCACGTCTTCCCACTTCGCGCTCGCCGCGGGGGCGTGCTCCAGCGCTCGGGTCAGACCGAGGCGGCCGTCGATCTCGCGCGGCTGGCGGGTCTGATCCCCGCGGGCGTCGTCTGCGAGATCATGAAGGAGGACGGCACGATGGCCCGCGTGCCCGACCTGATCGACTACTGCGCGACGCACGGGCTGAAGATGATCACGGTCGCCGACTTGATCGAGTACCGGCGCCGGCACGAGAAGCTCGTCGAGCGCATCACCTCCGTCAACCTGCCGACCGCCTATGGAAAGTTCACGGCCGTCGCCTTCCGCGAGACGCTCACCGGCAAGCACCACGTGGCGCTGGTCAAGGGCGACGTTGCGGGCGAGCAGGAGGTTCTCGTGCGCGTCCACTCGGAGTGCCTGACCGGCGACGTCTTCCACTCGCTTCGCTGCGATTGTGGCGAGCAGCTCGAGCTCGCGTTGCGCCGGATCGAGCTGGAGGGCCGGGGTGTCGTTCTCTATCTCTCGCAGGAGGGGCGCGGGATCGGCCTGCTCAGCAAGCTGAAGGCGTACGAGCTGCAGGAGCAGGGCCTCGACACGGTGGAGGCGAACCTGCGCCTCGGCTTCGCCGCCGACCAGCGCGAGTACGGGATCGGCTCGCAGATCCTCGCCGACCTCGGCCTCTCGACGATTCGCGTGCTGACGAACAACCCGAAGAAGATCTCCGGCATCGCCGGCTTCGGGCTCGAGGTCGTCGCCCAGGAGCCGATCGAGGTCGTCCCGAACGACGAGAACCGCCGCTATCTCGACGCGAAGCGCGAGAAGCTCGGCCACACGCTCCACCACCAGGATCTGCGCTTCGACCCCGAGCTCTACGACGGAGCAGAAGCGTGACCGACCGCGACCGCTGGCCCGACGCGCCGGACCTCGCCGGCCCGCCGGGCGACGAGGACGATGCGGACGAGGTCGCCGAGGTCGAGCTCGAGGACGAGCCAGAGGCGGCGGACGAGGAGCCGTCCATCGAGGAGCCGGAGGCCGCGAAGCCCGAGGCCGCGGCGTCGCCCGAGCACGCCGAGGGCGACTTCTCGGTTCCGGACGGCTACGGCGTGCTGCAGGGGAGCGGCGAGGGAGCTCGCCGGGCCGTCGGGGTCGTCGTCAGCCGGTTCAACGGCGCCGTCACCTCGAAGCTGCTCGAGGGCGCACTCGCCGAGCTCGAGACGGCGGGCGTCGCTCGCGAGTCGATCACCGTGATGCCGGTGCCGGGGGCGTTCGAGCTGCCGATCGCCGCGATGGCGCTGGCGAAGACACGCCGCTACGCCTGCATCGTCGCGCTCGGGTGCGTGATCCGCGGCGACACGCCGCACTTCGACTTCGTCGCCGGAGAGGCCGCTTCAGGGCTCCAGCTCGCGGCGCTCGAGACCGGTGTTCCGGTCGCGTTCGGCGTGCTCACCCTCGAGCAGGCCGACCAGGCCGACGACCGGCTGGACAAGGGCGCCGAAGCGGTGCGCACCGGCCTCGAGATGGCAGACGTCTTCGCGCAGCTACGCGCGGCCGCTCAGCGTTAACAGCCGGCGTAGCCGTATTCGACAGCCTTCGCGCAGAACTCGGCTTCGTCGGCGGTGAAGAAGTGATGCACGCCGTCCGGCTTGCGGACGTAGTAGAGGAAGTCGACCTTCGCGGGCTTCGCGGCCGCACGCATCGACGCCAGCCCCGGATTGGTGATCGGCGTCGGCGGCAGACCCTTGAAGCGATGCGTGTTGTATGGCGTGCCGCTCCGGAGGTGCGACTGCTTCAGCGGCCGCGTGCCTTCCACGCCGAGGCCGTAGCGCAGGGAAGCGTCGATCCCCAGTGGCATGCCACGCTCGAGCCGGTTGTAGATCACCGCCGCGACGAGGGCGCGCTCCGCCGGCGCGACGGTCTCCTTCTCGATCAGCGAGGCGATTGTCAGGACGTCGTAGGGCGTCCGCTTGCGCGTCTTGGCGGCCCGCAGGTCGATCGACGCCCACCGCTGCTGGAACGTCTCGATCTGCCTCGCGACGAGGCTCGCCGCGCTCGTCGACGGCTCGAAGAAGTAGGTGGACGGGAAGAGAAAGCCCTCGATGCTGCGCCGCTTCAGAAATGGCCGGAGCGGGGCCGGAGCCTTCGCAGCGCGGGTCGCGGCGGCATAGCTCGAGCCGCTCAGGCGCGGCGTGACTCCGCGCTTCCGGATCGCGATCTGCCGCACCTCGGCGGCCCGGTCGGCCATCTGCCCGGCCGACCAGCCTTCCGGGAAGATGATCTTGAGCACCGGCTCGGTCGCGGCGGGTGCCGTCGTCGAGACCAACCCGGAGGCTGCGACGGCGAGGAGGAGTACGAGACGGCGCATCGCCTTCAAGGTAGCTGGGAGCTCGTGGCAGATTGTCATGAGGGCGCTGCTACACTCCGCGGCCGATGTCCAAGGTCTGCGCAACCTGTGGCAAGAAGCCGTCCTTCGGGAACAACCGGAGCCATTCCATGGTGGCCACCCGCCGGCGCTTCAACCCGAACCTCCAGAAGGTGCGCGTCCTGATCGACGGCGTTGCCAAGCGCGCCTACATCTGCACCCGGTGCCTCAAGGCCGGGAAAGTCCAGAAAGCCGTTTAGCCGCAACCTTTCGCGCGATCCGGAGCGTCTAAGCTCGCGGATCGTGGAGCGCGAACACCTCACAGAGCAGTCCCACCTCGGGAAGATCACGATCGCGCCGGACGCGATCGCGCAGATCGTCGGGCACACCGCCGCCGAGTGCTACGGCGTCGTCGGCATGGCCGGTAGGAGCATCAAGCGGCTGCTCACCCGCGACAAGCTGACGCAGGGGATCGGAGTCTCGGCGGACGAGGACGGGCTCAGGCTCGACCTCCACGTCGTCGTCGAGTACGGGCTGAACCTGGCCGAGGTCGCCGCCACGGTCCGATCGCGTGTCGCCTACGAGGTCGAACGGCTGACGGGGCTCCAGGTCGCCGCGGTCGAGGTGCACATCGAAGACGTCCGGCGATCCGCATGAATCGCATGCTGCTTCCCTCGACACAGGCGCAAGTCGTTTCGTGGCCGGAGCCGGGCTTTGCCCGGCGGGAGGCCCGGCACGTTCCGATGACGCAGCGAGGAAGGAGGGGGCTCATGGGGGAACCATGGGTTCCCCCATGTCAGTGACGGAGCTCGAGCGCGCGCGCGAGCTCGGGCGGGCAGCGCTCCAGACCCTCGAGGCGAACCGCCGCCGCATCGACGACCTGAACGTGTATCCCGTGCCGGACGGCGACACGGGCACGAACCTGACCGAGACCGCGCGCGCGATCATGGACGTGCTCGAGGTCTCGACGGCTGCCGATCGCGCCATCCTCGCGAAGGAGCTGACGCGGGCGGCGTTGATGGGCGCCCGCGGCAACTCGGGCGTCATCTTCTCCCAGATCCTGCGTGGCGCTGCCGAGGCACTGGGCGAGGCCGGGCTCCTCGACGCCGCGACGATCCGCCGCGCCTTTCGCGCCGCGAGCGACGCCGCCTACCGCGCTGTGCGGCGTCCGGTGGAAGGAACGATGCTGTCTGTGATCCGCGAGCTTGCCGAGGAGGCCGAGGACCCGCGCAACGCAGAGCTCGCGCCGGCGGCGCTGTTGAAGAAGCTGATCGAGCGCGGCGAGGACGCGCTGGCCCGCACGCCAGACCAGCTCGCCGTCCTCAAGGAGGCCGGGGTCGTCGACGCGGGCGGTGCCGGCCTACTCGAGATCGTTCGCGGCGTCTCGGCGGCGCTCTCGGGCGAGCCGCTCCCCGACGCACCCGCCGAAGACGCTCACGAGGCCGGGATCGACGCTGTCCATCAGGAGCTGTCGGAGTTCCGCTACTGCACGGTCTTCGTGGTCGAGGGGGAGGACCTCGACGCCGAGTCGCTCGAAGGCGAGCTCGAGCAGCTCGGCGACTCGCTGCTCGTGGTCGGCGACTCGAGCGCGCTCAAGGTTCACGTCCACACCGACGAGCCGGGCAAGGCCCTCGCGTACGGGACGGCCGTCGGAACGATCGAGGGTGTCGAGATCGCAAACATGCACAGGCAGGCCGAGGAGCGCACCGAGCGGATCCTCGAATCGGTCCCCGATCCCACGTTGACGCTGGAGACCGGCGTGGTGGCCGTCGTGCCCGGGGCCGGCAATCGTCGCCTCTTCGAGAGCTACGGCGCCACGCGCGTGATCGAGGGCGGTCAGACGATGAATCCGTCGACGGCTGACATCGTCGCCGCGATCGAGTCGACCCCGTCGACCGAGGTCCTGGTGCTCCCGAACAACTCCAACGTGATCCTCTCCGCCGAGCAAGCGGCGAAGCTCACCGACAAGAGCGTCCGCGTGATTCCGTCACGCTCGGTTCCCGCCGGGCTCGCCGCGATCGTGCGCTACCTCCCTTCGCTGGACGCCACCGAGAACGAGGCGGCGATGCTCGAGGCGCTCGAGCAGGTCGCAACCGGCGAGGTCACGCTCGCCTCGCGCGACGTGGAGCTCGACGGGGTCGACGTGCGAAAGGGCGCCTGGCTCGGGCTAGCGGACGGAGCAGCCGTTGCGTCCTCGTCCGACTTCACGGAGGTCGCCTACGCGGTCGCCGACCGCCTGCTGAACGACGGCCGTGAGGTGCTGACGCTGCTGACCGGCGAAGAGGAGCCGGATCTCGAGGGCTTCCTGCGCCGGGTGCGGGAGCAGCACCCCGGCGTCGAGCTCGATGTGCAGCCCGGCGGCCAGCCCCACTATCCGCTGCTCCTGTCGGCCGAGTAGGCATTTATGGTCCCGAGCGTGGAGGCAGGGTCCCCGCCTATCCGCGTCCTACTCGTCGAAGACAACGACGTCTTCCGGCAGGCACTGATTCTCCTGCTCGAGCTCCAGCAAGGGATCGACGTCGTCGGCGCCGTCTCCGAGGGGTCTGCCGCGGTAGGCGCGTGCCGGGAGCACAAGCCCGACGTGGCCGTCATGGACTTCCGGCTGCCCGGCATGGACGGGGTGGAGACGACCCTCGCCCTGACCCAAGAGTGCCCTGAGGTAGCCGTCGTCTGCCTGACCGCGTCGGCGAGCCCGCGAGAGCTCGACGCGCTCATGGCTGCAGGCGCAGTCGACTGCCTCCGCAAGGACCAGCCGCTCGAGGAGATCGTCGCCGCGATCCGCAAGGCTGGGAAGTCACACCCATGAACCTGACGCGGGAGAACACGGCGATCGTCCTCGACTCGACGGCGGACTTCCCGGATGCCCAGATCCGCTTTCCCAACATGCGCGTCGTGCCGCTCTACGTCCGCTTCGGCGACGAGAGCTTCCGCGACTACGTCGAGCTCGACCCGCACGACTTCTACACGCGGCTGCGAACCGCCTCCGAGCTGCCCACGACCTCGCAACCCACCCCGCAGGACTTCCTCTCGACCTACCACGCGCTCTCGGCCTACGAGCGGATCTACTCACTCCACATCTCGTCGAAGCTGTCCGGCACGTTCCAGAGCGCGTCGCTCGCCGCGGCGGAAGACGGTGCCGACCGGATCCGCCTCGTCGACACCGAGTCCGCGTCGGTGGGGATCGGGATGCTCGCGCTTGCGATCCAGGAGCTGCTCGCCCGCGGGACGACCGACGAGGAGGTCGAAGCGCTCGCCGAACGCCACCGCGAGCAGGCGGGCATCCTCTTCACCGTCGACACGCTCGAGTTCCTCGCGAAGGGCGGTCGGATCGGTCGCGCGAAGGCGCTGATGGGCAGCCTGCTGAACGTGAAGCCGATCCTCGCGATCGAGGACGGCGAGGTCGTTCCGGTGGGCAGGGTGCGCGGACGGGCGAAGGCGTTCGAGGAGTTCCGCAAGCGCTTCGAGGACGCGACGACCGACGGCCCCGGGCTCGGCGTCGCGATCGCGCACGCCGAGGCCGAGGAAGCCGTCGAGCAGCTGCAATCGATCGTGCTCGCGAGCCGCCCGCAGGCCGAGGTCAAGCTGGTGACGAGTCTCGGCGCGGTGGTCGGCACCCACGCTGGGCCAGGCACCGTGGGCTTCTTCTGGTTCCAGCACTCCTGACGTCCCTGGCCGCCTGCGCCTCCCGGCCGGCGGAGCCGGCCTCCGGCGCCGGCTCGCGGCGCTCGCGGCGCTTCAGCCGGCGGCCCGTACGTCCGTACTGTTCCACCGGCCTACGCACCACGAGCGCCGCGCCAGGAACGTCAGGGCTAGCCGGACCTGCTGCCATACTCGGGCCATGAGCCGGCAGCTGACCGGTTTCGCCGCCGTGGACCCGCCCGAGCGCTGGACACCCACGCGCGGCCGCTTCCGCACGGAGCGACTCGAGAGGCCGATCGACTCGCTCACCGGGGTCGGGCCGACGCTCAAGAAGCGGCTCGCGAAGCTCGGGCTCGAGCGGGTCGGCGACCTGCTCGACCACCGTCCCCGCCGGTACGAGCGGCCTGCGCCCGAGAAGCGGATCGCCGATCTGTTCGGTGACGAGGAAGTCCTCATCGAGGGCGACGTCGTCAGGACATCGCTGCGGCGCGGTCGCGGTCGGCTCCAGATCCTCACCGCCCAGGTCTCCGACGGCAGCGGGCAGATCTCGGCCACCTGGTTCAACCAGCCGTGGCTGAAGGACAAGCTGACGCCGGGGACGCACGTGCGCCTGCGCGGCCAGCAGAACCGCTTCGGCTTCGCCGTCCGTTCGTTCGACCTGAACGGCGGCTCGGCGACCGCGGACTTCGCACCCGTCTATCCGGCGAGCGAGGAGGTCTCGGCGGTCAAGCTCCGGGAGCTCGTCGAGTCTGCGCTTCCGCTCGCCACCGATCGACCCGACCCGCTGCCGGCCTCGCTGAAGGCAGAGCGTGGGCTGCCGCTGCGCGGCGACGCGCTCGCTGCATTGCACCGTCCGCGCTCGCTCGACGAGGCCGAGCACGGCCGGCGCAGGCTCGCGTTCGACGAGCTGCTCGTGCTCCAGCTGGCGCTCGCCCGCCGTGCGGCGGAGCGCGAGGAGCAGGTCGCGGCCGCGCTGCCAGGGCCCGGCGAGCTGATCGAGCGCTATCGCGCCGTGCTGCCGTTCGAGCTGACGGAGCACCAGGAAGGGGCGATCGCCGAGATCGACAGCGATCTCGCACGGACGACGCCGATGCAGCGGTTGCTGCAGGGCGACGTGGGCTCCGGCAAGACCGTCGTCGCGCTCTACGCGCTCCTGCGGGCGGTCGAGGTCGGGCGGCAGGGCGCGCTGATGGCGCCCACCGAGACACTCGCCGAGCAGCACTTCCTGACGATCGAGGGGCTCTGCGCCGAGCTCGGCGTCAGCTGTGCGCTCGTGACGGGATCGATCAAGTCGAAGATCGGTGGGCAGGCGGACGTCGTCGTCGGCACGCACGCCCTGATTCAGAAAGGGTTCGAGTTCCGCGACCTGGCAGTTGCGGTCGTCGACGAGCAGCACCGCTTCGGAGTCGAGCAGCGCTCCGCGCTGACGGAAGGGCGCGCGCCGCACGTCCTCCACATGACCGCGACGCCGATACCGCGCACGCTCGCGCTCACGGTCTACGGCGACCTCTCCGTGAGTGAGATCGCGAAGCCGCCCGCGAGCCGCAAGCCGATCGTGACCGCGTGGGTGACCGATGAGCGCAGCTCCGAGGCCTACACGCGCCTGCGCGCGCACCTCGCGGAGGGCAGGCAGGCGTACGTCGTCTGCCCGTTGATCGAGGAGTCGGCGACGTCCACGGCCCGCGCGGCCGAGCAGGAGGCAGAGGCTCTCCGCGCGGGCGAGCTGCAGGGCTTCCGCGTCGGCTGCATGCACGGGCGTCTCAAGCCGGCCGAGCGCCGCGAGCTGATGGCCCGCTTCAACGCGCGGGAGCTCGACGTACTCGTCGCCACGACTGTGATCGAGGTCGGCGTGGACGTCCCGAACGCGACGATCATGATCGTCCAGGAGGCCGATCGCTTCGGCCTCGCCCAGCTGCACCAGTTGCGCGGACGCGTCGGGCGCGGAGCGGACCAGTCGTACTGCCTGCTCATCTCGGGGCCGAAGGAGCAGTTGACGGAGAGCGCGCACGACCGGCTCGAGGCACTGGTGGCATCGACGGACGGCTTCGAGCTGGCCGAGAAGGATCTCGAGATCCGCGGCGGCGGCGCGCTGCTCGGCGCCCGCCAGTCCGGGCTCTCCGACCTCCGCTTCGCGCGGATCACGAAGGACCGGGAGCTGCTCGAGGAGGCGCGGGACACCGCGCGCTCGCTCCCAGCCGGGACGATGGCCGTGGAGGTCGAGGCTCTGCTCGGCGGCGCCGAGCACCTCGGCCAGTCGTAAGGACGGAACCCGCTCGCGTCGAGGGGGTTACGAGGGAGCATGAAGCTCGCTGCCCTCATTCTTGCCGTGCCGGCAATCGCAGCGGGCGGGGCCGCTCCCTCGCCAGGCTCGCCGAACGTTCCGCGCGCGGTGCACACGGCCACGTTGCTCGCTTCGGGAGACGTGCTCGTCGTCGGCGGCTGCACCGTCGACGGGTGCGATCTCGACAAGCGAGGCGCGACGACCGAGATCTTCGACTCGAGGACGCACCGGTTCCGGGCCGGCCCTCCGCTTGTGCGACCGCGCGACGGGCACGCAGCCTTCAGGCTCCGCGACGGCTCCGTGCTCGTCTTCGGAGGCTGGACTGCGAGCAAGCCGACTGCCGGCGCCGAACGCTGGCGGCCCGGCACCGATCGCTTCGTCTCGGCTGCACCGATGCGCACGCCGCGAGGCGGGTTCGCGCTCACGCGGCTACTGGACGGGCGGATCCTCGTCACCGGCGGCACCGACGGCACGCGCGCGCTTCGCAGCGCCGAGCTCTTCGATCCGGCGCGAGGCCGCTTCGTCGCGACCGGGTCGATGCGGGCTGCTCGGGCCGCGCACACCGCGACCCTGCTCCCCGACGGCCGCGTCCTCGTCGCGGGCGGCAGCGCAGAAGAGACCGGCGTGCTCGCCGCCGTCGAGATCTGGAGCCCGCGCACGGGCCGCTTCACGCCCGCCGCGCCGATGCGCGACGCGCGCCACAAGCATGCAGCGGTCGCCGTTCGCGGCGGCGTGCTCGTCCTCGGCGGATCCGACGATCGCGACTTCGCCGGCCGCCGCTCCTCGGCCGAGCTCTACCAGCCCGCCGCACGCCGCTGGGTTCGCGTCGGCTCGCTTTCGGCGCCTCGCTTCAAGCTCGGCGATGCCGTCGTCGGGCTGCCTGACGGCGGCGCGCTCGTTGCGGGAGGCGCGCCGGCCGCCGATCGCTACGACCCACGTGGTCGCCGCTTCCGCGCGGGAACCGGGACCGGGCGAACGCTCTCCTTCGCGACGGCCACGCGCCTGCAGGACGGTGAGGTACTGGTCGTCGGCGGCTACGACGACCGAATCGCGGTGGCCGGGGAGGCCTGGCTCCTCCGTCCCTAGACGAGCTCACGCAGCGCAGCCTCAACGCGTGTGGCGAGCTCCGCGGCCTCGTCCGATTCGCGCAGCAGACCCGACACTGCGTGGGTCAACGCCCGTCGCAGCTCCTCCGGCTGGAGCGAACGCACGAGCGAGTCGTCGAATGGTGCGAGCACCTCCGGAGGAAGGTCGTCGAAGCCTCGGCCCTCCACGACGGCGAGCCCGCGCCGGCGACACGCGAGCGCCAGCGCCTGGTCGCGCACGCCGCTGATCCAGTACTCCGCCTGCCACAGGCGGCCACGCTCGATGCAGAAGCGGGCGCGAACGGCGTGGTGGACGCCGAGCCCGAACAGCTCGTCCGCAGAGGCGGGCGAAGGCAACGGCAGGTCGACGGCTTCGCCGAAGAGCAGCCTGAACCGCGGCCCACGGGCGCCGAACGCGGCGGCCGGAGTGAACGACAGATCGACCTGCAGGCAGCCCGGCAACAGGAAGACGCGGTAGAGAGAGGCGCCGGCAGACAGGTCGAACAGGTGTGTCGCGTCAAGCTCGTCCGCGAGCGCACTGGTCCAGTCGTCGAGGACATCGCTTACCGGTGTCTCGTCCGCGACCGCGAACGTCAGGTCGAGATCCGACCAGCGATCGCCGCCGCCTTCCGCGAGTCCGCCGACCACCGCTGCGGCCACAACGCGTGGGTCGGCAGCCGCCATCTCCAGCACGCGGTCGTGCACGCGATCACGGTCGGCGACGCTGAACACGAGCGCATGCTGGCAGAACCCGCGGTAGGCGTTTGCCGGGTCCTGCCTCGAATGAGAAACTACGGCGGTGACCGCTGTAGGCGACGCGATCCAGATCGACGAGACTGCGTTTCGCGGCTCCGTCGTGGCGCCGGGAACACCGGACTACGACGTGCACCGCAAGATCTGGAACGGCTCCTTCGACCGGTACCCGGCGGTGATCGTTCGCTGCGCCGGCGTCGCCGACGTGATCAGCGCCGTGAAGTTCGGGCGCCAGAGCGGGCTGCCGGTCGCCGTGCGGAGCGGTGGGCATTCGTTCCCGGGCCTCTCCGTAGCCGACGACGCGCTGATGATCGATCTCTCGCCGATGAAGGGCGTCCGGATCGATCCCGAGAAGCGAACCGCGCGTGTGCAGGCGGGCGTCCTCCTGGGCGAGCTCGACAAGGAGACCCAGGCGTTCGGGCTCGCGGTGCCGTCGGGCATCGTCACGCACACCGGCGTCGCCGGGCTCACGCTCGGCGGCGGAATCGGCTGGATCATGCGCAAGCACGGGCTCTCGGTCGACCAGCTCATCTCGGTCGACCTCGTCACGGCAGAGGGCGAGTTCGTGAAGGCGAGCGCGGACGAGAACAGCGACCTCTTCTGGGGCGTGCGCGGCGGCGGCGGCAACTTCGGGATCGTCACGGAGTTCGAGTTCAACTGCGTGCCGCTGGGACCACAGATCCTCGCCGGCCCTGTGATCTGGCCGATGGAGCAGTCCGGCGAGGTCCTGCGCTTCTACCGCGACTGGGTCGTGGACGCGCCGGACGACCTGATGACGATCGTCGTCCACCGCAAGGCTCCGCCGCTCCCGATCATCCCGGCCGAGCTGCACGGGCAACCCGTCGTGATGGTCATCCCCTGCTGGGTCGGAGACATCGAGGAGGGCCAGAAGTTCATCCAGCCGCTGAAGGACTTCGGCCCGCCTGTCGCAGACGTCTGCGTCCCGAAGCCCTACCTCGCGCACCAGGCGATGCTCGACCCGAGCTTCGTGCCGGGCCGCTGGTACTACTTCAAGAGCTGCGACATCGCCGAGCTGAGCGACGAGGTCATCGACATCACGGTCGAGCGCTCGCTGCAGATCAAGTCGCCGCTGACCTCGTTCCCGATCTGGCAGATGGGCGGCGCGGTCAGCCGGGTGGGCGACGACGAGACGGCGTTCAACGGTCGCACCGCGACCTTCACGTACAACATCGGCGCCAGCACCGAGACGGGCGAGGGCTTCGACGAGGAGCGCGAGTGGGTGCAGAGCTTCTGGTCGGCTCTCGAGCCGTGGCACGAGGGTGTGTACGTCAACTTCCTCGGTGACGAGGGCGCCGACCGGGTTCGCCAGTCCTACGGGCCCGAGAAGTACGACCGGCTGCGAGCGCTGAAGCAGAAGTACGACCCGGACAACTTCTTCCGGATCAACCAGAACATCTCGCCGAACTAACCGCTCGGAATACCAGGCCGGGTGCTCTTCGTTCGGAAGAGCATGTCCTCCATCGCAATCAGGCCCCTCCGCGCCGGCGAGCGCACTCCCGTGCTGGAGGTGTTTGCCGGCCTCTCGGAGCGCTCGCGCCGGCTCCGCTTCCTCGGCTCGAAGCCGCGCCTGCTCGAGAGCGACCTCGCTCACCTCGTCAACGTCGGTGGTTGCGGGCGTGAAGCCGTTGCCGCGATCGATCAGGAGTCCGGGCGGACGGTGGGAATCGCCCGCTTCGTACGCGACCCGGACGCACCGGAGGCCGAGATCGCGTTCGAGGTCGTCGACGAGTGGCAGGGGCAGGGGCTCGGCAAGCGGCTCGTCGCGGAGCTGAGGGCGCTCGCGCGGGAGCAGGGGATCCTCCGCTTCCGCGCACTCGTCGCCCACGGCAACACGGCGGCACTGGCTCTCGTCCGGAGCCTCGGCGACGAGCTGGTGCGCAAATACGAGGGCGGGGAGATCGAGCTCGTCGTCCGCCTCGTCTGACGACAGAATGCGCGGATGCGAGTCATCGCCGGCACCCATCGCGGGGCACGGATCGCAGCGCCCCGAGGGCTCGCCACCCGGCCGACGGGCGACCGCGTCCGCGAGGCCGCCTTCAACCTGATCGGCCCGGTCGAGAACGCGAGGGTGCTCGACCTCTTCGCCGGCTCGGGCGCGATGGGGATCGAGGCCCTCTCGCGCGGGGCCGCCAGCGCGACGTTCGTCGAGAGCGACACGGCCGCCTGCCGGACGATCTCGCAGAACCTCGAGAAGCTGAAGCTGACGGGCGCGCGCGTCGTCTGTGCCGACGCCGTCTGGACGCTGCGGCAGGAGTCGCGGACGTACGACCTCGTCGTCGTCGACGCGCCCTACGAGTCGTGGGCCGAGCTCGAGCCGAAGCTGGCGAAGCACCTGGAACGGGTGCTCGCGCCGGACGGGCTCCTCGTCGTCGAGACCGGCGCACGCACGGAGCCCGCGCTACCGCTTCCAATTCGTACGTCGCGGCGGTACGGTTCCGCGCGGCTCACCCTCTTCGAGCACCCATGATCACCGCCATCTGCCCAGGAAGCTACGACCCCGTCACGTTCGGACACGTCGACGTGATCGAGCGCGCGTCCGCGATCTTCGACCGCGTCGTCGTCGGCGTCGTCGGCAGCCCGCGCCACAAGGAGACGCTGTTCGACCTGGACGAGCGCGTCGAATTCCTGAAGGAGGCGCTCGTCGACCTGGACAACGTGGAGGTCGACGTCTTCTCGGAGCTGGTGGTCGAGTTCGCCCGCCGCTGGCAGGCCAAGGTGATCGTCAAGGGGCTGCGTGTGATCTCGGATTTCGAGTGGGAGTTCCAGATGAACCAGCTCAACCGCCACCTCGCTCCGGAGATCGAGACCGTCTACGTGATGGCGAGCCCGCAGGTCAGTTTCGTGTCGTCCAGCGGGGTGAAGGAGATCGCAGCATTCGGCGGAAAGGTGGACGAACTCGTCCCTGATACCGTGGCGCGCCGGTTGGCGGAGAAATTTCCGAACGGCAGACCGGGCGCTCCGGAGAATCCACGGGAGTAAACTGAAGAGATGGACGTTCTCGTACTCATCGACAAGCTCGACGACCTCGTGCACAACGCGAAGGCCGTCCCTCTCACGGACCAGGTGCGGATCGACCGTGAGGAGATCTACGACATTCTCGACCAGATGCGCGCGACGATTCCGGAGGAGATCAAGCAGGCTCGCTGGATCGTCAAGGAGCGGCAGGAGATGCTGGCCGAGGCGAAGCGCGAGACCGACCGGATTCTCGGCGAGGCTCGTGAGCAAGCCGTGCGCGAGGCCTCGCAGACCGAGATCGTGAAGCTCGCGGAGCGCCAGGCGCAGGAGATCGTCGACGACGCGCGCCGGCAGGCCCGCGAGACGCGGCTCGAGATGGAGGACTGGGCGGACGGGATCCTCTCGACCCTCGAGGTCAACCTCGACAAGTTCTTGACGGCGGTCAAGCGCGGCCGCGAGCGGCTCCACGAGCGTTCGCAGGAGACGGTCGTTGCGGGCGTCGGCCCCCGGGAGATGGGGCCCAGAGAGCCGGAAGACGAAACGACGTACCTCTAGCCGGGTCCGATGACCCGCTACCCGCTCCGACGACTCCGACTTCGCCCCGGAGAGGAGCAACGTGACGCCGTCCCGATCGAGCTCGAGCCGTTCGAGCTCGGCGGTCAGCGCTACCTGCCCGTGCCGCACGAGGTCGAAGGCGACCTGACCGTCGCCCAGGCGACGACCGGGCTCGATCTCCGGCTCGCGTTCGACGTGCGGCTGCACGGTCCGTGCATGCGCTGTCTCGAGGATGCCGTCCAGGACGTCCACATCGACGCGCGCGAGTACCACGCCAACGATCCCGGCGACGCCGAGGAGCTGCGGAGCGAATACGTGGTCGACGACCAGCTCGAGCTCTCCATCTGGGCTCGCGATGCGATCGCGCTGGCGCTTCCGGATCAGATCCTGCACGCCCCGGATTGCGCGGGACTCTGCCCCGTCTGTGGCAAGGACTTGAACGTCGAGCCGCACACGCACGACGACGAGACTCCGGACTCCCGCTGGTCGGCGCTCGAACAACTGCGCGACCGGCTCTGACAACCGTCCGCAGCGGCCATGTCCGGGGTCAGACCCCGTCATGTCCGCGGCGGCCACGTCCGTTCTCGCCTTCCCTCCTGCAACGGTGGGCTTTCGCCTCCACGGCGCCGGCCTGTCGGGGTCTGACCCCTGACATGTCCCCAAGCGCCGGTAGGATGGCCGCGGCGCTTCGGCGCCTTCCCATGACGGACTAGACGAGACACAGACCGTTCTCCGGCGCCTCTGTCGCTGACAGTCGGGCGCCCCGTCCTCGTTCGTCTCCGCAGGAGGTGTCCGTGCGAGTCTCACTCGCAGGCGTCGTCCGCTCGTTCGGCGCCCGTACCGTTCTCGACCGCGTCGATCTGACGCTCGGGCCGCGCTCGCGGCTCGGCCTCGTCGGCCCCAACGGGGCGGGCAAGTCGACGCTGCTCCGACTCGCCGCCGGGCTCGACGAGCCGGATGCCGGAACGGTGGAACGGACACCCGACACGCTCACCGTCGGCTACCTGCCGCAGGAGCACGACCGCCGGCCCGGCGAGACGCTGCTGGACTATCTGGCGCGGCGAACGGGCGTCGCCGAGGCGGAGGCCGCGGTCGAGCGGCACACCGCGGACTGGAGCGCGGACGCGTACGCCGCAGCGCTGGAGCGGTTCCTCGCCCTCGGTGGCGCCGATCTCGAAGCGAGGGCGCGCACAGTCTGCGCGGAGCTCGGCCTGCCGGTGTCACTCGAACGGGAGACCGCCACGCTCTCCGGCGGAGAAGCCGCACGCGCCGGGCTCGCCGCGATTCTGCTCTCGCGGTTCGATCTGCTCCTCCTCGACGAGCCGACGAACGACCTCGACTTCGACGGCCTCGACCGCCTGGAGCGCTTCCTCGACGGCTTCCCGGGCGGGATCGCCGTCGTGTCGCACGACCGGGCGTTCCTCGACCGCACCGTGACCCGGATCGCCGAGATCGACCCGTGGACAGGCGGGCTGCGGGAGTACGCGGGCGGCTGGAGCGACTTCGCCGCGGCGCGCGAGCTGGCGCGACAGAAGCAGTACGACGAGTTCGAGCACGCGCAGGAGCGGCGTCGTGAGGTGGAGGCGCTCCTGCACGCCCGCCGCAACCAGGCGCGCGCCGGCGGCGGATTCCTCGCGAAGATGACCGGCGGCTCCGACCGTCGCGGAACGAAGGCGCTCTCCGGGAAGGTGCGCCAGGCGGCGCGGGCGCTGGAGCGGGTGGAGCGGGTCGACAAGCCGTACGAGCCGTGGCAGCTGCACCTCTCGCTCGCGGCCGCGCAGCGCCCCGGCGATCGTGTCGCGTCGCTCGAGCACGCCGTCGGCGAACGCGGGACGTTCCGGCTCGGCCCGGTCGACCTCGACCTCGCGCCGGGAGAGCGCGTCGCGGTCACCGGCCGGAACGGCAGCGGCAAGTCGACTCTCCTCGCGCTCCTGCTCGGCGAGTTGCCGCTCGCCGCCGGCGCGCGGCACGTCGGCCGCGCGACCGTGATCGCGGCACTCGACCAGCGCCGGACGTCGTACGACGGCGACGAGCCGCTGCTCGCGACGTTCACCGCCCGCACAGGCCTTCCCCCGGTCGAGGCGCGGACGCTGCTCGCGAAGTTCAACCTCGGCGCGGAGCACGTCGAGCGGCCGTGCACGACGCTCTCACCGGGCGAGCGCACCCGTGCCGAGCTGGCCGAGCTGATGGCCCGCGGCGTCAACCTGCTCGTGCTCGACGAGCCGACGAACCACCTCGATCTGGAGGCGATCGAGGAGCTCGAGACGGCGCTCGCGGCCTACGACGGCACCCTCGTCGTCGTCTCTCATGACCGCCGCTTCCTCGAGGCTGTCGCGCCAACGAGGGCAATCGACCTCTAGCTATACTCCGCAGCCGCTCATGGCCGTCCCCAAGAAAAAGACCTCGAAGGCCCGCCGCGACAAGCGGCGCGCGCAGCACGGCATCGACGCGCCGCGCGTCAATGTCTGCCCGACCTGCCATCAGCCCAAGCGGCCGCATCACGTCTGCCCGACGTGCAAGACGTACAAGGGCCGCGAGATCGAACCGCTCCGCACCCCGGCTCCATAGCCTTGGCCCGCATAGCGGTCGACGCGATGGGAGGCGACCGGGCGCCGGACGAGATCGTCGCGGGCGCACTGGAAGCCGCCTCCGAAGGGATCGAGATCGTCCTCTTCGGCGCGGCCGGGATCGACACGCACGGTCTCGAGCTGGTCGAGGCGCCCGACGTGATCGAGATGCACGAGAAGCCCGCGGAGGCCGTCCGGGCCAAGCCGCGCTCCTCTCTCGTCGCCGCGCACATCGCCGTTGCCGAGGGACGTGCGGACGCCGTTCTCTCGGCAGGCAACACCGGCGCGATGCTGGCGGCGGGGCTGCTCCACCTCCGGCGAATCCCCGGCGTCCTGCGGCCGGCGATCGCCGTCCCGATCCCGACGCGGCGCGGCCGGCCGTTCGTCCTCCTCGACAGCGGCGCCAACGCCGACGGACGCCCTGAGCACCTGCTCCAGTTCGCTCACATGGGCGTCATCTTCGCGGAGGACATCCTCGAGATCTCACGGCCGGAAGTGCGCCTGCTCTCGATCGGCGAGGAGCCCGAAAAAGGCAACCAGCTCACGCTCGAGGCGTACGGGCTGCTCCAGACCGGCGCGGTCGGATTCGCCGGCAACGCGGAGAGCCGCGACCTGCTCGAAGGCGCCGGCGACGTGATCGTCTGCGACGGCTTCACGGGCAACATCGTGCTGAAGCTGCTCGAGGGCACGATCAAGACGATTCTCGACGCACTCCGGGCCGAGGTCCTCGCGACCCCCCGCGGCAAGGTCGGCGCGTTCCTCATCCGGCCGGCTGCCAGGAGGCTCCGCACGCGGTTCGACCCGGATACGTACGGAGGCGCATACCTCCTCGGGCTCCGCGGCCTCTCCGTGATCGCCCACGGCAATTCGTCGCGCACGGCGATCGCGAACGCCATTCGTCTCGCCGCGAGGGGGGTCGAGCACGACGTCGTCGGCCACCTCGCCTCGCGCTTGCCTGCATCCCGAACAGAAGCGGGGCAAAGCCCCGCTCCTGCGGGAAATTCGTAGAGCAGGTCGCAAGTCGCCTGCCGCTGTATGATCGGGCGCTCTTTAGCCCAAACCAACGAAAAGCGAGGTCGATTTGGCAGCGACGCGTGAAGAAGTCTTCGAGCGGGTCAAGGAAGTCCTCACCGAGCAACTCGGGGTCGACGAAGCTGAGATCACCGAGGAAGCATCGTTTCAGGAGGATCTGGACGCCGACTCGCTCGACCTCGTCGAGTTGATCATGGAGCTCGAGGACCAGTTCGGGATCAAGATCTCGGATGAGGACGCCCAGAAGATCACGACTGTCGGGCAGGCCGTCGACTACGTCTCGTCGCACCAGTAACGCCGCGCCCACCGGCGATTCGACCGAGCTCGAACGCCTGATCGACGCGCTGCCGCCGGAGCGGATCGGTCACGTCTTCACGCATACGTCCTGGGCTCCGGACCGCGCTTCCTCGTACGAGCGGCTGGAGTTCCTGGGCGACAGCGTGCTCGAGCTCGCGATCGCCAAGGAGCTGTACGACCGCTATCCGGACGCGTCCGAGGGGCGGCTGGCGAAGATCCGCTCCCACGTCGTCTCGAGGCAGAGCTGCGCCGCCGTCGCACGTCAGCTGCATCTCGGCGAACGGCTCGCCGAGGCAGCCGGCGAGGGACTCGCGGTCGAGGAGCTCGGCCGTATCGTCAAGAGCGGGAACGTGTCCGCCGCGCTCCTCGAGGCGGCGATCGCCGCGCTCTTCCTCGAGCATGGCTACGAGAAGATCGCGCCGGCGATCGTGGCCGCCTTCTCCGACCGGATCGAGTACGCGCGAACGACCCACGTCGACCACAAGACCGAGCTGCAGGAGGCCCTCGCGAAGTCGGGACGCAGCGTCAGCTACGCGGTCCTCGCGATCGAGGGGCCGGCACACGAGCGGTTCTTCTCCTGCGCGGCGCAGATCGACGGCGAGGAGCTGGGGACCGGGACGGGCCGGACGAAGAAGGACGCCGAGCAGGCGGCGGCCAAGATTGCGCTCGAGGCGCTCGGCGCCACACCCGAGTAGCCGCCCGGTTGTCCAGCCCGCTGGCAGACGCGGGCGGGAGCCGGCGTGCTCCCGCCCGCACCGGCAGCTACGGGTCGATCCGGACGACTTCTCCGATTCCGGCTGCGGCGCCGTGGTTCGAGACGTACAGCTCGCCGTGCCGCCCCAGCGCCACCGATGTCGGCTGCTCGAGCGCGGTCGTCACGACTGTTCGCGTCCCGTCGCGGGCGACGTGGTACAGCGCCCCGGTACCGGAGAGGAACGGGCCGGTCGCGAACTGAAGCACGTAGACCGAGCCGTCCTTTGCGAACGCGAAGTCGATGATCGTCTTGAACCCGCCGAGATAGATGCTTTTCGAGCCGTCAGGTGCGACGCGGTAGATCGACGCTCCGCCTTCGGGAAACGGGGCGCCAGTGAGCTCGCTGACGTAGAGAGCTCCGTCGGGGCCTCGCTCGACCTCGGTCGTGACCGAGTCGTTGGGTGCTGTCGGCCGTGAATTGAACGTCGCGACGACGCGCGGCGCGCGTCCGACCCGGATCTCGACGATCGCGTTGGCCCCGGCGTCCGCGACGAGGGAACGCGTTCCCCGTGCCTCGACGCCGTAGGGGTTCGAGTCGATTGGCCCGCCTGCCGGGTTGGACCCGGCCTCGACCGCGGCGACGTCGACGAGCGGCAGCCAGTGCCGCAGCCCGAAGCCGACCAGGTAGCCGAAGTTGCGGCCGGCAGGGCCGAAGTCCGCGCGCCGGGCGGGGTCGGCCCCGAATCCGATCGTGGCAGTACCGAAGCCGAATCCGGCCGCGGCGACGTCATGCGGACCGGTTATCTCTCCGGTGGAGCTGATCGTCGACGGCAGGCCGGTCACCACTCGCTCTTGTCGTCCGTGCCAGAGGCGGCTGACGGAACCGGTCGGTCCGTAGCACTGGGGCACCCCTCGCAGCACCACGCACGGGCCGGTCCCGCCGCGACCTGCCTCGGCGACGTAGAGCTCGCCGAACGGTGTGACGTCGAGCCCTCGCGGGGCGTCGAGACCGGTCATGACGGGCGTGAGCGTGGGCTCGGCATTGGCGGCGGCTGCCCCGGTGAGGGTGACGGCAACCGCTGCGAGCGCGGCTATCTGCTGATGCAGGTGGCGCATCGGATTCCTCCTCGTCGTCGATCACTGCCTGGACGCTCGCGTCATACCCATCCTCGAGTCGGGGAATCCCCGTCTCGCCATCCGCCCGGACGGCTAGCCTCCCGCCGGTGCACTTGCGCTCAATCCGCCTGCGCGGCTTCAAGTCGTTCCCGGACTCCCTCGAGCTGAAGCTGGAGCCCGGCGTCGCCGTCGTCGTCGGCCCGAACGGCTCCGGCAAGTCGAACGTCGCCGACGCGATCGTCTGGGCGGCGGGCTCGCTGACTCCGTCCGAGCTGCGGGCCGAGAAGCCCGACGACGTCCTCTTCAACGGCGCCGAGGGCCGGACGGCAGCCGAGAGCTGCGAGGTGGAGCTCATCTTCGACAACGAGAGCGGCGGCTTCGGCGAGCTCGACTTCTCGGAGGTCTCGATCGCGCGCCGCCTGCACCGCGGCGGCGAGGGCCAGTACCTCGTGAACAAGGCACAGGTTCGCCGCACCGACCTCGTCGAGCTCCTGGCGGACGTCGGCCTCAGCGGCTCGATGCACTCCATCGTCAGCCAGGGCAAGGTCGAGGCGGTCCTGGCCTCCAAGCCGGACGAGCGGCGGGAGCTGGTCGAGGAGGCGGCGGGGCTCGGCAAGTTCAAGCAGCGCCGCCACCGGGCGGAGCTGAAGCTGAACCGGGTCGCGATCCAGGTCGAGCGGGCCCGCGACGTCGAAGCCGAGGTCCGCAAGCGTCTGCGCCCGCTCGCCCTGCAGGCGACAGCGGCAGAGCGCGCCGAGAAGCTTGCCGAGGAGATCACGCGGCTGAGAGCTCGCATAGCGGAGCTCGACCTCGCCGCCGCCGACGCGCGCCGAGATGCCGCGGAGGAGAGGAAGACCGCCGCCGGGATCGCAAGACGGAGCGCGCAGGAGAAGCTGCAGGCCCTCCTCGCCGAGCGCCATGCCGCCGAGGAGGAGCTTGCCGACGCGGCCGGCCGCCGGGAGGCTGCGATCAAGGCGCTCTACCGGCTCCAGGCAGCGACCGAGCGAATCGCGCTGCGCCAGGAAGGCTCCAACGGGCTCCTCGCGCGGCTCCGCGCCGACCTGGAGGACGCGGAGGCGGCCGCGACCGAGCGCACCGACGACTCGGCGCTGGAGCTCGAGCGGACCGTCGCCCAGGCGACCGCTGCGGCCCGTGCTGCGGCCGCCGCGAGCGGCACCGGGGCGGAGCGTGCCCGTGCCGCGCACGAGCGGCTGGCCGCGCTGGAGCGCCTCGCCGCCTCACGTGCCGAGGAGCGGCTCGATGCTCTGCGGACGGAGCGCCGGACGATCGAGAACGAGCTCGCCGACGCGGCCGGTGGACGTGAGGGCGCGACGGGCGCGCTCTACCGGCTTGGCACCGCCCGCGAGCGCATCGCCATGCGGAGCGAGTCGGCGTCAACGCTGCGCGAGCGCTTCCGGCTCGAGCTGGCCGAGGCGGAGGCCGCGGCGAAGCGACCTGGGCAGTCGCCGGCCGAGCTCGAAGCCGCCGCGAACGAGGCGACCGCCGCCGCGCGCGCCGCCGCCCACAGGCGCGACGATCTCCTCGCACGCGCGGCACTCGCCAAGGAGCGGCTCGCGGCACTCGAACGCTCGCTTGCGGAACGCGAGGGAATCCCTCCAGCTGCGCGCGCGCTGGCCGACGAAGGCGCCGAGCTGGCGCTCTCGCTCCTCGACGTCGATTCCGGCAGCGAGCGTGCAGTTGCAGCCGCGCTTGCATGGCGCGCGTCCGCGGTGATGGCCGACGACGCGGCGGCGGGCCTGGCGTTGCTGGAGCGCGCCCGCGAGGCAGGGCTCGGGAGCCTGGCGGTGCTGATCGGCAAGCGGCCGGCGGAGCGCGTCGCCGAGCTGCCCGTCGTCGCGCTCGAGGAGCTGCTCTCGGCCAGTGTCGCATCGGTGACCGTGGAGGGGTTTGGCTTCGACCCGCAGCGCGGCGAGCTCTGGTTCGCGGGCGAGGCGGCCGAGGCCGTCCTGCTCGAGCTCGAGAGCCGGCGCCGCGAGCTCGAGCAAGAGGTCGCCGAGCTGCAGGTGCAGGCACGGCTGGCCGAGCGCGAGGCCGCGGAGACGGCCGAGCGTGCCGAGGAGGCGGAGGCCGCCTACGCTCAGGTCGCTCATCTCCGCGCCGTCCGCGCGGCCGATCCCACCCTCCTTCGACGGCTTGCCGCCGGCGCCGACCGGCTCGACGAGGCACTGATCGCAGCGGTTGCCGTTGCGGCCCGGCTCGAGCAGCCGTTGCGCGCACGGGCCGATGCGGGTACGGCACGCGCGGCCGAGCTCGGGGCGGACCTCGCCAGGGTCGGAGGTCTCGAGCAGGAGGCGCGCCTCGAGTCGACACGCGCGAATGAGGGTGCCGCGGCGGCCGAGCTCGAGCGAGCGCGGCTCGGCGGCGAAGGTCAGATCAGGATGCTGCAGGTCGACGAGCACGAGCGTGAGCAGGTCGAGCGGGACGCCCGAGAGCTGACCGAGGAGGCGGAGCGGCTCGCCGTGCTTGCCGGCGAGGCGGCCGAGGTCGCGCGGGTCGCGGCAGCCGAGACCGGTGCTCGCCGCGCTGCCGTCCTCGACGCCGACCTCGTTCGCCGGGTGCTCGCCGGCGCCGAGCGACTGGACGAGACACTCGCCGCGGCAGCAGCGACGGCCGCCCGCTTCGACGCACCGTTGCGGGCGCGCGTGGACGCGGGTGCAACGCGCACCGGCGAGCTGGGCGCACAGCTCCGCGACCTGGGCGCGGCCGAGGTCGCGCTGCGCCAGGGCGCCGAGGACGCGGCGCAGCGGGCGACCGAGGTCGAGATCGAGCTGACGCGGATCGAGGGCGAGGCGGCCGACGCGCGCAGGCGGCTCGGCGAGGCCGGGGCGGAGACGGCTGAAGGCGACGACCGAGACGAGCTCGCCACCCGGGCGGAGCGGCTCGAGCAGCGCCGAATCCAGCTCGGCCAGGTGAACCCGCTGGCGAAGGAGGAGTACGACGCCGAGAAGGAGCGGCTCGCGGAGCTCGAGGTGCAGCGCCAGGACCTGGAGCAGAGCCTGCAGGAGCTGGCAGACCTCCGAGACGAGCTCGCCGAGACGGTCGACCGTCGCTTCGCCGAGACGTACCAGGCCGTCGCCGCGCACTTCGAGGACGTCGCAGCGACGCTCTTCCCGGGCGGCGAGGGCCGGCTCCGCCTCGTCGAGCCGGAAGAGGAGGGCGGCGAGACCGGGGTGGAGGTCGAGCTCCGTCCGGCGGGGAAGCGGATCACGCGCCTCGGAATGCTCTCCGGCGGCGAGAAGGCGCTCGGCGCGATCTCGTTCCTCTTCGCGCTGTTCCTGGCGAAGCCGTGCCCGTTCTACCTCCTGGACGAGGTCGAGGCCGCGCTCGACGACGCGAACATCGGACGCTTCGTCGAGCTTCTACGGCGCTATGCGGACAAGGCCCAGTTCGTCGTGATCACCCACCAGAAACGCACGATGGAGGCCGCCGACGTGCTGTACGGCGTCACGATGGGCGGCGACGGCGTCTCGCAGATCGTCTCGCGCCGGCTTCCGCGCGAGGACGCCGCAGCCCTCAGCGCCTAGCGGCAGCGGCTAGTGG
Source organism: uncultured Gaiellaceae bacterium (assembly GCA_963749515.1). Taxonomy (GTDB): domain Bacteria; phylum Actinomycetota; class Thermoleophilia; order Gaiellales; family Gaiellaceae; genus Gaiellasilicea. Next base: position 770,942 of record CAVVMR010000001.1, read on the forward strand.
ATCCGCTGCCAGACCACCCAGCCGTCCGACGTGCGCGAGACGAAGTACGAGAGCTGTGACAGGCTCGCGCTGAGCCCCTCGAGGCGCGGCAGGACGACGTCGACCTCCACGGTCCTGCTGCGCACCGACTCGCCGCACGCTTCCAGGGCCGCGCCGCCGCGCGGCATCTCGGTGCCGAGCGACGACTCCGCCCGGGCGCCGGCGAGGTCGGCGGGGTCTTCCTGATAGTGGGTGCGGAGCCAGTCGAGGACGAACGCCTCGGCGTCAGGCAAATCCGCCGGGGTCAGCGGCAACGCGGCGGGACAGGCGGGCACGACCAGGCGCCCCAGCTGCTGAGCCGCCGACGCGACCACGCCCGCAGAGGGCTCCTCCGCGCCGAAGAAGATCAGCACGTCGACGTCGTAGGCGCCGACGCGGGCGGCCAGCCGCCGGGTCGAGCCCACAGGCGGCATGCCTTCGAACGAGCCCGTCACGTGCGCGTGCCGGAGCTGCAACGGTAGGAGCCGCTCCCTGGCCTGCGTCGCTCCGGCCGGATAGAAGATCACGTAGAAGAGCACTCCGTTCGGGCCGAGGCGCCGCGCCGTCGCGTGCGGCGGCGACTGCTGCAAGCGGTCCTCGGCGCTGAGCGGGATGTTGGCCGCGACGGCGGTGGGCGCCTGCGGCGGCGCCGTCGTCCCGGTCGCGGCTACGTCCCAGCCCACGGCCGGCAGGAAGCCCGGCCCGGCATTCAGCTGTGCCCGAGGCTCGGGCGTCGCCGGGTTGTCGGCGCTCGATGCGACCGCGTAGCCGCCGCCGAAGGCCGCGGCGACGGCGAGCACGGCGAGCGCGAGCGTCAGCGCCTGCCGGCGCCGGTTGCGGGCAGGACGCGGGAGGCCGGCTGCGAGGACGGCCCGGCGCGCGAGGGCTGTCTCCTCCTCGCTCGGGCCGGGCAGGCCGTCGTAGGCGGCGCGCAGGCGGTTCTCGAGCTCGTCAGACATTCGGAGCCTCCAGGTGGAGCCTGAGATCGTGCAGCGCCCGGCTCAGCCGCGAGGCGACCGTTCCGACGGGTACGCCGAGCACCTCGGCGATCTCGGGTGTGGTGTAGTCGAGCCAGTAGTGCAGTGCGATGACGGTTCGCCGCTCCGGATCGAGCCGCGCGACCGACGCCAGAAGCTCGTCGTCGAGCGCCGGCTCGTCGAAGATCGCCGACTCTTCCGCCTCGTCGATCGACACGAGCCGTCGCTGGACGCGCAGCAGGTCGATCGCACGGTTGACGACGATCCGGATCAGCCAGGGCTCGAGCGGGCGCCGGTGGTCGAACTTCCCGAGCGCGCCGGCGGCTCTCAGGAACGCGTCCTGGGCTGCGTCGTTCGCGACCTCCCGCTGCCCGGTGATCGCGTACGCAGCGCGCCAGACGACGTGCCAGTAGCGGTCGAACAGTGCACCGAGGGCATCGGAGGACCCTCGCTGGGCGGCGAGGACGAGTGCGGCGTCGGTTGCGCTCATCTACCGGGAATACGGCCGGGAGGCCGTTTCCTATCCCTAGCAGCTAGTCGAGCTTCCCAAGCACTAGTCGAACTGGTGCTGGGCGGCAAGGCGCCTCGGCGCCTGGATCAGCCACGCGTCGATCAGCCGCTCGCGCACCTCGTCTTCGTTGATGTGCTCCAGCCAGATGAGCAGGAACGCCGGAGAGGCTTCGAAGTGGGGTGTCAGCCGGTACGCATCCGGGTTCGAGGCGACCAGCAGTGGCCGCTCCTCCCGGTCGCACCGCGCCCACATCGCGCCTTCATGGCGTGTGGAGAGCCCGGCGAACTTCTTGCCGCGCACGCCGAACGACGGCTTGCCCCATGATTTCGTCTCCTCGATCTCGGGCAGCTCGCGCGCGAGCTCGGCGACCCGCTCCCACGTGACCATGAGCTGAGGCTAACCCCGGCCCGGCGTCATTGCCACCGTGTTGCGTAGTCGTGGTTCGGCGGTAGCCCCTCCGAGCGGACGACCGCTCGAACCGGCTCGAGCCGGGCGCGGACGTCGTCCTGGAGCTGGTCGACGAGCAGCGAGACGCCGACCCAGGTGCCACCGCACTCTTCGATCAGCGATCGAGCCGCCAGCGCCTGGCTGCCCGTCTCGGCCCAGTCGTCGACGAGCACGACGCGGTCGCCCACGCCGATGGCGGCACGCTGTAGCTCGTAGGCCAGACGCCGGCCGCGCCAGTCCGGTTCCGAGACCTGAACCGCCTTCGGCCCCGGGTGCACGGAGCCCGGTTTCCGGACCGGCACGAAACCGGCGTGAAGCTGCAGCGCCACCGCGCTGCCGAAGACGAAGCCGCGCGCCTCGACGCCGGCCACCTTTGTCACGCCCTCGCCTGCGAAAGGGCCGGCGAGCGCAGTCACGCAACGCGTGAGGAAGCCGCCGTCGGAGAGAAGCCCGAGCACGTCGCCGTGACCGCCGATCCAGCGGAACCGCGAGAGGAGCTCCTCGGCGAAGCCGGACACGGACGGACCGTATCCTGCCGGGATGGCCAGAACCTGGGCAGAGCTGCTCGGCGACGCCGAGGGGCCGGAGGAGACCGCCGAGGAGCAGCAGGGCTTCTTCGGACGGCTCCGCGACTCACTCGGCAAGAGCCGGCGCGCTCTCACGGGCGAGCTCGTCGCCGCGACCTTCGATCCCGGCAACGACGAGGACTGGGAGCGGCTCGAGGAGGCGCTGATCCAGGGCGATGTGGGTGTCCGTGCGACGGCGGAGCTCGTCCGCCGGCTCGAGGCTCGGAACGAGCTCGGCGATCTCGGCTCGGCGCTCGCTGAGGAGATCGCCGACATGCTCGGCGCGCCCGGAACGCTCAACCTGTCCGCCTCACCCAGCGTGATCCTCGTCGTCGGCGTCAACGGCACCGGGAAGACGACGACGATCGGCAAGCTCGCGCAGAAGCTCCGAGAGCACGGCCGGACCGTGCTGCTCGGCGCCGCCGATACCTGGCGTGCCGCCGCCGAGGAGCAACTGGAGATCTGGGCCGACCGGGCGGAGGCCGACTTCGTCGGAGCCGCGCAGGGAGCGGACCCGGCCGCGGTTGCCTTCGACGCCGTCGAGGCCGCCCGCGCCCGCGGCAAGGACGTCGCGATCGTCGACACCGCAGGGCGCATCCACACGCAGTCGAATCTGATGGAGGAGCTGGCGAAGGTGCGCCGCGTGATCGAGGGGCGGCTCGAGGGCGCCCCGCACGAGACGCTGCTCGTCGTCGATGCAACCACCGGCCAGAACGGGCTTCAACAGGCGCGCCTCTTCGGCGAGACGGTCGGCGTCACCGGCGTTGCGCTGACGAAGCTCGACGGGTCGGCGAAGGGCGGGATCGCGGTCGCGATCGCCTACGAGCTGGGGCTGCCGGTGACCCTGATCGGGGTCGGCGAGGGTCTCGACGACCTGCGCCCGTTCGACCCACAGGACTTCGCCCGCGCGCTCGTGTCCGGCTGAGCGGTCGCACGTTCCCTCGCTCTGGCGATCTTGGTCACGTTCCGGGCGCACCGGGCCGATGGGGACGTGATGGAAACGTTGCTCGCGATCGCACGATCGCGCAAGACTCGAATTGCCTTCAATGCCGCCTCCGCCGCGATTGCGACGGTGGTCGCAGTGCTGCTCGTTCAGCACTTCAGGACCGAGGGCTGGCCGTTGAGCGGCGCCAAGGTGTACGGCGTCATCATCGCCGCCGGGCTCTTCCTGCTCGGCTACGCGCTCAAGGCTCTCGGCTGGAGGCGTCTGTTCGCCCCTGGCGAACGGCCGGGATCGATGGCGCTCGCCGTGGCGGGAGGCGCTGCCTCGGTTACCGGCATCGCGCTTCCCGGACGCTTCGACGAGCTCGTGCGCGTCGCTGTCGTCCGCCGCTATCCAGGCTCGTGCGCCGGCGTCGGCGGTGTGTGCCTCTCGCTCCTGCTGCTCGGGCTGGTCGACAGCGCCGCGCTCGCCCCGCTCGCGGGCATCTCGGCCGCAGCGATCGCGACGACCGGACTGTTCCGAGCGGGACTGATCGTCGTCGCCGTGGCTGGAATCGCCGCGGCCGCCGCGGTGCTCCTGCTGCCGACGATGGCGCGGGCCAACAGGGTCTCCCGCTTCCGGCTCGCGCGCTGGCTCCGCGACCACTCCACCTCTCCACGCGAGGCCTCGAAGGCGTGGGCGCTCGTCAGCCTGTCGTGGATCGTCCGCGGTGCTGCGCTCTTCGTCCTGCTGGATGCGCTGGCCCTCGACGCCTCGATCCCGCTCGCACTCGCCTTCCTCTGCGCGTCCGCGGCCGCCGCGGCGCTCCCGATCGCTCCCGCGGGGGCCGCGACCCAGGCTGGCGCGGGCGCTGCGATGCTCGTCGCGAGCGGCGTCGGGCCGTCGCAGGCGGTTGCCTTTGCGATCGCAGCACAGGGGCTCGCGATCATGATGGGCGCGCTGATCATCCTCGCCGCCGGGCTCTGGCAAGCGAGCCTGCGTCTCCGCCCGCGCCCGATCTTCTAGCCGACAGCCCGCGTCTACACTGTTCGGCCGGTGTTCGACACCCTGTCAGACAAGCTCCAGCACGCACTCGGCGACCTCGGTGGCAAGGGCCGGCTCGACGACGAGAAGATCTCGAGGGCGATGCGCGAGATCCGTCTCGCGCTGCTCGAGGCGGACGTCAACTTCCAGGTCGTCAAGGACTTCGTCGCCCAGGTCAAGGAGCGTGCGAGCGGCCAGGACGTCCTGAAGGGCCTCGAGCCGGGCCAGCAGGTCGTCAAGATCGTGCACGAGGAGCTGACGACGCTGATGGGCACCGGCGACTCGCGCCTCGCGTTCGGAAAGCCGCCGACCGTGATCCTGATGGCCGGCCTCCAGGGCTCCGGCAAGACGACGACGTCCGCGAAGCTTGCACTCCTGCTCCGGAAGGCGGGGAAGAAGCCGGCGCTCGTGGCAGCCGACCTGCAGCGTCCCGCGGCGATCGATCAGCTCGAGCAGCTCGGCCGGCAGATCCAGATCCCGGTCTACCGCAAGGACTCGAAGGATCCGGTCGAGGTCGTGAAGTACGGCATCCACGCGGCGCAGACGGCCGGCCAGGACGTCGTGATCCTCGACACCGCCGGGCGGCTGCACATCGACGAGGAGCTGATGGACGAGCTCGCTCGGGTCCGGGCCGCGGCCAAGCCGACGAACGTGCTGCTGGTGCTGGACGCGATGACCGGCCAGGAGGCCGTCAACGTCGCGCAGGCCTTCCAGGAGCGGGTCGCCTTCGACGGCGTCGTCCTGACCAAGCTCGACGGCGACGCGCGCGGCGGCGCCGCGCTCTCGGTGCGGGCGGTCACGGGCAAGCCCGTCAAGTACGTCTCGGTCGGCGAGAAGCTCGACCAGCTCGAGGAGTTCCATCCGGAGCGGATGGCGTCGCGGATCCTCGGCATGGGCGACGTGCTGACGCTGATCGAGAAGGCGGAGGCCGCGGTCGACGAGGACGAGCAGGCGGTGATGGAGGCCCGGATGCGCGCGGGGGTCTTCACCTTCGACGACTTCCTCTCCGCGCAGAAGATGCTGAAGAAGATGGGGCCGATTCAGGGCGTGCTGAAGATGATCCCGGGGCTCGGCAACCAGCTGAAGGACGTCGACATCGACGAGCGCCAGCTCGCACGCGTGGAGGCGATCGTGCTCTCGATGACGCCGCAGGAGCGCCGGATGCCGCACGTGATCGACGGCTCGCGCCGCAAGCGGATCGCCGACGGCAGCGGCCAGACGATCCAGGACGTGAACAAGCTTCTCTCCGCCCGCAAGCAGATGGAAAAGATGATGAAGCAAATGGGGAAGGGAAAGATGCCTACACTTCCCGGGCAGCTAACCAAGACAGGACGGAGATAGACCGAATGGCAGTACGGATGAGGCTGACTCGCGTCGGCTCCAAGAAGAACCCGATCTACCGCGTCGTCGTGGCCGATTCGCGCTCCCCGCGCGACGGACGCTTCATCGAGATCATCGGCCGCTACAACCCGCAGACCGACCCGTCGACGATCGAGCTCGACGAGGCCAAGGTGAAGGACTGGCTCAGCAAGGGCGCGCAGCCCTCGGACGCAGTCTCGAAGCTGATCAAGGTCGCGGGCATCGGAACCTCGTAGTGGCCGAGCTGCTGGCGTGGCTCGCGAAGCAACTGGTGGACGATCCTGACGCCGTGCGGGTCGAGCAGGTGGAGAGAGAAGACGCCACGATCCTCGAGCTGTACGTCGCGCCCGAGGACCGCGGCAAGGTGATCGGCCGCCAGGGCAGGCTCGCCCGGGCGCTGCGCACAGTCGTGCGCGCAAGCGCGGCGCGCTCGCGACGTCGCGTGATCCTCGAAATTGTCGAGTGAGCTCGTCACAGTCGGTCGTGTCGGCAAGCCGCACGGAATCGACGGCTCGTTCTTCGTCGATGGCGGCAGCGCGGCCGCCGAGCGGTTCGTGCAGGGCACGACGCTGCTCGTCGACGGCGCTCCGGCGCAGATCGTCGGCTCCAAGCGCGCCGCCGGCGGCCGCTTCGTGATCAAGCTCGACCGCGCCGCTCCTCGTGGCGCGACGCTCGCGGTCCGGCGGGAGGAGCTGCCCGATCCCGGCGAGGACACCTACTACGTCTTCCAGCTCGTAGGCCTCGCCGTCGAAGAGGAAGGAGGGCGCCCGCTCGGTGTCGTCGCCGAGGTCGAGAATCTCCCGGCGAACGACGTGCTCGTGCTCGACTCCGGCCGCCTGTTGCCCCTCGTCGAGTCGTGCGTGCTCGATGTCGATCTCGAGGCGGGCCGTGTGCTGATCGCACGGGGCTTCGCCGACGACGAGTAACCTCACCCGACCTTGCGCCTCGACATCTTCACCCAGGTTCCGCACGCGTTCGCGTGGATGACGGAGCAGCGGCCGCTCGCCGCGGTGCTCGGAACCGAGCTCGAGCTGCGCCTCTTCAACTATCGCGACACGACCCCGCTCCGGGCCGGCCAGGTCGACGACGAGCCGTATGGAGGCGGCGCCGGGATGGTGCTGCGCGTCGACGTGGTCGCGGCCGCACTCGACGCGGTCTACGGGGACGCGCCGGAGCAGCGTGTCATCGCCCTGACGCCACAGGGGAGGCCGCTGACGCAGGCGGTCGTCGAGGAGCTGGCCACCGAGCCGGCCCTGACGCTTCTCTCCTCACGCTTCGAGGGCTTCGACGAGCGGATCGTCACGCACCTCTGCTCGGACGCGATCTCGATCGGCCCGTATGTCCTCTCGGGTGGCGAGCTGCCGGCGATGGTGCTGCTGGACGCGATCGCGCGACGCCTGCCCGGCGCGCTCGCCGAGGGCTCTGGCGAGCACGAGAGCTTCTCCCTCGAGCTCGAAGGGGGACTCGAGTACCCGCACTACACGCGGCCGGCGGAGTTCCGTGGGTGGCCCGTGCCCGACGTCCTCCTCTCCGGCGACCACGGCCGGGTCGACGAGTGGCGGCTCGAGCAGAGCCGTGAACGGAGCGCCCGTTGAACGACCATTACGCGAGTCTCGGCGTCGACCGTGAGGCGACTCGGGCTGAGATCGACGAGGCGTTCGCCCGCGAGCGCGACATGGCGTGGAGCGACGAGCGCGTCCGTGAGCTCAAGGACGCCTACCAGACGCTCGCCGACCCGTTCCGTCGCGCCGAGTACGACCGCACGCTCGAGCCGGGCTGGTCTCTGCCCCCGGTCGAAGCCGTGCCGGAAGCGCAGCCGCGGCGTCGCTCACGCAACCCGGTCGATCGCCTGACGCAGGGTCTCCCGCACGGCCTGCGGGTCACGATCGACTGGATCGTGACCATCGTCGGTGCGATCGCGATCGTGCTCGCGATCAAGGCGTGGGTCGTGAACCCGTACCGGATCCCGTCCTCGTCGATGGAGCCGACGCTGCACTGCGCGAAGCCGGCGAACGGCTGCGAGGCGCGCTTCTCGGACCGCGTGCTCGCGAACCGCTTCATCTATCGCTTCCGCGACCCGAGGCGCGGCGAGATCATCGTCTTCGAGACGCCGCCCGCCGCGCGCGCCCGCTGCGGCGCCGGCGGCACGTTCGTCAAGCGGCTGATCGGCTTGCCGGGCGATCTGGTGGAGCTGCGCTCGGAGAGTGGGCTCAGCTACGTCTACATCAACGGCAAGAAGCTCGACGAGCCGTACATCGGCAGAAACCGCCGCGACACCCGCGGTCCCGAGACGTTCCCGGTGCCGCAGGGGCAGTACTTCATGATGGGCGACAACCGCTCCCAGTCGTGCGACTCGCGCGAGTGGGGGACCGTGCCGCGGAAGAATCTGATCGGGAAGGTCTTCGCCACGTATTGGCCACCGAACCGCATCAGCGTCCGCTAAGATTCCGCCCCGGCCGTCGGGTCGCCCTTTGTCATGAGCACGATCATCGAGAGCATCGAGCAGCGCCAGCTGCGCAAGGACATCCCCCGCTTCAAGGCGGGCGACACCGTGCGCGTGCACTTTCAGGTGATCGAGGGCACGCGCCGCCGCGTACAGGTCTTCGAGGGGGTCGTGATCAAGCGGCAGGGCTCGGGCGCGCGCGAGACGTTCACCGTCCGGAAGCAGTCGTTCGGCGTCGGCGTCGAGCGGACGTTTCCCGTCCACTCGCCCAAGATCGAGAAGATCGAGGTCGGCGCCGTCGGAGACGTGAATCGCGCCAAGCTCTACTACCTGCGCGAGAAGGTCGGCAAGAAGGCCCGCGTGCGCGAGCTGCGGCAGACGCCCGCTCAGGTTGCCGCGACGAAGGCCGAGGCGGAGGCTGCGAAGGCGGCAATCGCGGCCGACGAGGCGGAAGCCGAAGCTGCCACCGTCGCTGCGGCTGAAGCCGTGGAAGCAGAGGCGGCTGCTGAGGCGGAGGCAACTGCCGAGGTAGCGGCAGCCGCAGCTGCTGATCTCGAGCCGGCGGAGGTCGAGGAGGCCCCGGTCGACGAGCCTGTGGCCGAGGAGGCTCCCTCGGAGGAGCCGGCCGCTGAGGCAGATGCCGAGCCTGAGGCCGTCGCCGACGCGGCCGCGGCGGACGAAGCTGCCGCGGACGAGCCGTCCGACGACGCGCCCGCTGACGAGAAGTCGTAGAGCCGCTCTTCTGACGGCGTTCGCGCTCGTCGCCGTCGGGTGTGCGGGGGAGGAGGACGCACAGCAGGAGGCCGCGCGCGAGGAGGTGCAGGCGCACGTGCGCGCGCTCGGTGCTGCCTCGGGTTACGACGACGAGGACGTCCACTGCACGGACGCTCGCGGCGTCTGGTTCCGCGACGAGGAGACGAACGAGTTCACATGCGCCGTGCGCCGCAGCGAAGGAGGCTGCGATTGGTTCGTCGTGCGGATCGACCGGGAGCGGCAGCGGGTGACGGTGGCGCTCGACGAGCGCGACGCCGGCTGCGTGGTCGGTTTCTGATCCGGCTCTGATTCGTGACGGAGTCGTCACAGTCGCCGGCCGCAACACCGGCTACAGTCGCAGTCGTGCCGCGCTCCTCGGGTCAGAAGCTCCTGTCCTACGATCGAAAGCTGGGAGCTCGCTTCGTCGCGGGCGCCGACGAGGCCGGGCGCGGCTCGCTGGCGGGGCCGCTCGTGGTGGCCGGGGTGCTGCTGGACTACGAGTGCCTCCGGAATCACCGTGTTCGGCCGCTCGCGACCCTCAACGACTCGAAGCAGGTCTCACCGGCCGAGCGCGAGGAGCTCTTCCGCGCCGTCGTCGGCTGCGCAGCGCGAATCAGCGTTCGCGTCATCCCCTGTACCGACATCGACCGGAACGGTCTCCACAAGTCCAATCTCTGGGGCTTGCGCTCCGTGCTCGCCGACCTCGCACCACCGGCCGAGGCGTGTCTCGTGGACGGTTTTCGACTCGGGCCGCTCGCGCCGGCGCACCGGGCGGTCGTGGACGGGGACACCAAGAGCGCCGCGATCGCGGCCGCGTCGATCATCGCCAAGGTGACGCGCGATCGCGTCATGCGACGGCTGGACGCGCTCTATCCGCGCTACGGGTTCGCGCGCCACGTCGGCTACATCACGCCCGGCCACTCCGCCGCGGTCCGCGAGCACGGGCCGAGCGACCAGCACCGGCTCTCGTTCAACGCCTTGGCATATGCCACGCAACTCGGATGAGCGACGCGCCGCCCGCCACTACCGCCTGCGCGGCTACCGCATCCTCGACACGAATGTCTGGTCCGGCGGCTACGAGCTCGACTTGATCGTCCGGCGCGGGCGGCAGCTCGTGTTCTGCGAGGTAAAGGGAAAGACGGGCGGAGGGTTCGGCGACCCGCTCGAGATGGTCGACGAGGAGAAGCTGCGGCGGCTCCAGGTCGCCGCGGAGGCGTGGCTTGCCCGGAACCCGGGCTGTCAGGGGCTCGACTGCCGGTTCGAAGTCGTCGCCGTGCGGCCCGGCGAGCTCGAGCGCGTCGTCGTCTAGCGTCCGTTAACTACCCGGCAACACGCACCCAACATGCTCCCGGCTACAATCTGGCTTGCCGGAAGGCACTATCCCCGAACGAGCGCACTCGTCAGAACGGCTTCGGCCCGGGCGCGCTGGCCGCAGGCTCACCGAGCCCGGGCGGGAGAAACTTCCGGCTGAATCCAGAGATAACTCATTCAGCCGGAAAGGAACACCGAAACTCTCATGTCCACAACACGCAACAGGTTCATGACGCAAGCCCGCACCTGGGTCATCATCTCCGGGCTCGCGGCGCTGTTCGTCAGCCTCGGCTACGTCTTCGGCGGCTCGGGCGGCCTGATCCTCTTCGCCGGCATCGCGGTGGTCTTCAACCTCGTGATGTTCTGGTACTCGGACAAGCTCGCGCTCAAGGCCAGCAAGGCTCGCCCGGTCGATCGCAGCGAGGCGCCGGAGCTCTACCGCGACATCGAGGAGATCGCCGGCCGCGCCGGCGTGCCCATGCCGCGCGTCTACCTCATTCCGTCCGAGCAGCCCAACGCGTTCGCGACCGGCCGGAGCCCGAAGAAGGCCGTCGTCGCCGTGACCGAGGGGCTGCTCCGCTACCTGCCCCGTGACCAGGTGAAAGGCGTGCTCGCCCACGAGATGGCGCACATCGCCAACCGCGACATCCTCGTGATGACGATCGCCGCGATGATCGGCGCCGCGATCTCGGCGATCGCGAACATCCTGCAGTTCTCGATGTTCTTCGGCGGTGGAGACGACGACGACAATCCGCTGGGGATCATCGGCGTGCTCGCCGCGGTGATCGTCGCCCCGATCGCAGCCATGATCCTTCAGCTCGCAGTCTCGCGTCAGCGCGAGTACCTCGCGGACGCGACGGCCGCGCAGTATCTCGGCGAGGGCCGGCCGCTGGCCGAGGCGCTCGGAACGCTTCAGCGCGGCGTCGAGGCCGTGCCGATGAACGTCAACCCGGCGACCGAGGCGCTCTACATCGCGAACCCGCTCAGCCGGAAGGGCTTCGGCGCGCTCTTCTCGACCCACCCGCCGATGGAAGAGCGGATCAGGCGCCTCCGCGCGCTCGACGCGGCGAGCGGCATCCACTACTAGAACACGTGCGCAGAGGCGGACTCTGGCGGCGGATCAAGCGAGCTCTCGGGCTCGCGCCGCCGGAGCCGCCTCCGGCGCCACCCGACGAGGAGCCCGCGCTCGTTCCGTCCGGGCCGCCGCGGAGACCGCTCGGCAGCGATGCCGTCGCACTCGAGCTTCCCGACGAGCCGGACGACGTCGACGCCCGCGGCCGAGAGCCGGCCTAGAACTCGCGCAGGACGGCCTCGACGTTGTTCCCGTCGGGGTCGAGCAGGAACGCGGCGTAGTACCGCCCGGCGTCGTCCGAGCTGTACTGCTCGCGCACTCCCGGCGTGCCGTTGTCCCTGAAGCCGGCATCGATCCCGGCGCGATGGAACGCATCGACCTGAGCCCGGGTCTCGGCGACGAAAGCGATGTGCACCGGGCCGCTGGGTTCACTCCTGGCCGCGCCCTCGAAGACGACGAGGTTCGCGAACTGCGCACCGCGGTCGTTCTCCCAGAGCGGCGGGATCGCGAGCGGCTCGAGAACCGTCTTGTAGAAGCCGATGCTCGCCACCGGATCCGCGACGCTGATCTTCACGTGGTCGAAGACGACGCGTGTCCAGTCCCACTCGACCATGGAGGCGACCTTAGCGAGGCGGCGAATGCCTAGCAATGGCGCTGACTCAGAGCCAGCTCTACGGCGAGCTCGATCTCGCGCTCTCGTGGTCCGAGCGCGATCTCCCCGAGCGCGAGCGGACGAAGCACGTTCACCGGCTCCACCCGTATCTCGGCAAGTTCGTGCCGCAGCTGGTCGAGGCTCTGCTCGAGCGCTACGTGCGCCCCGGCGGACGGGTGCTCGACCCGTTCGCCGGCTCGGGAACGACACTGGTGCAGGCGCTCGAGTCGGGCTACGACGCGGTCGGCGTCGACATCGCGGCGTTCAACGCCCTTCTCGTCTCGGTCAAGACGCGGGAGCACGACCTCGAGTCGCTCGACGCCGAGGTACGTGACGCGGGGAAGCGGCTGGGGGCAGGGACGGAGCGCCCGACCGGGTTCGTGGCGGAGTGGTTCGCGCCGCAGGCGGCGGCCGAGCTTCTGCACTTTCGCTCGCTGATCGCGGACTATGGGAGCCAGGATGTGCTGCGGGTCGTGCTCGCGCGCGCGGCTCGCTCGGCGCGGCTGACGACGCACTTCGACCTCGACTTCCCGCGCGAGCCGCAGCAGGGCGAGTACTGGTGCCACAAGCACCGGCGAACATGCCGTCCGGTCGAGAGCGCCGGCAAGTTCCTCACCCGCTATCTCACCGACACCGCGGCGCGGATTCGCGCCTTCGCCGATGTGCGGGACCCGCGGCGGGCTGCGCTCGTGCTGCACGGGGACGCGCGGGAGCTCGAGCTCGGAGGGCCGTACGACGGGGTCGTCACCTCGCCGCCGTACCCGGGGCTGATCGACTACCACGAGCAGCACCGCTACGCGTATGAGCTGCTCGGGCTGGACGACCGGCGGGAACGGGAGCTGGGCGCCGCCGCGCGCGGGACGAGCAAGGCCGCGATCGAGGAGTACGTGACCGGCATCGCCGCCGTGCTCTCACGCGTGCGTACGGTGCTTCGGCGCGGCGCTCTCGTCTGCATCGTGGTCAACGACCGGCGGGCGCTCTACCCGGAGATCCTCGAGCGTGCTGGGCTAAGGCTCGACGAGCGCCTCGAGCGGCACGTCAACCGGCGTACCGGCCGGCGTGCCGGTGAGTACTTCGAGTCGATCCTGATCTGTCGCTGAATCGTTAGAGCTCCGTGACACACCCGTGACGGGTGCGTCCATACCGTGGCTGGCGTGCTCGCGCGCTCCGTCACCCACGCTCTCGTCGGCATCGAGCCGCGGCGCGTCGAGGTGGAGGCGCACATCGACGGCGGCCTGCCCGGCTTTGCGATCGTCGGGCTCGCCGACCGGGCCTGCGCAGAAGCCAAGCACCGCGTCCGCAGCGGGATCGGTTCGGCGCAGCTGGAGTGGCCGCTGAAACGGATCACCGTCAACCTCGCTCCCGCCGGGCTGCGGAAGGAAGGATCGGGCTTCGACCTCTCGATCGCTCTCGCGGTGCTCGCAGCGTCCAGCCAGCTTCCGCGCGAGCGGCTGGCGGAGCATGCGGCCGTCGGCGAGCTGGCCCTCGACGGCCGCGTCCGGCCGGTGCGGGGTGCGTTCGCCGTCGCCGAGGGTGCGCGCCGTTCCGGGCTCGAGCGGATTCTGTGCGCTCCGGAGTCGGCGTGCGAGGCGGAGCTGGGCGGGGTGGAGGCCGTGCCCGTCCGTCACCTGGCCGAGGCGGTCGCCTATCTTCGCGGTGAGCTGCGGCCACCTCCCGCAGAGCCGCCCGACGAGGAGGCGGAGCCGGATCAGCCCGATCTCGCCGATGTGCGCGGTCAGGAGCGCGCGCGGCGTGCGCTCGAGCTCGCGGCTGCGGGCGGTCACAACCTGCTCCTGGCGGGGCCGCCCGGAACCGGGAAGACGATGCTCGGCCGGCGCTTGCCGTCGATCCTCCCTCCGCTCGAGCCGCGAGAGGCGCTCGAGGTGATGCGCATCCATTCGGTGGCAGGCGTTCTCCCGCCGGAGCGGCCGCTGATCACGCGCCGGCCGTTCCGCGCTCCGCATCACAGTGCGTCGACCGCGGCGATCGTCGGTGGTGGTCCCGGGCCACGCCCGGGTGAGGCGAGCCTCGCTCATCACGGCGTCCTGCTGCTCGACGAGCTGCCCGAGTTCCAGCGGCCGGCGCTCGAGGCGCTTCGCCAGCCGCTCGAGGACGGCATCGTCTCGGTCGCGCGGGCGCAGGGCCAGGCGCTGTTTCCGGCGCGCTTTCAGCTCGTGGCGACGATGAACCTGTGTCCATGCGCCGGCCGAGGTGACCCTGCGGCCGAGTGCACGTGTACCGCGCAACGCCTCGCCGCATTCCGGAGCAAGCTCTCCAGTGCCCTTCTCGACCGGTTCGATCTGGTCGTGACGGTGCCTCGTCCGCGTGCCGAGCAGCTCGCCGCCGGGCCGTCCGAGCCGTCGGCGCCGGTGCGGGAGCGGGTTGCGGCCGGTCGAGCACGGTTGTCCGGCCCACTGCTCAGGCGCACGAAGGAGGCTGACGACCTGCTCAGCCATGCCGTCGAGCGGCTGCCACTCTCCGGGCGCGGGCGGGCGCGGGTGGCACGCGTGGCGCGCACGGCGGCGGCCCTCGCGGGCGACGAGATCGTGCAGCCGGAGCATGTCGCCGAGGCGCTCGCCTACCGCTCGCCGAAGGAGCTCGCCGCATGAACGAGCTCGCATTGGCTTCCTTCGCGGCTGCGAGCGATGCGCACCTCGTCGGCGAGCCGCGCAGCGCCCGCTTCGCCGCCTTCAGGGCGGCGTTCGACGCCCGTGCGGAGCTCGAGCGCCTGCGCGCCCTCGGCATTCGCTTTCTCGGCCGCTCGGACCCCGGCTTCCCGCCGCTGCTGCGAGCGATCCACGATCCGCCGCCGGGACTCTTTCTCCGCGGGACAGCCGAAGCGGGGCTGCTTGCCCTGCCGGCCGTGGCGATCGTCGGAGCTCGAGCGTGCTCGGCCTACGGCCGGCAGATCGCCCGCAGCGTGGCGCGCGAGCTCGCCTCCGCGGGCCTGGTCGTTGTCAGCGGCCTCGCACGCGGCGTCGACGCAGAGGCGCACCGCGGCGCGCTGGACGCGGGCGGGATCACGGTTGCCGTGCTCGGCTGCGGCATCGACCGCGATTACCCGGCGTCCAACCGCGAGCTCGCGAGACAGATCGCGGCGGGCGGCCTTGTCGTCTCGGAGTACGCCCCCGGTGTCGAGCCGGCACCCTGGCGCTTCCCCGCCCGGAACCGGATTGTCGCCGGCCTCTGTTCGGCCGCCGTGGTCGTCGAAGCCCGTGAGCGCAGTGGTGCCTTGATCACCGCGGACTTCGCGCTCGAGGAGGGGAGAGAGGTCTTCGCGGTCCCGGGCGAGATCACCAGCGGGCTCTCGGCGGGCTCGAACGCCCTGCTCAGGCTCGGCGCGACGCCGCTCACCTGCGCGCAGGACGTGCTCGAGAGCTTCGGGTTCGTCGCCGCCGCCCGCGTCGAGCCCGAGGTCGGCGCGGCCGCCGGCGCGGTGCTGACACGGATTCGCGAGGCTGTCGCGGGAGCGGACGAGCTCGCGCGCGCGACGGGTCTCTCCGCCGAGGAGCTCGCCGTCGCCCTGACCGAGCTCGAGCTCGCCGGCGCGGTGACGGAGGAAGGAGGCCTCTATCGACCTGCTAGCTAGCATCGCGGCGTGGCCGACTCGTACTGGCTCTCGGAGCCCGCCCCGGCGCTCGTGTCGCGCCCGCTCACGGGCGTCCCCGACGTCGAGATCGTCGGCGGCGGCATCACGGGCATCTCCTGCGCGCTGGCACTCGCCCAGGCCGGCAAGCGCGTCCGCCTGCACGAGGCGCGCGCGGTGGCGTCGGGCGCCAGCGGTCGCAACGGCGGCTTCGCGCTGCGCGGCGGCGCCATGGCCTACGACAGCGCGCGCGAGTGGCTCGGCCCCGACCAGGCGGCCGAGTACTGGCGGCTGACCGAGGCCTACGTCGACCGGATGGGCGAGCTGGGCGGCGATGCGTTTCGTCGCACGGGCAGCCTGCGGCTGGCGGGCGACGACGAGCGCGACGAGCTTCACGCCGAGTACGAGGCGCTGTGCGAGGACGGGTTCGCGGCAGAGTGGCGCGACGAGCTGCCGCCGCCGCTCGCCGGCCGCTTTCCGGGAGCGCTCTTCCATCCGGACGACGCTGTCCTGCAGCCGGCACGGCTCGTCCGGCGGCTCGCAGGTCTCGCAGCCGAGGCCGGCGTCGAGATCCGCGAGCACCAACGCGTCGAGGATCTGGATGCACTCGAAGCCGAGACGATCGTCGTCGCCACCGACGGGTACCCGAGCGGCCTGCTCGGTGAGCTCGAAGGGCTGATCATCCCGACGCGCGGCCAGATGATCGCGACCGAGCCGTTACCGGAGCGGCTCTTCCCGATGCCGCATTACGGCCGGCACGGCTACGACTACTGGCACCAGGACGAGGAAGGGCGGATCCTGGCGGGCGGTTTCCGCGACTTCGATCTCGAGTCCGAGTTCACGACGTCGGAGGAGACGACGGCGCGGATCCAGGGCGCGCTCGACGACTTCGTCGAGAAGATCCTCGGGCGCAAGCCCGAGGTGACGCACCGTTGGGCCGGAGTCTTCGGGCTCGTGCCGGATCTGATGCCGGTCGTCGGCCGCGTGCCCGGGCGTGACGGCCTCTGGGCAGCCGGCGGCTACTCCGGGCACGGCAACGTGCTGGGCTTGATGTGCGGCGACCTCGTGGCGCACGCGATCCTCGGCGAACCGCATTCGCTGCTCCACACGATGGACCCAGCGCGCCTCGTCGCGTAGCGCTCGACGGTTCACACTCCTGGTCTGATCACGCGGCCCGTTCGAATGAAGGTTGCGGGGGCCGGGCCGCCGGCCCCCGCGGCTTGCGGTGACTACGTCACCTAGCTGTTGACGATCTCGCCGTCGACTCTGGCGATGTCTACGCCCCTGCCGAGCTGCACCGACGGAGTGGGATTCGAGATGTCGGTGACGAAGATCGGTCGTCCGGCGGGCGGGCTGCTCTGCTTGAAGACGAAGCGGCCGGCATAGAAGGGCGCCCCGTCGAGCTGCTCGCTTGCGTCGTGCGGAACGGTGAGGAGCACGGGGACCCGGGACGTATCCAGCTCGCCGCCGTTGAGGGTGGCGGCGTTTGCCGTTCCCGCGAAGAGCTTGAGGGCGACTGCGGCGCTGATGGCGACGCATGCGATGGGGTGCTTGCTGGTCATCTTTCCCTCCTCGGGAGTGGGTGATGACCGAACAACCCTCCGGCGGCGCGTTCCTTACGCGCTAGAGATCGATCGTCGGCAGGTCGAGCTCGTGCGCCCGCTCCAGCGCGGCGATCGCGATCGCGAGATCCTGGATCGCGAGCCCGGTCGAGTCGAAGATCGTGATCTCCTCGGGTGAGCGCCGACCCTCGGCATCGCCCGTGAGGACGTTGCCGAGCTCGGTCACGTCCTGTCGCCCGATCGCCTCCGCCTCGACGGCGGCGGCAAGCTCGCCGCCGTGGCTCGCCTGCTCCCACTCGTCGCAGAAGATCCGCGCGCGCTGCAGCTCCGCGACCGCGATCTCGGCCTTTCCGGGACCGTCGGCGCCCATCAGGCTCACGTGCTGGCCGGCTCGCAGCGTCCCCGCCGGAATCAGGACAGTCCGCCCGGGCGTGACGGTGACCACTGCGTCCGCGCCGAGTGCCTCGGCGAGGCTCCGTGCGACGCCGACCCCGAGATCGGCCGCCACGGCTCTTGCTCGCTCCGCGTCGACGTCCCACAGCACGACGTCACGGCCGAGCGCCTTGAACGTCCGCGCCGCGGCGCGCCCGTTCACGCCCACGCCGATCACGGACGCCGCTCCCGCTGAGGCCTCGAGCGTCGCGGCCGCCAGCACCGCGGCCGCCCCGGTGCGCAGAGCGGTCACCGAGCCTGCGTCGAGCACCGCCTCGACGAGGCCGGTCTCGGCGTCCGAAAGGATGACGAGGCCGCTCACGGTCGGCAGGCCCCGCTCCGGGTTGCTCGGAAAGGACGTGACCCACTTCAGCAGGGCATGACCGCCGCCGAGGGCTGGCATCGCCCGGAAGTCGCCGGCCGGGTAGTTCGTGACGTACAGCTTCGGCTGCATCGTCCACTCGCCGCGGGCGTGCGCCACGAACGCGTCTCGAACCGCGTCGTAGGCGCGTTTCGGAGTCACCGCAGCCTCCACGTGCCGCGCGGAGAAGAACGGAATCATCTAGAGGTTCTTGACCGCGGTGAGCAGGTGCTCGAGCGCCTGCTTCGCGTCTCCGTACAGCATCGACGTGCGGGCGTCGTAGAACAGCGGGTTGTCGATGCCGGCGAAGCCGACCGCGAGGCTGCGCTTGATCACCACGACGTTCGTCGCCTTGTCGACGTCGATGATCGGCATGCCGTAGATCGGGCTGGCGGGATCGCTCCGCGCCGCCGGATTGACGACGTCGTTCGCTCCGATCACGACGGCGACGTCCGTCTGCGGCAGCTCGGGGTTGATCTCCTCCATCTCGAAGAGGCGGTCGTAGGGGACGTTGGCCTCCGCGAGCAGCACGTTCATGTGGCCGGGCATGCGGCCGGCGACCGGGTGGATCGCGTAGCGCACGTCGACACCCTTGTCCTCGAGCAGGTCCGCGAGCACGCGAACGTCGTGCTGCGCCTGTGCCACCGCGAGCCCGTAGCCCGGCACGATCACGACCCGCCGGGCATACGAGAGCATGATCGCGACGTCCTCCGCGGTCGTGGCGTGCGCGCTGCGTCCGTCGTCGAGCGCCGTGCCGGTTCCCGACTGGACCTGGCCGAACGCGCCGAAGAGCACGTTCGTGATCGAGCGGTTCATCGCCCTGCCCATCAGCAGCGTCAGCAGGGTGCCCGACGCTCCGACAAGTGCGCCGCTGACGATCAGGACGTTCTCGTGGAGCGAGAAGCCGGCCGCGGAGGCTGCGAGTCCCGTGCAGGCGTTCAGGAGCGAGATCACGACCGGCATGTCGGCGCCGCCGATCGGCAGGACGAAGAGGACGCCGAAGACCAGCGCGGCCACGATCACTCCCACCAGCAGCCACTGGGATTCCGTGCCGGCGAGGATCACGGCTGCGAGCGCGAGCGCGGCCGCGATCACGAGCGCGTTCACGACCTTCTGCCCCGGGTAGACGATCGGCCGTCCACCGATCAGCTCCTGCAGCTTGGCGAAGGCGATCAGCGAGCCTGCGAAGGAGATCGAGCCGATGATCGCGGACACGATCATGGCGACCGAGAGGTTGAGCTCCAGCCTGCCCGACGCCGGCGCCAGGTTGTGGAACTCCGCGAGCGCGATCAGCGAGACCGCGCCGCCGCCGACGCCGTTGAAGAGCGCCACCATCTGCGGCATCGCCGTCATCTTCACCCGGCGGGCACCGACTGCACCCACGACTGCGCCGATCGCCATGGCCAGCGCGATCCAGACATAGCCTTCCAGGCCCTCCTGGGCGAGCGTCACGACGATCGCCAGCACCATCCCAGCCGCGCCGAGCTGGTTGCCGAGTCGCGCCCGCCGAGGGCTCGAGAGGAACCGCAACGCCAGGATGAAGGTCACGATCGTGACCAGATAGAGGGCGTTACTGAGGTTCTCGCTCACCGGGTTTCCTCTTGAACAGCTCGAGCATGCGGTCGGTGACCACGAAGCCGCCGACGACGTTGGCCGTTCCGAGGACGACGGCGGCGAAGCCGACGACGCGGGTCAGCGTGTCCGCGTTCTCCTGTCCGGCAACGAGGATGGCGCCGACGATCACGATCCCGTGGATCGCGTTCGTCCCTGACATCAGTGGCGTGTGCAGGAGGGGCGGCACCTTCGAGATCACCTCGAAGCCGAGGAAGATCGCGAGCACCAGGACCGTCAGCTCGATGAGAAAGGCAGGTTCGCTCATACCGCGACCTCCTTCCGCGTCACGCACGCTCCGGCGGTGATCTCGTCCTCGTAGTCGAGCACGAGCTGGCCGTCGGGTGCGAGATGCATGAGCACGGCGGTGACGTTGCGCGAGTAGAGCTGGCTCGCGTGATAGGGCATCGTCGCCGCGAGGTTCGTCGGCCCGGCGATCGTCACGCCCTCGCGCTCGACCTCCTCACCGGGCTCGGTCAGCTCGCAGTTGCCGCCTGCCTCGGCCGCGAGGTCGACGATCACCGATCCTTGTCGCATCCCGCGGACGGCGCTCGCCGGTATCAGCTTCGGTGCGGGCCGGCCCGGGACGAGCGCGGTCGTGATCACCGCGTCGTACTCCGGGATGCGCTCGGTGAGTGCCTCCTGTTGCCGGCGCTGCTCCTCCTCGGTGAGCTCGCGGGCGTAGCCGCCCTCCGTCTCCTCGCTGTGCACGCCGAGGTCGAGAAAACTTGCACCCAGGCTCTCGACCTGTTCTCGCACGACGGGCCGCACGTCGAACGCAGTAATCACGGCGCCGAGCCGGCGTGCTGTCGCGATCGCCTGAAGCCCGGCGACACCGGCGCCGAGCACGAGCACCTTCGCGGGGGCAACCGTCCCGGCCGCGGTCATCAGGAGTGGGAAGAAGCGCGGCAGCCGGTCGGCGGCGATCAGCGCCGCCTTGTAGCCGGCCACGTTGGCCTGCGAGGAGAGCGCGTCCATCGACTGCGCGCGCGTGATCCGCGGAATCGACTCCATCGCGAACCCCACGACGCCGCGTGCCGCAAGTCGTTCGATGCCCGCCGGATCGGTGAGCGGAGAGAGGAAGCCGATCAGCACCGTTCCGGAGGCGAGCTCCACGATCTCCTCCGCGGACGGCCTGGCGACGCGAACGACGGCCTCGGCTCCTGCGAAGAGCTCGTTCCGAGCCACGACCTCCGCACCGGCCGCCGTGTACTCGGCGTCCGGGAAGCCAGCCGGCGCACCTGCGCCCTGTTCGACTCCGATCGTGAAGCCGGCGCCCACGAGCCGCCCGACCGAGTCGGGGATGAGCGCAACCCGGCGCTCGCCGGCTTCGGCCTCTTTCGGAACGACGACCCTCACAGAGACGCAACTCTACGCAAGCGGGGAGGGAATGCGTCTTCGCTCTGGAAACCGAGCAACGTGGGGTCGCTGCTCGCAACCTTCTCGACCGCTCTCGAAGCCCGGGATCCGTATCTTCGCGGCCACTCGGCCCGGGTAACGGCGTTCGCCGAGGCTCTCGCGGTCGCTCTCGGCTGGACCGGGAAGCGGCTCGAGGTGCTCCGGCTGGGTGGCTCGTTGCACGACGTCGGCAAGATCTCCGTCCAGCCGTCGGTGCTCCGCAAGCCCGGCCCGCTGACGGAGGAGGAGTTCGGTCAGATCAGGCGACATCCCGTGACCGGCGCACGGCTCGTCGAGTGCTTCGACGACTTCCTGCTCGCCGTGCCGGCGGTGCTCCATCATCACGAGCGCTGGGACGGCACCGGCTACCCGCATCGCCTCGAGGGCGACTCGATCCCGCTCGAGGCGCGTGTGCTCGGCGTCGCGGACGCGTTCGACGCGATGACCTCCGTCCGGCCGTACCGCCCCGCGCTCTCGGTGTCGGCGGCGCTGGCGGAGCTCGAGCGATACGCCGGCTCGCAGTTCGATCCGTGGCTGGCCTACACGTTCGTCGACCGCTGGGAGCGCGGCGAGATCACACCGGTTCGCCCGTCACTCGGCGTCGCGATCTAGCCAAATACCTCTTTCGAACCGTATTCGCACTGGTGGCGAATCACCTGACCGGCGGAACCCAACGACGCCGCCGGGAAAGGGGTCACATTGTCCGAGACCATTCGCACATGGGGCGAGATGGACGTTGACGGCGCTCTCCAGGAGTCCGTTGCCGCCGTTGCGGGCGAGGATCGTGCGGAATTCCTCCGCAAGGCCGCGTTCGGCGGCGCCGCCGTGCTTGGCACCGGCGGGCTGCTCGGCATGCTGCCGTCCGTCGCGCAGGGAGCGACACCGAAGAGCGATGTCGCGATCCTCAACTTCGCTCTGACGCTCGAGTACCTCGAGGCGGAGTTCTACGCCGGTGCCCGCAGGAACGCGGGCATCTTCAAGGGCGATACGCGGAACTTCGTCGACGTGGTGGCGAAGCACGAGGCGACGCACGTCGCGTTCCTGAAGAAGGCGCTCGGCAGCGCTGCGATCAAGAAGCCGATGTTCAACTTCAAGGGCACCAACAACCAGAACCAGAAGACGTTCGAGGCGACCGCGCAGCTGCTCGAGGACACGGGAGTTGCGGCCTACGCCGGGCAGGTCGGGAACGTCAAGACGAAGGCGATCCTCGCCGCAGCGGCGTCGATCCACTCCGTCGAGGCCCGGCACGCGGCCTGGATGCGGCACATCCGTCAGATCGCGCCGGCGCCGCTGGCGTTCGACAAGCCGAAGACGAAGGCGCAGATCCTCGCCGCCGTCAAGAAGACCGGCTTCATCGCCGGCTGAGCTGGAGGGAAGAGGTCTGGTCGTCGCCCTAGAGCGAGGACCAGACCTCGAGCTTCTGCTTCGTGCGGCGGATCACCTCGTCGGTGAACTCGCGCGAGCCTGAGTGACCGCTGAGGTCGGCCGTGCGGCAGCCCTCGGCGACCGCCTCGAGGCACGCCTCGCGGATCGCGCGGCCCGCCTGCTGCGCCGCCTCGTCTGCGTGCGAGAGCAGCGCCGCGCCGGCGAGGATCATCGCCATCGGGTTCGCAACGTCCTTGCCGAACAGCGAGGGCGCCGTGCCGTGCGCCGCCTCGGCCATCAACGCCGTCGGCGTGTAGTCGTCCCCGAACGCGACGAGCAACGACTCCGAGCCCGCGATCGATCCGAAGAGCGGGAGCACGAGATCGGAGAGGATGTCGCCGTCGCGGTTCAGAGCGGGGATCACGAGCGGCTCGCCGGTGTTGGCGATCAGGAGCGCGAAGGTCGCGTCGATCAGCTGCGGCTCGTATTTCACGTCGGGATGACGTGCCGCCGCCGCATCCATCTCCTCCTTCAGCATCCCCTCGTACGTCGGGCTGACGGTGTACTTCGGCCCTCCAAAGACTTTTGCGCCCATCCGGTCCGCCTGCCGGAACGCGAACTCCGCGACTGCGCGGCAGATTCGACGCTCGATCCGCTCCGTGCGGAATGCGACCTCTTCCTCGCCCTCGCCCTCCCGCCATTCCTTGGCGCCGTAGGCGTCGCCGACCGCCATCCGGACGACCGAGATCGGCGCATGGACGCCGCCGAGGGGCACGACGCCGGGAATGCGCCGCCCGGTCCGCACGATCACCTTGCCGCCGATCTCCTCGCGCAGAATCCGGTTGGGCGAGCCGACGTCGTCGCGCGTCTCGGGCGTGACCGTCGCCGCCTTCAACCCGAGGCCGTGCTCTCGGACTGCGCGCGCAGCTTCGTAGACGACCGAGTTCCTCGTCTCCCGTCTCTTCGCGAGCGAGAGGTCGAAACGCGGAAACTGAAGCTCGATTCCGATCACCTCGGGCGCGAGCGTGCGAAGACCTTCCTCGAGCAGCTCCTGCCCGGTCTCGTCTCCTTCGAGCACAACGATCGTTCGCGGATCCATGGGCGGCGGATGATAGTCGCGCCGAATGGGTACACGGGAGGGCGTGGCGCGCAGAGGTGGTTGGAGGCGCGCGGGGTCGAAGGGAAGGTTCCGCTACCTCGATGGGCGCGGGAATCAGATCGACGACCCCGCGAAGATCGAGCGAATCGAGTCGCTCGTGATTCCGCCTGCCTGGAAAGACGTGTGGATCTCGCCGCGCGCAACGGCCAAGCTTCAGGCGACCGGCCTCGACAAAGCCGGCCGGCGGCAGTACCTCTATCATCCGGACTTCCGCGCCCAGCAGGAGCAGGCGAAGTTCGACAAGCTCGTTCGCTTTGCCGAGCGGCTGCCCGATCTGCGGATGGCGATGGGCGAGCACATGACGTACGACCCCCTCGAGCGCGAGTACGTCTGCGCGATCGCCGTGAGGCTGATCAACCTGGCCTGGTTCCGGGTCGGGTCGGACCGCTACGCGAAGACGTCGCGCACGCACGGCGTGACGACGCTGACCAAGAGGCACGTGTCGGTCCGGGGCACGAGGGTCAGCTTCCGGTTCCGCTCCAAGCACAAGCTCCAGGTGCGGACGACGGTTGTCGACAGCGAGCTCGCAGAGGCAATCAAGGAGCTTCTTGCGCAACCCGGCGGTGCGCGGCTCTTTCGCTACGGCTGGAACGGAGAGTCGTGCATGCTCACCGGAGCGGTTCTCAACGACTACATCCGCGAGCACATGGGCGAGGAGTTCACCGCCAAGGATTTCCGGACGTGGGGCGGCACGCTGACGGCGGCGATTGCGCTCGCGGAGCACGGGATCGCCGAGACGGATACCGAGGCCAAACAGGTGGTCGCGAAGGTGATGCGTAAAGTCGGCGAAAGGCTCGGAAACACTCCCGCAGTCGCACGCGCGTCTTATGTCAGCCCGGCGGTGATCGAGCAGTATCTCGACGGAAGAACCCTCGAGGATTTTCGGCCCCGGCATTTGCGCGTCGTCAAAGCGCGTGACATCGGCCTTGATCCGGAAGAGAGTGCGCTCGTCGGTTTGCTTCGTTCGTGGCGAATCAGACGCGCGCGCAAGGCCGCGTGATTTGTTCTCGGCTTTGCGATACGGTAAGCGCGAAGTTTCCGGATCTCCAAGGAGGAATACACGTGGCTCGTAAGACCGTGCTGGTGTCCGATATCTCCGGCGCCGAGATCGCCGATGGTAAGGGCGCGACGATTCGCATCACCTTCCACGACGCTCGCAAGGGCGTGCGGGAGCTCGACGTCACAGATGCCGAGGCCGAGAAGATGGGCGGCCGCCAGGTGGCGCGACGCGGCCGCCGTCCGAAGTCAGCGACGCAGTAGCTGTCAGACGGGTGAAAGAGCGGGGGAAACCCCGCTCTTTCCACCTTTTTCCGCATCCGGAGTGTCAGGAGCCCGGACTACCATGGGCAGATGGGCCTGGCTCTCGTCGTTGGGCCGGCGAAAGCCGGCAAGATCGCGCGTCTCCTCGAGGGCTACCTTGCGGCGATCGACAGCGATCCGGTCCTGATCGTCCCGAACAGGACGGACGTCGACCGGATCGAACGCGACCTCCTGCGGCGCGCAGGCGCCCTGCTCGCGGGCTCAGTCGGTACCTTCGACGACGTCTTCCGCGAGCTCGCGATCGGTGCGAGCGATGCACGCGCCGTCGCGAGCGATGCGCAGCGCACCTTTGTCGCCCGGCGGATCCTGGCAGGAACGTCGCTGAATGGTCTGGGCCGTTCGGCGCGGTTTGCCGGGTTCGCCGACGCGCTCCTCGCCACGCTCTCGGAGCTCGAGTCGGGCCTGCTCGACCCTGAGCAACTGGACGGGGATCTCGGACTCCTCTACGCCGCCTATCGGGCGGAGCTCGACCGGCTCGACCTCTGGGACCGCGACCTGCTTCGACGGCGGGCGGTCGAGCGGCTTCGCTCGGAGCTCGAGGCCTGGGACGGGCGACCTGTGTTCGCCTACGGATTCGAGGACCTGACCGGCGCGGAGTGGGGGTTGCTCGAAGCGCTTTCGGCACGGACGGAGGTGACGGTTTCGCTCCCCTACGAGCCGGGCCGCGCCGCGTTCGCGTCACTGCGACGCACGCAGGAGGATCTCGCTGCGCTTGCGGGCGGGCAGATCGAGGAGTTCCCGGCCCGCGCCGCGGAGTACGGACACGAGGCGCTCGCGCATCTCGAGCGGCATCTCTTCGCCGACGTCCCTCCGACCGGTCCCGCGCTCGACGGCGCGATCCGCTTCTTCGAAGCCGCAGGCTCGCGCGCCTCGCTGGAGCTCGTGGCGGAGGAGATTCGCGAGCTCGCGGCGAGCGGGACGCCGCTCGAGGAAATCGCGCTCGTCGTCCCATCCGTCGAGCGCTGGCGTGCGTCACTGGACACGGTGCTCGGAACGCTCGGAATCCCGGTGACGATCGAAGGACGCGTCCGGCTCGGCCAGACCGCCTTCGGCCAGGCGCTCCTCGCCCTGCTCCGCTTCGAGTGGCAGCAGGGCGGCCGTCGCGACCTCTACGCCTATCTCCGCTCGCCGTTCTCCGGCTTCACGCGCTCGAACGTGGACTTCCTCGAAGGCCGGCTGCGCGGTCGCGGGATCTCGTCGCGCGAGGCGGTCGAGGAGGAGACGATCAGGCTCCGCGACGGGCAGCCGCTGCCGCCGCTCGAGGCGCTTCGCAGTGCCGCAGGGCCGGTCGAGGCGGTTCGCGCAGCCGCTGCGGCGATGCTGCGCGGCGCCCACGGTCTCGAGGCGCCTCCGGTGGGCGAGGCCAGCCGCGCCGACCTTCGTGCCTACGACGCAATCGGGCGGCTTCTCGACGAGATCGACGGCTGGCGTGCTCTGGGCGGGGAGCTCTCGGCCGACGAAGTGCTCGCGGCGCTCGAGCACGCCGAGGTGAGACTCGGGTCGGCAGGAGAGCGAGGCAGGGTTGCCGTCCTCGACCTGGCGCGGGCGCGCACACGCCGCTTCGACGCGGTCTTCGTCCTCGGTCTCGAGGAAGGAACGCTTCCTCGCCGCGGCAACCCGTCTCCGTTCCTCGACGACGATGCCCGCGGCGCACTCGACCGCGATGCCCGGGCCAGGCTCGTGCGGCCCGACGCTGTCGAGCGCGAGCGCTACCTCTTCTACACCGCCTGCACGCGGGCAACGCGCCGGTTGACGCTGGTTCGCGAAGCTGCGACCGATGAAGGCAGCCCACGCGAGCCGAGCCCCTTCTGGGACGAGGTCGCGGCGCTCTTCGATCCCGATGACGTGCGACGCTGGACGCGGCGGCGCCCACTGTCGCAGCTCACGTGGGAGCTGGAGGACGCGCCGACAGAGAGAGAACGGCTGCGGGCGCTCGCAGTGCTGGCGGTCACCGAGCTCGACGGTGCACAGGGTCTGGCAACCGCGAACGGCTGGGAGCGCCAGCTCGAGCGCGCGCGGCACGCGTTCACGCGCGAGACGCAGCTCACGCACCCACGCGTGCTCGGCGAGCTGACGGCGAAGACGCCGTTCAACGTCACGGAGCTCGAGCGCTTCGCGGACTGCTCGTCGGCCTGGTTCTTCGAGCGGTTGATCTCACCGCGGCAGATCGACAGGCGCGTCGACGCGATGCTGCGCGGCTCGGTCGCGCATACGACCCTGCACCGCTTCTACGCCGGCCTGCCGCGGGCGATCGGGAGCGAGACCGTGGAGGAGAGCCGCCTCGACGACGCGCTGGCGTTCCTCGGCGAGTGCCTCGACGGCGCGCTCGGGGGCGTGAAGATGGAGATGACCGAGCTCGAGCGGCGAGAGCTCGAGCAGAGCCTGCGGCGCGATCTCGAGCAGCTGGTGCGCGACGAGACGCGTTCGCCCTCACCGCTCGTGCCGCGCAAGTTCGAGGTCGGGTTCGGTTCCGAGCGGTCGGCGCCCGAGCTCCAGCGCGGGCTCGACCTCGGTGACGGCGTCACGCTGTCCGGAAAGATCGACCGGATCGACCTCGATCCCGGCAGCGCACGCGGGATCGTCCAGGACTACAAGTCGGGCCGTACGGGGCACTCCGCAGCCGAGATCGAGAAGGAGCTCCGGCTCCAGATTCCGCTCTACATGCTCGTCCTGCGCGATCTCGTCGGGATCGAGCCGCTCGGCGGCCTCTACCGGCCGTTGGCCGGCGAGCGCCGACCGCGCGGCCTGCTCCGCGCCGAGGCGAAGGACGACGTGCTGCCCGGGTTCGTCAAGAACGACTACCTCGAGGAAGACGCCTTCTGGGCGCAGGTCGAAGGTGCGCGCGATCTGGCGCGCGGCCTCGCACAGCGGATCCGGGCGGGCGACGTTCGGCACGACCCGAAGGGGACGGACGGCTGTCCGGCCTGGTGCGACCTCTGGCGCATGTGCCGGATCAGGCGGGCATGAGAACTGCGAACGAACAGCAGGCTGCGGCGATTGCGGCGCAAGGGCAGGTCTTCGTCTCCGCGGGTGCGGGGACCGGCAAGACGACCGTGCTCGTCGAGCGCTTCGTCGAGGCGGTGTGCGAGCGCGGCCTCGACGTCGAGTCGATGCTCGTGATCACCTACACGGAGCGCGCCGCGGGCGAGCTGCGAGGCAGGATTCGCTCGCGCCTGCACGAGCTCGGGCGCCACGATCTGGCCCGCTCGCTCGACGGAGCCTGGATCTCGACGATCCACGGCTTCTGCCTGCGCCTGCTGAAGGCGCACCCGTTCGCCGCCGGGCTTGACCCGCGGTTCCGGGTGCTGGACGACAGCCAGGGCCGCGTGATCCGCGGCGAGGCGTTCGAGACGGCGCTGAACGAGTTCTGCGCCGGCGACGATCCTGCGCGGCTGCGGCTCCTCGCGACCTACGGCGCCTCCGGCCTGCGCCGGATGCTGACCACGGTCTACGAGACGCTCCGCTCGGCCGGCCGCGAGCTCGCGCTCGAGCTCGGCGAGCGGCCGGGCCTGGCGTCGCGGCTCGCGGAGCTCGCCGAGGCCTCGCGGTGCCTCGCAGGCGATGTCGGCGCCACCGAGGCCGCACGCGCTGCGGCGGCGCAGGCACTCGCTCTGACGGAGGCCCCGCAGCTTCCCGAGCGCCTGCTCGACCTGAGCGGCCTGCGGGCGCGTGGCGAGCGTGCAGCGACGTACGAGGAGGCGCGCGGTGCGGTCGAGCAGGCTGCGCTGGACGCGCTGGCGCTGCGCGACCGTGAGCTGCTCCAGGAGCTCCTGCTCGGCTTCGCGGAGGCGTACGCAGCCGCCAAGGATCGCGAGTCGGCGCTCGACTTCGAGGATCTTCAGCTCCGCGCCCGCGACCTGCTGCAGGAGAACGAGACGCTGAGAGAGCGCGAGCAGCTCCGCTTCCGCTCGATCATGGTCGACGAGTTCCAGGACACGAATCGCCTTCAGTGCGAGCTGGTGGATCTCCTCAGCGGTCCCGACGCCGAGCGGTTCTTCGTCGGCGACGAGTTCCAGTCGATCTACGGCTTCCGGCACGCGGACGTCCAGGTCTTCCGCGAGCGGCGGGCGCAGGCCGACACCCTATTGCCGCTGACCCGCAACTACCGCTCCCGGCCCGAGGTGCTCTCGGTCGTCAACCACCTCTTCGGCGCCGAGTTCGGCGAGGAGTTCCAGCCGCTCGCGGCCTCAGGCGAGTTCCCTGACCCGGTGTTCGGGACTCCGGTCGAGCTGCTCGTGACGGACAAGACTGCGTACGCCGACAGCGGCGTCCACTGGCGCCGCGCCGAGGCGCGACACGTTGCGCGGCGGGTGAAGGAGCTCGTCGACAGCGGGGCTGCCAGCGCGGGGGAGATCGTCCTGCTGTTCGCCGCGGGCACCGACGCGGAATGGTACGAGGAGGAGCTGCGCGAGGCCGGCCTGGCGACCTATCGCGCCACCGGCCGCGGCTACTTCGGCCAGCAACAGGTCGTCGACCTGCTCTCGTACCTGCGCCTGCTCCAGAACCGCTACGACGACGAGGCGCTCGTCTCCGTACTCGCCTCGCCGTTCGTCGGCGTGTCGAACGACGCGCTGCTCCTGATCCGGCGGGCTGCGCGTGGGCCGATCTTCACCGGCCTCGAGCGCTCGCTGCCGCCGGATCTCGACGAGCGCGACGTCCGGCTCCTGCGCGCGTTCCGGCAGCGCTACGACCGGCTCGTCGAGGCTGCGGCGCGGCTCTCGCTCGAGCGGCTGTGCGAGCGGATCGTCGCCGACCACGACTACGACCTTGCCGTCCTCGCCCAGTGGGACGGGCGCCGGCGGTATGCGAACCTGCGCAAGCTCGCCCGGATCGCGCGCTCCTACGAGGAGCTGCGCGGGCCCGACCTCGAGAGCTTCGTTCGCTTCGTCGAGGAGCAGGAGGCCGTCGGCGCCGCCGAGCGCGACGCAGTCGCGGAGGAGGAGGGAGCGGATGCCGTGCGCCTGCTCACCATCCACGGCGCGAAAGGGCTCGAGTTCAAGGTGGTTGTCGTCGCCGACGCAGGACGCGACCGGAACGCTCCTTCGGCGGACGAGATTCTCTGCCTCTCGGACGGCCGCTTCGGCTTCCGCGTCGCCGACCCGGTGACGGGCAAGCGCCACGGCGTGCTCGACTACGAGAACGTGAAGGATGCACGCGCGGCCGAGGACGAGGCCGAGCGTCTGCGCCTGTACTACGTGGCGATGACTCGCGCCATCGACCGGCTGATCGTCTCGGGCTCGATCGACTCTCACCGCAAGGCCGACGAGAAGACACCGATCGGCTGGGTGCTCGGCCGCCTCGACTGCGCGGCGGAGCTCGCGGAGGCCCGCGACGCGCCGATCGAGCTCGAGCGCGAAGGCGCACGCGTGCTCGTCCGCGTCGACCGGACGCCGCCGGCCGCCGAGCCGGTTCGCGCCATCGAGCCCGTCGAAGCGGTGATCGACGACGAGACCGGCCAGCTCGCACTCTTCTCGCCCGGGTCTGCGCCCCCGCTGCCGCCGCTCGCGCCGGTGCTGGCGCCGATCCAGGCGCTGCCGGAGCCGCCGCTGCACGACGTGCGCCGGCTCTCCTACAGCGCGCTCGCGCTCTTCGAGCGCTGCTCGTATCGCTATTACGCCGAACGCGTCGCGGGCATGCGGCCGGCGAACGCCCATGGGACGGTGGCCGGCCAGAGCGGACTCGTTGCGACCGAGGTCGGGGACGCCGTGCACCGGCTGCTCGAGCTCGTCGACCTGACGGCGCCGACGCCTCCCGACGTGGAGCAGGTGCGCGCCTGGTATCCGGCCGTCACGGACGAGGAGCTTGCCCGAATCGCAGGCTTCGTCTCGACCTACTGCGGCTCCGATCTTGCCGGCCGGATCGCCACGCTCTCAGGCGCGCGGCCGGAGCGTCCGTTCGCGTTCGAGCACGACGGCGTCCTGCTGCACGGCCGGCTGGACGTCCTTCATCGCGACGGGACGCGGGCGCTCGTCCTCGACTACAAGACGAACACGCTCGCCGAGGGATCGCCGGAGGAGATCGTCGAGGCGGACTACCGGCTGCAGCGACTCGTC
Organism: uncultured Gaiellaceae bacterium; assembly: GCA_963749515.1. Classification (GTDB taxonomy): domain Bacteria; phylum Actinomycetota; class Thermoleophilia; order Gaiellales; family Gaiellaceae; genus Gaiellasilicea. Next base: position 801,864 of record CAVVMR010000001.1, read on the forward strand.
TACGCCCTCGCATGCTTCCGGGCCGGCGCCGAGGAAGTGGAGGTCGTCTACCACTTCCTCGAACGGCCCGACGCCGTCGTCTCGACCACGTTCGCTCGTGCCGGCACGAGTGCGCTCGAAGCCGAGCTCTCGGAGGCGATCGCCAGGATCCGTGCGGGCGAGTTCCGGCCCACCCCCAGCGAGTTCGTCTGCGCCGCCTGTCCTGCACTCGACGTCGTGTGTGCCGGCACGAGGCTGCGCTCCCGCCCGCCCGAGCTGGCCGCCGCGGTTTGATAGGACGCGCCTGATGCGTGTCGCTGTCGTGTGTGACGTCCACGGGAACCTGCCCGCGCTGGAGGCTGTGCTGGCGGAGATCGCCTCGCTCGAGGTCGATCGCATCGTGTGCGGTGGAGACGTCGTCGCGGGGCCCTTCCCGCGCGAGTGCCTCGACACGCTCGTCGGCGTCGACGCGGTCTTCCTGCGCGGAAACGCGGACCGCGAGTCACCGCGCGCGCCCGAGGGCACCTGGGAGTGGATCACCTCCCAGCTCGACCCGACCTCGGTCGCGCGTCTCCGAGAGTTCCCGCTGACGGTGTCGCTCGACGGCGTCCTCTACTGTCACGGCTCGCCGCGCGACGACGACGAGATCCTCACCCGCGTTTCGTCCGACGACCGCTTTCGGGCGGCCCTCGAGGGAGTCGAGGAACGCCTCGTCGTGGGCGGCCACACGCACGTGCAGTTCGAGCGCGTCGTCGATGGAATTCGCTTCGTCAACGCCGGCAGCGTCGGCATTCCGTACGAGGGCCGGCAGGGTGCGTTCTGGGCGTTGCTGGAGGGCGGCGAGGTCGAGCTCCGGCACACGCCGTACGCCGTCGATACGGTGGCGGCCGCAATACGAAAGAGCGGGTACCCCGGCGCGGATCAGATCGCGGGCTGGCTGCTCGAGCCGGAGGACCCGGACGAGGTGTCGGCCTACTTCGAGAGCATTGCCACGTAGCTTCGTTCAGGAGGCGCGCCGGCGCGTCGGCCGCAGGCGCGATCGGATCCGGCCGATCATCGAGCGGCTGGCGATCGAGCACGCCGACGCCCGAATAGCTCTCGACTTCCGCAACCCGCTGGAGCTGCTCGTCTCGGTCATGTTGTCCGCACAGACGACAGACGTGAACGTGAACCGCGTCACCGAGCGCCTGTTCGAGAAGTACAGACGACCCGAGGACTATCTCGCCGTGCCGCAGGAGGAGCTCGAGCTGGACGTCTACGCGACGGGCTTCTTCCGGCAGAAGACGAAGTCGATCCGGGGCACGATGCGTGTCCTGCTCGAGGAGTTCGACGGTGAGGTGCCGCGGACGATCGACGAGCTCCTACGCCTGCCCGGTGTGGCGCGCAAGACCGCCAACGTGGTCGCTGCGGAGCTCGGGACCCCGCAGGGGGTCGTCGTGGACACGCACGTGCGGAGGCTCTCCCAGCGCCTCGGGCTGACAAAGCGCGAGGACCCGGTGAGGATCGAGCGCGATCTCGTGAAGCTCGTTCCGCGCGAGGACTGGGGGCGATTCCCACACCTGCTGATCTGGCACGGGCGCCGGATCTGCGACGCGCGCCGGCCGCTCTGCGAGGACTGTGTCCTCAACGACCTATGCCCGTCCGCGAGGGTCTGGACAGCGCCCGAGCCTGGTGCGAGGATCGTCGCGCCGCCAACCTAGAGGAGGGGACGATGAAGCTTCGCTTCGCTCTGCCGCTGGCCGCCGCGCTGTGGATGTCGCTGGCGGGAGCCGCGCACGGCGCCTACCCGAGCTCAATCGCCTCGACCGGCGATTCGATCACGCGCGCGTTCAACGACTGCTGGTTCCCGTACGTCGACTGCCCGTCCGCGTCGTGGGCGACGGGGACTTCGAGCTACTCGCACTATCGCCGCATCCAGGGCGCGAATCCCGGCATCGCCGGCCGCTCGTACAACCACGCTGTCAGCGGCGCGGACATGGCCGATCTGCACGCGCAGGTGCAGGGTGTGATCGGGCGCGGGGCGGAATACGTCACGATTTTGATGGGGGCCAACGACGTGTGCGCGTCGAGCGAGGCCGGGATGACGGACGTGGGCGTCTTCCGGGCTCAGTTCGCAACCGCGATGGCCTCGCTCGCGGCGGGCCTGCCGGCCTCACGAGTCTTCGTCTCCAGCATCCCGGACGTCTACCAGCTGTTCTCCCTCTACCGGTACCACCTCGGTGCGAACTCCGTCTGGGCGATCGCGGGAATCTGCCAGTCGATGCTCGCGTACCCGTTCTCGAACCTCCCGGGCGACGTCGCGCGGCGGGCGCGCGTCCGCCAGCGGAACATCGACTACAACACGCAGCTCGCGCAGGTCTGCGCGTTGTACCTCCAGTGCCGGTTCGACGGAAACGCCGTCTTCAATACCGCGTTCGTCCGGAGCGATGTGACGAGCCGTGACTACTTCCATCCCTCGGTGGCCGGCCAGACGAAGCTTGCGGCAGTGACCTGGGCGGCGACGTTCAACTTCGCCCAGTGAGCCACAGGTTAGGGAGCCAACGGTCAGGGAGCCGCCAGCGCCTCGCGTTCCCGCTCGGTGAGCGGGCGGCTCTCGCCACCCTCTCCGTCGATCGCGGCGACGACCATCTCGAGCTCGGCCGCGACCCGGCCGTCGGGCGCGCCGAGTGTCACGTTCGCGGTCACGCTCTTCGTGCCGAGCCTGGCGAGGGACGCGGTGCCGACGACCTGCACGTCCGTGAGGCGAAGCTCCGAGCGGTACTCGATCGTCGTTCGTGCCGCGACGTAGTCCCAGACCGTGCCGGGTCGCATGCCGAGCTTCTGCTGGAACCAGTCGTCGAGCACCTCCTCCGCGAACGTGAGGTAGACCGCCTGGTTGACGTGACCGTACGCGTCGAGATCGCGCCAGCGGAGGTCGATGCGCTTCTCGTGCACTGCTAGCGCGGCGAGAGGGCGACGAGCAAGCCGCCGTCGTGGTCGTAGCCCGGGAAGATGTCCGCCGTCACCTGCTTGACTTGGCCGGCGCGGGATCGCAGCTCGAGCTTCTCGCCGAGCTGACGGACGCCCCACTCGAGCGCAACGGCGACCGGGCTCTTGCCGTCCTCGAAGCCCCCGAGCCCGAGCGCCTCGACGACGTCCTTGCCCATCAGGTCGGCGTCGCGGTAGCCGGTCAGCTCGAAGACACCGCGCCCCGCCGCGAGGACGCGTCCACTCTTGTCGCAGGCAACGAGGCCGGTATTCGGGGCGGGGTAGTAGTCGTCGAGCAGCTCGAAGAGGAACCCGAATCCGCAGCGCTCGCACGACACGGCCTGGCGGAGGATGCCCTGCCGGCCGTCGTGGTCGAGCGAGCGATCCTTGCAGTTGGGGCAGATGAAGAACGGCATCAGTCCAGCGTACCGGCGAGGGTCAGAGCCACTTCTTCCAGCGGAAGAAGGCGAGCTGCGCGATCGTGGTCAGCACGATCAACGACCAGGAGAAGAGGTATCCGAGCCGCCAGTCCAGCTCGGGCATGTGCTCGAAGTTCTGCCCGTAGACGCCGACCAGGAACGTGGGAAAGAGGACGAGCGAGGCGATCACCGCCAGCTTCTTCACGACCTCGTTCTGTTCCTGGGCGATCTTGGCACGGTGGTAGTCGCGTGCGTCTGCGATCAGCTCGCGTGAGACATCGAGGGACTCGGTGGCCCGGAGGAGCTTGTCGTAGGCGTCAGCGAAGTCGAGCTCGAGGGAGCGGCCGAAGATCGCATCCTCGCCGACGTCGATGCGGCCGTCGATGATGCGACGGACGGCATCGCGGGTCGGCGTCAGCGTCCGCCTGACCTGGAGCAGATCACGGCGGAGCTCGGAGAGCCGCCGCCGAACCTGCTCGCTCGGCCAGCGCTCGACGCCTTCCTCCAGCTCGTCGATCTCGTCGTCGAGCGCGTCGACGACGTCGAGGTAGTGCTCCGCGACCTCGTCGACGAGGAAGTGGACGACGCGGCCGCTCGACGGCATCCCGTGCGCATCGCAGGCCGCCTGGACCGGCTCGATGTCGAACGGGGCTTCGTCGGGAGGTGTCTTCCGCACCGACAGGACCACATCGGGCGTGAGCACGAGGTCGACCTCCTGGTAGAAGACCCGATCTTCCTCGCGAACGACGACGGCGACGAGGAGAACACCGAAGACGTAATCGCCGTGCGCCTCGAAGGTCGGCCGTGATCCTTCGACCTCCGTCTGACGCGCGAGCAGCAATTCGACCGCCCGGGGGTGCAACTCGACCGGGCTTTCCGCGAGGAGCTCTTCGCGGCTCGGGTCGAGCAGGTCGATCCAGCGTGCGCCGCGGGTCACGGCCACGAGGGTAGCGCTGAGGTCGGCCGGAGCTTAGGCCGGTGCGGTGTGCTCGCGCGGGGCCGTCAGAGCGGCCTCCGGATGGCCCTCCGCCTCCGCGAGGAAGCGCTCCGCGTCGAGCGCAGCGGCGCAGCCGGAGCCTGCGGCGGTGATCGCCTGGCGGTAGACGTGATCCTGGACGTCGCCGGCCGCGAACACGCCCGGGATGTTCGTCTCCGTCGACTTGCCGACCGTGATCAGGTAGCCGTTCTCGTCGTGTTCGAGCGCGTCGACGAAGAGCTTCGTGGTCGGGTCGTGGCCGATCGCGACGAACAGGCCATCGGTCGAGTAGTCGAGGGTCTCGTCGGATTCGACGTTGCGCAGACGGACGCCGGTCAGCTTCCCGTTCTCGACGCCGAGGACCTCTTCGACGACGTACGGGGTCAGGATCTCGATCTTCTCGTGGTTGCGAGCGCGGTCGATCATGATCTGCGAGGCGCGGAACTCGTCGCGCCGGTGCACGATCGTGACCTTGGACGCGAACTTCGTCAGGAAGAGCGCTTCCTCCATCGCCGAGTCGCCGCCCCCGACCACCACGACCTCGCGATCGCGATAGAAGGCGCCGTCGCAGGTGGCGCAGTACGTGACACCGCGGCCGTGCAGCGCTCGCTCCGACTCGAGCCCGAGCTGGCGGGCGGTGGCGCCGGTGGCAACGATCACGGTCTGCGCGAGATGCTCCTCGTCGCCGACGAAGACCTTGAACGGGCGCTCGGAAAAGTCGACGCGGGTGACGTCGTCGGTGACGAACGTGGTCCCGAAGCGTGCGGCCTGCGCGCGGAACACGGCCATCATCTCCGGGCCCATGATCCCGTCCTCGTAGCCGGGATAGTTCTCGACCTCGCTCGTGATCATCAGCTGGCCGCCCCAGTTGAAGCCCTCGATCAGGAGCGGGTTCAGATTGGCGCGCGCCGCGTAGAGCGCAGCTGTATAGCCGGCCGGGCCGCCGCCGATGATGATCACGTCACGAACGTCGTTCACTCTTGCTCCTTGTCTTGTCCGGCGCGTGTGCGCCTTCACCATAGAGAACGAATCGGCGCCCCAAGGTGTTCCGCGAGGTCCGATCGGGGTCACCTGACTGCATAGGCTTAGAATCCGGCCAGGCCAGGCAGAAAGGTCGAATATGACGACAATCACGGTCAATCTCGACGGCCTGCGCGAGCTCGCAGCGTTCCGCGCCGAGAAGGGCTGCGCGATCAGCCTCTACGTCGATCTCGATCCGAGCGTCTCGCCGACGAGCGGTGCCGTCGCGACGCGCGTGCGCTCGCTCCTCGACGTCGCGGCAAAGTCGCACGGTGCGACGCGTCCCGATCTCGCGCATGAGGTGAAGAGCGGGCTGAAGGAGGACTTCGACCGGCTCGACCAGTATTTCGACGGCGAGTTCGACCGGGACGGCGCCCGTGGGCTGGCCGTGTTCGCGTCGGGGCCGGACAACGTCTGGAGCGTGCTTCCGCTCCCATCCTCGGTGCCGGACGCCGCGCGTGTCGCCGACGACTTTCTCATCGCACCGCTCGTGCCGCTCCTCGGCCGCGGGAACGGCGTGATCGTCGCTTCCGTCGGGCGCGAACAGGGACGTGTGCTCGAGCTTCGCGGCGGCCGGCTCCAGGAGATCGCCGACCGCACGGAGGAGACTCCCGGCCGGCACGACCAGGGCGGCTGGTCGCAGGCGCGATACCAGCGGCACATCGAGAAGCTGGAGCACGACCACTACAAGTCGGTGGTCGAGGAGCTCGAGGACCGGTTCCGGAAACTCGGGCGGCCCCGGATCGTCGTCGTCTGCAGCGACGAGACTCGCGCGGAGCTCCAGGATGCGCTGTCGACCGAGCTCGCGGACGCGATCATCGGCTGGACGAACGCCGAGGCGCACGCGTCCGGAGCGGAGCTGCACGAGATCGTCAAGCCCTTCGTCGAGGACTGGCGCGCCGAGCGTGAGGGCGAGATCGTCGAGCGCTGGCGCGAAGAGGTCGGCAAGGGGTCGCGAGGAACCGCGGGCTGGGGAGACACGCTTGAGGCCGCCTCCGACGGGCGGGTCGAGACGCTGCTCCACCAGGCGGGCGTCCAGAAGGACGCGTACCGCTGTCCCTCGTGCGGCCGTGCCGCCGTGAGCGCGACGACCTGCCCGCTCGACGGCACTACGATGGAGCCCCGGGACGACGGACTCGACATCGCCGTCCGGCTGACGCTCGCGCACGGCGGCGACGTGCTCGCGGTCGAGCACCGCCAGGACCTCGATCCCGTCGACGGGATCGGCGCAATTCTGCGTTTTTAGCGCAGGCTGAGCATCCGCAGGAGCGGATACTCAGCGCGCGAAGACCCCTGAAGGGTCGCTTCGCTCCCGGGCTCATTCGGTCGAACGCGCTCTGGGTCGGCGACGCGGCGCTAGGCAGCGTCGATCGCGCGCAGCTGCTCGTGGAGCTCCGGCGCCTGCACGGCCTGCGGCTGCTCGGCGACGGGCGCGAGCTCCGGCAGCTCCTTGTCGGAGACGACGTAGCCCTCGAGCTTGCGCGCCGTCGGCAGGAGCCGCTTCTCGAGCGACCCGACCGTCTCGTTGAACGCACCGACCGCTCCCTTGAGGCTGTTTCCCATCTTCGTCAGGTGACCGCCCACGATGCCGACGCGCTCGTAGAGCTCGCGTCCGAGTGCGAGGACCTCCCGTGCGTCCTCTGCAACGCTCTCCTGCTGCCAGCCGTGCGCGATCGACTGGAGGAGGACGATGAGCGTGGTCGGCGAGGCCACGTGCACGCGCGACCGAACGCCGGTCTCGACCAGGGAGGGATCCTGCTCCCAGGCGGCGCGGAAGAAGCCCTCGTCGGGAAGGAACATCACGACATAGCTGGGCGTGTCGCCGAACTGCTGCCAGTAGCTCTTGGCGCTGAGCTTCGCCATGTGCTCACGCACCTGGCGAGCGTGCGATTCGAGATGCCGCCTGCGGTCGGCGTCGTCGGTTGCCTCGCACGCGTCCAGGTACCCGGACAGCGGCACCTTGGCGTCGACGATCACGACCTTCTCGCCGGGCAGCCGGACGATCAGGTCGGGGCGCAGCCGGCCGTCGTCGGTCGCGACGGTGACCTGCTCGTCGAAGTCGCAGTACGGCAACATTCCCGCGAGCTCGACGACGCGCTTCAGCTGAATCTCTCCCCAGCGCCCCCTGACGTGCGGCGTCCGCAACGCCGTCGCGAGAGTCGCGGTGCGCTCGCTCAGCTGCGACAACTGGTTCCCGAGCGCGCCGAACGCCCGCTCGCGGGCCAGCTCCAGCGTCCGGACCTGTCCGTCGACCTTCTCGAGCGAATCCTTCAGCGGCTTGACGTACCCCGTCAGCTTGGACTCGGCGATCTCGAGGAACGCCGAGCTGTTCGCCTGATACGCGTCGGCGGAAGCCGCGCGCACGGCGTGCACGACCTTGTCGTCGAAGGAGCGGCGTTCGACGTCGAGCTCGGCCCGCGTGCCGGCGAGCGCGCTCTCGACGAAACTCAGGCGGCGCGAGGCGACGACCCACGTGACGAGGGCGCCGAGAACGAATCCGAGAATGAGTGCGAGTACGACCATGGCCGACGAACGCTAGAGATGGAGTCGGACGACAGGCACCCAGGAATGGGTACGATCGCTCGCCGATGGCCAGGAAAGACCGCGTTCCCAACCCACCGAAGCCGAGGCGGCCCCAGGCCCCGCAGCGCCGCTCGACGTCGGCCGACGCTGCAACGGTGGAGCAGAGACGCCGAACGCTCTACATGGTCGCGGGATCCGGGCTCGCACTGCTCGCCGCGGTCCTCGCGATCATCCTCCTCACGGGTGGGGGCGGCGACGACGAGCGAGCCACGCTCGAGGACGCCGGCTTCACGCTCCAGAGCTTCCCAGCCCTCGCGAACAAGTCCGACCACTCGGATGTGCCGACGCTCGAGAGCAAGCCGAAGTGGAACTCGTCGCCGCCCACGAACGGGCCGCACTACGGCGTGCCTGCCGTCTGGGACTTCTACGACGAGGAGGTCCCGCTCGTGCAGACGGTGCACAACCTGGAGCACGGCGGCGTCGTCATCCTCTACGGGCCGCAGTTTCCGAAGGCCGACGTGGAGCGGATGCGCGAGTGGTACGCCAACGATCCGAACGGGCTGGTCATCGCGCCGTTGAAGGCGAACGCGAACAAGGTCACGCTCGCAGGGTGGACAGCTCCTGACGCGTCCACCGGAACCCGAGACCGGGGCCGCGGCTGGCTGGCGACGGGCACGAAGTTCGACGAAGGCGCGTTCGACGCGTTCGTCGACGAACACCGGTACAAAGGGCCCGAGCGGCTCCTGCCCGAGCAGTTAGCGCCCGGCAACTAGCCGTCCACCTGCCGGGGTGGCGGAACTGGCAGACGCGGTCGACTTAAAATCGGCTGGCCTCGCGGCCGTGCGGGTTCGACTCCCGCCCCCGGCATCGTTCCTTCCGGCAGATGACCGGGCGGAGCCCGGTCATCGCCAAGACCCCTAGAGGGTCGCTCCGCTCCCGGCTCAAACCGAAACGTCCCTCGATCGGCGACGCATACACTCCGGCGATGTCTTCGGTCGAGGAAACCGCTGCACACACGCACCTCGAGTGGGACACACCGCTCTTCGCGACGGCGATCGCACAGTTCGAGCAGGCACTTCCGTACGCCGACATCTCGGAGGCGGTGGCCGAGCGGCTTCGCTACCCCGAGCGCGCGCTGATGCTGTCCGTCCCGATCAAGATGGACGACGGGACCCGCGCCGTGTTCGCCGGCTACCGGGTGCAGCACTCGTCGGTGCTCGGCCCGACGAAGGGCGGCATCCGCTACGACCCGGAGGTCACGCTCGGCGAGTGCGCGGCGCTGGCGGTCTGGATGACGTGGAAGTGCGCCTTGCTTCGCCTCCCATACGGCGGCGCCAAGGGCGGTGTCCGCTGCAACCCGCGCCAGCTGTCGCTCCGCGAGCTCGAGGGACTGACCCGCCGTTTCACCTCCGAGCTGTTGCCGGTCATCGGCCCGCAGGAGGACATCCCGGCGCCCGACATGGCGACGAACGAGCAGACGATGGCCTGGATGATGGACACGTACTCGATGCAGGTCGGGTACGCGGTGCCGGAGATCGTGACCGGAAAGCCGATCTCGATCGGCGGCTCGGTCTTCAGGCACGAGGCGACCGGCGCCGGCGTCGTGATGGTCATCGCCCGCGCCTGCGAGCGCCTCGGCTGGAACCTCGCCGAGCAGCGCTGCGTCGTCCAGGGCTTCGGCAACGTGGGCGGGATCGCCTCACACGAGCTCGTCGACCGTGGCGCCACCGTGATCGCGGTCTCCGACATCTCGGGCGGCGTCCATGACGAGAACGGGCTCGACGTCCATGCGATGAGCGAGTTCGCACGCGAGCACGGGTCGCTCGAGACCTGGCCGACAGGGTCGCGGGTCACGAACGAGGAGCTGCTCGAGCTTCCCTGCGACATCCTCGTCCTCGCCGCGCGCGAGGATCAGGTGACCGAGGAGAACGCCGGCCGGATCCAGGCCCGCCTGATCGCCGAGGGCGCGAACGGCCCGACCTCGCTCGAAGGCGATGCGATTCTCGGCGAGCGCGGGATCTCGATCCTGCCGGACATCCTCACGAACGCCGGCGGCGTCACCGTCTCCTACTTCGAGTGGGTGCAGGACCTGGGGCGGCTCTTCTGGGGGCGGGACGAGATCCGCGGGAAGCTCGAGGAGAAGCTGAACGATGCGTTCGACCGTGTGTGGGAAATCTCCAAGGAGCGCGGCGTCACGCTGCGGACTGCGGCGCTCGTGGCCGGGATCCGCGAGGTTGCATCCGCGCTCGACGCACGCGGCCTCTATCCATAATCCACTCATGGACCGTGTTCGCGATGCGATGGTCGTCGATCTGCCGATGCTCGGTGGTACCGCGAGTGCGCAGGAGGCGGCCGAGGCGCTCGTTCGGCCCGAGGTGCGCGGCCTCTACGTCTGCGACGACGGCCGCCTGCTCGGCGTGGTGACGCGCAAGACGCTCGTGCGCGAGATCGTCGCAGCCGGACGCGACCCGCGCACGACCGAGTTGCGCACGATCGTCGAGGCTCCGCTGAACACGATCGGCTCCGAGCTGCCGCTCGACGAGGCGTTCCGGTTCCTCGAGGAGCACGACCTGGAGCGCGTCCCGGTGCTCGAGGACGGCCGCCTTGTCGGGGTGCTCTCGCGGGCGGTGCTGCAGCGGCGGCTGGCCGAGGACGAGCCGCCACCCGAGCCGGTGGAGATCTAGCAGCAGGTGTAGGCGCCGGGAGGTGCTGCGCCTTCTTCGGGCGCGGGCAGCTCGGCGGCCGCGAGGGCGGCGCCGTGGAGGATGTCGCGCTCGCTCGCCTCGATGCCGGCGAGGTCGTAGAAGGCGAGGATCTCCGCCAGGATCGCCGCGCCGGCGACGATCACCGGCGCGCGGCCGGGCTCCACGATCTCCGCGCGGGCCTCCACCGTCATCGCCGCCAGCCGAGCGAGCTGCTCGTTCGCCGCCTCCGAGGCGATGCGGTGGCCGTGGATCCTCTCCGGGTCGTACTCGTCGAGGCCGAGGTCGAGGGAAGCGATCGTCGTCACCGTGCCGGCGACGCCGACTGCGCGCTCGACGCTGGCTTCGGGCAGCAGCACGCGCACGTGCTCGCGCACTGCTGCGACGTCCTCGCCGAAGCGCTCGGTCAGGCGCACGCAGCCGATGTCGAGGCTCACCCGCAGTTCGGTGCCGACGATCTGAAGCTCGGTCGAGCCACCGCCGATGTCCACCACGAGGGTGCCGGGCTCGACGGCGCCGATCCCGCGCAGAGTGAGCGCGGCTTCCTCTTCGCCGCTCAGCAGGCGTGTTGCAAAGCCGTAGCTCCACTCGATCTCGCCGAGAAAGGCTTCACCGTTCTCGGCATCCCGCACCGCGCTCGTCGCGATGCACAGCGTCCGTTCCGCTCCGAGCGCCTCCAGCTCCCGGCGGTAGTCGGAGAGGACGTTGCGAACGCGGGCGATCGGGAGGGGGAGAAGCTTGCGCCGCTCGTCGACGCCTTCGCCGAGCCGCGTGATCGTGAGCCGGCGGACGACCTCCTCGAGCGTCCCGTTCGCATCGGCGACGAGGAGACGCGTCGAGTTCGTCCCCAGATCGACTGCGGCGACCCTCACCTGCGCGGCACGAATGCCGTGACCCGGCCGACCGACTCGCGCACGTCCGACAGCGCGTCCGTGAGGACCGCCAGCTGCGTGCGAGAGGTGCGAAGCCGGCCCAGCGACGTCTCCAAGCGGGATCCGCTCTCGGCCGCCAGCTCGAGGTGCCGCTCGATCTGGGCCGTCGTCGCCGTGACGTGATCCACCGCGGCGCCAACGTCGCGGCCAAGCGACTTGAAGGCCCGGAAGGCCTCGAGCGCGTTTAGCGTTAGGTAGATCAGGGAGGCAGTGGTGAGAGCGACCGCAACGGCCAGTGCAAGCCAGAAAGGCATTGCAGCGATGCTAGCAACGGTGCTTCAATGAGCACCATGTCGCGCGTCAGGGAGGGCCTGGCGAGACGTGACGGGCTCGCGCAACTCGCCGTCGTGCTCGGGGCCGTCGGAGCCTACGAGGCGGCCAGGCTTGCGATGCAGCCGAACTGGGCGCAGGCGTTCGAGAACGCCAACCGCATCGCCCACGCCGAGCAGGCGCTCGGCTTTGCGTTCGAGCAGTCGCTGCAACGGGCGTTCCTGGCTATGCCGGACCTCGTCGCCGCCCTCAATCTCTTCTACTTCATCGGGCACTTCCTGTTCACGGCGATCTTCTTCTTCTGGCTGTACCACCGCTCACGCGACGGCTTCCGGAGCTTCCGGGACGGCTTCCTCGTCGCGACCGCAATCGCAGTCGTGATCCACTGGCTCTTCCCGACCGCTCCGCCGCGCCTCGCCAGTGACGGCCTCAAGGACACGTTGCTGCTGCTGTCCGGGATCGACATCGGCTCGCCGGACTCGTCCGCGCTGTCGAACCCCGTCGCCGCGGTGCCGTCCCTGCATGCGGCGTACGCGCTCGGGGTCGGGATCGGAATGATCCGCTATGCCCGCTTCGTCCTGCTTCGGGTTGCGGGCGCGGTCTACCCACCGCTCGTCGTGCTCACGATCCTCGTCACGGGCAACCACTTCGTGCTCGACGCCGTCGCCGGCATGGCCGTGCTCGGGATCGGCTTCTGGCTGGCGCGGGCGATCCGCCGTCGCTCACGCAAGGAAAAAGTGCATGCCTGCACGGTGTGACGTGTGGATGTGACGCGTGGCAATCCCCGTAGACGTCAGCTAGAATGGACGCCGCGTCGCGGGGTGGAGCAGTCAGGTAGCTCGCCGGGCTCATAACCCGGAGGTCGCAGGTTCAAATCCTGCCCCCGCTATCGAAAAAGCCTGCGTTTGCAGGCTTTTTCTGTTTCAGTCTGCCACACTCAGCGTCGGGTTACTCGAGGATCAGGAACGTCAGGCGCGCATACGGGCGCAGCGACGGAAAGCGCTCCAGCAGTCGGTCGTCCGCCCGCCACAGCCGCTTGGCCAAGGCATCCTGGGTGCGCCGCGGCAACACCAGGTTGAGCGGCATCAGCGGGACGGTGAGGAACTCGGCCTCGCGGTGACTGAAGCAGGTGAACACCCGGGCGCAAGCGTCCCAGTCCGCTCGGGTGAACGGGTGCTCGTCGGGAGTGCGCGCCGACGGCGAAAGCCACCGGCCGAGCCGGATGATGGGGTTGCCGGCCAGCGGCTCGGCGAACACCGCACGCCCGCCCGGTCGCAGCACCCGCCGGATCTCGCCCAGCGCCTGTGGCAGCACCAGGTGATGGAGGATTGAGTAGCCGACGACGAGGTCGAAGGCGTCGTCCTCGAAGGGCAGCGAGTGCGCGTCGGCCGTGGTGAACGAGATGCGGTCGGCCATTCCCAGCAACTCCGCCCGCCTGCGCGCCTTCTCGACCTCGCCCTCGGAGACGTCGAAGCCAACGACCTCGGACGCGCCCCGCTCCACGAAGCGGGGCGTGGCGCCGCCGGGTCCGCAGCCATAGTCGAGCACGCGCTTGCCCGCGGGGTCGAACAGGTTCTCCATATCCCCGTAGCGGCCGAAGCCGCCGATCGCGCGGTTGATGACGGCGCGGATGCGGTCGTAGGACGTGCCGCGCTCGTCGTAGAACGCCGCCTCGCGCTCGGCCAGCGCCTCGAGAGAGGTCTCGCGCTGGGCCGTGGGCATCAGACCGGTCGCCCCATGTAGACGTCCCGTCTGCGGCGCAGCTCCTGGATCATGGAAGGCGCGGAAGCTTGGGCACCTCGGAAGGGTTCCCACCCGGCGCCTCGTCCAATCGCGCGCCGCGGGAGAGTTTCGTGTCGTCGGAGGGTAGCTTCCCCGCAAGGAAGGGACCCATGGGGGACCTTGCGTGGTTCCCCGCTCAACCACGCAGCATGAGCAGCTACCGATAGGAGGACCGTGCCGGAGGACCTGGTCAGACCACAGCTCGGCGAGCCGCACCATTACGCCTACGTCGTCGAGGACATCGAGGCGACCGTGAGTCGCCTGGTCGACCAACTCGGCGCGGGGCCGTTCTTCCTCGTCGAGCGCGTGCCGCTGGAGAACGTCCTGTCGCGTGGCGAGACGGCGGAGTTCGTTCACAATTCCGCTTTCGGCTCCTGCGGCGACGGTGCGATCGAGCTGATGGAGACCGTCCGCCTGGCGCCCGATCGGGTCGAGAAGGGCTTCTCCGGTCCTCGGCCGCGAATCCACCATGTCGCCTACGCCGTGCCGGCGACGGAGGTAGCCGACTTGCGACGCTCGCTCGACGAGCGAGGTCTGCCGCAATACCTGAGCGCTCAGCTCGGCGAAGTGGACATGACCCTCCACGACGCCTGCGCCGTCCTGGGCCACGACGTCGAGATCCATGTCGCAAGCGACGGTCTGCGCGGCTTCTTCGAGCTGGTGAGAGGCGCCGCCGAGGGCTGGGACGGCTCGGAGCCGCTGCGCGCAGTCGAAAGCTGATCCCTGCGAGCTAGACGGCAAGTTCTCGCGGATTCGTTCTGGCTGCTCGTGCTCGGGGACGCGCGGACAGGCCGAGCAGCTCGCCGGCGGCGAGAAACGCGCTTCACCGACCTCAACCGCGCCTCCGGCAAGACCATCGTGATCGTGCTGCATCGGCCTAGCGCGTCCGGCAAAAGAGTACGGCTAGCCCCACTACCGCCTCGTACAACGTACGAGTAGGTTGCTCGTACAACGTACGACAACCCAAACAGATTCGAAAGGAGCACCAACAGTGACTTCCCCGACAACCTCCTTCCCGCTTCGCCTCACCGGCGAGCTCGATCCCGACGTGGGGCGCTGGCAGTGGCTCTTCAAGTGGCTGCTCGCCATCCCGCACTTCATCGTTCTCTTCGTGCTCTGGATCGGCTTCGTGCTCTCGACCGTCGTCGCGGGCGTCGCGATCCTCGTCACCGGCCGCTACCCCCGCCGGATCTTCGAGTTCAACGTCGGCGTGCTCCGCTGGTCGTGGCGCGTCGGCTTCTACTCCTACAGCGCGCTCGGCACGGACAAGTACCCACCCTTCTCGCTCGCCGATGACCCGGCGTACCCGGCGAGGCTCGAAGTCGACTATCCCGAGCAGCTCTCGCGTGGCCTCGTGCTCGTCAAGTGGTGGCTGCTCGCGATCCCGCACTACCTGATCGTCGCGATCTTCACGGGCGGTGCCTGGTCTGCCTGGGCAGACGGCGGCGACGGCTGGCTCTACGCGGCCGGCGGTGGCCTGATCGGGATCCTCGTGCTCTTCGCCGGGATCGCCCTGCTCTTCACGAGCCGCTACCCGCGACCGCTCTACGACTTCGTCCTCGGCCTGAACCGCTGGGTCTTCCGAGTCGTCGCCTACGCGGCGCTGCTGACCGACACCTACCCTCCGTTCCGGCTCGACGCCGGCAGCAATGAGCCCTCACCGGAGACGGGGGCCGCCACGGCTGTCTCGCCGACTCCGGTGCCGACCACCTAGCGCGCCGAAGGCCCGCCTGAGACACGTCAGGCGGGCCTTCCGCTTGTGCACTGTGAGTGCCGAGCGGGAAGTTGCATACTCGACGCATGTCCGAGATCCGCGTCAACGGTGTCTCGCTCTATTACACCGAGCGGGGCGACGGCGAGCCGATCCTCTGCATTCACGGCACCGGCAGCTCGGCTGCTCTCTGGGGTGACGCGGTCGACGAGCTGGCGAGGCGTGGCCGCACGATCGCGTACGACCGTCGCGGCTTCTCGCGCAGCGAGCGCCCGGAGCCGTTCGTGACGGACGTGCACCAGCAGACCGACGATGCAGCAGCGTTGCTCGACGCTCTCGCCGCGACGCCGGCGGTCGTGATCGGGCGGAGCCAAGGGGGAGAGATAGCGGTCGATCTCGCGTTGCGCTACCCCGACCTCGTGCGCGCGCTCGTACTGCTCGAGGGTGGCGGGCTGGCGCTGGGCGAGGCGGCAGCGCGCTGGATCGCAGAGCTCGACGAGCTGGTCTTCGCCGCCGCCGAGCTGGGCGTGAGCACCGTCGGCGAGGCGATGATGCGAAGCGCCCTCGGCGACGCGGTGTGGGAGGGACTGCCCGAGTCGATCCAGGAGATCTTTGTCGCCAACAGCCCGGCCATCGTCGCCGAGCACCGCGGTGGCCTGCTCGAGACCAGCGTCGATCAGCTCGGCACCATCGTCCAGCCGACCTTGCTCGTCGCTGCCAAGGATTCGCCGCCGGCATTCGCGGAGGTGACGACGGTCGTGGCCGCAGCAATCCCGTCGGCCACGGTCGAGTGGGTCGAAGGGGGCCACCTCATCAATCCCGCTCACCCCGCCGTGCTCAGGTTCATCGAGGGCGAGCTCCGTCGGCCGCTACTCGAGGGCTAGCCGCGCAGCCTCAATTCACAGTGGTTGAGGCCGACCACGGCTCTGGTGCTCGAGACGTCCTCCCGCCCTGATCAGCTGCCGTCGCGTCACGCCTGGCGTGACCGCATCGCTCTTGCCGCGATGGCGGCGGCGGCATTCGGAGTCTCGGCGGTCGTGGACGTGCACGCGCGGCTTCACCACTTCGCAGACGAGCACGAGGGCTGGAATCCGTACCAACTGATGCCCGTAGCTGCCGGCGCTGCCGTGGTGACGCTCGCCTACCTGATCGTTACCCGCCGGCGGCTTCGACGGGAGATCGGGATCGGGCACGAACGTGAAGTCGCGCTGATACACGCGCGATACCAGATCGAGGTGCTCTCCGGCCTGCTGGCGATGTGCGCCTCATGTAAACGGATCCGAGACGAAGACGACCAGTGGGAGACGATCGAGGAATACCTCAATCGTCACGGCCAGATCTCGGTCAGCCACCTGATCTGTCCACACTGCACGGACCGGCTCTACCCCGACTACGTCGACGCGCTCGCGCTGCCGGCCTCCTGAGGCCTGTAGTCCACGAGAACCCCGGCAAGGCGGCGAGTGAACGTCGCAGGTGTACGCTCCAGCCATGGAGGACACGGTCGTGGTGAAGGTCGTTTCAGACGAGCCGGAGGCTCAGGTCGTCTGCGGGCTCCTTCGCTCGGCCGGGATCGAGTGTGGCTACCGCGAGACGGATGCGATCGACTCGGCGCTCGAGGACTTCTCGCCCGACGGCCCGCGCGAGATCCACGTGCACCCCTCGGATCTCGAGGCTGCACGGGCGTTGCTCGGCGAGAGCTAGGCGGTCGCGGCACGTGCCCGTCTGGTCATACGGTTACGTATAATACATAATCGTATATCGCAGCAGGTCGTCCTGAGTTCTCTATACATTCTTGTGTAACACAGAGATGTATAGCGACACGAATCCGTTCACCTTCGGCGCACTCGCGCTCGACGAGGCCTTCACCAACCGTGAGGACGAGCTGAAAGAGCTCGCCGTCGACATCCGGAACGGCCAGGACGTGCTGGTGTTCGCGCCCCGGCGGTACGGCAAGTCCTCACTCGTCCTCCGCGCCGCCCAGGAGGCGCTCGCGAAGGGCGTGCTGGTCGCCTACTGCGACCTGATGAAGACCCCGACCAAGGAGCGCTTCGCCGGCGCGCTCGCGAAGACGATCTACGAAGACCTCGTCTCGCCCGTCGGCCAGGCGTTCGAGAAGGCCACAGCGCTCTTCCGCGGCCTTCGCATCAAGCCGTCGATCGAGGTCGACCCCGACGACGCGACGCTGCGCTTCAGCTTCGAGACGGGCCGCGCCCGCGCCGCCGGAATCGACGACACGATCGAGAGGCTCCTCGAGCTTCCCGGCAAGATCGGCGCCGAGCGCAAGAAGCGGACGGCGCTGATCTTCGACGAGTTCCAGGAGGTGCTGAAGCTCGACCAGCAGTTCCCGAACCTGATGCGCGCCGTCTTCCAGACCCAGCCCGAGGTCGCTCATGTCTACCTGGGCAGCAAGCGCCACGTCCTCGAGACGATCTTCAACGACAAGAACGAGCCGTTCTGGCGGAGCGCGAAGCGGGTCGAGATCGGGGTGATCCAGCCCGAGAAGTTCCGCACCTACATCCAGCGCCGGTTCGACGGAACCGACCGAGGGATCCGGGAGGACGCGCTCGAGCGCCTCCTCGGCATCACGGGCGGCCATCCCTACGGGACGCAGGAGCTCGCCTACTTCGTGTGGGGGCAGGTCCCGAAAGGGCACTTCGCCAACCTGGCCGACGTGGAATGGGCGCTGACGCAAGTGCTCCGCTCCGAGCACAACCACTTCTCCCGCATCTGGGACGACGCCACCCACAACGAACGTCTGCTCCTGATCGCGCTCGCGCAGGAGCCCGCCGGCGCCTACGGCGAGGACTACCGGAGCCGGCACGACCTTCCCTCGCCGAGCCATGTCCAGCGCGCCGCCGGCGAGCTGGTGAAGGAAGAGGTCGTCGGTCGCGAGCCGAAGGGCGCACTGCGGATCGTGGAGCCGTTCTTCGCGGAATGGGTCACGCGCGAGCAGGCCGACTACGGCGTCGCGAGCGAGCTGCAGTCACGCCGGGCCCGCCCGACCTGACTTTCGCAATCCCGCCTGTCACGATGCTTCGGGAGATGCCAGTCGACGTCATCGGCAGGGACGAAGACCTCAGCTCGCTGCGTGCATTTCTCGACCGGCGTCCGGTCGCGCAAGGCCCGACCGCGATCGCGCTCGAAGGCGAGGCCGGGATCGGGAAGTCGACGCTGTGGGTCGATGTGGTCGAAACTGCGCGCGGGCGGGGTTTGCGTGTCCTCTCCTCGCGGCCGGCCGAGTCGGAGCGATCGCTCGCCCACGCCGGCCTTGGCGACCTGTTCGAGGGAGTGCTCGACGATGTCCTGCCGGCGCTGACGCCACCCAGGCGCCGCGCTCTCGAGGTCGCGCTGCTCGTCGAGGATGCATCCGGCCGACCGGTCGACCCGCGCGCTCTCGGCGTTGCGGTTCGGAATGCCCTGCAGCTGCTCGCCGAGGAGGGGCTCGTCGTTGCGATCGACGACCTGCAGTGGCTCGATGCTCAGTCGGCGAGTGCGCTGGGGTTTGCGCTCCGCCGGCTGCCGGACGCGGATCTGCGTCTCATCTGGACGCGGCGGCTCGGTAACGGGGATGCGTCATCTGCTGTCGAGGACGCGCTCGAGCCGGACCGGATCGATCGCGTCGCGGTCGGGCCGCTCAGCGTCGGTGCGATCCAGCAGCTGCTCCGGGGCCGGCTCGACCGCACGATGCCCCGGGCGACCTTGCTCAAGCTGCACGAGGCTTCGGGCGGCAACCCGTTCTACGCGCTCGAGCTTGCCCGGGCACTCGGCCCCGAGGGCACGGTTCGCGATCCGACGCAGCCGCTGCCGGTGCCGGAGCGGCTGGAGGAGCTCGTGTCCGCGCGCCTCGCCGGCTTCACCGGGGCGACGCACGAGGCACTTGTGCTCGCTTCAGCGCACGCGCGCTTGACCGTGTCAGAGCTCGGCAACGCCGGGATCGAGCAAGACGCCCTCGATCCGGCGCTACGGGAGAGCGTGATCGAGCGCGAGCACCGCATCGTTCGCTTCACGCACCCGTTGCTCGCCTCGGTGCTCTATCAAGGGCTCTCCGCGGCCGAGCGGCAGAGCGCACACCGCCGCCTCGCGGAAGTCGTCGAGGATCCTGTTGCCCGCGCGCGTCACCTCGCGCTCTCGACCGACCGGCCGGATGCCGAGCTCGCCGCCGCCCTCGAGCAGGCGGCCGCCGCAGCCCACGTCCAGGGTGCGCCGGTTGTCGCAGCAGAGCTAGGTGAGCACGCATTGCGCCTGACTCCGGCACAGAGCCGGGCAGACACGGATCGACGTGCCGTCCAGGCTGCACGCACACATCTCGCGGCGGGCGACATCGAGCGAGCGCGCGCGCTCGCGCAGGAGCTCGTCGCGCGTGCGTCGCCCGGAGACGAGCGTGCCGAGGCGCTCGCTCTGCTGGGAGAGATCGAGGTGGAAGAGCCCCGCCACGCCGTTCCGGTGCTGAACGAGGCCCTGCTCGATGCGGGCGACGGATCGGCTCTGGCCGCTTCGATCCACCTGCGGCTGAGTCTGATCGTGCGCTTCACGGCGGGAATCGCCGCCGCCGAACGTCATGCACAGGCGGCGGTCGAGCTCGCGGAGCGGCTCGACGACACTGCGCTGCGTGCTGCGGCGATGGCTGCACTCGCGCTCATCCGCTTCAACGCGGGCAAGCCCGGCGCCCTCCGACTCGCCGAGCAGGCGCGTGCGCTGGTGCCGGACGATGGCTCTCAGGCTGCGGCCGATGCGGGCTTCTCGCTTGCGCACATCCTGGTCTGGTCGCACGAGCTCGAGCGGGCTCGGGTCTTGCTGGAGAGCCTTTACCGGGAGTGGAGCGAGTCCGACGAACGCATGGCCTCATATGCGCTCTGGTACCTCGCGCTCGTCGAGCTTCGTTCAGGCCACCTCTCGCTGGCCGGCGACTACGCCGAGCGGGCGCAGAGCCTCAGCGCACAGTACGCCCGCGCCGATTCCGAACCGCCAACGAGCTTCCTGCCGTTGGCGCTCGTGACTGCGCACTGTGGTGACCTCGGGCTGGCCCGCGACTTCGCCGAGCGTATTTGCGGGTTGGCCGAGCTGCACGGAACGCAGCTTTCCGCGCCCGTGGCGATGCGGGGCCTCGTGAATCTCTGGAGCGGTGACACGGAGGGGGCAGTTGCGGACTTTGCTGCCGCGGAGCAGATCGCGGCCGACGGCGGCGGCGACGGCGTCGATCCGAGCATGTGCTGGTGGCGCGCGGACCAGGTCGAGGCTTTGCTCGAGCTCGGCCTCGTCGACGACGCGGCCGACCGGCTCGATACCTGGGAGGCGGACGGCCGTCGGCTCGGCCGCGACTGGGTGCTCGCACACGCGACGCGGTGCCGCGGGCTTGTCGCCGCCGCGCGTGGCGACGTCGATCAGGCGATGGGTCTGCTCGCCGAAGCGGTCACTCGCCACGAAGCGGGTGGTGATCCCTTCGGCCGGGCGCGGGCGCTTCTCTCGCTCGGAGTGGTTCGGCGGCGGGCGCGGCAGAAGCTGGCGGCCCGCGAGGCGATCGAGGCGGCACGAGCCGGATTCGAGGAGATGGGAGCCGCCCGCTGGGCGGAGAAGGCGGGCGAGGAGCTCGGACAGATCGGCGGGCGAACGCGCATCGAGGGCCTGACGCCGGCCGAGCGGCGGGTAGCGGCTCTCGTGGCGAAAGGGCGGACGAACGCCGAGGTCGCCGCGTCGCTCTTCCTCGCAGAGCGGACGGTTGCGAGCCACCTGACCCGCGTCTACTCCAAGCTGGGCGTGCGCTCGCGGACGGAGCTCTCCCGAAAGCTCGACTGAGGGGGCTCAGCAAGCGGGTGGGCCGCCTCGAGGACGGCCCACCCGAGCTTTCAGCCTCAGTCGTCGTGCTTGTGGTTGCGCTTCCTATTCTCCAGGAAGTCGTGCCGGCCGATGTCACGAGCGATCCGCGTGAAGTGCTCAGCGGTCTCGGTCATCGCCGTGCGGTAGTGGAGGCCGCCCCAGACGCGGGCATCCTCGATCGCGGCCACGACGTCGTCCAGGGTCCTGTACGTCTTCGGTGCTCCGACGACGTTGCTCGTGAACGTCATCTGGACGCGCTTCGTCCCGAAGTAGCCCTTCAGCGACTGGGTGACCGCCGCCGTGAGGCACGCGTGACCGGACGGGTACTCGGGATGGTTACCGACGAGCAGCGGCAGCCAGGTCGGATCCGGCGAGGTGAGCGGGTTCCTGTCGGTGTCCGCACGCTGGATCGCGTGGTTGGGGCGCCAGAAGTAGTAGTGGTACTTGGCCTCCCAGCAGGCGATCATCGTGTCGGCGGCCGACACCCAGACGTAGCCGAGCAGCCTCGCCGACTCAGCCAGGTCGAGCCCGTACGCGACGGCCACACCGCGGACGGCACGGCTGTACTGGGCATAGGCCTGATCGGAGAAGAAGCGGGCGTGCTCGGTCTGGAACGGCGTCCGGGAGCTGACGACGCCGCCGATCTCCTTCAGCTCGTTGACGTCCCGTGCGTAGCGCCTGCTCGTCAGCTCGTACGGCTCGTCCGGCCGGTACTTGGACGGCGAGTCGAACGTGAACGGACGCACCTTGCCCAGCTTGACGTCGACCGGCGTCGTCGGCGCGATCGGCTCGAAGACCCCGGGTCCCGGCGTCGGCTGGACGTACGGGACGACGTCGTCGAAGTGGTCGCCCGTCCTCATCGCGAGCATCCCCGCAGCGGCGGCGGTGCCAACGGCCTTGCCGCCGTCCTTCGCGGGGCCGGCCGGGATCGACGCCATGAAGGTGTCGTAGGCCGACTGGACCGCCGCAGCCTGCGCCGGAACGCGGGCGACGAGGACGTCCCGTGCAGCCTGCGCGACGGCCGCGTCCGCCGACGCATCCGGCGGCGCGGTCACTCCGGTTGCGAACGGCTCGAGGTCTCGCTCCACGGCGGCGACGGCGTCGTACATCGCGCCGTGCACCATCGCCGCGAGCGGAGTGCTGCTCGCGGGAGGACGACCCGCGGCGATCGCCACCTCGGCGATGCCGCTCCAGTAGACGACCGCGTTCTCACTCGATGCGGTCGCCGGTGCTGCTGACGTTCCCGTCGACCCCAGCGTGAGGACGACGAGCGCGAGCGTCAGAGCGAATCCGATTCGGATTCTCATGATCGGTACTCCTCTCCGGACGAAATTGCCTCGACGACGCGCAGAGGGTCGAGTGCGGCCAGCTCGGCCGCGATTGCGGCCTCCGCGCTCGTCGGCGCATCGAAGACGAAGAAGCAGATCTCGTCCTCGGGAACGTGGATGGCTCGATCGAAGCGGACACGCGTTCCCTCTCGCGTCAGCGCCTCGGCGGCCGAGCGTGCCCGCCCCTCGCGTGCGACGCGCCCTGTGGCGTCGCCGCGTGCGAGGTAGATCTCGATGAGGTAGCTCGGCATGCCGTCGAAGCTACGGCTGTCCGCTTACCTTGAAAACGTCAGAACGTCTGAACATTGCGCACGAGCATCTGTGCGTGCGCCGGATCGCCGCCGCGTCGGCGGTTACTGGCCGTCGCGGCGCTCGATCGTGGCCGGCACGTCCAGCCACGAATGCCGACGCGAGTCGTAGCCCGACTCGGTCGGCGGCGGAAAGGTCGGGTCGGCGAACGAGCCGACCGAGACGACGATCAGGTCCGGCTCGTCCGGCTCGGTGTAGAAGACCTGCGAGCCGCAGTCAGGGCAGAAGTGGAAGACATGCTCCTTCCTGTCCGCCTCGTCCGAGATCCGCGAGTAGTCGCTGAAGCGACCGACGACCTGCACCTGATCCGGGGTGAAGGCTGCCTGCATTCCGAACGCACTGCCGGTCCGCCGTTTGCACGCCAGGCAATGACACACGGAGACGACGAACGGATCGCCCTCCACCTCCAACCGAAGTTGCCCACAGTGACAGGCGGCCTCGCGGGTAACCATCGCCGCGAAACGTACCGAACGCCGGCTCGCGCGACGACGCTACATTCCGCTCGTGCAGGCGAGACGGCTAGGGAAGACGGGGCGCGAGGTGTCCGAGATCGGCTTCGGGGCCTGGGCGATCGGCGGCAGCTGGGGCGAGACCGACGACAGCACGTCGCTGGCGGCGATGGGAGCAGCCGTCGACGCGGGCGTCACGTTCTTCGACACGGCCGACGTCTACGGCGACGGCCGCTCCGAGCGGCTGATCGCGACGCTTCTCGAGCAGCGCGACGAACCGCTGTTCGTGGCCACGAAGTTCGGCCGGCGTCTGCCGCTCGAGGTCGAGAACTACACGTACGAGAACCTGCGCTCCTGGCTCGACCGCTCGCGCGAGAACCTCGGCGTCGACACGGTCGATCTCGTCCAGCTGCACTGCCCGCCGTGGGAGACGTACTACACGCCCGCTGTCTTCGAAGCCTGCGACCGGCTGGTGGAGGAGGGGCTCGTCCGCGCGTACGGGGTGAGCGTCGAGAAGGTCGAGGAGGCGCTGAAGGCGATCGAGTACCCGGGCGTCGCGACCGTGCAGATCATCTTCAACATCCTCCGCCAGCGGCCGGCAGAGCTCTTCTTCGAGCAAGCCCGCCTGCGCGACATCGGAGTGATCGTGCGCGTGCCGCTGGCCTCGGGCCTGCTGACGGGCAAGTTCGACCGCGACTCGCGCTTCACGGCGGATGACCACCGGGCCTTCAACCGTCGCGGTGAGCGATTCGACATGGGCGAGACGTTCGCCGGCGTGGACTTCGAGCGCGGCCTCGAGGTGGTCGAGGAGCTGCGGGCGCTCGTGCCGGAGGGCGCGACGCTGGCGCAGCTCGCGCTGCGGTGGATTCTCGGCTTCGAGGCGGTCTCGACGGTCATTCCGGGCGCCAAGACGCCCGAGCAGGCGCGTGCGAACGCGGCCGCTGCCGAGCTGCCGCCGCTGCCCGAGGACACGCTGCGCACGATCGCGGGCGTCTACCGCGAGCGAATCGCGCCTCAGGTCCACCACCGCTGGTAGCCGGGCCCGCCAGGCCCGTCGGTGTATTCTCGCGGCGTGTTCGGCTCGCTTCTGATCCGCTGGATCGTCCTGGCGCTCGCGTTCGCCTTCACCGCCTGGCTCCTGTCGGGGGTGGACGTCACCGGCGGCACCTGGGGCTACATCTGGGTTTCCGCCCTCTTCGGGATCATCAACGCCTTCATCGGGACGATCCTGCGCATCCTCACCTTCCCGTTGACGGTGCTGACGCTCGGGCTGTTCTCCGTGATCGTCAACGCGTTGCTGCTCCAGATCACCGACGGCCTGTCGAGCCACCTCACCATCGACGAGTTCTGGTGGACGGCGATCTGGGCCGCGATCATCCTCTCGCTCACCGCGATGATCCTGGATCTGCTCGTACGCTCGGTGCTGGCACCCGCAGCGGCGACCTAGACCTCCCGCCGAGCCACGGCTGCGACGTAGACCTCACGCTCGTCAGTAGCGTGGGTCTTGTCCATCGGTTGCAAGGAGGGGTCAAAATGGTTCGCAGAAAGCTCGTTCCGCTCGTCATCGTCGCGGTCGCGACAGCGGCCGTCCTCGCCGGAGTCGGTCTCGCGGACTCGACGCCGGTCGGTCCCCTGCCGAAAGGCCCGACCTCGGCGATCCAGACGCAGAAAGGGCAGCTGGTCGCGGTCGCGCTGCCTCACCGTGCGAACGGCCGCGTCTGGCGTGTCGCACGTCAGTACAACGCCCGTGTCGTGCAGCAGGTCTCCGAGGCGGACATCGGCAAGAACGTCGTGCTCGTCTTCAGGGCGGCCGGCACCGGGACGACGACGATCGCCTTCGGCCTCACGCGCGGCGAGACGGCGAAGGCGTACGAATCGCGGCGATTCACCGTGCGAGTGCGGTAGCCGACGTAGCCTGCCGGGTCATACGTAAGATCGATGAGTGCCTGACTTCGAGCTGACAGCCGATGCGGTCGGTGGGACGGCGGCACTCCGCTCCGGTGAGCTGGAGCTCCAGCTGGAGCAGCACCGGCGCGAGCTGACCGCCTACGCGTACCGGATGCTGGCGTCGGCATTCGATGCCGAGGACGCCGTTCAGGAGACGTTCATCCGCGCCTGGCGCGGCTACCAGCGCTTCGAAGGCCGGGCGGCGCTTCGCTCGTGGCTCTACCGGATCGCGACGAACGTCTGCCTCGACATGCTCAGCGGCCGGGAGCGTCGTGCCCGGCCGATGGATCTCGGTCCCGCGCAGGCCCCGATCGAGGCCAACCTGAACACTCTGCCGGAGGCATCGTGGATCCAGCCGGTGCCCGACGGGCTCGTCGCACCGGAAGGCGATCCGGCGGAGGTTGCGGTGGGCCGTGAGACGATCCGGCTGGCGTTCATCGCTGCGCTGCAGCACCTGCCGCCGCGCCAGCGCGCGGTGCTGATCCTCTGCGAGGTGCTTCGCTGGCAGGCGACCGAGGTCGCAGAGCTTCTCGAGACGAGCGTGGCCTCGGTCAACAGCGCGCTGCAGCGCGCGCGGGCCACGCTTGCCGCCGGCAACGTGAGCGCGAGCGATCCCTCGCCGGACCTGACCGCGGACGACCAGGCGCTGCTCGCCCGCTACGTGGAGGCCTTCGAGCGCTACGACATGGAGGCGCTCACCTCCCTGATCCAGGAGGACGCGACCCAGTCGATGCCGCCGTACGACCTGTGGCTGCGGGGCCGCGACGACATCCTCGCGTGGTGGGTCGGCCCGGGCGGCGGCTGCCGGGGCTCGAGGATGGTGCCGACCGTGTCGGCCAACGGCTCGCCCGCGTACGGCCAGTACAAGCCGAGCCCCACGGGCGACGGCTACGACCCGTGGGCGCTCCAGGTGATCGAGGTGGCGGAGGGCCGGATCGTCGAGTTCACGTTCTTCCTCGACACCGAGACGCTCTTCCCGCTCTTCGGCTTGCCGCCCCGCCTCGAGGGTTAGTCCGGCAAGACGTCGCGCAGGCCCATGAAGGCGACCAGTGCCAGCAGTTCATCCGATGCATTGCGCAGCCGGACCTGGCAGCCGCGCCGCTGCGCCGCGAGCTGGAGCCGCGCGAGGGCGTCGACCGTGACCGCATCGGGGTCGACCCCGCTCACCTCGCAGACGGCGAGGCTGGCCCCGTTTCGCTCCAGCAAGGCGCAGACGCGCGCGCAGAGCCCGGACAGGTCAGCGCGTGTGATGGGGCCGGTGATCGCGAAGACGACCGCTTGGGGCGGTGAGGAAGCCATCTACATGAAGACCCGATGGCCGGATGAAACTCATCGCTGCTCGACCGATGAGTTCCGCGGCGGTCCTCGGTCTTACCTTCGAATCCCACCAAGAACATGACGATCTGAGAGGAGTCCGACGCAATGACTATCGACAACCGCACCCGCTGGCTCGCACTCCTCGTCCTCTGCCTCGGGGATCTGATGATCGTCCTCGACGTGACGATCGTCGGCGTGGCGCTCCCGTCGATCCGCGAGGACCTCGGATTCTCGGAGGAGTCGCTCGCGTGGGTCGTGAACGCGTACCTGCTCACCTTCGGCGGCTTCCTGTTGCTCGGCGGCCGGCTGGGCGACCTGTTCGGCCACCGGCGACTGTTCCTGATCGGCACGGCGCTCTTCACGCTCGCCTCACTTGCCTGCGGCCTTGCGAACTCGCAGGAGCTCCTGATGGGCGCGCGAGCGGTGCAGGGCCTCGGCGCGGCGGTCGTTTCCGCGGTCGCTCTGTCGCTGATGATGACGCTGTTCACCGAGCCCGCGGACCGGGCCAAGGCAATGGGAATCTTCGGCTTCGTCGCCTCGGGCGGCGGCAGCATCGGCGTACTCCTCGGCGGAGTCCTCACCGACGTGCTCAACTGGCACTGGATCTTCCTCGTCAACGTTCCGGTCGGCGTCCTCGTCGTCGTGCTGACGCTGAAGCTGGTGCCGGTGTCGCGCGGCTTGGCCGCTGAACGGCGCCTCGACGTCGCGGGTGCCGTCACCGTCACCGTTGCGCTCATGCTCGCTGTGTACGCGATCGTCAACGGCAACCAGGAGGGCTGGACTTCCCTCCAGACGCTCGGGCTGCTCGGCGCGGGTGCAGCACTGCTCGCGATCTTCGTCGGGATCGAGGCCAGGGGCCGCTCGCCGCTCGTGCCGCTCGGGCTCTTCCGGCTGCGCAACGTCGTCGTCTCGAACCTCGTCGGCGTCCTCTGGGCTGCGGCGATGTTCGCCTGGTTCTTCGTCTCTGCCCTCTACCTCCAGCTCGTGCTGGGGTACAGCCCGCTGCAGGTCGGTCTGGCCTTCCTGCCGTCCAACATCATCATGGGCGCGCTGTCCGTCGGCCTCTCCGCCAAGCTCGTGATGCGCTTCGGCTTCAGGCCGCCGCTCGCGGCGGGTCTGCTCCTGGCGGCGGCCGGGCTGCTGCTGTTCGCCCGGGCGCCGGTCGACGGGACGTACCTCGTCGACATCTTCCCGGCCATGCTCCTGCTCGGCGTCGGCGCCGGCATCGCGTTCAATCCGGTGCTTCTCGCGGCGATGAGCGATGTCAAGCAGAGCGAAGCGGGCCTCGCCTCGGGCGTCGTCAACACCGCCTTCATGATGGGCGGCGCGCTCGGGCTCGCAGTACTCGCCAGCCTCGCCGCTTCACGCACCGACACCCTGCAGGCAGCAGGCGACGGCTCGCTCGCCGCTCTGACCGGTGGCTATCACCTCGCCTTCCTCGTCGGCGCCGTATTCGCCGCGACAGGGGCCGTACTCGGTGCCGCGCTGCTCCGCTCGGGCGCGCAGGCTTCCGCGCCCGACACCGACGAGGCGATCGACGAACCGCCGGTCGCCGAAGCCGCATAGGAACAAGCAACCGAAGGAGTGATTCGAATGTTCAAGGACACGCAGGCGTTTTCAGGCTTCTCCGTGGACGACATCCCGCGGGCGAAGCAGTTCTACGGCGAGACGCTCGGCCTGAACGTCAGCGAGGACAACGACATGCTGATGCTGAACCTCGCCGGCGGCGGCCAGGTCCTCGTCTATCCCAAGGAGAACCACGAGCCGGCGACCTTCACGATCCTCAACTTCCCGGTGCCGGACGTGGAGGAAGCCGTAGACAGGCTGACAGCAGCCGGTGTGAAGTTCCAGCACTACGAGGGTGAGCTGCAGACGGACGAGAAGGGAATCATGCGCGGCAACGGCCCGGACATCGCATGGTTCACGGATCCCGCCGGGAACGTCCTCTCCGTCCTCGATCAGTAGGGTCTCAAGGTTGTGAGCGACCTCGCCATCCGGCTTCGCGGCGCCGTCAAGCGCTACGGCTCGATCACGGCCGTCGACGGGCTCGACCTCGACGTGCCGGAGGGCACGTGCGTCGGCCTGCTCGGGCCAAACGGCGCCGGGAAGTCGACGACGATGCGGCTGCTCACTGCGCAGTCGATCGCCGACGAGGGCGAGATCGAGGTTCTCGGGCTCACGCTCCCGGACGAGTCCAAGCTCGCGCGTGCGCAGTGCGGGGTCGTGCCGCAGCTCGACAACCTCGACGTCACCCTGACCGTCGAGCAGAACCTGCTCGTGTTCTCGCACCTCTATCGCATCCCACGCGCCGAGCGTGGCGCCGCGATCGAGCGGGCGCTCGAGATGGCGAAGCTCGTCGACCGCCGCGACTCGCGTGTGGACAAGCTGTCCGGGGGCATGCGCCGGCGCTTGCTGATCGCACGCGCCCTCGTGCACCGGCCCCGGCTCGTGCTTCTCGACGAGCCGACGGTCGGGCTCGATCCGCAGGTGCGGCAGGAGCTCTGGGCGCTGATCGATGCGTTGCGCAGCGAGGGCACGACGATCCTCATGTCGACGCACTACATCGAAGAGGCTCAGCGCCTCGCGGACACGGTGATGATCATGTCCCACGGCAAGGCCGTCGCCGCCGGTCCTCCAGCGGAGCTCGTGCTCGAGCACGCGGGGAACGAGGTGCTCGAGGTGTACGGGCCGCCCGCGAGGCTCGCCGAGGTAGAGGCGGAGGCGGGGACGCACGGGCTGCGGACACGGCGCACAGGCACGAGCGTCTCGATCCTCGGCTTCGACGGCTCGAACGGAACCGGGATCGACGGCGAGCGCCGTCCGGCGAACCTCGAGGACGTCTTCGTCCTCCTCACCGGCGAGGAGATCGGCTGATGGCCGTCGCCTCCCCGACCCGCCCGCGCCGCCTGCACAGGCTGGAGCGCTCCGCGATCACGGGTGTGCTCGTGCGCGAGGTCGTCAACTTCTCCTCGTACTGGCGTTCCGCGACGTTCTCGTCGACGGTCGAGCCCACGATCTACCTGCTCGCGTTCGGCTTCGGCTTCGGCTCGCTCGTCGCCAAGGTCGGAGGCTACGAGTACGTGGAGTTCGTCGGCACGGGGACGGTCGCGACGGCGGTGCTCTTCTCGAGCGCGTTCCCGGCCATGTTCGGGGTGTTCGTCAAGTACCAGTTCCAGCGCACGTACGACGCAATTCTCGCCGCGCCCGTGGACACGGAGGAGCTGGTCACCGCCGAGGCGCTCTGGATCGCGACGCGCGCCGGCGTCTACGGCTGCGTACCGATGCTCGTCGCAATCGTGTTCGGCCTCGACCCTTCATGGGGGATGCTCACCGTGCCGCTGATCGCCTGGCTGTCCGGCTTCGGCTGGGCCTGCTTCGGGATCGCAGTCGCGGGCTTCGCGAAGTCGATCGAGAACTTCAGCTACGTCGTGAGCGCCGTCCTGACGCCGCTCTTCCTCGTGGCGGGCACGTTCTTCCCGATCGACAACCTGCCGCGCTGGGCTCGGTTCCTCGCGCAGATCAACCCGCTCCACCACTGCGTCGAGCTCGTACGCCACGCCGCGTTCGGCTTCGTCGGCTGGTCGGACCTCGCGCGGCTCGGCGCTCTCGTGCTGTTCGGCCTGCTGCTCTGGCGCATCGCGATCCGCGCCATGACCCGCAAGCTGATCGACTAGCAATAGGATCGCCGGGTGGAGCGCCGGCTCGCGAACGAGGATCTGCTGGAAGGCGCGAGGCGCGCCGGAGCTCGTGCGCACCTGCGCGCCATGGGTCTCGACGAGCGCGACTGGAGCCGTCCCCTGGTCGGGATCGCAACCACCTGGACGGGGACGATGCCGTGCAACCTCGGCCAGCGCGAGCTCGCAACGCACGTTGCGGCGGGAGTGCGCGAGGCGGGCGGGACGCCGCTCGAGTTCAACACGATCGCGATCTCGGACAACCTGACCCAGGGCACGGCGGGGATGCGTGCCTCACTCGTGAGCCGGGAGGTGATCGCCGACTCGGTGGAGCTCGTCGGACGCAGCCAGCCGCTCGACGGCCTGATCTGCCTGGGCGGCTGCGACAAGACCGTGCCGGGGCTCGCGATGGCGATGCTGCGGCTCGACGTCCCGGGGCTTGATTCTCTATTCGGGCTCGATGGCGCCGGGAACGCACCGCGGTGCGCAGGTGACGATCCAGGACGTGTGGGAAGGGGTCGGCGCGCACGAGGGCGGGCTGATCACGGACGACGAGCTCCTGGCCCTCGAGCAACATGCGTGCCCCGGCTACGGCGCCTGCACAGGGCATTTCACGGCCAACACGATGGCGGTCGCGATCGACTTTCTCGGGCTCGGCCCGATTGGCCTCGGCAGCGTGCCGGCAGCCGATCCCGCGAAGGCCGAGGCGGGGGAGGCCGCAGGGCGGCTCGTCCTCGACGTGCTCGAACGTGACGTGCGGCCCTCCGCGCTCGTGACGCGGGCGTCGCTCGAGAACGCGATCGTCGGGGTCACCGGCACCGGCGGCTCGACGAACGCCGTGCTGCACCTGCTCGCGATCGCCGGCGAGGCCGGCGTCGCTCTCGAGCTCGAGGACTTCGACCGCCTCTCCGCCTCGACCCCGGTCGTGACGAGCCTGACGCCCGGCGGCCGCTTCGTGGCCGGCGACCTCCACGCCGCCGGCGGCACCGCGTCCGTGATCAAGCAGCTGCTGCCGCACCTGCACGGTGATGCTCCAACGGTCGACGGCCGGACAATTGCCGAGCACGCAGCTGCCGCGGGAGACCCAGACGGGGAGGTGATCTCGGCGGCAGGGCGGCCGTTCAAGCCGGGAGGTGCGCTCCGCGTCTTGCGTGGCAACCTCGCGCCCGAGGGCTCGGTCGTGAAGCTTGCAGGGCACGAGCGCACCACTCATCGCGGCGCGGCGCGCGTCTTCGGCTCAGAGGCTGCGTGCCTGGAGTCCGTTCACAACGGCGTTGTCCAGCCGGGCGAGGTCGTCGTCGTGCGCAACGAGGGCCCCGCCGGTGCGCCCGGCATGCCGGAGATGCTGTCGATCACCTCCGCGATCGTCGGGCGCGGCCTCGGCGACTCGGTCGTGCTCGTCACCGACGGCCGCTTCAGCGGCGCGACCCGCGGCGTGATGATCGGCCACGTCGCGCCGGAGGCGGTTCGGGGAGGCCCGATCGCGTTCGTGCGTGACGGCGACATGATCTCGATCGACGTCGACGCGCGGACGCTCGAGGTCGAGGTGGACGACGAGGAGCTCGAGCGGCGCCGGGTGGGGTGGGTCGCGCCCGAGCCGCGCGTGACGCGCGGCGTCCTCGCCAAGTACGCACGCAGTGTCTCCTCGGCAGCGCGCGGAGCGGTGACCGAGTGAGCGGGCGCCTCGAAGGCAAGGCTGCGCTGGTCACGGGTGCGGGGCGCGGAATCGGGCGGGTGCTCGCCCTCGGGCTGGCGGCCGAAGGTGCGGTCGTGCATCTCAGCGACCTGGAGGATCCGGCCGAGGTCCTGGCCGAGCTGCCGGAGGACCGACGTGGACGAGCGCTGGCCTTCGACGTCTCGAGCCCGGCGCAGATCGCGGAGCACGTCGGCAGCCTCGACCGGCTCGACATCCTCGTCAATTGCGCCGGCATCCCCGGCTGGATGAATCTCGATGACCCGAGCGAGGAAATCTGGGACCGTGTGATCGACACCAACCTGAAGGGGACGTTCTTCTGCTCCGTCGAGGCGGCGCGGCTGATGCGGGCCGGGGGAGGCGGCTCGATCGTCAACGTCTCCTCGGTCGTCGCGGCGAGAGGCCTGCGCAATCTCGCCGCCTACGCAGCGAGCAAGGGAGGGATCAACGCGCTCACGGTCCAGCTGGCCGTCGAGCTCGCGCCCGATCGCATTCGGGTGAACGCGTTCGCCCCCGGCGCGACGAACGTGCAGCGCAACCTCGACGACGATCCGTCCTATCGCGAGACGTGGGCGCCGTTGATTCCCCTCGGCCGTGTTGCAGAGCCGGAGGACATGGTCGGCCCGACGGTGTTCCTCGCCTCGGACGAGTCCTCCCACGTCACCGGCCAGCTGTTCTATGTCGACGGCGGCTGGACTTCCGTCGGCAGGGTCCCGGAGGGCTACGCCGACCTCGCCGAGAGCCGGCAAGAACACGAGAGTTGAGCAAGCGGCCGCTCTGGGTGCGTGTCGTCCGCGCCGTCGCGATCGTCATCGCCGTGCTCGAGATTCCTCTCAACCTGGTCGCGGTCTGGCTGGTGCCGCGTGACGTGGCGACCTGGACGGTGATCGTCAGCGTGATCGTGGCCGTGGCGGCGCTGGGCGTGCTCTTGCTGTTGGCGCGCTGGGAGGAAAAGAACCTCGCGGTCGACCGCCGTCCGGAGTGACAACGACGCCGCTACGGCGGAACCGGGACTTCGTCCTGCTACTGACCGGGCGGCTGCTTTCGACGCTCGGGTCGCAGGTCACTGCGATCGCGTACCCGTTGCTCGTGCTGGCGGTCACCCACTCGCCCGCCAAAGCCGGGATCGTCGGCTTCGCCGGGCTGATTCCGCATGCAGTCTTCGGCCTGCTCGCCGGCGTCGCGGCCGACCGCTGGAACCGCAAGCGGCTGATGATCGCGGCCGACGCCGTGCGTGCGCTCGCGATCGCGGCCCTGGCCGCGACGATCCTCCTCGACCGCGTGTCGTTCTGGCAGGTCGCGGTGGTCGCGTTCGTCGAGGGCACGGGGTCCGTCTTCTTCAACACCGCCCACGCGGGCGCGCTCCGCGCCATCGTTCCGCGGCAGCAGCTGCCTGCGGCGGTCGGCGTCATCCGGGCGCGTAGCGCCACGGTGATGCTCGCGGGGCCGCCGCTCGGCGGCGCGCTCTTCGCGCTCGGCCGTGCCGTTCCGTTCCTCTTCGACGCCGTCTCCTACGCGTTCTCGTTCCTCTCGCTCGTGCTGATGCGGACGCCGTTCCAGGAGGAGCGCGAGGTCGATCCTGCCCGCCTCCGCACCCAGCTGGTGGAGGGATTCCGCTTTCTCTGGAGCCAGCCGTTCCTGCGCACCTGCGCGTTCCTCTACGGCCTCGGCAACTTCACGATTCCAGGCATCCTGCTCGTGCTCGTCGTCGCGGCCCAGCGCCACGGGCTCTCGAGCGCCGGCATCGGCGTGCTGGTCGCCGCCTTCGGTGCGTGCATTCTCCTCGGCTCGCTCCTGTCGCCGATCTTCCGTCGCACGCTCTCTGTGCGGGCGATCCTGCTGCTCGAGCTGTGGGCAGGGGTCGGGATCGTCGCGTTCCTCCTCTGGCCGAACGTCTACGTGCTCACGGCCGCGATCATGGTGCAGGGCGTCACGCTGCCGGTGACCGACTCGGTCGTTGAGGGCTATCGCATCGCCGTGACGCCGGACCGGCTGCTCGGCCGCGTCGAGAGTGCCAGGAGCACGATCTCGCTGCTCGCCGCACCGCTCGGACCGCTCGTCGCCGGCCTCCTGCTGGCGTCCGCGTCCGCGCGCACCACCGTCGCCTTCTTCGCCGTCTTCACGCTCTCCCTCGCGTTCTGGGGCACTTTGAGCCCGTCGATTCGCAGGGCGCCGAGCCTCGACGAGCTCGACGCTCTCACCTAGGAGGGCTCGGCGAAACATCGGCTGAGCCGCCGGGCCGCGCTGCTCGCCCCGATGCGGCGTCCTCAGTCGCCCCGATAGCTTCAGCTATCGGGGACTCCCTGCGTCCTTGCCTCGGGGCGACCATCGCACCCCGGCAACGAGCGACGTTCCGCCGAGCCCTCCTAGACGGGAATCGTCAGGCTCTCGATGTCCTTGGGGTAGGAGGTGAGGATGTCGATCCCGTCCGGCGTGACGACGACCGTGTCGGAGTGGCGGAAGCCGCCGATCTCGCTCGAATAGAGGCCTGGCTCGATCGTGAACACCATGCCTGGCTCGACCGGTGTGTGGTCGCCGACGTCGAGGAACGGCGCCTCGTGGTTGCGAAGCCCGATCGCGTGGCCCACATGCTGCCGCCAGTAGGGCAGCAGGTCGTTCTCCTCGAAGTAGTTCAGCACGGCGCGGTCGACGTCGGCGCACGCGACGCCGGGTCGCAGCGAGTCGAACGCCACGTCTTGCGCGGCGACCGTGTGGTCGAACAGCCGGCGCATCTCGTCGGTGGGAGGGCCGATGATCATCGCGCGCTCGAGCTCGGCGTTGTAGCCCCAGATGGGGGCGCTGGTCTCGGTGACGAGCACGTCGCCTGGCTGGAACTCGATGTTGTGCGCGATCGCGTGCGCCCAGGAGCTCCGGAGCCCGATCTGGCCGCGGTACCCCGCCGAGACGCCGTCGGAGGACGCCTGCTGGCCGCCGAATGCCGTGCCGAGTTTCTCGAGCATCGCGAGCGTGGCCTCGTGGCCGGCGCGAAGACTGGCCTCGGCCTCGGTCGCACCGGGCCGCGAGTACTGCTGCAGTAGCCGGTGCGCGTGCTCGCACCATCTCGCGCTCTCGCGGATCAGCGCCACCTCGGCCTCGCTCTTGCGGACCATGAGGCTCTCGATGAACGGCGCGAGCGGCAGGACTGGCTGACCCGTCACCTCGCTCAGCGCCGGCCCCTGGTAGCCGAGGATGCCCGGATAGCCGTCCTGGTCGGCGCCGGCGCCGCCGGTGATTCCCAGGTCCAGCAGCACGCGAGCCAGGATCAGCATCGGATGCTCGTCGCCCGGGTACTCCGGGTAGGACTCGACGCGCTCGAACTCCGTTTCGGCGCGAACCCGCTCCACCTCGAACTCGGGCACGAAGACCGCCATCTCCCCGGACGCGTTGCTTGCGAACGCAACCGGCCGCTCGGTCGCCAGAAAGCCGAAGCTCGTGAAGTACTGGATGTAGCTCTCGTCGAAGAGCACGTAGCCCGTCAGCCCGTGGCTACGGATGTGCTGGAGGAGGCTCTCGCGTCTCGCCGTCAGTTCGGCCGCTGGGATGCCGGTTACGTGCACCGTTGCAAGCCTCTCACGTTCGTCACGAGACGCGGACGATCCAGTCTCCAAGAATCCCGGCATACGCGGGGTGCAGCGCGGGCGGGTCGCCACTCTGGAGCCGGTGGTCTGCCCCGCCGAGCGTCTCGACGTCCAGCTCGCCCGTACGACCCGTGCGTGCAGCGGTGAAGACGGCGATGCTCTCGGCTACCGGCGTGACGAGATCCTCGCCGCCGAAGATCGCGAGCAGCGGACAGCTGAGCCGTTCGAGGGCAGGGCGCGGATCGTGGTCGAGCCAGCGGCGGACGAGTTCGAGCTCCGCCGGATCACTCGGCCCCTGCTGGTCGTCGCCCGCCGTTGCCTGGACCGTCGCGAGGTCGGCTCCGCTCCGCACCAGCGCGACGAGCGCATCCTGCGTCGCCAGCGCGCCGGCCACGGCCTCGGGAGGCGCGCCGCCGGCGGTCATGTGGGCTTCCGTCGCAAACCGCTCCTGGCGGGCCATGGTGACGCCCGGGCCCGAGTTCGTGATCACGAAGGCGACGGAAGGGTCGGCCGCCGCGACCTCGAGCACGACCCAGCCACCCTGGCTGTGACCGAACAGGCCGAGCCGGGCTGGATCCACGTCGGGGGATTCCCGCAGCGAGGCGAGTTGCGCGGCGACGTCCTCGGCCTGCTCAGCCGGTCCGGTGTCACGCCAGTCGCCCGTCGACTCACCGACGCCTCGCTTGTCGAACGATGCCGCGGCGATGCCGCGCTCGAGCAGGCCGGCTCGGATCGCCGGAAAGTAGACGTCGTTGTCGCGGTCCGACGGCCCCGACCCTGGAACCATCAGCACCGTCGCCCGCGGTTCGCCGTCGGGCAGGTGAAGCGTTCCCGCCAGCACGAGCTCACCGTTCGTCGCGCGCAGCTCGAGCGTGGATGGCATCCCGTGAGCGTAGCCACGATGCTCGTCGCGGAATCCGTAGGTGCGCGTGAGCGTTTGCTCGTGGTGCAAACTCGACCTGATGCGTCGTCGTGAGGAGCAGGCATAGCGGAGATCGAACAGGGACTGCCGACACCGGCCTCGATCCAGCGGATCTACCTGACCCTCCTGCTCGGCAACACGCTGGCCGCGTCGTTCATCTGGGGGATCAACACGATCTTCCTGCTCGATGCCGGCCTCTCGAACCTGGAGGCGTTCGCGGCCAACTCCTTCTTCACGGTCGGCATGGTGATCTTCGAGGTGCCGACGGGGATCGTCGCCGACACGATCGGGCGGCGCGTGTCCTATCTGCTCGGGACGGTGACCCTGGCCGCCACCACCTTGCTCTACGTCCTGCTGTGGCAGGTCGAGGGGCCGTTCTGGGCGTGGGCCGTGGTCTCGATGCTCCTCGGTCTCGGATTCACGTTCTTCTCCGGAGCCGTCGAGGCCTGGCTGGTCGATGCTCTGAACGCCACCAATTTCGAGGGCAATCTGGAGTCCGTCTTCGGTCGCGGGCAGGTCGTCGGTGGCGTGGCCATGCTGACCGGATCGGTTGCGGGCGGCTACATCGCCCAGGTCACGAACCTCGGTGTGCCCTTCGTCCTGCGGGGCGTCGTGCTGCTGGTGATGTTCGTGCTCGCGTTCGTCGTGATGAAGGACGTCGGGTTCACGCCACAGAAGAGCATCGGGCTCGCAAAGGGCGTCCGGCGGATCGCCGGCGCATCGCTCGAGTACGGCTGGCGCGTGCCGACGGTGAAATGGATCATGCTGGCGTCGCCGTTCACGGCGGGTGTCGGCTTCTACGCGTTCTACGCGCTGCAGCCGTACCTCCTCGATCTGTGGGGTGACTCCGAGGCGTACGGGATCGCCGGGCTCGTGGCGGCGATCGTGGCCGGTGCCCAGATCGTCGGTGGGCTCGCGGCGCCCCTGATCCGGAGGATGTTCCATCGCCGGACCTCGGCGCTGCTCGTGACGGCGCTCGCCAGCGCGGTGACCCTGATCTTGATCGGCGTGTTCGAGCACTTCTGGGTCGTCGTGGGCCTGATCGTCGTCTGGGGGTTGCTGTTCGCAGCCGCGATGCCCATCCGCCAGGCCTACCTGAACGGGCTCATCCCCTCGCAGCAGCGAGCGACGATTCTCTCGTTCGACTCGATGCTCGGATCGACGGGCGGCGTCGTCGTCCAGCCGGTGCTCGGCCGTTCCGCGGACGTCTGGGGCTACCCGGGCTCATACATCCTCGGCGGCGCCATCTCCGCCTTCGCGCTGCCCTTCATCCTCCTGTCTCGCCGGCAGAACGCGCCGGCGGACACCCGAGGCGGAGATGCCGAGGCGCCGCTCGAGCCGGCGGTCGCCGCGCTCGAGGGCGACGACTAGACGAGGCCCGGCAGCCGGCTAGCGCACGCCGCTGAGCGCACGCTCCGCGTGACCCGCGCCCTTGCTCATCACGTACGCGCGGTCATCGAGCTCGAGGGAGATGGACTCCACGCCGAATTCGCTCAGCCAGCCATCGAGCCGCCGAAGCACGGCCGCGGTGCTTGTGCCGGAGTCGCTCGGAATCTCGAGCACGGGACCTTTGCTGTCGGGAACCATCTCCACTTCGCAATGTCCCCGTAGCGCCTGGTGCAGGTGCCACAGCTGGTCGTTGTTGTTCAGCCGGACTCGGATCACTGGCAGGTCCTTCCCCTTGACGACCAGGAGTCAACAGTACTCCGTAACCGCCGCGGCTGCGTTCTTTCGCGCCTCGTCCTGCTTGACAAGCAACCCCGCTTTGGAAGAGGCTCACACCGGATTTGGTCCGGTGTCATGCGGCGGCGCCTCCAGTCTCAGCGAGAGGAAGGCTCTGTATGACCGAGCACGTGACCGAGGCCCAGCAGCCGCCCAGCGTCGACACGGCGAACTCCTCGCGGGCGTCGCGCAGCGCCGCCGGCTGGGTCGATTGCGTCGCCGCCGCCTCCGTCAAGGAGCTGTACCGGGAGGGATACACGCCGAGATCGCTTCGCTGGACGAGCCCAAAGCCGCTCTGGGAGTCACGAAACGACCGGCTGGCACGCTGGCTCGGCGATCCCACCGACGACGAGCGGCGCCGCTGGGTGGCGGCGATGCGGACCAAGGAGAACGTCGACCCGGACCTGATCGTGCGCCGGTGGGCGGACGAGGAGAAGTTGTCGTTCATGGTCATCGGAGATCCGGGGGAGGGGGACGACTCGCAGTACCACGTCCTGCGGCCGCTCTATGCGACGGCGGGAGGGACGGCGTTCACCTACATCGTCAGCGATGTCATCTACCCCGCCGGTGACGTCAACGAGTACGAGGACAAGTTCTTCTGGCCCTACCGCAGCCTGCCGGGCCCGATCTACGCGATCCCGGGAAACCACGACTGGTACGACGGGCTGCACGGCTTCATGACG
Organism: uncultured Gaiellaceae bacterium; assembly: GCA_963749515.1. Taxonomy (GTDB): domain Bacteria; phylum Actinomycetota; class Thermoleophilia; order Gaiellales; family Gaiellaceae; genus Gaiellasilicea. The sequence goes on from CAVVMR010000001.1 coordinate 840,581, forward strand.
CACTTCTGCGAAGCCGACCCGGACAAGCGCCCCAAGCAGAAGGTCGGCCCGTTCTTCGGCCGAATGATCCGGAAAGCTCTCTGGCGCGAGCCCAATCCGATGGAGCAGGACCTGCTCGAGCGAGTCGGTCCGCTCCGGCAGGAGCGCTCCGACCAGGGCGGTCCGTACTTCGCGATCGAGGCCGGCCCGTTCCTGCTCGTGGGGATCGACACGGGCATTCGCGGCAGGCTCGACAGCGAGCAGGGTGAGTGGCTCAGGCGCATCTCGCAGCACGAGAAGCCAAAGATCCTCCTGACCGGCAAGCCGCTGGTCGTCGACGGGAAGAAGAAGGACCTCGAGCTCGAGGGTGGCGGCGGCGTGCGCGCGATCGTCGACGACCCGAGCCACAAGTACATCGCGGTGATCGGCGGCGACATCCACAACTACCAGCGCTACCCGATCGCGATGCCGAGCGGCCAGACGATCCAGCACATCGTCAGCGGCGCCGCCGGCGCCTACACGAAGGCGACGCACAAGATCCCCAAGATCAAGTTCGAGGAGGCCGGCTGCACCGAGGAGGAGTTCCGCTGCTATCCGCGCCGCGGCGACTCGCTTGCCGCCTACTCACGCCTCTACGACCGCCGGTTCTTCCGTGACAAGGGCTACATGGTCGTCCCGTACACGCAGGCGCCGGCGATCATGAGACGGCTGCTGGAAGGTGAGGTCGAGCCGACGCGCTCCGCCGACGCCCAGGAAGAGATCACGCAGCAGGCCTGGAAGGCGGCGAAGCGGATCACGAAGTTTCCGGGCAGCGGCGGCCCCTTCCACCAGAGCTTCTCCGAGATTCTGGACTGGAACGACCCGCCGCCACCGCTCTTCAAGAGCTTCCTCCGGATCGAGGTCAAGACGGGTGAGCTCGAGATCCGGTGCTACGCGGCGACCGGCTGCTCCGAGCACCAGGAGAACCCTCCGATCGAAGACCAGATCCGCGCCACCGAGCAGCCGGACGGCACGTGGAAGTGGGAGGTGCTGCTTGACTAGCGCGGTCTTCCAGCCGCTGCGCTTTCGCAACCTGGAGGTCAAGAACCGGGTCTTCCGCTCGAGCATCTCGGGCCGCTTCGACAACTACGACGGCTCGGGCACCGACGTCCGGCTCCGCTGGGACCTGAAGTTCGCCCGCGGCGGTGTCGGCGCGATCATCTCCTCGAACACGCCCGTGCATCCGCGCGGGCTGATCGTGCCGAACTACGCGCACCTCGACGCCGACGACAAGATCCCGTTCTGGCGCGAGCTCGGGAAGCAGTCACGCGAGTTCGGCTGCAAGTACCTGGCCCAGATCGCGTACTCCGGGCGCCAGCGGGACATCCCGGGCATCACCTACTCGAAGGGCCTCAGCTCGACCGACAAGGCGGAGCCGATCCACGGGCTGCCGTGCGAGCGCGCGACGATTCCCCAGATCCGGGAGATCGTCGAGTGCTTCGCGCAGGCCGCCCGGCGGGCACGCGAGGCCGAGCTCGACGGGATCGAGATCCACGGGTGCAACGGCTACCTGATCACGCAGTTCCTCTCGCCGGCGATCAACGACCGGAAGGACGAGTACGGCGGCTCGCTGGAGAACCGCGCGCGCCTGCCGATCGAGATCATGCACGCGATCCGGCGTGAGGTCGGCGACGACTATCACGTCCAGTTCAAGATCACCGCCGTCGACCACCACGATGCGCTCTTTCCCTGGTGGGGCAAGGGAACGACGATCGAGGACTCGATCCAGGTCTGCAAATGGCTCGAGGAGGCCGGGGTGGACGGCTTCCACGTCTCCTCCGGCAGCTCGTTTCCGCACCCGCGCAACCCGGCCGGCGGCTTCCCGATCGCGGACACGATCCGGTCCTACGACACGATGCTCTCGAGCGGAAAGAACACGTTCCGGAACTACCTGCTCTTCCGCACGCCGCCGCTGAACAAGGCATTCAAGTGGGCCTGGGAGCGCTCGGCGAAGGGCGACAAGATCGAGGGGATCAACCTCGGCGAGGCGCGCCGTGTGAAGGAGGCCGTGAACGTCCCCGTGATCTGCGCCGGCGGCTTCCAGACGCAGTCGACGATCGCCGCCGCGATCGAGGACGGGCTCGTGGACGGCGTCTCGATGGGCCGGCCGCTGATCGCCAATCCCGACCTCGTGAACCTGTTCGAGGCCGGGCACGACCGGGCGCCGCGCCCGTGCACGTACTGCAACAAGTGCCTGATCAACTTCATCGAGAACCCGCTCGGGTGCTACGAGCAGAGCCGGTTCGACTCCCGTGAGGAGATGGTCCGGCAGATCCTCTCCGTGTACGAGGGTGAGCCGCAGGCCGCCGAGGTCTCGTGAGCGTCGTTCTCGAGCCGCTTCAGCTGGGCCCGCTGAGGCTCAAGAACCGCATCCTCCGTTCCAGCCTCGGCGGCCGCTGGGACAACTACGACGGCTCGGGAACCGACGTGCGCATCAACTGGGACGTCAAGTTCGCGCGCGGCGGCATCGGCGCGATCATCTCCTCGAATGCGCCCGTCCATCGGCGCGGCCGCCTCGTTCCGGGATTCGCGCTGATCGACCGGGACGATCGCATCCCGTTCTTTCGCGAGCTGGGCAAGCGCGTGCACGAGCACGACTGCAAGTACATCGTCCAGCTGAACCACGCCGGCCGCCATCGCGACATCGGCGACCTCGAGTTTCCGAAGGGTGTGTCCTCGACGGACAAATCCGAGCCCGTCCACGGCTTCCCGTGCGAGCGGCTGAGCCTCGCCGGGATCCGCGAGCTCGTGGACGCCTTCGCCCAGGGCGCCCGCCGGGCGCGTGAGGCCGGTCTCGACGGCGTCGAGGTCGCCGGCGGCAACGGCGTGCTCGTGACTCAATTCCTCTCGTCGGCGATCAACGATCGCAAGGACGACTACGGCGGCTCGCTCGACAACCGCGCCCGCTTCCTGCTCGAGATCGTGAAGGCGATCCGCGCAGAGGTCGGCTCGGACTTCTACCTCGGCGTCAAGATCAGCGTCGAGGAGCGAATGAACGAGGTCTTCCCGTGGCTGCGGCGGGGCAACGGGGTCGAGGACTCCGTCCAGATCTGCAAGTGGCTGGAGGAGGCCGGCGTCGATGCGATCCACATCACCGCGGGCGCCGCGTTCCCCCATCCGCGGAACCCGCCCGGGTCGATGCCGGTGAAGGACTTCGTGAACACCTACGACACCGCTCTCTCGGACGGCAGCAAGACGCTCCGGAACTACATCGTCTTCAGGACCTGGCCGCTGAGCCGGATCTTCCGGTGGCAGTGGGAGCGGCCCGCGCGCCGTCTGGGCGTCGAGGGCATCAACCTGCCTGAGTCACGCGCCGTCAAGGCGGCCGTCGGGATTCCCGTCCTCTGCGGCGGCGGCTTCCAGACAGCGTCCGTGATCGAGGGGGCAATCGAAAGCGGAGCCTGCGACGCCGTCACGATCGCCCGCTCGCTTCTCGCCAACCCGGACCTCGTCCACCTGTTCGAGCAGGGCCACGACCGGCCGCAGAGGCCCTGCACGTACTGCAACAAGTGCCTCGCGAACTTCCTCGAGAACCCGCTCGGCTGCTACGACGAGACACGCTACGACTCGCGCGAGGAGATGATCGCCGAGATCCTCTCGGTCTACCGGGCGCGCGAGGCGACTCCAGCATGAGCCTCGAGGAGGTCTTCGAGCCACTCGAGCTCCGGAACCTGACGCTCAGGAACCGGGTTCTCCGCTCGAACATCTCCGGCCGCTTCGACCACTACGACGGCACGGGCACTCAGGCGCGGATCAACTGGGAGCTGAAGTTCGCGCGTGGGGGAGTGGGGGCGATCGTCTCCTCCTGGTGCGGCGTCCACCGCCGCGGGTTCATCGTCCCCGGGTACGCCTCGATCGAGGGCGACGAGCGGATTCCCTTCTGGCGCGAGCTCGGACGGCGCGTGCACGAGCACGGCTGCCCGTACATCCTCCAGCTCGCGTTCGGTGGCCGCCAGCGCGACATCAACGGCGTCGAGTTCGAGCGCGGCTGGAGCTCGACGGACAAGCCGGATCCGCTGCACGGGTTCGAGTGCGAGCGGATGACGAAGGTGCAGATCGAGGAGGTGACCGAGGCGTTTGCCGCGGGCGCCCGCCGGGCCAAGGAAGCGGGCCTGGACGGCGTCGAGGTCCACGGCGCCAACGGCTACGTCTTCACCCAGTTCCTGTCCTCGGCGATCAACGACCGCGACGACGAGTACGGCGGCTCGCTCGAAAACCGGGCACGGTTCCTGCTCGAGACCGTCCGGGCGATCCGCGAGCGGGTCGGCGACGGCTTCCACCTCCAGGTCAAGCTCAGCACGACCGAATACGGCAATGCGCTGATGCCATGGGCGAAGAAGGGCAACACGATCGAGGACTCGGTCGAGGTTGCGCGCTGGGTCGAGCAGGCCGGAGCCGACGCGATCCACGTCTCGTCCGGAAACACCTTTCCGCACCCGGACAACCCCGCAGGCGCATTCTCGGCCAAGGACGTGGTCGCCACCTACGACGTGCTGCTCTCGAGCGGGATCCACACCTTCCGCAACTACCTGCTCTTCCGCACGTGGCCGTTCTCGCGCATCCTCGAGAAGCGCGCTCGGCGGAGCCCGGACGAGATCGAAGGCGCGAACCTCGGCGACGCGGCGGCGATCAAGCGCGCCGTGTCGATCCCCGTCCTCTGCACCGGCGGCTTCCAGCGCGGCTCCACGATCGCAGAGGCGATTCGCCGCGGCGACTGCGACGCGGTCACGATCGCGCGCGCTCTGATCGCGACGCCCGATCTCGTGCGCCACTTCGAGGCCGGGCGGGACGAGCCGCCGAACCCGTGCACGTACTGCAACAAGTGCCTGTACGCCGTGCTCGAAAGCCCACTCGGCTGCTACGACGAGCGTCGCTACGCGTCGCGCGAGGCGATGCTCGCCCAGATCTTCTCCGTCTACCACGACGAGCCGGCGGCGATTGCGTCGTGAGCACCGCGACGAGGTACGGACGGGCCGAGTTCCTGCCGCGCGAGCAGCGAGAGGGGACGGCGCTCTGCCTCTCCGGCGGCGGCTATCGCGCCGCGCTCTTCCACCTCGGAGCGCTGCGCCGCCTGAACGAGCTCGGGATTCTCGCCCAGGTGGACACGCTCACCTCGGTCTCGGGCGGGAGCATCTTCGCCGCCCAGCTCGCGACGCACCTCATCCGTGACCCGAGTGCGTGGCCCGCGGACGGCGGCGTCGTGTCCGGGTGGGAGGAGGGGGTCGCCCGGCCGATGCGGGACTTCACACGGCGCGACATCCGGACGAAGACCGCGCTACGCGGCTTCCACCCCTTCCGCTGGTTCGACCAGAACGCGGCGATCGAGGGCCTGGCGAAGCGATACGCCGAGGGGCCGGCGGCCGGACGCCTGGACGAGCTGCCCGACCGTCCACGCTTCGTCATCTGCGCCTCCGACATGCGCTTCCGCGAGCAGTGGGTCTTCGACTCGGCGGGGTCGATCGGCTCCTCGTCGGCCGGCACGTTCTCGCCCACCGCGGACTGGACGCTCGCCCGCGCCGTCGCCGCGTCCTCGTGTGTCCCGGGGCCGTTCCGGCCGATGCGCGTCCGCACCGGCGTCGAGCAGCTGAGCGGCGGGAAGTACGCGGGCGACGACCGGGAGCGGCTGATCCGCTCGATCGACCTCGCAGACGGCGGCGTCTACGACAACCTCGGGATCGAGCCGGTCTGGCGGGACCACGCCGTCGTCCTCGTCTCCGACGCGGCGCCCTCGCTCTCGGTGGATCCGCCGATGCGGGCGGTCTGGAAGGCCCTGCGCTACGCCGTGACCCTGCTCGAGCAGGCGACCGAGGTGCGCAAGCGCTGGCTGCTCGCCAATTTCATCCGCGGCGACATGGCCGGTGCGTACTGGAGCGTTGCGAGCAAGCCGTCGCACTTCGAGCCCGATCCCGACGTGCCCGCCTACTCCGACGACTTCGTCGAGCGGTTCATCTCGCAGGTGCGGATCGACCTCGACGTCTTCTCCGACGGCGAGATCGCCGTGCTCGAGAACCACGGCTATCTGATCGCCGAGACGGCGATCCGCAGACACGCACCCGAGCTCGCGACCGACACCCCGCCGCTCGCGGTCCCGCACCCGGACTGGCTGGACGAGGAGCGCGCCGCAGCGGCGCTCGCGGACAGCTCCCGGACGCGATTCTTCTCCCGTCGACTACGAATCTAGGAGGTACGCCCAGTGTCCGTCACACCCCGCAGTCCCCGGCTGGCTTCGCCGTTCGAGAACCTCCGCTCGCACTACGACGCAGTCGTCGTCGGCTCGGGCTACGGCGCCTCGATTGCAGCCTCCCGGCTGGCGCGCGCGGGGCAGCGCGTGTGCGTGCTCGAGCGGGGGCGGGAGTTCCAGCCGGGCGAGTACCCGGACACGACCGTCGAGGCGGCGGCGCAGTTCCAGATGGACAACGAGCACGGCCATTTCGGCTCGAAGACCGGGTTGTTCGACTTCCGTGCGAATGACGACATCGGTGTCTTCCTCGGCTGCGGGCTCGGGGGCACGTCCCTCGTCAACGCGGGCGTCGTCCTCCCGGCGGAGCCGCGGGTACTCGCCGACGCAGTGTGGCCGCAGGCGCTTCGCGACGATGCCGACGGCATGCGGGACGGCTACGCGCGGGCGCAGGACATGCTCGATCCCGGCTCGTATCCAGATGACTTCCCGCCGCTCGAGAAGCTCGCCGCGCTCGAGGCGGCCGGAAACCACCTCGGCGAGCGGTTCTACCGGCCGCCGATCAACGTCAACTACAAACCTGACGGCGTCAACCACGTCGGGGTCTACCAGCGGACCTGCCGGTTGTGCGGCGACTGCGTCAGTGGCTGCAACTACGCCGCCAAGAACACGCTGATCATGAACTACCTCCCCGACGCCCGGAACCACGGTGCCGAGATCTACACGCAGCTCAAGGTGAGCCACGTCGACCGGCGCGAGGACGGACGCTGGCTCGTGCACTTCGAGCCGATCGACTTCGGACGCGAAAAGTTCAAGGCACCGGAGATGTTCGTCTCGGCCGACATCGTCGTGCTCGGCGCGGGCGCGCTGGGCTCGACGGAGATCCTGCTCCGTTCGCGCGACCGCGGCCTCGAGCTCTCGGACGCCCTCGGCACGCACTTCAGCGGCAACGGCGACTTTCTCGCGTTCGGGTACAACACCGACCGTCCTGTCAACGGGATCGGCTTCGGCGACCACAACGTGAAGGAGCTCGAGTCTGTCGGCCCGTGCATCGCCGGGATCATCGACATCCGCGAGCAGGGCGACCTGAGCCAGGGCCTCGTGATCGAGGAAGGCGTGATTCCCGGCGCGCTCTCGGTCGTGCTCGCGCAGCTCTTCGCGGCCGCCGCGGCGACTGTCGGCGACGACAGCGACGAGGGCGTGCCCGACTTCTTCCGGGAGCGAAGGCGCGAGCTCCACTCGCTCTTCGGCGGGGCCTACGGCGGTGCGATGCGCAACACGATCACGTACCTCGTGATGACGCACGACGACTCAAGAGGAACGATCGAGCTGCAGGACGATCGCGCCCGGGTGATCTGGCGGGGCGTGGGCTCACAGCCGATCTTCACCCGCGTCAACGGCCTGCTGGAGCAGGCCACGACCGGGCTCGGCGGCAACTACGTCAAGAACCCCATCTGGACGCAGCTCTTCGGCCACGATCTGGTGACCGTCCATCCGCTCGGCGGCTGCCCGATGGGCGAGGACGCGGCCGGCGGCGTCGTCGACCACAAGGGCCGCGTCTTCGCCGGCACCGCGGGGGAGGATGTCCACGACGGGCTCTACGTGATGGACGGGTCGATCATCCCGCGCTCGCTCGGCGTCAATCCGCTCTTCACGATCTCCGCAGTGGCCGAGCGCGCGTGCGCGCTGATGGCGCAGGACAAGGGCTGGAACCTGCCCTACGACCTTCCGTCACACCCGCAGCAGGCCGCGCCCGCGGCCAGGACGGGCGTCCGCTTCACGGAGACGATGCGCGGCTTCTTCTCGACCGCGGTCACCGACGATTTCGAGCGCGCCGACCAGCGGGGCCGGGAGGACGACTCGACCTTCGTCTTCACGCTGACCGTGATCGCGGACGATCTCGACGCGCTGGTCGGGGACGAGGCACATGCCGCCAGGCTGATCGGGACGGTTACGGCGCCGGCTCTCTCCGAGCAACCGCTCACCGTCACCGACGGTGCGTTCAACCTCCTCGTCTCAGACCCGACCGACGTGGGCACGCGCCGCATGCGCTACCGGATGCAGCTCTCGTCGGTCGAGGGCAAGACCTTCTACTTCGACGGCTACAAGCTGATCCACGACGACCCCGGCATCGACCAGTGGGCGGACACGACGACGCTCTACATCACGGTCTATGAGGGTGAGAGCGAGGCGGGCGATCCGATCGGCAAGGGCATCCTCCGGATCCGGCCGCAGGACTTCATTCGTCAGATGACGACGATGCAGATCACGAACGCCCCGGACACAAAGGAGCGACTTGCGGCCACGGGGCGCTACGCCGCGTACTTCACCGGATCGCTACGCGATGTCTACGGGCTGATGTAGCCGCGCTCTGCGTACGAGAAGGCCGGCTCCGAGACCGCCGGCCGTGATCGCAATCGCCCAGAGCGGGGCGGGAGACGCTCCGCGTTCGCCGGCACGGATCGTCAGGAGCGGATCGATGCCCTCGAGCGCGTTCGTCCACCTGCCGGTCTCGGAGCCCCTGAACCAGATGGCGACGGTGTAGTCGCCTGCGGGAACGTCCGGCACCTCAAATCGCAATATCCGCGGCACGTCGAATCTCCCCGGCGTGCCCAGTTCCCCGAGCTTGATCTGGCTGCGATCGCCGTCGTCGAGCGAGACGAGGAAGATCCGGAGCGGTCCCATGAACTGTGCGCCTCCCTCCCCGACGTCGAGCGTCAGCCGGTCGCCCGGCTTCGCGATGCGTTGGCTGAAGGTCGGATCGAGCTTCGCCTCGGCGGCCGTGACGAACAGCAGTCCGAGCACCAGAGCGAGCACGAGAGATCGCATCTTGCGGCCGTTACACCTCCGATCCCACTGTGGTTCCCCCAGCGTCACCCCCTCGTAGAAACGGGTCGTGGCGTAGCCTCCCGTCCGTGCACGAGCTGACGAAAGCGGAGGCCCGGCGCATCGCGGTGCGCGCGCAGCTGCTCGACCTGCCGCGGCCGACCGATCTGGTCACGGTCGTGCGGCAGCTGACGCTGCTCCAGATCGATCCGACCGCGGCGATCGCGCCGAGCGCGGACCTCGTCGCCTGGAGCCGCCTCGGTTCCACATACCGCCCGGAGAACCTCACGAAGGCCCTGGAGGAGGACCGCACGCTGTTCGAGCACAACGCGCTGGTGCGGCCGATGAGCGACGTCGGCCTGCACCTCGCGGGCAGCCGGACGAGCCGCAGTCACGAGCGCACGCATGCCTGGATCCACGACAACGACCGCTTCCGGCGCGACATCCTCGAGCTGCTCGGCAGCTCCGGGCCGCTGAGCTCGCGCGACATCCCGGACACGTGCGTGGTGCCGTGGGCCTCGACCGGGTGGACCAACAACCGCAACGTCACGCAGATGCTGGAGTTCCTGATGATGCTCGGGGAGGTCGCGATCGCCGGGCGCGTCGGGCGGGAGCGGCTGTGGGATCTCCCGGAGCGGGTGTACCCGGCCGGCTTCGTCGTCCCGGCCGTCGAAGACGCGCAGCGGATCCGGAACGAGCGGCGCCTCGTCTCGCTGGGCATCGCCCGGAAGAAGAGCACCACGATGCCGCTCGAGCCGGTGGACGTCGGCGAGGCCGGAGAGCCGGCCGTGGTCGAGGGCGTCAAGGGGGAATGGCGGGTCGACCCGGCCTCGCTCGGCGCCGGCTTCGAGGGTCGTACGGCGCTGCTGTCGCCGTTCGACCGGCTCATCTACGACCGTCGCCGCCTGGAGGAGCTGTTCGACTTCGAGTACACGCTCGAGATGTACAAGCCCGCGGCCAAGCGCCGCTGGGGCTACTTCGCGCTCCCGGTGCTCCACGGCGACCAACTCGTGGGGAAGGTCGACGCCACCGCCGACCGCAAGGCCTCCGTCTTGCGCGTGCACGCGATCCACGAGGACGTGAAGTTCACCCGCGCGATGGCCAAGGGCGTGCAGGCCGAGCTGGACGACCTCGCGTCGTGGCTCGGGCTCGATGCCGTCGAGGCGTAGTCGGTCTTCTAGAGTTGTCGACGTGCCCACGAAGGTCTGGCCGCAGCCGCTCATCGTCGTCCGCGACGTTCCGGCTTCCAGCCGGTTCTACGCGCAGATCCTCGATGCCGAGAGCGGCCACGGCGGCGACGAGTACGAGCAGCTCGTCAGCGACGGGGAGCTGATCCTGCAGCTGCACCGCATCGACGTCGAGGATCACCATGGGCCGCTTGCAACGATGGACGTCCCGCTCGGGAACGGCGCCCTGCTCTGGTTCGAGGTCTCGGACCTCGACGCTGCGGCGCAGCGCGCACGAGCCGCCGGAGCCGAGGTCGAGCGCGACGTGCACGTGAACCCGAACGCGAAGCAGCAGGAGATCTGGCTGCGCGATCCCGACGGCTACCGCGTCGTGCTGGCCGGCCCGTCCGACTACCGGCCGCGACCCGGCTAGGGGCGCTTCGGCGGCTCGGGCCAGTCCTCGCCGAGCCCGAGGCCGATCACGCTCTCGAAGCCCTCGGGCGGGCTCTCCGGCGGCCGCTCGGAGCTCACGAACCAGCTCTCGAAGTGATCGTCGAGAACGCCGGTCGAGCTCGGGAAGAACGCGGTGAAGAGCGGCTTCGGCGTGATCTCGAGCTCGGCCAGGCGGCGCGCGTTCGGGTGGTCGCCGAGCTCGAGCGCGCCAGCCGGCGCTTGGCCCGAGCGCCAGCGACGCCTTGCCGCTCATGTACACGTACGACTTCATCAGCAGGCCGCGGAACTGGCAGTAGTTGGCCGCCGAGATGCTCATCGGCACCCGAAGGCGCCGGGGCCGGTCGATCGTGATCCGCAGCACGAAGGAGCCGTCCTTGTCGTACTGGCTGCTCACGGTCTCGTCCGAGACGACGTAGTCGAGGCTCGCCTGGTGCTTCGGCATCCCCCAGATCCCCTTGCCGCCCTTGACCGAGATCTCCGTGCTGACCGGCAGGTCGAGGACGTACTGGCCGAATCCGAACGCACGCCCCAGCGGGAACGGAAGGAGGGGAGGAGCCGGCCTGCTGCCGCGCGTGCAGGCGATTCCGACGCTGAACTCGATGTACTTCCCGATGTCGGTCAGCGTGTAGTTGATGACCGTGATCAGCAGCACGGCCCGGCGCCAGAGCCGAGCGGGGTGGATCTCGTTCCCGGGCAGCAGCGCGGCCGCCTTCGCGAAGTCGATTCCGAACGCCGCCATCAGCGCGGAAGTGCGGTCGGAGTTGACGGGGAGCACGAACGGGATGCCGTCCACGAGCGCATGACGCCCGGACTGCCGCTTCACCCGTCGCGGAATCACCTGCTCAGCGCTCGAGCTCGTCCAGCATCCGCGGGAACACTTCGCGGCCTGCGTCCTTGCCGATGAAGACGTCGAGGTGTGCGTAGTCCGGGAGCACGTGCAGTGCGTGCTTTCCGGGTGCGTGCTCCTCGAAGAACCGGAACGTGCGCTGCTGGCTCACCGGTAGAAAGCAGCGGTTCCGCGCGCCGGCGAAGAAGACGAAGCGGGCGTCGGTCTGCGGCGGCTGAGCGGCGAAGTCGCGGGGCAGCGCATCGTGCCCTTCGACCGAGACCAGGTTCCCCTTGCGAACGCAGCGCGCCATCTGCTTGAAGAACGTCAGCGGCACGGCCGCGAACTCGCCCTTGATCCACTCGTGCGTCTCGTCGTTCAGGTTCTCGTGGCGCCAGAGGGTCGGCCAGCCCGTCCCGTACGTAAAGCTCGCCAGCCGGCAGACGTCGTTCCTGCACTCGCGGTGCGTGAGCTTGACGAAGCCGAGCATCGCCTTGGCCTTGAGGTCCGGCGCCTCGTTGCCCCACTGCGGGTCGAGATACGTGAAAAACGGTCTTACGAGTGGCAGAACGCGGCTGATCTTGAACCTGGAGACGGGCGGGATGACTGTGTGGAGGGACACCGCATTCGCGACGACCGTGTCGACCTCGGGTACGAGCCCGGCGAGCGCGGACATCATGAAGCTCGTCGAGCCCTGGCAGTGGATGATCGCCTTCACCTTGTCGGCACCCGTCTCCTCGACCACCTTCCGGACGGCCGCCGGGTGGTCGTGGATCGCGGCCTGGTCGAGCGTCCACTCGTTCGGGGGCACGTCGATGCTCGCGCGCCAGTTCTCGAGCCACACGTCGTAGCCGCGTTCGAGCAGCGCGTCGACGACCGTCGTCTGCACGGGCGCGTTGAAGAGGTTCGCGCGCACGCCGGCGCCGTGGACGAGCAGGACCGGCCCGCGCGTGGCCTCCCGCTCGCCGCGGACGTGGACGAGGTTCAACTCGAGCCCGTCCCCGGCGCGGAAGGGAACGACGGTGGCGTTGTGACGGGTGCTTGCGTGGTACGGATCGGCGACGACCACGGGGCAAGACTCGCACGGGGACCGGTTGCTTTCAACTGCTCGGCCGGTCGGGGAGCTGCGGGATCGCCGGGCGCAGCTCGCGGCCGAGCAGCACGGCCCGCGTGACGGCCGCCGATCCGAACCGCTCGCGCACCTCGTCGAGCGCCGTGTCGAGGGCCAGGCCGCTGTGCGGGTCGAACGGCAGGCCGAGCTGGACTGCGCGGTCGTCCTCGAGATTGGCGACCGCAATGCCGACGAGCGTGACGCCGCGCCGCTCGATCAGCGGCATCGCCCCCGCGAGCAGCCAGCGGACCGTGGCGAGGATCGTCTGCGTGTGCGACGTCGCCCGCGGCAGCGTGTGCGATCGCGTCACACGCGAGAAGTCGTCGAACCGCAGGCGCAGGACGACCGTGCGGCCGATCCGCCCGGCTGCGCGCATCCGCCGGGTGACACGGTCGACGATGCCGATCACGACGACGTCGACGGCCTCCCAGGTTCTCGGTGTGCGGCGTCCGAGCGCGTGCTGCGACCCGATCGAGCCACGGCGGCGGCCGACCTGGACGGGCCGCGGATCGCGGTTGTGGGCGAGCGCGTGGAGCTGCCGGCCGGACGCCCGACCGAGCATGTAGACGAGCGCCTCCTGGGGGATCTCCGCGACCTGGCCCACGGTCCTCAGCCCGCGCTGGTGGAGCTTGCCGGCGGTCACGTGTCCGACGCCCCAGAGCCGCTCGACCGGAAGCGGGTGGAGGAACTCGAGCTCACCGTCCGGCGGCACGACCAGCAGCCCGTCCGGCTTGGCCACCCCGCTCGCGACCTTGGCGAGGAACTTCGTCCTGGCCACGCCGACCGTGATCGGCAGCCCGACGTGCTCGGCGACGTCGCTCCGAAGCCGCACCGCGATCTCGGTCGGCGTGCCCCTGATGTGCTCCAGCCCGCGCACGTCGAGAAACGCCTCGTCGATCGACAGTCCCTCGACGACCGGTGTCGCGTCGTCGAAGACCTCGAAGACGGCCTTGCTCGCTTCGGAGTAGGCGGTCATGCGCGGCCGGACGGCGATCACGTGCGGGCAGAGGCGACGGGCCTGGCGCCCGCCCATCGCGGTGCGGATGCCGTAGGCCCGAGCCTCGTAGCTGGCCGCGAGCACGACGCCCATCCCGACGACGATGGGACGCCCACGCAGGCGACGGTCGTCCCGCTGCTCGACGGACGCGAAGAACGCGTCGAGGTCGGCATGCAGGATCGTCGCCTCGCGTGACACGAACATATGTTCGCATCACGAAGCCGGACCGGCAACTCCAGCCGCACTCAGCGGTTGTGGTTCACGACCTCGATGTTGTTGCCGTCGGGATCGAGGACGTACGCGCCGTAGTAGCCCGGGTGGTAGATCGGGCGTTCGCCCGGAGGGCCGTTGTCGCGGTAGCCGGCGGCGGTCGCGTCGCGGTGAAACCGGTCGACGATCTCGTTCTCGGACGCGGAGAACGCGATGTGCACGTGCTCGGTCGGCGGACCGCCGCTGACGATCGAGAACGAGCCGCCGAAGCAGGCGAAGAGCGTCCGGTCGTCGAGCTCACGCCCGATGTGGAAGCCCGCGGCCGGCGCGACAGTCTCGTAGAAGCGCGTCGACGCCTCGAGGTCGGCGACGCGGATCCAGAGATGATCGATGCCTCCCTGCTCCCGCATGGAGCCGTGGTGCACTGCTTCGGCGCTGTTGCCGTCCGGATCGAGGAGGAAGGCGCCGTAGTAGTCGTCGCTGTACTCCGGCCGCAGACCAGGCCCGCCGTCGTCCTGGTAGCCGGCGTCGGTTCCGGCCTTCCAGAAGGCGTCGACGTGAGCGCGCGACGGGGCCGCGAACCCGATGTGCAGCCGCCGCGTCACCGGCCTGTCGGCGCTCGCGGGCGAGAGCGAGAAGTCGTTCCACTCGACGTCGTGCTCGCCCGAGCGCGTCTGCTCGATCCCGATCGCCTGCAGCACGGTCTTGTAGAACTGCTGCGATGCTGCCCCGTCCGAGGCGCGGATCGTCACGTGGTCGAGCATTACGCCGGGAGACTAGCCAGGGCGGCCGGTCTAGTTGAGCGACGGGTCGGGCGGCATCAGCGAGAGCAGGGCGTAGGGCCCGCCCTGGCGGCGGAGCACCGCGCTCCAGAGCCCGTCCGGATCGTTGCTGAAGATGTCGTCAGGCTCGGCGGGGAGGACGAGCCACGATTCCTCCTCCAGCTCGGCCTCGAGCTGGCCGGCGCTCCAGCCGGCGTAGCCGACGTAGACGCGCCCGCGGAGGACGGGCACCTCGGTGTCCTGCACGAAGCCGACCGTGCCGAAGAGCAGCTCGGAGGCGTCGTCGGGGTCGTCCAGCTCGGCGACCGCGAGCACCGACTCGAGCGCCACCGGCCCGCCGACGTAGACCGGGTCCTCCTCGCCCGCCAGCGGCGCGAGCTCCGGCAGCGCGTCGCCGACGGCGGTGTCCGTCGGCCGGTTGAGGACGAGCCCCATCGCGCCCTCCTCGCCGTGCTCTGCAACGAGCACCACCGTCCGGTGGAAGTTCGGGTCGTGGAGGATCGGCGCTGCGACCAGCAGCTGCCCGCGCAGCGTTTCGCTCATGCCTCCACCGTAGTGGATACCGGCCGCAGGAGAGGAGCGCCCCGCGGGGCGCTCCTCCTTGGCGTCCTGCGTCTTGGAACTACTTGATGGCGAGCGCGTTCATGACCGCGCCGCCGTAGACCGGGTGGAAGATGTAGTTCGACACCCGCGTCGAGATGAACTCCCGGACGTTGCCGTTCGAGAGCGGCACCCACGGGGCGACGGTCTTCATCATGTCCACGTCGAGCTTCCCGTACGCGTCGTAGCGCGCCGTACCGGAGAGCTTGGACGCGTCCGTCATCAGCTTGTTGTACTTCGAGCTGTTCAGGTACGAGTAGTTCGAGTTGTTCGCGGCCTGGATGTTCTGCCCGTCGAGCAGCACGTTGATGAAGTCGTACGGGTCCGGGTAGTCCGCGAACCATGCGATCAGGAACATGTCGAAGTCGGACCCTCGCGTCCCGGCCGTGCGGATCGCGACCGCGAACGGCTGCGGCTTCAGGGTCACGCTCAGACCGATCTGCTCGAGGTTGTACTTGATGATCTGCGCCCGGGCGACCGACGTCGGGCTGGTCGTGTAGAGCAGATCGATGTTGTCCTTCGCGCCGGCTCCGAGCTCCCGGCCCTTGGCCACGTCGGCGCCCTTGATCGGGTAGAGCTTGGCGTCGCGGAAGCCCTGCATGTTGGGCGGCAGGATCTGGTCCGTGCGCTTGCCGGCGAACTTGCCCGCCACTCTGAGCATCGCGGGCCGGTCGATCGCCCAGTTGACCGCCTTCCGCAGGCTCACCTTTCCAAGCGCCGGCCGGCTCGTGTTCAGCGCGAGATAGGTGGTGTTGATGCCCGTGTTGACGAAGTACCGGCCGTTGCCGCCCTTGGCGACGCCGTACTGGCTCGAGAGGCCGTCGTGCGCGGTCGGCGGGAGGCCGAACTGGTCGTAGTCGATCTGGCCGGCGCGAACCTGGAGCAGGCTCTGGTTCTCGTCCGTGTTCGTCGTGATCACGACGCGGTCCGCGTTGGCGGGCCGGTCGCCCTTGTAGAAGGTGTTCCGCTCGAGCACGAGCTGGCTGCCGACTGCGCGGCTGACGATCTTGTACGGGCCGGCCGAGGGGTAGACGTTGAGCCCGTGCGAGTCGACCGCCATGTTCGGCTTGACGGCCGCGAAGAACGGCATCGCGATCTCGGCGAGGAACGTCGGATTCGCCCTGGTGAGACGAATCGTCAGCGTCTGGCCATTCGCAGTCACGCCCGCGACCGAGGTCGCCTTTCCTTCGTTTCTGGCGTCGGCGCCGACGACGTCGTGCATGAAGGCGATCGCCGGGGAGGCCTGCTTCGGGTCCGCGGCGCGCTCGAAGGCCCGCTTGAATGCTGCGGCGGTCACGGCTGACCCGTCGCTGAACCGGAGCCCGGTCTTGAGCGTGAACGTGTACGTCTTGCCGTCACGCGAGACGCGCGGGAACCCGACGGCTGCATCCGGCACGAGCCGCGAGCCTTCCGGCGCCGGCTTGTCCGGGTAGTTCAGGAGCATCAGGTTCGTCATGTAGAGCACGCCCCACCCGTACGCGTCGTAGGCGAGCGCCGGGTCGACGTACTCGAAGTCGGTGGTGGAGAGGTTGACGCGCAGCGTCCCGCCACGTTTCGCTTCACCGCTGCCGGTCTTGGCGGGGGCATTGCCGCCGGCGGAGCTCGCGAAGCTTGCTCCTACCAGCAGTGCCGCCCCGAGCACCGCCGCGGCGAGCGACGGCAAGAGCTTCTTCTGCATCGGACTCCCTTTCGGTCTGGGCCGCCGGACGGCGGCCGCTTCCCTTCAGGGCGTAAGACGGAAGCTCGTTGGTTTAGTTAGGGTAAACTACGGTGCAGTAATTAGCGCGTGGACGGTCTCGGTCAGCTCCGCGAACGTGAACGGCTTGCCGAGGAAGGACGTCGCAGGCGGCAGCGCGCCGGCGGGCAGGTCCTCCGCGTAGCCGGACATGTAGACGACCCTCAGCCCCGGCTGCGATTCGCGCAGCCGCTCGGCCACCTCGCGTCCGCCGACTTTCGGCATCGTCAGGTCCGTCAGCAGCACGTCGATCGTCGTCCGTCCGGCAAGCTCGATCGCCTCTTCGCCGTCCTGGGCGACGAGCACCTCGTAGCCCTCCCCCTCGAGCATCTGGCGCACGAGGCCGCGAACGACCTCTTCGTCCTCGACGACCAGCACCCGCTTCGCGGCCTGGCTGGGGTCGGGGTCTGACGGAGGAGCGGTCACAGGCGGCTCTGGACGTTGCTGCCGCGCATCGTCGACGCGGCGAAGGTAGATCCTAAAGGCCGAGCCGACGCCGACCTCGCTCTCGACCTCGACATAGCCACCGCTCTGCTTGACGATCCCGTACACGGTCGCCAGGCCGAGCCCGGTGCCCTTGGCCGCGTCCTTCGTGGTGAAGAACGGCTCGAAGATCTGGCCCAGCGTCTCCTCGTCGATTCCGTCGCCTGCGTCGCGCACGGTCAACGTGATGTAGCGGCCGGGCTCGATCGAGCCGTCGCCGATCTCGTCGATGTCGGCGTTCGCCGTCTCGATCGTCAGGTTCCCGCCCTTCGGCATCGCGTCGCAGGCGTTCACGACGAGGTTCATCACCACCTGGTGGAGCTGACCCGGGTCGGCCTCGATCGGCCCGAGCGCGGGGTCGAGGCGCGTCGTCAGGACCACGTCCTCGCCGATCAGCGGACGGAGCATCGACTGCATCTCGACGACGATGCCGTTGAGGTTCAGGAGCTCGAGGGTCAGGACCTGCTTGCGGCTGAAGGCGAGGAGCTGGCGTGTGAGCAGGGCGGCCCGGTCGGTCGCCTTCCTGATCTCGTCGAGATCCGACGCCAGGGGAGAGCCGTCCGGAGCGTGCTCGAGCGCGAAGGCGGTGTACCCGCCGATCGCGGTCAGCATGTTGTTGAAGTCGTGAGCCACGCCACCGGCGAGCCGGCCGATCGCCTCGAGCTTCTGGCTCTGGCGAAGCTGCTCCTCGAGCAGCTTGCGCTCGGTGACGTCCTCGGCCATCCCGATCGCGAAGTCGGGCTTGCCGTCCGCGTCGCGCACGAGCGCGACCGCGAGATGGGTCACGAGGCTCCGGCCGTCTTTGGTCACAAAACGTGCTTCGCGGCGGTACGAGTCCCGATCGCCGCGGATCAGCTCCTCGTAGAGGCGCTGGCCTTCCTCGGCATCGTCCGGGTGCCGGATCGCGTCCGAGTGCGTGAGCTGCGCCTCGTCACCCTCGTACCCGAGCAACGAGAGAGCGGAGCGGTTCGCGGTCATGATCTCGCCGCCGACTCCGAAGAGCATCGTCGCCGTCGGCGCCGACTCGAACATCGTCCTGAAGCGTTCTTCGGTCTCACGCAGCTGGGAGGTCGTCGAGAGCGAGCGGTGTGCGAGCGCGAGCGGTGCGATCACAGCCGGAATCAGCCACGGGTTCTCGAGGGCAAACGTGCCGACGGCGAGGCCGAGCGCGGCGATCACGAGCTCGATGCCCAGGCCGGAGGCCGAGAAGAGCCCGGTCTCACGGAAGCTGTGCCCGCGTCCGAGCCGCAGGATGACGGCGAGCAGCACGTGATTGACGGCGACGAAGACACCGGCCGCTGCGAGGCCGGAGAGGGCGAAGTGGACCTTGCCGTCCTGGCCGATCGCGTCGACGGCGAGCCAGGCCGAGAGGCCGCTCAGCGTGAAGTTCGCGATGTTGAACGTCTGGATGTACCACGGGTAGCGGTCGCGGATCGCGAGCGGGATATGCAGTGCGACCACGAGCGCCACGACGAGGAGCGGCGGCAGGACGAGCGCTCCCGCGACCACGAATGCCGGTCCCGCGTGGAGGCTGTGGTTGCGGCCGACCGGGACGCGGAAGAGAGGCGCGACCGCGGCCAGCGGTAGCAGGCTGGCGAACGCCCACCACTCGGGTCTGGTCGATGTGTCGCCTGCGACGGCGACGATCGCGGCCGCGACAGCGGCTACGGCGACGACGGCGACATAGGCGGAGGCGGACGCCGACAGCCGGCGAACTCGCCGTGACTGCCATCCCCCGTGTCCTGCAACTGCTGGGATGCTCATGTTTTGCTGCCGCACCTCGTCTGAGTGGCCGCGCGCGCTAGCCGCCGCGGACGTCTTACCTGACAATCGGCAGCAAAGGGAGGCACCGGTACCCCAAATGGGTGACCGGCACCTCCTCCGAATCGGGGATCGCTATTCCCCCTTCTGAGCGTGACCTTTCGTTGTCTAGCTCGACCAGTCGGCGTTGGCCTTGACGCGCGACGTCCAGTCGGCGTTCGGCTTGACTCTCGCCGAGGTCCAGTCGGCGTTGCGCTTCACCTTCGACGTCCAGTCGGCGGTCGGCTTGGCCTTGCCGGAGGACCAGTCGGCGGTCGGATTCGCGAGGCCGGAGGTCCAGTCTGCGGTTGGATTGGCGAGCCCGGACGACCAATCTGCGGTCGGATTGGCGATCCCGGACGTCCAGTCGGCCGTCGGGCTGATCTTGCCGGACGTCCAGTCTGCTGCGAGGCCGGCGCCCGGTACGACGGCGGCGAGGGTGAAGACGGCGGCGCACAGCACGATGCGGACGCGCTTCGACGGCGCCTGTTCAGTGTTCCTCATGATGTTCCCCTTGGCTTGACGTTGCGTTGTACTGGCGGCACAACGTTGGACGTACGCAAAGTTGACGAAACTTCGCTACGCGGGAATCCTCGAAAACGCGTCCCGGGGCTCACCCGAATGGGCGCTCACGGGTAACCGGTTCCACGGCGGAACGGTGCTTTTGCTCGGGAAGCTCAGGCCGAGTCGAGCGCGTCCCGCAGCGAGCGAACGTAGTCGTGCAGCGCGTTCGGGCCGTCCTCGGCCACCTCGATCGCCCTCGAGCCGACAACCACGCCGTCGGTCAGCTCGGCTGCCGCCCGGGCGTCGCCGGGGGTGGAGATTCCGAAGCCGGCGTAGAGCGGGACGTCGCCCGCGACCGCTCGTGCGCGCTCGGCGAGCGGCGCGAGCGCCTGCGAGAGGCCGGCGCGGGCTCCGGTTGTCCCCGTCAGCGAGACGAGGTAGAGCCAGCCGTCCGTGCTGCCCGCGGCGAGCCTGAGCCGCTCGTCGGTCGAGGTCGGCGCCACGAGCTGGACGCGCCGGAGCTCCGGCTTCTCCTCGGCCGGCAGGTCGGCGACGATCAGGCTCGTCGCGCCGGCGGCCTCGGCGTCCGCCGCGAATCGCTCCCAGCCGTACGCCTCGAGCAGGGAGGAGTAGGTCATCGGCACGAGCGGCACGTCGACGCGCGCCCGGACGGAGCTCAGGCACGCGAGGCAGGCCTTCGTCCGCATTCCCTGGGCGAGCGCCTTCTCGGCGGCCCGCCGGATGACGGGCCCGTCCGCGAGCGGGTCGGAGAACGGGAAGCCGAGCTCGACGAAGTCTGCGCCGCCCTCGACGGCGGCATTCGCGAGCTCAGGTGTCTCCGGCCCGGACATCAGGTAGATCGCGAGGGTTTTGCGGGAAACGGCAGAACTCATCGACGATGCCTGCGGGGCTGAATGTGGTGCCGGTCCGGCCGAACTGGCTCACTGCCGGGACGGGGCACATGGTCGTCCTGATTGCGGCGATCGTGGCCATCGAGATGATCCCGGTGCGGCTCACCGTCGAACGCGCCTGGTGGCTCTTCGGCATCGGCATGGTCGCGCCGGTCGTGCTCGGCGCGCTGCTCGGGTTGCGGCGGCGTGCGGCCGGCCTGCGTCTGATCGGCCGCTCCGTGCGCGTGACCGACGCGGTGCTCTTCCGACTGCGGCACATCGGCCTGCCCCTGCTCGGGCTTGCCTTCTTCGGTTTCTGGACGCTCGTCTACACCGGCCTCTGGGCCTTCAGCCCGAACGAGGCGTTCGGCGGCGTCGGCGAGCAACCGCGGCTCGCGGACTTCTTCTACTACGCCGTGTCGACGGCGTTCACCTCGCCGCCGGAGGGGATCGTTGCCGGCTCGCGCGGCGTGCGCAGCGCGACGATGATCGAGCTCTTCACCGCGCTCGCGCTGATCAGCGTCTACCTGTCGAGCTTCGTCGACTGGCAGCGGACGCGAGCTCGCGAAGACGCGTAAGCCGCTCACGCGCGAGCCAGGACTTCGGCCAGGTCCTTGTCGCCGCGGCCCGAGAGACAGACCACGATCAACTCCGAGTCCAGCTCGTCGACGCGGGCCAGCGCGTGCGCCGGCTCGAGCGCGGGGATGATCCCCTCGGTGCGTGTGAGCCGCCGGAAGGCCTCGAGCGCCTCGTCGTCGGTCGTGCCGACGTAGCGGGCGCGGCCGGAGTCGCGCAGGAACGCGTGCTCGGGGCCGACTCCCGGGTAGTCGAGACCGGCCGAGATCGAGTGTGCGTCTGCGATCTGGCCGTCCTCGTCCGCGAGGATCGAGGAGCGCGAGCCGTGCAGGACACCGGCGCGCCCGGTTCCGAGGCTCGCGGCGCCGGCGGCCTCGACCCCGACGAGCTCGACCTCGGCGTCGTCGAGGAAGCCCGCGAACATCCCGATCGCGTTCGAGCCGCCGCCGACGCAGGCGATCACGGCCTCCGGCAGCCTGCCCTCGGCCTCCAGCACCTGGGCTCGCGCTTCGCGGCCGATCACGGCCTGCAGCTCCCGCACGATCGCCGGGTACGGAGCCGGGCCGACGCAGGAGCCGATCAGATAGTGGGTCGTCTCGACGTTCGTGATCCAGTCGCGAATCGCTTCGCTCGTCGCTTCCTTGAGCGTCTTGGTGCCGAACTCGACCGGCCGCACCTCCGCCCCGAGCAGGCCCATGCGCTCGACGTTCGGCGCCTGCCGGCGCATGTCCTCGGAGCCCATGTAGACGACGCATTCGAGCCCGAAGCGCGCGCAGACGGTCGCGGTCGCGACGCCGTGCTGGCCCGCGCCCGTCTCGGCGACGATCCGGCCCTTGCCCAGGCGGCGCGCGAGGACTGCCTGGCCGAGCGCGTTGTTCAGCTTGTGCGCGCCGGTGTGGAGGAGATCCTCACGCTTCAGGTAGAGCCGCTTGTCCGGGGCGAACCGCGCGGCGTGCGTCAGCGGCGTCGGCCGCCCGGCGTACGTGCGAGCGAGCTCGTCGAGCTCGGCCGCGTAGGTCGCGTCGGCAAGCGCCTCATCCCAGGCCGCCGTCAGCTCGTCGAGCGCCGGGATCAACGTCTCCGGCACGTAGCGGCCGCCGTATGTCCCATAGGTGCTAGCCATGTGCCGCCTCCACGTAGGCGCGAACCTTCTCGGGATCCTTGATCCCCGGCGCTGCCTCCAGGCGCGAGCTCGCGTCGACCGCCCAGGGCCGGACGCGGCGGATTGCATCGCCGACGTTGTCGGCCGCGAGCTTGCCCGCGAGCACGACCCGGCCGGGCGCGGATGCCGCGCGATCCCAGTGGCCGGGATCGTCCTGCTGCCAGGGGAGGTCGAGCAGCCGCGCGACCTCCTCGCCGTCGCGCAGGAGCACCGCGTCGCGGCCGCGAACCGCACCCTCGCTGCGTTCGTGAACCTGGTCGAGCGGCGCGCCGCTGGGGCCAGCCTGACCGACCCAGACGGCGACCGCCAACAGCTCGTCCGGGACCGGCAGCACATCCTTCGCAGCGCGTGGGCTCTCGGGAACGAGGATGAAGCCTGCGAGGTCGGCGCCCGCTTCGGCCGCGACGGCCACGTCCTCCTCTCGCGTCAGGCCGCAAACCTTCACGAGCGGCCGTGTCAGGAGGTCGCGCAGCTTCTCGGCCGGATCCGGCGCCTGCATCAGCGCCGAGCCGACGAGGATCGCGTTCGCGCCTGCAAGCTCGGCGGCTGCACCCTGCGCCCGAGTCCGCACGCCGCTCTCGGCGATCGCAACCCGGTCGGGCGGGATTCGCGCCACGAGCGCCAGCTGCGTCGGGCGGTCGATCTCGAAGGTCGAGAGATCGCGGGCGTTGACCCCGATCACGGGCGCCTGAAGGGCGACCGCACGCTCGAGCTCGTCCGCGTCGTGGGCTTCGACGAGCGTGTCCAGCCCGAGCTCGCCGGCGAGGCCGAGCAGCGTTCGCACCTGGGCGTCGTCGAGGTCGCGGAGCAGGAGCAGCACGGCGTCGGCTCCCGCCTCCTTCGCCGTGCGCAGGTGCTCGTCGGTCGAGAAGAAGCCTTTCGCCAGCAGGGGGATACCGGTCGCACCCCGGGCGGCGCGCAGATCGTCCCAGTCGCCGCCGAAGCGCTCGTCGACGAGCACCGAGACGGCTGCTGCCCCGGCGCGTGCGTACGCCGCGGCGAGCTGAGCGGGATCGGCATCCGGGCGGATGTCGCCGAGCGAGGGCGAACGCCGCTTGATCTCGGCAATCGCGCCGAGCCCGGGGCCGGCAAGCGCATCGTTAAACCGCATGCGTGAACCTCGCCAGCTCGTCGACCCGCTCGCCCGCCGCGCCCGAGTCGATCGCCAGCCGGGCCAGCTCGAGGCCTTCGCGCAGGTCTTCCGCGTGGCCGGAGGCCGCGATCGCGCCGGCCGCGTTCAGCAGGATCGCGTCGCGGCGGCCACCCTCGGCGCCGGCGAAGACCTGACGGATCGCATCGGCGTTCTCGGCCGGCGACCCTCCGTTCAGCTCTGCCGGGTCGCAGCGTTGAACGCCGAGGTCGATCGGGTCGATGACGCGCTCCCGCACCTCGCCGTCGACGACCTCGCAGACGTCGTTCGGGCCGGCTGGTGAGAGCTCGTCGATGCCGTGGGCGCCGTGCACCACGAACGCGCGCCGTGCGCCGAGCTGCGCGAGCACCTCGGCGAGCGTCCGGACGAGCGACGGCGAGTAGACGCCGATCACCTGCGCACGGGCGCCGGCGGGGTTCGTGAGCGGGCCGAGCACGTTGAATACGGTACGCGCGGCGAGCTCCCGCCGCACCGGTGCAGCGTGGCGCATCGCAGGGTGGTGCGCCGGCGCGAACATGAAGCCGAAGCCCAGCTCGTCGATCGACTGCGCAATTCGCTCGGGCGTCTGCTCGAGCTGGAATCCCAGGGCCTCGAGCACGTCGGCCGAGCCGGAGGCCGACGACACGGCGCGGTTGCCGTGCTTCGCGACACCGGCGCCGGCGGCAGCCGCGACGATCGCGGCCGCGGTCGAGATGTTGAGCGTGCCGGCGCCGTCGCCGCCGGTGCCGGCCGTGTCGACGAGGTCGTCCCGCTGCGGCCGGACTGGGAGGACGTGAGCTCGCATCGCCTCGGCGCAGCCCGCGATCTCGTCCGCGCTCTCGCCGTTGAGCCGCATGGCGATCAGGAACCCGCCGATCTGCGCCTGCGTCGCCTCGCCGCGCATGATCTCGTCCATCACCTCGCGTGCCTGCTCGCGCGGGAGATGGCGGCCCTCGAGCAGCTCAGCGAGCGCCGCCTGGATCACGGGGCGAGGAAGTTCTCCGCGAGCTCGCGGCCCAGCGGCGTCAGGACGCTCTCGGGATGGAACTGGACGCCCTCGATCGGGAGCTCGCGATGGCGAACGCCCATCACCTCTCCGTCAGGCGTTCGCGCAGTCACCTCCAGCTCCGCCGGGACGTTCAACGCGGCCAGGGAGTGGTAGCGGCCGGCCTCGAAGCTCGCGGGCAGCCCGGCGAAGAGTCCCTTGCCGTCGTGCTCGATCGGGGACGACTTCCCGTGCAGGAGCGCGCGAGCCTGGCCGACCTCGCCTCCGAACGCCGCCACGATCGCCTGATGGCCGAGGCAGACGCCGAGCGTGGGGACCTGCGGCCCGAGCCGGCGGATCACCTCGACCGAGACGCCCGCATCCGCGGGGCGACCGGGGCCGGGGGAGATGACGACGTGCGACGGCGCGAGCTGCTCCGCCTCGTCCGGTGTGATCGCGTCGTTCCGGAACACGCGCACCTCGGCGCCGAGCTCCTGGAAGAGGTGCACGAGGTTGTAGGTGAAGCTGTCGTAGTTGTCGATCATCAGCAGCATCTAGGCGCCCTTCTCGGCAAGATCGATCGCGGCTTCCAGCGCGGCGAGCTTGTTCAGGCACTCCTGATGCTCGGCGGCTGGATCCGAGTCTGCCACGATCCCGGCCCCCGCCTGCAGCCGGGCCACTCCGTCGCTGAGCGCGATCGCGCGAATGGCGATGCACGTATCCATCGTGCCGCCGGGGAGGACGTAGCCGACCGCACCTGCGTAGCTGCCGCGGCGATGGCCTTCGAGCTCGGAGACGATCTGCATCGCGCGCACCTTCGGCGCCCCCGACACGGTGCCGGCCGGGAAGCAGGCCCGCAGAAGGTCGAACGGCGTCACGCCCTCGCGGAGCTCGCCGGTCACCTCGGAGACCAGATGCGTCACATGCGAGAACCGCTCCGGCTCGAGGTAGCGCGCCACACGGACGCTCCCGGCCTCACAGACCCGGGAGAGGTCGTTGCGGCCGAGATCCACGAGCATCACGTGCTCGGCGCGGTCCTTCTCCGAGGCGAGCAGCCGTTCGGCGTCTCCGTCGCCCGGCTCTGTCGTCCCCGCGATCGGGTTCAGGCTCGCCGTCCCGTTCTCGCACTTGACCAGGGTCTCGGGCGAGGAGCCGATCAGCGCGAGCTCCTCGAGCTCGAGCAGGAAGAGGTACGGGGAGGGGTTGACGCGACGGAGCGCTCGGTAGAGCTCGACCGCCGAGGCCGACGTCGTGCGCTCGGCGCGCTGCGAGAGCACGACCTGGAACGCGTCGCCGGCGTGGATCAGCTCCTTGATCTGCCGCACGCCCGCCTCGTAGGTGGCCTGATCCGGGAAGCGCCGAACCTCGGTGCCGGACGAGACTTTGTGTTCCTGTAACACAATCTCCGTCGCGAGCCTCCTCGCGATCTCGACCGGATCTCCAGCGAGCACGTCCGCCGTGCCGCTGCCGTGGTCGAAGCGGACGAGCGTCTCGGCAACCACGAACCGGCTCTCGGGGAGCCCGGGGCCGTCTGCAGGGAGCGGAACGGTCGGCTCCAGCTTCGCGACGTGGTCGTAGGCGAGATAGCCGACGACCGGCTGGTCGAGGCTCTCGGCCTCCTCGAACGACACGAGCCGCGTGCCGGAGCCGATGAAGGAGTGACGGCCGAGCCGTCCCTGCTCGACCGACTCGAGCAGGAAGCTCGCAGTCGCCCCGGCTCGGAGGCGGAGATACGCGCCGAGCGGGGTGAGCAGGTCGGTCGGGATCGGTGACGACGTCACGTCCATAGACTGCCCGCAAATGCCGCTGCCAGATGTCCTCGATGCACTTCTCCGCGCTCACGGCCCGTCGGGGCACGAGCAGCTCGTGTTCGACGTCGTGCGTGACGCGGTCGGCGATCTCGCCGAGGTGGAGACCGATTCCATCGGCAACATCGTCGCGCGGCGGCGGGCTGAGGGCCCGCTGATCGCCTTCGTCGCGCACCTCGACGTGATCGGCCTCGCCGTTGCCCACGTCCAGGACGACGCCCTGATCGCGGCACACCGGCTCGGCAGCTGGCGGGCCAACGTCGCCTACGGGCAACGGGTCGAGATCCGGACGGCGCAAGGCACCGTCAACGGCGTGATCGCGCGGAAGGTGAAGGACAACGAGAAGGTCGAATGGGAGCAGCTCTACGTCGACATCGGCGCGGGCAGCGGGGCGGAGGCGCGCTCGCTCGTCGAGATCGGCGACCCGATCGTCGTCATCGGGCCGCCGCTCGAGCTGGCGAACGGGCGGATCGCCTCGCGGAGCCTCGACAACCGTGCGGGCGTCTACGTCGGGCTCGAGGCACTGCGGCGGATCGAGGGCGGGAACGTCGCCGTCGTCGGCGCTGCCCAGGAGGAGCTCGGCGCGCAGGGTGCGCGGGCAGCCGTGCACGCGCTCCGGCCGGACGTCGCGATCGCGCTCGACGTCACCTACGCGACCGACGTGCCCGGCGACGATCCGGCTACGGGCGGGCACCACGTGCTCGGCGGAGGGCCGGCGATCTTCCGCGGCCCGGCCGTGAACCCGCGCGTCTTCGAGCTGCTGCGCGAGGCGGCGAAGGCGGAGGGCATCGATTACACCGTGGAGGCGGGGATGAAGACCTACACGGACGCGGACGCCACCTTCGCCTCGCGCGAGGGAGTCCCCACCGGTCTCGTCTCGATCCCGCTCCGGAACATGCACTCGCCGATCGAGATCGTCGAGCTCGCCGATCTCGAAGCCTGCATCCGGCTGCTCGTCGCCTTTGCGGCGCGCGTCCGTCCCGGCGACTCCTACTCCCGCTAGATTCACTGCGTGACCCGTTCCGTCATCGTTTCCGCCGTGCGCACGCCCTTCGGCAAGCTGGGCGGCGGCCTCGCAGGCTACGAAGCGACCGCGCTCGGCTCGCTGGTCATCAAGGCGGCGCTCGAGCGCATCGGCCTCGAGCCGCACGAGCCGGAGTACGTGATCATGGGGCAGGTGCTGCAGGCGGGCGCCGGCCAGGCTCCGGCGCGCCAGGCCGCGATCGGCGCCGGGCTGCCGAAGGAGACGCCGGCGGACACGATCAACAAGGTCTGCGCCTCGTCGATCCGCGCCGTCCAGCTCGCCGACACGATCATTCGCGCCGGCGACCACGAGGTGATCGTCACGGGCGGGATGGAGTCGATGTCGAACGCGCCCTATCTGCTGAAGAAGGCGCGCTTCGGCTACCGGCTCGGACACGGCGAGCTGATCGACTCGATGATCTTCGACGGCCTCACCGACGCCTATGACTCGATGCACATGGTGCAGCACAACTCGATGGTCTCCCGCGAGCTCGGGATCAGCCGCGAGGAGCAGGACGCGTGGGCCCTCCGGTCGCAGCAGCGCGCCGCGGCTGCCCAGGACGCAGGCCGGTACGAGGACGAGATCGTTCCCGTCGGCGACGTCGCCGCCGACGAGGGCATCCGGCGCGACACGACGAGCGAGTCGCTCGCGAAGCTGAAGCCGGTGTTCGACCCCGAGGGGACGACGACCGCCGGCAACGCCCCCGGCGTGAACGACGGCGCCTCCTGCGTGATCGTCACCTCGGAGGAGTTCGCGGAGCGCCGCGGCCTCGAGATCCTGGGGACGATCGTCTCGCAGGGCTACGTCGCCGACGACTTCGCCTATCTGGTGCGAACGCCGGCCAACGCCGCGGCGATCGCCTTCGAGAAGGCCGGCAAGAGCATCGAGGACGTCAAGCGCGTCGAGATCAACGAGGCGTTCTCGTCGGTGGCGCTCAACTCGGCACGGCTGCTCGGCGCCGACGAGGAGATCGTGAACGTGAACGGTGGCGCCGTCGCGCTCGGGCATCCGATCGGCGCCTCGGGCGGGCGGATCGTCGGCACGATGGTGCACGAGCTCCGTCGGAACGGCGGCGGCCTCGGCCTCGCGGCGATCTGCTCCGGCGGCGGCCAGGGCGACGCGCTGCTGATCGACGTGTAGCGGCTGGGCAGGCGGTTCCGATGCGAGTCGCCGTAGTCGTCGCCACTGCCGTGCTCTCGCTCGCGGTCTCGGCGGACGCCTTCGCCTGCAGCTGCCTCCGTCCCGACCTCGTTCGCGACCTGCCTCGCGCCGACGGGGCATTCATCGGCACCCTGCTCGAGCGAGATGACCGCGAGGCCACGTCGACGCTCCTCTTTCGCGTCGAGCAGGTCTACAAGGGCGACATCGAGAATCGCGTCGAGGTCGAGACCGCACGCGGAGGCGCCGCCTGCGGAGTGGAGGTGCCCGTCGGCGAGCGAATCGGCCTGTTGCTGATGCGCGATGGCCAGACGTGGCGGGGGAGCCTCTGCTCCCAGGTCGATCCATCGGAGTTCCTCGCGCTGACCGACGTCGAGGACAACACCACGCCGCCGGTCAACTGGGGCGGGATCGTGATCGGCGTGCTGGTGCTCGGCGGCGGCGCGTTCTTCCTCGTCCGGAAGCTGCGGAGTTACCGAAGAGCCTTGCGGTAGCGGACCTCGACGACCTCGGCGCCCTGGAAGGTGTCGACCTTGCGGCCGTCGCTCTTCCAGCCGGCGGCTCGGTAGAAGCGCTCGCCGCGCTCGTTTCCCTCGAGCACCCACAGCACCGCCCGCTCGAAGCCGAACTCGCGCATCGACTCCTCGGCCCGCGCGAGGAGCGCGCGGCCGACGCCCCGGTCCCAGCAGGACGGGAGGAGGTAGATCGCATACAGCTCACCCTCGTTCTCCGCGTCCTCGTCGCGTGACCGGCCGACGCTCGCAAAGCCGACCACCTCGTCGTCGAGCTCCGCGACGAAGGTGGCGCTTCCCGGCCGCGGAGCACGGGCGAGACCCTCGCGCCACATCCGCTGGCGACCCTCGAGGTCGAAGCCCGCGATCGCCTCGTCGGGCATCAGCCCTCGGTAGGCGACCCGCCAGGTCTCGACCTGGACCCGGCCGATCGCGTCCGCGTCGGCGGCGGTCGCTGGGCGCACGCTCATGCGGCGAGTCTAGGGCGCGAGCAGAACCGTCGAATTCGACGTCTGCACGCGGCCCGCAATGCGGCCCTGCTCGACATCGACGATCGTGAAGCGGGTGCTGTTCGCCGAGCCGACGTAGGCCCACCGGCCGGCGACCTGGACATAGCCGGTGTCCGTTCCCTCGAGCAGTGTGAAGCGGCGCGTCCCGTCGAGCCGGTAGCCGCGGAGCTCGTCGCGTCCATAGGTGAGCAGTGTCGAGCCAGCGAGCGCGAGCTCCGACGCCGCCGCGTCCAGTACGCGTGGCGAGCCGGTTGGAACGTCGAGCAAGTGGACACCGATGGACGTCGGTGGGCCATCGGCGCGGGAGTGCGAGCCGGTGAAGGCGACTGTGTTCCTGCGCAACCAGACGGCCGAGCGTCCCCAGCCGTGACTGAGCTTCGCCGATCGCGCGGCGGCCCTGGTCGGGAGCCGGTGGCTGCGAGCCCTCAGGCTCGTCAGCTCGACCACGGTGAACCGATCGACGGCGAGTACAAGCGCGCGCATCCCGTCGGTGGCAAGAGCGGGCGAGGCGTGCCGTCCGGCCGCGTCCGGGGTGTCGGGCGGCGCGAAGCCGGCTTCGATCGGCGCCAGCGGGACAGTGCGCAGGCCACCACGGGCGTCGACGATCGCGAGCCGGGCGGGGCCGACTCCTTCGAGTGGTGCGAGCAGCGTCACGAGCCGGTTTCCAGCTCGCTTTGCCGCCAGTGCCGTTCCGTCGAGGTTGACGCGCCGCACGATCCTGCGATCGCGCAGGTCGACGACGACCGCCTCTGCCGGGGAGCCGCCGGTCACCGCCACGAGCCTGTTCGGGGTCGTCCAGCTCGCGGCGAGAACCGAGCCGCCGCCGAGCCAGACGAATCCGGTTTGTCGCAGCGCTGCAAGCCGGACTATCCGCAGGCGTCCGTTCGCCCCGCCGCCGAGTGCGGCGAGCGCGCCGTCGGGAGAGACTGCAACCACGTTCGCCGGCGCGCCACCGACGTTGAGCCCGGCCGGCCCGACTGGCTGCAGCGTGGTCGGCGAGACCCAGCGAAGCTTGCCGCCTCCCGCCTCCCACTCGACCGCCAGCACCCGTTGCGGCTGCGCGCCGGCCGCCGTGCCGGTGAGGGCGGCTGCGAGCAGCAGGCCGGTGACGAGTCTCTTCATGTCACATCTACACCGGAGCCCCGTCCGAGGGTCCCGGATAGGCTCAGCGAAGTATGGACCTCGAGCATGTTCTTGTCGTCGGCGCGGGCCAGATGGGCGGCGGCATCGCACAGGTTGTGGCCGCGTCCGGTCGCCGCGTCTCGCTCCATGACTCGTTTCCCGGTGCGACGGAGCGCGGCCTGGCGGCGATACGGAAGAGCCTCGAGAAGCTGGCCGAGAAAGGCGGCGCCGACCCTGACGAGGTGCTCGCGCGGGTGGCCGCCGTCGACGAGCTCGTGCCCGCGGACCTGATGATCGAGGCCGTCGTCGAGGACGCGGCCGTGAAGGAGGACCTCTTCCGCCGTGCGGACGGGATCCTTCCGGACGGCGCGATCCTCGCCTCGAACACCTCGTCGATCCCGATCACCTCGCTTGCGGCCGTGACCGGCCGGCCGGACCGCGTGATCGGGATGCACTTCTTCAACCCCGTTCCGGTGTTGAAGCTGGTGGAGGTGATCCGCGCGGTCCAGACCTCCGACGAGACGGCGGCGGCGATCACGAAGCTCGCCGGAGACCTCGGCAAGGTGCCGGCGCAGGCGAACGACTTTCCCGGCTTCGTCTCGAACCGGATCCTGATGCCGTTCATCAACGAGGCGGCGTACGCCTTGCTGGAGGGTGTCGCGGAGCCGGAGGCGATCGACACGATCGCCAGGCTCGGCTTCGCCCATCCGATGGGGCCGCTGGCCCTCGCCGACCTGATCGGGCTGGACACGTGCGTGGCGATCATGGATGTCCTGCACGAGGGGCTCGGCAACCCGAAGTACGCGCCCTGCCCACTGCTGCGGCAGTACGTCCAGGCCGGCCGACTCGGCCGGAAGTCGGGCCGCGGCTTCTACGAGTACGGCTAGGTGGACGAGGGCCTCCGCGCCTGGCTCGAGGCGGCCGAGGGCGACGACGAGACGTTCGTCGAGACGGCCTTCCGCATCGTTCTGCGCCGGCCGCCGGACGAGGAGGCACGCGCCCGCGCGCTCGAGAAGCTCGCCGCGGGAACGCTTTCCCGGACGACGCTGCTGCACGAGCTCGCGACGGCGCCGGAGTCGGAGCGCGTTCGGCTGCTGGACGACGGGGTGGCGTTCGCGCGCGGAGCGCGCGCCCGCGGCGAGCGGCCTCGCTGGCTGCAGGGGCCGCCGGGAACCGACGAGCGGGTGATCGAGCTGCCGTGGGTGCTTTCGCGGCTTCGTGGTGGACGAGCGCTCGAGGTCGGCTATGCGTTCGCGGAGGCGCCGTATCTCGCCGCGCTGCTGCAGGCGGGCTTCGACGAGCTGACCGGAGTCGATCTCGCCGAGGCGGAGGTCCCGGCGATGACGACCGTCCGCGCTGACGTACGCGACCTTCCGTTCGAAAGCGACAGCTTCGATCTCGCTCTCTGCGTCTCGACGCTCGAGCACGTGGGCGCCGACAACAGCGGCTACGGGCTCGCGGCCGAGGAAGATGCCGCCGCGCGCCTGACTGCGCTGCGCGAGCTTCGGCGAGTGCTCGCACGGAGCGGCCGGCTGCTGATCACGGTGCCGTGCGGCGAGCCCGAGGACTATGGCTGGTTCCGCCAGGAGGACGTGCGCGGCTGGACGAGGCTGTTCACCCGCGCCGGCTTCTTCATCGAGGAGCAGGAGGTGTACGAGCTGACCGACGACGGCTGGCGCTCCTCGCCGGAGCTCGTCTCGGCGGGGCTTCGCTACGGCGAGCGCGGCCCCGCTGCCTCCGCCGTCCTCTGCGCCGAGCTGTCACCGCGCCGCCTGCGACGGCTGCTCACGCCGGGTGGAATCGAGCGCACGGCGCGGCGCCGGGCGCCACGTTCGGTGCGCCGACGACTCGGCGTCACCCGATCGGGGTAGGTCCCTCTCAAGGATCGGACCTAGTTGCCGATACCGGTCTGTGAAGGCATTCGACCGGGGGGAACGATGCGACTGTTGCTGGTAGATGACGATTCAGGGTTCCGAGCCCTGCTCCGTACGACTTTCGAGGACGTCGAGGTCGACGTGGACGAGGCCGGCAGCGCGGCCGAGGCCGAACAGCGGATCTCCGCCCAGCGGCCGGACGTCATCGTGCTCGACGTCGGCATGCCCGGCATGGACGGTCTCGCCTTTTGCCGCGAGCTGAAGGAAAGCCCCGACACGAGTGCGATCCGCATCGTCCTGCTCACCGGGATGGACGACGTGGAGGACGTGGCCGGCTCGGCCGGCGCGGACGCACTGCTCCTGAAGCCTTTCCGGCCGCTCGAGCTGCTCGGTGTCGTGGAGCGCCTCGCCGGTGCCACCGCCGGCGCCCCGATGCGCGCCTCGAAGGGGCGCTCCGGCGAAGAGCAGCTCGTCCTGTATGCGCGCGACCTGCGCCATCTCGTCGAGATCGAGCGGGCGCAGCGAGGATTGCTCGAGAGCGCCTACAAGGAGACCGTCTCCGCGCTCGCGAGCGCTCTCGGAACCAAGGACACCGGCACGCGACAGCATTCGCAGCGCGTCCAGCGGTACGCCCTGGAGCTGACCGCCGCGATCGATCCGAAGCTCGCTACCGACCCCTCGCTCGAGTACGGCTTCCTGCTCCACGACATCGGGAAGATCGGCGTGCCCGACCAGATCCTGCTGAAGCCGAGCGCTCTCAACGAGGCGGAGTGGCGCGTGATGAAGGCGCACACGCTCCTCGGCGCGCAGATGATCGCCGGCGTCGCCTTCCTGAAGGAGGCCGGGGTCGAGATCGTCCGCTCACACCACGAGCGCTGGGACGGGAACGGCTACCCGGACGGGCTCGTCGGCGAGGAGATTCCGATCGGCGCCCGGATCTTCGCGGTCGCGGACGCCATCGATGCGATCACGAACCACCGTCCCTACCGCGAGGCGCGCAGCTGGCGCGACTCCCGGCGGGAGATCCTGGAGCAGAAGGGCAAGCAGTTCGACCCGCAGGTGGTCGACGCGTTCTGCGACCGCGAGCACGTGCTGCACGAGATCCGCAGAGAGTTCCTCTCCGCCGCGTAGCGGACCAGCACCAGCACGTAGCATCCCGTTCGATGAACTTCCAGCTGTCGGCTGACCAGCGGGAGATCCAGGCGCTCACGCGTGACCTCGCGCAGGCCGAGATCGAGCCCAACGCCGCCACCTGGGACCGCGAGCACCGCTTCCCGACCGAGCTGTACGCGAAGCTCGCCGAGCTCGGTCTGATGGGCGTCTGCGTGCCGGCCGAGCTCGGCGGAGCGGGCGCCGACTTCCTCTCGTACATCCTCGTCCTCGAAGAGCTCTCACGAGCGGATGCGGGTGTCGGAGTCACGGTCGCCGTGCACACGAGCGCGTGCACGCTGCCGATCCTGGCTTTCGGCACCGAGGAGCAGCGCGAGCGCTTCGTGCCCCCGCTTGCGAGCGGCGACCAGATCGGGGCCTTTGCCCTGACCGAGCCCGAGGCCGGCTCCGATGCGGGCTCGCTGCGCACGCGCGCCGACGCGGACGGCGACGGCTGGACGATCACCGGCTCGAAGCAGTGGATCACGAACGGCAGCCATGCCGGCACGTTCCTCACCTTCGCCCGGAGCGAGCCGGAGATCGAGGGCGCGCGCGGCGTCTCGGCGTTCCTGCTCGACGCCGACCATGTTCGGGTCACGAGGGAGGAGGAGAAGCTCGGCCTCAATTCCTCCTCGACGGCCGACCTCGTGCTCGAGGGCGCGCACGTGGGCCGGGACCGGTTGCTGCACGAGGAGGGCCGCGGCTTCGCGGTCGCGATGGCGACGCTCGACGGTGGCCGGATCGGGATCGCGGCGCAGGCTCTCGGGATCGCGCAGGCCGCCTACGACGTCGCCCGCGAGTACGCCAAGGAGCGCCGCACCTTTGGGAAGCGGATCGCCGAGCACCAGGCGATTCAATGGAAGCTCGCGGACATGTCGACCGAGATCGACGCCGCCCGCCTGCTCGTCTACCGCGCCGCGTGGCTCAAGGAGCAGGGGGAGCCGCACACCGAGGCGGGCGCAAAGGCGAAGCTCTTCGCCTCGGAGATGGCCCGCCGCCAGACGGCCGAGGCGATCCAGATCCTCGGCGGCTACGGCTATACGAAGGAGTTCCCCGTCGAGCGCTACTACCGGGACGCGAAGATCACGGAGATCTACGAGGGAACGAGCGAGATCCAGCGCCTCGTGATCGCGCGCAGCATCCTCGATCTGCAGCGCGAGCCGGCGACGACGGCATGAGAAGCCGGGACGAGCCGGTTCGGCTGACGCGCATCTATACGCGCGGCGGCGACGCGGGGGAGACGTCGCTCGGGGACGGATCGCGCGTCTCGAAGCTCGATTGCCGGATCGGCGCCTTCGGCACGGTCGACGAGCTCAACTCGGCGATCGGCGTCGTCCTGGCGGGCGACGTGCCGGACGCGGTGCGCGAGGCGCTCGAGCTCGTCCAGAACGAGCTCTTCGACGTCGGCGCGGATCTGTCGGTGCCGTGGGGGGTGACCGACCGCCTGCGTGTCGAGCACGCGATGATCGAGCGGCTCGAGGAGCTCTGCGACGCGTTCAACGGCGAGCTGCCCGAGCTCAAGAGCTTCATCCTGCCGGGCGGGACGGAGACGGCTGCGAGGCTTCACGTCGCGCGGACGATCTGTCGCCGCGCCGAGCGCGACGTCCTGCTCGGCTCGCAGGAGCTGGAGCTGAACCCGCAGGTGCTCGTCTATCTCAACCGGCTCTCGGACCTGCTCTTCATCCTCGCCCGGCTGGCGAACGCCGGCCGCGACGAGCCCCTATGGAAGCCTGGGAGCTCGCGCTAGCGCTCATCGGGTCGTTCGTCGCCGGGTACGTGGGCTCGATGCTGGGGCTCGTGCTCGGGACGCTCCGGCTGCCGCTCATCGTCGCCATCAGCGGCAACCCGCTCGCGGCGGCGGGCACGAACATCGCGATCTCCGCCGCGGCGGCGGCGTCCGGGGCGGTGAGCCACGCGCGCGAGCGGCGGGTCGACTGGCGCCTCGTGGCCTGGATGGCGCCGCCGTCGATTGCCGGCGCAATTGTCGGGGCTCTCGTCGCGGACGACGTGTCCGAGGGTCTCCTCTACCTCGCCATCGCCGCGATCCTCGTCTGGAGCGGCGTCGACCTGGCGCTGCGGCCCGTTCGCGCGCTGACGCGGGAGCGTCTCCGCCTGTGGCCGGCTGTGGCGGGCGGACTCGGCATCGGCGCTCTCGGCGGGGCCGTGGGAGTGATTCTCGGAACCCTCCGCATGCCGACGCTGGTGCGCCTGGTCGGGATGGACGTGAAGCGTGCCGCGGGGACCAACCTGGTGGTCGGCTTCCTCCTCGGACTCGCCGGGTTCGCGGCGCATGCCGGCTCGCTCGGCGCCGACTGGTCGACGCTGCTCGCCGGACTGGCCGGTGCGATCCCCGGGGGCTGGCTCGGCGCCCGGGCGACGGGCAAGGTCGACGAGAGCGTGCTTCGGATCGCGCTCGGCGCGGCGCTCGTCCTCGTGGGCGGCGCCTTCGCCGTCCAGGCCCTCCTGTACTAGCGCGAGGAGATCGCGGCGATCGCCTTGGCGAGCTGCCGTGACGTGGTCTTGCGCGGGAGCGCCTTGACTGCACCCGCGCGGAGCGCGCGGACGCGGTCGGCCGGCTGAGTCGCGACGGCGATCACGCGGATCGCAGGGAAGACGGTGCGGAGATCCTTGACGAAGCCGACTCCGTGGACGTCCACGTCGACGACGACGATCTTGACGTCGCGCGAGCCGGAGGCCGCGAGGGCGAAGGTCTGGTCGAGGCCGGCCTGGGCGACGACGCGTGCGCGGGTGCCCGCGAGAGCCGACTGCACCACGTTCTTCGGGTGCTGCTCGCCTGCGAGGACGACTTCGACCTCGCCGCGGCTCGCCTTGATCTGCGTGATCTTCTTGCCGGCGAGCTTCAGCTTGACCGTGCGGCTGACGGTCTCCGAGCCGGCGCGGGCGATCCACGTCAGCGTGTACGTGCCGGGGCGGCGAATCTGCTTCGGCAGCGTCAGCTTCACGACGTTGGCGCCAGGCTTGAGGTGTCGTACGCGCCAGGTGAAGAGCCGCTTCTTGCCGGCCGTCGACAGCATCGCGGTGAGAGTGGCAGGCTTGGAGACCTTGATTCGGGCGGCGATCGTCGTCGTCTTCTTCAGCATGAGCGACTTGGAGGCGGCGACGGTGAAGACGAGCTGCGTCTGCGGCGCGACGAACGCGCGCGAGACGACCAGATCGATCTTGCTCGACAGCTCGGCGTGGATGGGTGCGGTCGGCCCGACGACAGTGCCAGGCGCGACCGCTGCGACCGGCTGCTCGCGCACCGCGCCGAGCTCGAAGCCGGCGGCAGCGAGAGCGGCGGCCGCCTGGTCGAGGCTCTTACCGGTGAGCGGCGGGACGGCACGGAGCTGTTCGCCGTGTGCGCTCCGGTTCCCGGCTGCGTCGAGCTGAACCAGCGAGAAGACGCGGCTGTCGCCGGGGGTGAACGGTCCCATTTTCGTCTCGAACTGGCGATGGCCGAAGGCGCGGTACGGCTCGCCGTTGACGTAGAGGATCACGTTGCCGAGCTGGCCGCTTGCGTCCCTGCCGGGGATCCAGCGGAGCGTGAGGCCGTCGGCCGCGACGACGCCGGCGATGTGACGCGGCGGCGTGGGCGGGCCGTCGTCGATCTTCAAGCCGAAGAACGTGAGGTGATGCGTCAGCACGTTGACGACGGCGGTGTTGCCGTGGAAGCCGTCGGGCTGCGGAGCCGGCAGGGTCGAGCCCGGAAGGCGGCCCATGTTGTTCCAGGTGTCTGCGGGTGCCGGGCCGCTCTGCGACCAGGCGGGGATGACAGGAACGCCGGCCGGATTCGCCATGACGATCTCGATCGGCTCGTCGAACTGGGTCACGAAGGTGCCCGCGAGCGCCCACCGGGCAGTCACTTCGACGATCTGGCTGCCGGGTGCGAAGCCTGGGCCCGCAGGGCCGGCGTCGACGCGGAGCACCATGATGTAGTCCTGCGGCGTCGGCGGAGTCGGCCACGCGCCCGACGGCATCTTGACCGTCGTGAGCCCGCCCGGCAGGGACACCGTGAAGTCACCGCCGGCGGTGATGCTGCGCTCGACCGGCGGCGGATCGGACGTCGGAACGGCCTGGACCGAGACCGCGACACGGAACATCCTGCGCGTGCCGCTGGCGTCCTCGAGCTCGCCCGAGAGGACGTGAAGACCGTCCGTGAGCGGACCGGTCGCGAAGGTGAGTGTCGAGCCCGAGATCGTGGGTACCGGTGCGGCGACGCCGTCGAGCAGCGCGCCCGGAGCCGTCACCGGCTCGTTCGCGGTGAGCACGATCTGGTTGGCGGACGTCGAGACCGTGCCGTCTGCGGGCGCCGACGAGACGAGGACCGGTGCCGTGTTGTCGAAGCGGACGTTCGTGCGGAGCGCCGGCGCGGAGGCGTTGTCGAGCGCGTCGAAGCCGACGGCGCGGAGGTCGTACAGGCCGTCCGGAAGGGTGGAGGTGTCGAACGGAGTGCCGAACGGGCCGATCGTGTCGTTGGCGATCTGCGTCCAGGTCGAGGCGCCGGCCGGGGAGACGGAGAAGACGACGCGCGCCGCGCCGCCGCCGGTGGTCGCGGTCAGCGAGATCGTGCCGCCGACGATGGCTCCCGGATCGGCGAGCGAGACGCTCGGGCCGGTCGAGTCGAGCGTGAACGACACGGCCGCCGTGGTCGTCGTGTTGCCGGCGGCGTCCGTGACCACGGCGTGGATCGAGGTCGCGCCGTCCGGCGAGCTCGTCGAGTTCCAGGTGGTCGCGTAGGGCGCAGTGGTGTCGGTCGCGACCGGGGTGAAGACGGCCGAGCCGAACTCCATGACTTCCCAGACGACGGACGTGACGCCGGAGCCCGAGATGTCGGCTGCGTTGGCCGAGATGGCGACCGACGGGCCGCCCGTGGTGTCGCCGCTGCCGGGCGCCGTGACGCTGCCGGTGGGCTGCGTCCGGTCGACGAGCACGACGCGAGGTGCGCTCGTCGTCACGTTGCCGCCGGCGTCGGTGGCCACGGCGATCAGCTCCCACTGCGTCTCGGCCGCGGGTGCGGTCGTCCAGGTGACGGCGAACGGTGCGCTGCCGTCGGAACCGATCAGGGTGCCGGCGCCGCCGCTTCCGACCGCCCGATAGCGGAAGGTGACGTCGGTGGTGTCGGGGGAGGAGCCGGCGGTGAGGCCGACGCTCGGGCCGACGACGGCACCGGGGTCGTCCAGGGTCACGACGGGGGCGAGGTTGTCGATGTTGATCGTGTGCGTCGCGGACGTCGTCTCGTTGCCGGCGACGTCGGTGACGACGACCTGGAGGTCGGCGGGACCGTCGGCGAGAGCGCCGGTCGCGAGCGACTCGCTGTACGTGGTGCCGGCCGTCGGCGCCGTCTGGGTGCCGAAGACGGTGAAGGCGCCGGCGCCGAAAGGCTTGACCTCGAAGCGGACCGCCGACACGCCCGAGGCGGGCGGGACCGGCCCGTCGGAGGCGTTCGCGGTGACGACGACGGTGCCCGCCACGTAGGAGGCCGCGACGGGTGAGGTGATCGACCCGCTCGCTGCGGTGTTGTCGACGGTCTTCGGCAGGCCGGGCAGCAGCTGGTTCGCGGCATTGCCGGTCGTGTCGGTGACGACGGCGCGGAGGTCGTACTCGCCGTCGGCCACGAGCGTCGTATTCCAGGAGGCCTCGTAGGGCGGGGAGATGTCGGCCGCGCCGATGTTCGCCCAGCTGTTGGCGCCCGCCGGGGAGAACTGGAACTGGACGGAGCTGACGTCGTTTGCGCCGGTCGAGTAGCTGAGGTTCGCGATTCCGCGCAGGTAGTCGCCGGGATCGCCGCCCGAGCCGCTCGGTGCCGTTGTGTCGATGACGACGTTGACCGTGTTCGCCGGGCCCTCGACGTTGCCGACGTCGTCCGTCGAGAAGAAGGCGACGGTGTGCGTGCCGTCGTTCGAGTGGTCGCCAGGCGCCGGGATCACGACGGACGTGCCCTGGAGCAGCGGGCCACCGTCGACGCGGTACTCGGTCGTGGCGACACCGGAGCCGGTGCCGTCGGTCGCGGAGAAGCTGACCGTGACGGGCGCGTTGCTCGGGCTGCCCGGGGCGAGCAGGGCGGACGTCGTCGGCGCCGTGTGGTCGACGAGGACGGTGATCGCCGGAGACGCGAAGCTGTTGCCGGCGAGGTCGGTGGTGACGACGCGCAGGTCGTACTGGCCGTCGGCGACGGCGTCTGCTCCGGCTGCCGTGTCCCAGGTCGGCGGCGTTGCCGTCCAGGTGCCGGCGCCTGCCGGGGAACGCTCGAAGGTGACGGTGTCGAGGCCCGAGCCGGAATCGGCCGAGTTGCTGGTGAGCGAGACAGGCGTCACGCCGATCTCCGCGCCGTTGGTGGGCGCAGTGACCGAGCCGGTCGGGAGCGTGTTGTCGACGCGCACGGTGACCGTCGCCGAGGTGAAGGCGTTGCCGGCGTTGTCGGTGGTCACGACGCGGAGGTCGTACTGGCCGTCGCCGACGCCGTTCGTGTTCCAGCTGGCGGCCTGGTTCGTCCAGGTGCCGGCGCCCACAGGCGAGCGCTGGAACTGGACGGTGTCGACGCCGGAGCCGGTGTCGGCCGAGTCGCTGGTGAGCGGGACCGTGTCGCGCAGGTTCGCGCCGGCGGCCGGGGCGGTGACCGCGCCGGTCGGGTTCGTGTTGTCAACGCGAACCGTGATCGCCGCGGAAGTGAAGGTGTTGCCGGCGTTGTCGGTGGTCACGACGCGGAGGTCGTACTGGCCGTCGGCCAGCGCCGTCGTGTCCCAGCCGGCCGGCTGGGCCGTCCAGGTGCCGGCGCCGGCGGGCGAGCGCTCGAACTGGACGGTGTCGACGCCCGAGCCGCCGGCATCCGCCGAGTTGCTCGTCAGCGCGACCGTGCCGCGGATTGCGGCGGCGTCGGCCGGGAAGGTGACGGTGCCCGTCGGGAGCGTGTTGTCGACCCGGACCTGCACCGTGGCGGGCGTCGCCTCGGCGTTTCCGGCCGCGTCGGTGGTGAAGACACGCAGGTCGTAGAGGCCGTCGGTGAGCCCGGTCGTGTCGAGCGTGGCGCCGTACGGCGGCGACGAATCGGTCGAGATGTCCGTCCACGTGCCGGCGCCTGCGGGCGAGCGCTGGAAGGTGACGGTGTTGACGGTGCCCGGCGCGGTGTCGGAGGCGACCGCGGTCAGTGCGACGGCGGAGCCGCGCAGGTTCGCGCCGGCAGCCGGGACGGTCACCGAGCCGGTCGGCCGTGTCCGGTCGACAGTCGTCAGGACGAGCTGTGTCGTCTGGCGACCGGCATTGTCGGTGGCGCGGACGCGGAGCAGGCGCGTCCCGTCGGCCGGGATCGCCCACGAGACGGCGTAGGGCGGCGTGCTGTCGATGCCGAGCGACGTCCAGGTGTCGACCGCGCACGAGTCGTCGTTCGGAACGGTGCACTGCTCGAAGCTGACGCCGTCGATGCCGCTGCCGGCGTCGGTGGCCGTCGCGGTCAGAGGCGTCGGATCCGCCGTCGCCGCGTTGACCGGGTTGGCCACGCTGACCGAGAGGGTCGGGACGGTGTTGTCGACGGTAACGGTGATCGTGGCCGAGGTGAAGGCGTTGCCGGCGTTGTCGGTCGTCACGACGCGGAGGTCGTAGTCTCCGTCGAGCTCGACGGTCGTGTTCCAGCTGGCTGCCTGGTTCGTCCAGGTGTTCGTGCCCGCCGGGGAGCTCTGGAAGGTGACGGTTGCGACGCCGCTGCCCGCATCGGCCGAGCTGCTCGTCAGCGAGACCGTGCCGGCGATGTCGTCCCCGTCGACCGGAGACGTGACGGAGCCGGTCGGATCCGTGCCGTCGACGAGCCACGTGTATGCGGCGGGCGTCGCGTCCTGGTTGCCGACGATGTCGCTCGCGCGCAGCTGCAGCGTGTGCGAGCCGTCCGAGAGGGCCGGGGAGATCGTCAGGGGGGTCGTGGCGCTGACCCAGCCGGCGCCGTCGAGGTTGACCTCGTAGGTCGCGGGCGCCTCGGTCGACGCGAAGCCGAAGGTCGGCGTCGCATCGCTGCTCGGGTCGGCCGGAGTCGACGTGAAGGACGAGTTCGGGGCGGTCGTGTCGATCGTCCAGGTGTAGCTCGCCTGCGTGGCGTCCTGGTTGCCCGCCGCGTCGGTGGCACGCACCTGGAAGGTGTGCGAGCCCTCCGTCAGGCCGCTGTAGACCTTCGGGCTCGCGCTCGAGCTCCAGGCGCCGCCGTCGAGGCGCACCTCGAAGGTCGAGCCGCCCTCGGTCGAGGTGAATGCGAAGGATGCGCCGGTCGCGCTCGTCGGGTCGGCGGGCTGCGAGGTGATGCTCGTGTTCGGTGCCGCCGTGTCCACCGTCCAGGTGAACGCGGCCGGCGTCGCGTCGACGTTGCCGGTGAGATCGGTGGCGCGCACCTCGAAGGTGTGCGAGCCGTCCGCGAGGCCGCTGTAGCTTGCCGGGCTCGCGCTCGGCGTCCAGGCGCCGCCGTCGAGGCGAACCTCGTAAGAGGCGTCCGCCTCGGACGAGAACGAGAACGATGCGCCCGTCGCGTTCGTCGGATCGGCCGGCTGAGACGTGATGCTCGTGTTCGGAGGCGTGTTGTCGACCGTGACGGTGATCGTGCCCGACACCGTGACGTTGCCCGCCGCATCGGAGGTCACGACGCGCAGGTCGTAGTCACCGTCGGCGACGAGCGTCGTGTTCCAGCTCGCAGGCGTCGCCGTCCAGGTGCCCGCGCCGGCGGGCGAGCGCTCGAAGACGACCGACGCGAGGCCCGAGCCGCCGTCGGCGGAGTTGCTGGCGAGCAGGATTGTCGTCCGGACGCGGGCGCCGTCGGCGGGTGAGGTGACCGACCCGGTCGGGCTGGTGACGTCGATCGACCAGGTGAAGGTCGCCGGGGTGGCGTCCGTGTTCGCCGCAGCGTCGGTGGCGCGCACCTCGAAGGTGTGTGACCCCTCGGCGAGAGCGCCGTAGAAGCTCGGCGTCGTGCAGGAGCCCCAGCCGCCGCCGTCGAGGCGGCACTCGAAGGTCGAGGAGCCCTCGCTCGAGGTGAAGGAGAAGCTGGCGCCGGTGGCGTTCGTCGGGTTCGCCGGGTTGCCGGTGATCGTCGTGTTCGGCGCCGCCGTGTCGACCGTCCACGCGAACGAGGCGGGGGAGAGGTCGACGTTGCCGGCGGCGTCGGTCGCGCGCACGTCGAACGTGTGCGGGCCGTCGCTGAGACCGCTGTACACCTTCGGGGTGACGCTCGCGAGCCAGGCGCCGCCGTCGAGGCGCACCTCGTAGGTGACGCCGCTCTCGTTCGAGCTGAAGGTGAAGGTCGCGCCGGTCTGGTTCGTGATCGACGCCGGATTGGAGTCGATCGCCGTCTGCGGGCGCGTGCGCTCGACGTCGACCGTCTCGATGTCGCTCATCGTGTTCAGGGCGTTGTCCGTGGCCACGGCCTTGAGCGTCCAGGGGCCGTCAGCCGGGATCGCGCGCGTGACCGAGTAGGGGGCTGTCGTGTCGACGCCGATCGAGGTCTGCGAGCCGCAGGCCGGGGTCGGGCACTCGAAGAACTCGACCTGTGTCAGGTCGGCGTCGGGGCTCGAGGCGGTGACCGTGAACGGATCCGCTGCCGAGGCGTTGACGATTCCGACCGGCGCCGTGATGTCGATCAGCGGCGCGTTGTTGTCGACGCGGCGATCCTCGATGACGGCCGAGGTGGTGGAGTTGCCCGCGTTGTCGACCGCGATCACGCGCAGGTCGTAGAGCCCGTCGGCACTACCCGTCGTGTCCCAGCTCGCAGCCTGGCTCGTCCAGGTGTTCGCGTTCGCCGGAGAGAGCTGATAGGTGACCGACGCGAGGCCGGAGCCGCCGTCGCTCGTCGTCGAGGTGAGCGTGACGGTGCCGGAGAGATCCGAGCCCGGGTCGCCCATCGTCGCGGACGGCGCCGTGTTGTCGATACGCACCGTGATCGTTGCCGAGGTGTGGGTGTTGCCGGCGTTGTCGGTGCTGACGACGCGGAGGTCGTACTGGCCGTCGGCCTGCAGGGTCGTGTTCCAGCTCGGGGCCTGGTTCGTCCAGGTGCCGGCGCCGATCGGCGAGCGCTGGAACTGGGCGGTCGCGACGCCGGAGCCGCCGGCGTCGGCGGAGTTGCTCGTCAGGCCGACGGTGCCGCGCACGTTGGCCGCGTCGGCCGGAGCGGTGACGGAGCCGGTCGGGTTCGTGTTGTCGACGCGCACCGTGATCGTCGCCGAGGTGAAGGCGTTGCCGGCGTCGTCCGTCGTGACGACGCGGAGGTCGTACTGGCCGTCGGCCTGCAGGGTCGTGTTCCAGCTCGGGGCCTGGTTCGTCCAGGTGCCTGCGCCGACGGGCGAGCGCTGGAACTGGACGGTCGCGACGCCGGAGCCGCCGGCGTCGGCGGAGTTGCTCGTCAGGCCGATCGTGCCACGCACGTTGGCCGCGTCGGCCGGAGCGGTGACCGAGCCGGTCGGATTCGTGTTGTCGACGCGCACCGTGATCGTCGCCGAGGTGTGGCTGTTGCCGGCGAAGTCGGTCGTGACGACGCGGAGGTCGTACTGGCCGTCGGTCTGCAGGGTCGTGTTCCAGCTCGGCGCCTGGTTCGTCCAGGTGCCTGCGCCCGCGGGCGAGCGCTGGAAGGTGGTGGTGTCGACGCCCGAGCCGCCCAGGTCTGCCGAATTGCTCGCGAGCACAACGGTGCCGCGAATGTCGGCGGCGTCGGCCGGGTTCGTCACCGAGCCGGTCGGGTTCGTGTTGTCGACGAGGACGGTGATAGTCGCGGAGGTAAAGGAGTTGCCGGCGTTGTCGCTCGTCACGACGCGGAGGTCGTACGGG
Organism: uncultured Gaiellaceae bacterium; assembly: GCA_963749515.1. GTDB lineage: Bacteria > Actinomycetota > Thermoleophilia > Gaiellales > Gaiellaceae > Gaiellasilicea. Next base: position 884,956 of record CAVVMR010000001.1, read on the forward strand.
CCGTCGGCCTGAACCGTCGTATCCCAGCTCGGAGCCTGGTTCGTCCACGAGCCTGCGCCTGCGGGCGAGCGCTGGAAGGTGACGGTGTCGACGCCCGAACCGCCGTCCGTGGAGTTGCTCGTGAGGGAGATCGTGTTGCGGACGTTGGCAGCGTCGGCCGGAGCGGTGACGGAGCCGGTCGGGTTCGTGTTGTCGACGCGCACCGTGATCGTGGCCGAGGTGAAGGTGTTGCCGGCGTCGTCCGTCGTGACGACGCGGAGGTCGTACTGGCCGTCGGTCTGCAGGGTCGTGTTCCAGCTCGGGGCCTGGTTCGTCCAGGTGCCGGCGCCGAGCGGGCGAGCGCTGGAACTGGACGGTCGCGACGCCGGAGCCGCCGGCGTCGGCGGAGTTGCTCGTCAGGCCGACGGTGCCGCGCACGTTCGCAGCGTCGGCCGGAGCGGTGACGGAGCCGGTCGGGTTGGTGACGTCGACGAGCCACGTGTAGGCGGCCGGCGAAGCGTCGAGGTTGCCGGCGGCGTCGGTCGTGCGAACCTGGAACGTGTGCGAGCCGTCGGCGAGGGAGCTGTAGCTCTCGGGGCTCGAGCACGCGCTCCAGCCGCCACCGTCGAGGCGGCACTCGAAGGTCGAGCCGCCCTCGCTCGAGGTGAAGGAGAAGGAGGCGCTCGCGGAGCTCGTCGGGTCGGCAGGCTGCGAGGTGATCGACGTATTCGGCGCGGTGTTGTCGACCGTGACCGAGACGAGGCCGGACGTGAACGAGTTGCCGGCGAGGTCGGTCGTGATTGCGCGCAGGTCGTACTGGCCGTCGGAGACCGCTGTCGTGTCGAAGGCGACCGAGTACGGCGTCAGCGTGTCGGAGTCGATCGTCGTCCAGCTGCCGAGCCCGAGCGGCGAGCGCTGGAACACCACTGTGCCGACGCCCGAGCCGCCGGCGTCGGTCGAGCTCGACGTCACGGCGATCGACGCCCGGACACTTGCGCTGTCCACGGGGGCCGTGATCGAGCCGACCGGATTTGTGTTGTCGACGCGAACCGTGACCGCTGCGGACGTGAAGGAGTTGCCGGCGTTGTCGGTCGTCAGGACGCGGAGGTCGTAGAGGCCGTCCGAGACGCCCGACGTCGCCCACGGGGAGACCTGGTTCGTCCAGGTACCCGCGCCTGCCGGTGAGCGCTGGAAGACGATGGTGTCGACGCCCGAGCCTGCGTCGGCGGAGTTGCTCGCCAGGACGGTCGAGCCGCTGACGTTCGCGCCGCCGGCGGGCGACGTGACCGAGCCGGTCGGGTTCGTGTTGTCGATCCGGCGATTCGCGACGACGTCCGTGCTCGTGTTCCCGACGTCGTCGGTTGCCAGCGCACGGAGGTCGTAGAGGCCGTCGGTGGCGCCGGTGGTGTCGAAGCTGGCCGAGAAGCCGTCTCCCGGCGTCGAGTCGGTGGAGATTGTCGTCCAGGTGCCGGCGCCCGCGGGAGAGCGCTGGAACGCGACGCTGACGACGCCTGCGTCGGGGTCGGTCGCCGTGGCGGTGAGGCCAACCGTGCCGCGGAGGTTCGCGCCCGGATCGGTCAGCGCCGTCGTCGGGCCGCTCCCGTCCTCGACGATCAGATACGAGCCGTTGCCGGAGACGACGCCGGCCGGGTTGGAAGCCGTGACGGTGCGACCCGTGCTGGGCGCGGTCGTCGTGCCGTCGAACGTGTAGTCGAAGTGATCACCGGTCTGCGAGCCGCTGAAGTTCGTGCCGCCGTTCGTGTTCAGCGGGCCGAACGCGTAGGACGCGACGCCTGTGTGCGGGTCGGTCGAGGTAGCGGTGACCCGGAAGGTTCCACCGGCCGACGGGCGGATGTAGAGCGTGCCCGCGGCGTAGTGTGCGTTCGCAGAGAGATTGGACAGGACGAGGGTCGGAGCGCTCGGCGCCGAGGTGTCGACCTTCACGACCGTGCTCTGGATGCTCGACTGGTTGCCGACGTTGTCGGTGCCGGTGAGCGTGTAGCGGTAACAGCCCGTGGCGAGCGTGTCGGCGTCGTTGCCGGCGGTGATCGTCACCGGGTCGCTGCCCGAGAAGCTGCTGCACGCATCGGCTGCGAGCGTCGCGCTCGCGCGCGTCAAGGTGTGCCCGGAGACACCCGCGCCGGCGTCGGTGAAGTTGACCTGAGCGAGTGCGACGGTGCCGTCGCCGTCGTACGCGCCGCCGCCGTTCGCGGTGATCGACCCGCCGGTCGGGCCCGTCGTGTCGTTCGAGACGGTGAAGGTGCCGTTGGCGGAGGCGCTGCCGGCGCCGTTGGTCGCCGTGACGTTGCTCGCGCCCGGTGTCGCCGCGGCGTTCACGTACGTGTAGGTCCGCGTCGCGCCGCTCCCGGTCTGCGACCAGCCCGCGCCGAGGGTGGGGAACGAGTAGGAGGCGATGCCGGTCTGCGCGTCGGTCGAGCTTGCCGTGACGTCGAAGCTGCCACCGGCGCCCGCGGCGGAGCGGAACCAGATCGTCGTGCCGCTGCCCGGATAGTGCGCGTCGCCGGTCGCATTCGAGAGCGTCAGGGCCGGGGCGGTGGGCGCCGTGAGGTCGACCTTCACGATCGCGCTCTGCGTTGCGACCTGGTTGCCGACGTTGTCGGTGGCGGTGAGCGTGTAGCGGTAGCAGCCCGCGGCGAGCGTGTCGGCGTCGTTGCCGGAGAGAATCGTCACCGGGGCGGTGCCGGCGAATCCGCCACACACGTCGTTGACGAGGGTCGCCGTCGCGCGAGTGAAAGTCTGCGTGGCGATGCCGGAGCCGGCGTCGGAGTGGTCGGTCTTCGCGAGTGCGACTGTGCCGTCGCTGTCGTAGGCGCCGCCGCCGTTCACCGTGATCGAGCCTCCGCTCGGAGCTGTCGAGTCGGCGGTGAGCGTGAACGTGGAGCTGTTGGTGCGGCCGGCGTTGTTCTGTGCCGTGACCGTCTTGGCGCCGTCTGCCTCGGTCGGGGTCGCGAGCGTGTAGGTGCGGGCGCCGCCCGAGCCCGAGAGGGTGAAGCCGGTGAGCGTGGGGAAGGAGTAGGAGGCGATCCCGGACTGGCCGTCGGTGGAGCTGGCGGTGACGTCGAAGGAGCCGCTGCCCGCCGGGCGGTAGTACGCCGTGGTGCCGGTCGTGTGGACGTCGGCGCTCGAGTCGGCGAGCGCGAGTGACGGGGCGGTCGGGTCGGACGTGTCGACCTTGACGATCGTGGTGATCGAGACGGTGTTGCCGACGTTGTCGGTGCCGGTGAGGATGTAGCGGTAGCAGCCGGTGGCGAGGCCGCTCTGGGCGGGCGTGCCGACGAGGGTGGTGGGGGCGCCGTAGGCCGAGCAGGCGTCGGCGTTGAGCGTGCCCTGCTCGCGCGTCAGCGTCGAGGAGGCGAGACCGGAGGCCGCGTCGGTGTAGTCGGTGCGGAGGCCGATGGTGAAGGCGCCGTCGCCGTCGTAGCTCTGGCTGCCGCCGCCCGATGCGACGACGGTGTTGACGGTCAGCGCGCCACCGGTCGGGGCAGCAGCGTCCGAGGTGAGCGTGAAGTTCGTGGCGCTCGAGCTGACGAGAGCCTGGTTGCGGGCGGTGACGGGCTTGGCGCCGTTGGGCTCGGTCGGCGTCGCCAGGGTGTAGGTGCGGGTGGCGCCGGTGCCGGAGCCGGTGAAGCCGGCCAGGGCCGGGAAGCTGTAGTCGAGGATGCCGGACTGCGCGTCGGTCGACGAGGCGGTGACGTCGAAGGAGCCGCTGCCGGCCGGGCGGTAGAAGGCCGTGGTGCCGGTGGTGTGCACGTCCGCGCTCGAGTCGCTCAGAACCAGGCCGGGCGCCGCCGGGGCGCTCGTGTCGACCTTGACGACGGTCGTGATCGTCACGGTGTTGCCGACGTTGTCGGTGCCGGTGAGGACGTAGCGGTAGCAGCCGGTGGCGAGGCCGCTCTGGGCGGGCGTGCCGACGAGGGTGGTGGGTGCGCCGTAGGCCGAGCAGGCGTCGGCGTTGAGCGTGCCCTGCTCGCGCGTGAGCGTCGAGGAGGCGAGACCGGAGGCCGCGTCGGTGTAGTCGGTGCGGAGGCCGATGGTGAAGGCGCCGTCGCCGTCGTAGCTCTGGGTGCCGCCGCCCGATGCGACGACGGTGTTGACGGTCAGCGCGCCGCCGGTCGGGGCAGCAGCGTCCGAGGTGAGCGTGAAGTTCGTGGCGCTGGAGCTGACGAGAGCCTGGTTGCGGGCGGTGACGGGCTTGGCGCCGTTGGGCTCGGTCGGGGTCGCCAGGGTGTAGGTGCGGGTGGCGCCGGTGCCGGAGCCGGTGAAGCCGGCCAGGGCCGGGAAGCTGTAGTCGAGGATCCCGGACTGCGCGTCGGTCGACGAGGCGGTGACGTCGAAGGAGCCGCTGCCGGCGGGCCGGTAGAAGGCGGTCGTGCCGCGTCGTGTGCACGTCGGCGCTCGAGTCGGAGAGCACGAGGCCGGGTGCGGCCGGGGCGCTCGTGTCGACCTTGACGACCGTCGTGATCGTCACGGTGTTGCCGACGTTGTCGGTGCCGGTGAGGAGGTAGCGGTAGCAGCCGGTGGCGAGGCCGCTCTGGGCGGGCGTGCCGACGAGGGTGGTGGGTGCGCCGTAGGCCGAGCAGGCGTCGGCGGCGAGCGTGCCCTGCTCGCGCGTCAGCGTCGAGGAGGCAAGACCGGCGGTCGCATCGGTGTAGTCGGTGCGGAGGCCGATCGTGAAGGCGCCGTCGTTGTCGTAGCTCTGGCGTGCCGCCGCCGCTTGCGCGACGCCGTTCACCGTGAGCGCGCCGCCCGTCGGCGCGGCTGCGTCGGAGGTGAGCGTGAAGTTCGTGCGCGCTCGAGCTGAGCAGCGCCTGGTTGCGTGCCGTGACGGGCTTGGCGCCGTTGGGCTCGGTCGGAGTTGCCAGGGTGTAGGTGCGGGTCGCGCCGGCGCCGGAGCCGGTGAAGCCGGCCAGGGCCGGGAAGGAGTAGTCGAGGATCGCCGGACTGCCCGTCCGTGGAGCTGGCGGTGACGTCGAACGAACCCGTACCGGCGGGCCGGTAGAAGGCGGTCGCGCCCGTCGTGTGTACGTCGGCGCTGGAGTCCGAGAGTACGAGGCCGGGTGCGGCCGGCGCGGTCGTGTCGACCTTGACGATCGTCGTGATCGAGACGTTGTTGCCGACGTTGTCGGTGCCTGTGAGCACGTAGCGGTAGCAGCCGGTGGCAAGCCCGCTCTGGGCGGGTGTGCCGACGAGGGTGGTGGGTGCGCCGTAGGCCGAGCAGGCGTCGGCGGCGAGCGTGCCCTGCTCGCGCGTCAGCGTCGAGGAGGCGAGGCCGGCGGCGGCGTCGGTGTAGTCGGTGCGCGTGCCGATCGTGAAGGCGCCGTCGCCGTCGTAGCTCTGAGTACCGCCGCCGCTTGCTGCGACCCCGTTGACCGTGAGCGCGCCGCCCGTCGGCGCGGCTGCGTCGGAGGTGAGCGTGAAGTTCGTCGCGCTCGAGCTGAGCAGCGCCTGGTTGCGTGCCGTGACGGGCTTGGCGCCGTTGGGCTCGGTCGGAGTCGCCAGGGTGTAGGTGCGGGTCGCGCCGGCGCCGGAGCCGGTGAAGCCGGCCAGGGCGGGGAAGGAGTAGTCGAGGATGCCGGACTCGGCGTCGGTCGAGGAGGCGGTGACGTCGAAGGAGCCGCTGCCGGCGGGGCGGTAGAAGGCGGTCGTGCCGCTCGTGTGCACGTCGGCGCTGGAATCCGAGAGCACGAGGCCCGGCGCGGCCGGCACGCTGGTGTCGACCTTGACGATCGTCGTGATCGTGGTCGTGTTGCCGACGTTGTCGACGCCGGTGAGGACGAAGCGGTAGCAGCCGGTGGCAAGCCCGCTCTGGGCGGGGCTCCCGACGATCGTCGTCGGGGCGCCGTAGGCCGAGCAGGCGTCAGAGGCGAGCAGGCCCTGCTCGCGCGTGAGGGTCGACGCTGAAAGGCCGGAGGCCGCGTCGGTGTAGTCGGTGCGGAGGCCGATCGTGAAGGCGCCGTCGCCGTCGTAGCTCTGAGTACCGCCGCCGGAAGCGGCGACGCCGTTGACCGTGAGGGCGCCGCCCGTCGGGGCAGCAGCGTCCGAGGTGAGCGTGAAGTTCGTCGCGCTGGAGCTGAGCGAGAGCCTGGTTGCGGGCGGTGACGGGCTTGGCGCCGTTGGGCTCGGTCGGAGTCGCCAGGGTGTAGGTGCGGGTCGCGCCGGCGCCGGAGCCGGTGAACCCCGCAAGCACCGGGAAGGAGTAGTCGAGGATGCCGGACTGCGCGTCGGTCGACGAGGCGGTGACGTCGAAGGAGCCGCTGCCGGCGGGCCGGTAGAACGCGGTCGTGCCGCTCGTGTGCACGTCGGCGCTCGAGTCGGAGAGTACGAGGCCCGGCGCGGCCGGGGCGCTCGTGTCGACCTTGACCACAGTCGTGATCGAGACGGTGTTGCCGACGTTGTCGGTGCCGGTGAGCAGGTAGCGGTAGCAGCCGGTGGCGAGCCCGCTTTGGGCGGGCGTGCCGACGAGGGTGGTGGGTGCGCCGTAGGCCGAGCAGGCGTCGGCGGCGAGCGTGCCCTGCTCGCGCGTCAGCGTCGAGGAGGCGAGACCGGCGGTCGCGTCGGTGTAGTCGGTGCGGCCACCGATCGTGAAGGCGCCGTCGTTGTCGTAGCTCTGCGTGCCGCCGCCGCTTGCCGCGACGCTGTTCACTGTCAGCGCGCCGCCCGTAGGGGCGACCGAGTCGGCCGTCAGGGTGAAGTTCGAGCCCGTCGTCAGCAGCGCCTGGTTCCGTGCGGTGACCGTCTTCGCGCCGTTGGGCTCCGTCGGCGAGGCCAGCGTGTAGGTAACGGTGGAGCTGACGCTCGACTCGTTGAAGCCGGCCAGGTCGGGGAAGACGTAGTCGAGGACGCCGGACTGGGCGTCGGTCGAGCTCGCCGCGACGTCGAAGGAGCCGGTGCCGGCGGGACGGTAGAAGGCGGTGGTGCCGGTGGTGTGCACGTCGGCGCTCGAGTCGGAGAGCAGCAGCGTCGGAGCTGCCGGAGCGGTTGTGTCGACCTTGACCACGGTGGTGACGGTGGAGGTGTTGCCGACGTTGTCGGTGCCGGTGAGGACGAAGCGGTAGCAGCCGGTGGCGAGGCCGCTCTGGGCGGGCGTGCCGACCAGGGTGGTGGGGGCGCCGTAGGCCGAGCAGGCGTCGGCGTTGAGGGTGCCGTTCTCCCGCGTCAGCGTCGAGGTTGCGAAGCCGGAGGCCGCGTCGGCGTTGTAGTCGGTCCGGGCGCCGATCGTGAAGGCGCCGTCGCTGTCGTAGCTCTGGGAGCCGCCGCCGGATGCGGCAACGCCGTTGACCGTCACGGCGCCACCCGTCGGGCCGGTCGCGTCGGAGGTGAGCGTGAAGTTCGTCGCCGTCGAGCTGACGAGAGCTTGGTTGCGGGCGGTGACCGGCTTCGCGCCGTTGGGCTCGGTCGGGGTCGCCAGGGTGTAGGTGCGGGTGGCGCCCGCGCCGGAACCGGTGAAGCCGGCCAGCGCCGGGAACGAGTAGTCGAGGATGCCGGACTGGGCGTCGGTCGAGGAAGCGGTGACGTCGAACGAGCCGGAGCCGGAGGGCCGATAGAAGGCTGTGGTCCCGGTCGTGTGGACGGCGGCGCTTGCATCGCTCAGCACCAGCCCTGGCGCTGCCGGACCGCTCGTGTCGACCTTGACCACGGTGGTGACCGTGGTCGTGTTGCCGACGTTGTCGGTGCCCGTGAGGACAAAGCGGTAGCAGCCGGTGGCGAGCCCGCTCTGGGCGGGTGCGCCGACGATCGTCGTCGGGGCGCCGTAGGCCGAGCAGGCGTCGGCGTTGAGCGTGCCCTGCTCGCGCGTCAGCACGGAGGTCGCGATGCCGGAGGCCGCATCGGCGTTGTAGTCAGTTCGGACGCCGATCGTGAAGGCGCCGTCGCCGTCGTAGCTCTGGGTGCCGCCGCCCGAGGCGGCGACCGAGTTGACCGTCAGCGCGCCGCCGGTGGGGCCGGTCGCGTCCGAGGTGAGGGTGAAGTTGGTGGCCGTGGAGCTGAGCAGGGCCTGGTTGCGGGCGGTGACGGGCTTGGCGCCGTTGGGCTCGGTCGGTGTCGCCAGGGTGTAGGTGCGAGTGGCGCCGGGGCCGGAGCCGGTGAAGCCGGCGAGCGCCGGGAAGCTGTAGTCGAGAATCCCCGACTGGCCGTCCGTCGCCGAAGCGGTGACGTCGAAGGCGCCGCTGCCGGCGGGCCGATAGAACGCTGTGGTCCCGGTGGTGTGCACGTCCGCGCTCGAGTCGGAGAGCACCAGGCCCGGTGCGGCCGGCGCGCTCGTGTCGACCTTGACCACGGTCGTGACGGTAGAGGTGTTGCCGACGTTGTCGGTGCCGGTGAGGACGAAGCGATAGCAGCCGGTCGCGAGGCCGCTCTGGGCGGGCGTGCCGACGAGGGTGGTGGGGGCGCCGTAGGCCGAGCAGGCGTCGGCGTTGAGGGTGCCGTTCTCGCGCGTCAGCGTCGAGGTCGCGATGCCGGACGCGGCATCGGTGTAGTCGGTGCGCGCGCCGATCGTGAACGCGCCGTCACTGTCGTAGCTCTGTGACCCGCCGCCGGTGGCCGCAACGGTGTTGACCGTGAGCGCCCCGCCTGTCGGAAGGCCCGAGTCGTCCGCAATCGTGATCGTGTCGTTGCCGGTCCGGCCGACCGTGTCCGTCGCGACGACGCTCACCGAGCCCGGAGCGGCCGCCGCGCTCCAGCTGTACGTGGTGGAGGCAAAAGGCGTGCCGTTGTCCGTGTTGCCGGTCCCCGTCCAGCCCGAGACTCCGGAGAGGTCCGGGAAGGTGACGCCCGCGACGAGCGTGGCGACGTCGGACGCGGTCGCGTTCAGCGTGAACGAGCCGGAGGCACCTGCACGGACGTAGTGCGTGTCCGAGCCCACGGCGTAGAACTGGTTGCCGGGGTTGGTGCCCTCGGTGGGCGCCGTGGCGGTCGTGGTCGGGTTGCCCGTGTCGACCTTGACGACGGTCGTGACGGTGGAGGTGTTGCCGACGTTGTCGGTGCCGGTGAGGACATAGCGGTAGCAGCCATTCGCAAGCCCTGACTGCGCCGGGGTGCCGACGATCGTCGTCGGAGCGCCGTAGGCCGAGCAGACATCGGCGGCCAGCGTGCCCTGCTCGCGCGTCAGCGTCGAGGTCGCGATGCCGGACGCGGCATCGGTGTAGTCGGTGCGCGTGCCGATCGTGAAGGCGCCGTCGGTGTCGTAGCTCTGGGTGCCGCCGCCGCTCGCCGCGACGCTGTTGACTGTGAGCGCGCCGCCGGTGGGCGCGGTCGTGTCGCGGTTGAAGGTGACCGTGTCGGTCGTCGCGTTGCCGACGTTGTCGGTGGAGACGATCGTCGCGTTCGGCGGCGCGGCCACGTTCGCGTTGGTGAACGTGTACGTGTTGGAGAGATACGGAGCGCCGGCGTCGGTGAGCGTCGTGCCGGTGAAGCCGGTCGTCGCGAGCGTCGGGAAGGCGACGTTCAGCGTGCCGGCTGCGGCGTCCGTGGCGACGGCCGAGAAAGTGAGGTCGCCGGTCGCCGTCGGCCGGTAGTAGAGGGTGTAGGCGTTGGCGCCGGTGTTGACGAAGTGCTGGAGGCCGGCGTTGGCGCCCTCGTTCGTGGTCACCGTCGTCGGCGGAGCGGCCGAGTCGGACGTGAGCGTGAAGGTGCTCGTGTTCGTGTTCGTCGCGTTGTCCTCGGACGTGACCGTCTTCGCGCCGCTATCCGTTGCGCCTGCAGTCCAGGTGTAGGTCTGGGAGTACGGAGAGGTGGTGTCGTTCAGCACGGTGATCGGAGTGAAGCCTCCGACGAGGCCGGGGAAGCTGATGCGCTGGAGCCCGGACTGCGCATCGGTCGCCGTTGCGGCAACGCCGAAGGTGCCGCCGTTCCCACCCGGACGGTAGAAGAGCGTCGTTCCGACTACGTGCGTATCGGCGTCCGTCTCGGTCACAGTCACGACAGGGGCGGTGGGCACCGTCGCGTCGACCCTGAGGCCGACAAGCTGGCCGATGTTGAGTGCCGCTGCCGCTGCCGTCGCGGTCTTGTTCCCCGTCGGGCCTGCTGCTGCCACGATGGTGCCCGAGAGCTGAGACGTGGTGAACGTGCCCGACGCAATGTCCCACAGTTCGAAGAAGGTCGGCACTCCCCCGGGCTGGGTGATCGTCGTGCCGTTGGCAGTGCCGTAGAAGCCGACCAGGCCGTCGCCGATCCCCACCGTGATTCCGGGTGCGGTGATGTTTGTGCTCGACGCGTTTGCCTGTCCGGCAGCCGCCACGATCGGAGCCGAGTTGTCGACGCCGTAGACCGCGATGATGCCGCCCGATGCCCGCGTTGCCAGCGGGGACACGCAGCCTGCCGAGTTGTCGAGTGTGAACGTGAAGTTGGCAGCGGCGACGTCGCCGGCGACCGCGGTCTTCCGGAAGAGCTCCTGGGTCAGCGTCGCGCCGTTGACGCGGCGGTCGACCGACGTCCACCCGGCCGGGGCGCAGATGACGGTGTTGTTGCGCGCCGTGACCTGAGCGACCATCTGGTCGTTGACTGCCAGTGCGCCCGGCTTCGGAATCACGAGTGTCGTGGCGGACGCGTTCGCAGCGCTGGCGACATCGGTGAGCCCGAGCGTCGCAGGATCGATCACGTAGGGCAGCGGCAGCTTTGCGTCGTCGACGTCGAGTGCGAGGAACCAGTCGCCGTCCTCGCGCTCGAGGTCCCAGCGCGTTCCCTTCGGACTGATGTCCCGTCCGCGGCTGTCGAGAATCGCGGCGGGGCGAATGCGGAATCCGGCGACGATGTTGCCGGGCGAGATCAGGACGCTGCCGTCAGGCCTCAAGTGTGGCTTGAGGGTTCCGGTGTCCAGCTTCCAGCGCCACCGCTTCGGCCCCGTTCGCTTCTCGACGGTGAGGAACTGCTCGACGACGTTGCCGTCGAGGACGACCGCCTCGGAGCCGAACGGGGTGGAGCGCGCGGCGCCCGACTCGAACTGGTGCCAGGAGTCGCCGTCCTGATCGTCGGAGCTCAGAGCGAACGTGTTCACGCCGGCCTCGAGCTTGTAGCCGGAGCGGGGGAGGCTCACGCTGTGGCCGTCGTCGGTCAGGCGCTCCGGCGTGCTCGCGACGTCGGGGCCGAGGGCGCTCGCCAGGAAGGCGGGCGGGGTCGGTGCCGGAGAGTCGCTCGGGAACAGGCTTGCCGCGGTGCCCGCCAGGGCGGCGACGAGGGCGAGGAGGACGAGACGCAATGCTCGCACGGGCATCGCCCCGGCGTGTGCCGGGCGATTCGAAGGCCGCAGATCTCCGTTGGTCGCCAAGTGAGTGTTTTCCGCTTTTCAATCGCGCGCGTAGAGAGGGGAGTGCGCGCAAGGGAGCCATCGACCCTCGCTGCCCCATACTTGAGCAGAAATACGTATTTAAAGTCGGAAAATCGCCAGAAGATCACCCTCTTGGGGTACACCGGCGGCGGCAGTCGGGTATGGGCTTCGAGCCGCATCTCCCAGCCGAAAACGACATCCGGCGAGGGCGGTCTCGCCGAAACAACGTGCAGACGACGCCGGCCCGGCGCCGGAAATCGGCCGCTCGGTGGCGGTCGAGAGCCCTCGTGAAACCCGCTATTCTCAACCTCAACTAGAGATTGAGCATCCCTCGAACGAGGGGCCTCTCGAGGGCTCTTTCAGCCGGTCAGAGTGGCCGCGCGCGCGAGCTCTCCGGCCTGCCCGACTTCCGCGGCGACGACCAGTGCCGTGTGTGCGCCGACGCGGTCGAAGGCGACCGATCGGCCGCTCAGAATCCAGCACGCACTGGCCGCGCACTCGGTCAGAGTTCCGTCGCCGAAGGCGGCCTCCACGTAGGCGGTCGCGGCCGTCGCCCACTGGGCGGCATTGGCCTCCGAGTCCCAGGCGAGAGACACCAGAACGGCCTCCGTCGACGCGTCGCGGTAGACGGCGGTGCGGCCGCCGCCCCAGCCCGTCGCGGCGGCGTCCAGCGCCGGCACGCCGAACACCGCGAGGAGCGCGCGCACGTCCAGCTCCCCGAACGTGCCGGTGCTTCGAAGCCGCAGGCCCTCGACGCCGTCGGGGACGACGATCTGCACTGCACGCTCCCGCTGGAGGAACTTGTCGACATGGAAGACCTGCTCGGTCGTCGCCGGGAAGCGGCGCAGTGCACTCCTCACGGCAGGCGTGCCTCCGAGGTTGCGCAGGTCGACGGCGAGTCGGCGCCCGACCGTGGAGTCGAAGCCCTGCTCGAGGACGAGGAAGCGGGTCAGCCTGCTGCCCGAACCGGCTGCCGGGAGGGGCGGTGCTCCGAGCAGCAGGGAGGCGTGGCCCTCGATCGCTGCCGCGGCGGCGTTCGTCGCATCGCGGCTGCCCGTGAGCCGGCGGACGCGGTTCAGGTCGAAGTGCTGATCCTGGAGCGCGTGCACGAGCTGCCTGAGCGCCGCAGCGCGCTCGCCTTTGCCCTTCTGGACGTACGCGATCCCTGCCACCGGGTCGTACAGCCCGGTCCGCCGATCGAGTGCCAGCAGCGCTTTCCGCAGTGTCCCCGTCCCGCCGGAGAGGAGCCCGAGGGCGCGGTAGACCTTCTCGTTGTGAGCCTGCGCGGGGCGCGGGTAGCTGCGGTCGAAGTGCGCCACCCGCCGCTGCCGGAACCGTACTGCCGGTTCGGCGACGATCCGGACCGGATCCTCTGCGGTGAGCCCGGTCGCCTTGACGGCGAGGCGGAGGAGCGCCCGCGCCTGGCGGTCGTCGATCGCGGTCGCCGCTGGAGCGGCGACGAGCAGGGCAAGGACGATCAAGAGAAACGATCTGGTCATCTAACTCCTGTATGGGCGGCGTCACGCAGAGCGTAAACCCCGTCCCTACAATCCACCCATGGCCACGACCGAGGACCGCGGCTCCCTGAACGCGACGCAGGCGTGGCGCGAGGAGCTGTACGCGCGCACGCCGGAGCGTCAGGGCGAGCTGTTCTCCACGATCTCGGGAGTCGAGAACGAGCCGCTGGCGACGCCGGACACGGTCGAGGTCGACTATGACCGCGATCTCGGCTATCCGGGTGTGCATCCGTTCACGCGAGGTGTCTATCCCTCGATGTATCGCGGCAAGTTGTGGACGATGCGCCAGTTCGCGGGCTTCGGCACGGCGGCGGAGACGAACGAGCGCTTCCGTTACCTGCTCGAGCACGGCCAGACGGGTCTGTCGACCGCGTTCGACATGCCGACGTTGATGGGCTACGACTCGGATCACGAGCGCTCGCTCGGCGAGGTGGGGCGGGAGGGTGTGGCGATCGATTCGCTCGCGGACATGGAGACGCTCTTCGAGGGCATTCCGCTCGGCGAGGTCTCGACGTCGATGACGATCAACTCGCCGGCGGCGATCCTGCTCGCCTTCTATGTCGCGGTCGGCGAGCAGCAGGGCGTGCCGGCGGCGGAGCTGCGCGGGACGATCCAGACGGACATCCTGAAGGAGTACATCGCGCAGAAGGAGTACATCTTCCCGCCGGAGCCGTCGATGCGGCTGGTCACGGACATGGTCGAGTGGTGTGCGAAGGAGATGCCGAAGTGGCACCCGATCTCGATCTCCGGCTACCACATCCGGGAGGCCGGCTCGACCGCGGCGCAGGAGCTCGCGTTCACGCTTGCGGACGGGTTCACCTATGTCGAGTGGGCCGTGGAGCGTGGCCTCGACGTCGACGAGTTCGCGCCGCGGCTGTCGTTTTTCTTCAACGCGCATCTGGACTTCTTCGAGGAGATTGCGAAGTACCGGGCGGCCCGCAGGATCTGGGCGCGGGAGCTGCGCGATCGGTTCGGCGCCCGCAATCCGCGCTCCTGGCTGATGCGCTTCCACACACAGACCGCCGGCGTTTCGCTGACCGCGCAGCAGCCGGAGGTGAACATCGTCCGGACGGCGATCGAGGCGCTGGCAGCGGTGCTCGGCGGCACGCAGAGCCTGCACACGAACTCCTTCGACGAGGCGCTCGCGCTGCCGACGGAGGACGCGGTTCGGATCGCCCTGCGTACCCAGCAGGTGATCGCGCACGAGACCGGCGTGGTGAATTCGATCGACCCGCTCGGTGGCTCCTACTACGTGGAGGAGCTGACGAACAAGATCGAGGCGCAGGCCTACGAGTACTTCGACCGGATCGAGAAGCTGGGCGGCATGGTCGAGGCGATCAAACAGAACTTCCCGCAACGAGAGATAGCAGATGCGGCGTTTCGCTATCAGGAGGAGGTGGAGCGGGGAGAGCGCGTCGTCGTCGGCGTCAACCGCTACCAGCTGCTCGACGAGCCGCCGCCCGAGCTGTTGAAGATCGATCCTGCGCTCGAGCCGCAGCAGATCGAGCGGGTGCGGGCGCTGAAAGCCCGCCGCGACTCGGCCAAGGTCGAGCAGCGGCTGGCCGCGCTGAAGGCCGCGGCGGCTCGCGACGAGGTAAACCTGATGCCCACGATTCTCGACGCAGCCCGCGACTACGTGACGATGGGCGAGATGTGCGATGCCTGGCGCGAGATCTGGGGAATCTGGCGCGAGACGCCCGTCTTCTAGTTTTCCACTACTTAACTCAGAACTAACCTAACCTCACTACAGCGGTGCGCGTCTACGTTCGGTGACGTGAGCGCTCGCCCCTCCCTTCCCGCGCGCCGGTCCCGCCGGCCGGTGTCGGTCGTCTCCGGCCTCCCCCTCGTCGCCGGCATCGTCGTGGTGCTCATCGTTGCCTGGTTCGGCGACACAGGCACGTCGCTCGAGGCGCCGCTCTCGAAAGAGCCGGCGCAGGTCTACACACCGCGCAAGCAGGTGCCGCTCGACGCCGAGGCGCGACAGGTCGCGGGCCGCTTCATCCTCACCGCGGTCGCGCGCGAGAACCTCGGCGAGTCCTACTCGCTGGCGCACCCCGAGCTGCGCCAGGGCATGTCGAAGCGCGAGTGGCTGACGGGCGACATCCCGGTCGTCTACTACCCGGCGAAGCAGATCGAGACGGCGACGTTCAAGGTCGACGAGTCGTATCCGGACGAGGCGATCCTCGAGGTGGCGCTGCTCCCGAAGGACGCGACGAAGGTCAAGCCGCAGGTCTTCTTCATCGGACTGAAGAAGGTCGGAGCGGGCGCGGCCGCTCACTGGCAGGTGAACTACTGGGTTCCACGGGCAGCGCCGCAGATCCCGACCGCCCGGAACTAGTCACATGGCAGGCCGGCTGTCGTCGCCCCGGTTCCGCCGGCGGCTCATCAAGGTCTCGCTGCTCGGCGCCGTCGTCGGGGCGGGCGCACTCGTCAGCATCCTCTTCTGGAACACCGCGACCGTCGTCGAGACGCCGCTGTACGGAACCGCCGATCTGTATGCGCCGCGGATCCCGGTGAAGATGGCGGCGGCCGAGCGGCGCCAGGTGATCGCGACCGCGGCGCGATTCGTGGACACCGCGGTCAAGCGCGACCACGCCGAACGGGCATTCGAGCTCGTCGGCCCCAACCTTCGGAGCGGCACGACGAAAGCCAACTGGCGCGAGGGCGACATCCCCGTCGTGCCCTATCCGGTCGACGACGCGCGCTGGAAGTTCGACTACTCCTACACCGACGAGATCGGCCTGCAGGTCGCCGTCTTCCCCACAGCCGGAGCGAACGTGCGGCCGATGGTCTTCAACATGTCGCTCCGCGCGGACCGGGCGGGGCCGAAGCGCCGGTGGCTCGTCGACTCCTGGGCGCCGCGCGGCGGTGGCGGCTCGACGCGCCCGAGCAGGTCGGAGGGCTCGCCGTTCAGGGTCGACGTCCAGAGCGTGCCCGAGCGGGCGGCGACGAGCCTCGGCGCCGCATGGCTTCTCGTTCCCGCCGGCCTGATCGTGCTTGCGTTGCTCGTGCCGGCAACGCTCGTCGTCGTCGAGCGTGTCCGCGCCCGCCGTGCGCAGCGAGCCTACGACGCCTCGTCCTAGAACTCGACCTCCAGCCCGTCGTACGCCAGCTCGGAGCCGGGTGGCGGCGGCCGCTCGTCGGGACGGTGCGTGAGCAGGATCCGTTTCGCGTGCGAGGCGGCCACGGCCGCGTCCACCTCGTCCGGGGCGAGGTGCCCGCGCGAGGGGCCGTCGAGCTCTCCGCTCGCGAGAGTCGCCTCGCAGAGGAGAAGGTCGGCGTCCCGTGCGAGCTCGCCGAGCGCGTTGCACGGGCCGCTGTCGCCCGAGTACGCGAGCACACGGTCGCCTTCGACGCGGAAGCCGAAGGCCTCCATGTCGTAATGCTTGACGGGCACGGCCGTCATCACCAGGCCGGCGGCCGCGGTGAACGGCGTGCGCGACTCGTACTCCGCGACCTCGAAGGCTCGCTCGAACATGTCCTCGCTTCCGAGCCGCGCCAGGATCGGCCGCAGCTCGGCACGGCTGCCGGGTGGCAGCCAGAGCCGCGGCCGCGGCGCCGACTCGCCGGGCCCGAAGAGGCTGCCCCAGACCCAGGGGACGAGGTCGCCCCAGTGATCGAGGTGCAGGTGGGTGATCGCGATCGCCTCGACGGTCGGCCAAGGCTCTCGCTGGCGCAGCTTGGCGAGCACGCCGGGCCCGCAGTCCAGGAGGAGTCTCCCGTCCACGAGGTACCCCGAACAGGCCCCGCCGGGGTTGGGCCACGCCGGCGACGAGCCGATAACTGACAGGCGCACCGCCATATACTTGCCGACCGATGGCCCGGAAGATCAGAGTAGTGATCGCGAAGCCCGGCCTCGACGGTCACGACCGTGGCGCGAAGATCATCGCTCGCGCCCTTCGCGACGCCGGCATGGAGGTCATCTACACGGGGCTGCACCAGACTCCGGAGCAGATCGTCGAGACCGCGATCCAGGAGGACGCCGACGCCGTCGGCATCTCGATCCTCTCCGGCGCGCACATGACGCTCGTGCCGCGAATCCTCGACGGGCTGAAGGAGAATGGGATCGACGACGTGGTCGTCGTCGTCGGCGGCACGATCCCGACCGACGACGCGGAGGAGCTCAGAGGGAAGGGCGTCGCCGCCGTCTTCACGCCCGGCGCGCCGACGAGCGAGATCGTCGACTTCCTGAAGGCGAAGATCCCGGTCTAGATTCCGGACGGCCGGGTCCTTTCGTCAACCGCACGGACGGGGTCTGACCCCGCAAGCGCGCTTGACGGATGGCGGGGCGAGCGGTCGCCTACGGCTTGACGACGACGCGCGACGCGGCGAGCGCGCCTTTCGCCCCCGCCTGCGCCGCGAGCGTGACCTTGGCCGGGGACGTCCAGATCGTGACGGGCAGCCCTTTGGTCAGCAGGTCGAGCGCCGGGTAAGCGAGACCTGCGGCCGGCGCAGGCGTCATTCCCTCGATCGACGCCGTCGCGGGAACCGAGACCGCGACCTTCATGCCGGCCTGATGGACTCTGCGTCCGCCGGGCCACGACCGCACCTGCTCGAGGCTGAGCGAGACGTCCCGGCCGCCCGCCGTCAGCACCGTGCCGGTGAGCGCGAGCGTGAAGGTCGTCCCGGGTCGAGCCGCGAAGAGCAGCCGCTTCGCCTTCCGGAGGTGCGCGTACGGGCTGACGGCGCCGCCGCCGTTCGGGTGCACTTCGAAGTGGAGGTGCGGGTTGATCCCGTCTGCGTCGCCGGAGTCGCCGACGTAGCCGATCGGCTCGCCGGCGAGCACCTTCGCGCCGCTCTTCATTCCCTTCATGAACGAGATACCGGGCACGCACTGGCCCTGGTTGTCGTTCCCGGAGGTGATGTCGTTGTTCAGGTGGATGTAGAGGTACTGAGTGCCGCTCTCACCGTCGAGGTAGAGCATGCAGCCGGCGCGCGAGGAGGTGACGTGGAACTTGACGGTGCCGGCCTCGGCTGCCAGCGCGAGCGCCCGGCGCGGCGCCATGATGTCGTTTCCCTCGTGGCGTCCCTGTCCGCGCGCGTCGCCGAAGTCGTCGATGTAGGCCGCCTCGCCGAGCACGGGGAAGACGAGGGGCGGCACCTTTCCCGAGGGCGACGCGGCCGCCACACCTGCCGTGAGCAAGAGCGCTATCAGTGTGAGGAAGGCTCCTCGGGCTGTCGTCCGGGCGAGGGTCATAGGTACCGGTTCGAGCTCGAAGGGCGGGAGCCTAGCACTGTGATCGGCGAATTGCCCGCTCAAAAGGGGTAATTGCGGCAGCGGACGGCTCCCCCGAAGTTGGACGGCGGCTCATCGTTAGAGTCCGCGCGATGAAGATCGCCGTCTGCGTGAAAGAGGTTCCGGACGCCACCGCGCACAAGCGGCTCGATCCGGGGACGAAGCGGCTCGACCGGTCGGGGGAGGGTGCGCTGAACGCCTTCGACGCGAACGCGGTCGAGGAGGCGTTGCGGCTGAAGGATGCGACCGGCGAGGGCGAGGTCGTCGTCGTCTCGATGGGGCCCGAGCGCGCGCTCAACTCGCTGCGCAAGGCGCTCGCGATGGGCGCCGACCGTGCCGTGCTGATCTCCGACGCCGCCGCGGCGGGCTCCGACCTCGTCGCCACGAGCCTGACGCTGGCGAAGGCGCTCGAGCGGGAGCAGCCGGACCTCGTTCTCTTCGGCCAGCAGTCCTCCGACTCGGACGGCGCCGTCCTCTGGGGCGCCGTCGCCGAGCGCCTGCGCCGCCCGGTCATCTCCCAGGTCGCCGAGCTGACGCTCGACGGCGACTCGCTCACGGGCAAGCGCCAGACGGAGTTCGGCTACGACGTGATTCGCGCGCCGCTGCCGGCCGTCGTGGCGGTCGCCGACTCGATCAACGAGCCGCGCTACCCGTCGCTCAAGGGGATCATGGGCGCCAAGTCGAAGCCGCAGGAGACGCTCTCGCTCGCCGACCTCGGCGTCGATGCGGGCCAGGCCGGCGAGGAAGGATCCCGCACCGAGGTGCTCGCCCTCTCCGATCCGCCGCCGCGGGGCGACACGCGCAAGATCGAGGACGACGGCAGCGGCGCGGAGCAGATCGTCGCGTTCCTCGTCGAGAAGCGGTTGATCTAGATGAGCACACTCGTCTTCCTCGAGCACCACGGCGACGAGCTCCAGAAGGGCTCGCTTGCCGTTCTCTCGAAGGCCGCATCGCTGGGCGGAGACGTCGCCGGCGTGATCGTCGGCTCCGGTGTCGATGGTCTCGCCGAACAGGCGGCGGCGCACGGCGCGGCAACCGTCTATGTCGCCGACGACCCGAAGCTCGAAGCGCCGCTGCCGCAGCCTCGCGTCGACGCGATCGCACAGCTTGTCGGGGAGAAGGGAATCGAGAACGTGCTCTTTGCCCAGTCGATCCTCGCCTCCGACATTGCGTCCGGCCTCGCGGCCCGGCTCGAGGCCGGGCTCAACTGGCAGCTGACCGACATCGCGAACGGCGACGGCGGCCTGGTCGGCAAGCAGTCCGCGCTCGGGGACTCGGTGGTCGTCGACGTCGGCTGGCGCTCGACGCCCCGGATCGGCCTCTTCCGCGCAGGCGCCTTCGATCCGTCGGAGCAGGCCGCGGCCGGGACGGTCGAGTCCTTCGAGGTGCAGCTGCAGGAGCACTCCCTTGCGGCGGAGATGGTCGAGCAGGCACACGCGGAAGAGAGCGGCCCGTCGATCGAGGACGCGAACGTGATCGTCGCCGGCGGGCGCGGCCTCGGCGAGCCCGAGAAGTTCTCGCTCGTGGAGGACCTGGCGAAGGCGCTCGGCGGCGCCGTCGCCGCGACCCGGGCGGTCGTCGACGCGGGGTGGTATCCATACTCGGCCCAGGTCGGTCAGACCGGCAAGTCGGTCTCGCCGACGCTCTACGTCGCCTGCGGCATCTCCGGCGCCATCCAGCACAAGGTCGGGATGCAGAGCTCGAAGACGATCGTCGCGATCAACAAGGATCCGAACGCGCCGATCTTCGAGTTCGCGGATCTCGGGGTCGTCGGCGACCTGCACCAGATCGTGCCGAAGCTGACCGAGCTGGTTCAGGCCCGGAAGTCGTGACGGTTCGCCCGGCCGACTATCCGCCGCCGTTCGCGCCGTCCGACGCGATCGCCGCGCCGACCGATCCTGCGGAGGAGCGGATCGAAGTGGGGGTGCTGATCGTCGGCGCCGGCCCGGCCGGACTCGCCTGCGCGATCCGGCTCGGCCAGCTGCTCGAGGAATCGCCGGAGACCGCTGCGCGCCTGGGCGATGTGCCGGTCGCGGTCGTGGAGAAGGGAAAGGCGCCGGGGTCGCACCTGCTCTCGGGTGCGGTCGTCAACCCGCGCGCGCTGCGCCGGCTCTTCAAGGGCCGCCTGACGATGAACGACGTGCCAAGCTACGGCGAGGTGCACGGCGAGGCCGTCTACCTGCTGACGAAGGGTGCCGCTCTCCGCATCCCGCCGCCGCCGACGATGCGCAACCACGGCAACTGGGTCGTCTCCGTCTCGCAGCTCGGTCGCTTCCTCGCCGAGCAGGCGGAGGCCGGAGGTGCTGCGGTGCTGCCCGAGACGGATGCGCAGAAGCTGCTCGTCGCCGACGGTCGCGTGCAGGGGATCCGCACCGGCGACAAGGGTCTTGGCCGGGACGGAGCTCCGCTCGGCACCCACGAGCCGGGGTCGGACATCGTCGCGAAGCTGACCGTCCTGGCCGAGGGCACGCAGGGTCACCTCACCGGCGCCGCGATCTCGCGCTTCGGCCTCGAGGGCGACCAGCCTCAGATCTGGGCGCTCGGTGTCAAGGAGGTGTGGAAGGTGCCGAACCCACTGGGGCACATCGTGCACACGATGGGCTGGCCTCTCCGCAAGAGCTCGAAGTACGGCGAGTTCGGCGGCTCCTTCATCTACCCGATGGGCAACGACATGGTCTCGCTCGGCTTCGTTGCCGGGCTCGAGTACCGCGACGTCGAGTTCTCCGTCCACGACGTCCTGCAGGAGTTCAAGACGCATCGGCTCGTGCGCAAGATCCTTCGCGACGGCGAGCGGATCGCGTGGGGCGCCAAGACGATCACCGAGGGCGGCTACCACGCGCTCCCGAAGCGCTTCAACGCGCCCGGCCTGCTGCTTGCGGGCGAGAGCGCCGGTCTCGTCAACGTGCCGACGCTGAAGGGGATCCACTACGCGATCGAGTCCGGGATCATGGCCGCCGAGGCCGCCTTCCGCTCGCTCCAGCGCGGCGAGTCACCGACTCGCGTCGGCGCGCTCGACTCCTACGACGAGGAGCTCCGGGCGAGCTACGTGATGAAGGATTTGCACGAGGTTCGGAACATGCGGCAGGTCTTCGACAAGGGCTTCTTCATGGGCGGCGCGCTCGCGAGCGCGATGACCGTGACCAAGGGGAACCTGCCGCCGAAGGACTTCCGGATCGAGCCGAACGCCGAGCGGACGCTGATTCGCACCGGCCGCACGGAGCGCTATCCGGCCCCCGACGGGAAGCTGACGTTCGACAAGCTCTCGTCCGTCTTCCTCTCGGGCAACCGGACACGCGACGACCAGCCGAACCACATCCGGATCCAGCGCACCGTCCCGAAAGACCTAGCTGATGCATGGGTACACATGTGCCCCGCGCAGGTCTACGAGGCCGGGGCCGCCGACGCCGAGGGGATGGTGCGGGTCGAGGTGAACCCGTCGAACTGCGTTCAGTGTGGCGCGATCAGCGCCAAGGGGGGCCGCCTCACCCCACCGGAGGGCGGCAGCGGCCCGGAGTACACGCTCACCTAGAGCGGGCCTTCCAGGCTTCGGCCATCGCGATCCTCTGCTCCACGGACGGGTGGCTGTCGAAGAGCACATAGGACCACGTCGGCGGGTCGGGGTCGTTCAGCGACTGGATCGTGAACTGCTTGAAGAGGGCCTCCGCCGACGCCGGGTCGCGAGTCGTCTCCAGCGCCTTCCAGTCCGCCTCGGCCTCCATGTGACGCGAGACCACGTTGTAGACGGGCAGCGACAGCAAGTCGAGCACGACGATCACGAGCAGCGAGTACGGAACGGCGGCCGGGTTCCCCATGCCGCCCCGTCGCCGGGTGGCGACCGCGATCAACCAGGCGCCGGGGAGCGCGAAGAGCGCGTACCACTCGATCCCCTCGATCAGGTGCCCGCTCGAGTGGTGGCCGAGCTCGTGGGCGAGCACGGTCTTCACCTCGCTGTCGGTGAAGCTGCCGTCGAGAAGCGTGTTCCAGAAGACGATCTGCTTGGTCGGCCCGAAGCCGACCGCGTAGGCGTTCGGAGCGCTCGTGAAGTCCGTGACGTCCTCCACTCGCAGCGGCACCGGCTCGATCCCCTGCTTCGCGGCGTACTCCTTGCCGGTGGCGACGAGGTCGGCGCGGCGGAGCGGGTCCGTCGGCGTCAGGTACGGGAAGATGAAGCTGAACAGGGTCGCGAGCCCGATGAAGAACGGCGCCGCTCCCAGCCACCAGCGGCGTGGGAACGCGCCCGCAAGCGCCATCACCACGACCAGCGCGAAGCAGATGAACAGGAACTCGGCTCCGAGCTCGAACCAGTTTGCGAAGAGGGTCTCGACGTAGCCGCTGTCAGTCTGGTCGTAGCGGCGCTGCCACCACACCTCCGCCAGCCGGAACGGAACCTGCGAGCTCCAGACGAGCGCGAGCCCGATCATCCCCAGCATCATTCCGGTGCCGATGCGCCCGGCCGCCGACTCCTTCGCAAAGCGGATACCCCACTTCGCGTAGGCGATGAGGACCGCCAGCAGCACGATCTGGGAGACGACGAATTCGACGCGGAAGAACGTCTCGTAGCGCTTGGCACGGTCGAGCGTGTCCTGCGGGATCCCGTCGAGCGCCACGTCCGGGAGGGAGAGGTTCGACGGCACCGCACTGTCCCAGAGCGACCAGGCCGCGGCCGCCCAGATCCCGCCGAGGACCAGGAAGAGGATGAGGCGGAGCACCGGGCTCCGCGTGCTCAGATCGGTTCCTCGAACTGCTTCGGCTCGGGCTCAGGCTCGGGCTCGGGCTCGGGCTCGCTCTCGGGCTCGGCCGGTTGCCGAAGCGCCGGGCTCGCGTGCGGGTACGTGTCGGTGACGACGAACACGTATGCGTTCGTCTGCGCCTGGTAGCGGACCGCGACCGCACCGAGGTTGCGGAGGCCCGTCGGCATCCGACCCGTCACGAGCCCTGCAAACCAGCCCCCGATGCCCACCACCAGGAGGACGGAGCCGAGCGCGCCTGAGATCAGGAAGGCCGGGATGGCGAGCAGCAGCCGGAAGAAGGTCACCCAGCGGCTCTGCCGGTCGGCGTCGCCAACCTCGACGTGGACCGGATAGCCCGGTGCTCCGACGAAGCCGGGGAACGGGTTGGCGATCAGGAGCGTGAAAGCGGTGACCTGGGCGCTGTAGCGGACATACGCGGCCAGGAAGCGGTGCAGCGGCCCGGCCGAGCGGCCTCGCACAAGGGCGACGATCCCGTTCACGAGGGCGGCGAGGAGCGCAGCGATGCCCCAGAGGGCGAGCCACACGAAATGCGGCAGCGCGAGCAGCAGCCGGAAGAAGACGGTCAGCCGCGAGCGGCGCCCGTCGTCGTCGAGCACGAGCCGGACCGGATGCGGCGGGAGGTCCCACGCGGGGCCGAGCGTTTCGGGATTGGAGTTCGGGTAGCGGTCTGTGAGGAGCAGCGCGTAGGACCGGGCCTGCGCGGCGTAGCCGAGCCCGAACGCGGCGAGGTTCCGGATTCCGAGCGGCATCCGCCCGAGAGCGAGTGCCGCGAACCAGCCGAGGACCGCACACACCACGGCAACGTCGCGGCCGGAGCTGAGTACCGCCGCGAGCATCAGGGCCGGGAGGGCGAGGAAGATCCGCAGCGCGACTTTCCAGCGGGACAACCGCTCCGGCTCGGCGATCGCGACGTCGACCGGATAGCCGGGCTCACCGGTGAACCCCGGAAACGGATTCGCGGCAAGCACGAGGTACGCCCCGACGTGCGTCCCGTAGCGGACGTAGGCAGAGAAGAATCGGTGTAGGCCCCGCGGCAGGCGCGCGGTGAAGAGCGCTGCGAACCAGCCGAGAATCGCAGCGAACACGACCGCGATCGACCAGAGCCCGAGCCAGACGAAGTGCGGGATCGCAAGGAGCAGGCGGAAGAAGACCGTCAGGCGCGAGCGGCGGAGGTCGTCGTCGACGATGAGCCGGATCGGGTGGTCGTCCACGCGCGGGAGTCTACGATGCTTCGATGCCGGTGACCCGCGACGACGTGCTCGCTGCGGCGGAGCGGATCCGCGGTCGCGTCCATCGGACGCCTACGTTCACGTCGCACACGCTCGGCGACCGGATCTGGCTGAAGGCCGAGCTCTTCCAGAAGACAGGCTCCTTCAAGGCGCGCGGCGTGCTGAACAAGCTCGCTTCGCTCACCCCGGAAGAGAAGGCACGCGGTGTGATCGGGATCTCGGCGGGCAACCATGCCCAGGCGCTCGCCTGGGGAGCGGCCGCGGAGGGAATCGACTGCCTCGTCGTCATGTATGCGAGCGCGAGCGTTGCGAAGGTCGCCGCCACGCGCGGTTACGGCGCCTCGGTCGACCTCGAGGCCGCTGACGCCGTCGAGGCGTTCGCCCGGCTCGACGAGCACATCCGGGAGAGCGGCCGGACCCTCGTGCACCCCTTCGACGACCCGCTCGTCATCGCCGGACAGGGCACGCTCGCGCTCGAGATGCTGGAGGATGCGCCCGAGATCGAGACGATCCTGGTGCCGGCAGGTGGAGGTGGCCTCGTCGCCGGAGTGGCTGCCGCGGCGCACGACCGGCGCGTGATCGCGGTCGAGCCGGAGCGCTCGACGGCCGTCCACGACGCGCTCGCGGCCGGGAAGTCCGTGCCGGTGACGCCGGACTCGATCGCGGACGGTCTCTCGGGCCCGTTCGCTGGCGAGAACGCGCTCGCCGTGCTCCAGGCCAACGAGGTCGAGAGCATGCTCGTGACGGAGCAGGAGATCGAGGACGCGTTTCGGTTCCTCTACATGTACGCGAAGCTCGCGTGCGAGCCTGCCGGAGCGGTGGCCGTGGCGGCGGTGCTGGCCGGCCGTGCGGGTGACGGTCCGCTTGGCATTGTTGTCTCTGGCGGCAACGTGGCGGCCGAAACTGCCTCTGCTATCCTGGCTCGGCAATGAAGACTGGTATCCATCCCGAGTACGTTTCGACACACGTCCGCTGCTCCTGCGGCGCCGAGTTCGAGACTCGTTCGACGCAGCCCGAGATTCACGTCGACGTCTGCTCTGCCTGTCATCCGTTCTATACGGGCAAGCAGAAGCTGATGGACGCCGGCGGCCGGGTCGAGCGCTTCCAGCGCCGGCTGGAGAAGGCCGGCGGCAGCCGCCGCGGCTAGCGCACCTTGAAGAACATCGGGGGACAGGCTGTCCTGGAGGGCGTGATGATGCGCAGCCCGTCGAGTTGGGCTGTCGCCGTCCGCAAGCCCGATGGTCAGATCGCGCAGGTCGTCACGGCGATCAGCTCCCCGATGGCGCGCAACAGGGTCTTCCGGCTGCCTGTGATCCGCGGCGTCGTGGCGCTGGGCGAGTCTCTGGCGATCGGCTTCCGCGCGCTCGCGATCTCCGCGAACTACGCCGCGCAGGACCCGGAGGCGAAGGAAGGCGAGGTTCAGACCGAGATCTCGCGCGGCCAGATCATCTTCTCGTTCGCGATCGCGATCGGATTCGCCCTGATGCTGTTCAAGGTGACGCCGGCGCTGATCACGAGCTGGTTGCCGATCGACACGACCGGGGCCTTCGTGGTCATCGAGGGCGTGATCCGCGTCACGATCTTCCTCATCTACCTGATGCTGATCTCGCTCCTCCCGGACCTGCGGCGCGTCTTCCAGTACCACGCCGCTGAGCACAAGGCGATCAATGCCTACGAAGCGGGCGAGGAGCTCACGCCGGAGAAGGTGCAGAAGTTCAGCTTGATCCACCCGCGTTGCGGAACAGCGTTTTTGCTCTGGGTGATGGTGATCGGGATCTTCGTCTTCGCGTTCGTCGGCCAGCCGGCCTGGTACTACCTGATCCTGAGCCGGATCCTGCTCCTGCCGGTGATCGCCGGCCTCGCGTACGAGCTGATCCGCTTCGCCGGCAAGAACCAGCAGAACGCGATTCTGATGATGCTTCTCGCGCCCGGCCTCTGGTTGCAGCGGCTGACCACACGGCAGCCCTCGCTCGATCAGATCGAGGTTTCGATCCGCGCGCTCCAGGAGGTGCTCCGCCGTGAGGGCGGGATCACACCGGAGGAGCGCAAAGTCGAGGTCATGGCGTAAGTGCCGCGGATCGTTCGCACGGCGCAGGTTGCATGGGAGGGGTCGCTCTCGCGCGGCTCAGGGGTCGCGACAGCGGGAACAGGCGCGTTCGAGCTGCCGATCGACCTGCCGTCGCGGATCGCGGACAAGCCGGGGAAGACCAGCCCGGAGGAGCTTTTGGCCGCGGCGCACGCGGGGTGCTACTCGACCTCCATCGCAGGCGAGATCGCGCGGGCCGGCGGAACGGTCGAGCGCCTGGACGTCTCCTGCACGGTGACGCTCGACGAGGTCGGCGACAAGGGTCATCTGATCGTTTCCTCGGAGCTGGATGTGCGCGTCCGGGCGGATGGGATCGACGCGGCCGGCCTGGAACGCGCGACACAGGCCGCCGACGAGGGCTGCACGTTCTCGTCGCTGATCCGGGCGAGCGCTTCGGTTAGCGTTCGGGCCGAACTCGAGTCGGACTAGGAGGAACGACATGGCTGCTGAGCGCCGGGCATCGGTGACGTGGACGGGCGACCTGATGGACGGGTCGGGGACGATCGACGAGGTCGGGTCGGGCGCCTTCGGGCCGCTCGACGTGAGTTGGGCGGCGCGCTCGGAGGAGGCCTCCGGCGGCAAGACGAGTCCGGAGGAGCTGATCGCGGCTGCGCACGCCTCCTGCTTCTCGATGGCGCTCTCCGGCGGACTGGCCAAGGCGGGCACCCCTCCGGAGCAGCTTCGGACCTCTGCGACGGTGACCTTCGTGCCCGGCACCGGGATCACCGAGATCGCGCTCACCGTGCGTGGGCGAGTGCCCGGCCTCGATGCGGACGGCTTCCGCGAGCTGGCCGAGGCGGCGAAGAAGGGCTGTCCGGTCTCGAAGGCGCTGGCCGGCGTTCCCGAGATCACGCTCGACGCCGATCTCGAGACGTAGCGGCTCCGACTCCACGGCCAGTCGGCTACACGCTCGCAGAGCCCGGCGCGGACCGGGTTCGCCAGCACGTACTCGCAGGTCGCTTGGAGGTGCTCCTCGTCGCGCACCTGCCAGAGCGCGAAGCGGTCTCCCCAGAGGTGGCCACTGCGCGTGTACTTCGCGTTGAAGTCCTCTGCGTAGACGCCGTTGACGCGGTGGAGCGCTCGTGAGAGCTCGTCGCGAAGGCACTGGACGACGAGGTGGTAGTGGTTCGGCATCAGGCAGAGAGCGTGTACCTCCAGGCCGAGCCGTTGGACTGCCCGCGAGAGCAGCGCGAGGAAGCGGCGGCCGTCGTCGCGGTCGAGGTACACCGCGCGGCGTGCGACGCCGCGCGTCGTCGCGTGCCAGACGCCGTAGTCGGGAAACGTCGAGCGCGGCAACCGAGCCATGGACCCAAGCTAGACGCCAAAAAGCCGCCGGTAGCCCGTGTGGAAACATCGACACACAACTTTGACTCTCGGACATGTCGCAGCGAGACCCGTCCGGGGACAGTCCCCGGACGGGTGCGCTGCGGTCACGTCTCTTCGGGGCGGGGGTCGGTGAGGTCGAGGACGAGGCCCCACTCGTGGCTGTCGTCGGGGTCGTCGTGGACGCGCTCGCCGACGACGCGGGCGCCGTGGCGCTGGTACAGCCGGTGCGCGTCGGTGAACCGCTTGTCCGACCAGATCTCGAGCTGCGCGTGGCCGCGGCGTCGCGCTTCCGCTACCACCGCGTTGAGGAGAGCAGACCCGGCGCCGCTTCCGCGCGCCTCCGAGAGCACGTAGAGCCGCTCGAGCGATCCGTGGCCCGTCAGCCCGGCCGTCCCGAGGACCCGACCGTCGCTCTCGGCGAGGAAGAACGCCGCGTACGACGCCTCCACGTCCCGAAGGTCGGCGTGGTAGCCCGCCTCGTCCCAGGTGAAGCCGAACTCCTCGTACACGGCGCGGACGATGGCCGCCGCTGCGAACGAGTCGCTCGCGACCGCCCGGCGGATCTTCATCGGAGCGGCCGGAGCAGCCCGCGGCCGGCGAAGCCGACAGTCCGGTCGAGCGTGAGCGCGAAGCGACCTGCGGTCAGCGGCAGGTCCCGCAGCGCCCACAGCGTCTCGGCGTTCGTCCACGCCGCAGCCCGCGCCTTGCGCACGTTCCACATCGCGAGGACGTCGTCGAGCTCGCCGAGCGCCTCGTCCGCCCAGCCGAGCAGACCCGTCGCGAACTCCCTCTTCACGCGCGCCTCCGTGCCGGCGAGCACGCGGTCGATCTCCCGGAAGTCGGCATGTTGCGGCCCTCCGCGCAGCGGAGCCACCTTGCGCGCTCGACATGTCGTGACGAGCGCCAGCGGCAGGTCGCGATTGATGTGCGCGTTCATGCCTGCGAGCGCGAACTGGATCGGCGCAATACCTCGCCGCGCCCGGGCCTCGAAGAGCGGAGCCCACGCCCGCGGCGGCCGCTTCGGTCCGAGCACGTGCGCGCGAAGCGCACGGAAGTAGAGATTCGCGAACACGACGTCGAGCCAGCGGGCGAAGGGCGCGTCCGCGAACGACCCGGGCCGGGCAATGCGGTCGACGTCCTCCGTCACGGCGCGGTACAGGCTCGTGAAAGCGCGCACGCCGTCGCGCTGCGGCAGTGCCTTCTCGATCGAGCGCATCCGCTCCGCGACCTCGTCGACACGGTCGGGCAGCGGCGCGCGGAGCACGTCCTCAAGAGTCATTGCTGCACTACCCTACGACCCGTGCCGAACACATTCGAGAACCTGATCGACGAGCTCGAGCGCTCGTACACCGAGGTGCAGGAACGCATGTCGGACCCGTCGGTCTACAACGACCACCGCGAGGCCGCGGAGGTGGGCCGCCGCCTGAAGGAGCTCGAGACGCCCTACAAGCTGGCGCAGGAGTGGCGCTCGATGCGCGAGGACGTCACCGCGTCCCTCGCCGATCCCGAGCTCAAGGAGCTCGTCGCCGAGTCCGAGACCCGCCTCGCCGAGATCGAGGAGGAGCTCAAGCTTGCCCTCGTGGAGAGCGATCCCGCCGACCAGAAGGACGTGATCGTCGAGATCCGCCAGGGAGTCGGTGGCGACGAGGCGGCGATCTGGGCGGGAGACGTGTACCGGATGCTCACCCGCTATGCGGAGAGCCGAGGCTTCAAGACCGAGGTGCTCGCGGCGAACGAGAGCGAGACCGGCGGCTTCAAGGAAGTCGTCTTCGCGATCAAGGGAGACGGTGCCTTCTCGATCTTCAAGTACGAGGGCGGCACGCACCGCGTCCAGCGGGTGCCGGAGACCGAATCGCAGGGGCGGATCCATACCTCGACCGCGACCGTCGCGGTGATGCCCGAGGTCGAGGAGGTGGACGTCGAGATCGACGAGAACGAGCTCAAGATCGACGTGTACCGCTCCACCGGCCCCGGCGGCCAGAGCGTCAACACGACCGATTCTGCCGTCCGGATCACCCACCTGCCGACGGGGATCGTGGTCGCGATGCAGGACGAGAAGTCGCAGCTCCAGAACAAGGCGAAGGCGCTGCGCGTGCTCCGTGCCCGAATCTACGAGGCCGAGCGCGAGCGCCAGCAGGCAGCGCTCTCCGCGGCGCGGAAGCTGCAGATCGGCTCGGGCGAGCGGGCGGAGAAGATCCGCACCTACAACTATCCCGACAGCCGCGCCACCGACCACCGCGTCAAGGTGACCGTCAACCTGGAGAAGGTGCTTCCCGGCGGGCTCGACGCCTTCACGGAGGCGCTCCAGGCAGAGGACAGGCGCCGGGCGCTCGAGGCGTGACCGTCGGGGAGGTGCTCCGGCGGGCGACCGAGCATCTCGGCAAGACATCTGAGACGGCGCGGCTCGATGCCGAGCTGCTGCTCGCCCACACACTCGGGCGTCAGCGGATCGAGCTCTACACGGACTTCGACCGGCCGCTCGAGAACAGCGAGGTCGACGGCTATCGCGAGCTCGTCGCGCGACGCGCACGCCGCGAGCCGGTGGCCTACATCCTGGGCGAGTGGGGCTTCCGCCGGCTGACCCTTGCCACCGACTCGCGCGCCCTCATCCCGAGGCCCGAGACCGAGATCGTCGTCGAGCGCGCGCTCATCCATCTGCAGGGGCTCGAGGCGCCGCGGGTGCTCGACGTCGGCACCGGGAGCGGCGCGATCGCCCTCGCGATCGCGGACGAGCATCCAAGAGCCCGCGTGACCGCGATCGACGTCTCGCCCGATGCGCTGGCGCTTGCGGGCGAGAACGCGGCGCGGACCGGGCTGACGATCGAGCTGCTCGAGCACGACCTGCGGGCGGGCCTGCCCGGGGGCCCGTACGACCTCGTCGTCTCGAATCCGCCGTACGTCGAGCCCAACGAGCTCCCGACGCTGATGCCGGACGTACGGGAGTTCGAGCCTCACCTCGCGCTCGTCGGCAGCGGCGCCACCGAGGCGGTCGCCCGTGCTGCGCTCGAGGCTCTCGTGCCGGACGGCTGGATCGTGCTCGAGGTGGGGGACGGCCAGGCGTCTGCGACCGCGGCCCTGCTCGACGGTCTCGGCTACGTGGACGTCTCCACGACACCGGACCTGACGGAGCGGGACCGCGTGGTCGAGGGACGGCGTGTCTGACGTCGACGCTGCGGTCGAGGCGATCCGCGGCGGCCGGCTCGCGATCGTCCCCACCGACACCGTCTACGGACTCGCCGCGAGCGCCTACTCGGAGGGGCCCGTGCGCCGGCTCTACCGGGCGAAGGGGCGCGACGAGATCCAGCCGACGGCCCTGGTCGCGTCCGACGTCGACATGCTGCTGGAGTGCCTGCCCGAGCTGCGCGGCCGTACGGGGCTGATCGCACGGGCGCTCCTGCCGGGACCGCTGACGCTCGTCTTGCCGAACCCGGGGCGACGGTTTCGCTGGCTCGCCGGCGCCCGGCCCGACACGATCGGCGTGCGCGTGCCATTGCTCGAGGGGACGGCGCACGAGCTCCTGTCCCGTCTCGGCGCGATGGTCGCGACGAGCGCGAACCTCCCGGGTGGTCCTGATCCCGCAACGATCGACGAGGTGCCCGAGGAGATTCGCGCAGCCGTCGACGCGATCGTCGACGTGGGTCAGCTCCCGGGGACGCCCTCGACGGTGATCGACTTCACCGGGCCGGAGCCGGTGGTGCTGCGCGAGGGAGTCATCTCTGCGGACGAAGCGCTCCGGCTCGTCGTGTCGGTGCTCTAGCATCGAGTCATCCCGCAGCCGAGGAGGAACAGGCATGGCCGTCGCCCAGGCAACGCTCGACCAGCTTCGCACCGCCGGCCTCGCCGACGTCGATCCCGAGATCGCGTCGCTGCTCGGCCAGGAGCTCGAGCGGCAGCGCGCGCAGATCGAGCTGATCGCGTCCGAGAACTTCACCTGGCCGAGCGTGCTGGAGGCGGTCGGCTCCGTGCCGACCAACAAGTACGCCGAGGGCTACCCCGGCCGCCGCTACTACGGCGGCTGCGAGGTCGTGGACGAGATGGAGCAGCTGGCGATCGAGCGCGCAAAGGAGCTCTTTGGCGCAGAGCACGCGAACGTGCAGCCGCATGCGGGCGCGCAGGCGAACATGGCCGCCTACTTCGCCCTCCTCCAGCCCGGCGACACGATCCTCGGCCTCCGGCTCGACCACGGCGGCCACCTGACACACGGGTTGAAGGTCAACTTCTCGGGCCGGCTCTACACGATCGCCTCGTACGGAGTCTCACGCCGCACGGACATGGTCGACTACGACGAGGTGCTCGAGGTCGCGAAGGAGCATCGGCCGAAGCTGATCGTCTGCGGCGGTTCCGCGTACCCGCGCACGGTCGACACGGCCGAGTTCCGGAAGATCGCCGACGAGGTCGACGCCCTGCTGATGTGCGACATGGCGCACTTCTCCGGCCTCGTCGCGGCCGGGCTCCATCCGAACCCGGTCGAGCACTGCGACATCGTCACCTCGACGACCCACAAGACGCTCGCGGGACCACGCGCCGGTTTCGTCCTCTGCCGCGAGGAGCACGCGCAGGCCGTGGACCGCGCGGTCTTCCCGGGCATGCAGGGTGGGCCGCTGATGCACGTGATCGCGGCGAAGGCGGCGTGCTTCAAGATCGCCGGCACCGAGGCGTTCCGCTCCTACCAGGAGCAGGTGCGCGCGAACGCCGACGCACTGTCGGACGAGTTGACGACGAACGGTCTCGACGTCCTCACCGGCGGTACCGACACGCACCTCCTCCAGCTCGACCTGCGCAAGACGGACTGGACCGGCAAGGACGCCGAGGAGCGGTTGCACGAGGTGAAGCTGACCGTGAACCGGAACACCGTGCCGTTCGACGAGCGCCCGCCGACCGTCGCCTCGGGCGTCCGCATCGGCACCCCTGCGGCCACGATGCGCGGCTTCGACGAGGAGGACTTCCGCGAGGTCGGCCGGATCATTGCCGGCGCACTCGGCGACGGCGAGCTCGGCGAGCTAGCCGATCGCGCCGAGGCGCTGTGCGCGAAGCGGCCGCTCTATCCGGGGTCGCGCGGCTATACGGCTTACACGTGAGCGCGGGCAAGGTAACGAGGGTCGACCACCCGCTGGTCCAGCACAAGCTCTCCTACCTCCGCGACCGGGAGACGCCGACCGTCCACTTCCGGAAGCTCGTGAACGAGCTGACGCTCCTCCTGACGTACGAGGCGACGAAGGACTTTCCGACCGAGCCGGTGGAGATCGAGACGCCGCTCGAACGGATGGAGGCACAGCGGATCTCTGGCAAGAAGGTGGCTGTCAATCCGGTCCTGCGCGCCGGCCTTGGGATGCTTGAGGGCACCCTCTCGCTGATCTCCAGCGCGCGCGTCGGCTTCATCGGGCTCTATCGCGACGAGGAGACGCTGCAGCCGGTCGAGTACTACGTGAAGCTCCCCGAGGACCTGGAGGAGCGGGACGCGATCGTTCTCGACCCGATGCTCGCGACCGGCAACTCGAGCGCGGCCGCGATCGCCGCCGTGAAAGGAGCGGGCGCGCGGTCGGTGACGCTCGTGTGCCTCGTCGCCGCGCCGGAAGGGATCGAGCGCGTGCACGAGGAGCACCCCGACGTGCACATCGTCTGTGCCGCCATAGACCGGGAGCTGAACGAGAAGGGCTACATCGTGCCGGGCCTGGGCGACGCAGGCGATCGGCTCTACGGGACGAAGTAGGGAGGGCATGAGCGCCCTTCGGGATCACCCCGAGGTCCTCTACGGCGCGGCGGTCGCTCTCCTGATCGTGATCCTGTTGACGCCCGCCGTCGGCGGCATGGCCCGCCTCCTCGGCGTCGTCGACCGGCCGGAGAGCAGGCGGTTGAACGTCAATCCCGTTCCGCGGCTCGGTGGGCTCTCGCTCTTCTTCGGGATCTTCGTGCCGGCCCTTGCCTTTCTCGAGCTCGGCCGGGAGACACGAGGGGTGCTGCTCGGCGCGGCAGTCGCGACCGTCGTCGGCGCTGTCGACGACTTCCGTGTGCTCGCGCCCGGGCGCAAGCTCGCCGGCCAGCTCGTCGCCGCCGCGATCCCACCCTTCTTCGGCGTCTGGATCGACCACTTCACGTTCCCGTTCCTCGGCCCGGTCGACCTGCCGGCGGCAGTCGGCGTCCCGGTGACGATTCTCTGGATCGTCGCCGTGATGAACATGGTCAACTTCCTCGACGGGATGGACGGTCTCGCCGCCGGTGTCTGCGGAATCGCCGGCGCAACCTTCGCCGTGCTCTCGCTTTCGCTGGGGAAGACCGATCCGGCGATCCTCTCGGCCATCGTGGCCGGAGCCTGCATCGGCTTCCTCCGCCACAACTTCTTCCCGGCGCGGATCTTCATGGGCGACTCGGGGGCCCTCGTGCTCGGCTTCCTGCTCGCGGCGGTGTCGGTCCAGGGGCTTCTAAAGACGGCCTCGACGGTCGTCCTGCTGCTGCCGCTGCTCGTCCTGGCCGTGCCGATCATCGACACGTCGTTCGTCGTCGCCCGCCGGCTCAAGCACGGCCAGCGGGTGTCTGCGCCCGACCAGGCTCACCTGCACTTCCGCTTCCTGCGGCGAGGCTTCTCGCAACGCAGGGCCGCGGTGACGATGTGGGCGTGGTGCGCCGCGCTCGCCGGCGCCGCGCTCGCGACGCGGTTCATCCCTTTCCGCGAGGGCGGCGTGTGGCACCTCTGGGAGACGGTCGCCGTTGCGGCGATCGCACTGGTGGCGATCGCGATGTCGCTGTACGTCGTCTACGTGCTGGAGATCGTGAAGCTGAACAACCCACGCCGTCTGCGGCGCGAGAGCGCCGACCACGAGCAGCTGAGCGCCTGACGCATCCGGCTAGCGGACGACGAGCTCCTCCTCGCCGGCGCGGGGCTCCAGGCCGTCCGCCGGAACCCCATGCGGCAACGGAGCGTCCAACGTCGACCGGACCGCGCCGAGGAGCTCGTCGAGCGTGAACGGCTTCTGCAGCAACGAGACGGAGCCGGCGACGTCGGGGTCGATCGAGTTGTCGGTGTAGCCGGACATGAAGAGGACGCGCAGCCGGGGCCGGATTCGAGCGACGCGTCGGGCGACCTCGGCTCCCCGCATCTGAGGCATTACGACGTCGGTGATCAGCAGTTCGATGGGCTCGCGGTTGATCGTGCACAGCCGCAGAGCCTCGCTGCCGTCGGCCGCCGCGAGCACCCTGTAGCCGCTGCTCTCGAGCATACGCCGGGTGAGCTCCCGCACGGACGTTTCGTCCTCGACGAGGAGAATCGTCTCGGAGCCACCGACCGGCCCTGCCTCGGCGAGCGCTGCCGCGGCCGGCTCGGCGCGAGCGCACTCCGGCAGATAGATCTCAAACGACGCCCCTTCGCCCGGCGAGGTGCGGATGCGGATGTGGCCGCCGCTCTGCTCGAGAATCCCGTAGACGGTCGACAGGCCGAGGCCCGTTCCCTTGCCGAGCTCCTTTGTCGTGAAGAACGGCTCGAAGACACGGGCCTGCGTCTCCGCATCCATCCCGGCGCCGTCGTCGGTCACGGCAAGGCGCACGTAGCGGCCGGGCTCGACTCGCCCATGCTGAATGTCGAGCGCCGCCTCGAGCTCGATCGCACGCGTCTCGATCGTGAGCGTGCCGCCGTCGGGCATTGCGTCCCGCCCGTTGACGGCGAGGTTGAGGAGCACCTGCTCGAGCTGTCCGGCATCGGCCTCGACCGGGCCGACGGTGGGGTCGAGCTCCACGACGAGCGCGACGTCCTCTCCGATCACACGGTCGAGCATCTTCTCGACCTCGGCGACGACCTCGTTCAGGTCGAGCTTCCCGGGCCGGACGACCTGCTGGCGGCTGAACGCAAGGAGCTGCTGCGTGAGCGATGAGGCACGGGTGGCTGCGCTCTTGATCTCTTCGAGGTCGTCGCGCACGCCGTCGGCTTCGGGGTGGTGCGACTCCCCGTCCGTGACGCGCTGGAGCGCGAGCTCGCTGTAGCCGGAGATCACTGTCAGGAGGTTGTTGAAGTCGTGCGCGACGCCGCCCGCGAGCCGGCCGACCGCCTCCATCTTCTGAGACTGTCGAAACTGCTCCTCGAGCTGGCGCCTCTTGGTGATGTCCTGAACCTGTCCGACGTAGTAGACCGGCGCCCCGGCCGCGTCGCGGACAACCGAAACGTCGAGTTGGATCCAGATCACGCGGCCGGTGGAATGGATGTATCGCTTCTCCAGCTCGTAGGAGTCGAGCTCGCCCTCCTGCACGCGGGTCAGGAGCTCGAGATCCTCGGCGAGGTCGTGCGGGTGTGTGATCGACTGGAAATCCATCTCCAGCAGCTCGTCTCTCGTGTACCCGATGATGTCCAGGAGCGCCTGGTTCACGTGCAGCCACCGCCCGTCGGGAGCGACGAGGGAGACACCGATGGGTGCGTTGTCGAACGCGACCGCGAAGCGCAGGTTGCTCAGCTCGGCTCGGCCCGATGCGGCGCGAGCCTCGATGCGCGCCGCTTCATTGAGGCGCCAGTTGACGATATTTGCGCTGCCGGCGGCGATGACGAAGAGGCCGTGAACCATCGCCCATCGCCACGGGTGCGCGCTTGCTCCCGCATGGTTGTAGAGGCTCTCGGGAGCGATCACGCCGAGGAAGCCGTGGTGGACTACGACATATGCGAACGCGCACGCGTAAGCGAGCCAGTTTTCGTACAGGAGAAGGACGCTCATCACTACGAAGAAATGGAAGTGCCCTTCGATCGCGCCGCTGGAAAGGTGGACGATCGTCGCCGAAGCCGTCAGCAGTCCGACCGCCGCGATCGTGCTGAGGAGGTGACGGTTGCGTGTCTTGTGCCCGGCCAGAGTCGCGGTTGCGGCCAGGAACGCCACCAGGCTGCCCTCGACGAGACTGTGTCGAAGCCCGTAGCCTGCGGCGACGGCGAAGAGCGTGATCGCCGGTGCATGCAGCCAGAGCAAGAGCAGGATCGCTCGGTGGCGGCGCAGCCAGAGGTTGTCGGGCAGCCAGTTGCCGTTCGGAAGCCCGGCCTGAAGTCGACGCAACCGGGGCGCCCAGTCGGGCGTCGGTGTCAGAGAACGCTGGAGATGCGGTGCGAGGCCGTAGTCGGACAGCTCGTGTCTCTCGTCGAGGGGTCTGCGTCTCACGGCAATCGGCGGGCACGGCCCGATCTGAAGGCCGCGGCGCACAAGAATGTGCTGCCGACGACTCGTTTGGTGCTCGTACAAAGTCGGGGCTTTTCCCCGGAAGTACGCGGCTTTCAGCTGTCACAAGCCTGCTATGCTCGCGGCGTAGATGGAGCGTCAGCCGACCCCGCAGCTCAACCTCGCCGGCGCCGGCTCCGTCCTGATCGGAGCGACGGCAGCGGTGATCGCGGTCTGCATCCTGATCGGCTGGCTCGCCGGCTCGCCCGCCTGGGGCTTCCTCGTCGGCGCGATCCTCGGCATTCCGATCGGCGTCTTCATGACCTACAGGCGCTACAGGGACGCGTTCTAGATGAACGGCCTCTTCTCCACGCCGCGCCCGATGCCGGACCAGAAGCTGCCGTTCGTCGCAGGCGCCGCCGTGATCGTCCTCGCGCTTCCCATCTTCCTCGCGACCGGCTGGGAGCTCCGCGGCTGGGTGATCGGCGCGACGCTCTGGGCCGCCTCGCGCGCGCTCGCCGCGCTACTGACGCACCTGCGGTCGGGCATGGGTAACCTCGCCGGCTCAGGCGTGGTGGGCTTCGGAATGACCTTTCGAGCGTTGGCGGTACTGGTTGTCGTCGTCGCGCTCGCAGCAACGGACGCGCGGCTCGCGCTCGCCGTCATCCTGCTGTACGCGCTCGCCTACACGCTCGAGCTGGCGGTCGCGATCGCGCTCTACTTCTCGGGCGAGCCGAGGGGAACTGTGTCGTGAAACGGCTTAGCGCCCTCGCCGTGACACTGTTCCTCCTGCTGCCGCAGGTCGCGCTCGCCTCCTCGGCGACCGGCGCCGAGGAGGAGTTCGACCCCTCGCACGAGTGGGAGCTCCAGGAATGGATCCCGATCCACCTCGGCCCGCTCGACCTCTCGATCAACAAGGCCGTCGCCTACCTGATCCTCGGCACGATCTGCACGGTTGCCCTGGGGCTCTTTCTGATGCGCGCGCCGGTGGGCTCGAAGAACGAGGTCGGCCGCCGCCAGGCAGTCGGCGAGATGATCTACGACATCGCGCAGACGCAGATCGCCGAGCAGGGGCTCCCGCACAAGGCGATCGGGCGCTGGTTCCCGTACGTCGCCTCGCTCTTCCTCTTCATCTGGACGGTCAACATGCTCGGCTTCATCCCGCTGCCGCTCTCGGATGAGACCTTCACCCTCTGGGGCGTCGAGCTGCCGACCCTCGCGGTGTTCGCCGCGACCTCGACGCTGTCGGTCACGATCGCGCTCGCGCTGCTGACGTTCGCGTTCACCCACGTCGAGGGGATCCGTTACAACGGCCCGGTGAAGTACTTCAAGAGCTGGATCCCGGACGTGCCGAAGGGGCTCTATCCCCTGATCGTGCCGCTCGAGATCCTGGGCCAGTTCATGCGCCTGATCAGCCTCAGCGTTCGTCTCTACGCGAACATGCTCGCCGGCCACATGCTGATCCTCACCTTCATCGGGCTGATCTTCCTGACCTCGCCCTGGATCTTCCCGGTGTCGGTGTTCTTCGGCACGATCTTCTACCTCTTCGAGGTCGTGATCGTGGTCTCCATCCAGGCCTTCATCTTCGCCGCACTCTCTGCCATCTACATCGGCTCGGCCATCGAGCCCGAGCACTAAAGGAGGACTCGTGTTCCATTTGCTTGCGCAGGACGCCGCCGCCGCGGCGAGCAACGTCGATGCCGGCAAGGCGATCGCACTCGCGCTCGGCATCGGCCTCGGCTCGCTCGGGGCCGGCATCGGCATCGGCAACATCTTCGGCTCGATGATCCAGGCCGTCGCACGCCAGCCCGAGCTCCGTGGTGAGCTGACGGGTATCCAGTGGCTCGGGTTCGCTCTCACCGAAGCCGTCGTCTTCTACGGCCTCATCGGCGGCCTGCTCGCCTTCGTCCTCGTCTAAGCCGATGCCGCTTCTCGCAGACTCCGGGCTGATCTCGGCCACTCCCGGCCTCATGATCTGGACGCTGATCTGCTTCGGGATCGCGTTCTACGTCCTGAAGCGGTTCGCGTTCGGCCCGATCCAGAAGACGATCGACGAACGTCGCGATCGCATCCGCGGCGCAGTCGAGGAGGCCGAGCACGCGCGCGCCGAGGCCCGCCGGCTGCTGGAGGAGCACAAGCAGCTCATCGGCCAGGCGAAGGGCGAGGCGGGGGAGATCCTCGCCGAGGCGCGGAAGGTCGCCGACTCGCAGCGTGAGCGTGCGAAGGAGGAGATCGAAGCCGACCGGCAGCGCCGGCTCGAGGAGACGCGCAAGCAGATCGAGGCCGAGACGGTTCGCGCGCTCGAGCAGATCCGCGCGGAGGTCGCCGACCTCGCGCTGGTCGCCACCGCGAAGGTGACCGGCAAGGTGCTCGACCGCGACGACCACCGCAAGCTGATCGAGGACGCGATCGGCGACCTCGACTTCTCGGTGCTGGAGCGTGATCGCAGCTAGTGGCCGTCGCAGCCCGCCTGTACGCACGGTCGCTCTTCGAGGCGGCGAAGGACGAGAAGCGCCTCGAGCCCGTCCTCGACGAGTTCGGCGACTTCGTCGCGGCGCTCGAGGAGGTGCCCGAGCTGCGCAGCCTGCTCACGAATCCGGAGCTCGACCCGGTTCAGCGGACCGCGGCGCTCGACGAGATCCTCGGTGGCGCCGACGAGCTGATCCGCAACTTCCTGCGCCTGCTGTCCGAGAAGGGACGCACGGGGCAGATCGACGAGATCTACCGCGAGTTCGAGGAGCTCGTCGCGGCCGAGCAGAAGCGCCTGACGGTGGAGCTGACGACGGCCTACGAGCTCTCCGACGACGAAGCGTCGACCATCCTGAAGAAGATCGAGAAGTCCTCCGGCCGCTCGGTCGAGGCGACCCGCAAGGTCGATGCCGCCCTGATCGGCGGGATCATCCTCCAGGTCGGCTCGCACCGGCTCGACGCAAGCATCCGCGGCCGCATCGACCGACTACGCCATGAACTCGCGACAAGGAGCTGACGTTGAAGCTACGCCCTGAAGAGATCACCTCGATCCTCAAGTCCCGGATCGAGCACTACGACGTCCAGACCGACCTCTCGGAGGTCGGCACGGTGCTCCAGGTCGGCGACGGCATCGCCCGCGTGCACGGGTTGGACAACTGTGTCTCGCTGGAGCGCCTCGAGTTCGAGCACGGCGTCGTCGGGATCGCGTTCAACCTCGAGGAGGACAACGTCGGGGTCGCGCTCTTCGGTGAGTGGCAGGAGGTCAAGGAGGGCGAGCCGGTCAAGCGGACCGGCGCCGTCGTCGACGTCCCCGTCGGCGATGCCCTGCTCGGCCGCGTCGTCGACCCGCTCGGCAACCCCGTCGACGGCGGCGGGCCGGTCGAGTCGAGCGAGCGCCGCCCGCTGGAGTTCAAGGCGCCCGGCGTGATCGAGCGCCAGCCGGTCAAGGAGCCGCTCCAGACCGGCATCAAGGCGATCGACTCGATGACGAACGTCGGCCGTGGCCAGCGCGAGCTGATCATCGGCGACCGCGGCACGGGCAAGACCGCGGTCGCGATCGACGCGATCATCAACCAGCGCGACACGGACGTGATCTGCGTCTACGTCGCGATCGGGCAGAAGGGCTCGACCGTCGCACAGGTCTACGAGCGCCTGAAGGACGAGGGTGCGATGGACTACACCGTCATCGTCACCGCGGCGGCGCACGAGGCGGCGCCGATCAAGTGGATGGCTCCCTTCGCCGGTGCGGCGATGGCCGAGCACTTTCTCTACAACGGCAAGCACGCCCTGGTCATCTACGACGACCTCTCCAAGCACGCCGACGCGTACCGGCAGCTCTCGCTGCTGCTCCGCCGTCCGCCGGGCCGCGAGGCCTATCCCGGCGACGTCTTCTATCTCCACTCGCGTCTGCTCGAGCGGGCGTGCAAGCTGAACGACGAGCTGGGTGGCGGCTCGCTGACGGCGCTGCCGATCGTCGAGACGCAGGCGGGCGACATCGCCGGCTACATCCCGACCAACGTGATCTCGATCACCGACGGGCAGATCTTCCTCGAGGCCGACCTCTTCTACTCCGGCATCCGGCCGGCGATCAACGTCGGCACCTCGGTGTCGCGCGTCGGTGGCTCGGCGCAGACCAAGGCGATGCGGAAGGTGGCCGGGCGGCTGCGGCTCGAGCTGGCGCAGTACCGTGAGCTCGAGGCGTTCTCGCAGTTCGGCTCCGAGCTCGACCAGGCGACCCAGAACACTCTCGCCCGAGGTGAGCGGATGGTGGCGACGCTGAACCAGCCGCAGTACAAGCCGTGGCCGCACGCCGAGCAGGTCGTCGCCCTCTACGCGGGGATCAACGGTCACCTCGACGAGATTCCGGTCGCCCAGGTTCCGCGCTTCCACGACGAGCTGCGCGAGTCCCTGCGCACGGAGGGCACGATC
Organism: uncultured Gaiellaceae bacterium; assembly: GCA_963749515.1. Lineage (GTDB taxonomy): Bacteria > Actinomycetota > Thermoleophilia > Gaiellales > Gaiellaceae > Gaiellasilicea. The sequence continues at coordinate 925,878 of CAVVMR010000001.1, forward strand.
TACAAGTCGATCGACGAGACGAAGGACCTCACCGACGAGACGACTGCGAAGCTCGACGAGGAGCTCGGGAAGTTCAAGAAGAGCTTCAACGTCGAGGAGGACAAGGGGCTCGTCGCGTAGATGGCTTCGGTCCAGGATCTGAAGCGGCGCGTCCGTTCCGTCAAGAACACGCGCAAGATCACGAAGGCGATGGAGCTCGTCGCCTCGGCTCGGCTGCGCCGTGCTCAGACCCGGATCGAGGCGATGCGCCCGTACGCCGAGACGATGCGCGAGCTGATCGCGGGCGTCGGACGCGCGAGCTCGTCCGTGCGCGGGCTGCCGCTGCTGCAGCAGCGCGAGGAGATCAAGACGGTCGCAGTCGTGGCGCTCACCGGCGACCGCGGTCTCGCCGGCCCGTTCAACGCCCAGATCATCAGGCGGGTGTTCGCGCTCGAGCGGCAGCTGCGCGGTGAGGGAAAGCAGGCGCAGTTCGTCGCGGTCGGCAAGCGCGGCCGCTCCACGCTCGCCTTCCGCGGCTACGAGGTGCTCGGCGAGTACACCGGCTTCACCGACCGGCCCGCCTACGCCGACGCGCAGGCGATTGCCCACCGCGTCGCCGAGCTCTACATCGAGGGTGAGATCGACAGCGCCGTCCTCGTCTACAACGCCTTCGTCTCACCGCTCGTGCAGACCGTGACCGAGCAGGAGCTCTTGCCGATCTCGGCCGACATCCTCGAGACCGACGAGCAGGAGCGGCGCGACGACGCGATGCGCGGCGACTTCATCTTCGAGCCCGAGCCGGAGGAGATCCTCGCCAGGCTGCTGCCGGTCTACCTCGAGACGCAGGTCTACCGGGCTCTGCTCGAGTCGGCAGCGTCCGAGCAGGGGGCGCGGATGACTGCGATGCGGAACGCGTCCAAGAACGCGGGCGAGCTGATCGACACGCTGACCCTGCAAATGAACCGAGCGCGCCAGGCGGAGATCACGCAGGAGATGCTCGAGATCGTGGCCGGCGCCGAAGCCCTGACCTGACTTTCTGATCTTCAACGTTGTCCGAGGCGTGACGGCGTCGTCGCCGGAGCCGGGCTATGCCCGGCGGGAGGCGCAGCATGCTTGTCCGGAGCGAAGCGAAGAAGGAGGGGGCTCACGGGGGAACCACGGGTTCCCCCGTGTTCACATAACTCGTGCTTAACAGCGGTCACCGGCGGTCCGACTAGGATCCGGGGCCATGGAGACCGGGGTCGAGCGCGAGCAGGAACCGGACCGCTTCGCACCGGCGATCGACGTGGCGACGCGTCTTCTCAACAACATCGAGACCGTCGTCTACGGCAAGCGCGAGGAGGTCAAGCTCGTCCTCGCCGCGCTGATGTGTGGCGGCCACGTGCTGCTGGAGGACGTCCCGGGCACGGCGAAGACGGTTCTCGCCCGGGCGATCGGCGGGAGCATCGACGGGGTCACGATCTCGCGGATCCAGTGCACGCCCGACCTTCAGCCGACCGATGTCACGGGCATGTCCGTCTTCGATCAGAAGACGCGTGACTTCGAGTTCCGGCCGGGGCCGATCTTCACCAACGTGCTCCTGGTCGACGAGATCAACCGCGCAACGCCGAAGACCCAGTCGGCGCTGCTCGAGGCCATGGCCGAAGGTCAGGTGACCGTCGACGGAGTGACGATGCAGCTCCCGAGCCCCTTCTTCCTCCTCGCGACGGACAACCCGATCGAGTACGAGGGCACGTTCCCGCTGCCCGAGGCGCAGCTCGACCGTTTTCTGCTGCGCACCGCGCTCGGGTACCCGGGCGTGATCGAGGAGCGGCGGATCCTGGAGGAGCAGCGCTACCGCCATCCCCTCGGTGAGCTCCAGCCGACCGTCACGCTCGAGGACATCCGCGAGCTGCGTGACGCCGCGCAGCACGTCTACGTCGACGAGGTGCTGCACAACTGGATCGTCGATCTCGTTCGCGCCACCCGCGAGCTCGATGTCGTCTCGATCGGCAGCTCTGTCCGCGGCAGCCTCGCCGTCGAGCGGGTCGCGCGCGCCTGGGCGCTTCTGAACGGCCGCGGCTACGTCATCCCCGAGGACGTCGAGCGCCTGTTCGTCCCCGTGCTCGTGCACCGCGTCGTCTTCACGCCCGCCCTCGTCGCCCGCGCGCGGGCGGCCGGGTGGCCCGCCGCGATCGAGGAGTTTCGCCAGGCCTGCCTCGAGCTCGCGCCCCGCCCCGGCTCCGACGAGGATCCGCTGTTTCACGAGCGGCCCGTCGAGGCTGGAACTTGAGCGGCGGCCGCCAGACCTTCGAACTCTTTGCCCGCCGCCGCTTGATGGGGCTGGCGCACGGGACGATGCGGAGCGTGCGCCGCGGCCGCGGCTTCGAGGTCGCGGGCTCGCGCCCCTACCGCCCGGGTGACGACATCCGCACGATCGACTGGTCAGCCTCGGCCCGGCTCTCTTCCGCGCGCGGGCAGGATGAGTTCGTCGTCCGTGAGCGCTACGCGGACGAAGGCCCGCGTGTGGTCGTCGTCGCCGACCGCCGTCCCGAGCTGAACCTCCACGAGGCTCCTCTGCCCTGGCTCGACAAGGCTGCGGCGATGCGGACGGCGCTCGAGATCGTGCTCGCGAGCGCAGCCCAGGCCGGGGGTTTCGTCGGCTACATCGACGCCGCGGATGGGGAGCCGTACTGGCTGCCGCCGCGTGGCGAGCGCCGCCTCGCGCACGTTCGCGAGGAGCGCCTTGACACCGCCGGCTGGGCCGCTCCTCCCGACGGCGTCGCGCGCTCGCTCGAGCACCTTTTCGAGCACCGTCGCCAGGTCACGGCAGGCAGCTTCGTCTTCGTGCTCTCGGACTTCCTCGAGCTGCCAAGCAGGGAGACCTGGCTCACCGCCGTGGAGCATCTCTGGGACGTCATACCTGTCGTGATCCAGGATCCGGTCTGGGAGCAGAGCTTCCCCGAGGTGGGCGGGATCGTCGTGCCGCTGCGAGATCCGCGCAGCGGGCGTGTGACGCACGTCCGGCTGACGAGGAAGGAAGCAGCTGCGCGAAAGCGCACACACGAGGAGCGGCTGACGGCGCTGCTGGACGAGCTCGCGCTGCTGGATCTCGATCCGCTTCTGATCTCCTCGAGTGAGCCGTCCGAGATCCTCGCGGCCTTTCTCGACTGGACCGAGTTTCGCCGGGCACGACGCGGAGTCGTTGCGTGACGCGCCGCTGGACGCTCGCTGGCGCAATCCTCGTGCTGCTGGCAGTCGCGGCCGGCGCGTTCGCCGTCCTGCGCGACAGCGGCGACGACTCGAGTCTCCGCCCGCTGCGCGCCCGCGCTGTCCTCTCCGACCGGATCGTTGTCTTCGGCGACACGGTCCGAGCGCAGGTCGAGATCACCTTCGACCGGCGCCAGATCGACCCGGCGGCGATCAAGGTGCGCGCAGGCTTCAAGGCGTGGAGGCGGGTCGGCCCGGCGCAGGTGACGCGCGCCGACGCAGGCTCGAGCTCGTTCCTGAAGATCGTGTACGTGCTCCGCTGCCTGACTCAGCCGTGCGTGCCCGCGCGCGACACGCTGCCCTTCGAGTTCGACCCGGCGCGCGTCGAGTTCGTCAACCGCCAGGGCGGGCGTGGTGCGTTGCGGCTGGAGTGGCCGCGCCTGATCGTCCACTCGCGGATCGGGCCAGGCGATCTGTCCAACGCGGCACCCTGGCGGCTCGACGACACGACGGTCCCGGAGCCTTCGTTCCGCTTCTCGCCGGGACGGCTGCTCGCACTCCTGCTCGCCGCCGCTGTGCTTCTCCTCGGCGTCGCCGCCGTGCTCGCGTATTTCGGCTGGCCGCGCCGGCAGTTCGAGCCGGAACCGGAGCCCGAGCCTGAGCCCGACCTGCTGCTGACGCCGCTCGAGCGGGCGCTCGAGCTGCTCGAGGACGCGGCGGGTGCGGACGGAGCCGCCGACCAGCGCCGTTCGCTGGAGCTCGTCGCCGAGGTCCTCGCCGAGCGTGGTGAGGAGGACGGTCTCGCCCAGACGGCGCGCGAGCTCGCCTGGTCGCCGACCGCGCCGCCGCTCGCCGCGACGAAGCAACTCGCGACGCGGGTGCGCGAGGCGCTCGAGGAAGAGCTGCGCCTGCTCGAGGAGGAGCGGCGGTTGGAGGAGGAGCGCCGACGCGCTGCGGAGGAGGAACATGCGCTGGTGGAGTAGCCGACAGCCTGCGGTCGGAACGCACGACGTTCGCTCGTTCCGCGGAGCGGCAAGGAGGACGCTGGCCCTGCGGGTGCTCTTCGCGGGCGGTGCGGTGCTTCTGCTCGCGGCCGCAGTGTCGAGCGCACGGGACCTCGACACGCGGGACCGCGGGTTGCTGCCGACCGGCACCACCGGCGTCGTCGTGCTCGACCTCTCGCTCTCGATCCTCGACGACCAGTCGGGCGTGGTGCGCCGGACGCTCCAGACCCTCGTCGACGGGGACTCACCAGTGGGGCTCGTCATCTTCTCCGACGTCCCCTACGAGCTGCTGCCACCGGGAACGCCCGCGAAGGAGCTGGAAGCGGTCATCCGGCTGCTGACACCGACCGCCGGCGGCAATGTCGTCAGCCCGTGGTCGGACACGTTCCGCAGTGGGACGCGGATCTCGACTGCGCTCCAGCTCGCGAGGGACATGCTCGTCGGCGACCGCGTCAAGGACGGCTCGATCCTGCTCGTCAGCGACCTCGAGACCGCGCCCGACGACGTGCCGGAGACGGCGAAGGTGCTGCGGGCGATCCAGCGTTCAGGTACGCCGGTTCGCCTGCTCGCGCTCGGGCCGTCGAGCGACGCGCGCGCCCTCTTCGGCGGCATCCTCGGTCCCGGTGCATTTGCGCCGCTCACGGAGGGTCCGGTACGCGCGCCCGAGCCGCCGGACGCAGGCCGACGTCCGTTGCCGAAGACGATGCTCCTGCTCGGGCTGCTCTTCCTCGTCGCCCTCGCGGCGCATGAGCGGTACGCCGGGCGGCTGGCGCTGCCGGCGCGGAGGGCCCCCGCGTGAGACGTGTCCGGTTGCCGCGGGAGCTGCTCCTCGTCGTTGCGGCTGCGTGCGCGATTCTGGCGGCCTTCCTCGGCCTCACCGCTGCCGATGTGGCGCGCTGGCGCGACACGGTACCCGCGGACGACATCCGCTTCCGAGTCGGCTCGGGCGGCGCGAAGCTCTGGCGGCCGGAGACACTTGCACCCTTCGGCGCGGGCAAGCGAGTGCTCGGGCTCGAGGACGACCTCGCCTTCCGCTACATGCTCCAGGATCTGCGCTCCAGCAAGCTTCGCGACGCGACGGTCTCCGATCCCACGCTTGCATTGGCGCGCACGGCTACTGCAGAGCAGCTGGATTCGATCGTCGTTCACGACCCCGATCTGAAGCTTCGCTCGCGCGCGTCGACCTTGCTGGGCGTGCTCAGCGTCGCAACCTGGAACTCCACGCCGACGGGCGGAGTCCCGGGCCAGGACCAGTCGGACCTCTTGCTCAGCGCGATCGCGAGCTTCGAGGAGGCGATCACCCTCGACCCCGAGAACGACGACGCGAAGTACAACCTCCAGCTGCTGCTCGTGCGCGGCTCCGGCCTGCTTCCGTCGGAGGCCACCGCAGGCAAGAACCCGCTTCCGGGCGGCCGTGGCTCGCGTGGCGCGGGTGCGGGCGAGCCCGGCAGCGGCTACTAGCCCGATGAGCTTCACCCTCCTCACGCCGCTCGGCGCCCTGCTCGCTCTCGCCGTCGCGGTGCCCATCGCCGCGCTCGTCCTCGTGCGCCGCCGCGGCGCGGCGGTGCGCAGGGCGATTGGGCTGCCAGAGCCGTCCGTCATCGCCCGTCGTCTTCCGCTCGTCGCTGTGCTGTGCGTGGGAGTGCTGCTCGGCCTGGCGGCTACTCAACCGCGGCTGGACTGGACCTCGGAGCGCAAGGTGAGGTCGGACGCCGAGGCGTTCGTGGTCCTCGACACGTCGCGCTCGATGCTGGCGCGGTCGAGCCGGACCTCGCCGATCCGCTACGAGCGGGCCAACCGCGCCGCGCTGCAGTTTCGCGGCGCGTTCGAGGACGTGCCCGTCGGGCTCGCGTCCTTCACCGACCGGGTTCTGCCGCATCTCTTCCCGAGCGTCGACGACGACGTCTTCGTCGCGACCTTGCGGCGTTCGATCGGGGTCGACCGGCCGCCGCCGCAGGGGTCTTTCATCTCCACCGCGACGCGGCTCGAGTCGCTCGAGACCGTTGTCAGCCGCCGCTTCTTCTCGCCGACCTCCCGCGCACGACTGCTGCTCGTGATCACCGACGGCGAGAGCGTGCCGATCGCCAGCGCGAAGATCGCCGCTGCGTTCCGGCGGCCGCCGGGCGTCGACACGATCTTCCTGCACGTGTGGGGCGGAGGCGAGCGAGTCTTCAACGGCGCCGATCCTGAGCCGCAGTACAGCCCCGACCCGCGCTCGCGCGCCATCCTCGAAGCGGCCGCGGACGCGCTCGGCGGCCATGTCTACGACGAGAGCGACCTCGGTGCGGCCATCGCGAAGGCGGACGACCTGCTCGGCGACGGCGCCACGGTCACCCGCGGTGAGCGTCGCAACCAGCTGGCGCTGGCGCCGTACCTCGCCGGCGCCGTCTTCCTTCCGCTCGCACTCCTTCTCTGGCGACGCGATCGCTAGGTCGACGAATCCCGCGGGTCGGGGAACCAGGCTTCGACGGCCTCCGGGAAGCCGGTTTCGTCGAGGTAGGAGATCGTCCGGCTTGCGAGCCACAGGACGGCCTCCGGCGGAGCGGCTTCGAGCACGCGCCGGACCGCGGCGTCTCCCGGCTGCGGCCCGCCTCTCAGACCGGCTTCGGCGCGCCGAAGCCGGCAGAGCGCGAAGGCCGCTTCGTCCACCGAACCGCCGTTCTCCTCGTACCAGTCGACGCCGTCCGCCTGAGCCAGAGCCGCGGCAGCGCGGGCGGCGAGCCGGCCCGCGTCCTCGGCCGCCACGAAGTCGTCCGGGGCTTTCCTCGGGGGCGTTTCTCCTCTGCGTGGAATCTTCATCACTACCTCCTAACCATTTCGGTCGAATTTCGTCACAACCCATGATCCTGCACTCAACCGTGACGACGGGCCAGCACTCCGAATCACGGAATTGAGCTCTGCATGCAGGAAGAATTCAACGGAGGGGATACATGCGTAAACGTTCACTTTGGCTTTTGGCGGGCCTTGCGCTCGTCGCGAGCCTCGTCATCGGGCCGGGTGCCACGGCCTCGCCGCAGAAGGCGACGGCGGGCACAGTCGTGTTTATCCACGACCAGGAGCCCCCGAACCTCCAGGGTCCCTGGGTCGGGAACAACCTGTACGCGACCAGCCTGGTGCTGAACAACATCTGGTATGGCTGCCAGATCCGCGACGCCGCGGCCAACCTCGTGCCGAGGCTCTGCACCGCGAAGCCAAGGCTCACGAAGACGAACCCGCTCACCGTCCAGTTCGAGTACAAGAAGGAAGCGGTGTGGAGTGACGGGAAGCCCGTCGTCGCCGAGGACTTCTGGGCGACCTGGCAGGTCTTCATCAACCCGAAGAACAACGTGATCTCCCGCACGGGTTGGGAAGACATCAAGAGCGTCACCCGTGGCAACAGCAAGAAGGTCACGGTCGTCTTCAAGACGCGCTACGCCGACTGGGAGGCCACCGTCTCCACCGGCGCGTACGCCGCTCACGTCATCAAGGGCAAGGACATGAACGACATGTTCCTGAACTCGGTGCCGATCTCCAGCGGTCCGTGGCTCTTCGACAGCATGCAGAAGGGTGTCCAGATCACGGTGAAGAAGAACCCGCGCTTCAAGGCGGGCCCGGCGATGAAGCTCGATCGCCTCGTCTTCCGGTACATCCTGGACACGAACTCGCGCTTCCAGGCGCTGAAGGCCGGCGAGGGTCAGGCCATGGAGCCGCAGCCGCAGCTCCAGATCGCCGACTTCATGAAGGACAGCAAGTTCAAGGTCGACACGAAGGTCGGCTACACGTACGAGCACATCGACATCCAGTTCGGGCCGAAGGGCCATGCGGCTCTGAAGCAGCCGTACGTTCGTCAGGCTCTGATCTACGGCATGAACCGGTCTCAGGTCGCCAGCGCGCTGTACGGCGAGATCTCCAAGAACCTGCCGGCGCTGCAGAGCCTCATCTTCAAGCCGTTCGAGACGTCGTACTACAAGAAGAACTACGCGACGCAGACGTTCGGCCAGAAGAAGGTCATCTCCCTGCTCAAGGGCAAGGGCTGCACTGGCGGTCCGGACACCCCGAGCGCCGGCAACGACAAGATCTTCTCGTGCCCGAACGTGGGCAAGCTGTCGTTCCGGTTCCACACGACGACGGGCAACCAGCTCCGCGCCCTGACGTTCGAGATCATCCAGCGGCAGCTGAAGTCCGTCGGCATCGAGCTGGTGCCGCGGTTCCAGACCGGTGGCGTGATGTTCGGCACGACGCTGCCGTCGCGTGACTGGGATCTCATGCTCTTCGCATGGGTCGGCTCGCCGTCCTCGTCGATCACGGTGAAGGACATCCTCGGCTGCGGTGGCTCCCAGAACGATGGCGCCTACTGCAACCGTGCGCTCACCAAGGTGCTCCAGACTGTCTCCACGACACTGGACGCCGCCGAGCGGGCCAAGCTGCTGAACGCGGCAGAGGCCAAGTACATCGTCAAGGACATCCCGTCCATCCCGATGTTCGCTCGCCCGCTGTACACGATCAACGCGGCAAAGGTGAAGGGCGTGGCGGTCAATCCGACGCAGGAAGGTTCGCCCTGGAACATCTCCGCCTGGACGACCCAGTAGGACAAGCTCCCGTCGCCTGACGGGAACGAACGACCGACGTCCCGTCCCCGCCCTCTAGCGGGGACGGGACGTCTCATTTACCATCCGGCACCGAGGTCCCCGTGCTCACGTACATCATCCGCAGACTGCTCTACGGCGTCGTCGTCTTGGTGCTGGCGAGCTTCCTCGTCTTTTTCTTCGTCAGCGCCTCGGGCGACCCGCTCGCCGGACTCCGGATCTCCCCGAACGTCTCCGAGCTGACCGTTCAGAACGTGATCGAGCGCAAGCACCTCGACGACCCGATTCCCAAGCGTTACCTGTACTGGGTTCAGGACGCGTTCACGAACCAGTTCGGCTCGACGCTCCTCGACAACCGCCCGATCCTGCCCGATCTCTGGCGCGTAATGAAGAACACGATGCAACTCGTGTTCGCCGCGCAGTTACTCGTGATCTTCTTCGCAGTCTTAATCGGGGTGTACTCGGCGATACGCCAGTACTCGCCGTTCGACTACACCATGACCACGTTCAGCTTCCTCGGCCTCGCGACGCCCGTCTTCTGGCTGGCGCTGATGGCTCAAGTGGCGGTGGTGCAGATATATGAGCGAACGGGGCACCGACTTTTCCCGATAGCCAATCTGAGCGACGTCAACGCGGGCTCCGGCCTGAGCTTCTGGCTCGACCGTGCCCATCACCTCGTACTGCCCGTGCTGGTGTTGACGGTCGCCGGCATCGCTGGCTACTCGCGCTACATGCGCGCGGCGATGCTCGAGGTGATCAACTCCGACTATGTTCGCACTGCGCGTGCGAAGGGTCTCGGCGAGCGTCGCGTGACGATGAAGCACGCGCTCCGGAACGCGCTGATCCCGCTCGTCACCCTGGTCGCGCTCGACTTCGGCACGATCCTCGGCGGGGCGGTGGTCACCGAGACGGTGTTCTCGCTCGACGGCATGGGGCTCTACTTCGTCACCGCGCTGTTCAGCAACGATCCGTATCCGGTGATGGCGTGGCTGATGATCACGGCAACGATGATCATCGTCTTCAACATCATCGCCGACATCGTCTACGGCCTGCTCGATCCGCGCGTGCGGTATGACTGAGCGGGTGCCGGGGGACGACATGCGCCCGGAGGATCGCGAGGAGGTGGCAATCGGCTCGGAGAGCGTCGGGCGGCCCGCCAGCGCGCACGGCCATGCAGGCTCGATGGCGTTGCCGGAGGAGTCGCAAGGGCCTGCTGGCTCGCCCGAAGTCGCCATGTCGTCACCGGAGGACCTCGCGCGTTCGTACGAGTCCGGGGTCGAGCCGAAGGCGCGCAGCCAGTGGGCATACGCCCGGATTCGCTTCTTCCGGCACAAGATGGCGGTCCTCAGCCTGTTGATGCTGCTCGCGATCGGCTTCGTGGCGATCTTTGCCAAGCGCGTGGCGCCGTACGGCTTCGACGAGCTCGACCTGCTCAACCGAACCTCGGGTCCGACGCTCGAGGACAAGCACCTCTTCGGCACCGACCTGCTCGGCCGCGACTACCTGAGCCGCGTCATCTTCGGCCTGCGCACCTCGCTCTGGGTCGCGCTCTTCGTCGCCTTGCTCTCGACGACGATCGGGACGACGGTCGGGTCGCTCGCCGGCTACTACGGCGGCATCGTCGACAACCTGCTGATGCGCTTCACGGATCTGATCCTGACGCTGCCCGGTCTCGCCGTGCTGCTGACCGCGGCCGCGTTCCTCGAGGCCGCGACCCCGCTCAAGGTCGGCCTCATCCTCGCGCTCCTGTTCTGGACGGGGATCGCCAGGATCGTCCGTGGCGTCTTCCTCTCGCTGCGCGAGAAGGAATACGTCGAGGCCGCCAAGGCGAGTGGCGCCAGCGACGCCCGTATCATCCTGCGCCACATGCTTCCGAACGCCCTCGGGCCGATCATCGTCAACACGACGCTGATCATCGCCGCAGCGATCCTGGTGGAGGCTGCGCTCTCGTTCCTCGGGTTCGGGATCCAGCCGCCGAACCCCGCCCTCGGCTCGCTGATCGCGGCCGGCCAGGGGGAGGGCTTCGACCTCTGGTGGCTCGTCACGTTCCCGGGCCTGACGATCGTGGTCATCGCGCTCGCGATCAACTTCGTCGGCGACGGGCTGCGCGATGCCCTCGACCCGACACAGCGGAGAGTTCGTGCCTGATCCGATTCTCTCGATTCGCGACCTGACAGTCGAGTTCAAGACCGAGGACGGCATCGTTCAAGCGGTCACGGACGTGTCGTACGACCTGCAGCCGGGCGAGGTGCTCGGAATCGTCGGCGAGTCGGGCTCCGGGAAGAGCGTCTCGATGCTGACGATCCTGGGGCTGTCGCCGCAGGGCCGGATCGCGAAAGGCGAGGCGGTCTTCAAGGGCAAGGACCTGCTGAAGATGCCGCAGAAGCAGCTCCGCGCGATCCGCGGCGGCGACATGGCGATGATCTTCCAGGACCCGATGACGTCGCTGAACCCGGTGCTGTCCGTCGGCGACCAGATCTCCGAGGCGGTCGTGACGCACAACCCGGAGATGAGCAAGGAGGCCGCACGCAAGCGCACGGTCGAGCTGCTCGAGGTCGTCGGCGTCCCGTTCGCCGAGCGTCGCGTCGACCAGTACCCGCACGAGTTCTCGGGCGGGATGCGCCAGCGCGCGATGATCGCGATGGCGATCGCCAACAATCCGAGCGTGCTCATCGCGGACGAGCCGACAACGGCGCTCGACGTGACGATCCAGGCGCAGATCGTCGAGGTCCTCAAGGCCGCGCGCCAGGAGACGCACGCCGCGATCGTCCTGATCACGCACGACCTCGGCCTGATCGCCGAGCTCGCCGACCGGGTCGTCGTGATGTACGCGGGCCGGGTGGTCGAGCTGGCCGACGTCTTCACAATCTTCAACGAGCCGCGCCACCCGTACACGGTCGGCCTGATGAACAGCTTGGCACGGCTGGACGCCGATCAGGAGTGGCTCGAGCCGATCCCGGGCCAGCCGCCGAGCATGATCGCGCCGCCTCCCGGTTGTGCATTCCACCCTCGGTGCGCGTTCTCCCAGGGCCGGCTCGTGTGCCGCACCGACATCCCGGTGCTGCGGGCCATCGGTGACGTAGACCACGTCTCCCGCTGTCATTTCGCAGAGGAGCTGGCCGCAGCGCACGTCGTCGCCGGTGCGGCGGCAGTGGAGGAGCAGCGATGACGGAGGGGAGCGGCGAGTGGCTTCAGAGCCCCGCACCTGACACGCCCCCGGACAGCGACGAGCTGCTTCGCGTCGCAGGATTGGTCAAGCACTTCCCGATCAAGTCCGGTGTCTTCAAGCACACGGTCGGGGCGGTGCGCGCGGTCGACGGCGTCGACCTGAGCGTCAAGAAGGGCGAGACCCTCGGCGTCGTCGGCGAGTCGGGTTGCGGCAAGACGACGCTCGGCCGGACGATCATCAAGCTGCTCGAGCCGACCGCCGGGTCGATCGTCTTCGAGGGCCGTGACATCACGCGCCTCGGCCGCCGCGACATGCGGCCCGTCCGGCGCGAGATCCAGATCGTCTTCCAGGACCCGTACGCCTCGCTGAATCCCCGCATGACCGTCAGCGAGATCGTCGCGGAGCCGCTGCGGATCCACAGCATCTACCAGCGTGACGGGAAGAAGCGCGTCGCGGAGCTGCTGCGGACGGTCGGCCTCAGCCCCGAGCACGGCAACCGCTTCCCGCACGAGTTCTCCGGCGGCCAGCGGCAGCGGATCGGCGTCGCCCGCGCGCTGGCGCTCAACCCGTCGATGATCGTGCTCGACGAGCCGGTCTCGGCGCTCGACGTCTCGATCCAGGCGCAGGTCGTCAACCTGCTCGCGAGCCTGCAGAACGACTTCGGCCTCACCTACCTGTTCATCGCGCACGACCTCTCCGTCGTGCGTCACGTGTCCGACCGGATCGCGGTCATGTATCTCGGCAAGATCGTCGAGGTCGGCTCGCGGAACGCGATCTACGACGCGCCGATGCACCCGTACACGCAGGCACTCCTCTCGGCCGTGCCGATCGAGTCGCCGAACCAGCGCGGCAAGCGCAGCCGGATCGTGCTCGAGGGGGACGTGCCGAGCCCGGCGAACCCACCGTCGGGCTGCCGCTTCCGGACACGCTGCTGGAAGGCTCAGGAGATCTGTGCCGAGCAGGAGCCGCCGCTCGTCGCACACGATCCCGCGAGGCCGGAGCTGCTCTCAGCCTGTCACTTCGCCGAAGTGATGCGGCCGCTCGCACTGGCCGCGGACGAAGCGCCCGCGGACGCGCCGACGACCACCGTCTAGCCGGTCGAGCTACTGCCGCTGGAGCTCGGGCTTGTGCCGCTCGAGCGGCCGGACGTTCACACCTTGCTGGCGCAGCTTCTTCAGCGCCGTCTGGACGCGCTCCCACTCCTCGAAGCTGAGCGCCCTCGTGGTCTCGGCCTGGGTTGGGAAGCTCTCGAGGGTCTCGACGGTCGATGCGATCTCGTCGGACAGCGCCAGTAGCCGGCTGGCCAGGGCGTCTCGCTCGTCCTGGAGCTCCTTCGGCGCTCCGGCCTCCTCCAGGTCGCGTGCCGCGCTCCGTACCTCCGAAGCGGCGATACGCATGCGGTCGAGCAAGTCGTCGACGGACTGCGCGTTCACGATCTGCGCGAGCCCCGCGTCGGTGTGGTTGCGCGCCGTGACAACGTCCTGGCGGAAGTCCTCCTTCGTCGCATTGCTGCCGCCGCAACCGGCGCCGAGGGCCGCGACGAGAAGGGCGGAGAAGATGACGAGCGGCCGCGGCACGGAGAAAGAGTAGCGACAGAGGGGTCTAGAGTTTCTAACTTCGAGCCGATACTTCTCGTCAGAATGACCATGATGCGCCACCCGAGAGGGGTTCTTTGCGACCGCGCCCGTGCGTGGGCTGCGCTTGCGCCCGACGGTGAGCTGTCCGAGCTCGAGCGGAAGCTGCTCGACTCGCATCTCGACCGGTGCGCTGCGTGTGGGGTCTTCGCGCTGCAGGTCGCCGCGACAGCCGAACAGCTTCGCGCCGCTTCGCTCGAGGCGCTGCCGCGGCCGGTCTCGATGCCGATATGGCGCCGCCGCCGCCACGCCTATGCGCGCGTCCGTGCCATCGGCGCCGCTGCTGCGGTCGCATTGATCGCTCTCGGCATCTCTGCCCGTGCGCCGCTCTCGCCGGGTGAGACCGACAAGCTTCCGCGCGTGACGAACTTCGCCAACAACGCGGAGCAAGAGGTCGTGCTGATCCAGCGCCGCGCGCAGAACGACGAGGCGCGGTCAGGCTTCCATCCGATGCGCGAAGGGGACGTCACCCGTCCGATCTAACCAAACGTCAGTTTAGTACGTCTAAACTGACGCGTTGGCACCCCTGGACAAACCCGAGCTCCTCGGTTCCGGCGCCGGCCTCGCTTCCGCGATCGCGGTCGAGACCCACGGGGAGCTTGGCGAGGTAGAAGTGGTCAAGGCCCGGGGCTACTGGGAGCAGGTGTGGCTCCGTTTCAAGCGCGACCGGGTGGCGATCGCCGGGGGCGTCTTCGTGATCACGCTCCTGCTGCTCGCCTTCGTCGGCGCGCCGCTCGCCGAGAACCGGCTCGGCCACGGCCCGAACGACATCAACTCCTACGGCGGCCTCGACGCCGACTCTCAGCTGCCGGTCGGCCCATGGACGAAGGTCAGCACGGAGCCGTATCCGGGCGCACCGGGGAACTTCGAGGACACGATCTACATCCTCGGGGCCGACTCCCAGCTCGGCCGCGACATGTTCCTGCGCCTCCTCTATGGCGCTCAGACCTCGCTTCAGGTGGCAATCCTCGCCACGCTGCTCTCGGTCTCGATCGGGTTGATCATGGGGCTGATCGCCGGTTACTACCGCGGCTGGGTCGACACCCTCGTCTCACGCCTCACCGAGGTCGTGATGGCGTTCCCCTATCTGCTGTTCGTGATCGCGATCGCGGCGACTGTCGGCGAGCGGCTGAACACGATCACGCTCGGGGGCCTGCTCCATCCCGGGGTGTTCACGCTCGTGATGATCTTCGGGATCTTCGGCTGGTTCTACCCGGCCCGGATCATCCGCTCACAGATCCTCTCGCTGCGTGAGAAGGAGTTCGTCGAGGCCGCGAGGATGACCGGTGCGAGCGACTGGCGGATCATGAAGTCGCACCTGCTGCCGCATCTCGTCGCGCCGCTGATCGTCTATTCGACCTTGATCGTCGCGAACAACGTGATCGGCGAGGCCGGCCTCTCCTTCCTCGGGCTCGGCATCCCCGCGCCGACCGCCAGCTGGGGGAATCTCCTCGCCGAGGGCCCGAACTACTACCTGACCCAGCCGTGGCTGATGGTCTGGCCGGGCCTCGCGATCCTGCTGACGACGCTCTCCTTCAACCTGCTCGGAGACGGCCTGCGCGACGCCTTCGATCCTCGGGCTGCGAGGTAGGGCGTGCTCCAGTACCTGATCCGGCGGCTGCTCTGGGCGATCGTCCTCTTCCTCGCTGTGACGGTCGTGACCTACGTGATCTTCTATGTGACGCCGGCCGATCCAGCACGGCTTGCCGCCGGCCAGGGAGCGACGCCTGAGGACGTGCAGCGAGTCGCCGAGCGCCTGCACCTCGACGAGCCCGTCTGGCAGCAGTACGGGCGCTTTCTCTGGCAGCTCGTCGGCGAGCAGTCCCTCGGGACGTCGTTCGTCAACCGGCAGGAGGTGAACGACATCGTGCTGCGCGGCGCGCCGGTGACCGCCGCGCTCGTCTTCGGCGGCGCGATCTTCTGGCTCGCGCTCTCGATCCCCGTCGGAATCATCTCGGCGCTGAAGCCGCGGTCGCTCATCGACCGCGCCGGCATGGTGTTCGTCCTGATCGGGCTCTCCGCGCACCCGGTCTGGATCGGGCTGATCTTCGCGTACTTCATCGGCTTCAAGCTGGAGCTGACGCCGATCACCGGGTACGCCGACTTCTTCAACCCGTCGCAGGAGCACGGCGGGCCGGTGCAGTGGGCCTACCACATGCTGCTGCCCTGGATGACCTTTGCGATCCTCTTCGCCGCGCTCTACGTGCGGCTGATCCGCGCGAACGTGATGGAGACGATGAACGAGGACTACGTCCGTACGGCGCGCGCCAAGGGAGCACCGGAGAGCCAGGTGATCCGCTCGCACGTCCTCCGGAACAGCATGCTGCCCGTGGTCACGATCCTCGGCATGGACATCGGGCTCGCTCTCGGCGGCGCGATCTTCACCGAGTCCATCTACTCGCTGCCGGGCCTGGGCCGCCAGGTGCTGCAGAGCTACGCGAACTTCGACCTGCCCGTGATCCAGGGGATCGTCGTCTTCGCGACGCTCTGCATCATCGTCTTCAACCTGATCGTGGACCTGCTGTACGCCGTCATCGACCCGCGGATCAGGCTTACCTGATGGCCCTGCTCGAGGTCCGGGACCTGCGGACGAGCTTCCGCACGGACGACGGCGTCGTCAAGGCAGTCGGCGGCGTCACGTTCTCGGTCGAGCGCGGCCAGACCCTTGGGATCGTCGGCGAGTCGGGCTGCGGGAAGAGCGTCACGTGCCTGACGATCATGGGGCTCAACAACCGCCGCAACACTGTGTCGTCGGGGGAGGCGCTCTTCAACGGCGAGGACCTGCTGCAGATGAGCCCGCGGCGCCTGCGAGGGCTTCGCGGCAACGACATCGCGATGATCTTCCAGGACCCGATGACGTCGCTCAACCCGGTGCACTCGATCGGGAAGCAGCTCGTCGAGGCCGTGATGCTGCATCGCGACGTGACGAAGAAGGACGCGAGGCTCCGGGCTCTCGAGCTCTTGAAGGCGGTCGGGATCCCACGGGCCGAGCGGCGGATCGACGACTACCCGCACCAGTTCTCGGGCGGCATGCGACAGCGCGTGATGATCGCCATGGCGCTGATCAACGAGCCCGATCTCCTGATCGCCGACGAGCCGACGACCGCGCTCGACGTGACCACGCAGGCGCAGATCCTGAAGCTGATGACCACGCTCCAGGACGAGTTCAACACGGCGATCGTGATGATCACCCACGACCTCGGCGTAGTGGCCGAGATCGCCGACGACGTCGTCGTGATGTACGCGGGCCGCGTCGCGGAGGAGGGGACGGTCGACGAGATCTTCACGCGTCCGCACCACCCGTACACCTGGGGCCTGCTCGGCTCGCTGCCCCGCATCGACGCCGACGTCGAGCGCCTGGTGCAGATTCAGGGCCAGCCGCCGTCGCTGCTGAACCCGCCGCAGGGCTGCCGCTTCCATCCGCGCTGCCCGTACGTGCTCGGGATCTGCAGATCGGTCGAGCCGATGCTGAAGCCGGTCTCGAACGAGCAGGGGCATCTCCAGGCCTGCCATCTCGACGAGGCGACGAAGGACGGCGAGGTTGCGAAGCTGCTGGAGGGCACGTTGGCCGAGGTCGGAGGATGAGCGCCTCGCTGAACGGGCGCGGCGGGGAGGACCTGCTCGTCGTCGAGGACCTCGTGAAGCACTTTCCCGTCACGCGCGGGATCGTGTTCCAGAAGGAGGTCGCCAGCGTCAGGGCGGTCGACGGGATCAGCTTCTCCGTCAAGCAGGGCGAGACGCTCGGTGTCGTCGGCGAGTCGGGCTGCGGCAAGTCGACGATGGCGCGCTGCCTGATGCGGCTGCTCGACCCGACGAGCGGCCGGATCACCTTCGGCGGCCGCGACATCACGCATCTGAACCGGACCGAGATGCGCCCTGTCCGCCGCGAGCTGATGATGATCTTCCAGGATCCGTACGCGAGCCTGAACCAGCGCAAGCGCGTCGGGTTCATCGTGGCCGAGGCGTTGCAGGTGCACAAGATCGGCACTCCGGCGGAGATCAAGCGGCGCGTGCAGGAGCTGCTGGACGTCGTCGGCCTGAATCCCGAGCACTACAACCGCTTCCCGCACGAGTTCTCGGGCGGCCAGCGCCAGCGCATCGGCGTCGCCCGCGCGCTCGCCGTGAACCCGAAGCTGATCGTCTGCGACGAGCCCGTCTCGGCGCTCGACGTCTCGGTGCAGGCCCAGATCCTCAACCTGCTCAAGGACCTCCAGCGCGACTTCGGGCTCACCTACGTGTTCATCGCGCACGACCTGAACGTCGTCCGGCACATCTCGGACCGCGTTCTCGTGATGTACCTCGGGAAGATCGCGGAGATCGCAGACCGGAACCAGCTCTACGCCCAGCCGCGGCACCCGTATACCGGAGCGCTCCTCTCGGCGGTTCCGATCCCGAATCCGGAACGTGGGCGGCAACGTCAGGCGATCGTGCTCGAAGGCGACGTGCCGAGCCCGATCAATCCACCGAGCGCCTGCCGCTTCCATCCGCGCTGCCCGCGCTTTCACGAAGGACATTGCGACGTCGACGAGCCGAAGCTCTACAACTTCGGGCCGGGGCACCAGGCCGCGTGCCACTACCCGCTCGAGCGCTGGCCGATGACCGCCGCCGACGTTCGCCGCCGCGGCGAGACCGTGCTCGTCCCGGATGTGATCGAGCGGTGACGGCCACCCTGTGGCCGATGCTGCTTGCCGCCGCGCGTCGTTTCGCCGCAATCCTGGCCGGCGTGGTTGCCGCGACCGCCGTTGTCTCCCTGGCGCTGGGGCTGCTGCTCGGTGCCCCGGTCGACCGCTCGCTTGCGGTCGGCGGCTACCTCGCGGGCTCCGCATTTCTGCTCGGAGGCTTCTTCTTCGGCAACCGCGGACCGTTCCGCGTCGCGAACGAGGAGGGGCTGGTCGGGATCCGCCGGCAGCGCGGGCTCCGGGCGGTTTCGGCTCTGGAGCACGAGGAAACCTTCAACCTGTCCGGCGTGCTCGTGCTCGTCGGGCTCATCCTGTTGGCTCTCGGAGCCGCCGTCGACCCCAGGACACAGCTCATTTGACCCCGCCGCCACCTCCTCTCTGCGACCGCGCCCGCTCGTGGGCCGCGCTGGCGCCCGACGGTGAGCTCTCCGAGCTCGAGGCGACGCTGCTCCGCGCGCATCTTGCTCGCTGCGGTTCCTGCAGCCGGTTCGCCGCGGACGTCGCCGCGATCACGACCGTGCTGCGTAACGCTTCGCTCGAGCCGCTCTCGCATCCCATCGCGATTCCGGTGTGGCTGCGGCGACGGGCGCTGGCCCGCCTGCGCACCGTCGGCGCAGCGGCCGCGGTGGCGGTGATGGCGCTCGGCATCGCCTCACGCTCGCCGGAGCCGTACAGCGATCGCCGGCCGGCCGAGCCCACGCCCGTCGCGGACGTCGCGGACGAACAGGCCGAGCTGCGGCTGCTGCGGCGCGAGCGGAACGAGGCGACCGCGTTCCCTGAGGCGCTCCAGAACATGCCAGTACGCCACTTCGGCTACCGGCCGGCGTAGCCGTTCCCTCCCCGGCCGCCGGAGGCGCTTGGGTAGACTGCGGTCGCATGTGCAGGCGCTCCGCGCCGCGCTTCCTACCACGAGATTTCTTCCCAGGAGACAAGGTGAGACATGGCTGAGCACGCGCAGGGATCGGCTGTCGGCAAGGTGATCGAGATCAAGGGCGTCGTGATCGACGCCGTCTTCCCGGACACGCTTCCCGGGATCTACAACGCCCTCTCGATCGAGGTTCCGACCGGCGACGGCAGCAGCCGGACGCTGATCGCGGAGGTGCAGCAGCACCTCGGCGACGATCGCGTCAGAGCGGTCGCGATGGACAGCACCGACGGCCTCTCGCGCGGTGTCGACGTCGTCGACACGGGCGCGCCGATCTCGGTTCCCGTCGGCGACGCCACCCTGGGGAGGATCTGGAACGTGATCGGCGAGCCGGTCGACCAGAAGCCGCCTGCCGGCAAGGACGTCGAGCGCTGGGCGATCCACCGCGACCCGCCGACGTTCCGCGAGCTCTCGCCGACGATCGAGATCTTCGAGACCGGCCTCAAGGTCGTCGACCTGATCGCCCCGTACGTGAAGGGCGGCAAGATCGGCCTCTTCGGCGGCGCGGGCACCGGCAAGACCGTGCTGATCCAGGAGCTGATCCACAACGTCGCCCAGCAGCACGGCGGTGTCTCCGTCTTCGCCGGCGTCGGCGAGCGCACCCGCGAGGGGAACGACCTCTTCCTGGAGATGACCGAGTCCGAGGTGATCGACAAGGTCGCTCTCGTCTACGGGCAGATGAACGAGCCGCCGGGTGCTCGCCTGCGCGTCGGTCTCTCCGGCCTGACCATGGCCGAATACTTCCGCGACCAGGGCCAGGACACGCTGCTCTTCATCGACAACATCTTCCGCTTCGTCCAGGCGGGGTCAGAGGTCTCGGCCCTGCTCGGCCGCATGCCGAGCGCCGTCGGCTACCAGCCGACGCTCGCCACCGAGATGGGGCAGCTGCAGGAGCGGATCACGTCGACGAAGACCGGCTCGGTCACCTCGGTGCAGGCGATCTACGTGCCGGCCGACGACCTCACCGACCCCGCGCCCGCGAACACCTTCGCGCATCTCGACGCGACGACGGTGCTCTCGCGCGCGATCGTCGAGAAGGGCATCTACCCGGCCGTCGACCCGCTCGACTCCACCTCCCGCGCACTCCAGCCGGGAATCGTCTCGGAGGAGCACTACGCGGTCGCGACGCAGGTGCAGCAGGTGCTGCAGCGCTACAAGGACCTGCAGGACATCATCGCCATCCTCGGCATGGACGAGCTGACCGACGAGGACAAGCTCGTCGTCTCGCGCGCCCGCAAGGTCGAGCGCTTCCTCTCGCAGCCGAACTTCGTCGCCGAGCAGTTCACCGGCACCCCGGGCGAGTACGTCAAGCTCGAGGACACGATCAAAGGCTTCCGCGAGATCATCGAGGGCAAGCACGACGACATGCCCGAGGCCGCCTTCTACATGGTCGGCACGATCGAGGGCGCGGTCGCCAAGGCCGAGAAGACCGCGGCCGCAGCGGCCTAGGGATGGCCGAGACGACCCCGAAGTTCGACGTCGCTCTTGTCACACCGGAGGGCGAGGTCTTCCGCGGCGAGGCCGAGATGCTCGTCGTGCCCGGAGCGGCCGGCGAGATCGGTGTGCTGGCGCGGCACGCGCCGCTCGTCGCGACGCTCAAGGCCGGGTCGACGCGCGTCTACCGTGATCGCGCGAACGAGGACGTGATCGAGTTCGCAACCGGCCCCGGCTTCTTCAAAGTCGAGCTCGACAATGCGATCGCCCTCGTCGACGACGCAGTCGACGTGAAGGAGATCGACGACGCCCGGGCCAACGAGCAGCTCGAGGCGGCGAAGGCGGAGCTGGAGAAGGTCGAGAAGGGCGAGTCGACCGCCGACCGCTGGCAGCTCGAGCAACGGATCAAGCACGCGGAAAATCAGCTCACGGTGGCCGGCAGGGGTTAACCGCGTGCGGGTCGCGGCGATCGCGGACGTGCACGGCAACGCGACGGCGCTGGAGGCCGTGCTCGCCGAGCTCGAGCGCGAGCAGCCGGATCTGATCGTCTCCTGCGGCGACCTCACCTGGGGCGCGCTTCCCCGCGAGACCGTCGCACTGCTCGAGCCGTGGCGCGGCCGCGCGCTCTTCGTGCGCGGCAACTCCGAGCGGGAGCTGCAGGAGCGGAAGCTCCTCGACTCGGACGTGGCGCGGTGGGAGTTCGAGCTGCACGACGACCCGGAGCTGCAGGAGTACGTGCGCGGGACGCGCGCACACGTCGCCGTGGACGTCGACGGGCTTGGCCCGACGCTCTTCTGCCACGGCTCACCTCGTAGCGACGAGGAGCTGGTGACCAGGGCCACGCCGGCCGAGCGGGTCGCGGAGTTCACGGCGGACGTCGACGAGGCGTGCATCGTCACGGCGCATACGCACATGCAGTACGACCGCCGCGTGGGCGCGAAACGGCTGCTCAACCCGGGCAGCGTCGGGCTGCCGTACGAGCCCGAGCCGGGGAACGCCTACTGGGCGCTGCTCGGACCGGAAGTGGAGCTTCGCCGCACCCCGTTCGACCTCGATGCCGCGATCGAGCGCATGCGAGCTGCGGGCATGCCCAAGTTCGACCAGATCGAGGAGCTGATGCGCATACCGCCGCCTCAGGCCGATGTGATCGAGCACACAGAGCGGCTGGTCTTCTCGGGCTAGACTCGCGCCCATGAAAGCGACCGTCGCCGAGAAGCGTGAAGTCGCGAAGGGAACGCTGCTCGTTCTCTTCGCCGTCGACGGCTACCCCGAGTACCGGCCCGGGCACTACTTCTGGGTCGAGCTGCCGGACCGCGGCCACCAGGACGACAAAGGCCTTCGGCGCCACATCTCGCTCGTCACCTCTCCGACCGAGGCGGGCGTCGTCGGGCTCGCGACCCGGATCCGCGACACCGCGTTCAAGCGCACGCTGTCCGAGCTCGAGGTCGGTGACGAGGTCGAGGTCGAGGAGCCGAAGGGCTCGTTCCTCCTGCCCGAGGACACGAACGTCGACTACGTCTTCGTCGCCGGCGGGATCGGAATCACCGTCTTTCGCTCCATGCTGCGCTACATCGCCGACGAGGGGTTGCCGTACCGCATCACGCTCGTCTACTCGAATCGCGACCGCGAGTCGGCCGCGTTCCTCGACGAGATCGAGGAGCTCGAGCAGCGCATCGCAGGGTTGCGCGTGATTCTGACGATGACCGACGAGGAGGGCTGGGAGGGGGAGACGCGCCAGCTCGACGCGGAGGTGCTGCGCGAGCTGCTCGGTGGCCTGGACGACAGGCAATTCCTCATCGCCGGGCCGCCGCCGATGGCCGAGGGCGTCTCCGACTCGCTGCTCGCTGCCGGGCTCCCGGAGGACAGCGTGCGTGCGGACAAGTTTTCCGGCTACTGATACCCTGCAAATACCTGGAAAACTTTGAAGGCAGCTTGGCGACCAGGATAAAAAACGCCTAAAGAGCCCGCGAGCTCCGGCTCCCAACCTCTTTAGGCACGGGAGCAGACAGATGAGCGACACGCGCGACAGACTCGAAGCACTTCTCCGCGAGCGGATCCTCGTGCTCGACGGCGCCTGGGGGACGATGCTCCAGAACGCCGGTCTCGAGCCGGAGGACTACCGCGGAACGCGCTTCGCCGATCATCCGCGCGAGCTCGCCGGCGACCCCGACCTGCTGAACCTCACCCGGCCGGACGTCGTGCTCGACATCCACCGGCGGTACCTCGCCGCGGGCGCCGACATCACGACCACGAACACGTTCACCGCGACCTCGATCGGGCAGGCCGACTACGGGCTCGAGGACGCCGTGTACGAGATGAACGTCGAGGGTGCGCGCCTTGCCCGCGAGGCCGCGGACGAGGTGGGTGACCGCTTCGTCGCCGGCTCGCTCGGACCCCTGAACGTCACGCTCTCGCTCTCGCCGAGGGTGGATGACCCCTCGTACCGCCCGGTGTCGTTCGACGAGGTCGTGGAGTCGTACGCCGAGCAGATCCGGGGGCTGCGCGAGGGCGGTGTCGACCTGCTCCTGATCGAGACGATCTTCGACACGCTGAACTCGAAAGCGGCGATCGCCGCGGCGCGCGACGTCGCGCCCGAGCTGCCGCTCTGGATCTCCGTCACGATCGTCGACCTCTCAGGCCGCACGCTGTCGGGCCAGACGGTCGAGGCGTTCTGGGCTTCGATCGAGCACGCCAGGCCGTTGATCGTCGGAGTCAACTGCTCGCTCGGTGCGAAGGAGATGCGCCCTCACGTCGCCGACCTGGCCCGGATTGCGGACACCTTCACGAGCTCGCACCCCAACGCGGGTCTGCCGAATGCCTTCGGCGGCTACGACGAGCAGCCGCACGAGACGGCCGGGCTGCTGCACTCCTTCGCCCAGGAGGGCTTCGTGAACATCGTCGGCGGCTGCTGCGGCACGACGCCGGAGCATGTGCGCGAGATCGCAGAGGCGGTTGCGGGAACGGCCCCGAGACAGGTTCCGCAGCATCAGGTCCGCCCGCGCTACAGCGGCCTGGAGCCCTTCGAGATCGGCCCGGACACCGGCTTCGTGATGATCGGCGAGCGCACGAACGTCACCGGCTCGGCGCGCTTCCGCCGGCTGATCGAGGCGAACGACTACCAGGGAGCGGTCTCAGTCGCGCTCGAGCAGGTGCGCGGGGGCGCGAACGTGCTCGACGTGAACATGGACGCCGATCTCCTGGACGCCGAGCAGGCGATGACGACCTTCCTCAACCTGCTCGCGACCGAGCCCGAGGTGGCGCGGATTCCGATCATGGTCGACAGCTCGCGCTTCTCGGCGCTCGAGGCCGGCCTGAAGTGCGTGCAGGGCAAGGGGATCGTCAACTCGATCAGCCTCAAGGAGGGCGAGGGACCGTTCCTCGAGGCGGCGCGAACGATCCGCCGCTATGGCGCCGGCGTCGTCGTGATGGCGTTCGACGAGCTCGGCCAGGCCGACACGGTCGAGCGCAAGGTCGAGATCTGCGGCCGCGCCTACGACCTGCTGACCGCCGACGGCTGGGCGCCGGAGGATCTCATCTTCGACCCGAACGTCCTCGCCGTCGCGACGGGGATCGAGGAGCACAACGGCTTCGCGAAGGCGTTCATCGAGTCGCTGCCGCTGATCAAGGAGCGCTGTCCCGGCGCCCGCACGAGCGGCGGGATCTCGAATCTCTCGTTCTCGTTCCGCGGCAACGACGTCGTGCGGGAGGCCATGCATTCCGCGTTCCTCTACGACGCGATCAAGGCCGGGCTCGACATGGGGATCGTGAACGCGGGCCAGCTCGTGGTCTACGAGGACATCCCGGCCGACCTGCTCGAGCACGTCGAGGACGTCCTCTACGACCGCCGGCCGGACGCGACCGACCGCCTCGTCAGCTTCGCCGAGACGGTCCAGGGATCGGCGACGAAGCGAGAGCTCGATCTCTCCTGGCGCGAGGCGCCCGTCGGCAAGCGGCTGGAGCACGCGCTCGTGCACGGGATCGTCGACTTCATCGAGGAGGACACCGAGGAGGCGCGCGCCGCGGCCGCGCGACCGCTCGACGTGATCGAAGGGCCGCTGATGGACGGGATGAAGGTCGTCGGCGACCTCTTCGGCTCGGGCCGGATGTTCCTGCCGCAGGTGGTGAAGAGCGCGCGGGCGATGAAGCGCGCGGTCGCCTACCTCGAGCCGTACATGGAGGAGGAGAAGGAGCGGACCGGCAGCAACGGGCGCGCGCAGGGAAAGATCGTGCTCGCGACCGTCAAGGGCGACGTCCACGACATCGGGAAGAACATCGTCGGCGTCGTGCTCGGCTGCAACAACTACGAGGTGATCGACCTCGGCGTGATGGTCGCGGGCGACACGATCCTGGACACCGCAGTGAGCGAGGGTGCTCAGGCGGTCGGCCTCTCCGGGCTGATCACGCCGTCGCTCGACGAGATGGTGCACGTGGCGAAGGAGATGGAGCGGCGCGGCCTCGAGCTGCCGCTCCTGATCGGCGGCGCCACGACCTCCCGGCAGCACACCGCGGTGCGGATCGCGCCCGCCTACGGCCGCGAGACCGTGCACGTGCTCGACGCCTCGCGCGTCGTCGGCATCGTCTCCGACCTCCTCGACCCGGTGCGGCGCGGGGAGCTCGACGTCGAGAATCGCGGCGACCAGGAGCGTCTACGCGAGCTTCACGCCGAGAAGGAGCGGCGGCCCCTTCTCCCGATCAACGCCGCCCGTGCAAATCGCGAGCCGCTCGAGTACGACGACCTCGCGGTCCCGGCCTTCACCGGCACGCGCGCGATCGAGCCGGAGCTCTCTCAGCTGCGTGACTTCATCGACTGGCAGTTCTTCTTCCACGCCTGGGAGCTGAAGGGGAAGTTCCCGGCGATTCTCGAGCAGCCGGCCGCACGCGAGCTCTACGACGACGCGATCGAGCTGCTCGACGAGATCGTGCGAGACGGCCTGTTGCACGCGAAGGGGATCTACGGCTTCTGGCCCGCGCACTCCGAGGGCGATGACATCGTGCTCGAGAGCGGTGTGCGCTTCCCGATGCTGCGCCAGCAGGCCGCCTGGGGCGACTCGCGGCCCAACCGCTGCCTGGCCGACTACGTCGCCGCCGAAGGAGATCATGTCGGCGCCTTCGCCGTTGCCGTGCACGGGGCCGACGAGCTCGCAGCCCGGTTCGAGGCGGAGCAGGACGACTACCGCGCGATCATGGTCAAGGCGCTCGCCGACCGGCTCGCAGAAGCAGCGGCCGAGTTTCTGCATCTGCAGGCCCGCCGCGACTGGTACGAGCCGGAGGCTGCGCCCACGAGCGAGGAGCTGATCGCAGAGAGCTACCGCGGCATCCGGCCCGCCTTCGGCTACCCGGCCTGTCCGGACCACTCCGAGAAGGGCACGCTCTTCGAGCTGCTCGGCGCCGAGTCGGCAGGGCTCGCGCTGACGGAGAGCTTCGCGATGACTCCCGCCGCCGCCGTCAGCGGGCTCTATTTCGGTCATCCGGACGCGAAGTACTTCGCCGTCGGGCGCATCCAGCGCGACCAGGTCGTGGACTACGCGGCGCGCAAGGGCGTGAGCGTCGAGGAGGCCGAGCGCTGGCTCCGCCCGAACCTCGGTTACGATCCCGACGCGTGAATCGCATCCTCGGAGCCCTGCTCGCTCTGTGTATCGCTGTCCCGGCGGTCGCGCTCGCGGCCGACACGGACCCGAAGAAGAAGTTCAACGCCGCCGACCAGGCGAAGGCTCGCTCGATGCTGCTCAAGCGCGCCGACTTGGCGGCAGGCTGGAAGAAGGTTCCTGCAGCTCCCGAGTCCGATCTCGTGTGTCCGGGCTTCAATCCGGACGAGTCCGATTTGACGCTGACCGGCGAGGGCGAGTCGGACTTCGAGCATCCGCAAGCCGTTCTGTTCGTGGGGTCGGGGTCGGAGGTCTTCGCGACGAAGGACGACGCCGTGAAGTCGTGGACTCGCAGCGACAAGCCGGCAACGGCGCGCTGCCTCGGCTATTTCTTCAAGCAGGGCCAGACCAACAAGAGCACGAAGGTCCGGATCGTCAGTGCAGGACGGATGGCCTTCCCGAAGCTCGCGCCTCGTACCGCCGCATTCAAGATCGTCGCCCGCTTGACCATCACGAATGCAGGGGAGACGGCAACCATTCCCGTCACACTCCACTTGCTCGCGTTCGGCCAGGGCCGGGGCGACACGTCGATGGTCTCGATCGCGCGAGGCACGGGTGTCCCGATGACCGAGCTCCGCGCACTCGGGAAGCTGCTCGCCGCTCGCCTGGCGGCGGCCAAGCTCTAGCCCGTACGGCCAGGCTGTTAGCTTCCGCGCATCCTCCGCCTCGACCTCCTCAAGACCGCGCCCGACTTCCGGCGCCTCTTCGTCGCGACGTTCGGGTCGGGTGCGGGAACGTACCTGGCTGCGATCGCGCTGACGGTCGACGTCTTCGACCGCACCGGCTCGGGGGCGTGGGTCAGCGCCCTGCTGATCGCGGATTTCCTGCCGATCATCGTGATCGGCTTTCTCTTCGCACCGCTCGTCGACCGGCTGTCCCGCAAGCGGCTGCTGATCGTGTCCGATCTCGTTCGCGTCGCCATTTTCTGCGTGCTGCCGTTCGCCGGCAGCGCGACAGCGATCGTGATCCTCGCCGGGCTCGCCGGCGTGGCGACGGGATTCTTCCGGCCGGCGGTCTACGCCGGTCTGCCGAACCTGGTCGACGACGACGACCTGCCGAACGCGACCTCGCTGCTGCAGACGGGCGACAACCTGACGTGGATGGTGGGTCCGGTCGTCGGCGGCATCCTGATCGCGGCTCAGGGCCCGGATCTCGCCTACTGGATCAACGCGTTGACCTTCCTGTACTCGGCCGTGCTGCTCGCCCGGATTCCCGGCGCACAGATGCAGGCGGGCATGGTCGAGAGCCGCGGGCATTGGCATGACGTCGGCGACGGGATCAGGATCGTCCTCCGCTCGCCCGCGCTCCTGACGGTGCTGGTGGCCTGGAACATCGTCATGTTCGGCAACGCGGCGATCAACGTGGCGGAGGTCGTGCTTGCGAAGGTCGATCTCGACAGCGGCAACGTCGGCTTCGGCGTCCTCGTCGGCGCGGGCGGGTTCGGGCTGACGATCGGCAGCTTCGCCGCGGGCGCCTTCATCGACCGCTTTGGCGTGAGCTGGCTGTACGGGCTCGGGATCGCCTTCATGGCGCTCGGCTACAGCATCGCGTCGGTGGCGCCGACGATCGCAGTCGCGGTGCCTGCAGTCATCCTGGCCTCGCTCGGCAACGGCGCGGCGGTCGTCTGCAACGCGCTCCTCGTCCAGCGCGGCGCCCCGGACGAGCTGCGCGGGCGCGCGTTCACGGTGATCATGTCCACGAACTACGCGCTGCTCGGGCTGGGGATGATTGCCTCGGGAGCGCTCACCGACGCGTTCGGTGCGCGCTGGGTGTGGGGCGGAGCGGCCACCGCCTATCTGGTCGCCTCGCTTGCCGCGTTCGTGCTCGCGCCGCGGGACCAGGAGGCTGTCGCGTGAGTCCGCGCCGGCCGTGGACGCTCGAGGACCTTGCCGGCGGCGTGCGATCTGGCGATCGCCGGGCGCTCGCGCGGGCGATCTCGCTCGTCGAGAACGGCGACCCGCTCTCGTACGAGCTCGTCCGCGAGCTCTATCCGGAGACCGGCTCGGCGTTCGTCGTCGGCGTCACCGGTCCGCCGGGGGTGGGGAAGTCGTCTCTGATCAGCACGCTCGTCCGCCACCTCCGCACCGAGGAGCGGTCGGTCGGCGTCCTGTCGGTGGATCCGTCCAGCCCTTTCACGCACGGTGCGCTGCTCGGCGACCGCATCAGGCTTGCCGACCACTTTCTCGATCCCGGTGTGTTCATCCGCTCGATGGGTACGCGGGGACACCTCGGCGGGCTCGCCGAAGCGACGCTGCAGGCTGCCCTGCTGCTCGATGCGGCCGGCAAGGAGCTCGTCTTGCTGGAGACCGTTGGCGCCGGGCAGAGCGAGGTGGAGGTGATCGGGATCGCAGACACCGTCCTGCTCGTGCTGATGCCGGGCTCGGGAGACTCGGTGCAGGCGCTGAAGGCGGGGATCATGGAGATCCCGGACGTGATCGCGATCAACAAGATGGATCATCCGGCCGCCAAGACGATGCTGAACGAGGTGCGCTCGATCCTCGCGCTCGACCGCGAGCGAGAGTGGCGGCCGCCGATCGTCCTGACGGAGGCGGTTCGTGGGGAGAACGTGCCCGAGCTGTGGGGGAAGATCGAGGAGCATCGCGCGTTCCTCGAGTCCAACGGGCTGCTCGATGAGCGGCGTCGGAAGAACCTCGCCGGCGAGGTGTTCGCCGCCGCGACGAGCCGGGCGAAGGCGCATCTGCAGGCGGAGGTGGCGGACAACCCGGAATTGCGCCGCCTGCTCGACGACGTGCAGGCCCGGCGGCTCGACCCGCTCTCGGCCGTGCGTGAGATCCTTCAGCAGGTGTACGGAATTGAAGACGGAACAGGCACCGACACTCGCTGACCTCGAGGCTGCGCGGACCCGGATCGCCGGGATCGTGCGCGTCACGCCGGTCAGCCGTACCGAG
The DNA here is from genome assembly GCA_963749515.1 of uncultured Gaiellaceae bacterium. Classification (GTDB taxonomy): domain Bacteria; phylum Actinomycetota; class Thermoleophilia; order Gaiellales; family Gaiellaceae; genus Gaiellasilicea. The sequence goes on from CAVVMR010000001.1 coordinate 955,010, forward strand.
ACGCTCTCCCGGCTCGCAGGGCGGCCGCTACAGCTGAAGGCCGAGAACCTCCAGCGGACTGGCTCTTTCAAGATTCGCGGCGCCGTGAACACGATCGCCTCGCTGACCCCGGCGGAGCGCGCGGCGGGCGTGGTCGCTGCGAGCGCGGGCAACCACGGCCAGGCTGTCGCCTGGGCGGCGCGCGAAGCCGAGATCTCGGCCACGATCTTCATGCCCCAGGACTCGCCGATGGCGAAGGTCGACGCGACGAGGAGCTACGGCGCGGAGGTCGAGCTCGTCGGCGCCGGCTTCGACGAGTCGATGGCTGCCGCGCTGGAGCGCGTGGAGTCGAGCGGCGCCACATTCGTGCACGCCTTCGAGGACGAGCGCGTGATCGCGGGGCAGGGGACGATCGCGCTGGAGCTCGTCGAGCAGCTGGAGGACTTCGGGACGCTGGTCGTTCCGATCGGCGGTGGCGGCCTTGCGGCCGGGATCGCGATCGGCGTGCACGCGCTCAAGCCCGATGTGCGCATCGTCGGTGTCCAGGCCGAGAACATCTGCCCGTTCGCCGGCGGCACCGACCACCGGTACACGATCGCCGAGGGCATCGCCGTCAAGCAGCCCGGGACACTCACCTCCGCCATCTTGGGCGAGCTGCTCGACGAGGTCGTCACCGTCACGGACGAGCAGATCAGCCATGCGATCGTGCTCCTGCTCGAGCGGACGAAGCTGCTCGTCGAGGGAGCCGGCGCGGCGTCGGTGGCTGCGCTGCTCGCCGGCAAGGTGCCCGGGGACGACGAGACGGTCGCGATTCTCTCCGGCGGCAACATCGATCCGACGCTGCTGATCCAGGTGATGCGGCACGGGCTGACGCAGGCGGGCCGCTTCCTGGTCGTCCGCACGCGCTTCGGCGATCGCCCCGGCGAGCTCGTCAAGCTGCTCCAGCTCGTCGCCGCCGAGCGCGCGAACGTCGTCTCCGTCGAGCACCACCGCGAGGGGATGCAGCTCCCGATCGGCCAGACCGAGGTCGAGTTGACACTGGCGATGCGCGACGAGGCTCACTGCGACGAGCTGCGCGCCACGCTCGCCGAGCAGGGCTACCCCGCCGAGCGCCTCAGCTAGCCGGGAGGCCCGCGAGACCCGAAAGGCCCTTGTGTTTCTGAAACACAAGCCTCCTCTCTTGCGAGCGCCGCCTGCGCGTCGAGGAGGCGGCCGAGCGTGTAGTCGAACCCCGGGACGCGGCCGGCAGCGATCGTGCTCGCGGCCTCTTTGACGATGTCCCGGATCTCGGCTCGCGCGCGACGGCGCCGCCGCTCGTCGAGCACGAGACGGCGAATGTGCGGGTAGCTCGGCCGCGGAAAGCCCAGATTTGCAGCGGTTTCCGAGACGAGCCGCCAGGTCGCGGCGGCCGGAGTGTCGTCCTCGTCGAGGGCGGCGACCAGCTCTCGCAGCCGGGGACGGGTGGCACGAGAGCTCGCAAAGCGCATGACCCGAGCGTGCCGGGAACCCTGCAACGAGAGGTCAACGAGAGTGGGGCGGGGAACGAACGAAAAAGAGGCTTGTGTTTCAGAAACACAAGGCGTTCTTCGTCCGCGCTTACGAGCCGCAGCGGCGGAACTCGACCATCTGCCCGCCCCGGGCGGCCCAGTCCGAGATCCCGCCGTCGAGCACGGGGCGGGCGGCGACGCCCTTCGCAGCCAGGATCGACGCGGCGATCCCGGCGCGCGCGCCGCTCTCGCAGATCGTCACGACCGGCCGGTCGGTGGGGACGTCGGCCCCGCAGATCGGGAGAAGGCGATAGGGGATGTTGCGGCTGCCGGCGATGTAGCCGTCGTCGCGCTCGTCGCGCTCGCGGACGTCGATCAGCTCGACCCCTTCCTCGATGAGACGGCCGAGCTCGTCGAGGCCGACCGGCTCGATGCGCTCCGAGCCGCCCCCGAGCAGGTAGCCCTCGAGCTCGAGGAAACCGACGGAGCGCAACCCGCGGATCGCAGCGGCCGCCTCGTCGGCCGTCGCAGCCTGCACCACGATCCGGTCGTCGAGATCGAGCACGAAGCCGGCCTTCGTCGCGAAGGAACTCCCCGACAGCGGGACGTTCAGCGCCCCCTGCCGGTGACCCTCGCCGTAGGCGGAAGCGTCGCGCACGTCGAGGACGACCGCGTCGTCGGACGGCGCCGCGATCTCGCTCACCACGTCCGGCGAGCCGACGAACGGGCCGCGGTTGAGATCGACGAGCCGGCTCATGTTCGGCGGCTTCGGAGCGGAGGTCGAGGCGTCGGCGACGAAGTCGAGCTCGTCCTCGATCAGGAGTGCCCGATTGAAGCGGCGCTCGAAGCCGATCGTGGAGGACGCCTTGGAGCTCATCCCCTTGCCGCAGAGCGAGCCCGCGACGTGCCCTGGGAAGACCTCGACGCCGTCCGGGAGCTCGAGCAGCCGGCGCAGCGAGTGGAAGAGCCCTTCCGCACCCTCCTTCGAGGCCACCGCCAGGTCCGGACGCGCTGCGTCGCCGACGAAGAGCGAGTCGCCGGTGAGCACGAGCCAGGGCTCGTCGGCACGCGTGCGGTCGAGGACGGCGAGGCATGTGTGCTCGGGGCGGTGTCCCGGCGTGTGAATGGCGCGCAACACGACCTGGCCGAGCTCCAGCTCGACGCCGTCCTCGAGCGGGTCGTGGGAATACTCCGCTGCCGCCGCGCCGTGAATCGAGACGGGAATGCCGTGCTCGAGCGCGAACCGGCCGTGACCGGAGAGATGGTCGGCATGCGTGTGCGTCTCGACGACGCGCACGATCTCGACATTCCGCCTCGCCGCCGTCTCCAGCACCGGCTCGATCGCATACGGCGGGTCGACGATCGCGGCGACACCTGCATCCTCGTCGCCGACCAGATACGACGCACAACCGAGGTCGTCGTCCAGAAACTGCTGGAACAGCACGAGATGTGACGCTATCAGTCCGCCCGACGGCGGGCGCGGGCGAGCAGCAGCAATCCAGCCGCCAGCGCGAGGGCGACGAAAACGCCGCCTGCGACGGCGACCCAGGGGAACGATGACTCCTCCGGCCCGGGGACGACTGTGAGGCTGTCGCTCACCTCGACGACTTCTCCGCCCGCGTACACGGCACGCAGGATCAGGGGCAACTCGCCGGGCGGCGCCTCGGCGCGCACACGCACGGTCCAGACCGTTTCCGACCCCTTCGTGCCCTGAAGCCGGGTCGAGAGGACCTCGATCCCGCTACCCTCGACCTCGATCCGCGCCGGTGCCGAACCGGGCCGCAAACGGGGCAATTCGACCCGCAACTGGGCGATCTGACCCTGCTCGACGAGACGCGGTTGCACGTCCACATGCGCCTCTGCGCCTTGTGCCGTCACGAGCAGCAAGAACGTAGATAGCGTTGCGCCGACGTATGCGGCTCGTAAAGGGCACCGGTTCACAGGTTTGGGGACGGTATACATGGCAAGGACCAAATCGGCGTGCTAGGCGCCGCGCTCTTGGACACAACGGAAGGACATCACACATGAGGACAAAGACCCTGTGGCTCTGGCTGGCGCTGCTCGTCTCGAGCTTCGCGCTGGTCGCAGCCGGTTGTGGCGGCGACGACGAGGAAGGCTCGTCGGACACCGGCGCAACAACCGGAGCAAGCGGCGAGGCCGCCAACCAAGTGATCACCGTGAACTGGGGTACCGAGCCCCCGTCACTGGATCCCGGTCTCGCGACCGACGTGACCTCTTCGAACATCCTCCTCAACATCATGGATCCGCTCATCCTGCTCAACGACGATCTCGAGCCGACTCCGTCTGCAGCCGAGAGCTTCGAGACGAGCGAGGACGGGCTGACCGTCACCATCAAGATCCGTGAGGGCTTGAAGTGGACGAACGGCGATCCCCTCACTGCACAGGACTACGTCTACTCGTGGAAGCGCACGGTCTCGCCGGAGCTCGGCGCGGACTACGCGTACCAGTTCTACGGCATCGTCGGTGCGCAGGAGTACAACAGCTGCGACCCGAAAAAGGACAAGTGCGCGGCGCTCGCCGACAAGATGGGCGTCAAGGCGGTCGACGACACGACGCTGGAGATCACGCTGACGACACCGCAGCCGTGGTTCCTGCAGCAGATGGCGCACACCTCGTTCCTGGCCGTGAACAAGAAGGCCGTCGAGCAGTTCGGCGACAAGTGGACCGAGGCCGCCAACATCGTCACCAACGGGCCCTTCAAGCTCGAGACCTGGAAGCACAGCTCGGCGATCGACCTCGTCAAGAACCCCGACTGGCGCGACGCGGCGAACGTCAAGCTGACGCGCGTCAACGGCCGCATGATCTCCGACGGCATCACCGCCGTGCAGGCGTTCGAGGCCGGGGAGACGGACGTCGACGCGCAGCCGCCGCCGCCGGATGAGATCGCGCGGCTGAAGGACACGCCGGAGTACGTTCAGTACCCGAGTCTCGGGACGTACTACTACGGCATCAACGTCGAGAACATCACCGACGTGAAGCAGCGCCGGGCGATGGCGCTGGCTATCCCGCGGCAGTCGATCATCGACAACGTCACGCAGGCAGGTCAGCTGCCGGCAACCGGCATGACCCCGCAGGGCATGCCGGGCTTCGACGCGATCAACCCGGAGTCGCCGTGGCTGCCCGCCGAGGCCGACATGGAGCAGGCGAAGCAGCTGATGGGCGAGGTCGCCAACCCGAAGAAGACGATCACGCTCTTCCTCAACGACTCGCCGGGCCACCGTGACATCGCCGTCGCGATTCAAGCCTCCTGGAAGGAGCTTGGGATCACGACCACGATCAAGCAGCAGGAGTTCGCGCAGTTCCTCGAATTCCTCGGGCCCCCGCCGAACAAGGCAGTCGATGTCTACCGGCTGGGTTGGATCGGCGACTATGTCGACGCGATCAACTTCCTCGAGCTCTGGACCTGCGACTCGGGGAACAACAACACGAACTACTGCAACAAGGAGTTCGACGCGAAGATCGAGGAAGCTCGCAAGACGGAGGACAACGACGCCCGCTATGAGCTGTACGGCGAGGCGGAGGACATCCTCTTCGGCGAGAACGGCGACATGCCGGTCCTCCCGATCTACTTCTACACGCAGCCCGGCCTCGAGAAGCTGTCGGTCAAGGACACCTTCGAGTTCAACCTGCTCAACCAAGTCGACCTGACTAAGGTCGTAGTCACCGAATAACCGCTTGTCAGCAGGCCCGGCGCGAGCGGGGCGCGCACTGCATCAGGCAGTGCGCCTCCGCTCGCGTCAGAATTCAGTTACGCGGGTACACCGAGACGAATGCTGAAATTCATCGTCAGGCGAATCTTCTGGACGATCCCGGTACTTCTGGTCGTCATCTTCCTGACGTTCACGATGATGCGGCAGATCGGCGGCAACCCGTTCCGGCAGACGGAGCGCGCGGTGCCCGAAGCCGTGCAGCGAAATCTGGAGCGGAAGTTCCACGTCGACAAGCCGTGGTACACCCAGTACGCCTACTACGTGAAGGGCGTCTTCACCTTCGATCTCGGCCCGTCGCTCGTACTGCGCGGCCAGGACGTGAACGACATCGTCAAGGAGCACTTCCCCAAGTCGATCGAGCTCGGCTTCTACGCGCTCATCTTCGCGCTCCTCGTCGGGGTGCCGCTCGGGGTGATAGCCGCGCTCAGGCACAACACGGCCGTGGACTACGCCGCGATGTTCTTCTCCAACGTCTTCCACGCCGTCCCGAGCTTCCTCGTCGCGACGCTGCTGATCTACTACATCGCGCTGAAAGCGGGCGCGCTGCCGACGTCGGGCTGGACGTCGTGGGAGCACAAGGTCCTTCCCTCCATTGCCCTGGGGTTCGGGCCGATGGCCCTGTTCGCCCGTCTCGTCCGCGGCACGATGCTCGAGACGCTCCAGCAGGACTACGTGCGGACCGCGCGGGCCAAGGGCTTGCGCTACAGGCGGGTGGTGGGCCTCCACGTGCTCCGGAACTCGCTGATCCCGGTCGTCACGGCGGCCGGCCCGCTGCTCGGGTTCATCATCACCGGCTCCTTCGTGATCGAGCTGATCTTCAACATCCCGGGCATCGGCCAGTACTACGTCACCGCCGTGAACGCCCGTGACTATTCGGTCGTGATGGGCCTGACGGTGCTGCTGTCGGTGATCGTCATCGTCGCCAACCTGGTGGTCGACATCCTCTACGGGATCCTCGATCCCCGCACGCGGGACGCCCGCGCCTGATGGTCAGCAACCCCACCGACATGCGCGAGGCGGGGCTCGCCGTCGAGCCGGGCTCGGCGCCGGCGTCGGGCGCGCCGATTCGCCAGACGAACCTCTGGAAGGACGCCTGGCGGCGTTACGTCCGCAACCGGGGAGCAGTGGTCGCCGGCGCGATCTTCGTGCTGATCGTCCTCTACTGCATCATCTGGCCCTTCTTCTCGCCCTACACAGGCATCGAGGTCGACTTCTCGAAGGCGAAGCAGAGCCCGAGCCTCTCGCATCCGTTGGGCACCGACAAGTTCGGCCGCGATCTCTTCACGCGCACCGCCGAGGGTGGTCGTGTCTCGATCCTGATCGGGTTCGGCGCGACGCTGGCGATCCTGCTGATCGGCGTCGTCTACGGCGCGATCTCGGGGTTCGTCGGCGGCCGCCTCGACAACGGGTTGATGCGCTTCCTCGACGCGCTCTACGGGCTCCCATATCTCCCGTTCGCGATCATCACGCTCCAGATCATCGGGCGTACCGACATGTGGACGATGATGATCGCGCTGTCGATCGCCAGCTGGTTCACGACCGCTCGGATCGTCCGTGGGCAGGTCTTGACGTTGAAGGAGAACGACTACGTGCGCGCCGCGAAGGCGGTGGGTGCGCGCTGGTACCGAATCCTCACGCGGCACCTGCTGCCCAACACGCTCGGCGTCCTGATCATCGCCATCTTCCTCGAGCTGCCGGCCGTGATCCTCGGCGAGGCGTTCCTCTCGTTCATCGGCCTCGGCATCAGCCCGCCCGATCCGTCGTGGGGCGCGATGGCGCAGGAAGGCCGCACGACCTACCGCACGCATCCGATCGAGATCGTCGTTCCCTCCGTGGCGATCGCCTCGCTCGTCCTCTGCGCGAACTTCATCGCCGACGGCCTGCGGGACGCACTCGACCCGAGGACGCGGGAGAGCTAGGGCATGGCGCTGCTCGAAGTCAACGACCTGCGGACGCACTTCTTCACGCGCGAAGGCGTCGTTCGTGCGGTCGACGGCATCAGCTTCGAAATCGAGAAGGGCAAGACACTCGGCATCGTGGGTGAGTCCGGCTGCGGGAAGTCAGTGACCGCGCTCTCGATCATGGGGCTCATCCCGAAGCCCCCGGCCAAGATCGTCTCCGGCGAGGTGCTGTTCGGCGGTCGCGACCTGACGAAGCTGTCCGAGCGCCAGCTCGAGGACGTGCGCGGCCGTGAGATCGCGATGATCTTCCAGGACCCGATGACGTCGCTCAATCCGACGCTGACGATCGGGACGCAGATCACCGAGACGATCAGACGGCACTACGACGTGCCGCAGTCGCAGGCGAACAAGAAGGCGATCGAGCTGATGGAGGAAGTGCGGATCCCACGCGCGTCCGAGCGGCTCAAGGACTACCCGCACCGGTTCTCCGGCGGCATGCGGCAGCGCGTGATGATCGCGATCGCACTCTCGTGCGACCCGAACCTGCTGATCGCGGACGAGCCGACGACCGCGCTCGACGTCACGGTGCAGGCCTCCGTGCTCGACCTCCTCGACGACCTTCGCTCCGAGCACGAGATGGCGATGATCATCATCACGCACGACATGGGTGTCGTCGCCGAGGCGGCGGACGACATCGTCGTGATGTACGCCGGCCAGATCGTCGAGCACGCGAACACCCTCGACCTCTTCGACCACCCGGAGCACCCGTACACCGAGGCGCTGCTCGGCGCCTTGCCGCAGCTGGAGGGCGAGGGAATCCGGCAACGGCGCCTGACGGCGATTCCGGGCCGCCCGCCCGACCTGATCGAACCGCCGGCGGCATGCCGGTTCGCGCCGCGCTGCCGCTATGCGGGCGGCGACTCGTGCACGGAGCAGATGCCGGAGCTGCGCGAGGTCCGGAAGGGCCACTGGGTCCGCTCGGCGCATCCCGCCAGCGAGCGTGCCGGTGCACCCCGGCGGGAAGGCGCGCCGGCATGAGCACGGACAACGTCCTCCTCGAGGTCAAGGACCTCCACAAGCACTTTCCGATCAAGGAAGGGCTGCTGGTCGAGCGCAGGGTCGGCGATGTGAAGGCCGTGGACGGCGTCAGCTTCGACATCAACGCCGGCGAGACGCTCGGCCTCGTCGGCGAGTCCGGCTCGGGCAAGTCGACGACCGGCTACTGCGTCCTGCAGCTTCTCAAGCCCACCTCCGGCTCGGTCCGTTTCGAGGGCATCGAGCTGACGGAGCTCGGCCGAGAGGCGCTCCGCAAGATGCGGCGCGAGATGCAGATCGTCTTCCAGGATCCGTACTCGTCGCTCGACCCGCGGATGACGGTCGGCGACATCGTGGGCGAGCCGCTGATCGTGCACGGGATCGGCACGCGTCGCGACCGGGGTGTCCGCATCCGTGAGCTGCTCGACGTCGTCGGCTTCAACCCGAGCTTCACGAACCGCTACCCGCACGAGTTCTCGGGCGGCCAGCGCCAGAGGATCGGGATCGCCCGCGCGCTCGCGCTGAGCCCGAAGCTGATCGTCTGCGACGAGCCGGTCTCGGCGCTCGACGTCTCCATCCAGGCGCAGATCCTGAACCTGCTCAAGGACCTCCAGCAGGACTTCGGGCTCACGTACCTCTTCGTCGCCCACGACCTCGCCGTCGTCCGCACGATGAGCGACCGGATCGCCGTGATGAACAAGGGCCAGCTCGTCGAGATCGGCCCTGCGGAGGACGTCTACACCAATCCGCAGCACGACTACACGAAGGCGCTTCTGTCCGCGGTTCCGGTTCCGGACCCGCGCGCGATGAAGGAGCGCAAGGCGGCGCGCCGCAAGCTCCGCCACGCGCTCGCCGAAGGCGTCTAGCCCGGCTAGAGCCCCAGGTGCTTGGCGATCACCATGCGCTGCACCTCGTTCGTGCCCTCGCCGATCTCGAGGATCTTCTGGTCGCGGTAGAGGCGCGAGATCGCGTACTCGTCCATGAACCCGTAGCCGCCGTGGATCTGCAGCGCCCAGTTCGCCGCGCGGTTCGATAGCTCGCCCGTGTAGAGCTTCGCCATCGCCGCCTCGCGCGCGAACGGCCGGCCCTGGTCCTTGAGCCACGCCGCCTTGATCACCATCCCGCGGCCCGCCTCGATCTCCGTTGCCATGTCCGCCAGACGGAACTGGACGGCCTGGAAGCGCGCGATCGCCTTTCCGAACTGCTCGCGCTCCTGGGCGTACGAGTACGCGAGGTCGTAGGCGCCCTGGGCGAGGCCGACGCCCATTGCGGCGACAGAGATGCGGCCGCCGTCCAGGATCTCCAGGAACTGGTGGAACCCGGAGCCGCGCGGGCCGAGCAGGTTTCCCTCGGGGACGCTGACGTCGCTGAACGAGAGCTCGCGCGTATCGGAGGCCTTCCAGCCGAGCTTCTTCATCGGTGCCGAGATCTCGTAGCCCTTCGTGCCGTTCTCGACGACGATGTTCGAGATCTCGTCGTTGCCGGTGCGCGCCGTCAGCGTCACGCCCCACGTGATGTCCGTGCCGGCGTTGGTGATGAACATCTTCGAGCCGTTGACGAGCCACTGGCCGTCGCGGAGCTCTCCTGTCGTGCGGGTGTTCCCCGCATCGGAGCCTGCGCCGGGCTCGGTGAGGCCGAATGCGGCCAGCTTGCGCCCCGAGGCGAGGTCGGGCAGCCACTCCTGCTTCTGCGCCTCGCTTCCGAACATGTAGATCGGCATCGTCCCGAGTGAGGTGTGCGCGGCCACGGTGATCGCCACCGAGGAGTCGATCCGGGTGAGCTCCTCGATTGCGAGCGCGTAGGAGACGGTGTCCCCGCCCGCGCCGCCGTAGTCCTCCGAGATGGGCAGCCCCATCAGGCCGAGCGCGCCGAGGTCGGCGACGATCTCGTACGGGAAGCGCGACTCGCGGTCGAGCTCCTCCGCCACGGGCGCGACCTTCTCGCGCGCGAACTCGCGCACCGTGTCGCGGACGAGCTGCTGCTCCTGGGTGAGGTCGAGGTCCATGCGCGGCCGAACCCTACCGGGTAGATTCGCGATTCAACCGATCAAGGAGCGAAGTGAGATGGCTGAGAGCGTGCAGGAGTTCTTCGACGGGCTTGCGGCCCGTGCCGACGCCGAAAAGACGGCGGGGATGAACAACTCGTATCTGTTCGAGATCGAGGGCGCCGGCGAGTGGCTCGTCACCGTCAAGGACGGCAACGTGGAGGTCGCCGAGGGCGGCGGCGAGGCCGACACGACGATCACCACCTCCGAGGAGACGATGCTGGCCGTGATCAAGGGCGAGCAGAATCCGACCACCGCCTACATGACGGGCAAGCTGAAGATCAAGGGAGACATGGGCGCGGCGATGAAGTTGCAGAAGCTGTTCTGAGGCTCTAGTTTCGGGACGGGCTCCGAGGAAAGGTCGTTCTCCATGTCGTGGTACGAGTTTCTGCTGTTCGTGCACGTCTCGGCAGCCGCGGTCTGGCTCGGCGGCGGCTTCATCTTTCAGGCCTATGCGGTAGCGGTCCGGAACGGCGGCGACCCGCGTGAGATGGCGACGTTCGCCGGCCGCGCCAGCCGGACGGGCGAGAAGGTCTTCGTACCCGCGTCGCTGCTCGTCCTGCTGGCCGGAATCGGCTTGATGATCGAGGGCAGCTGGGAGTGGGGTCAGCTGTGGGTGATCTTCGCGCTCGTGGTCTTTGCAGGCTCCTTCGTCTCCGGCCTCTTCCACATCGCGCCGCTGGGGAAGAAGATCGAGGCCGTCGGTCCCGAGACGCCCGAGGGGCAGAAGCTGGTGCAGGAGATCTTCACGACCCTCCGCGTCGAGCTCGTCTTCCTCTACTCGATCGTCTTCGCGATGACCGTGAAGCCGACGTTCGACGACGGCTGGACGGTGCTGCTCGCGGCGGCGGTGCTCGTCGGCGCCACGGTGGCGATCGTGCGGCTCTCGAGGTCCTCGGGGGCATCGGCGCCCGCGGCCGCTCGAGCCGACTAGTCGGCCTCCAGCTCGACGAGGAGTGCGCCACCGGCGACGCGGTCGCCTTTCTTCACGTGGACCGCCTTGACGGTCGAGTCGTAGGGGGCAGCGAGCGGCGTCTCCATCTTCATCGCCTCGAGCACGAGTAACGGCCGCCGCGCGCCGACATGGTCGCCCGGTGAGACGTTGACCTGGATCACCGTTCCCGGCATCGGCGCCGTGACGCGGCTCTCGCCGCCGCCCGCAACGTGGTCGTGCGCGGCGCTGTCGACGTCGGGCGGCGTTGCAGCGGCCACCTGCGCGAGGTTGAGCCGCCAACCGCCGCGCCACGCGGCGTCGGGGAGCCGAAGCGGCGGCTCCGAGAGCGGGGGGTGCTCGGTGAGGAAGGCGGTTGTCGCCTCGCCCGCCTGGAGGACCGGGTGCGCGACGAGCCAGCGGAGGAAGGGAAGGTTCGTCGTGACGCCGCCCACCTCGGTCCCTGCCAGAGCGTCGCCGAGCCGGGCGAGCGCTTCGCCGCGTGTCGGTCCGTGGGCGATCAGCTTCGCGATCATCGGGTCGTAGCCGATTCCGATCTCGTCTCCCTCGGCGACGCCCGCGTCGACCCGGATCCCGGACGGCAGCCGCAGCCGTTCGAGCGTCCCCGCCTGCGGCAGGAAGCTGCGCGGATCCTCGGCGTAGAGCCGCACCTCGACCGCGTGGCCGCCCTGACTTTGTGTTCCTGTAACACTAAGTCGCTCTCCCTCGGCGACCCGGATCTGGTCCCGGATCAGGTCGCGGCCGGTGACGAGCTCCGTCACCGGATGCTCGACCTGGATGCGGCCGTTCAGCTCCAGGAAGTAGAAGTCGCGCCCCTCGAGCATGAACTCGGCAGTGCCTGCGCTCGCGTAACCGATCCCCTTCGCGAACGCGATCGCCGCATCGCTCATCGCCGCGCGCAATTCCGCATCGACCGCCGGCGAGGGCGACTCCTCGAGCACCTTCTGGTGCCGGCGCTGCACCGAGCAGTCGCGCTCCCCGAGCGCCAGCACAGTCCCGTGGGTGTCGGCGAGGAGCTGGATCTCGACGTGCCGTGGACGCTCGACGTAGCGCTCGCAGAAGACCGTTCCGTCTCCGAAGGCCGCCTCCGCCTCGCGCGCGGCAGCTTCGAGCGCTTCCTCGAGCTCGGCCGGGTCTCGTACGACGCGCATCCCGCGGCCGCCGCCTCCGGCCGCCGCCTTGACGAGGAGCGGGAAGCCGATCTCCGCCGGCTCACCCGTGGGGACGACAGGGACTCCCGACTCCAGCGCAATCCGCTTCGCGGCGAGCTTGTCCCCACCCTGGCGAAGCGCCTCGGCGGGCGGGCCGACCCAGGTCAGCTCCGTCGCGTCCACCGCGGCGGCGAAGTCTGCGTTCTCGGCGAGGAAGCCGTAGCCGGGATGGATCGCGTCGGCGCCGGCCTCGGTCGCAGCGCGGATGTGCTCTTCGGCGGCGAGGTAGCTCTCGATCTCGACCGTCTCGTCTGCAGAGCGCGCATGGAGCGACCCGGTGTCGTCCGGGGCGGCGACCGCGACGGTGGCGATGCCGAGCTCGCGGCAGGTGCGGAAGATGCGCACGGCGATCTCGCCGCGGTTTGCCACCAAGAGCTTCCGGACCGTCATCGTTGCGGATCGTATGTCGCCGCGATACCCTGCCCCGCTTGCGGCGGTTGCTTCTCGCGTTCGGGGTCGTTCTGCTTCTCTGCCTGCCCGCTCAGGCGGGCGCCGGCACGCTCTTCATGATCGACGGCCGCGGTTGGGGCCACGGGGTCGGAATGAGCCAGTACGGCGCGCGGGGCTACGCAGAGGCCGGCTGGGGCTACGAGAGGATCCTGAAGCACTTCTACGTCGGCACCGAGCTGAAGACCGTCCCGGCCCGGCCGGTGCGCGTGCTGCTCGCCGAGGACCTTCCGGAGGCCCAGATCACCTCGACGAAGCCGTTCAGGGTCGTGGACGCCCGTGGCAAGGTCCGCAGGCTCAAGCCGGGCACGCAGAACCTCGTCGCCGCGAAGCTGCAGAGCCTGCGGCTGCCTCTGCGCTACATGCCCGGCGCCGCGCCGCTGCAGCTCGACGGGAGCGCCTACCGCGGCTCGCTGCTCGTCCACCGGCAGGCCGGCAAGCTGACGATCGTCAACCGGCTGCCGCTCGACCGCTACCTTCGCGGCGTCGTCCCGTGGGAGATGCCGGACGACTGGCATGGCGAGGCGCTCCGGGCGCAGGCCGTCGTCGCGCGCTCGTACGCCCTTGCGACCCTGAAGCCGGGGACATTGTTCGATCTCTATGCCGACACGCGGAGCCAGGTCTACGGTGGCATCCGGGCCGAGGCGGCATCGACGAACCGCGCGATCGGCTCGACCGCCGGCCACGTCGTCTACTGGAACGGCCGCGTCGCCACGACCTTCTACCACTCGACCTCGGGCGGGAGGACCCTTGCGAACGAGGAGGCCTGGCCGGGGGCGACGCCGGTGCCGTATCTCGTTTCCGTCCCCGATCCCTACGACCACCTCTCGACGCTCCACCGCTGGGGGCCGCTGCGGTGGACGCCGGCTCATGTGGGGCGGAAGCTCGGCGTCGGTGTCGTGCGCGACCTCGTCGTCACCCGCGGAGGGTCGGGGCGCGCAGCCGAGGTGACGATCAAGGGGGCCGGCGGCACGCGGACGATGCTCGCGGCGGAGGTCCGCCGCGCGCTCAACCTGCGCTCGACGTGGTTCGCGGTTCGGGTGCTGAACCTCGAGCAGCCGCGCGGACGCGCCCTCGCCGTTGCGGGCCGGCCCGTCGTTCTCAAGGGCTTCGTGCGCGGGCTCGGCAAGGTGCGGCTCGAGCAGCAGGTGAACGGCGGCACCTGGACGACCGTCCGGCGTGTGCGCGTGCGGCCGGATGGGCGCTACACGGTCAAGGTGGCCCCGAAGCGGGCCACGAGCTACCGCCTCGCGACGCCGCTCGGCGCCGGCGCGGCAGTCACCGTCAGCGCTCGCTGACGGAGCCCTTACATGGACTTACACGCTCTTCACGCCCTTCCGGCTACCGTCGTCTCCATGCGACGGCTGCTTCTTCTCGCACTGACGGTTGCGGCGTTCCTCGCGTCCTCTGCGCCCGCAGAGGCGTCGCGGTACGTCCGCTACGGGCTTCAGGACGACGCGTGGCTCGTCTACGGGCCGGGGAAGCTCGACGAGCGGATCGCAGAGCTCGACCGGATCGGCGTCGACCTCGTGCGCTTCACGATCAACTGGCACGAGGTCGAGAAGGTGCGCGGCAAGAGGACGTGGGGGAGCGCGGACGCGGTGCTCGAAGGCTTGCGCGACCAGGGGATCGCACCCGTCGTGACGCTCTACGGCAGTCCACGCTGGGCGAACGGTGGCCGTTCCCCGAACTGGGCGCCGACCTCGGGCTCGACCTTCGCGGCCTTCGCCTCCGCGGCCGCCAAGCGGTATCCCTGGGTGAAGCTGTGGCTCGTCTGGAACGAGCCGAACCAGCGTCGCTGGCTACGCCCGACCACGCCACAGGCCTATGTGGCCCGGCTGCTCAATCCCGCCTACGTCGCGATCCACAGGGCGACCCGCGGCGCGAAGGTCGGCGGCGGAGTCACCGCTCCACGTGGCTCGACCGCGGGCGTTTCCCCGGTCGCATGGATCCGCGGCATGGGCGCCGCGAAGGCTCGTCTCGACGCGTACGCGCACAACCCGTATCCGCTCAAGCGCTTCGAGACGCCCTGGATCGGCGGCTGCGGGCACTGTGAGACGATCACGATGGCCACGCTCGAGCGTCTGCAGCGCGAGGTGTGGCGCGCCTTCGGCTCGCTCACGCGGATCTGGCTGACGGAGTACGGCTACCAGACGAGCCCGCCGGATCGCGCTCTCGGCGTCTCCAGGACGCTGCAGGCGCGCTACGTCGGCGAAGGGGCGTATCGCGCGTTCGTGGCGAGGAACGTCGACATGCTGATCCAGTACCTCTACCAGGACGAGCCCGACATCGGGCGCTGGCAGAGCGGCTACGTCGGCGTCGGCGGGGGCGTCAAGCTCTCGTACCGTGCTGCGCAGCTGCCGCTCGCGCAGGTTTCCCGCACCGGCGTCCGCACCGTGCTGTGGGGGCAGGTGCGGTCCGGCAAGGGGCCGCAGCGGTACGTCCTCCAGCAGTTCCGGGACGGCGGCTGGCGTGCGGTCGGCGGCGTCGCCAAGACGAACGCCAACGGATTCCTGAGCCGATCGGTTCGAGCCGGTAAGGGCGCGACGTTCAGGCTCTGGGATCCTGCGGCCGCGGTCGTCAGCCCGTTGATCCGCGTCAGCTAGCCCAGTCCGGGCTGCGGCGCTCGAGGAACGCCCGCAGGCCCTCCTGGCCCTCGTCGCTCGCACGTCGCTCCGCGATCCGGCGCGCGGTCTCCGGCCCGTCGGGACGGTCGAGAACGAGCTTCTTGGCGTGTCGCGCCGCTCTGGGGCCGGCGCTCTCGAGCTCTGCGAGGACGCTGTCGACGGCCCGGTCGAGATCGGCCGCGACCTCGTGCACGAGCCCGATTCGGAGCGCGGTCGCCGCGTCGAAGCGCTCACCGGTGACGAAGTAGCGACGCGCCCAGCTCGGTCCGATCTTCGCGAGAGCGAAGGGCGAGATCACGGCCGGGATGATGCCGAGCTTCACCTCGGAGAACGCGAACGCCGTTCGCTCGTCCGCGATCGCGATGTCGGCGCAGGCGACAAGGCCCGCTCCGCCGCCCAGGGCATGGCCGTGAACGCGCGCGACGACCGGGGCGGGGCAGCGGTCGATTGCCTCCAGCATCCCGCGCAGAGCATTCGCGTCGGCCACGTTGGCGTCGAAGTCGAGGTCGACCGAGGCGCGCATCCACTCGACGTCCGCGCCGGCGCAGAAGCTCGGCCCGTCGCCGGCGAGCAGTACGACTCGTGCCTTGCCGACGTCGACGAACGCCTCGGCGAGCTCGGCGATCAGAGCGGCATCGAAGGCGTTCCGCGTTTCCGGTCGCGCCAGCGTGATTCGCAGGACATCGTCGTCGCGTTCGATCCGGAGGGCCCCCATCGCGCAGAGATCCTTACAGAACCTCCGGATTCCCTTACGGCTTTCGGCGGGGCGCCTTACATCGCCGACCTACCGTCCGCTGGTCACTTCCACTCGGGGGTTCAGGATGATCGGCAGAGCAGCAGCAGTGGCGATGGCCGTGCTGGCGACCGCAGCGGCGGGCGGAACGGCACCGGCCGAGAGCGCCTTCCCCGGAGCCAACGGCCGCATCGTCTTTCAGCAGGCCCACATCAACGACGTCGGCCCGTCGAGCCTCTACCTCGTCAACCCGGATGGAACGGGATTCGTCCGCTTGACGAGGGGATACTTTCACGACGCCCAGCCCGCATGGTCTCCGGACGGCTCGCGGATCGCCTTCGAGTCGAGGCGTGGCGGCGACTCCGACGTCTACACGATTCGGCCGGACGGAAGCTCGCTCCACGAGCTGACCTTCTCCCGCGGCTTCGACGGTGACCCGGCGTGGAGCAACGACGGCCGGCGGATAGCGTTCGAGACGAGTCGCAACGGCAAGCTCGACATCTACTCGATCAAGGCGGACGGCACGGGCGAGACGCGGTTGACCACCACCGCCGCCGACGACGCGGATCCGGCGTGGTCTCCCGACGGTGCTCGCATCGCATTCATGAGCGACCGCAGCGGCAGCCGGCAGGTGTGGACGATGAACCCCGACGGGACCGGACAGACGCAGCTCACGAACGCCGCGAACATCGGCGGCGAGAACCCGAGCTGGTCGCCCAACAGCCGCACGATCGTCTTCGACTCCGACCGGGACGCCGCCGGCAACCTCGACATCTGGGCGATGAACGCGGACGGCAGCGGCCAGCGCCGCCTGACGAATAGCCCCGCGCTCGACGCGCTCCCGTCCTTCTCGCCCGACGGCCGCGCGATCCTCTTCGTCAGCGATCGGCTGGCCAAGGACAGCCGCGAACTGTTCCGAATGACTGCGTCCGGCGCCGCGCAACGGCGCCTGATCTCCCGTGCGGGTGACTGGAACATGTCCCCTGACTGGGGGCCGAGCCTCGGCCGCGCCGGCTGCACGATCACCGGCACGGTCAACGCCGACAATCTCCTCGGGACAGCCGGCCGTGACGTCATCTGCGGGCTGGGCGGGAACGACACGATCTCGGGGCGACCCGGCAACGACCGGCTGCTCGGCGAGGCGGGCAACGACATCGTCGACGGTGGTGCGGGAGCGGACTCGATCGACGGCGGCGCCGGCAACGACACACTCCTGGGGCGAGCCGGGCGCGACACGATCCGCGGCGGCCCGGGCGCCGACAATGTCCAGGGGGGCGACGGGCTGCGGGACAACCTCGACGGTGGTCCCGGTTTCGACCGCGGCTCGGTCGATCGCAAGCTCGACAGAGTCGTAAGCATCGAGAAGCTCGAGGGGTAACGCCGACAGGGCAGGGCTTCCCCCGCTGAGCCCTGCCTCACCCGCAGTAGAGTCGGCGCATGCTCCGTGGTGCTCTCGCCGCCGCCGTCACGCCGCAGGCGGACAACCGTCTCGACGAGGAGGCGTTTGGCCCCTACGTCGACTTCCTCGCGGACGCCGGCCTGGACGGGCTCCTGGCCCTCGGGACGACCGGAGAAGGGCTCCTCTTCGGCCCGGCCGAGCGGCAGCGCGCGGTCGAGCTCTTCGTCGAGGCGTCGGCGGGCCGGCTCCAGGTCGCGGTCCACTGCGGCGCGCAGACCACCGCCGAGACGCTCACCCTCGCCGAGCACGCCGCAGCCGCAGGCGCCGATGCGATTGCGGTGATCGGCCCGCCGTACTTCCAGCTCGACGGGCGGGCGTTGCTCGACCACTTCGCGGCCGCCGCGGCCGCCTGCGCGCCGACGCCGTTCTACGTCTACGAGTTCGAGCGTGCGAGCGGTTACGCCGTCCCGATCGAGGTGCTGCTCGAGTTGCGCGAGCGCGTGTCGAACCTCGTCGGCCTCAAGGTCTCCGACGCCCCGTTCGACCGCTTCGCTCCGTATCTGATCGAAGGGCTGGACGTCTTCGTCGGGCCCGAGTCGCTGATCTTCGACGGGATCTCCGGCGGCGCGGTCGGCGCGGTCTCCGGTCTCGCGGCCGCGTTCCCGGACCGGGTCGCTGCGGTCGTGCGGGAGCCGACGGAGGCTGGGGCGATCGAGCTCGGCGAGCTGCGTGCGGTCGTCGAGCGGTTCCCACGCCATGCGGCGCTGAAGTTCATTCTCGCGCTGCGCGGCGTCCCGATGCGTGAGGACGTCCGGCGGCCGCTGAGGCAGTTGAGCGACGGCGAGCGGCACGAGCTGCGCGGATGGCTCGCGTCGTCGTAGCCGGCGCCGGCGCGATCGGCGCGTCGATCGCCTTCCACCTCGCACTCAGAGGCGCGGACGGCGTCGTGCTCGCAGAGGTGGGGGAGATCGCGGGCGGCGCAACCGGAAAGGCGATGGGCGGCGTCCGGCAGCAGTTCACGACCGAGCCCGAGGTGCGGCTCGCGCAGGCGAGCGTGCGACTCTTCCGGGAGCTCGGCGCGCCGCTCTTCGAGCAGGTCGGCTACCTCTTCCTCGCGACCTCCGAGGAGGGGCTCGCAGGCCTGGAGGAGCGGCGAGAGCTTCAGGCGTCTCTCGGCGTTCCGGTCGAGAGCGTCGATCCGTCGTTCGTCGCCGGACTCCGCGTGGACGACGTGCTCGGGGCGACGATCTGCCGCGAGGACGGGATCGCCGATCCGACGGGCGTGACGCGCGAGCTCGTGCGGCGGGCTGCCGCGCTGGGCGTTGAGGTGCGCGAGCGGACCGACGCGCTCGCCCTCGACGCGGACGTGCTCGTGATCGCCTCTGGGGCGGATTCGCCCGTCCTGGCGGCGAGAAGAGGGGTCGAGCTGCCGGTTCGGCCACTTGTCCGGCAGCTCGCCGATGTCGGTCCCGTCGCGGACGTTCCGCTCGACCTGCCCATGACGATCGAGGAGAACGGCTTCCACTTCCGCCGCGTCGGCGGAGAGGTGCTGCGGCTCGCGATGGGGGAGACCGAGCCGCGCTGGGACGGACCGACAGAGGTGCGCGAGGACCTCGTCGAGGACTGGCGCGAGCGGCTGGCGTCGCGCTTCCCGCAGGCGTCGGGCGCCCCGCTTCGGCGGGCGTGGGCAGGGTTCTACGACATGACGCCCGATGCGCACCCGATCCTTGGGCCGGTCGCCGCCGGTGTGTACGCCGCCTGCGGCTTCTCCGGACACGGCTTCATGCAGTCGCCGGCGGTCGGCGACGCGGTCGCTGCCGAGGTGCTCGGCGAGACGCCGCCGTTCGATCTCTCGGCCTACCGTCTCGACCGCTTCGAGGCCGGCGTGATCTTCCCTGAGACGCTCGTTCTCTAGCCGAAGAGGGCGACGATCAGAACGGCGATCGCGGCCACGGCTGCGAGACCGATCACCACGGCATTCGCCACGAGCGCGGCTGCGATCACCCTGCTCTGCCCCTGGCTGGGCTCGCTTCGCTGCTCGTCCGGTCCAGATCCGATCTTGGTCGCGAGAGCCGCGGTGATGAACTGATTGAGGCTCGTTCCCTCCCGCTCCGCAGCCTGTGCGAGGTCGGCGTGGAGCGTGCGCGGCATCCGCAGCAGCAGACGGCCGCTCGGAGCGGGCTTGTCGCGGTCCTCGGGCTCCTCCGCGGGCACTGAAGAGGCGGCGTGGGCGGTCACGCTTGCCGATTCTACGGACTTGAAATCATCCGCACAAGACTCGCAAGGTGATATCGCGGCCTACGTTTGGCCTATTTCTGCGCGTAGCTTGCCCAGCGACTCGCGCAGAAGCCGCGAAACGTGCACCTGCGAGAGTCCGAGCTCCGCGGCGATCCGACGCTGGCTCAGCCCGCCGAAATAGCGCAGCTGAACGATGCGGCGCTCCCGCCTGGCAAGCGTCCGCAGCCCACTTTCGAGCAGCAGCCGCTCCTCGCCGAGCTCGAGCCTTCGTTCGGCTGCCGGATCCTGGACGACGTCCGTGGCGGCCTCCAGCGGCACCGCCCGCACGGGGCTGAGCCCTCTCTGCGCGCGGGGCACCCGTAACGGCTGCGTGCCGTCGCGGAGGTGGCGCCGGATCTCCCCGACGATCGTCGGGACGGCGTACGCAGTCAGCGACGAGCCGCGGCGCGGGTCGTATCTGTCGACAGCCTTGATCAGGCCCACCGATCCGACCTGAACGAGGTCTTCCAGCTGCTCTCCGCCCCGGACGAAACGGCTTGCGAGCGCGCGCACGAGCGGCAGGTGCTCCTCGATCAGCCGTCGCCGTGCCTCGAAGTCCCGTCGTTCGTACCAGGCGTTCAAGAGAAGCTGCGAATCCGTCGACATCCATCGCCTCCCCGGTCGCTGTCTCTGTAGATCCGAGACTACTTCTTGAACAACAAGATTGAAAGCTTTCTCGGGGGAACCTGGGCGAACGTACAGGAAATGGATTAGCAAATGGCTCAACCTCTTCGCAGGTGGGTATTCCTCATTACGTGGGGGCAATAAAGCTGCGTGCATCGCATCGCCGGGTCGCCGTCTGTGCGGCGATGCTCGGAGCTGCCTCTGCATTCGCATCACCCGCGCTCGCGGAAACCCCACCCGCTCCCGCGGTTCCCGTGCTGCCTGATGCAGCGTCCATCGTCGCCGCAGCCCTGGACGCCACGCAGCCGATCGTTACGCCGACGCCGGTTGCGGCTCTCCCCGTGCCGGCGCCGGCCGTAACGTCGACGCTCCCGCCCATGCCGCCGGAGCCGGAATCCGTGCCGCCCGCGGACCCGGCCACGGCGGCTCCTATTCAGCAAGCCACGATCGAGCCCGTCGAGTCGCCCCCTGCGATTCCCGTCGAAATGCCTGTTGAAGCGCCTGAGCCGCTCCCGGACGCGCCTGCCGCTCCCGCCGCCGTCGTTGTGCCTGCAGTGGTCGAAGCGGCCGTTGAGCCGGTCGAGCAGGCGGCACAGCAGGTGCAGCCCGTCAATGTGAACATCTCGGTGCGTGTCGACAGCCCCGGGGACAACGGCGCGGTTACGCAGATCAACGCGGCGGTTTCGGAGACTTTGCCGGTTTCCACGGCGCCCGACGTGCGATATCAGGAGCCCGAGCAGCAGTATCACGACCCACTTGCTGCTGGAGACGCTCCCGTAGCGCCGGCAGCACCCGCGGATGCCGCCCCGGCGCCCGACTCGCCCATGACGCCTGCCGACTCCTGGGATTGGACGTGGACATGGAGCTGCGGGGATGTGATGTCACCCACGATTGTGCTGCCCGCGGATTATCTGCAACAGATCTGGAACTGGAACTGGAATTGGAATTGCGGTGCAAACACAAGTGTGAATGGAAATAGCGGATCGCAATCTCCTCCGCAGTATCAGCCTACGACATCGCAGTATCAGCCGATCAATGTCAACATCTCGATTCGGATAGCGAGCCCAGGGAACGACGGCCCCGTCGTTCAGACCAACCTGGCCGTCGCGATGCCCGTCATCGTGCAGACCACGTTCAATCATCCGGCTCAGCTCCCCGTCCAGTGGCTGCCGGCTCCGGTCTCGCCGGTCGAGGCTGCCGTTGTGGTCAGCGTGGCGCCGGAGGGCGTCGTCACAGCGGCCCAGGAGCCCACGGCACCCGTGCTGGACGGCGCGTCCGGCGACGAGCCCGCGATCTCGGACGTCGCGGGCGAGCGCGCGACAGTGATTCGCTCGCTGCTCCAGCCCGCACCCGACGGTGGACGCAGTGCCGCCACCGCATCCACCCCGGTGCGAGCCGTTTCGGCCGCGCAGGTCGCCACCCTGGCGCCACCGGCGCCGGCGGTCGAGGCGGCGCGGCGCGCAAAGGCGCAGGAGCAGCGGCCGAGCGCGAAAGCCCGCCCGATTCTGCCCCAGGGCCCCGGCGTCGACGCGGTCAGCTTCGCGAGCGTCGGCCCGCTCGGCGCCGGCGGGTCGGACCGCACGGCCTGGCTCGTCTTCCTTTTCCTTGTCCCGTTCCTCCTCGCTTTCGCCGATGCCGCTCGGCGTGTCGTCGAGGAGTGGCAAGCCGAGGCCGCGGACTCCGGCCGTCGGCGCGAAAAACCGGGCTAACCCGCCCTTCTCCAATTCGATTCGAGCGGGAGGCTGCCCGCTCATCAACGCTTGGAAGGAGAAGGATTGATGAAACGGATACTCGCGGTCGTCGCCGCGATGCTCGGGCTCCTCGTGAGCGCGGGCTACGCGTCGGCGACACCGCCGGGAGATCCTGCCGCGCAAGCGCTTGGCCAGGCCGCAGCAAGCGGTCAGGCCGCAGCAGCGCTGTCGGGCGCGTCGCAGAGTCAACCGGCGAACCAGAACATCACGGTTCGGGTCCTCAGCCCCGGCGACAACGGTGACGTCTCACAGGCGAACACCGTCAGCTCGAACGCCACGGCAGGGAACGCGAACCTCACCGGCCAGTCGGCCGGCCAGACCCAGAACGGCTCGTGCGGATGCACGGGCGGGACGCAAGCGATCGGTCAGGACGCGGACAACAGCCAGTCCGCACAAGCACTGTCGTACGCCACCCAGAGTGGCGCGAGCAACACGAACGTCCCAGTCCGGGTCCTGAGCCCGGGAGACAATGGTTCGGTCTCGCAGTCGAACGGCGTTGAGTCCAACGCGACCGCTGCGAACGCGAACGCAACGGGCCAGACCGCCGACCAGAGCTCGGCCGGTGGTTCGGGCACGCAGGCAGTCGGCCAGTCGGCGGACAACGAGCAGCACGCCGCCGCAGCGTCGGGTGCCAGCCAGTCGGGTGCGAAGAACACGAACATCTCCGTTCGCGTTCTCAGCCCCGGCGACGACGGGTCCGTTGACCAGTCAAACAGCGTCGATTCGTCTGCAACGGCGGCGAACCTGAACCTGACCGGCCAGAGCGCCGGCCAGGCCGGGGGCGGCGGCGGCACGCAGGCGATCGGACAGGACGCGGACAACAACCAGTCCGCAGGTGCTCACTCGGCGGCTACGCAGCACGGCGCGAGCAACACCAACATCCCGGTGCGGGTTCTCAGCTCCGGCGATGGCGGTGACGTCTCGCAGTCGAACAGCGTCAGCTCGTCGGCGAAGGCCGCGAACGCGAACGGGCTCGGGCAGAACGCCAGCCAGGTACAGCGTGGCGGCGACTGCCTCTGCACGCCCGGGAGCGGGATCCAGGCCATCGGCCAGGATGCCGAGAGCACCCAGTCCGCTGCAGCTCTGTCGGCGGCAACGCAGTCCGGTGCGTCGAACACGAACACGCCGGTCCGCGTCGACAGCGACGGCGACGACGGTGACGTCTCGCAGTCGAACAGCGTCGAGTCCGATGCGAAGGCACTGAACGTCAACCTGACCGGGCAGCACGCCGATCAGGCCCAGGCCGGCGGCGGTTGCTGCGGCTCGGGCGGGATCCAGGCGATCGGTCAGGACGCATCGAACGACCAGACGGCTGCTGCTGCTTCACTCGCCGCTCAGTCGGCCGGCCGCGACAAGTGCGGCTGCCCGTCAGGCGGCAATGTCAACACGCCCGTGCGTGTCGACAGCGACGGCGACGGTGGTTCCGTCGACCAGTCCAACAGCGTCGATTCGTCTGCTACGGCGGCGAACCTGAACCTGACCGGCCAGGGTGCCGCTCAGGGCCAGGGCGCCGGCGGCGGCACGCAGGCAATCGGCCAGGACGCCTCGAACGACCAGACGGCAGCTGCGCTGTCGGCGGCGCTGCAGCACGGCGCCTCGAACAGCAACGCGCCGGTACGGGTCGACAGTGACGGCGACGGCGGCAACGTCTCGCAGTCGAACAACGTCGGCTCGTCCGCGACCGCGGCCAACCTGAACGGGCTCTCGCAGGGTGCGGGGCAGCTTCAGGCCGGCCGGGAGTGCGGTTGTGGTTCAGGCGGCATCCAGGCCATCGGCCAGGACGCCGCGAGCTCGCAGGCGGCAGGTGCCTTCTCGGCGGCGGCTCAGGCCGGCGCCTCGAACGCCAACTCGCCCGTGAGCGTCGACAGCGACGGGGACGGCGGCGACGTCGACCAGTCGAACAATGTCGGCTCGTCCGCGACCGCGGCGAACGCGAACCTGACCGGCCAGGGTGCCCTTCAGGTTCAGGGTGGTGCCGGTGGCACGCAGGCGATCGGTCAGGATGCCTCGAACGACCAGACGGCGGTTGCGCTGTCGGCGGCGCTGCAGCACGGCGCCTCGAACAGCAACGCGCCGGTGCGGGTCGACAGTGACGGCGACGGCGGCGACGTCTCGCAGTCGAACAACGTCGGCTCGTCGGCGACCGCCGCGAACCTGAACGCGCTCGAGCAGGGTGCGCTTCAGGCTCAGCGTGGTGGCGACTGCCGCTGTGGGTCGAACGGGATCCAGGCCATCGGCCAGTCCGCGTCGAACACGCAGGGTGCACTCGCCGGCTCGCTGGCGGTGCAGGAGTTCGGTCGCGACCGGTGCGGTTGCGGCTCGGGCGGGAACTCGAATGCTCCCGTTCGTGTCGACAGCGAAGGCGACGGCGGCTCGGTCGACCAGTCGAACAACGTCTGGTCGTCGGGAACCGCTGCGAACCTGAACGGCCTCGAGCAGGGCGCAGGCCAGGCTCAAGGCGGTTCGGGCATCCAGGCGATCGGCCAGGATGCCTCGAACGACCAGACGGCAGCTGCGCTGTCGGCGGCGCTGCAGCATGGCGCCTCGAACAGCAACGCGCCGGTGCGGGTCGACAGTGACGGCGACGGCGGCGACGTCTCGCAGTCGAACAACGTCGGGTCCCGCGCGACTGGGCTGAACGTCAACCTGACGGGTCAGTCGGCGGAGCAGATCCAGGCGGGCGGCTGCGGCTGCTCCGAGGGGATCGGCATCCAGGCGATCGGCCAGCAGGCGAAGAGCGAGCAGGGCGCGGCCGCGCTCTCGTTCGCGCTCCAGGCGGGTGCGAGCAACGACAACGCCCCGGTGAGCGTGGACAGCGACGGCAACGGCGGCTCGGTCGAGCAGTCGAACAACGCCGGCTCTTCGGCGACCGCTGCGAACCTGAACGGGCTCGGACAGAGCGCGACTCAGGCTCAGGGCGGCGTCGGCGGGATCGCGATTCAGGCGATCGGCCAGTCGGCATCGAACACGCAGGCGGCGCTCGCGCTGTCCGCGGCGCTGCAGTTCGGCGCCTCGAACAGCAACTCGCCGGTGGCCGTGGACAGCGAAGGCGACGCGGGTGACGTGTCGCAGTCGAACAACGTCTACTCGGCCGCGAAGGCCCTGAACCTGAACCTGACGCACCAGGGTGCAGAGCAGGCCCAGTCGGGCGACTGCCGTTGCGGCAACGCGATTGGCATTCAGGCGATCGGTCAGCAGGCGAAGAGCTGGCAGGGCGCGTTTGGCGCGTCGCTGGCAGCACAGCTCAATCCGACCAATAGGAGGGAGCTCGTCTGAAAGAGCGATCCGTGACCTGGAAGGCCGGGCTTCGGCCCGGCCTTCCCCCGGTCAAGTTGCGTTGACATGTCTTGAAAGCAGCAGTAGCTTCGATGGGCAACATACGGAAGGGGCGGACCGGATGACTGACTGGGGGGTCGGATCGTCACTGCGGCGGGTATGCGCTCCGGCTGGAGCCCTGCTTGCGCTCGGCCTCATCTTCGCCGTCTCCGCCGTTGCAGCCCCCTCACCGGACCCGCCGCCCGCGCCGCCGGCCCCGCCGAAGACGGAGCCGGTCCAGCCGACGGTGACCGTCATCGTCCGGCAGGCGCCGGTCGTGGCGCCGGCGCCCGTCGTCCAGCGCCCGACGCCCGTCAGGACGGCGCCCACGCAACGCGCGAAGCCGAAGCCCGCGCCGAAGAAGGTCACCCCGGTCGCGAAGTCGAAGGCCAAGGCGCCGGCCCCGGTCGTGCCGGTGCCGCACGACCGCCACCGCGTGCCGCTGGCCGCGTTCGTCGCGCCGCCGAAGGTCGACTCGGTCGACCGCGACCTGCTCGCGCTCGCCGGGTTCGGGCTGCTGCTCGTTGCCCTCGGCGGCACAGTCGTCCTCGGCGCCGGTCGCCGTGCACTTCGGGAGGGACTCGCGTGAAAGCACACGTTTTACTCTGGTTCGTACTTGTGCTTGTCCTGTTTGTGCCGTCGGCAGCTGAGGGCGCAGCGCCGTACGCGCCGATACCGACTTGCTCACCAGGACCGGCGAATTGCCCCGGCTGGCATACCACCGACGTGACGATCACCTGGCAATACGAGCCGGGCTGGACCGACATCAACTGTCAATCCGCACCCGTCCTGGTTGACACCGCAGTCGAACAGCGAACGTGCAGCTGTCTCGTACGGCCCGGACGACACTTATAGCCGCACGATCACGGTCAGGCGGGACGCCACACCACCTCAGGTCACTGCTGCGACACCGTCCCGTGCTCCCGATTCTGGTGGGTGGTACAACAAGCCCCTGGCTGTTGCGTACGCCGGTACAGATGGGACCTCAGGCATCGCCGTCGTGCACGAGCCCGACCTATGGTGGTGGCGACGGTGCCGCGGTGGCCGTCTCCGGAACGTGCAGTGATGTGGCAGGCAACACGAGCGGGGCGACCAGCTTCGGCTTCAAGTACGACGCGACCCCGCCGGCCGTCACCGCGTCGCCGGACCGCAAGCCGGATGGCAAGGGCTGGTACCGGAAGCCGTTCACCGTCAGTTTCGCCGGTACGGACGCAACCTCGGGGATTGCAACGTGCTCGGCCCCGACGCGCTACGCAGGCCCCGACCGCGCGAAGGCGACGCTCGTCGGCGCGTGCCGCGACGCGGCCGGGAACGCTGCGGAGGGGGGCCAGCCCTTCCAGTACGACGCGACGGCGCCGAAGCTGCCGGTGGCGAAGGCCGAGGTCGCGAAGGGGTTCGCGAAGATCGTCTGGAAGCGCTCGCCGGACGCGGTGCTCGTCGAGCTCGAGCGCTCACCCGGTATCAATGGCAGGAAGAAAACCGTTGTCTATCAAGGCAACGGCGCAAGCTTTACGGACAAGACCGTGCGCGACGGCGTTCGCTACCGCTACGAGGTCAGAGCGAGCGACGTGGCGGGGAACGTGGCGCAGAAGGCGGTCATTGCGACCGTCGACTTCCCCGCGCTCTACCGGCCGGTGGCCGGGGCAACGGTGCATGCGCCGATCGTCCTCGCCTGGGACGCCGTCAAGGGAGCGAGCTACTACAACATCCAGCTCTACCGGAACAAGGTGAAGGTGCTGACCTTCTGGCCGAAGGCGCCGACCTTCCGGATCGGCAAGACGTGGCGCTACGAGGGCAAGGTGCAACGACTTGCGCCGGGCCGGTACGACTGGTACGTCTGGGGCGCTCGCGGGACACGCGCGAAGCCGCAGTACGGCAAGCTCCTCGGCAGCAGCTCCTTCGTCGTCAAGTAGCCGTGTGGCCATCGGCCGGTGCGCTGGGGTGGACCAACTCGTAGCGGCGTAGCACCGCGCGGATCCGTCCGAGCAGCTCTGAGGTGCTGAACGGCTTCGTGACGTAGTCGTCTGCGCCGGCTTCGAGCCCGAGCACGACGTCCTGCTCCGAGTCTCTTGCGGTCACCATGATGATCGGGACGTCGCTCTGTTCACGGATCGCGATGCACGCGTCCGTCCCGGACAGAACCGGTAGGCCGATGTCGAGCAGAATCAGATCAAGGGGGTGGGTCGTCGCGGCTTCGACCGCACTCTGTCCGTCGGCGGCGACTTCGACGAGGTACCCCTCCCGCTCGAGCGCGTACTCGAGACTCCTGACAAGCAGTGGCTCGTCGTCGACGACGAGGACACGCCGGCCCATGGCCGCTCAGCAGCCCCCGCCGAGGGCCCGCCGGTTCGGCATCAGGCGGCCTCCCAGTAGGCATCGAGAGCCGCTGCGATCGCTCCGACGAGGGCATGGGGCTCGAACGGTCTCGTCACCATGGTGACGTTTGGGCCGAGCGGGAGGGTCTCGGCGCCGTCGGTGACGAGGATGATGGGGATCCGGTCGTCGAGCTGGGCCAACCGCTCAGCCAGCAGGATGCGACTCATGTCTCGGGCGCCGATCCCGAGGAGAAACGCGTCGTACGCGCCCGATGCGGCGGCCCTGAGCGCCGATCTCCCGGTCGAGCACCATTGCACGTCGACGCCGGCGTCTTCGACGGTTGCCGCGACCAGCGCTGCGACGAAGGCGTCGTCCTCGACGTGCAGCACGCGCCGTGGCGAATCCCCGAGCCGAACCGCCTGTGGCGAATCGATCGATTCTTGTTGCACGAGCGGGACCCCTTCCGTCACTCAGGGCAACCGTACTTGCGGAAGCCTCAGCGCAGCAGCCGAGAAGGCTCAAGATTCCGTGAGCAACGCCTGTGTCAGCGTGGATTGCGTTCGGGCTCGACCATCATGCGTTCGACTCGGACTTGGAGGGGAAGACTGCTCGTATGCGGAGGGGTGGGTACTGGCTGGGGATGCGGTGGTGGCTGGCCGCGGCGTTCGCGCTCGTGGCCGCGATCACCGCCATTGCGGTCGTGCGCGTCACCGCCGCGCGTTCCGAGGATGCCTTCCGCAGAAACGCCGAGGAGTTCGCGATCGGGAATTCCTTCGGCGCTGCGGTCCGCCTCGCCTCGGTGGTCGATCGTGCGTCGCTCGAGAGCGAGGCGACGCAGATCGCGCAGAACCGCCGGGTCTCGCTGTACCTGTTCGACGGTGAGGGTCGCGCGGTGACTCCGGAGCGTTCACGCGGGCTCCGGTTCGCCGATCTCCCGCAAGCCGACGAGGCGCTCGCTGCGGCGCTCGAGGGACGCCGGTTCGTCGGCAGCAGCGACGACGGCGCCGCGATCATCGTCGGCCTGCCGCTCCTGTCCAGCACGGCGGAAGCTCTCGTTGCCTACTCGGTTCGGCCCGAGCTGCGCGAGCAACTAGGCATCGTCCGGGACGAGTCGGTCGAGGCCGCCTTGTGGGCGGTTCTCGTGGGTGCCGGCGCCGGTCTGCTCTTCGCGGTCTTCATCGGCCGACGGCTCGGCCGCATCGCGCAGACGGCCAGCGCGATCGAGAGCGGGGATTTCACGCGTGAGCTGAGCGATCGCTTCCCGGACGAGGTCGGCAGCCTCGCCCAGTCGGTCGATCGCATGCGGCTACGCCTCGAGGCTCTCGTGACGACTCTCCGGGAGGACAAGGAGCAGTTCGAGCAGCTCGTCGAGCGACTTCACGACGGTGTGCTGCTGGTCGATTCCGACGGGCACCTGGAGTACGCGAACTCACACGCGCGGCAGCTCTTTCGCGGCGCGGAACGCGGCGCAGGGCTGGACGAGCTTCTCGGCGAGCCGGAGCTCATCGGCTTCATGCGCGCGCTTCTCGACGGCAGGAGCCCGGACGAGACGATCTACGTCCTCCGCGACAACAAGACCCTCCAGGTTTCCGGTGTCCCGGCTCACGGCCGCCGCGACGGCGCAATCCTCGTCGTCGCGGACGTGACCCAGCGCGAACGCACGGAACGGGCACAGCGAGAGTTCGTCACCAACGCGGCGCACGAGCTGCGAACTCCGGTGGCCTCTATCGTCACCTCCATCGAAATGCTGCAGACAGGTGCGAAGGACGTACCGGAGCGACGCGATCAGTTCCTCGACTACATCGAGCGGGAGTCCAACCGCCTTACGAGGCTGACGCGCGCGCTCCTCGTGCTGGCACGCGCCGAGGCGGAGCAGGAACCCCCGAGGAGTGAACGGGTGACCCTCGGCCCCGTTCTCGAACGTGTGGCGGAGGACCTCGAGCCGCACGGCCCGGTGAACGTCACCGTTCAATGTGACCCCGACCTCAC
Organism: uncultured Gaiellaceae bacterium; assembly: GCA_963749515.1. Taxonomy (GTDB): domain Bacteria; phylum Actinomycetota; class Thermoleophilia; order Gaiellales; family Gaiellaceae; genus Gaiellasilicea. The sequence continues at coordinate 984,828 of CAVVMR010000001.1, forward strand.
CGTCGCGACGGATCCGGAGCTGCTCGAGCAGGCGCTCCACAGCGTCGCCCAGAACGCGGAGCGTCACACGAAACAGGGCTCGATCGTCATTCGAGGGCGTCAGGTCGATGACGCGCACGTCGCGGTGCATGTCATCGACACCGGCACGGGCATCGACGACGCCCAGCCGGAGCGATTGTTCGAGCGCTTCTACCGGGGCAACGGGGCCGACGGAGGTTTCGGCCTTGGGCTGGCGATCGCGGCCCAGTCGGTCCGCGCCGTCGGCGGGACGATCGAGATACGCGCGAACGAGGAGGTCGGGACGACGGTGGAGGTCGTGTTGCCGGCGGGAGACGCGACCTGATGAGTGCGCGGATTCTGGTCGTCGACGACGAGCCGGCTCTCCTCGCCGGGCTCTCGTATGCCCTCACGAGGGAGCAGTTCGAGGTCACGACGACCGGCACCGGACGCGAAGCACTCGCCGAGATCGACGCAGGCGAGTACGACCTGGTGATCCTCGATCTCATGCTGCCGGACGTGTCGGGCATCCAGGTGGCCCGAAAGCTCCGGGCACAGAGTGCCGTGCCGATCATCATGCTGACCGCCAAGGATTCCGAGGCCGACAAGGTCATCGGGCTCGAAATGGGAGCCGACGACTACGTCACGAAGCCCTTCTCCGCTCTCGAGCTGGTCGGCCGCGTACGCGCGCTCCTGCGCCGGCGGGAGCTCGATCAGAACGACATCGGGCCGGTGCGACGCGTGGGGGCGCTCCGGATCGACATCGCGCGTCACGAGGTGAGCATCGAGGGGCGCAGGGTCAACCTGACGCCGTCCGAGTTCAAGGTGCTGCTGATGCTCGCGAGGAGGCCCGGACAGGTCGTCTCCAAGCGCGCGATCCTCGAGGAGCTGTGGGACACGAAGCACGTCGCCGACGAGCATGCCTGTGACGTCCACATCTCGAACCTCCGGCGCAAGCTCGAGAGCAACCCGGCTCAGCCGGAACGGATCGTGACGGTGCGAGCGGCCGGCTACAAGCTGATGTCCGCCACCTGAGCTCGAGGAGTGTCAGAAGATCCGCAGCGTTCCCTCAAGATCGGACCGAATCCCTCCTCGGGGACTCGAGAATCGGGTTAGCTGGTGTGTGATGGCGATCGGCGCAGACGTGCAAACCACAGGCTCGATGCGGCGCGGCTCACACCGGGGGGGTCTGGTGTGAAGCGAGCCGGGTATCTGAAGCACGACATCTGTGGTCGTCCGCCGTCGGCGACACGCGGGCGAGCATGCGGCTGCGGGCGGGCAGCCGCGTGCGCCCCTCGTGGCCGCCGCCGCTATTTCGCCAAACCCTCCTACTAGTAGTCGAACGCGAGGCCGAGCCGCGAGAGCTCGTGCTCGGCGTAGCGGCCCTCGATCGACGCCTCGAGGTCGAACTCCTCGACCACCTCAGGGTCCTTGCCGATCAGGTCGCGCACACCCGTCGGCAGCACCTGATCGGCCGCGTCCCGCGACTCGAAGAGGTAGAAGGCGCCCCAGCGCTCGCCCAGCGGGTCCGAGATCCACGCTTTGAAGCGCAGGCCTTCGACCTCTGCGAACTCGTCGGCGGCCTCGTCGCGGAGGTAGCGCCGAAGCTCCTCGATCGTCGTCTTCGAGTCGGCCAGGCCCCAGAGCACGATCCGAACGATCATCTCGAGTGAGGCCTGCTGGAGCCCACCGTCAGGTCGCGCGCACCTTCGCCAAGGTCGACTTCACCTGCCGGAGTACGTCCGCCTCGTCGTGCCCGAAGTCGTCCAGGTAGGAGTGGAGGGCCGACTCGAGGATCCGGAGATCCTCGGCGTCGAGCCCGATCCCGCGCGGCTGGTCCAGCCGGTCGACGATGAACTTCGCGTACCACGCCGGCCAGTCCTCGTCGCGGTGGCCGAGCTCCTTCTCGTAGACGGCATGGGCCGCCTCCGCTTCGCGTAGCTCGCTCGCCAGCTCCTCTGCCGTGATTGCCATCGTGCCTTCTGCCTCCTTACATCCTGAAGATGCCGAACGTGCTCTCCGGGACGGGTCCGTTCAGCGCGGCCGAGATCCCGAGTGCGAGCACCCGGCGCGTGTCCCGCGGGTCGATGATCCCATCGTCCCAGAGGCGAGCGGTCGAGTAGTACGGATTGCCTTCAGCCTCGTACGTGGCGCGGATCTCGTCGGCGTCGGCGTCGCCGACCATCGTCAGGACGATCGCGGCCTGCTCGCCTCCCATGACGGAGATCCGGGCGTTCGGCCACATCCAGAGCTGACGCGGCCCGTAGGCGCGACCGCACATCGCGTAGTTGCCGGCGCCGAAGGAGCCGCCGGTGACGACGGTGAACTTGGGGACGTCGGCGCAGGCGACCGCGGTGACGAGCTTGGCGCCGTCCCGGGCGATCCCTCCCTCCTCGTACTCCTTGCCGACCATGAACCCGGTGATGTTCTGCAGGAAGACGAGCGGGATCTTTCGCTTCGCCGCCAGCTCGATGAAGTGCGCGCCCTTCTGGGCGGACTCCGCGAACAGCACGCCCTTGTTCGCCAGGATCGCGACGGGATACCCCTCGATCCGCGCGAAGCCGCAGACGAGCGTCTCGCCGTAGAGCGCCTTGAACTCGGCGAACCTGCTGCCGTCGACGATCCGGGCGATCAGCTCGTGCGCGTTCATCTCGTGCTTGAAGTCCTCTGGCACGAGGCCACAGAGATCGTTCGGGTCGAGTGCGGGCGGCTCCGGCGGCGCGACGTCCCACGGGAGCTCCTTGCGGCGGTGCAGGTTGCGGACGATCTGCCGCGCGAGCGCGAGCGCATGCTCGTCGGAGGTCGCGTAGTGGTCGGCGACTCCCGATCGCCGCGTGTGGACGTCGGCGCCGCCGAGCTCCTCGGCGGTCACGTCCTGGCCCGTCGCGGCCTTCACGAGCGGCGGGCCGCCGATGAAGATCGTCCCCGTGCCCTGCACGATCACCGTCTCGTCGCTCATCGCCGGCACGTAGGCGCCACCGGCGGTACAGGAGCCCATCACGACGGCGATCTGCGGGATCCCCTTCGCGGACATTCGCGCCTGGTTGTAGAAGATTCGCCCGAAGTGCTCCCGGTCCGGGAAGACCTCCGCCTGGAGCGGGAGGAACGCGCCGCCCGAGTCGACGAGGTAGATGCACGGCAGGTGGTTCTGCTCCGCCACCTCCTGGGCGCGAAGGTGCTTCTTCACGGTCAGCGGGAAGTAGGAGCCTCCCTTCACGGTCGCGTCGTTCGCGACGATCACGCACTCCTGGCTCTCGACGACGCCGATGCCCGTGACGATTCCGGCGGAGGGAGCAGCGCCGTCGTACAGATCCCAGGCCGCAAGCGCGTTCAGCTCCAGGAAAGCCGTGCCGGGATCGACGAGCCGGTCGATCCGGTCGCGCGCCGTCAGCTTCCCGCGTGAGCGGTGGCGCTCGACGGACTTCTCGCCGCCGCCGCTCGCCACCTGCGACGTGCGCTCGCGCAGTTCGGCGACGAGCGCCTCCATCCGCTCGGCGCGGCGCGCGAACGTCTCGTCGCGTTCCACCTGCGAGGTGAGCAAAGCCATCGAAGGTGAGCCTAACGAACGCCTCATCCCTTGCCGATAACCGCGTCGTGCGGCGGGACACATTCAGAGCGCTACTGGTCGCGGCCGGGGCAGCTGCAATCTTGCCGCCCGCGGTGATCCACTTCGTGGCCCGCGACCAGGTGCAGCTCTCGAGCGAGACACACTTCTGGAGCGTCGTCCTCTCGGCGCTCGTCGCGACCGCAGCAGGGATTGCTCTCTCCTACGGTGGCTGGCGGCGCGGCGACGCGCGTGCGGTTCTCGTCGGCACTGCCTTCACCGTGATGGCCTCGCTGCTCGTCGTCCACGGCCTCGCGAGCCCCGGCTTCATCGTCGAAATGAACGGCGTCGTCTCGCTGACCGGCGCAGCGACGCTTCCCGTCGGCGCGGTCATCCTGGCGATCTCCGCCTGGCCGGGCGCGAACAGGCCGCACGCGGTCACGCCCCTCCTCTGGCTGCAGGCGGGGCTGATGGTGGGTGTGATCGCGCTCGGAATCGCGGCGATGTGGCTGCCCAGCCTCGTCCCGTCCGTGCCCGAGGCTGCCAGCCCGGTGGCCGTCGCCACGCTCGTCGTCGGTCTTGCCTTCTACGGGCTGCTCGCACTACGGGCTCTCCATACCGTGCTGCTCACCCGGCGCCGTGCGGACCTGGCTGTCTTCGTCGGGCTCGTCTGGCTCGCCGGCGCGCTCGTTCCCGCGCTGATGCTGACCTACCTCGATCTCGCCTGGTGGCTCGGCCACGGGCTCGAGGTCGCGGGCGTGCTCCTCGTCGGGGCTCCGGTCGCCGCCGATCTCTTCCGCTCCTCGCCTTCCCGTCCACTCGCCGGCGACCTCAAGGGCGCCGAGCTGGTCTCGGCCGAGGAGGCGTTCCTCGGCTCCCAGGTCGGCGGCCTCATGCGCATGCTCGCCGAGAAGGACGAGTACACCGAAGGGCACACGCGCCGCGTCGCGCTGCTCGCGGTCGCCGTGGGGGAGGAGCTCGGCCTCCCGCCGGCTCGCCTGCGCGAGCTCGCCACGGGCGGCCTGCTCCACGACATCGGCAAGCTCTCGGTGCCCGACGAGGTGCTGCAGAAGCCCGCCGCACTCGACGACGACGAGTACGCGCTCGTTCAGCGGCATGCGGTCTGGGGCGACTCGCTCCTCGGCCGGCTCGGATTCTCATCGCGTGTCCGCGTCCTCGTGCGCGACCACCACGAGCGGCTCGACGGCAGCGGCTATCCCAACGGCGCCATTTCGCTTTCCCTCGAGACGCGGGTGCTGGCCGTCTGCGACGTCTACGACGCGCTTCGCTCGGAACGCGTCTACCGCGAGGCGTGGTCACACGAGCGTGCGCTCGCACTCCTCGGGGAAGAGGATGGCGCTCTTTTCTGCCCGCGCTGCGTCGAAGCACTCGAGGCCGTCCTGGTGCGGAGCGGCGCTGCCGGCCCGGTTGCCGTCGCGGTCTAGAAGCGCGCCAGCCGATGGAACGTGTAGGAATCCTCCATTCGGGGGATAAGAGGACTGCACTGTTCGCGCCGAGAACAGGAGTACCGATGATCCGCTACTCGCTCATGTCCCGTCTTGGTCTCGCAGAGCCCCTCGTGCGGCTCGCGCGTACGATCGAGAACTCGAATCGGGCTGCGGCATCTCGGCACTCCGTGCGACCGCGTCTCCGTCTCGACGCGCGCCCAGGCGAACGTCCCGTCTGACGATCTAGGTCGGGCCCAGAACGACCGCGACGGTGCCGGACTGGAGCTCGCGATCCTCGCCGTTCACGGTCACGTCGACGTTCGCCGCCGCTCCGATGGACATCCACACCCGCGTGCCGCGCAGCGTGACCGACTCGCCCTGAGCGAGTAGCCGCTCCTCGAGCACGCGCCCGCTCTCCGAGCCGAGCCGGGCCGAGATCCAACAATCTCCGCGCGCGGCCGTGACGACCACGGTCGCGAGTGCCGGCGCGGCCGTGTTCGTGGCCGTGGTCGAGGTCGTGGGCGGCGCGGGCGTCGTCCGCCGGACGCGCTTCGTCACCGCCGTCGTGGTCGGCTCGTCGACCGGCTCGGACTGCGACTCAGCCAGCACACCGGTATCGGGAGGGGCAGCCGGCTCGTCGATCGGGAGCGCTCCCGCCACGAGCGCCACGAAGAAACCGAAGAGCGCCAGCGCCACCACAGCCAGCGTCCACACGAGGACCTGCGATATCCGTGGCTTGGTCATGGCATCGCTCCCGTCCGTACATTCGTCCCGAACGGTGACCTCCCTGTGAGGAGGATAGCCCTGAATGTAAAGAGGACGGAAGACGCGCGTCCGCCGCAAGGATCGCGTCTCCCGTCCATGGGGGCAGCGCCTCGCCGCCCGAGGTGCCGTCCTGAATGCATCCTGCTCGCCGGCGCGACTTCACACCATCACCCTTCCGGAGTTGACCACGCTGGTTCACTCGGGTGAGGGATGGGCCCGAAAGGCGTGCAGCCGATCTATAGACCAGGAAAGTCCGCTGTGTTCCGACGACGATGCCGCAGTCGCCGATCGTGAGCCCGGATTAGACGGGGTGGGAGCCGCAGCCCACCCCGTCTCTTTTCCTCTGCGTCCGCTTCTGTTCAGCTAGCGCGAGCGAGCCGTCTGCTTGCGCCGCGTCGTCGACTTCGGCTTCGCACGCGAGGTCGAATGGGATCCGTTTGCGACTTCGCCCGTCGGCTGCTTGGGCAGCCCGGCCTGCTTCCGGAGCTTCTCGGCGATCTCTGCGATCTCCTCGGGTGCGTAGTCCGGCGCGAAGACGGCGGGCTGCGCCGGCAGGTCGTGCGCCGGAAAGCCCTCCGGTGCCTCATCGACGACCTCGAGATCCTCGCCCGTCTCGGGGTGTGGGCCCTTGAAGACGGCCGCGAGCTCCAGGTAGTCGCTCGGCGAGAAGCGATAGAGGCGCAGGTGCTCGCCGCGCTTGATGTGCGGCTTGCACTCGGGGATCTTCTCCGTCGGGATCCGCGGCGACGGGAACATCTTCTTCAGGTCGGCGCCGGTCAGAAGCTCGACCGCACGCGCATACGCCACCTGGTGCACACCGCCACGGACGAGCAGGAAACCGGTCAGCGCCCGTGCGGCCGGATGCTCGACCATCTCGTACACCTTCAGCTTCCCGTTCCGCGCCCCGGTCTCGAGGAAGAAGTTGTGCGTCAAGTCCTCGACCAGGTCACCCGAGGAGAAGACATAGTCCCCGTTCCATGGGCGGCCCTGCGAGTTCTGAGGCAGCGCTCCCTGGCCGCCGACGAGAAAGTGGTGCGGGTTGCCGATCCCCAGCATCGGCTCCAGCGGACTTCCCGGACCGCGCCCGTTCGGCGTCGACACCGGCGTCGCGCCGGTGAGCATGGTGTTGATCGTCTTCGCAACGAGCTCCACGTGGCCGAACTCCTCGGCGGCGATGTTCGCGACCAGGTCGTAGAACGGGCGTGCGCCCTGCTTGTTGCGGAAGTTGAACGACTGGAACGTGTAGTTCAGGAAGGTCGACATCTCCCCGAACTTGCCTCCCAGGAGCTCCTGGACGGCGGCTGCACCGGCCGGGTCCGGATCGGACGGCGGCGGCAGGTCGATCTGTATGCGATCGACGCGGCGAATCATGAATAGACCCCTTTCCTCGGATTACTTCGACCGCCACTTACCCCACGGCATGGCCGATCGAAACCAGGTCTGGGCGCGAGCGGCAGCGCGTTAGGTCTCAGCGGCTACGAGCATCGACAGGGGTCTTGTACCGATGCTGGAACGCCGGCCCGCGCGGAGGTGCCCCTGTGTCGCAGAACGCGCCGGAGAGGACACACGTCTGCGGCCCCCAGCGTCCGCTGTACGCGTTCCACTGCGCCGGGGTGCCGTCAGTTGACGTCGGCAACGGCTTGAGACAGACGAGCTGTTCGTCCGTCTCTGTCACGCCCGCCGAGCCAACGCAACGAGTGCCGTTGTTCGCCCACGGAAGCAGACCATTCCGTCGCTCGGGCAGCGGTCGCGTTGATTGCGAACAGGTACCGGCGGCGCACGGCATGCGATACGAGGCGTGGCTGTTCAGTGCGACGAAGACCAGTGGTCGTTCGGAGCGGTCGACCGGCCACAACGGATTGCTCAACTTGGCCCACTCCTCTTGTGACTCCTCCCACGAGTACGAGAACGTGTGCTCGTGCTGTGCGTAGTGGAGCTCGACCACTCGAAGCCGCCCGGCATCGGTGTCGAAGCAACCTGAAGCCTGCTCCGACCCCGCACACGCACCGAGGACGACGGTGATCCCTTCCCAGTCGGAGGCGTGCTCGCCGCAGATGATCAGGATGAAGCTGAAGCCGACCCCGCACAAGAAGCGTGATGCGACCGGAGAGGGATTCGCGGCGTAGTACCACCAGTAGTCGACGTACGTGCGTCCGATCGATGCGTCGCGCGAGACGTGGTAGTAGATGGCGCTTCGCGCACCTCCTGCCAGGTCGCCGCGGCCGAGCGGGAAGACGTCGACGGTGACGTAGTCCAGATCGTGGGCGAACCCATCGGGGTTCTGGACACGACTGCACTCTCGACCTCCCTTGTTCAAGAGGCCACGCTTGCAGCCGGAGATCATCCGCTCCCGGATGGCGTCCTCCACGTCGATCGGGATGAACTGCTCGGCGCTGTCGAAGAAGAGCAGAGGACGAAACTGCCAGGCGAGCGAATCGGCCTCAGGCACCGGCGCCGTCGCGTTCGCCGCTGTGGCGTCGTCGATCACGGACTTGGGAAAGAAGGTCGCAAAACCGACCAGGAGCGTGACTCCGACGAGCGCTCCGACCCACAGCTTCGTGAGGATGCGCCCGAGCTGACCGGTCGCATTGCGGTCGAGGAGCACCTGCACGACCCAGAACAACAGCGCCGGCCCCAGCAACAGCACCCATCCGAGCGGCGTGAATGTGTAAGACAGCGGCAGCCCGACGACAACCACCAGCGCCCAGCTGAGCGCCTGCCAGAGCGGGAGCGGGTCGACATGCAACCACTTCTTGAGCGGGCCTTCGGCCACTCGCGTCGCTCCGAGAATCGCGAAGCCGAGAATGAACCACGCGACGACCAGCTCGCCCCAGATGGCGTAGCTCAAGCTGAGGTTGAGTACGCCGAGCACCAGGAGCCCGAGAGGAAGGACGAGCAGCAGCGCCCCGAGCTGGCGAAATCGTGACGGCGGGTTCCGGAGGACAGCCTGGCAGGTGGCTGCCACATGGGTCATCACTCCGCCGGCCGAAGCGGCCGCCGACTCCATACCTGCTTTCAGAGACCTCACAGGAGCCTCGCCAACGGTCGAATGTGGAGCCTTCTACTACTCCGTTGTGCTTGCGTCAACGTCGGGACGGCCAACCCGAGAAGAAGAGGCGGATCCCGCGTGGCGCAGGGATCCGCCTCGTCGAGCCAACAGGGGCGACCGGATGGCGGCTTTGGCTGATGGGGCGGCTTCGAGCCGTCGCGGGCCGAGCCGGTGGTGAACGGCTGAGTCATTACTCGGCGCGCACTGCTGGGGCCGGCGGGTCTATCCTCGGACGTACCCGATGCGCGGAGGTGACCGATGCGCGAGATCGAGATACGGACTAACGGGGAGCAGGTCGACGCGTCCGACGACGACCGCATTGTTTTTCGCCTCCCGGAGAACGCGTCGACCGGATACCAGTGGGTCGTGGACGAGCTTCCCGAGACGCTGGAGCTGGCCGCCGACGAGTTCCTGCCGCCGAGCTCGGCCAAGCCGGGTGCTGGAGGCGAGCGGCGCGTCGAGCTGCTCGTCCGTGGTTCCGGTCAGGGCCGGGTCGTGCTGAGGCTCAAGCGCCCGTGGGAGCGCGAAGCGGTCGACCGGTTCGAGGCGCTCGTCACCGTCCGGTGACGCGAACCCGACGTCGACTGCTTCGCGTCCTCCGCACCTAATTACCAGGAGTAGATCTCGTAGACCATGCCGTCCGCTTCCTCGCGGAAATTGATCGGGCGGCCCGTCTGGCGAGCGTGGGCGGCGAGGGTGACCAAGGCTCTGAACGCACCGTCGCGGCCGTTGTAGATCTTTCGCCAACCGAAACCCGGGGTGTAGAACCACGCGTTGCGGACCTCGTTGATGGACCACATCGCGGTGACGGTTGCTCCCGACCGCCATGTCCCTGTGATCGCGCCAACCCCTTCGGCGCGCGCCGTCATGCCAGCGACGCTCGACGGATCCAGCGTCGGTCGACCCTCGATCTCGGTCTCGGCCTCTAGGACGTCGGCGAGCTGTTCCTCGGTCATCGGCTTCGGCTGCGTCGTTCCGACGGCCGCTGTCTCTCCCTCTGTCTTCGCTTTCGTCCCCGGAGGGGACTCCCTGGGTCGTGTTCGCGGCATCTCGTCCTCCTTCATAGTCCCGTTCGTCACCATGCGTAGATCTGCTCGACCGTGCCGTTGTTCTCGAACAGCCCGACCTGCCGGTTGCCGGCCTTCGCGGCCGCAAGCTCGAGCAGCATCGCCTCTGAGGTGGTAGGCGAAGCGTTGCCGAGCTTCAGCCAGCCGCGCATCGATCCGTAGGCCCAGGCGTTGGTCTCGTACTCGTTGTTCCAGAGGCCGAGGATGAGCTGGTTCGGCAGCCAGGCACGCAGGCTCACGCCCTGGATACCGATCGCGCCGCTGCCCCCTGGCTGCAGATACGTCTCGATGCGGCATTCGCCATAGGCGATGCGGAAGTGCCCGGCTTCCCCCCAGCCGGCCCCCCAGCTGTTCTTGGCGATCCAGCAGCCGGCGACGTCGTCGTACCCGATCAGCGTGACGCAGTGGCCGCCGGCGTAGCCACCGGCGATGTGCCGGTAGATGCCAGACGCGTAACTGAAGAAATCCTGGTACACGTCCAAGCAGGCGTCGATTGCGCCGTACGTGGAGATGTACTGCTTCATGCTCGCGGCGTTGCCGTTTAGAAATGCCCAGTCCGTCACCTTGGCGACACGGTTCGGCCAGTCAGCGTTCAGACCCGCGCAGTCCTGATCGCCAGCCGTGTACGGGTAGTAGTCCTCGAAGGTGACGCCCGTGTTTCGGGCGGCGTTGCAAGCCTGCTCGGGCCACCAGCCGGTGTCGCAGCGGGCGCCGGCGGTGCGGCCGTGACAGTAAAACATGTGCGCCTCGGAGAAGTCGGCCGGCAGCGCGCTCGTGCCACGCGTAAAGCGGGCGACGCCCTCCATCGCCCCGACGACGCCGAAGGCCACGCAGGAACCGCAGCCGCCCTGATCCTTGATCGGCGTGCTGTAGTTGACCCCGCCGACATTGCGGAGGTCGAAGCTGGTCGGCGCCCCGACCGACTCCGCCTGTGCCTCCCGGGCGGCTACGGCCGCAGCCTCGCGATCCTGCTCGAGTTCCGTTGGTGTCGAGGCCAGGCGATGGTGGAACGCCGAGGCGGATCACCCGCTCCGCCTCGGTTAGCGCGGTGATCGACGTGTACGACATCTGCCACGGCGCGTTCTCGCGCTGGAGCTCCTCGCTGAGCAGCGTGAGATCGATTGGCTCGTTCTTCGGCACGCGTCCCCCTCTCTCGATGGTTCGTCCGCGCGAACGTCCTCGTGTGGGCGGAGAACGAACTGGCGCGCAGCGAGACGAGCGCGGCTGCTCGTCGCACCCATTCTCGGACGCATCTGGCTGGCCGACAATGAGCCATCAGGATTCAAATACGGTCTACCGCGGATCTATGCGGCCTGGATCCAAGGGCAGGAGACATCTAGTTCCTTCCCCGCGCGATCCCTTCCATGCGCGGGGCGCGCCACTTGGCGGCGGCCTCATCGCGCCGCCCCACCTCCAGCTTGCCCAGAATGTGATGGACGTGGTTCTTGACTGTGGAGACCTCGATCGAGAGGTCCCGCCCGATCTCCTTGTTGGAGAGGCCGCGTTCGATGAGCCGCAGGATCTCGCGTTCCCTGGGGGTGAGCTGCTCGCCCTCCTGGCTCATAGGCGCGTCGGCCAGGGCGCGTACGCGGCGAATGAGCGTCGTCGCGATGCGGGGCGATAGCACCGACTCGCCGCTCTCGACGCTGGCGAGCGTCGCCAGCAGGTCCGATAGCGAGCCCTCCGTCGAGACGAAGGCGGACACGCCGGCCTCGATGCATGTGATGACGGCGCTCTCCGTTTCGGGTGCGCCGAGCGCGACGACTTGGGGCGAGACCGCCGCGTCGACCAGCTCCTCGAGGAGTGGCAATGCATCCAGCGACGAGACGTCGACGAGCAGCACGTCGGGAGCGGTTTCGGCGATCAGCGCCGCAAGATCCGGGTGCGCCGCGGAGGCGCCGACTACCTCGAGCCGCTCGTCCTCAGCCAACGCGCGCGCCAGCCCTTCGCGGTAGATGCGGAGGTCGACTACGAGAAATAGGCGCATCAGCGACGCTCCGGGGCGCTCTCCCGGGAACGGCGCCGCAGCAACAGACTCGAGTCGCATGCGCCCAACGACACCCTCTTCGTTGCCCTCCACGCTAGGAGCGCCTGGGGCCGAAGTCAAGGGGCAACGGCCCGCTGTGCCTGGACCTGGTGAGCAGCTGCCACTAGGCCGGATTTCAGCGGACGTGAGCGGAAGACGACGGGATAGTCGGGTGAGGAGCAAACCGCATGTGTATGCGGGTTTGCGCCTCTTTTTCGGGACAGGGGCGACAGGGCTCGAACCTGCGACCTACGGTTTTGGAGACCGCCGCTCTACCAACTGAGCTACGCCCCTACGGCTCGGGATCGGATTGTAGCCTTGCTGGATGCCGTCGCAACGCCACGCGCTGGGGTTGCTCTTCCTCGTCCTCACGCTCGGATTCGGCTTGATCGCACTGGCGGCCGGTCGCGCCGGTGTGTGGCCGGTTGCACTCGCCGCGGTCGGGCTCGGGGGCTGGATGGCGACGATGTCGCTGCGGCTCTTGAAGCGGCGCTGAGCAAGAGTTGGGGCGCGTGCGGCGTATTCTCTGTCCGTGGCGAAGACCGAGGACACGAGCGCGCTCTGGCAGGAGTACCGGAAGACCGGCGACCGCACCCTTCGGGATCGTCTGATCCTCACCTATGCACCGCTCGTCAAGTTCGTCGCGGGACGCCTCGGGAGCGGCCTGCCGGCGCATGTGGACGAAGGTGACCTCGTCTCGTACGGGCTGCTCGGACTCATCGGAGCGATCGAGCGCTTCGACCCCGACCGCGAGATCAAGTTCGAGACGTACGCCATAGCGCGGATCAAGGGCGCGATCATCGACGAGCTCCGGGCCCTCGACTGGGTGCCGCGCTCCGTGCGGGCCCGGGCGCGCGACATCGAGCGTGCGATCGCCGAGCTCGAGAAGAAGCTTCATCGCGCGCCGACCGACGAGGAGATCGCGGCGAAGCTGTCAATGAGCGAGGACGAGCTGGGGGCGAGCCTGACAGAGATCTCACGCTCGTCGATCGCGGCCCTGGACGAGCTCTGGACGGTCTCTTCGGGCGGTGACCAGATTGCCCTGATCGACACGATCGAGGACACGCAGGGCCCAGAGCCGCAATCCGCGCTTGCGCAGGTGGAGCAGAAGGAGGCGCTCGGCGAGGCGATCGCGCGGCTGCCTGAACGGGAGAAGCTCGTCGTCACGCTCTACTACTACGAGGAGCTGACCCTTCGCGAGATCGGCGAGGTGCTCGGCGTCACCGAGTCGCGCGTCTCGCAGCTGCACACGAAGGCGATCCTCCGGCTCAAGGCTCGCCTCGGCGGCGCGGCCCGCGTACCGTCCGCGTAGACCCGGCCGCACTGTCTAGTGTTGCCGCCACAGACCGCGTAAGGGGGACACATGGACTACCGCGAGCTCGGCAAGCAGCTCTCCGGCGAGCTCTTCCTTCCCGGCGACAACGGTTGGGAGGAAGGGCGGACGCTCTTCAACTCGATGATCGACAAGAAGCCCGGCGCCGTGGCGCGGGTCGCGAACGAGGACGACATTGCTGCGTGTATCGGCTGGGCGCGCCAGACCGGCACTCCGATTGCCATCCGTGCCGGCGGCCACTCCGTCGCCGGCGCGAGCGTGAACGACGACGGCCTCGTGCTCGACATGCGTGGCTTCGACTCGATCGAGGTCGACCCGTCGGCCCGAACCGCTCGGGCAGGTGCCGGCCTGACCTGGGCACAGTTCGACGCCGCGACGCAGGCGCACGGGCTCGCCACGACCGGTGGCCGCGTGTCGACCACCGGCATCGCGGGGCTCACGCTCGGCGGCGGCTCGGGCTGGCTCGAGCGTTCGTACGGGCTTGCGTGCGACAACCTGATCGGCGCCGAGCTCGTGACTGCCTCGGGTGAGCGCGTGCGAGCGACCGAGAACGAGAATTCCGACCTGCTCTGGGCGCTGCGGGGCGGCGGTGGCAACTTCGGCGTCGTGACCACCCTCGAGTACCGCCTCCATCCGGTCGGCCCGATCGTCTTCGGCGGGCTCGCCGCGTACGACCCGGCCGACGCCCGCGCCGTTGCCGCGGCGTTCCGCGACTTCTACTCCCCGGGGCCGGATGAGTCCGGCCTGGTCTTCGGCTACATCGCGGCGCCGCCGGAGGATTTCATCCCGGCGGAGTGGCACGGCCGCAAGGTCGCGGTGACCGCCGGAATGTGGAACGGACCTGCCGACGAGGGGGAGCGTGCGCTGCGACCGCTGCGCGAGGCGGCCGAGCCGATCGTCGACCTCTACGGCGGGATCCCGTACGCGGAGTTGCAGCAGATGATCGACGACCCACCCGGCAAGCGGAACTGGTGGACCGCCGAGTATCTCGACGACCTCACCGACGACGCACTCGACGCCCTCATGGGCTATTCGGAGCAGATGCCCATCAGCTTCACGCAGATGCTCGTCGCGCCCTGGGGCGGCGAAGTCGCCCGTGTCACGGACTCGCCGCTCTCCAAGCGAGACGCGAGCTTCGTCCTGCACCCGTTCTGCGTCTGGGAGGGGGCCGAGCGCGACGAGGAGCACATGACGTGGGGCCGAGCCTGCCGGGAAGTCTTCAGCGACTGGGCGAACGGCGGCGTCTATCTGAACTTCGTCGGCGATGAGGGCGAGCAGCGCGTCCGCGCGGCCTTCGGCGAGAACTACGAGCGACTCGCCGCGGTGAAGGAGGCGTTCGATCCGGAGAACCTGTTCAGAGGCAATCAGAACATCCGTCCCAGGGGTCAGCTCGTGAGCTAGCCGGATACGATCCTCTCTCAGCCAACTCAAGCCGAGGAGGAAGCCACGCATGCCCGTTTTCGAGCCTGGAAAGATCCGCAACGTCGCCGTCGTGGGCCATCGTGGCACGGGCAAGACGTCGCTCGTCGAGGCGTTGCTCTTCCAGGCGGGCGAGACGAACCGGCTCGGCACGATCGACGCGGGCTCGACGACTGCTGACTGGGACGACGACGAGCAGCAGCGGAGGATGTCGATCTCACTCTCGCTCACGCACGCGGAGTGGCACGAGCGCAAGCTGAACCTGATCGACGTCCCGGGCGACCCGAGCTTTCAGGGCGAGGCCCGCTGCTCGCTTCGTGTCGTCGAGGGCGCGCTCCTCGTCCTGAGCGGGGTGATGGGCGTCGAGGTCGGCACGACGCGCGTCTGGAAGCGCGCAGAGGAGCTCGGGATCGCGCGCCTGCTCTTCATCAACATGCTGGACCGCGAGCGGGCCGACTTCTTCCGTGCGCTCAGCCAGCTGCAGGAGCAGCTCTCCGAGCGCTGCGTCGCCGTCCACCTCCCGATCGGCGCCGAGCACGAGATGACGGGCATCGTCGACATCCTCCACATGTGCGCCTACACCAGTCCCGACGGCGCCAAGGAGCCCGAGCCCGGTCCGATCCCCGATGAGATGGCCGGCCTCGTGGCCGAGTACCGCGAGAAGCTGCTCGACGAGGTCGTCCAGACCGACGAGGCGCTGATGGAGAAGTACCTCGAGGGCGAGGAGCTCGGCACGGAGGAGGTGGCGCACGCGCTCAAGGACGCGGTCACCCGCGGTGAGGTCTTCCCGGTTGCGTGCGGAATCGCGACGAAGAACCTCGGCACGCACGCCCTGCTCGATCTGATCGTCGAGGGCGTCCCCTCGCCGGCCAAGGCCGGCTCGATCACCCACATCGAGGGCGCCGACACGGCCGCCTTCGTCTTCAAGACGATCGCCGATCCGTTCGCCGGCCGGATCAACCTGTTTCGCGTCCTCCAGGGCTCGGTCAAGCCGGACCAGACGCTCGTCGACGCCCGCACGCACGCGAAGGAGCGCATGGGCTCGCTCCTCTTCCAGCAGGGCAAGGAGCACATTCCCGCCCAGGAGTTCGGGCCGGGAGACATCGGCGCCGTCGCGAAGCTGAAGGAGGTGCAGACCGGCGACCTGCTGCTCGACAAGGAGGTGGCCACCGACGTCCCAGAGATCGGGTTCCCCGAGCCGGTGATGAGCTTCGCCGTGACGCCCCGGTCGAAAGGTGACGAGGAGAAGGTTGCAACCGCGATCCGCCGGCTCGCCGAAGAGGATCCGACCCTGCGGCTGCACCGCGACCAGCAGACCGGGGAGGAGATCCTCTCCGGGATGAGCCAGATGCACGTCGAGGTGGCGCTCGAGCGCGCGAAGCGGCGGTTCGGCGTCGACGTCGAGCTGCACAAGCCGCGCGTTCCCTATCTCGAGACGATCCGCAAGGAATCGCGCTCCCACGCCCGCTACAAGAAGCAGACCGGCGGCCGCGGCCAGTTCGGCGACTGCACGATCGTCCTCGAGCCGATCGACGGAAACGTGGGCTACGAGTTCGTGGACAAGATCGTCGGCGGCGTCATCCCGCAGAGCTTTCGGCCGGCGGTCGACAAGGGGATCCAGGAGGCGATGCACCACGGCGAGCTCGCCGGGGCGCCCGTGCAGGGCGTGCGCGTCCTGCTCGTCGACGGCTCCTACCACACGGTCGACTCCTCCGAGATGGCCTTCAAGATCGCCGGCTCGATGGCGTTCAAGGACGCGTACTCGAAGGCCGAGCCCGTGCTGCTCGAGCCGATCATGGAGCTCGACGTCACCGTCCCGGACGAGGCGGTCGGCGCGGTCAACGGCGACCTCAACTCCCGCCGGGGGCGCCTGCACGGAATGGAGCCCGCGTCCGGGATGACGACGATCAAGGCCGAGGTGCCGATGTCGGAGGTGCTCACCTACTCGCAGACGCTCACCTCGATCACGGGCGGGCGCGGCGAGTACTCGATGCACTTCCTGCGCTACGAAGAGGTGCCCGCACACGTCGCCCAAAAGGTGATCGAGGACACCAAGAAGGAGCGCGAGGCCGCCGGCTCCGCCCATTAGCCAGGGCTGAGCCGGGCAAAGCCCGGCCCAGCCGGCGAGGCGGCCCTACACGGTCTGAGGCTCTGGCGGCGCCTCCTGGGCGCGCAGCCTGCGAATCAGCTCGACGACGTCGGCAAGCTCCTGCTCGAGGTCGCGCTGGTATTCGTCCAGCCGTTCGAGCACGTTGTCGCTTGCGTAGAACCGGGCGCCCAGCGGGGGACGCCTGCGATGGAATCTGCGGTGATGCATGTTCACCTCCCCTCGTAGCGTTCGAGAAAGCTGTCGATGCGGGTGCGGGTCTCGGCGAGGGCGGCCGCCCAGCGCTCGAGTGCGGCGGCGCCTGCGTCCGTCAGCTCGTACGTGCGCTTCGCCGGGCCGGGGACGGCTTCGTCCCACTCGCTGGCCACGAGGCCCTGCTCCTCGAGCGCGCGCAGGACGCGGTAGAGGTTGCCGACGTCCACGCGCTCCTCGCCGATCACGGGTGGGAGCCGCTCGAGGAGGTCGTAGCCGTGACCGGGGCGCTCGTTCAGCAGGAGCAGGATCGCGGCGACCTGGAAGCGCTCGATCCGGCCGCCTCGACCTCTCCGATGACCTCTATGCCCGCGACGATACATATGTATGAAACATATAGCAGACGACCGGTGTGAAAGCCCCAGGGCCGGGCTGTGGATAACTCGCGAGGAGGTCTGCTACGGTCGCCGCATGCGCGTGACGCGAAACGCCACCGCGCGGACGTGCGCAATCTGCGAGCGCTCGCTGCTGATGGGCGAGCACGCGATCCGCTTTTCGCCGGACGGCGGCGAGTACGTCGACGTCTGCCCGCTGTGTGCCGAGATCGCCCTCGATCACGGCTGGCTGCGGGAGGGGAGCCCCCTGATCCTCACGGTTCCGCTCGACGCGCGTCGCCGCAAGAGCCGCTGGGCCGGCCTGCTCGGAGGCAGGCGAGCCGAGGAGGCGCCCGTGGCCGACGAGCCGATCCTGCGCCGTCTCTCCGAGCCGGAGCTGGCGCTCGTCGAGGCCGCCGACCTCTTCAATTCGAGCCCGCATCGCCGCACGGTCGCCGGCGTCGCCAAGAGCCTCGGCGCGCCGAAGTCATCGATCGTCCCGCTCTCCGGAGTGAGCGGCGAGATGGTGGTCACCGTCACCTGGGAGATCTCCTGGTACCAGTACCGCGTCTCGCCCGATGCGCCGCAGCCGGTGCGACTGGTCGAGCGCGGCCACGACCTCGAGGAGCTCGACTCGAGCTTCCAGGAGTGGAACGCGCAGCTGGCCGACGATGGCCGTTTGATGCCCGATATCGCGCGGGTCTAGATGGCGTGCTGGTCGGCGAAGGCGCTCCGCCGCCTGCAGCATCACTTCGGCCTGTCGGCGTTCGGCGAGTCGAGCTGGCTGAGCCACCATTTCGAAGACGTGCCGCCGTTCTAACGTGCTCGACACCGCCACACTGCTCGTGTTCTCGGCGGCCGCTCTGGCGCTGATCATCGTGCCCGGGCCGGCCGTCCTCTACATCGTCGCGCAGAGCATCGACCGCGGCCGGCTCGCAGGGTTCGTCTCCGCCCTCGGCATCGCGGTCGGTGGCCTCGTCCACGTGACGGCAGCGGCCATCGGCCTCTCGTCGCTCCTCGTTTCCTCCGCGACGGCGTTCGCCGTCGTGAAGTACGCCGGCGCGGCGTACCTGATCGGGCTCGGCCTGTACACGCTGCTCGTCAGGAAGGAGGAGCCCGAGGCCGCGATGCCGCGGGAGCGCCGCCTCCGCCGGCGTTTCTGGCAGGGCGTCGTCGTGAACGTCCTGAACCCGAAGACCGCGCTCTTCTTCTTCGCCTTCCTGCCGCAGTTCGTCGATCCGGACAAGGGTTCTGCCGCGCTTCAGATCGGAGTTCTCGGGTTGCTCTTCGTCGCGCTCGCAGTGCTCAGCGACAGCGCCTGGGCGCTCGTCGCCGGCACCGCCTCGGAGCGTCTGCGCGGGAGCCGGCGGTTCCTCGCAGTGCAGCGTTACGTCTCCGGATCGGTGTTCGTCGGCCTCGGTGCAGTGACCGCAAGTGCAAAGAGGTACTAGCGCATCCGGCGCGAAGACCTACACTCAGAGCGATGATTTACTGCGTCATCCCCCGCGAGCTGGAAACAGAGCTCTTCGACAAGATGGTCGAGTACTACAAGGACAACCCGAACGTGACCGTGATCGTCGATCGGCGCGAAGGGGACGACCGTCGTAACGGCCGCGAGTACGGCGGTCTGCGGGAGACGCGGGACCGGCGCCGTGCGCGCATTCCGGGCACGTTCCCGGAAACAGACCCGGAGTAGCGCCGACTACACTCCGCGCCGATGGCCGTCACGGCGAAGCAGAGCAAGAACTATGTCGGCGGTGCGTGGACGGACGCCGCGTCGGGCGAGACCTTCGAGTCGCGGGTCCCGGCGAGCGGTGAGACCGTTGGGACGTTCCCCCGCTCTGCCGCCGAGGACGTCGATCGCGCCGTCGAGGCGGCGAAGGCCGCGTTCGAGGAGTGGCGGCTCACGCCCGCACCGGAGCGCGGAAACGTCCTCTTCCGCTTCGCGCGGCTGCTGGAGGAGCAGAAGGACGAGCTGACGGAGCTGATGAGTCGCGAGATGGGCAAGGTGCTCGCGGAGGCCGGCGGCGACGTCCAGGAGGCGATCGACATGTCGATCTACATGGCCGGCGAAGGCCGCCGCCTGTTCGGCCAGACGACGCCATCCGAGTTGCGGGACAAGTTCCAGATGTCGGTGCGGATGCCGGTCGGAGTCGTCGGCGCGATCACGCCGTGGAACTTCCCGATCGCGATCCCGGCCTGGAAGCTCGCGCCCGCCCTCGTCTGCGGGAACACCGTCGTCCTGAAGCCGGCCGAGGACACGCCGGCCCTCGCAGAGCGCTTCATCGAGCTGCTCGGCGAGTCGGGCCTTCCGGACGGTGTCGTGAATCTCGTGCACGGCTACGGGGAGGAGGCCGGCGAGCGGCTCGTCCGCCATCCGGACGTTCCGATCATCACCTTCACCGGTTCGCGCGAGACCGGCGTCGCGGTCACGAAGGCGGCCGCCGACCACCTCAAGCACGTCCACCTGGAGCTCGGCGGCAAGAACGCGATCATCGTCCTCGACGACGCCGACCTCGAGCTGGCGGTCGAGGGGATCGTCTGGTCGGCCTTCGGCACCTCCGGCCAGCGCTGCACCGCCGCGAGCCGGGTCATCGTCCACGAGGCGGTCTACGGCGAGCTCCAGAAGCGGCTCGTCGAGCGCGCCGAGAAGATGCGGATCGGCCCCGGCTGGGATCCCGAGACAGATCTTGGTCCCGTGATCAACCAGGAGTCGCTCGACAAGATCCACTCGTACACCGGCATCGGCACCGACGAGGGCGCCAAGCTCCTCACCGGCGGCGAGGTCGCGACCGAGGGCGAGCTCGGCAAGGGGTTCTTCTACCGCCCGACGATCTTCGCGGACGTCGACCCGCAGATGCGGATCGCACAGGAGGAGATCTTCGGCCCGACGACGGCTCTCATCCCGGTGAAGGACTTCAACGAGGCGGTGCGCGTCGCGAACGGCATCCGCTACGGACTCTCGTCCTCGATCTTCACCCGCGACGTGAACAAGGCGTTCCGGGCCATGCGCGACCTGCAGACCGGGATCACATACATCAACGCGGGTACGACGGGCGCCGAGGTGCACCTTCCGTTCGGCGGCACCAAGGACACCGGCAACGGCCACCGCGAGGCCGGTCAGGCGGCTCTCGACGTCTTCACGGAGTGGAAGTCGCTGTACGTCGACTACTCCGGCAAGCTGCAGCGCGCGCAGATCGACAACGTCGAGTAGATGCAGGACAAGGTCAACCTCGCCGAGACGCTTGCGACGTTCGACGAGCCGTTCTCGCCCAGGATCGTCGGTCACTACAACGGCAACAAGCTGCAGGTCGCGAAGACCCGCGGCGAGTTCGTCTGGCACGCGCACCCTGACACGGACGACTTCTTCCTCGTCGTGAAGGGACAGCTGACGATCCGGCTCCGCGACCGAGAGGTCGAGCTCGGCCCGGGCGACCTGTATGTCGTGCCGGCCGGCGTCGAGCACTGCCCCGTCTCCGAAAATGGGGCCGAGATCCTGCTGATCGAGTCCGACGGGACGCCGAACACCGGCGACTCGGGTGTCGAAGCAGCGCCCGAGATCGAGCTCTGAACCAAGCCTTGTGTTTCAGAAACACAAAGTCTCCCGGCCGCGGGAAAGGCGCCGATTGCAGGGAGATCAATCGGTGCGCCGGGCGGAATGAGCTTGTGTTTCTGAAACACAAAGACCTTTCCGGACGGCTGCGATGAGGGCGACGCTGTCGACCGACGGCGGGGCGCGTGGCAATCCCGGGCCTGCTGCCTACGCGTACGTGCTCGAGGCCGAGGACGGCACGGTGCTCGCCGCCCACGGCGAGGCGATCGGAGTGGCTACGAACAACGTGGCCGAGTACGCCGCCCTCGTCGCCGGACTCGAGAAGGCGGTCGAGATCGGGGTGAGCGAGCTCGAGGTGATCTCCGACTCCGAGCTGATGGTGAAGCAGATGCGCGGCGAGTACCGGGTGAAGAACGAGGCGCTGCGCGAGCTCTCGTTACGGGCGTCGAGGCTCGCGGGCGAGGTTGGCTCGGTCAGCTACAAGGCCGTTCGGCGCGAGCAGAACAAGCTCGCCGACAAGCTGGTGAACGAGGCGCTCGACGCCGAAGCCGCCGGCTGACCGTCGCTATACTTGCGGCCCACGCGGATGTAGCTCAGTTGGCTAGAGCGTCTGCTTGCCATGCAGAAGGTCGTGGGTTCGAGTCCCATCATCCGCTTACCTTGAACAAGGAGCCCTTTCGGAGGCATGGCTCTCCATAGGCGCCGGAGCTCGCCTGTAGCCATTGCGGGGAGCGGTTGGTCGCTCGGCCGCGCGCGGGTGGTCAGCGCCGCTACGTGTGTGCGAAGAGGGTCGGCTTCTCCGGCTGCGGCAGGACGTACATCAACGCTGTCGAGGTCGAGCGCTTCGTCACAGAGGCCGTGCTGCACCGGCTCGACTCGGCCGAGTTGCAGCGGGCGATGGAGCGCCGACAGCGGCAGGCGCCCGATGCGCAGCGCTGGTGGCAGGAGGCGGAGGCAGCCCAGGCCCAGCTGCAGGAGCTCGCGACCGCCTACGGTCAGCGTGAGATCTCGATGGACGAGTGGAAGGCTGCGCGGAAGCCGATCGAGCAGCGGTTAAGCGGCGCCCGCAGACAGCTCGCGAAGGTCTCGCGCACGAACGTCCTCGACGGCTACGTCGGCAACGGCCAGGGCTTGCGGGCGGAGTGGGACTCGCTCGACCTGAGCCAGCAGCACGCGATCGTTGCCGCCGTCGTTGATTCGGTCGTGGTCGGCCCGGCCAGGCGCGCTACAACCGCTTCGATGAGTCGCGCTTGACGCCGGTCTGGCGTCCCTGAGCAAGCAGCTCTGCGACCTGGTCGAGCGCGAGCGGGTCGGAGAGCTTGACCGGGACGTCTTGGTCCATGCAGGTGCGCTCGACCCACGCCACTGCGCGGGCTTTTAGATCGTCAGTTCCACTGCGCCCAGCAGGCGGGCGGCCCACGCCACCCCTCCACACTCGATGAGAGCCAGACCCGCTCCGGCGCAGATCCCATGAACCCGGACGCGCGCTCGATCACGTCCTCGGCCGTGCTGCCGTAGCACTCGATCTTCGCCGGCTGGAAGCCCTGCGCGACCTCGTAGCGGTGTAGCCCCGCGAGCCGGCGCTGATCTTCCAGCTCGCGGCCAACGTAGCGGGCGAGGTAGCGGGCTGCGAGGCGCGCCTCCGCGAGCGCGTCGGAGCCGACCGGCAGCCCGTCGAGCAGCTTGATGTGGACGAAGCCGTTGCCCCAGGCGCGCTCGATCAGCTTGCGCGGCACGAAGCGGCCGACCGCGAAGTGCGCGTGCAAGCCGTGCCCGCCCGGATGCCACTGCGGCACCCACACATACGGAAACCGGCCCTCGCTCAGTCCGGAGCGCAGCTCGCGAAAGAACCCAGCCAAGTCGCCGCGCAGCCGCACCGCGTCGTGGCAGCCCTCGCCGCGGTAGGTCAGCGTCCCGAGTCGGTTCAGCCGGTTCGCAGCTGCGTAGCGGCGGATCTTCGTCCGCGCTCGCCGCCCCGCTTCCTCCGCCGCCCGCTCAGTGTTCGGCGGACCGCCCGCCGACAGCGGTCCCCGCGCGACCGAGAGGCAGCCACCACCCTCACCGGCGTCCGGGTACAGCGACAGCGCCCACAGCGGCTCTCGATGCAGTCTCATTCACGAGACTATGCCGACGGAGTCGGACGGACAGTCTCAGAATTGCGACTTGGCCTTGGCTTTCTTCCGCTCCGCCCAGCCCTCGCGGTAGGCGACCAGGTCGAGCGTGATCCCTGGCATCTCGAACTCGTCCGGGTGCGCATCGAAGGCGATCCGAAACAGCTTGATCCGCCGGTAGATGCTCGCCCGGCTCATCCCCATCCGCTGCAGCCCCTCGAAGCCGCCCTCCAGATGCCACATCGCCCAGAAGCCAACGAGATCGACCATGCTCCCCGCCGCGTACATGTCGACCGCGGGCTTGAGCACCGGCGTCGCGACCTTGCCCACCGCCCCCGCATAGGCATCCCAGGCTCGGCGCGCGATTCCCTTACCCTCCGGGGACTCCATCCGATCGAGCGGAAGTCCGTCACCGTAGTCTCACACTAGCGACTAGCCCGGACGGTGGCGCG
The DNA here is from genome assembly GCA_963749515.1 of uncultured Gaiellaceae bacterium. Classification (GTDB taxonomy): domain Bacteria; phylum Actinomycetota; class Thermoleophilia; order Gaiellales; family Gaiellaceae; genus Gaiellasilicea. The sequence continues at coordinate 1,008,265 of CAVVMR010000001.1, forward strand.
CTCACGACCGGCCGCAGCCAACAGCGAATCTCTTACAGCCGCTTTTACTGGGCGATGCAGAACGCGAAGGCCCGGCCGTTCCGGCCTCCCGAGTTACGTTGCTGATTCAAGTAAAGAGTGCACCCACCCGATCGCCGGGGACGGCCCACGGCGGAGCCACCCTTCGGGCGGCACCCGCCGCGCGCCGCACCCCGACACCACCAGGCGTCCACAGGCACACTGGCCCAGGCGGCAAACGCTCCGTGCCCGGCTTAACCGAAGCGCGTCACGCACCGCTGCTGCTCACCTAACTCCTCTTAAAGTAGAGCGGGAAGAAGGGCAGGATGGTCACCCAGACCTTGTCCCGCTCAGGGGTCATGTACAGCCCAATGAAGGCTGCACGCCACGAGAACTCGATCCGTTGAAACTTGAACGTCGCACCCCGCAGGTGCCTTTCCTGCCCCATCAGCCGCCAATCATCGTCCACGCGAGGAGCATACGCGCGAGGTAGGCGTTATTCGCGCACGCTCCCGGGGCGCGCTCCACGACACGCACGGCGCCCGGCTCGGGTCGCACGCGAGGTCTCTGCTCAGGGTGCATTCCGGCACACTGGCCCACCTGAACTTGTTACCGCCCGGCAGCCGAAGGACCATCCGGGAATCGGACTCGCTCGTGATCCCATTCGTCGGCAGCCAGCCGGAGCTGCTCACCGTCCGTAACGAGCGAAAGCGTGAACGGGTCACCGGCATACGGCAGCCGGTGCCAAGGCAGTTGAAAACCCAAGTCCAGGTCAACGTCGATCACCATCGGTTCCCCCGTCAATCGACCAACGCGAAAAGAGAGGTTCGGTTCGGTGAACGCGAGCGGAGCAGGGTGGACGCCCGCCCGGCTCTCTTGGGCTGCGGCCGTTTCGCGGAGCCACGCCGACAAAAGCGGTGACTCGTCGGCAGTCAGCGCCGCCCGCCGGAAACTCCACGCGCCCTGCGGGCATCGCGCCTCGCCTTCCACCGTGTGCCAACTGAAGCGCTGCCTCGGATCTTCGGCCTTTGGGAATTGGTAACCAGCCACGTGGATCGAGAGGGAGTCGCCCGGGCTTCGGCCTAACAACACTGCCTCAGCGTAGTTACTTCAGGGTGTACTGACGAACACTCGCCCAGGCAAGTCGGGCACTCCTCCGTTGGGAATATGACGTGCCCACGAAATCAGCGCGGATTGCTACAGCTTCGAAAGTTCGTCGATGAACAGAAGGAGCAGAAAGAGCACTGCGATGACTGTTCCAACTCCAACGAAGATCGCAAACCCATTCTCCGAGCGGGCTGAGTTCCGGTCAGACACGGCCATCGCGGCACCCGAGATGGCCAGTCCAATCCCAGCGAGCAGCGCGATGTAGAACTGGATGGCCAGCAAAGGTGTCCACCCGCTTCCGGAGCGAAGGCCGACCACGACGACCAGCCACGTCGCACACGCCAGCGCCCCGCACGTGCATTTCAGTTTCATCGTCATGGAGTAGTTATCGGCTCAGTCAGAAGCGAACGAGAGGGCTCATCTCTTACGGGACATTCCCGGACGCTGGCCCAAGCCAAGGTGCTGGCCCCGCTAAGGTTGGTCGGCGATCTAGCTCAGCTTCGAGAGGTCGTTGACAGCCCAGAGGATTAGAAGAGGCACCGCGATACGGCACGACTCCGACGGAAATGGCAAACGTCCGCTCCGCTCGCGCTAGGTTCCGGTCGAACATCGCCAGCGTCGCGCCGGTGAGCGCCAGCAGAATCCCGGCGATGAACGCGACATAGAACAAGACTTCGAGCAGCCCGATCCCCGTGCTGTCGCCAAGAGGGTCGACCACGGCCACGACTGGGAGCCAGGTGGCGCACCCGAACGCGCCCCACGTGCATTTCGCGCCATGCACTACACATCGGCTCAGCGCGAGGCAAACGAGAGAGGCGGCTGCGGTTCAGGGGACATTGCCGTACGCTGGCCCAGGCGACGTCCCGGGGTCAGGTCCTTACTCTTCCGCGATGCTCCGTTCCCCGATTGGAGCGTATGTCGGTGCGAAGCGCGCCGTGACCGTCCATACCAATGCGAAGAGGGGCAAACGTGGCTGACAAACCGCGATCCGTTTACGCGGGTCATGGGATCATTGCGACATGCTTCGTCCTACTACCAATTGCCAGCTCTGATCGGCTTGGAAGCTTCCAGCGTCTGGCGATTCTTACCGTCGGCGCGGTTGGTTGCATAGGCATCGGACTGACCTGGTTCCCGGAGTTGTCCGCCTGGCGGTCAAACAGGGGCAAAAGCGCTCAGCACGTCCATCTCACGTCGGAGCTGGCGGCCGGCGCGAAGTAGATGAAACCGGCGCTCGGAATCAGGAGTCGTGATGAGACGCGCGCGTCCCGCCGCAGGTCTCGCCGCAGCCGCCGCAATCGTGGTCGCGGCTGTAACCAGCAACGTACTCTGGACGGCGATCGCCGTGATCTGTGCGGGTCTCGGATTCGTCATCGCTTGGCGGGCGGTTGGCGCACAACACGGTGAGAATATGGTTCAGTATCTGGGCGCGTGCCCACGCTCCTCAGGGGAGAGCCCGACTGGCTCAGGCGAGCGCATCTCCGATCTGCAAGAACGACCTTCCAAGAACTGGACTCGCAGCGACGATGCGGTGTACTTCCTTGTGATGATCATGGCAAGAGCGCTAGCGGTTGCTGCGGTACTTGGTGTGCTCGCTGGTGCGGCGCCGGCCAGCGGCAAGGTCGGCGAGCTCTACGCATTGCGCTACGGGGCGAAGATGAACCTGCTTGTTCCCTACGATCCCGTTCGCCTCGTTCCGTCTGGGTCGCCGATCCGGATGGGCCAGTTCGGACACGCCTGGAGCATCAGCCCCGACCGCCAGCGTCTCGTTGCAGCGGCCGGCGTGCGTCGGAAGGGTGAGCCCACGGTAGTTCGCTTCGTCGAGCTTGGGAGTCGGCGAATCGAGGGAACGGTGACCCTGCCGGGCGAGTTTAGTCGGGTGACGGCGACCGCCTGGATCCGCGGTCGAGTCCTGGTCGTCGTCTCCGGGTCGAGTGCGACGAGGGTGTACGCGGTAGATCCCGAGCGCCGCGTGACGGTCTCCCAGATCGAGTTTCCCGGCACTGTTGTGCTGGGCGAGCGGGCGCAGAGCGCGCTCGTGCTGCTGCTCGCCACGCCGAACCAGATCGGGCCAGCCACGATTGCGGTCGTCGATCAGTCGCCGCGGGTGCAGACTGTCGTGCTCAAGAGGATCGCGGTGGGAACGGCCACGACCGGTGACGGTGCTGAGCGCCGTATGACGATCCGCCGTCCCGCGCTCACACTCGGCCCCTCCGGACGACGCGCCTTCGTCATCGGAGCGGGCGAGTACCCAGCGGCGATCGACCTGCGCACCCTGTCAGTGCGGTACGCGCCCGTGCGTCTGACCGCGGCCTCCACCAAGCGGGTCGAGGGATCCATGCGGATAGCCGAGACGCTGCCCGACGGACGCATTATCGTCGGCGCAAGCGTCTACGGAGCGATCGGCGCGGAAGACACTGCTGGCCTCTGGATCATCGACCCGAAGGACTGGTCGCGTCGAGTGCTCACCACGAACTGGACCTGGTTCCGCGTCGCCGGCGGGCTCATCTTCGCTCGAGGGGAAACGGGCGTCGGGCTCCGGATCATCCAGCCATCAGGCTCAAGCCGCGAGCTCTTCCGCACTGGATCCGTCGCCCGCGTCACCGTCGTCGGGCCGCGAGCCTTCGTCACCTTCTTCGGCACGAACATCAAAGCGGCCGTCGTCGAACTCGGCACCGGCCGCGTCGTCAGACACCCCGTCCCCGCCTACCCACTGGTCGGCGCCGGACAGCCAATCACTGGCTGAACCAGCCTGGCCGCTCTCGACGGCGATTCGTCGCTGGTCGATCCTTCCTCGAAATCGCCAGTCTCGGCCGCGGGTTGGTGCCGAGACCGAGGCGGATGCTCTCAACCACTAAACAAAAAGGGGAGCCGTAGGGTCATCTGATCGTGGGAGCGCTATCGGTCGCAGACCTGGAGCGGGTCTATCGTCGCGACTTTCGGCAGCTTGTCCGGGTTGCGGCCGCAGTCACCCGCAGTGAGGCGGCCGGAGCGGAGGCTGTTCAGGAGGCGTTCCTCCGACTGCTGCGCTCACGGGAGAGCTATCGCGGCGAGGGGCCAGCGGAGGCGTGGGTCTGGCGGACAGTCGTGAACGAGGCGAAGCGCCTCGCCGCGCGTGAGGAGCGAGCGCTGGCAGCGGCGCCAGCGGAGTCGAGCGAGAACGGGAGCGCTGGCCGCGATGCGGCGACGCGGGCGCTTGTTGCGGCGCTGCCGGAGCGGCAGAGGCTGGCGGTGTTCCTGCGCTACTACGCCGACCTCGACTACCGGACGATCGGCCAAGTGCTTGGCATCGAGACCGGAACCGTGTCGGCCACGCTGGCCGCGGCTCACGAGAGGCTAAGAGCGGCAATCGAAGGAGTGCTTGATGATGCGAGCTGACTCAGACTTCTCCCCGGCGGTTGCCGAACTGCTCGACCGCTACACACCTCTGCCGCAGACCGAGCCGGACTGGGAGGCGATCCGCTCAGAGACCGTCGACAGCTCTCAGACATGGGCAGGACGTCGCCTCGTTCCTCTGGCCGCGGCACTTGCGGCGATCGTGCTGGCGCTCGCAATGGTGACACCGCTCGGAGGGGCGGTCAGGAACCGACTCGGCGACTTCTCGGCCTGGCTTCAGGGGACTCCCGGTGAGCCCGTCAGCGAGGAGGAGCAGCGAGCCTTCGATCAAGCCAATGCGACCTGGGGATCGTTCCCCGGCTCGCCGCAGCTTCGGCAGCTCGCCGATGTGGAGGCTGACGGCGCCAGTTATCGCCTGCTCGGCTTCCGCAGCGAGGGCTCGCTTTGTCTGCGAATTGTCGCTCGCGGCAGCGCCCGCGGGTCGACGCTGAGGTGCGCCCCCGTCTCGGACCTGCGCAACGACGAGTCCCCAGCTCGCGTGCTTGTCGCCGACTGGGGTGTCGGCAGAGGCACAAAGACGAAGAAAATTGGGTTCGACACGGTGAGATCAGCTCAGGCGCAGGTGACAGCGGGGATTGCGGCCGACGGAGTCGAGGCGATCGAACTGCTCGACGATCAGGGCAGACACCGAGTACCGATGGAGTCGAACGCCTTCATCTACGTGGCCGAGGAGCCGGAGGTCGGCCAGCGAGTGACAAAGGTTCAGGCGAGGCTCGACAACGATGACCGCCTCGTCGACATCCCGCTAGCAGTGCCCCCTTCGGTATCGGCGGCGGGTTCGGCGGTGGAAACGCAGCTGGGGAGCCGGGCGGGCCGACGAAGGTCGAACGCCGCGCCGTCGGCGGTCGGATCGGCTGGCTCGACCGGCGCGAGAATCGTGGCGAGTCGGTCACGGATGTGTTCGCCGGTCGGGCGGCTCCGCAACACGAGGTCGTCTTTGGTCGGCTGCTGACACCTGATCCGTCCAGCTCTAAGCGGGTCGCGATCGTTGAGACACTAGGCTCGCACCTCGCACGCCCGGGCGACCCTCCTCGCGAGATGATCTGCAGTTACGTCGTGACGCGAGGTGGCATAGGTGGCGGCTGTAACCCAGCCAACGACCTGTTTCCGCGCAGCCCCTTCAGCTTCGGCTGGTCCACCGTTGGCGGTGGCGATCAGTTCGCCACGTTCGCCGGCATGGCGAGCGACGAGGTCGCTCGGCTAGAAGCCTTCACGGCAACCGGGAACGCGATCCCGGTTCCACTCGCCGACAACAGCTATCTGATCGAGATCGCGAAAGCGCGATTTCCGGTCAAGATGGTCGCCTACGACAGCCAGGGCCGAGTTATTGGGATCGAGCGAACGCCCCGTGACGAAGTGACCGGTCGGGTTGTCGGCCCGCCGATTGTCGAGAAGAGCGTCGAGATACCGGAAGGCGGCAGTGCCACATTGCGCGCCCACCACACCGAAGACGGCGGCCAGTGCTGGTTCATGCGCGGCACCGGTGCGCTGAGGATGAACACCAGCGGCTGCACGCCCCGCGACTGGGAGAAAGCACCAGTGCGAGTCGGGCCAATCGGGGCGACACCGCTGATCGCGGTCGGACGAGCGAGAGGCGACGTCGTCCGAATCGTCTTCCGCTTCGATAACGGAACGGAAGCGAGCTTTACTCCGGACGACGAAGGCTACGTCCTTCAACCGTTCCCAGAACCTCTCCGCCAAATAAGAACCCGACTGACCGAGATTCGCGCACTAGGCGCCGACGGAGCGGTGATCGATCGCCAGCTCGTCGATCGGC
>CAVVMR010000002.1:0-201001 GCA_963749515.1 uncultured Gaiellaceae bacterium
TCTGGACGTGGAACGACCTGCTCGTCGCACTGACGTTCGGGCGCGAGACGCAGCCGATCACGGTCGCGATCTTCACCCAGCTCCGCCAGTTCGGCTCGAACATCGAGCTGATCGCGCCTGCCGCGTTCGTCTCGCTCGCGCTGCCGCTCGCCGTCTTCTTCGCCTTCCAGCGGTACTTCGTCCAGGGCCTCCTCGCCGGCTCGGTTAAATAACCCCTGCGCGTCCCTGGCCGGCGGGCTCCCGCCGGGCAGAGCCCGGCTCCGCCCGCCTCGCGCGCCAGGAACCCGCAGGCAATACTGCATTCCATGGGAGACCGCGCTGCGATCGTCGGCTCCGGGCTCGGCGGGTTCGTCGCGTACGCGACCCTGCGCCACGCCGGACTGGAGCCGGCGGAGATCGCGGTGTTCGGCGACGACCCCGATCCGGCCGGAGCCTGGCGGCCGCGGGCCGCGGCGATCCGCCAGAGGTTCATGCGCTCCGAGAGCGACGGCCACTGCTCGCCCACCTCGTTCCCCGGCCTGGCTGCACGGGAGGCGGCCCGCAGGCGCGATCTCGCCCCGCTGATCCTCAGCGTCTGCGACCGCTACCGGCCGACGGTCCCGGACTTCCTCCGCCATGTCGACGAGCTGCGGGAGCGCAGCGGCTGGGACGACAGCTTCCGCCGCGCGCGGATCGAGCGCGTATCGGCGGTCGAGGGCGGCTTCGATCTCGACGGCCACGGCACCTTCCGCCACGTCCTGCTGGCCCCGGGGCACCCCGGGCTCGCCCTCCCGACGGAGCTCGCCGGCGACGCGCGGGTCGTCCACGCCTACGAGCGGCACGAGTACGCGTCGCGAGTGGCGATCGTCGGCGCAGGGATGGCGGCCGCCACCGAGTGGTTGAACGCGCTCGAGTCAGGCGCCGAGGTGATCTCGGTGCGCCGGCGCGAGCCGGCACGGCGCCCGCTCAACGTTGCCCGCCCGCTCTTCACCAAGCGCGGTCTCTCCGCATTCCGCGCGACCGCGGCTCCAGAGCGCGCCGCGTTGCTGCGCAGCTACAACGAGCCGTCGTACCCGCCCGGCAAGAGCTGGGACGAGCCGGTCGAGCGGGCCGCGCGCGACGGCCGGTTCCGGGTCGAGGCCGGGCTGAACGGGTCGCTCGACGGCGCCGAGCAGGTGATCTGCGCGACCGGCTTCCAGCGAGGCTTCGAGCACGACCTCCTGCTCGCCCGCCTCGTCGCCGAGCACGAGCTCGAGACGGAGGAGAACTGGATCGTCCTCGCGGACGATTCGACCGTCCCCACACTCACGGACGCGACGCAGACACTCGCGCTCGCCGGCGTCTCCGCACAATGGGCCTTCCCGGCCGCGGATACGCTCGTGGGGATGAAGGTCGCCGCCCGCGCCTTCCGTCGCAGGATCGAGTCATGTCCTACACGCTGAGAGGCCGGCTCGAGACCAGGCTCGCCGCGTCGCTCCTGCCGTTCGTGGTGGCGGCGGTGCTGTCCCCGATCGTGCACGTCTGGTGGCCGCTCGAGCTCGTGGGGCTGATGCTGGGGATCGGCCTCGGGCTCGACATCGCGCTCTACCACCGCGTCCTCCCCTACCAGCCCGGGTGGCTCGCGCTCCCGCTCGGGCTCCTCGAGCTCGGCCTGACGATGGGCGCCGCGTGGCTCCTCGATCTGAACGCCCCGCTCTGGCCGGCCGTCGCGCTCTTCGCCGGCGCCTGGCTCGTGCTCCAGCTCCTTGCGCACGCCGGTCTGCCGCTGCTGCTGCTCAGCTGGCCCGAGGATGGAGGCGAGCTGGGACGGCCCGGCCTGATCCTCGCGGCCGCGGCACCGGTCGTCCTGCTTGTGGTCGTCGGCACGGCGTGGGCGGTCGAGCCGCCGACCGTCCGTCTCGCGGCGGGCGAGCACCAGGGTCCGCTCGTCTTCGACCACGCACAGACCGTCATCGGCGAGCCGGGAGCCATCGTCCGCGGCGGCATCCTGATCACCGCCGACGACGTCACCGTCCGCAACGTCACCGTGCGCGGCGGCGAGTACGGGGTCGAGGTCGACGGAGCGAACAGCGTCGAGCTGGACGACGTCGTCGTCGAAGGCGCCGAGCTCGACGGGATCAACGTCCGGCGAAGCCAGGTCGAGATCCACGACTGCACGATCCGCTCGCTGCCCGCGGCCTACACGCAGGGGATCGACATCTCTTTCGGCGCCGACCTCCACCCGAGCCTCGTCGAGGGATGCACGGTGACCGGTGGCCGCGAAGGGATCGTCACCCACTTCGCGATGGTGACGGTGCGCGACAACCACATCAGCGGCACCGAGCTGCGCGCGATCACGATGACGGAGATGTCGATGGGCATGATCGAGGACAACGAGGTCGACGGCGCACTCGGCGTCGGCATCTTCTGCGGCGACTACTCGGAGTGCGAGATCGAGGACAACACGATCTCGGACGTCGTGCCGGACTACGAGTCCGGCGACCATACGCGCCTCGGTGTCGCCATCCAGGCGCACTACGGCGCGGAGGCTGAGCTGGAGGACAACGAGATCAGCCGCAGCCCTGGTGGAATCGCCGCCTTCGTCGAGGCGGAGATCCACCACCGGAGGTGACGTGCCCGCACGGCTCCAGCTGATCGCGCGGACCGGACACCCGGACTTCCTCGACCTGCCGTGGGACGAGCCCCTCGCCGAATGGGAATCGGAGCGCCTAGTCGAAGTCGTCCGCGGGATCCACCGGCACGTCGTGCGTTTCGTCGAGTACGACAGCCCGACCGGCCCGGCGCTGTATGCGCTCAAGGAGCTGCCGACGCCGATCGCGCGCCGCGAGTACGGCCTCCTCCGCAGCCTCGCAGCGGACGAGATGCCCGTCGTCGAGGCGGTCGGAGTGGTCACCGATCGCGGCGACGACCTGGAGGCGGTGCTGATCACACGGCACCTGGACTACTCGCTTCCGTTCCGGACGCTCTTCGCGCGCGGCAGCGTGCCCGACCTCCGCCGCCGCCTGCTGGATGCCGGCGCGGAGCTGCTGGTGCGCCTACACCTTGGTGGGTTCTTCTGGGGCGATTGCTCGCTCTCGAACACGCTCTTTCGGCGCGATGCCGGAGCGCTCGCCGCCTACCTGGTCGACGCCGAGACCGGAGAGATGCATCCGAGCCTCTCGGACGGCCAGCGAGGCCACGATCTGATGATCGCCGAGGAGAACGTCGCCGGCGAGCTCTCGGACGTCGAGGCGGAGCTCGGACGCGAGGGCGACCTCGCGCCGGAGGAGACCGCCGCCGAGCTCGTCGCCCGCTACGAGTCGCTCTGGAGCGAGCTCACGCGCGAGGAGTCGTTCGGCGACGACACCCGCTACAAGATCGACGACCGCCTGCACCGGCTGAATGAGCTCGGCTTCGACGTGGACGAGCTCGAGCTCGTCGCCGGCGAGGACGGCTACAAGCTGCGGCTGAACCCACGCGTCGTCGAGCCGGGCCACCACCGACGTCGGCTGCACGCGCTCACGGGGCTGATGGCGCAGGAGAACCAGGCACGGCGGATGCTCAACGACCTCGCTCGCTATCGCGCCGAGCTCGACCGCAAGGGCGGCCGGCCGGTACCGGAGACGGTCGCCGTCCACCGTTGGCTCTCGGAGGTCTTCGAGCCCGCGGTCGCCGCGGTGCCCGCCGAGCTCTGGGGCAAGCGCGACGCCGCCGAGGTCTTCCACGAGGCGCTCGAGCACCGCTGGTTTCTCTCGCAGCAGGCCGGCGAGGACATCGGCCTGATGCCGGCGGTGCAGGCGTACGTCGACGACGTGCTCCGGCACGCCCCCGACGAACGGGCAGTGCTCGAACCTGGGGCCGCGGCCCACGACGAGGACGACGAGAGCGACTAGACGGGCTGCGAAGCAGCCCCTTTAGGGATTTGCGCGATGAGCATCCGCTCCTGCGGATACTCATCATGCGACGGCTAAGTCAGCTCGATCCGTTCCAGTACGACCGGGGTCTTCGGCATGTCGCGGGCGTCCCGCTCGACCATCGAGATCTTCTCGGCGATGTCCTGGCCGTTCGTGACCTTGCCGAAGACGGTGTGCTTGCCGTCGAGCCAAGGCGCCGCATCGGTGGTGACGATGAAGAACTGGCTGCCGTTCGTGTTCGGCCCCGCATTCGCCATCGCGAGCGCACCGCGCTCGACCTTGTGGTCGTTGAACTCGTCCTCGAACTTGTACCCAGGACCGCCGGTCCCGGTTCCTTCAGGGCAACCGCCCTGAATCATGAAATCCGGAATCACGCGGTGGAAGATCAGGCCGTCGTAGAAGCCCTCACCCGCGAGCTTGGTGAAGTTCTCGACCGTCTTCGGCGCGTCGTCCGGGTAGAGCTCGAGCTCGATCGTTCCTTCGCTGGTGTGAAAGGTGGCGTTGGTCATGCCGGGACCGTACCCAAGGCCGCCGCCCGGCGCGCCGTTGCGACGCGAACGCGCTTAACGTGCTGCTAACCGAAGCTCAACAACAGAGCACGCCCTCCCCCGTCTAGTTGGTAGATGGTCACTGCGGAGCAGCCACTGGCTGGGTTGGTGCGTCCGCAGCCTGCCGTCTCGACCGAGCTTGCAGACCAGTGGCGCCGGCTGACGCGCGCCGCGACCGTGGTCGCGCTGTTGACGAGCCCGGCGCTGTTCGTCTGGTTCAAGGAGTACAACGGCTGGAGCACGCTGTGGTCGCTCGTCGCCACGGTCGGGGTCGTAATCGTGTTCCGCGGCTTCGCCGATCTGCTCTTTCGCACGCTGATCCCGTGGCCCAGCCTCTTCGGCGCCGACAGCCAGCAGCTGCGCGAGGAGGACGTCATCGGCCGCAGGCGCGCCTGGTACTGGCGGAAGAAGGCGCGGCTCGCCGCGGTGGTCGGCACCGTGATCACGGTCGTCTGGCTGATCCGCGGCGGCTCGTGGCTCGGCACCTTGGGCGACATCGGGAGCGGGCTCGCGACGACGTTCTCGAACCCTGCAGTGCTCAGCCAGGTCGTCTTCGTCACGTTCCTGTTCATCGCCAACTTCGCCATCCTGCTCGGCCCGATGCTGCTGATGGGCATCTCGCAGATCCGGGGCTTCGAGCCCGGCGACGCGCAGTGGGGAGTCAAGCTCGCCGATGTCCGCGGCCAGATCGAGGCGAAGGAGGAGGTCCGCCGGGTCGTCACGCTCTGGCAGTCGGGCGAGGCCTTCGAGCGGGCTGGAGGAAAGCGCGAGCGCGGACTGCTCTTCCTCGGCGCGCCGGGAACCGGCAAGACGATGCTCGCGAAGGCGATCGCGACCGGGTTCAACTCCCCGTTCGTCTCGATCCCGGGCTCGGGCTTCGCGCAGACGTTCATCGGCGTCGACGCGATCATCGTCCGCTACCTCGCGTGGAAGGCGAAGCGGCTAGCCCGCAAGTGGGGCGGCCAGTGCATCGTCTTCATCGACGAGATCGACGCCGTCGGGATGCGCCGGCAAGCGCTCGGCGGCGGCATGCCCGTCGGGACGTTCGCCCCGCCGGACATCCATGACCACCTCTTCTTCGGTCCGAGCGGGGCGATCACCGGCAGCGGCGACCTGATCCTCGAGACTCGGCGCTGGCGCGAGCGAATGTTCGAGCAGCGCGCGCCCGACCGCCCCGGGCCCTCCGGCCTGCAGACGCGCATCGCCTCGGCGCTCAACTTCACGTTCCCGGGCATGGGTGGCGGCATGGGCCAGCTGGCGCTCAACCAGCTGCTCGTCGTGATGGACGGGATCGACAACCCGCCGTTCACGAAGCGCGTCCTCACGAGCAGGTTCAACACCTTCCTGGACGCCACGTACATCGTTCCTCGCCGCCTGGGCAAGATCCCGCTCCGGCTCCCTCCGCCCGGACCGCGCGGCGACCAGATCTACTTCATCGGCGCGACGAACGTCCCCCTCGACCGGCTCGATCCAGCGCTGATCCGGCCGGGCCGCATGGGCCGGCACGTCTGGTTCCGAACGCCGACGAAACAGGATCGGCTCGATGTCTTCGATCTCTACATCTCCAGAGTCGCCCACGAGGCCGACCTCGACACGCCCCGGCGGCGCGACGAGATCGCGCGGATCACGAACGGCTACTCGCCGGCGATGATCGACCAGGTCTGCTCGATGGCGCTGACGATCGCGCACCACGACGGCCGCGAGCAGTTCGCCTGGCAGGACCTCGTGGAGGCGATGACGACGATCGAGTCGGGCACGGCGATCGGGATCGAGTACATCGCCTCCGAGACCCGGGCGGTGGCGATCCACGAGGCGGGGCACGCCGCGGCAGGGCACGTCTTCATGAAGGGCGCAGAGTCGACCCGGCTCTCGATCCGCATGCGCGGCGGCTCACTCGGCCACCACCAGGCGCTCGAGAAAGAGGAGCGCTTCAGCCGCTTCCGCTCGGACGAGATGGCACGGCTGGTCTGGACGCTCGGTGCGATGGCCGCCGAGCGGGTCTTCTACGGCGAGAACTCGAACGGCGTCGGCGGCGACGTCCAGTCCGCGACGGCGCAGGCCGCGTGGATGGTCGGCGCGTCCGCGATGGGACCGGAGCCGTTCGAGGTGACGCCGCTCGACGACGAGACCGAGGACGAGGCACGGCAGCGGGTGCTGAAGCGCTTCGAGACGATCGGCGTTCAGATCATGAACCGCACGAGCGGCGGCGGGCCCTTCGCAGAGAATCCGATCGCAGGCGTCCTCGGCGACCATGACAAGCGGCAGCTCGCTGCGCAGATCCTCGGGCAGGCGTACGTCTCGGCCTACAACCTGATCCTGCACAACAGGGACGCGGTCGAGAAGATCGCGGACGAGCTCGTGGAGCACCGCGAGGTGTTCGGCGACGACCTGGTCCGGATCCTGGACGGGGTCGGCCTGGAGAGGCCTGACCTCGATCTCGAGAAGGAGGACGTGTGGCCGAAGATGTGACCTCGGAGCCCACGCCGGCCGAGTCCGACGTCCTCGTTCCGACCCGCCGCGACCGGGCCCGGCAGACCTCGTACCGGTTCCGCTTCGGGATCCTCTACGTCGTGCTCGCCGCGATCGTCGGCGCCGGCGTCGGCACGTTCGTCGTCCTCGCGACCCGCCCGGCCCCACCGGAGGCGGCAGCCTGGTCGAGCTGGGAGCCGAACGGGAGCAAGCTCGCGCGGGTACGCCAGATCGCCGACCGGATCCCGAAGGCGTACACGCAGCCGAACGGAGAGCAGCTGACCGTGAGCCAGGCCAGCCAGCTCGCCGTGCCGACCGAGTCCGGCGACGTGCCGATTTCGTCGATCTTCGTCCGTCCCGACACGTCCCGCGGCCAGGCGGAGGAGAGCGACATCGAGGCGTACAACGGTGCGGACGTGGTCTCGTACGGCCTCTGCGGCCTTGGCTCCGGCTCGCAATGCTCGATCAGCGAGGGGACGCCGTCCAGCGACCGGTTCACACTGCTCAGCCGCCAGGCGCTCGAGCTGTCGCTGTACACCTTCAAGTACGTGAAGGACGTCGACTCGGTGATCGTCTTCATGCCGCCGACGCCGAAGGGCGAGAGCAACGGCTCGGTGTTCCTGCGTCGCGACGACGTCAGCGACGAGCTGCGGAGGCCGATCTCCCAAGTGCTGCCGTCGCGTACCCCACGCGTCGGAGCACTGAGCGAGGTCGAGCTCGGCAACATCCTGAGATTGACCCGGCCGCGGACCTACGCCTTCCAGTTCGACGCAGCCGGCGACGGCAGGCCGATCCTCGTGCTCACGCCGCCTGCTGCCGGTTCCTGACCGTCAGCCGAGCGGCAGCAGCATAGACTCACCGGCCGTGAGCGAGGCGGCAAGCACCAAGGCCGACGACGTCGCGCTCGAGCTCGAGCAGGCGATCGTCTCGGGGGAGCTTGCTCCGGGAACAGTGCTTCGCCAGGATCGGCTGTCGGAGCAGTACGGCGTCAGCCGCACGCCGATCCGGGAGGCGCTTCGCCGCCTGGCGGCGCTCGGGCTCGTCTCGTTCGAGCCCAACCGGGGCGTTCGCGTGCGCACGCTGACACGCGCGGAGCTGCGCGAGGCGTTCCTGATCAGGGCGGAGCTGGAGAGCCTTGCGACCGAGGTCGCAGCGGAGCGCATGACGCGCGCCGACCTCGACGAGCTGGAGGCGATCGAGGAGCGCTTCGCAGGTCTCACCGAGGAGCTGCGCCGCGGCGGCCGCCTGGCCACGGACCGGCGCGCAGGGCTCGTCACCGAGTGGGTTCGCGCCAATCACGCGTTTCACGACGTGATCTACCGGGTTGCGGCGCTGCCGATGGTCGAGCGGATCGCGAAGGGTGCGCGCTACTCCGGCTCCGCCGTCTGGGCACCGTCCGACGCGGGGGAGCTGGACGAGCTCTACGGCGCGAACGAGCGGCAGCACCGCGCGCTCCTGGACGCGCTGGCAGCAGGCAGTCCGAGCGGGGCGCGGGCGCTCGCGCGCGAGCACGTGCTCTCGTCCGGAGCGCTGCTGGAACGGATCCTAGCCCAACAGGTGGGATCCGAAACTGAACGAAATACGGTTTGACAGGCGCTCAGATGGTTATCTAGGATCCGAAAACTGGAATTTCGGATCCGAAAGGACATCACATGAGCGCAAGCAACGGCAACGGCACCCGCCCCGAACGTTCTGAGGCGATCGACGCCCTCGGCCTCGCGTGGGCCGAGAAAGGCCGCTGGGACGGGATCCAGCGGGACTACACGGCTGAGGACGTCATCCGGCTGCGTGGGTCGCTTCCGATCGAGCACACGCTCGCCCGTCATGGCGCCGAGAAGCTCTGGCGGCTGCTGGCGGAGGAGGACTACGTCCCGGCGCTCGGCGCTCTCACCGGCGGCCAGGCGGTGCAGATGGCGAAGGCCGGCCTGAAGGCGATCTATCTCTCCGGCTGGCAGGTGGCGGCGGACGGCAACCTGGCGGCCGACGTCTATCCGGATCAGAGCCTCTATCCGGCCAACAGCGTGCCGGCGATGGTGCGCCGGCTGAACAACGCCCTGCTGCGCGCCGACCGGATCGAGTGGGCCGAGGGCAACGGCGGCATCGACTACCTGCTGCCGATCGTCGCCGACGCAGAGGCGGGCTTCGGCGGGCCGCTGAACGCGTTCGAGCTGATGAAGGGGATGATCGAGTCGGGCGCAGCGGCCGTGCATTTCGAGGACCAGCTCTCGTCGGAGAAGAAGTGCGGCCATCTCGGCGGCAAGGTGCTGGTTCCCACCGGCCAGTTCATCCGCACCCTGCTCGCCGCACGCCTGGCAGCGGACGTGATGGGCGTGCCGACGCTCGTGGTCGCGCGCACGGACGCCGACTCGGCCACGCTGCTCACGAGCGACGCGGACGAGCGGGACCACGAGTTCCTGACCGGCGAGCGCTCACCGGAGGGCTTCTACTACGTCCGCTCCGGCGTCGAGGCGGCGATCGCCCGCGGCCTCGCGTATGCGCCGTATGCCGACCTCGTCTGGATGGAGACCTCCACACCGGACCTGGGCGAGGCGCGTGAGTTCGCGGAGGCGATGCACGCCGAGTTCCCGGGCAAGCTCCTCGCCTACAACTGCTCGCCGTCCTTCAACTGGCGGCGGCACCTCGACGACGAGACGATCGAGCGCTTCCAGCGCGAGCTCGGAGCGATGGGCTACAAGTTCCAGTTCATCACCCTCGCGGGCTTCCACGCGCTCAACGAGTCGATGTTCGAGCTCGCGCGCGGCTATGCGGCGGAGGGGATGCCCGCCTACGTGCGGCTGCAGGAGCGGGAGTTCGCGCTCGAGGACGCCGGCTACACGGCGACGAAGCACCAGCGCGAGGTGGGCGCAGGGTGGTTCGACGAGATCGCGCAGGCGGTCTCCGGCGGCAAGAGCTCGACGCTCGCGCTGAAGGGGTCGACCGAAGAGGCGCAGTTCAACGGCAACGGTGTCGCCGCGCATTGAGGACTGTCATAGTCCCCCCTTCGCATGAAGGGGGGACAGCCGATCCGAGTGCTCGTGGTCGATGACCACCAGCTCTTCACGCACGCGCTGACGATGGTGCTCGAGCAGGATGGGCGCTTCGCGGTCGTCGGAACTGCGGCGACCGGGCGCGAGGCCGTGAAGCTCGCGAAGACGACCGATGCTGACGTCGTCCTGATGGACATGTCGATGCCGATTCTGGACGGGCCGGCGGCGACCCGCCGTCTCGTTGCGCTCGACCCCGCGCCGAAGGTGATCGCGGTCAGCGGACACTCGGACGGGCTCTCCCGAGCAGCCGCGCTCGAGGCAGGCGCAACGGCGTTCGTCACGAAGTCGGAGCCCTTCGACGACCTCGTCGCGACGATCCTCGAGACCTGCAGGCCCGCCTAGCCGCGAGAGTGCCGGCGCGCGCGCCGGCCGGGGGTGACGTCGACGATGCTGACCCTGACGGCCAACGGCTCCGAGTCGGCGCCTTCGACGTCGAAGTCCACCGCAACGCCCGCACAGCGGCCCACGGGGTGACCGTCGACAAAGCCGCTGCCGAGGACCGCGTAGTCCTCCTCGCTCGTGCGGATCAGCCCGCGCTGGGTGACCTCGTTGAAGAAGCGCAGCTCGCCGCGCAGGCGCGGCTGCGTCACTCTGTGATTCCGCGAATCTTTGCTGCGGCCTTCTTCGCCGAGCGACGTTCCTTCAAGGTCTTCTGCGCAGGCTTCTTCTGCGCGCTCTTCGGTTTCTGAGAACCCTTCACGCCGACTCCTTCGTTGTGCTCCACACCGAGGTTACCGCACACCTCGTGACGCCGGCCACATTGTGCGACGGGGGAACGTTTTGACTGCACCCGGACCAGGAATATTCGCGGTGGCAAGTCGTAGGTCCAAGCCGGGGCGGCACGTCGCGCCCCGGCTGTCTTTTTCGGAGCGGGCCGGATGCTCACCGTTGGGCCAGTACCACTTCCGGCCGCACAGGCGGATGATGTAGACGTGGACACCGATCGCAGAACCAGCGGAGACGTCCGCGTGTTCGGCTGCGCGGAGTGCCCGCGGGTGAGCACCGCCGGCGCCCGTGGCTGGAAGGCCTACAGGGTCACCGACCCGGACGAGGCCGGCCAGCGAGAGCTCCTCTTCGTCTGTCCCGACTGCGCGCGCCGGGAGTCCGACGACTCGGAGCACTGAGAGAAACCCTCGATCGAGGGACGCCCGCGGCGTATCCGATCGGAGGATCCAGCGTTAGGTAGGGACATGAACGACACGTCCACGCCCACCGAGTTCCATCCGAACGACAACGTGCGCCTGCTACAACGGCACGGCGACCTGCGTCCCGGCACCCGCGGCCGCATCGTCGGCAGGTTCGCCCGCGAGAACGCGCCGACCTACGTCGTCAGCTTCGAAGGCGAACGCGAGCGCATCGCCGGCGACGTTCGCTCCGAGGAGATCGTCCTCGCGGACGATCGCGCCTCCGCCGCCTAGCCTGGCAGAGCTCCGTTGACAATGGTATTTTCCCACGCGTCGCGTGCTTCAGCGAGCAGGCGCGCGTGAGTCGGCCGTCCTCAGCAACAGGTCGGTGAACAGGCCGGTGGAAGCCTCCCGCCGGCGGTGACCGAATGCTGGGGTCGACGATGGCAAAGCGCAGACGATCGGGCGGAGGAACGGACCGCAGACTCTCTCTCGAGCGGCACGCCCTACGGAGTAACGGGTTCGATGAGCTCTCGCGCGCGCTCCAGGTCGCCCGGGGCGACGAGGATCTCGCGCGGCCCGCCGCTCCCGGTCGCATCCCAGGCGCCGACGCCCATGTCGGTCTGCCGGTCGGTGCACGGGATCCCCTCGGTCCTCAAGAGACCGCAGACAGCAGCAGCCTCCATCCCGTCTCCGACGACAGTGAGCCGAACTCCGAACATCGCGGCAACGGTAGCAACGGGCCGAACCGCGACCTTGACCCGCCCACCCGGACGAGAACCGGCTCCTAGGAAGTGGGCGGTGCAGGGCTCGAACCTGCGACCCCCTGCGTGTAAAGCAGGTGCTCTACCAGCTGAGCTAACCGCCCTTGCGCGCAGCGTAGCGCCGGATGCGGGCCGCTCGTCAGCCGGCGAGGCGGTGGGCTCGCAGCCAGTCTCCGACGCGAGCGAACAGGCCCAGCGCGAACGTGTCGGATCGAAGCATCTCCGAGGTCAGGCCAGCGTGAGGGTCAATCACCGGCGAGCGGAAGCGTGAACGAGACTTTGGCCCCGCCGCCGGAGCGCTGTTCGGCCCAGATCGTGCCGCCCTGTGCTTCGACGAGCCCACGCGCGATCGCGAGTCCGAGACCGGCACCGCCGTTTGCCTGACGGGCGGAGTCGTCGCGCCAGAAGCGGTCGAACATCCGGCGCGTGGCCTCTGGCGAGAGGCCGTCGCCGGTGTCCTCGACGGTGACGCGTACGTGGCCGGTCGCCGGGGCGAGGGTCACCGCGACCGTTCCGTCCGACGGTGTATGTCGGAGCGCATTCGTGAGCAGGTTGAGAAGGACGCGCTCCACCTGCTCGGGGGCGCAGCGCGCCTCGGGCACGAGCTCCTCGAGAGTCCTCTCGAGCGTGACGTTGCGGGCTCGCGCTTCCGCCTCGAAACCGCGGACGCAAGACTCGATCAGCGGGGCCAGCGCGACCTCCTCGAGCTCGTGTAGGAGCGCGCCTGCGTCGATGCGCGCCAGCTCGAAGAGATCGTCGACGAGGACAGTGAGGCGCCTCGCCTGGTCCTGCAGCGGCCCCAGGTACTCGGTTGGGGTAGCGAGACCGTCCTCGATCGCTTCCAGCATCGCCGCGATCGAAGCCACCGGCGCCCGCAAATCGTGGCTCGCGGCGGCGACGAGTTCGCGGCGAGCATCAAAGAGCCCTTCGAGGCTGCCGGCCATCGCGTTGAACGACCGCCCCAGTTCAGCGAGCTCGCGCGGACCATCCTCCGGTGCTCGCGTGCCGAGCTCGCCTGCCGCGAGCTCAGAAGAGGCGGTGCGAAGGCGGTCGATCTGCCGCGCGATCGACGACGAAAGCACGAGCGCCGCCGCGACGGCCGCCGAGGCGGAGGCTGCGGCGACAGCGAGGATCTTGACATCGTCTCCCATGTGGAACATCACCCAGCCCGAGAGCAGGACGGCGAGCAGCGGCAGCACGACTGAGAGGAACGCGAATCCGGCCAGTTGCAGGCGCACGCTGGGGAGGAGGCGCAGGCCAAATGTCGCCGCCAGCCCTACGCCGAGCGTGCCAACGGCGACTGCGAGGGCGAGAGTGATCACGGCAGGAACCTGTAGCCGACGCCCCAGATCGTTTCGAGTCGGCGCGGGTTCGCGGGGTCGACCTCGATCTTGGCGCGCAGCCTGCGAATGTGCACGGTCACGGTGCCCGTGTCGTGGGCGGCCTCGTAACCCCAGACGCGGCTCATGATCTGGTCGCGGGAGAAGACGTTGCGCGGATTGGAAGCGAGAAAGAAGAGTAGGTCGAACTCCTTCGCCGTCAGTCGCAGCTGCTCGCCGTGCAGAACCGCCTCACGCGTGGCCGAGTCGAGCTCGAGGCCGTCGAAGGAGAGATGGGCGTTCGTATCTGCGACCGAGTTGCTGCGGCGGAGCACGGTACGCACGCGCGTTGCCAGCTCGCGCGGAGAGAAGGGCTTGGTGACGTAGTCGTCAGCTCCGAGCTCGAGTCCGACGATCCGGTCGGCCTCCTCGCCACGCGCGGTCAGCATGATCACAGGGAGGTCGCCGCGCGACCGGATCCAGCGGCACAGCGACAGCCCGTCGGTTCCCGGCAGCATCACGTCGAGGACGACGAGTTGGGGCGGGCTGTGCTCGATCAGGCGACGCGCAGCGTCGCCGTCTCCGGCCTCGAGCGTGTCGAAGCCGTCCCGTTTGAGGTAGCGGGCGACGACATCGCGCACGATCGGCTCGTCATCGACGATCAGCACCGTCGTCATTGCCTCATTGTGGCCGTTCGTCACGCTCGATCCACTTCCGGTGATGCTCGACCGCCCAATCGCGGCGCACCGAGCCCACGGTGATCCCGCGCAGCGCATGGCGGGTCGCCGGGTAGATCAACGCCAGGTAGAGGTGGCCCAGGAGGAGCACGAGCGAGACGTACATCAACCCGTCGTGGAGGAGAATCGTGCTCGCCCAGCGGAAACGGGTGTCCCGCTCGCCGAGCCAGAGCAGGAGGCCCGAGAGCGCGAAGAGCGACGCGAAGGCAGCAACGAGGGCGGCGTGTAGCTTCTGGCCGGCGTTGAAGCGGCCCTGCGGACGGCGTTTCCGGCGCAGCCAGAGTCGGTCGTCCTCGTCGAACAGATCGAGCTCGCGGAGCGTCCGCCGCAGACCACGGCGGTCTCCGAGCACGACGACGAGCGCGAGCAGGACGATCCATGCGAGGGCGGTGTAGATGTGGATGTCCTTGATCAGCGGGCGTCGCGCCACGAGCGCGCTGAGGCGCGGCACGTAGAGCACGAGCCCGGTCCCGAGCAGCACGAAGAACGCGCTCGCGTGGATCCAGTGCACGGCGCGCTCCGTGCGCGAGAACCGCGTGATGTAGAGCGGCTCACGAGTCATTCGAGCGGCCGACCCAGGCGTCGACGTCGTAGCCGCGTTGTTCCCAGTACCCCGGCTCGGCGTGGTCGCCGACGACGATCCGCTCGACCCATTTCACGTTCTTGTAGCCGTACATCTCGGGAATCACGACGCGGACGGGCGCGCCGTGCTCGCGGCGGAGCGGCTTCCCGTCCATCTCGTAGGCGAGCATCGCGTCGGGGAGCTCTGCCTGCGCGAGCGTCAGAGTGTCGACGTATGGACGCTCTGAAGAGACGAACGTGAGCACGCTCGCCCCGGCTCGTGGCGCGGCGACGGCGAGCAGGTCGGCGAAGCGAACGCCGGCCCAGCGGACGTCGTGAACCGACCAACCGGTCACGCAGTGGAAGTCGGAGACTTGCTCCGCGAGCGGGAGCCGCAGCAATTCCTCGTATGTCAGCGTGACCGGCTGTTCCACCAGCCCTTCGATGCGCAGACGCCACGTCGAGCGGTCGAAGCGGGGCATCGTCGCCGCGACGGTGTAGATGCGCCACCCCGACGACGGGACGATTCCCGACGGAAGCACACCCTGGAGCGGCTGAGCTGCCCCGGAGACGGCTTGCCACACAGGTCTCCCCCACAGCAGCGACGACAGTCCGACTCCGGTCGCCGTGAGAAATGTGCGTCGGCCGTAAGCGCGAAGCAGCGGCGTCTCGCGCGGCGCCTGCTGCGTCACGCGCGCACCTTGACGGCGAACCAGTCGTCGACGTCGTTGCAGAGCACCTGGCCGGGCTTCTCGTGCGCGTAGGTGTAGAGCGGACGCCTGTTGAACGTCAGCTGGCGTGCGCCGTTGGCGCGGCGGATCGTCCCGAAGTCGCCCTTTATCCCCTTGACGTGCATGGACACGACGACGCCTCTCTTCACGAGAACGGGCGGCCACGCCTTCGCGCACGCGCCGGTGCAACGAATCTTGCCCTTGGGCTCCCTGTTCCAGACGTAGATCGCCTGCTTGCCGGCCGTCGTCAGCACGCGGCCGAGCTGCTTGTCGACGATCGTCTTGACGAGCACCGGCTTCATCGCGTCCTGCCGCGCCGCCGGCGTCGCCTGGACCGCGAATGCGAGCACGGTCATCCCGACCACGCAAAGGGGGATCAGCTTCGACATCGACTCCTCCTTCATTGATTGCACCCATCGTCGTAGCGGTCAGGAGGCGGCCGCGCGAGCGTTATCAAGCCCTTTTCAGGGCCTGGCAAGCGAAAATTCAGAGACTGTTCAGAAAGAGCCACCGATGGGCCGGCCGGCGATAGAGCGTTGGGAGTCCACCGCTCGGCGATGCCAGCCCCGGCCGGAGCTTAAAAAACACGAAACAAACGCGAGTTCTCGCTTGAGCGACGGCATGAGGGAAACAAGCGCGGGGTGACCGGGCGTCCGGTCGTCCACGAAAGGGAGGATCCATGAAACGCGCCGTAGTTCTCTCCGTACTCCTCGCGGGTGTTGCCGCGATGGCGGTGGCCGCGCAAGCTGCGTTCGCTCATGACGGTCGTGGCCATCATCATGGCAAGGGTCGTCACGACGACAAGGGCCTGGTGTTCGTCCAGACAAACGAGGTCAGCGGAAATCGAATCGTTGTCTACCACCGGGGAGACGACGGGCTTCTCTCGGAAGCCGGTGCTTACCCGACCGGCGGCAGCGGCGGCGTCGCCGCGCCCGGGGACGAATCCGACCGCCTAGGCTCGCAGGGATCGCTCGTCTACGACGCCAGACATTCATTGCTCCTAGCGGTCAACGCAGGCAGTAACACCGTCTCCGCATTCAGTGTCCGCGGCGACCGCCTCAAGCTCGTCGACGTGGTTCCCTCAGGCGGAGACTTCCCGGCCAGCATCGCGGTCCACGGCGATCTCGTCTACGTGCTCAACGCCGGCGGGGCAGGGGTCGTCCAGGGCTTCTCGATTCGCCGCCACGGGCTCCGCTACCTCCGCGGCTCCGCTCGCTCGCTCGGGCTCGCGAACACGGTGCCGCCGCACTTCCTCACTTCGCCGGGGCAGGTCGGCTTCACCCCCGACGGGCGGCAGCTGATCGTCACGACCAAGGCAAGCGGAAGCAACATCGACGTCTTTCAGGTGGAACGCGACGGCCGCCTCTCGGACACGCCAGTCGTCAACGCCTCTGCGACGCCGGTGCCATTTGCCTTCACGTTCGACCGGTCGCACCGGCTCGTCGTCGGTGAAGCGGGGACGAGCTCGGTCACGACGTACACGCTCAACCGCGACGGAACACTCAGCGGAGCGCAGTCGCTGACCGACAACCAGATGGCGCTGTGCTGGATCCAGCAGGTCCGCGGCTACTACTACGTTGCGAACACAGGCAGCAACACGCTCAGCGCCTACCGAATCGACCGTGACGGGAAGCCGTCGCTCGTCGGGCCGACTGGCGTCGTTGCCACCACGGAGGCCGGACCGATCGATCTCGCCTCCCCGAGCAAGGGCAACTTCCTCTACGGCCAGACCGGCACCGCGGGAACCGTGGACGCGTACCGCGTCAACCGTGATGGGACGCTCACCAAGCTGGGCTCGGTTACCGGACTTCCCCCGGGCATCGAGGGCATCGCGGCAACCTAGTCAGGTTCAGATGGGGGAGGGTCGGACCAGTGAGCCCTCCCCCTTTCTGCGATCGCCCGGCCGGATAGGGTCATGCTTGCCTTCGGGCGCTGATAGCTTCGGTGTTGGTGTGCCGGGAAGTCTGGTCGGCGTGGCGTCGCCATGACCGAGATCGCAGACTTCGCAGCCGTCTTCCTCTTCCTTACCGGGGCGGTCGCGCTCGCGGCGATGTCGTCGACATTGACCGGGCGTGTCCCGGTTCCGGCGCCGGCGATCTTCCTGGTTGCGGCGGCGCTCGTCTCCGACATCTGGCCGCAGATCTACGAGCACGTGCCGATTCTGACGGTCGAGCGGGTCGCGGTTGTGGCGCTGATCGTGATCCTGTTCAACGGCGGCATGGACATCGGCTGGCGAAGGTTCCGAGGCTCGGCCGGTCCGATCCTTTCGCTCGGCGTAGTCGGAACGTTTGCGACCGCCGGCCTCCTGGCTGTGTTCGCGCATTACGCGCTTGGGTTCGACTGGACGCTGGCCGGGCTGATCGGTGCTGCTCTGGCGCCTACCGATCCGGCGGTGATGTTTTCGGTACTCGGACGCCGAGAGATCGCCGGCCGCTCTGGCACGACGCTGGAGGGAGAGGCGGGAGTGAACGATCCCGCCGGGATCGCTCTGATGCTCGGTTTGATCGAGCTTGCGACCCACGATGACGCAACGTGGTTCGTCGTGGTGCGGGAGTTCGTCGTCGAGATGGGGGTCGGCATGGCTACCGGCGTCGCCGGAGCGTTGGCGTTGTTGCAGCTGTTGCGGCGTCTGCGATTACCGGGCGAAGGCCTCTACCCGGTGCTCGCGCTTGCTCTGGCGGGCGTCCTCTACAGCGCCACGTCGCTGTTGCACGGCTCGGGCTTTCTCGCTGTCTTCATCGCAGGGCTCGTGCTCGGAGACGCGCGCCTGCCCTACAAAGGGGAGATCGAGCGCTTTCACACCTCGCTGGCAAGCCTCGCCGAGATCGTCGTCTTCGTCGGTCTCGGCCTCACCATCAGCTTCGGCTCGCTCAGCGCCCGCGTCTGGGTCGACGCCGCGCTGCTGCTGGTCGTGCTCGCCTTGGTCGCACGGCCGCTCGTGGTCGCGCTCACGCTGGCGAGGGCCCGCCTTCAGGTGACCGAACGAATCTTCATTGCCTGGAGTGGTCTCAAGGGAGCGGTCCCGATCATGCTCGCAGCCTTCGCCGTCATCGGCGGTGTTCCCGGTTCGGACCGCGTTTACGGGATTGTCTTCGTCGTCGTGCTGTTGTCGGTCGCCTGCCAGGGCACGCTTGTTCCGCTGATCGCCAGGCTTCTACGGATCCCAATGCATGAACGGCCGTTGCGGCCCGGTTGATCTTGGCCGGACTCGACCGGGAGCCGCAAGCGGCGCATGTGCGGGACCGCCGGCCTCGGTTGACACGCGGGTCGCTCCAAGTCGCCCTGCCAAGCGGGTCGCTAATGCCCCCAACGGGATTCGAACCCGTGCAGCCACCTTGAAAGGGTGGTGACCTGGACCGCTAGTCGATGGGGGCCCGTGGAAGGAGGATAGCCTCGCACCATGCGAGACCGGACTCTGAGACCGCCGCTGCCGTCGCGGCCGTCGTGGTGGCTCGAGGAAGCACGTGCCCACGGCGGTGTGGACGTTTCGCCTCCGCTCGCCGGGCCGATCGACGTGGACGTCGCGATCGTCGGCGGTGGGTACACCGGGCTCTGGACGGCGCTCGCGCTGCGCGAGCGCGATCCCTCGCTCTCGGTGGCGCTGCTCGAGGCGCGGGAGATCGGCGACGGGCCGAGCGGCCGGAACGGTGGCTTCCTCCACGGCTACTGGTCGTCGCTGCCGACGCTCCGGCACGTGCTGGGGGACGGGGCCGCACTGCAGCTCGCTCACGCTTCGGCCCGCATCGTCCCTGCAGTGCGCGAGTTCTGTGAACGCCGCGGCGAGGACGTCTGGCTGCGAGAGGGCGGCTTGCTCCGGGTCTCCGCCGGCGAGTCGGAAGACGCCGGCGTCGAGCGTGCGATCGAGGCAGTCACCGCGCTCGGAGTCGAGGAGGAGGCGATGCTGCTCGACACGGCCGATGTCCGACGCCGGTGCGACTCGCCTCGCTTCCGCAGCGGCGTCAGCTTCCGCGACGGCGCGACGATCCAGCCGGCGCGGCTCGTGCTGGCGCTCCGGCGTGCCGCGATCGCGAGCGGAGTCCAGGTGTTCGAGCACACCCCGGTGACGACCGTCCGCGCGGGACAGGCCACCGTGCTCGATACGCCCGGCGGCCGCGTTCGCGCCCGCGAGGTGGTGCTCGCCCTGAACGTCTGGGGCACGAGCTGGCCGCTCGGCGGCCGCCAGACGAACTTCGGCAGCGCGGTCGTTCTCACCGATCCCGTTCCGGAGCTGCTGGAGGAGATCGGCTGGACGTGCGGCGAAGCGATCGTCGACGGCCGCATGTTCCTGCACTACTTCCGCACGACGCCCGACGGACGTGTCCTGATGGGCAGCGGCTCGGGGCGGCTCGGATTGGGCGATCGCGTCGGCCCCGGGATCCTCGACGACCTGCCGGCGCAAGCACGCGCCGAACGCGGCCTGCGGGAGCTTCTCCCCGCACTCGCCGCCGCGCCGATCGCAGCCCGCTGGAGCGGCCCGATCGACGTCTCGGCCGACAAGCTCCCTCGCTACGCCACGGTGCCGGGGACACGGATCCACTACGGCGCCGGCTATTCGGGCAACGGCGTCGGGCCGAGCTGGCTCGGTGGGCAGATTCTCGCCTCCCTGGCGCTCGGTGCCCGTGACGAATGGACCGCGCTGCCGCTCGTCGACCGTCGGGCTCGAAGGCTGCCGCCCGAGCCGTTTCGCTACGTCGGCGGAAAGGTCGTGCGCTGGGGCACCCTGGCGTCCGAGGAAGCGGCTGCATCAGGCCGGCGGCCGCCCGTCGCAGCGCGTGCCGCAGCGGCGATTCCACGCCTGCTGCGGATGCCGATCGGCACGCGTTGATCCTCCGGCCGAGGGGTCGAGTACCGTCCGCGCATGGATCAACAAGACGATCGCTACTCGTTCCTTGCGGGCGGCGATCCTCCGTCGCCCCTGACTGAGCCCTCGGGCTCCCTCCTCCCGGCTGTCGCGGCCGCACTGGGCGCCGCGATCGTGGGCGGCGTCGTGTGGGGCCTGATCGTCAAGATCAGCGACTACGAGGTCGGAATCGTCGCCTGGGGAATCGGCTTCCTGGCGGGAACAGCAGTGGTCTTTGCCACACGCGGCGCGAAAGGCCCGCCCCTCCAGGTGATCGCCGTCGTCTCCGCGCTCGTGGGCATCTTGCTCGGCAAGTACGTCAGCTTCGCGTTCTCGGTCCAGGAACAGGGCGAGGAGCTCGGCTTGAGCATCGGGCTCTTCTCGAGCGAGATGTTCCGGATCTTCCGCGAGAACCTGGACGAGGTCTTCGGTCTCTTCGACCTGCTCTGGATCGGCCTCGCCGTCTTCACGGCCTGGCGGGTGCCGCAGCCGGAAGAGCCCGAGCCGGCGGCGGCACCTACCGAGTAGCTAGATCCGGCAGGTCGCGCGGCCGTTCTTGACCAGGTACTGCTGGTGGTATTCCTCGGCCGGCCAGAACGCTGTCGCCGGCACGATCTCGGTCGCGATCGGGGCCGAGAACTGCATCTGGGCCCGCGCCTTCGACTCCGCCGCGACCTCTGCCTGCTCCGGAGAGTGGGTGAAGATCGCCGAGCGATACTGCGTGCCGACGTCCCAGCCCTGCCGGTTCACCTGCGTCGGGTCGTGCAGGCTCCAGAACCGGTCGACGAGGTCGGCGTACGAGACCTCGTCCGGATCGAACGTGACCTCGACTGCCTCGGCGTGGCCGGTTCTGCCTCTGCAGACCTCCTCGTAGGTCGGGCGGTCGGCGGTTCCGCCGACGTAGCCGACCCGTGCATCCGTGACGCCCGGCGTATTCCGGAACTCGACCTCGACGCCCCAGAAGCAGCCGGCGGCGAACGTGGCCATCTCGGTCGCAGTCGTCATGCCGGTTCCAGGTCGAGGGCGCAGGAGTTGATGCAGTAGCGCTCCCCGGTCGGGCCGGGGCCGTCGGGGAAGACATGGCCGAGGTGACCGCCGCAGGCGGCGCAGTTGACCTCGGTGCGCACCATTCCGTAGCTCGTGTCGGTCTCGGTCACGACGCTGTCGAGGCCCGCCGGCTCGACGAAGCTCGGCCAGCCGCTACCGGAGTCGAACTTCGCGTCGGAGCGGAAGAGCTCCGCCCCGCACCCGGCACAGCGGTACACGCCGGGGTCCTTCGTGTCGACGTACTCGCCGGTGAACGCGCGCTCGGTGCCCTTGCGCCTGAGAATCTCGTACTGCTCCGGGCTGAGCTCGGCGCGCCACTCGGCGTCCGTCTTCTGGATCTTCGTTGTCATGCCCAAATCGTAGCCGCGAGACCGTTGCCGCCCGGTTAAGACTGGGGGAGAACGAAGGCTGCGATGGCGACGAAATGGACCGCCGCGGCGCCGATCACGAGGAGGTGGAAGATCTCGTGGTAGCCGAAGGTCGCAGGCAGGGGATTCGGGCGCTTGAGTGCGTAGGCTAAGGCGCCGAGCGTGTAGAGGGCGCCGCCGACGAAGACGAGCACGGCCGGTGCGACACCGAGGTCGAAGAGCTCGGGTACGGCGACCACGCCGACCCAGCCGAGCGCGATGAAGACGAGCGCGGTCAACCACGTCGGTGCGTCGACCCAGAAGAGGTTCAGCACGAGCCCGGCGGCCGCGCCGGACCAGACGACGACGAGGATCGCGTCGGCCAGCCTCCCCTCGAAGGCGAGCAGCGCGAACGGGGTGTACGTCCCGGCGATCAGGAGGAGGATCGTCGAGTGGTCGAGCCGCCGCATCCACTTGCGAACGCGCGGAGTGCGCCAGTTGACGCGATGGTAGAGCGCGCTGACGCCGAACATGGCCGCGAGCGCGGCGGCGTATATCCAGGTCGCGACCAGCTCGCGCCCCGAGTCGGAGAGCGCCACGAGCACGACGCCGGCGACCACCGCGACGTAGAACGCGTACTGGTGGAAGACACCGCGAAGGCGCGGCTTCTCGAGGATCTCCACGCCGAGATTGTGCCCTACACTCGACTTCAGGGGGCCGTTAGCTCAGTTGGTAGAGCAGGGGACTTTTAATCCCAAGGTCGCTGGTTCGATCCCAGCACGGCCCATCAGAAAGCCCCGTAAATAGGAGCGACGCATCGACGGGGTAGCGGTCGTTCGGCTGGGCGAGAGTGCTCTCGCCTGAGAGGTGGCTACGAGTCTGTAAAGGAAACCCAGTTGCGCCCCGAACACCCGCCGAACACCGTTACGCGTTCCCCGACCCCTCGCTGTCCTTCGGAGTCCGAGGACGCGGCTTGTTTGTACGGCGTGGGAGGGACTGGCGGGGACTGGTTGCCCTCCGTGGCCGTCACTCGTAATGAAGGGGTCCGCGGTTCGAATCCGCGCGTCGGCTTTACGATTTGCAGGTATTTTTGGCGCGAGTAGGTCGTCTGTTTTGGCAACACAGCCGAACACCCGCCGAACACCGTAGTGAAGGGATCGGTGCTTCTCGGGACGTCGAGTCACTAAGCGCCGACTAAGGATTCACGGCGGCCAGTCCGCTCCAGCTGTCGAACCACCGTCTGCAGCTAGGAAGATCGCTCCGGCGAAGGATGAACCCGGGCAGCCAGATCGGACCGACGACGCCAGACAGCGCCAACAGCCGCTGCTAGAACCTAGGGAGAGCGTCAGCTGACCGGTCTGAGGGCGTCGGCGTCGACAATGGACGCCGTCGTCCTACGCGGCGTCGGTCTGCGGAGCATCGTGCTGCGGGCCGAGAGGATCGGAGCAGTCTTCCGGAATCCCCAGACCGCCGCGTAGATCCCGAGCGAACAGCTCCCAGAGGAACTCGGGGACGACCAGGAAGGCACCGCGCCGGTTTGCTCCCACCAGTCGAAGAGCACGCCGATGTTCCCGATCAGGAGGAGCGGCCCTCCGATCAGTCCGAGCCAGGCCATGCGCCGCGGGACGAGGCCGGAGCTGTACATCAGGTAGCCGAGGATCAGCCCGTTCCCGAAGGGGACGATGAGTCCGGGGCCGAACAGGAACGTCCAGTCCTTGAGCGCCGCGAGCGAGACGGCGAGGTCGGCCGCGTCCGGAGAGTCGTGGCGCAGGCTGACGACCCCGAGCACGAAGATGATCCCGCCGCGATGAAGACGCACTCGATGATTCGAGCAGCGACGTAGCCGATGGCGAGGAGCTCGTTCTGCCGCCTCACGATCGGGTAGAGCACAACGGCCGTTCCGACGTTCGCGATGATGAGCAGGAGCTCCAGGAACGCGCCCAGGTAGATCTGGTTGTCCTTCCCGCCACCGGCGATGTACCCGGCCGGGTCGTCGAGAACGGGCTGGAAGAGAGCGAGCGCGCGGGATCGAGGTGAGGAACGTGATGATGAACAGCACCCCGAAGATCCGGGCGTTCCTCTGGTCGGCCGCCATCCACTCCTCCTCTGTCGTCTCAGCTCGGCAGTAACCGGGGTGACGCGATCCTAAAACACGAGGACTCAGGGGGAGTTCACCGAGTGGAGCGCTGGCCAGGGGCTCGCGGCCCCGGCGATGCTGCTGTCGGGACGTGGATGAGCCGACCCGCTTCGTCAGCTTCGGGCCCTGGGAGGACATCCGATGATCTGGCGCTGGCGCGGCCTAACGGGCTTTCAGGAGCGCGTAGCTTCGCTGAACGAGGTCCTCGTGAGCTTCGAGCCGCGCACGCTGGAGCTGGTAGGCGGCCATCGCCGACGCGGGCGCTGGAAGCGCTCCTGATGATCGTGATCCCCGCGCTAGTCTTGGGTTGACGAGATCGAATCGCAGGAGAGTTGGACAATGGACGCGAGTGTGGGAGACAGGATCGTCGTCGAGTCGGAGCAGGCTGCTCAGTCGGGTCGGGCGGGCGTCATCGAGGAGGTTCTGGCCCACGATCCGCCGCGCTTTCGCATCCGCTGGGACGACGAGCACACGAGCATCTTCGCTCTCCTCGGCAGGTGTCGCGAGGATCGAGCCGAGCAAGAAAAAGCGCGTAGACGCCTGACCGAGGCGCGAACCACCCTGGCGTCCGAGTCGAGCGCGCGCCCCCGTCTCACGGACTCGGGCCGCTTCGCGTCCGAGGGCTTGACCGGGTCGCGCTTCATGCCGACCCAGAGGCTGCTCGCGTGTCCGAGTCGCTCTCTTCGACTCTGGGCTTCGCCACGTCGAGCTTCCTCCGCCCTCCAACGCGCTCGCTCACCTCACGGCAATGCCTGGCGTCGCCACTTTCCGCGCTAAGGGTCTAGGATGACAAGTCGTATGGCGCAGGCACGGGGAGGGCGGCGGCCCCTCGCCGTGCCTGCGGGACCAAAGTTGGAGCGCTCACGCCCCGTACGCCGCTCACTCCAGTTCCACTAGAGCGGGACGCGCCCCGAGGAGGCGGCCCTCCTCGAACACGATCGTCGACCACCGAGTGCCCACGGGCGTGGGCGCCTCGGGGCGGCAGGTCGCTGGGCGCGCCCGCACACTCAGGCTACCTCGCGGGACATGGCCCTTCGTGACGCAGGGGCGACGCCCTACCGTCGGCGCCAGCGACGCGCGAACTCCACCCACCCAGCTCGGAGCAGCGCGTACCCGTTCACGTTCAGACACCCGACCGGTGGCGGCAAGATCGCCACTCGGCGACCGTACGCCCTTGTTTGGACCGACCGCAAGCGGATCAGACAGCTTTGGGGTGGCCCTCCTGCTTCGCTTCGAGCGTCTCGAGCGCGTAGACGAGGGCGAGCAGCGCGGCTCGCGGTTCTCGGGCCCGAGCTCGGTGCGCTTGACGGTGGGATAGCGTTTCCACTGATGGTCGGCTCGGACAAGCCTGCCCCGTCCCGTCCGCTTCGTCTGGCCGAGCTCCTCGCCTCGGTGTCGCTCGCCACCGACCTTGGGACCGGGCAGCCTCTCGGTCACGCGCTGCGCACCTGCACGATCGCCGCCGCCCTCGCCGAGGCGATGGGATGCGGTCCGCATGACGTCCGCACCGTCCTCCAGTTCGCGCTCCTCCGCTTTCTGGGTTGCACGTCCGACGCGGCGGAGACCGCCGCAATGGTCGGCGGCGACGAGCGAGCCTACAACGCCGCGATGGCTCCGGTCCTCATGGGCTCTGGCCGGGAGATGCTGGGCCGACACGTGCGCAGCGTCGCCCCCGGACAGCCCCGGATGCGGCGTCTCCGGCTCGTCGCTCGGGGGCTCACCGATCCCAAGAGCGGGGAGCGTTCGCTGTCCGCGCACTGCGAGGTCGCCGCCATGCTGGCCGGACGCGTCGGTCTGCAGCAGCCGGTCGTCGACGCCCTCGCCCATGCGTACGAGCGCTGGGACGGGAAGGGGTACCCCGACAGACTCGAAGGAGACGCCATCCCCCTCGCGGTACGCATCGCCGCCGTGGCGAGAGACGCCGATCTGCAACCGCCCTCCACGCCGACCCACACGAATGGATGAGCGAGCGAAGAGGACGGGCGTACGACCCTGCGGTCGTCGATGCCTTCGAGCGGGTCGGACCCGACGTCCTCTCCGAGCTCGACGGCGGGGACGAGTGGGAGACCGCGCTCGCGCGTGAGCCGGCACCGGTGACTACCGTCGCGCCGGAGAGGCTCGATGCCGTGCTCACCGCATTTGCTGACTTCGCCGACCTCAAGTCGCCCTGGATCCGCGGCCATTCCCGCACGGTGGCCTCGCTCGCCGAGGAGGCGGGCTGCCACGCGGGCCTCGACGACCGCGCGTGCGACGATCTGCGGCGGGCGGGTCTCGTTCACGACCTCGGCCGGGTCGCGGTCGAGAACGGGATCTGGGACAAGCCTGGTCCGCTCACTACCTCGGAGTGGGAGCGGGTGCGGCTCCACCCGTACTACACCGAGCGGATCCTCGTCCGGTGCCACTCGCTTGCGTCCCTAGTCGAGCCGGCGTCGTCGCACCACGAGCGCCTCGACGGGTCCGGCTACCACCGCTCGCTCCCTGCCGAGGCCCTGACACGCGGCGATCGGATCCTGGCCGCGGCGGACGTGTTCGCCGCCCTTACCTCCGAGCGGCCGTACCGTCCCGCGTACGCCGACGCAGCGACGCCGCCCGCATGCTCGAAGCCGAGGCCCAAGGCAAGCTCGACGTGGACGCGGTCGCCTGCGTGCTAGCGGCCGCAGGCCGGCGGGCGGCCCCCTCGCCGCCCCGGTGGCCGGCCGGTCTCACCGACCGGGAGGTGGAGGTGCTGTGCTTGATCGCGCGGGGCCGGTCGAATCGCGAGGTGGCCGAACGCCTGTTCATCTCGGCGAAGACGGTGGGGCGTCACGTCGAGAACCTGTACGCGAAGATCGGGGTTTCGTCGCGGGCCGCCGCCGCCGTCTTCGCGATGGAGCACCGGCTCCTGGACTGACGGCCATGCGAAATGGGGTGTTCACCCGATGCGGGCCACCCCGGGCGGTCGCATACTCGTCGCATGTCTGAGATCCGAGTCAACGGTGTCTCGCTGTACTACGAAGAACACGGTGCCGGGGAGCCGATCGTGTGCATCCACGGCACCGGGAGCTCGGCCGCCCTCTGGACCGACGCGGCTGCCGAGCTGGCGACACGTGGGCGGGCGGTCGTCTACGACCGCCGCGGGTTCTCCCGCAGCGAGTGCCCGGAGCCGCTGGTCATGGACGTGCGCCAGCACACTGACGACGCGGCTGCGCTGATCGACGCGCTCGCGGCGGCGCCGGCGATCGTGATCGGGCGCAGCCAGGGCGGAGAGATCGCCGTCGACCTCGCGCTCCGCTACCCGGACCGGGTCCGCGCACTGGCGCTGCTGGAAGGCGGGGGCCTGTCGCTGAGCGAGGCGTTGACGCGGTGGCTGGCAGACCTCGACGAGCAGGTCTTCGCCGCCGCCGAGGCCGACATGAGCACCGTCGGCGAGACGATGCTGAGCAGTGTCGTTGGCGACGCAGGCTGGGAGGGATTGCCCGAGCCGGTGCAACAGACATTCACGGCCAACGGCCCCGCGATCGTGGCCGAGCACCGCGGCGGCCTCCTCAACGTCAGCGCGGAGCAGCTCGGCACCATCGTCCAGCCGACGTTGCTCGTCGCCGGCAAGGACTCCCCGCCAGCTTTCGCGGAGGTGACGAACCTCGTGGCCGAAGCGATGCCGGGAGCGAGGGTCGAGTGGGTCGAGGGCGGTCACCTCATCAACCCCGCGCATCCCGCTGTCCTCGGCTTCGTCGACGAGGTGCTCGCCCGACGCGCGCCGAAGCCTCGGATGAAGGAGGAGCCATCTACCGCGTGATCTTGCTGCCGGGCGCCGTCCTCCCTGCCGAGCTCGCGTACGGCGCCCTCATCGAGACGCTCGGGCACGACGTCGAGGCCGCTGCCAAGGATCTGGAGGTCTACGCCGGGGACGAGCCGCCGGTCGACTACAGCCTCGAGACGGAAGTCGGCGGCGTCATGCGCGAGGCCGACGCGCTCGGCTGGGAGCGGTTCCATCTCGTCGGCTATTCGGGTGGGGGCGCAGCGGCACTCGCCGTGGCCGCGCGGCGGCCGGACCGCTTGCTCAGCCTCGCCCTGATCGAGCCCGCGTGGGCGGGCGACTGGGACCTCAGCGAGGGCGAGCGGTCAGTGAGGCGCGAACTCGAGAAGCTGGACGCGCTCGCTCCTGACGAGTTCATGACCGCGTTCATCCGACTCCAACTTCGCGCGGGCGTCGCCCCACCTGCGCCGCCGCCCGGCCCGCCCCAGCCCTGGATGAGGAAGCGCCCGCCCGGCATCCGCGCACTCACGCGCACATTCCGGACGTACGACCTCGATCGGGAGTCTCTGCGCCAGTTCGACCGCCCCGTCTACTACGCCCTCGGCGGTCTCAGCAATCCCGACCTGAACGGAGAGATCGCCGAGCGGCTCTCGCCCGTCTTCGACGACTTCACCCTCGAGGTATTCGAGGAGCGACACCACTTCGATCCGCCGCACCGAATCGAGCCGGAACGACTCGCGCGTTCGCTGCGGACGCTCTGGGATCGCGCAGAAGCCGCGCGGCCATCGCTACCAGCACAACTTGCTAAGGGGCAGCGGCAGGACCTCGACGCGGCGGCACGTGGTCGTAGGTGTCTGTTCGATGCGGGCGAGCCCCCGATGGGGACGGGTTCAATCCCGGGGGAGTAGCTAGGTTCCCGCGCCGAAGCGTCGCTCCAGGTTCTCGAACTCACGTAGTAGCGAGGCGTGCTGATTTTCGAACTGCTCGCTGCGTCTGCGGTGGTCGATAAGCCAGTTCAGAGACCATGATCCGGTCTGGTTCGTGCGGCCAAACATAGGATCATCCCCCGAATCGCCCATTTGCAGGCATTTTGTGCCGGCGTTTGGCCACGGGATTGGGCTACAGAACGATCTCGCGCGCCTGAACAGACAACGCCAACCGTCTATTTGCAGGCACTTTGAGAAGACGGGAGAGACGGGACTCGAACCCGCGCTTTACCCCCGCGATTGAGGTGAGGTCACCGGCCCGTAGTGGCCACGCGTATTCACCCCAAAAGAGCGCCTGATACCAAGGGGGCGGCGCAACTCCGGCGTGGCGGCGCTGTCAAAACCGTCTGCGCAAGCTTTTTCGCCGTAGCCGCTCTAGAGAAGGTGGACGAACGTTCCCTCGCGCTGCCTACGAGACGCGTACTCGTGATCGACGACGAGCCGAAGTTCGTCAACATCGTTTCTCGCGCGCTCACCGCCCGCGGCTTCGAGGTCGATGGCGCATCTGACGGAACGAACGGGCTGGCGATGGCGCTGAGCAGGAGGTATGAGCTCGTCCTGTTGGATCTGATGCTGCCGGGGCTGAGCGGAATTCAGGTCCTGCGCAGGATCATGAAGGCCCGGCCGGAGCAGCGGGTGCTCGTGTGCTCCGCCCTGATCGACCCCGAGCAAAGGGCGCGATGCCTCGAGCTGGGAGCCATTGGCTACCTGACCAAGCCGTTCGACCTGAGCGAGCTCGTCGCCCGATTGAACCACAACGAAAAGGAGCACTCGATGAGACGAGCAGGAGCAAAGCCACTTCTCGTGGCCGGCATTGTCGCCGTGGCCCTTGCCGTCGCCGGTCCGGCGAGCGCCGCGGACTGGCGGGGCACCGTCGTCGGGAAGGAGCGCGCACGGCACGCACTCGTGATCGCCGATAGCAACGGCATCGTGCGCACGGTGCGGGTGGGCAGCGCGTACCGGCTGCGGCCTGCGGCGCGGGTGGCGATCAACGGCAATCGCCTGCGCGACGGAACGTTCCAGGCCACGGGCGTTCGCCCCATGGGGCGAACGACGCGTGCACGCGTGCATGGCATCATCCTCGGGAGCCGGCCCGGCAGCTATCTGATTGCGGCCGGAAAGAGCGTGCTGGCGATCCGCTACAGCGCGGAGCGACGGCTCAGCTCCTCGACCGGCGCGCCTCGACGCGGAGACCAGGTTGTCGTCCGGCTATCGATCAGCCGGAGCGGCGCACTTAGTCAGCAGTCGCTTCAGGTTGTCGCCCACGGGGCGCGGCTGGAGGTCGTCGGCGTCCTGACGGCGCTGACCAACGCGACCACGACGGCCGGCTCCGTCACAGTCACGGTTGAGATGCCCGCAACGCCGCCGGCGATTCCGAGCAAGACGCCGTTCACATGCGCGGTTCCAATCGGATTTTCTGACCTCTCTGCCTTCCTGAACACGCTGGTCGAGATGGAGTGCACGCTCGTTGGCGGCCAGTGGGCCCTCGACCTACTAGGCGTGCCCGGTCAGCCGGGTCTCGAGGACGAGGAGGATGACGAGGATGAGGAGGAACAGGACGTCGAGGGGCGGGTGACCGCGCTCACGCCCGCGACGGCAACGTCCACGGGATCGATCACCGTCGGCAGGGTCACCTGCACTATCCCGGCCGGCCACGAAACCGGTGACATCAAGGTGGGGGACGAGGTCGAGATCGAGTGCGAGCGAGGTATCCTGACCGAGATCGAGTCAGAAGACGAGGACGACGAGGGCGAAGACGACGACTAAGTAAGTACTGCGGCCGAACCCAGTGACAACGAGTTCCGCACCCGCCGGCCGCACCTCTTCGGAGGAGGCCGGCGCGTCCCTCGCGACGCTGTTCGATGCGCACAGCCGCATGGTTCTTGGCCTCTGCCGCTTCCTGCTGCGGGACGCTGACGAGGCGGACGATGCAACGCAGCAGACGTTCCTCTCGGCCTATCAGAGCCTTCTGAGCGGTACCAAGCCACGCAATCCGGCTCCGTGGCTCGCCGAGATCGCACGTAACGAATGCCGGGCCCGGATCGTGCACCGAATGCGCGAACCGCTACCGCTCGCGGCGGCTACGGAGTCGGCCGCATACGACCCGGCCGATGCGGCCGACCAGAAACAGCTCCTAGCCGAGCTGAAGAGCGCAATCTCGGCGTTGCCCGACCGGCAACGCGAAGCAATCGTCCTGCGCGATTTCTACGGCCTGTCCTACCGCGAGGTGGCGACCGCGATGACCGTGTCGGTTCCGGTCGTCGAGTCGCTCCTCTTCCGCGCCCGCCGCCGCCTCCATCGGCGCCTCCGGACCCTGCCTCGCCTGGGGCAGGGGGCGCTCGCGGTTCCGCTCGCGCTGCGGGATGAGCTCGAGCGGTTGATCCCCGGCTTCGATGCCGCCGCAGCCGGGCTCGGGATCACAGGGGGAGGTGTCGCGGTGGGCGGAGTCGTTGCGAAGCTCGCCGCCTTGCCGGCCGGCGCGAAGGTCGCCACGGCCACCACTGTCGCGGCGGTCGCGGTGGGAGGGGTCGTCACGCCGCAGGTGACCGATCGGCACCCGCCGACCGCGAAGCCAACGTCGAGCGTCACTGCCGTTCCTCCCGCCGCGGCCCCGGAAGCATCGGCATCGCTCGACACCGCCCCGGTTACTGCCGGGAAAAGTCTCGACGCTGAACGCCAGCGAGACGGAGCCTCGGACGAAGAGGAGCAAAAGCCCCCCGGGACGCGCGGGCAGGGCGCCGGCTCCACGGAGCGGGAGGAGAACGACGACGGCGAGGAGCGGGACGTGGAGGGCCGTTCGAACGAATCGAGCGAAGCGGACGAAGACGTAGCGAAGCCCGAGACAGATGAAGAGGAGTCCGAGATCCAAGGCGAGCGTCCGTCCCGCCGGCGGCAAACACCTGCCGGCGCCGTCCCTTTGTCGCCGAGGCTCGAGTCGCGGGAGCGCGACGAAGAGTCCGAGCTCGCTGAGGAAGAGTCCGAGCCTGCCGAGACTGACGAGGACGAAACGGGCGGCGAAGGCCCTGAGGACGACTAGATGCAGCTAGACGCGGGTCGTGCGCGAGGACGCAGGCCGCACACCATGCGCCGAGCCGGCCAGCGCGATCCGAGGATCCGGGCGGAACCCTGGAAGGCGCACCCGGAAAGTGGCGCCCTGCCCGAGCGCACTCTCAATGGAGATGGAGCCGCCGTGCGCCTCGACGATCGCCTTGACGATCGCGAGGCCGAGCCCCGTACCCCCGTTCGCCTGGGCCTGACCGTGCACGCGCGCGAAGCGGTCGAAAACCCTGGGTAGATCCTCTTTGGCGATCCCTTCTCCGCTGTCCGAGACTTCGAGCACTGCGAAGTCGCCCTCGCCACCACCAAGGATCGCGATGCGATCCTGTGTGCGAGTGAACTTGACCGCGTTCTCGATCAGCGCATCGAGGGCGAGGTCGATCCGGTCCCGATCGGCCAGGACGCTCCCGTCGTCGACGGCGACCACGAGCCAGTCCCGCTCGGCCGTGGCGCTCCAACGCGTTTCCGTGTCCGCGATCAGCTGACCCAGATCCACCGACTCTCGCAGGAGGAAATTCGGGTGCTCGGCGGCGGCGAGAAGAAGGAGGTCGTCCGACATCTTCGACAATCGCTTCAACTCGGCCAGAATCACGCCGGCGTCCGCGCCGGCGGGCTCGCCTTCGTAGGCTGTTCGAATCAGCTCTGCGTGACCGCGCGCGATCGTGATGGGAGTCCGGAACTGGTGAGAGGCGTCGCGGACCAACTCGCGCTCCTTCTCCGCCATCCGCTGGGTCTTCTCGCTGGCCTCGT
Organism: uncultured Gaiellaceae bacterium; assembly: GCA_963749515.1. Taxonomy (GTDB): domain Bacteria; phylum Actinomycetota; class Thermoleophilia; order Gaiellales; family Gaiellaceae; genus Gaiellasilicea. The sequence goes on from CAVVMR010000002.1 coordinate 32,073, forward strand.
GCCGCCGCTGGGCGTGCCAGACCATGGCTGCGAACACCGTCGCCATGAGCGGGATCTCGAGCAGCTCGTCCCAGTGGACATGATCGCTGCCCACGACGGCCGGAACCATCACCGCAACGCTGACGAAGCACACCCCGACGACTACGGCCGCGGTCGCTCGGACTCCCCAAACCTTGAATCCGTAGAGAAGCGACAGGCTGATCCAGATGAGGTGGAACGGAACGGTGACGACGTCCTGTACGAGAAGGATGACGAGGGCGTTCGCGATCGTGAACGCGCCCCAGGCGAGCTCGAGCGAGTGCTTACGCAGCTTCGACGCAATATCCGACATTGCGAACCGTCTCGACGCTCTCGGGCCCGAGCTTCGACCGCAGACGCCGCACGTACACGTCCACCACATTCGTGCCGGGGTCATAGGCGAAACCCCAGACCGTCGCGAGGATCTGCTCGCGAGTGCACACCTCGCCCCGCTTGCGCATGAGGTGCTCGAGGAGGAGGAACTCGCGCGTCGAAAGCGCCACAGCGCCGTTGCCTGCCTGCGCCACCCGCTTCTGGAGATCCAGCGTGAGACGTCCGGCACGCAGGACGCGCTCCAACGGCGGCGCCTCGGGCTGGCGTAGCCGTGCGCGAATGCGCGCAATGAGCTCCTCGAGCGCGAACGGCTTGCAGAGGTAATCGGAGGCCCCGAGCTCCAGGCACTTCACCTTCGCCTCGACGTCGGGAAGCGCCGAGAGCACGAGGACTCGCTGGTCCGGGCGCGACTCCATGATTCCCCGCAGCACCGCGAGGCCGTCGAAGCCGGGCATGAGCAGATCCAGCACGATCAGGTCGTAGACGCCGCGGCGAGCGAGGATCAGCGCTCTCTTGCCGTCCGACGCGCTGTCGACCGCAAAACCTTGCGCCATCAAGGCCCGCGAGATGAAGCTCACGATCTTAGGCTCGTCGTCCACGACCATGATTCTCGACATCGGCCGCACACCAATACCGCAGCGGTAGGTTGGTTTGAGGACGAGTTTCAAATAGTACTATGTTTCGACCGCTTTTCCGCGCTTTCTCAGCCCTGTGGAAAACTGTCATGAACCTGTCATCTCCGCCGATACCGCAGCCCCTCCGTCCCGCATGAACGGTCGGTGACGGTTCGCTAACAGATCTGGCATCCAGGCGCCGAAGGGGGACGCCGACCGCCTAGGGTCGTCGGGCGAGGAGGTTCCGGCGTCCGGGCCGCACGGCGCTGGAGCCCCCTCGCCGCCAGACGTGCCGGCCTGGACATGTGAACGCTTGATGACAGTCCACTTACGGTCGTGTCACGATCCGCCCGCGCGCTCCTAAGCTGTCTACCGCACGAGCAAAGGAGCCTGGTGCGGCACTGCGCTCTGTCCCATGCAGAGAGGAGCGCACCATGACCATGTCCACAGGTGAACGACGACCGGGGAAGGATGAGGTGCGGCGCCGTCGTACCATCGCTCTGGTCGGCGCCGGCCTGGCCGCTGTCCTCGTCGCAACCTGGACGTCGACGGCGAGCTCGGGGATCGCTGCCGACAGCGCGGTCGCTGTCACGATGGGGAAGCCGACCGAACTCTCGCTCAAGTCGAGCCTGAAATCCGCGAAGTCGGGGGAGGTCGGGCTCGTGGTTCGGAACAGGGGCAAGCTCGTGCATGAGTTCATCCTGCTCCGGACCCCGATCAAGGCGTCGCAGCTGAAGGCACGGGCGGGGGAACCACAAAAGGTTGTCGAGCCGGGCTTTCTGGTCGAACTGGAGGACATGGAGCCGGGCGACCGCGTGACGCTCGTGATGCCGCTGACGAAGGGCCACTACGTGATGCTCTGCAACATCGACGGGCACTACGCCGGCGGCATGCGCGCCGACCTCACGCTGAAGTAGGCCCGCGGGCCGCAATGCTGCTGGACGAGACCCGGCCCCGTCGCCGGGTCTCGTGTTGTCCGGTGGCGCAATGCTGCTCCGGCGGCGGGTCTCTACTCCGTGAACGCCGCATTACGCCTTCGTGACAGAGTCGTCACAACTCCCCGCGAACGAGCGCGAGCATCGGAGAATCGCGTCCCGAACCGTCCTGTAGGGGCGTGCCCGACCCAGGGGAGAGCCGATGCGGCAGCGCCGTTCGAGTATGACCGGGAGAGGAAGGTACCCGCTCCACAGCCCTTGCCTTACTGGTCGCCGCCGCCGCGGCGCTCGCGCTGCCCTTCGTCCTGACCGGCGCGGCTGCTCAGACCGCCAGTATCAACCTGATCGTCAGGGACGTCGAGTCGCAGGAGGAGATCGCCGAGTTCACCTACTTGGTCAGCGTGGACAACGCCGCCAGGCGGACTGATCCGGTGGACCAGCGTCCGGGTGTGAGGCCGACGCCGAGCTACATCCCGCTCGTGGCCGCGGGCGATCAAAGCTCCGCCGCCGGCGTGAGCCTGGAGACGACGCCGGGCCGTTATCTCGTCACCGTGAAGGCTCCCGGCTACAAGCTGTGGGGCAAGCACGTCGACCTTCCGGCTGACGCGGGCGACATCGTCATCGAGCTGAAGAAGCACCCGCTGCCGCTCGGGAAGCTCGTGGTGCACGCCTTCCACGATCGCCGGCCCGTCAACGCCGCGCCGGACTTCATCGGCGAGGAGAACGGCGAGCCGGGTCTCGAGGGCTTCGAGGTCCGCCTCCACGACACCGTCGGCGAGCTACAGGCCGACTACAACGGCGACCCGCTCTGCGGCGGCGTGTGCCTCACTGATGCGGACGGAAACGTCACGATCCCGAACCTCGCACCGGGTAGATACGAAATCGAGGTTCTCCCACCCGACGGGACGGACTGGCTACAGACGACCACGTTCGAGGGGACGCACCGGATCGATTTCGCCCGCGTGACCGAGAACGACGACGGGCTGGGCGCGCTGGACGAGGCCAGGGTCGCGGCAGGAGTCAGGACTGCGTGGTGGTTCGGCTTCGTCAAACCGCTCGATCTCCCTGGCAACTGCGCTCCATGCGGCTCGATCACCGGAACCGCGAGGACCTGGGTCGGCTGGCCTCACTACAGCGAGATCTACTTCGGCGAGCCCATCCCCACTCCGATCGTCGCCTTGTCCGACACCGGCGGGACGGAAGCGCAGGTGTTCACCGGCTTCGGCGAGCCGGACGGCAGCTTCTCGATCGCGAACATCCCGGACGGGACGTACACGCTCTCCATCTTCGACGAGAACCTCGACTGGATCATCCGCTACGTCACGTTCACACTCCCCGATCCGGTGACGGGAAGCCGAGATCTCGATCTGAACGTCGAGGACGTCCGGGGTGACCTTCGGGGTCCCCGTCGCACGCTGGTTCGGCAGGCTCTCTGGCTACGTCGTCGAGGACAACGGGCTCGACGCTGCAGGCGGCCCGATTCCGGGCGCGGCGGCGGACAACGGAGTCAGGGACTGCGACCCGGAGACCCTGACCGGTGTGAGCAAGGCATCGACGGAGTCGACCTCGACGTGCGTTGGCGAGACGGCAGCGTCAAGGCGGCGACGTTCACGAGCCCGAACCCGGACACGGGCGCGAGCGGCTACTACGAGTACCCGGAGCTGCTGAGCCCGCTTGCGAAGTTCATCGTCAGCGAGGTCGGCTTCGGGCGCTTCGCCCGGACAGGGATGTCCCTGCACGACGAGTTCGACCCAGCAAGCGTCTCGCCGCTACCCGACGGGCTCGGAGGAGGTCTGCTGCTCAACCAGTTGACCACTGAAGGCCATACGAGCTGGGTCGACTGGGGCAAGCGGGAGTACGCGCTGGACGACCCGGCGACGCCGGCGTACGACGGCGAGCACGGCGGGATCACGGGCATCGTCTTCTACGCGACGACGCGCAATGAGTTCGATCCGGCCCTCGCCGGCGCGGAGGACTACGAGCCGGGCATCCCGGACGCGATCGTGAAGCTCTACGGGGCCCCGGGCCTGATCTGGATTGGGACACGGCCGGACGACGTCCTCGTGAACGAGGTCGCGACGGACGCCTGGAGTCATCCGAGGAGCGATCACCCCGACGAGCCGCAGTCGTGCGACGTCAGGGACGCATTCGGAGCCATCGTGCCGCCGTTCAACCCCGACGTCGCGGCGAACTGCCTCGAGTTCCCGTCTCTCTCGAACGAGACGAAGGACGGGGCGTTCGACGGCGGCTTCGCGATCGAGACGATGCTCAACGACCCGATCACCGGCGCACCGACGCCTTCTGAGCCTCTGCTGCGTCCCGGCGACTACGTCGTCGAAGTCGTCCTCCCGCCCTTCTACCAGGTGATCAAGGAGGAGGACCAGAACACTGACGAGGGCGACGAGTTCGTTCCGCAGGTCGCGCCGCCCCCGTGTGTCGGGCCGCTCCACCTCGTAAACGACTCGCGCAACCCGGCGAACGGGGAGCAGAAGCCGCTCTGCAACAAGAAGCTCGTAACGCTCGACGACGGGCAGAACCCAGCGGCCGACTTCTTCCTCTTTACCGACGTCGACGACGACCCGACGACGAACACCGCGGCCGACGGCTCGTGGAACACCCTCGAGTCGGTTGCGCCCCCGGGCCGGATCTTCGGCTTCGTCGGCGACGACCTCCGCTTCGACACGGATCGGACGAGCCCCTGGTTCGGGCAGCCGCTCGCGCTCCCGAACATCCCCGTCGGCGTGTACGACTACACAGGCCGGCTCATGAGGATGCTGCACACGGATCAGCACGGGTTCTACGACGTCGTCCTCCCGTCCACCCAGACCTACAACTGCCCGACGCCGTCCGGCGTCTGCCCGGGCATGTACGTGCTCCGGATCGACGATCCGGCCGACCCGGCCTTCAACCCCGACTACCTGACCGCCGCGCTCGCCTTCGACGTTTGGCCCGGAAAGACGACGTACGCGGATACGCCCGTCGACCCGATCTCGGCACTCGCCTGCAACCTCGGCGTCCTGCCCGAGTCGGAGCCGGGCGGCGTCGTCGGGTTCCAATTCCCCGAGTTCTGGCGGGTGGACCCGAACCCGTACATTCGGCGCACCGGTATCGCTGCCCAGCGCGAGCTGACCCTCAACGGCGCCGGCTTCGGCGCCACGCGCGGGACGCAGGGTCAAGTGACGATCAACGGGTCTGCGCTGCCGGCGTCCGCATACCTGTCCTGGAACGACAGGCAGATCCGAATCACGGTGCCGATCGCCTTCGTGGGGGTCGGGCCGCGTCAGCTGCTCATCCGGGCGGCGAACGGCAAGACGACTCCGGTGGGGATCACGATCCACGTGCTCGGCGGGGGCTACACGCCGGCGATCGTGCACGTCCCGGAGGACCAGCCGACGATCCAGGCGGCAATCGATGCGTCGAGTGAGAACGGGCTCGTCGTCGTCCACGAGGGGACGTACCGCGAGAGCGTCATCATGCACCGCCGGGTGAAGTTGCAGGGCGTCGGCCCGGGCGGCTCGGTCGGAGCGCCGGAAAACACTGCCATAGACGACATCCGCTTCACAGTGCCCGGCTCCGTGATCAACGGACGGAACTTCTTCGAACGCGAGGCGGCCTGGAACGCGAAGCTCGCGTCGTTGCCGAAGCCGGCTGGATTCGGGGACGTCCCGGGCGGAGCGGACATCACCGTCGTCCCCAGAACGCCCGCTCAGTTCAGCGCCGGCCGCAATGCCGCGATCGACGGGTTCGGCCTCATCCTGGGCCAGGGCGGCGGGGCCGGCGGGATCCAGGTCAACGCCTTCGCCCGAAGACTCGAGATCACCGACAACGTCATCGAGTCCAACGGCGGTGAGTGGGGCGGTGCGATCGCGCTCGGGCTCCCGAGCCTCTACAACATCCCGGCCGGCCAAATCCTGAACGCAAGCCGCCTAGACAACCAGAACGACGACGTCCTGATCGCCTACAACCGGATCCTCGGCAACGGCGGCCGCCGCTTGGCCGGCGGACTGGCGATCTACAACGGCGCCCAGCGCTACGTCGTCGAGCGAAACGACATTTGCGGCAACTACTCGAACGAGTACGGAGGCGGCGTCTCGCACTTCGGCCGCTCCGGCGGACAGGCGCCTCAGGGTGCCGGTCGCGGCCGCATCCTCGGCAACCGCATCTTCGGAAACGATGCGTTCGACTCGGGCGGGGGGATCATGATCGCCGGCGAGTATCCGCCCGGCATCGAGCAGGAGGCGCGCGGATCCGGCCGCGTCGATGTCGAGCAGAACTTCATCTCGCTGAACCTCTCGAACGACGACGGGGGCGGGATCATGCTCCTCGACACACTCGGGTCGCCCAGCACGCCGGTCTCGAGAATCGGGGTGGGGTCGAACATCATCTCGAACAACGTCGCGACCGACATCGGCGGAGGAATGACGATCGATGACGCGCACAGCGTCGAGATCATCAACAACACGTTCGCGCGCAACGCCTCGACCGACACGTCGGAGGACCGCAACTTCGTGCCCAACGGCGCCGGCTTCGTCAGCGAGAAGAACTCGCTGGACGCCGGCTTCTCCGTGCCGATCGCGTTCTTCAACAACATCTTCTGGAACAACGAGGCGTTCACCTTCGACCCGACTGATGCAGATGACGGACTCGTCTCCGCGGGCACGATCGACCTCGAGGTCTACGGCACGCCCGGCACGCTGGCGCCGCGATACTCGATCCTCACCGACGGCGCCAACACCGACAACCACCCGAGCAACATCGTCGGGCAGGATCCCGCGTTCGTCCTCGTCTACGACATGTTCATCTTCGCCGGCCCGGCCCGCGTCACGGGCGAGTTCACGACGACCCTCGTACGCGAAGACCCGCAGCAACCCGGGGTTGACGGGCTGCCGGGCGACTACCACATCACTTCCGGCTCGCCTGCGCGGTGCGCCGGCATCGCCGCCCTGAACGGCTTCGTCCGGTGGGTTCCCGACATCGACGGGGAGGGGCGGCCTCCACCGCCCGACATCGGTGCGGACGAGATCCCCGGAGCGTGCGGATGAGCGACAAGCCGACTGCTCGGACGGTCACGCGGCGCGACTTCCTCGTTGGCGGAGGACTCGGCATCGCAGCACTGGCTAGCGGCGGCGCGCTGGCGGCGGTCGCCCATGGCGGATCGCGTCGCTCCGCGAGCCACCCCGGCGCGCCGACCCTCTTCCGTCGGCTGGCGTCGAGCGACGGTTTCATTCGCCTCCCCGGCCGGGCGGACGACCTCTTGATCTTCGGCTTCAAGGAGGTGCCGTTCAACGCCACCACCGCGCAGGTCGTCAACCTCGCCAAGGGGAACGTGGAGCTGCCCTCACCGATCCTGCCGGTCACGGAGAACACGGGCTTCCAGCTCAACCTGACGAACGTCGGCTTCGTCACGCGCCCCGACCTCGACGACTCCCACACCATCCACTGGCACGGCTTCCGCGACGCGATCCCGATTTTCGACGGCACGCCCGAGCTCTCGATCGCGGTCGGGGTGAACAGGACGTTCCCCTACCTCTACTACCCGCACCAGGCCGGCACCTTCATCTACCACTGCCACTTCGAGGACTCCGAGCACGTCCAGATGGGCATGACGGGGGTCGTCTTCGTGCGGCCGGCGATGGGGCCTGAAGTTCGCCTACAACGACGCGTCTACGCAGTTCGACCGCGAGTACTCGCTCCTCCTCAACGAGGTCGACCAGCGGCCACACGACGGGCTGCTCGCGGTCCAGGAGTTCGTTTGGTCGGACTACCGGCCGCAGTACTGGATCATCAACGGCCGTTCCTACCCGGACACCGTGAAGCCGAACAGAGGCGAGGCGGGTGCGGATCCGGCTCTCGCGTCCCAGCCGATCTCGTCCCTGATCCAGGCCAACCCGGGCGACCGAGTGCTGCTGCGCGTCCCGAACCTCGGCTACGAGCAGCACGCGATGGTTCTGCCGGGCATCACAATGAGGGTGATCGGCGAGGACGCCACGCTGCTGCGCGGCCCCCTCGGCGCCGACCGCTCGTACGAGACGAACACGCTCTACATCGGCCCCGGCGAGGCCCGCGACGTGCTCTTCACCGCACCCGCGTTCGACGCCGGCTCGGCATCCGGGAGCTCCGCGCTGGGCCCGTGGAACACGTACTTCCTGAAGAACCGCAACTACGGCCGGCAGACGAACGGTGGCGCGCCCGGCCTCGGAGGCATGGTGACCGAGGTGAGGGTCTACAACGGCACGGTTCCCGCGCAGCTGACCACCGACCCCGCCAACAAGACGTATGCGTAGCGCTGCAGACACCCGGAGGACACGTCTCGGCCTGCTGCTCGCGGCCCTCGCGCTCTCTGCGCTCGCGTCGGTCGCCGTGCCGAAAAGCGCAGCAGTGGCCAAACGTGCGACGGCCGTCGCGGGGACGCTGCCGTGTACGACACGGACCGACGTTCAACCTCCGGGCGACAACCGGGAGAATCTCGACCCCGGACGGCGGCAGCGTTTTCATGTGGGGCTTCGCGAAAAACCCCGGCGCGTTCCAGATGCCCGGTCCGATCCTCTGCGTCACAGAGGGCGCCACGGTCACGATCAATCTGCATGAACAACCTCGCGGAGCGGGTCTCGATCGTCCTGCCGGGACAGACCGGAGTCACCGCGACAGGCGGCACGCCCGGTCTACTTCACGACCGAGGCGGTGGCCTCCGGGGGCACCGTGAGCTACTCGTTCGTTGCGGGCGAGCCGGGGACATATCTGTACGAGAGCGGCACGAACCCGCACAAGCAGGTGCAGATGGGCCTCTACGGGGCGCTCGTCGTCCGGCCGGCGCGGGGGCCCAACTTCGCGTACGACGACGCCGCCACTCAGTTCGACCCCGCCCGCGAGTACCTGCTCCTGATGCACGACATGGATCCGGTTCTGCACCGCGCCGTCGAACGCAACAGCCCTACGACGTGACGGCGAAGCACGACCGCTACTGGACGATCAACGGCCGTTCCTTCCCGGACACGATCGCCGCCGACAACGTCCCGTACCTACCAAGCCAACCGTACGGGGCGCTCGTGCGTGTGCGGCCCGCGACGCCGACGTCGCTGCCTGCGCTTCTTCGCATGGCGAACGCCGGGATGTCGAACCACCCGTTCCACCCACACGGGAACCATGTACGCGTCATCGCCCAGGACGGCCGGCTGCTGGGCGCCGACTCCTCCCTGTCCTACGAGCAGTTCACCCAGACCGCCGGGTCGGGTCAGACCTTCGACATGCTCTTCAGGTGGACGAACGTCGGAGAACTGGTCGCCGACCCATCCGCTCCCGGTCACGCTCCCGAGCATGAGGAACCTCGTCTTCAAGGACAGCTTCACCTGGTACAGCGGCAGCCCGTATCTCGGGCGCAAGGTAACGCTGCCGTCTGGAGTGGTCACCAACAACCGCTGTGGCGAGTACTACTACCCGTGGCACAGCCACGCTCTCAACGAGTTCCAGAACTTCAACGAGGGCTTCGGCGGGCTGGCCACCCTGCTGCGCGTCGACCCACCGGTCGGTCAGGGAACTCCACCGTCATGCCCCGGCCCATGAGGAGCTGAAGGCCATGCGCGCACCATCTACAAAGGCGATCCGGCGAGCGCTCTGCTCTCCTGGCGCTGGCTGCGCTCGCCGCAACCGTGGTTGCGCTGGCGCGGTCCGGCTCCGAGGCGGCGGCCGCCCCGACCGCGCTCGTGACGATCGACCTCTGCGCGGACGAAGGAACGCTGGCGCTCCCCGGGCTGACGACGGTCGCCATCTGGGGCTTCTCGCAAGACACCGGTTCCGGCTGCGGCCCCGCCACGCTGCCCGGGCCCGTGCTCGACGTCGCCGTCGGAGATGTCGTCACCGTGAATCTGCAGAACAACCTTGCCGAGGACGTCTCCATCGTCTTTCCCGGCCAGAGCCTGATCCCCAACGCCGTCGAGGCGCCGGCCGGCGGCACCGCGACCGTACACGTTCACCGCGGGCAATCCCGGCACCTATCTCTACGAAGCCGGGACGAACACGGCCGTCCAGGTCGGCATGGGCCTCTACGGCGCGCTGATCGTACGGCCCGCGACCGGTGCGTACGGCACCGGCACGGAGTACGAAGTCGAGGACATCGCTCGTCCTCAGCGAGATCGACCCGAACCTGAACAACAGTCCCGGGAGTCCGAACGACTTCGACTTCGTCGGCGATCCGCGACGACTACACAGGCCGGCTACCACCCGACGTACTTCCTGATCAACGGCGAGGCGTACCCGGACACCGACCCATCGGGGCGACGGCGGAGACCGCGTACTGCTCCGGTACCTCAACGCCGGGCTCTCCCATCACACAATGACGCTGCTCGGCGAGCACCAGCGGGTGATCGCGAGGGACGCCTACCCGACCGGCGTCAACGCGTACGACGCCGTCGCGGAGACGATTCCGTCCGGGTCGACCCTCGACACGATCGCGACGCTCGACACGATGGCGCCCGGGGACCGCTTCCGCTCTACAGCCGCCAGCTCAACGTGACGAACGCCGGGGACTACCCCGGCGGCATGATGACCTTCATACGAGGAATCTCAGTGACTAAACGCCGTCCTCTCGGCGGGTACTCCCCGTACGGTGCGGTGCGTCCTGCCGGCGGGCCTGGCGCTCCTCGCGGCGCTCGGCTTCTCGATCGTCTGGGCGGTCACGAGAAGTACGACCCCGTCGCTTCCCACGGCGCCGGCGGTGCCGCGAGGCCGGCACCGGTCGACGGAAACGGAGGCGACGCGGTCGGCGAAACGGTTCACGGCGATCACCGGTCTCGAGGTGCTCTCGGTCGCCGAGACAGGGACGGAGGCATCCTCGACCTCCGGTACCGCGTCGTCGACGAGCGGAAGGCGGGCGCCCACGAGCACCATCAGGCCGTGCCCGCGATCATCGACCGCGCGAGCGGGCAGGCGCTGACCACCCAGTGGATGGGCCACGCCCATCCGGTGGACGGCTTCAAGCCGGGGCGGAATTACTGGATGCTCTTTCTCAACCCCCGGAGGCTGGTCGAGCGTGGCGACCGGGTCGCCGTCCGCCTCGGACCCGCTCGCCTGACGGGCGTGCCCGTCCGCTAGCGCCGTGCGTGCGTTCGCGACGCGGGCGGGAGCGGCTGTCTTGCTCGTCGGTCTCGGAGGTCGGGATCGGCTTCGCCCCGTTCAGTCCGCTCGGCAAGGGCTTCCTGACCGGGAAGATCGACGAGAACACGGTCTTCGACAGCTCCGACGTCCGCCACAGCGTCCCCGGTTCGACCCGGAGGCGCGGAAGGCAAAGACGCATCGCCGTGACCGAACTCGCTACCTACCCCAGCGATCCGAAACGCGGTCCTGCGGGCCTGGACCAAGGGATCTTCCGATCGAACTAGGTGTTGAGAGAGTCAACGAGACGCTCGTCCCGCAGCTGCGCGAGCTGCCCGGCTTTTCCGGCTACTACGTGATCGACGCCGGCAATGGCATCATCAGCTCGGTCAGTCTTTTCGAGACCCTCGAGCAGGCCGACGAGTCGACGAAGCTTGTCGCGGAGTGGATCGCCGACGAGAACCTCGACACGGCGCTTCCCAACGCCCCGAAGATCACGAGCGGCAAGGTCGTTGCTCACAGCGACCGCCTGGTCGCCGTCGCCTAGCTCGAGCGTAGTTCGTGCTACCTAGAGGGCCCGGCGGCGGCAGGCCCTCCTAGCGCCGTACCTCTCGCGTGCCCGAGTGGCTCACACCTGATCTCGATCGGACCGCAGAGCGTCAACTTGGCCGAGGAGCTTGACGCGGCTCCTGGCGTAGCTAGGTGTCCTGCCTACAGAGGTTGTGAACGGCTGAGGGGTCTATCCGGGCCTCCTTCGAGGCTGTGGGTCTGCGAAGACCACGCCCGCGAAGCGGGGCCCGGATGTTTCTGCACGCTAACGCGAAGCTCGGACACGTGCGATTGGGGCCGTGACACGCGAGAAGACACGAACAGGGCGAGCACACGAAGAATCCCAAGGTCACCGCCCGTGCCCGAGCGCGAAGGACCGCTCAAACCGGGGAGAGCGACGAGACTCGTGCTACACCGGATGCCTTTGGGTCAACACGAAGTCAACAACTCGTTTGCGAAGACCCTTGCCGTCCGCGCTACAGGTCAATGCAGGGTGGGCCGGTAGATGAGCTCTTGGGTGTGGCCGTCGAGCGTCCGGCTCTCGATCAGCTCGAGGTCGAAGTCGGCCGCACCCTGGAAGATCGGTTCCAGTCCGGTCTGACCGGTGATCACAGGGAAGAGCGTCACCTGGACGCGGTCGACCAGACCGGCGGCCATCAGCGCCCGGTTCAGCGACAGGCTGCCGTGCGAGCGCAACGGCACCTCGGACTCCTCCTTGAGCCGGGCGACGATGTCGACGGCGTCACCGCTCACGACGGTCGCGTCCGGCCAGTCGAGGGGTTCTTTCAGCGTGGTCGACACCACCGTTGCCGGCAGGTTCCTCATCCGGGTGACCCATGGGTCACGGACCTCGGACTCCTCGGTGCTCGAGGCCAGCATCTGCGCGAACGCCCGATAGGTGTTGGCCCCGAAGACCATCCGCTGCTCCTGGTCGTACAAGGCGAGGCGGTGGTCGAGCAACTCGGGGCCTTGCTTGCCCCAGTAGCCGCCCCAGTTGCCGTTGTGCGGAGCCGAAGCCGTCGAGGCTGGTAAAGACGTCGAAAGTGTAGGTAGCGGTCATGTCGTTCTCCTTCAGTTCGGTTATTGAGCTTCACGTGCTCGGGGTCGGCGTGGCCGTTCCGTACTGCGGGCGCCCGGTGGGCCGGTAGACCTGGATCGTCACCCCGCTCGGGGTGGCCCGCGATTCGACCAGTTCGAGCGCCGTGTCCGGGCCGGTGTCGGGGAACAGCCGCGTGCCCTGGCCGACGACCACGGGAAGGTGAGCAGGGTGATCTCGTCGACGAGGTCGTTGTCGAGCAGCCAGCGGACCAGGCTGCCGCTGCCGTGCACCTGCAGCTCGCCCCCCGGCTTGGCTTTCAGCTCGCGGACGGCGGCCGCGACGTCGCCGGAGAGGACGGTCGTGTCCGCCCATTGCGGGTCGGTGAGCGTGGTCGATGCCACGTACTTGGGCCGCGTGTTCAGCGCCGTCCGAGATCGGGTTGTTGCCCGGATCGTCCCCCGGACCGTTCCCCAGGAGCCGGCGAAGATCTCGTAGGTCCGCCGGCCGAACAGGAACGCGTCGGCGCGCTGGTAGACCTCGTCGAGGAACGTCTCGGCCTCGTTGTCGAAGAGCGGCATGGCCCATCCGCCGCGCTCGAATCCGCCGCTGCGGTCCTCCTCCGGCCCGCCGAGCCCCTGCATCACTCCGTCGACGGAGACGTGCGTGGTGGTCGTCAGTTTCATGGTCGCGGATCCTTTCTCGTTGGTGTGGTCGTCGTTCGGTTGCTGTCGAAGCTCGCGGCAGTCATCGCCGGCCTCCACCGTGCCTCGGCCGGATCCTCGGCCAGGATCGCGTCGATCTGGCCGACGGCCTGCGTCAGGCCCTCCTCCATGCCCATGGCGGCGAGCTGCTCCATCGCCTCGACGGTCGGGAACTCGCTCTCGATCGACATCCGGGTCTTCCCGCCGCCGATCTCCTCGATGGTCACCCGCATGGTCGTCATCGGGAGCTCGGTGTTCGGCGTGCCGTCCGTCGTTGGCGAAGCCGTCGCGGAAGACGAGCCGAGTGCGGCGGCTGACCTCGTCCACCTCCCAGAACCCGCGCGGTTGGTCGCCCTCGGGGCCGGTCATGTGGTACTCGACGCGGCCGCCGGGCGCAGGTCGTGCGTGGTGACCGTCGCCGGGTACGTCGGCGGACCCCACCAGCGCTCGAGCTGGCGCGGATCGGCCCAGAGCTGCCAGACCCGCTCCGGCGAGGCGTCGAACTCGGCCTCGAGCGTCATCGTGCGCGCTGAGGGTCCTTGCGGACGGCGGTGACGGTCATCGGTCTGCCTCCTTGGCGTGTCGTCGAGGAGCTCGGTCATGCGCTCGACGCGCCCGCGCCACAGCTCCTCGTACCGGTCGAGCAGGCGCCGCGCCACGCGCAGCCCCTCGAGGTTGGTGCGGACGACCTTCCGCCGCCCGATGCGCTGCTTGCTGACGAGGCCCGCCCGCTCGAGGATGGCGACGTGCTTCTGCACCGCCGCGAAGCTCATCGGGTAGTGGCCGGCCAGCTCGGCGACGCCCTCCTCCCCGTCGATCGCGCGGCGCACGATGTCCCGCCGGGTGGCGTCAGCCAGGGCGCCGAAGATGCGGTCGTGGTCGAGGGCGATCTGCATTGATACAACCATACGGTTGTATCTATCGGCGTGTCAAATCTCTTTCGACGCCCAGCGGAACTCCAGCTCGTCGCACTCTCCATGAATCGCGGCTCGAACCGCGAACCTGAGCCGGAACAGCTCGCCCTCGTCGGGTCCGCGCGAGATAGGCTCTCTTCGGCGCATGACGCTACTCGCCGCGCTTGAACCGGTGGAGGTGGTTGTCTCAACTAGCAACAGGCTGGGTCAACGCTAGGTCAACAAGGTGTCCTCAAGCTGCCCGAAGGGGTGCGATCTCCATTTCGCTCAACCATGCGCCCTTACGAACCGTCCCGAGACCTCGAGAACAGTGGCATCCACTTTTAATCCCAAGGTCGCTGGTTCGATCCCAGCACGGCCCACTGGATCCGAAAAGGCCCGACGCACCTCGCGCCGGCGAACGCCTGTGTTACGGGTAGATCGCCTTCGCGATCCCAGCCTCTCCCGCGCCTCCAGTCCCACTGGGGCTGCTACCGCCCCCGCTGCCGCCGCGACCAGGCGTGCCGATCGAAACCTTGGCGTCGCCCCTGACCGTCGCGGTCGACGTCCCGGCCTTGAAGATTCCGATGCTGGGGCCGCCGGCTCCGCCGCCACCGCCGCCGCCTTTCCCGCCTGCGCCGCCCGCGCCGCCGTTGCCGCCCGCGCCGATCTCCGACGTGCAGACCCTTGCTCCCCTGCCGGCGACGCCGCCCGCCCCTGCCTGGCCGCCGTCGCCGCCGCGCCCTCCCGCGCCGCCGTTGGCGGCCGCGACCGAGCTTGCCTCCACGACGATCCTCGATTCGAGGAGGTAGACCCCGAAAGGGCCGCGCGCCGGCTTCGCCACCACGGCCGGCGGGGCGATTGCCGCCGCCCCCGCCGCCGCCTCCACCGCCTCCGCCGAATTGCCGGCGCCGTTGTTCGCGAGCACGGGCCTGCTGACGATGTCGCCCGCACCGCCCGCCTCCGCGCCGCAGCGGACCGCCGGGGTCCCGCTTCCGTCGTCGCGGCCGCCCGACCGCCCAAAGCGCGGCGGCGACAGGCGTCGCGCTCGCGCCTCCTTGCCCGCTCCGCTCCGGTCGCGCCGGGCGTGCCGTTACGCCGCTCTGCCCCGGCTGGCCGGGATCGCCCGCCGCTCCACCT
The DNA here is from genome assembly GCA_963749515.1 of uncultured Gaiellaceae bacterium. Lineage (GTDB taxonomy): Bacteria > Actinomycetota > Thermoleophilia > Gaiellales > Gaiellaceae > Gaiellasilicea. Next base: position 47,382 of record CAVVMR010000002.1, read on the forward strand.
GCGCCGCCGGCTGATCGAATCGGAATCACCCGCCGACCCCAGGGGAGCCGCGGTTGGTGCCGACCCTCCATGCCGCCGCGGCCCCCTGCCCCGCCCCGCCGATCGACCTGGCTGTGTCCGCCGGTCCCGCCAAAGGGAGTGCCGACCCCGTCGCACTCTCCAGGCCCTCCGTCGCCTCCCTTGCTGCCGGTCCCGCCGGCCGGTCCTGTCCTCCCCTGAGCGCAGGCGGCGATCCCGTCGTCTGCACGCACGACGACTCGCTGCAGCGTCAGGCTCGAGCCGCCGATCGCGCGAACGCCGTAGGTGCTCGACCCGGCGCGTCCCCGCCGCAGTCGTTCCCCGGATCGCGAGGTGCTGGAGGACGATGTCCTTGGCGCTCTCGGCGAGTACCGCCTGCCCGCTGCCGCTGAATGAGCGGGAGCCCGTGCGGGATAGCGATCGCGACGCTGCCAGCTCGCGGGGTCGTAGCCGGGGAACCGTAGATCGAGATCCCGGAGACGAGAGAGACGCGCCCGTAGCTGCCGAAGGCGACGAGCACGTACCGCTTCTTGCCAGTCGCGGCCGACCAGCGCCGCCGCGATCTCCCGCTTCGGCTTCTCTCTCGTGCCGGGGTTGGCGTCGTTCCCACCGGGGGAGGCGAAGGTCGCGTCCCGTTCGGTGCCGTCGATCCCGTCGCAGTTGGAGTCGACGAACCCGAGATCGGGCAGATCGGTCGCGCCCGGGCGGATCGCCGCGTTCTGCGGTGCGCAGTCCTCGGCGTTCGGGGCACGCCGTCGCCGTCAGTGTCGGTAGGCGGCGATGGCGGCGGCGTGGCCGGGCGGTGCCTGTGCGGCTTCGCTCTTGCGAACAACTGCGCGGCGGCCTGGTTGCCCGCCCGGTCCCTGACGGGCTTTGCGGTCGTACGGCGGTAGCGGAATCGCGGGCGCGGCCCCCGGGTCAGGCTGCGAGCGCTCGACGAGGAGCGGGATCACGAGCGCCGTGCTCGATTTACCCCTTGGCCATCCCTACCGAGCGGATCGGTCACCGACGTTGCCCACCAGCGACCTCATGGGTAGCGGCGACGCCCCTGTCGGCCGAGTGGCGAACCCGCTCGCGAATACACGAGCCTCACGACCGCGTGCGGCGAGCGCATCGCCGTACCGCGTCCAGCAAGACGCCGTCGCCGACCACGATCCTGGGCGGCTTCCGGTCCGGCGCAGCAGCCGCCGAAAGCCACGACAGTGCCGACGACCGCCGACCAACGATCGTCCAGACCGAATGCGAGCGCTCTGCATCGTCGATGCGTCGCGACCACGCATCCCACCTCGACTCATCGGGAACCTTGACCGTGTACGCCGGTTCCCCCGAGCCCCAGGATACTCGCCTCGTATCCGCCGGCAAAGCGGCCCGCGCGAGCGTCCTCTCGCCTGAGCGGCCTTCGTCCTGAGCGGGACGGCAATTCGTCCCCTCATTGTGTCAGTCGTCCCGCCACGACAGAACCGGCGACGTCAGGAACTCGAGGTCCTTCGCCGTCCAAGAAGGATGGCCAGGTGCCGTAGTCACGAGCGACGACTGCCGGCGAAAGTGCGGACGTGGCCGGCGCCAGAACCGGACGTGCAGTTCTGGCGCCGGCAGCAGCTCGTGGAACTAGCGGGAGGTCGCGTCCCGAACGAGCTGGGAGAGATCGGCTCGAGGAAGGGCTTGCTTCCTCCCGCCGACCTCGATCACGGACTTGCCGTTGACGACGTGGACGTGGGTCGTGAGCCAAGCCTTTCCCACGCGCTTCGCCGAGGTCACGGTGTTGGCGGCGAGGGAGTCGATGACGACGTTGTCGCCGGCACCGCCGTCGATGACGTCACTCCCCGGTCCGCCGATCAGGACGTCGTCGCCGGGACCGCCCTGCAGGACGTCGTCGCCGGCGCCGCCGATGAGGACATCGTCCCCGTCGCCGCCGGCCAGCGTGAGCAGGATCGCGTTGGCAGTCACCGCAGAGGCGTCGATCACGTCGTCGCCGGCGAGGGCATTGACCGTCAACCGGTCACCGACGCCCGCGCCCGACACCGAGACGAGGGAGGACAGACCGGCTACCTGTGCCGTGGATCCCGCGCCGACGACCGTCGCGACGTCGTCGCCGTTGGTCGCGTTGACGACGACGTTGTCGCCGTCGGCTCCGCCGCCGAGCTCGGCGGCCACGTTGACGACGTCGGTTCCCGAGAGGTCGTCGACGACGACGTTGTCGGTGCCGCCGAGGACCCTGGCGACGATCGATTCGACGTCGTTGAGATCCATCACGATGTTGGCGATGTTGCGGACGAAGCGCACCCGCGCTCCGTTGGCGGAGACGTTCATGTTCTCGTTGGCGTTGCTGCCGACGAACAGCATCGCGTCGGTGCCGTCCTGGCCCTCGATCGTGTCGTTGCCGTCACCAGGATCCCACTGGAACGAGTCGTTTCCGGCTCCGAGAAACGCGGTGTCGTTGCCCTGGTTGCCGTCGACGACGTCGTTGCCGTCGCCGCCCAGCAGGATGTCGGTGCCGTTGCCGCCGAGGAGCGTGTCGTTGCCCGCACCCCCGTCGACGGTGATCCTGATCAGGGTCGCGAGGTTCCCCGATGCGGAGAAGCTGTCGTCACCGCCGTTCGCGTTGAGGACGAGGTTCTCCGAGGTGCCGATGTCGATCGCGAACGGCGCCGGGTTGAGGCGGTCGAACCGGACACGCGTGCCGTTGGCCGTCGTGGCGAACTGTTCGGCGCCGTTGCCGCCGTTCACCTCGACGGTGTCGACGCCGTCGCCGCCTTCGTTCAGGTCGGTGTCGTCGCCGGGGTTCCAGATCATCCGGTCGTTGCCGCCCTGTCCGAAAGCCTGGTCGTCGGCGTCACCGCCGGTCAGGGTGTCGTTCTCGCCGCCACCGAACAGCAGATCGATCCCGCCCTTACCGAGAAGCGTGTCGTTGCCGGCCTGGCCGAAGACCTGATCGCCACTGGCGCCGCCGGTGAGGGCGTCGTTACCGGCGCCGCCGAACAGATTCGCACGTGGCAGCGCACCACTTGCCTCGTTGAGGCTGATCACGTCGTTGTTACCCAGGCCGAAGACCCGGATGAGCGCGGTGTTGGCAACCGTCGGCGTGCCACCGACGACGGCAACCGCGCCGCCGTTGACCAGGATGGTCCCTGCCGCGTTGCGGCTGATCGCGATGTTGTTGGCGGCACTGTCACCGAACACGGTGAGTACCCCGTTGCTGAACGTCGCGGTCGTGGCCGCGCTCGCCGGCTTACTGGTGGCGCCGAATACACCGGCCATGAGCGAGACAAAGATCAGCAGGCGGAGTGCGGTGCGTCGCCTGTGGTTGGTATGTCCTGCGGTCATCGTTCCTCCCCTCGAGAGCAACCGGCCCGCGATGCGCGAACGGTGATCTCGTTGCGTTGTCGGTTCTCGGGTCTATGGACTCCGTTGGGGCGGCGGTATTCCCGACTCGTCCGACGAGTGACGGCCGCGCGATTCCGGTCGTAAGGATTCCGCCGAGCACGGGTTCTCCCTGAGATAGGCAATCCAGGCCAGGGAGGACTCCAAATGCTCCGCTCGATGCTCATCTGCCTTGCGGCCGCGCTCGTCGGGCTCGTGTCGCTCATTGCGTCCGCCACGACCGCGGCGGGGCAGCACCGGCAGGGAACGATCATGCAATGGACGATCGACGGCGTGCAGCGGGACGCGTTCGTCTTCGCGCCGCGGTCGAAGCAGGGCGCGGCCAGGCACCCCTTGGTCGTCGCGTTCCACGGTCACGGCGGCCGGATGGTGAGCACCTCGGTGCGGATGCGCATCCAGACGCTCTGGCCGGAGGCGATCGTCGTCTACCCGCAGGGCTTGGACACGGCGACGCCGCTCGATGCGGCGGGTACGGGCACCGGTTGGCAGGGGAAGACGGGTGACTTCGGCAACCGCGATCTCGAGCTCTTCGACGCGATCGTGGCGACGATGAAGCGGTCCCATGCCGTGGACACGCGCCGGATCTACGTGACCGGATACTCGAACGGCGCCGTCTTCAGCCTCCTGCTGTGGGCCAAGCGTGCGAAGACGATCGCGGCGATCGGCGAGGTCGCCGGCCGCCTCGATCCCTCCGAGACCCTGACGTCGCCGCGCGCGCTCCTGGCCGTGGCGGGACGACGCGACACGGTGGCCCCGTTCGCCGTCCAGAGGAAGACGATCCAGCACGCCCGACAGGTCGATGGCGCAGCCGGGCCGGGAAGCTCCTGCGGCCGGTATTGCAGGTTGTACCCGTCAACGGACGGTCCGTCCCCGGTCAAGACCTTCGTCCATCCGGGCGGGCACGAATACCCGAGCTGGGCGCCGGCCGAGATCGTCAGGTTCTTCAAGGCGTACAGGCAGCCCTGAGGACACGACCCCCTCGCGGATCGCACGTCGGTGCTCCGCGAGGGGGTCGCCACAGGCGGTTCGACTAGGCGAGCGCCGGCTCCTCGAGGTATCCCGCCACCGGGACGGGCGAGCCGATGACGACCACCTGCGGCCCGTTCTCCTCGAACGGACGCTCGAACGTCGAAACGACGGTCGAGGCGGAGAACGTTCCGAGCACACGGAGCACGTCGTCGCCGATGTTGCGCAGCCCGTGCGGCGCCATCGGCGGGACGAGCCCCACCTGGTTCGCCTCGAGCCGGCCCACCTCGTCGCCGATACGCGCCTCCGCCGTGCCCTGCAGGATGATCAGGAGCTCTTCGGCGCTGTCCATGTGCATCCCGAGCTCGGCGCCCGGATCGAGCTCGAACAGGACCGTCGCAGTGCTGGCGGCCCCGGTGGCGCTGTGGGCCGGGAAGTTGACCCGCAGGCCGGGTGCCACGGGTGCAAGCTCGAAGTCGTTGAGGTCGAAGGTGAACATGCTTCCTGCTCCTTTCGTTGCACATTGATGTGCAGCGAATATAGGGACTCGTCAGCAGGATGTCAAGATTCGCGATACACTTCTGTGCAATGAATCGGAAGTACGAGCTGAAGGAACGCGCACGTCGCCAGGCGGAAACGCGGCAACGCATCGTCGAGGCGACGGTTGGCCTGCACACGAGCGTCGGTCCCGCGCGAACGACGATCAGCGGGATCGCCGAGCGGGCGGGCGTCGAGCGGCACACCGTCTACGCCCACTTCCCCGACGACCGCACGCTCTTCCAGGCCTGCTCGGAGCACTGGGAGGCGAGGCATCCGATGCCGGCCGTCGAGACGCTCGCGGAGATCGACGACCCCGTGCGCCGCCTTCGCCGGGGTCTCGGCGAGATGTACGCCTGGTACGAGTCCGTCGAAGCCGATCTGGCGATCTTCCTTCGGGACGCAGCCGTCGTCCCCGAGAACGCGGACATCGTCGACGAGATGACGGCGAGCTTTGCGCGCTTCGCCGACGCCGTCTCACAGGGCTGGCCACGACGCAAGGGCGTCCGAGCCGCGATCGGCCACGCATTCGAGTTCGAGACGTGGCGTTCGCTCGTCCGCAGGCAGGGCCTCTCGCGGACGCAAGCGATCGACACGATGGCACGTCTCGTCGCGAGCGCCTAGCTCGGTCCATAAGGAATCGACCGGCAGCGGGTTTACCAAGGGACAGCAAATCCAGGCCAGGGAGGTCCCAAGTGCTCCGCTCGATCCTCATCTGTCTCGCCGCGGCGCTCGCCGGGCTCGTGTCGCTGATCGTGTTCTCGACGAACGATGCTGGACAGCAGCAGCGAGGGACGATGGTGCGCTGGTCAACCGGCGGCTCGCCGCCACGCTTTGCACTCGTTTTCACGCCACGTGCAGAGCAGCGCTCAGCCAAGCATCCGTTGGTCATCGCGTTTCACGGTTACGGCGACACAGCGGCGAAATTTGCGAGGCGGATGCATATCCAGACCCTCTGGCCGGAGGCGATCGTCGTCTACCCGCAGGGCTGGGCCACGTCGGCCATCCAAGATTCGGCGCCGTCGAGCACGGGCTGGCAGGGGAAAGCAGGTGAGTTCGGCGACCGCGATCTCGAGTTCTTCGACGCGATCGTCGCGATGATGAAGCGGTCCCATGCAGTGGACAAGCATCGGATCTACGTGACCGGATACTCGAACGGCGCGGACTTCAGCCTGCTGCTCCTGGCCAAGCGTGCAAAGACGATCGCAGCGGTCGGCGAGGTTGCCGGCCGCCTCGACCCCTCCGAGACCCTGACGTGGCCGCGGCCGCTCCTGGCCGTGGCTGGACGAAGCGACACGGTGGCTCCCTACACCGAACAGAAGGCGACGATCCAGAAAGCGCGACAGATCGACCGCGCGTCCGGGGCGGGAAGGCCGTGCGGGCGGTACTGCACGTTCTATCCGTCAGCGCTCGGACCGGTCCCGGTCAAGACCTTCATCCACCCGGGCGGTCACATGTACCCGAGCTGGGCGCTGGCCGAGATCGTCAGGTTCTTCAAAACCATGATCAGCCCGCACGAACCCGTCAGCTGACGGTGCGAGAGCCGTCGAAGGCCTTCTCGACGGCTCCTCCACCGACGATCGTGACGGTTCCCGCTGCCACCAGATCGGCCGAGGAGGTGCCGACGAAGACCTCGATCTCGCCCGGCTCCACGACGTAGGTCAGGTCGGCGTCGTAGAAGCCGACCTGACCGACGGGGATCTCGAACCGGACCGACCTCGATGCTCCCGCAGCCACGGCGACGCGAGCGAAGCTCTTCAGCTCGAGCACCGGCCGGGTCACGCTCGAGTGCAGATCGCGCACGTATACCTGGACTACTTCCTCGCCGGCGAGAGGCCCGGTGTTTGCGATCGACACCGACACCACGATCGAGTCGCCCGGCCCCGCCGTCGGCGTCGGTACGGCGGGATCGACCAGCGCGAACGTCGTGTAGCTCAGCCCGTGCCCGAAGGGATAGAGCGGCGACGTCGGCCCGTCGACGTACTCGCCGTGCCAGTGAGACCTGCCGCCCGAGACCTTGTGGCCGTAGAAGACCGGCAGCTGGCCGACCGAGCGGGGGAACGAGATCGGCAGCTTCCCGCCGGGGTTGACCGTCCCCGCGAGCGCCTCGGCGATGGCCGGGCCGCCTTCCTGGCCGGGAAGCCACGCGAGCAGCACGGCGGCCGACCGCCGGTGCAGCTCCTCGCTCCCGCAGGGGCGCCCGGCGACCAGAACCGTGACCACCGGCGTGCCCGTCTCGAGAACCGCCCGAGCGAGATCCTCCTGAACGCCCGGGAGCTGCAGCGACGAACGGTCGCGCCCCTCCCCGCTCGTGCAACTCAGGGTCAGCCCCGCCTTGTCGCCGACGACGAGCACGACGACGTCGGCTGCCGCCGCGAGCTCGACCGCCTCGGAGACGCCGCTCGCGTCGTCGTCGTTCACAGCGCAGCCTCGGGCGTATCCGACGGCGTCGCCGTACGTCGCCCGGAGGGCTTCCAGAGCGGAGAGGCCCGGCACCTCGACCGGTTGCAGGTCGTGGTCGGCGGGAAGCGGAACGTCGAACGCGCTCTCCGCGCCGCCCATCTCTGCGAGCGACTCGATATGGGCCGGATACGCGTAGTCGCCGAACAGGTTGCGCACCTCGTCGGCGTTGGGGCCGATCACCGCGATCTTGCCGGGCGCCGGCCCTAGCGGCAGCACCCCCTCGTTGCGGAGGAGCACGAGGCTCTTGCGCGCGATCGTCGCCGCCAGCGAGCGGTGCGCATCGGTATCGACGGCCGCCAACGCTTCGCTCGCGTCGACGTAGGGGTGCTCGAACAAGCCCAGGGCGAACTTGAGCCGCAGGACGCGCCGAAGCGCGACGTCGACTGCAGCGGTATCCATGTCGCCGGTCTCGAGTGCCCTGAGCAGAGGCTCGGCGAAGCAGTCGCTGGACGGAAGCTCGACGTCGATGCCGGCGCGCAGCGCCACGATCGCGGCCTCGGACTTGCTGCGGGCGAGGCCGTGGTACACGGCGAGCTGATCGACCGAGAAGTAGTCGGCGACGACGATCCCGTCGAACCCCCAGGCGTCTCGGAGGATCCCGTTCAGCAGGTGCTCGCTCGCGGCGCACGGGACGCCGTCGAGCTCGTGGTAGCCGTTCATCACCGAGGCCAGCCCTCCGACGCGGACGGCCGCTTCGAACGGGTGGAGGAAGACCTCGCGCAGCTCACGGTCCGGCACGTGCGCCGGCGCCCAGTTCATGCCGCCTTCCGATGCGCCGTAGCCGACGAGGTGCTTCGCCGTCGCGATCACACCCGCGGCCAGATCCCGCCCCTGCAGTCCCTCGACGAAGGCCGTGCCCATGCAGGCGACGAGGTACGGATCCTCGCCGTACGTCTCCTCGGTTCGCCCCCAACGAGGGTCGCGTACGACGTCGAGCACCGGCGACAGGCCTTGATGAGAGCCGGCCTTTCGCATCTGGACCCGGATCCCGTCGGCCATCGCAGCGTTCAGCTCCGGCTCGAACGTGCTGGCGACCCCGATCGCCTGCGGGTACACGGTGGAGCCACGAGCCATCAGGCCGGAGCAGATCTCCTCGTGGACGATGGCCGGGATGCCGAGCCGCGTGCCCTCGATCAGCCGTCGCTGCAGCTCATTGGCCACGCACGCCACCTTGTCCGCCGTCAGGGTGCTCGCCCCGGCGATGCGCGTGATCTGCCCGAGCCCGTGCCGGCAGATCGCGGCGACGCCGTCATCGTCGATCTCCTCGCCGCGGACGAGCTCGAACATCCACGCCGAGCCGAGCTGTGCCACCTTCTCCGCCGGCAGCATCCGAGCCAGCAGGTCTTCCACCCGCGCCTCGATCGGGAGCTCGGCGTCGCGGTACGGCGCGTCGCGACCGACGGTGCCGGCGTCGACGGTCATCCCTTGACCGCTCCGGTCAGGCCCTTCACGAACTGGCGCTCGGCCACGAGATAGAAGAGGAGCGCCGGGATCATTGCGAGCGACGTGAATGCCAGCACGCGCGCCGTGTCGGTCGTGTACTGCGTCGAGAAGTTCGTGACGCCGATGGGAAGCGTCCAGCTACCAGCCTCGGTGAGGACGACGAGCGGTAGGAGGAACGCGTTCCAGCTGGTGACGATCGTCAGAGCGGCGATCGTGCTCATCGCGGGACGCGACAGCGGCAGGAACACCGACCAGTAGACCCGGAGCGGACCCGCGCCGTCCAGCGTGGCCGCCTCCTCCAGCTCGCGCGGAATGGAGGCGAAGAACGGACGCAGGATGACGATCGACAACGGCAGCGTGAACGCAGCCTGGGGCAAGGCGACGCCGAGCGGCGAGTTGAGCAGCTCGAGCTGCCTGATCACGATGAACAGAGGCAGGATCGCCACGGCGATCGGGAAGAGCAGACCGAGCGTGAAGAGGGTGTAGACAGCCTCCCGGCCGCGAAACGAGAACCGAGCGATGACGAACGCGGCGAGCGACGCGGCTGGCAGGACGAAGAGCGTGGTCAGCGTCGCGATCAGCGTGCTGTTCCCCAGCTGCCGCCAGAACGATCCCGACTCGAGGACTCCCTCGTAGTTCTCGACGACCCACGGGCTCGGGAGCCCGATCGGATCGCGTGCCAGCTGCGGCGTATCGCGGAAGCCGCCGAGGACGGCGTAGCCGACGGGGATGATGATCATCGCCAGAACGATGAACGCAACGAGGTAGAGGCCGGCGCGGGTGACCCACCGCGCGGCACGCGGTTGCAGGCGAGGAGTCAACGAGCTCCCATCGCGGTGGCGCCTTCGATGTCCCGCCGGAGCACCCACCGCTGGTAGGCCAGGGCGACGACGAGCGAGAGCGCGAAGACGATGACGGAGACGGCGCTGGCGTAGCCGAACTCGGACCGTCGGTAGCCCCAGTCGATCAGGTACGTGGCCATCGTGTTCGACGCATCCACCGGGCCTCCGCCGGTCATCACCCAGACGAGATCGAACACCTGCAGCGACCCGATGATCGCGAGGAACGCCGAGACCCTGAGCGTTGGGCCGAGCAGTGGCAGCGTGATGTAGCGGAACGTCTTCCAGGCCGACGCGCCGTCGACGGCCGCAGCCTCGGTGAGCTCGCGCGGGATCTGCTGGAGCCCGGCCAGCATCAGGATCATGTGGAAGCCGAAGTACTTCCACGAGATGACGAAGAAGACGCTGTACAGGACGATGTCCGGATTCGCGATCCAGAGGCCCTGGAACGGCTCGCTGGTGGCGGTCGAGACGGTGCCGTCGAGGAGGCCGTCGGGCCGGAAGATCTGGCGCCAGACGACCGCCGTGACGACCTCGCTGAGCGCGAAAGGCGCGAAGAACAGCACCCGCATGAGCGTCCTGCCGCGGAGATTCTGGTCGAGCAGGACGGCGAGGAAGAGCGCGAAGGGAAGCTGCAGCAGCAGCGTCAGCCCGAGGATGATGACGTTGTGCGCCAGCGCGCCGCGGAAGACGTCGTCCTCGAAGGCGGCGGTGAAGTTCGCGAAGCCGACGAAGTCTGTGAGATCTCCGAAGCCGTTCCAGTCGTAGAGGCTGTACCGCGCGCCCTGGACGACGGGGTAGACCAGAAACACGAGGTACAGCAGGAGCGACGGCGTCAGGAACGCCAGGATCAGTGGCCAGCGCCGCGGCCTGCCGAGCGTCGGGCCGGTGGCGGCGTGCTCGGTCATGCGGTGCTCACCCGGGGGTGGGCCGAGCCGGCGCGGCCGCCGGCTCGGCCCGGAGGAGAACTACTTCCAGGCGCCGTTGACCGCATCGACCACGCTTTTCGGCGTGCCGCGCCCGGCGAACAGCGTCACGATCGAGTCGTTGACCGCAGCGCCGACCTCCGGCGGGTACGCCTGGTCGAGGTAGAGCTGCACGTAATCCGCTTCTCCACGCGACTCGATCACGTCGACGAGGTTCGGATCGGTGATCGAGTCCTCCGACCCGACGGTCGTCGGCAGGAGGTTCGCCTCGCTGCCCACCCGCTTCGCGACCTCGGGGCTCGAGAGGTACTCGAGGAACTCGACCGCCTCGGGCGGCGCGTCCTTGCCGACGGCGAAGCCGTTGCCGCCGCCGAACGCGTCCTTCGGGTCGCCCTCACCGCCTTCGATCTCCGGAAACGGGAACCAGCCGAGGTTCTCGCCGAGGCCGGGTCCGTTCGCCTCCATCGTGCCCGGAGCCCAGTGGCCCATGAGCAGCATCGCGGCCTTGCCGTTCGAGATCACTCCCGCCGCCCCGTCCGGTCCGTCCCACGGGGTCGCGAGGAAGCCTGACTGGAACGGCTCGAGTGCGACGAGGCGCTCGATCTCCTCGCCCGCACGGATGAAAGCCGGGTCGTCGAAGTTCTCGTCGATCCCCGCCTGCTGCATCACCTCGGCGCCCGCCACGCGCAGAGCCAGGTAGCCGTACCAGAACATCCCCGGCCACTTGTCGCCGGCAGCGAGCGAGATCGGCGTGATCCCGGCGTCCTTCAGCATCTCGACGTCCTCGAGGAGCTCGTCCCACGTCGCAGGTGGTGCGTCGATTCCGGCCTGCTCGAACAGCGCCTTGTTGTACCAGACGCCGACGATGCCGAGGTCGAAGGGGACGCCGTACATCTTTTCCTCGATCTCCATCATGCTCGCGGCTGCGCCGTTGAGCTCGTGGTCCCAGGACTCGACGTCCTCGGTGATGTCCTTGACGAGTCCGGCGTCCACCTGCTCGCGAAGTCCGCCGCCGCCCCACGACTGGAAGATGTCGGGGACGTCGCCGGCCTGCAGGTTCGTCTGCAGGGCCTTCTTGAACGCCTCGTTCTCCTGCACGGTGATGTCGATCTTGACGTTCGGGTGGTCTGCCATGTACTCGTCGGCGACCGTCTTCCACAGGGTGAGGCCTGGATCACTGTTCTGGATGTGCCACCACTCGACGGTGACGGCTTCCCCGCCGGTCGTCGAGGTGGCGCCGGCTCCCTCATCCGCCGACTCGTCGTCCCCGCCGCACGCCGCCAGCAGCAGCGCCAGCGCGGCGGCGAGCAGCAGGAGTTGGACTCTCAGCCTGCCCCTTCTCTTTCTTGCGCCCGAAATGGGGTCCGCGTCGTCCGCACGCCGGCCGTTCATCACGCCCACCTCCTGTCCCTCGTCGACCTTGTTCGCCGTTGGCGCGGCCGATCATGGCGTACCGGCGATCGTTAGTCAACCGTTATCGATAACGATTTCGAAGCGCTATCATCGCGTTTCATGGGAGGCGGACGCGTGACGATCGGAGACGTCGCGGCGCAGGCGGGCGTGTCCGTCTCGACGGTGTCGAAGGTGATCAACGACCGCTACGGCGTGGCCGAGACGACATCCGCGCGGATTCGCACCGTGATCGACGAGTTGGGGTACCACGCGAGCCTCGCCGGCCAGAGCCTGCGCAGCAGGCGCACGAACGTGATCGGCGTGCTCGTCCGTGACATCGAGCCGTTCAGCGCAGAGCTCCTCAAGGGGGTCGCCGAGGGCATCCAGGGCACGGGGTTCGAGCTCGTGGTGTTTTCCGGTTGCGGCCAGCAGCCCGACCAGGCCGGCTGGGAGCGTCGCTACCTCGCGCGGATCACCGGCACGCTCGCGGACGGCGTCATCCTCGTCACGCCGGGGAGTGTCGATGCGGCGGCCGGTTCGCCGGTGGTCGCCGTCGACCACAACGTCCACTCCTCCGCACTGCCGACGGTCGATTCGGAGAACTTTCTCGGCGCCGTCTCCGCTGTCGAGTACCTGATCGGGCTCGGCCACCGGCGCATCGGGTTCGTCGCCGGGCGGACCGATCTCGAGTCGGCTCGGCTGCGGGAGGCCGCGTACCGGCACGCGCTCGAGCAGGCGGGGATCGCCTTCGATCCGATTCTCGTCCAAGAAGGCGGCTTCCAGCCGGAGACCGCGCACGAGGCGACGGAGAGGCTGCTGGCGGTCCAGATGCGGCCCACGGCGATCTTCGCAGCCAACGACGGGATGGCGCTCGCCGTCATCTCCGCGGCGACCGCCCGCGGCCTGGCGATACCCGGTGACCTGTCGGTGATCGGCTTCGACAACGTGCCGGAGTCGGCGCTCGCCACGCCGCCGCTCACGACCGTCGAGCAGCCGATCCGTCAGATGGGCGTCGAGGCGGTTCGCATCCTGCTGGCGTTGCTCGAGGACCCGGCGCGGATGCCCGAGCGGGTCGTGCTGCCCACGCGGCTCATCATCCGCCAGTCGTGCCGGTCGATCGGGACGTGAGGCGGCGCTCCTCGAGCGCCTCGAGGATCAGGTCGAGCCCGTACTCGAACGCCTCCGCGAAGTCGTAGCCGACCTTGGCGACGTGCCCGGCGACGACCTCGGCGAGGTAGGGGAACTCGTCCGCGAGCGCACCCATCTGTCGCCCGTCTGCGAGCTCGGCGAACTCCCGGTACTGCTCCTCCGCGAACGCTGCGCTCTCCTCGGCGCTCTCGAACGGGAGGCTCTTCTCCTGGAGGGCGAAGCCGTAGATGTAGGCGTCCTGGACGGAGTACGCGTGGATGGTCAACTCGATCGAGAAGCCGGCTTCCCGCAGGCACCCGAGGACGGCATCGTGCAGGCGGAGACTGTTCGGCCCCGGCGTCGTACGCGACTCCATCACCCCCACCGCCCAGCGGTTGCGGTTCAGCGCTTCGCGGGTCGAGAACGCGCGCCGGCGCATCGCCGTCCTCCAGTCGACGTCGGTCGTCGGCAGCTCGATCTCGCCGAAGACGATGTCGATCATCCCGTCGAGGAGCTCGTCCTTGTTGGCCACGTGGTGATAGAGCGACATCGCGCCTGCGCCGAGCTCGTCGGCGAGCCGGCGCATCGTCAGCGACTCGAGCCCGTCGCGCGCCGCGAGCGCAACGGCAGCCTGCAGCACGTGCTCCTTGCTCAGCCGCCCACGCGGCGAGGGTGCTGGCTTTGCTTCCGCCATGCCTGACGCACATCGTACAACGTACGAAAGCCGTCGCTACTGCGAGCGGAGGTACTGGACGAGATCGCTCTTCTCGCCGCCGCTGAGCTCGAGGTCGTGGCAGCTGTCGTAGTGCTCGACCACCGACCTCAACGTCGGGAAGCGGCCGTCGTGGTAGAAGCCGCCCTTGCTACGCGTGAAGAGCCCCGCCAGCGGCGTCGTCCGGTATCGCCGGGTTGGAGAGCGGTTGGCGGTGAAGGCGTCGATGCAGACATCCGCCGGCTCGACGAGGTTCCAGCCGGCCTGCGTCCCGATCGGCTGCATATGGCAGCCCTGGCAGCCGCCCTTGCCCTCGAAGACGGCGCGGCCGCGGCGCGCAGCGGCTGCGTCGAACGACCCCTTCGGCGGCTCGGGCGCGGGGAGAGCCAGTTGGTAGAAGTGGAGAGCCGGCAGCTTCGGCGTGATCAGATCGGGGCGATTGCGGACATGGCCGAAGCGGTTCTCTCGCAGCCACCGGGAACTGCTGCGCGTTGTCGAGCCGGTCGTCGTCGAAGTTGCCGCGGCCGTGCAGCTCGAGGTTGGCGACGAGCGCGTTCCAGTACGTCACGGAGCCCCAGCCGGTGTACGTCGCGAGGTCGACGCCGGCAAGCCCGAACGCCGGCGGGATCAGCGTCGCCGCAGTGCGTCCGTCGGGCCGGAAGGCCTTGCCGTCGAAGAAGAGCACTGCGTCGAACCGACCCGGGCCCCAGCTGGCGAGGACCTTGTTCACCGTCGCCTCGTCGACGCCGAGAACATCGGTGAGCGGCTTCTTGTTCGGCGCCAGCCCGACGATGGCGCCGACGTTGAGGTCACGGTTCGGCCAGCCGTCGAGGCGGCGACCGATGCCGGCGGCAAACGAGTCGTCGACCATCGAGTGGCACGACGCACAGGTCAGACCGACCGACGTCAGCCGGCCGCCGTTGTCGAAAAAGCCTTTGACGCCGACGACCGCGTTCAGCTTCAGCAAGGCCAGCGTCACCGCGGGGTCGTTCAAGTCGACCTGGCCGGCCTTGATCGCCGCCGCGGTCTGCTTCGGGATCGCCGCAGAGTCGACCTTGAGCCCGGCGGCGAGCGCTGCCTTCGGGCTGAGGCCGGGGCCGACGCCACCGTTCCTGGCGCCGGCGATGGCGCGATGGAGCTGCAGCGCGTCGCCCCAGAAAGCCTGGTCTCCGAACGTGTCGTGGCGGAAGGTGTTTCGCCCGGCGAGGAAGAGGGCGCGGCTGTTTCTCTCGTTGCGGGCATCCGCGGCTGCACCGGACGGCTTCGCCTCGGTCCTCGAGACCGCGGCAAGCGTGCCGTTGACGACCACGAAGGCCACGTAGCCGACGAGCAGCGCGCCGGCGAGCATGGCCAACCTGCCAAGTGATCTGCCGATCACCGCCACCTGCCGAGGGTACGAAGCGGCCACACGTGGAGGTTGTGATCTCTGTCACATCCCGCGCGAGGTCAGCTCCGGGTCGCGGCGACGATCGACTCCGGCGACACGAGCAGCCGGTAGCTGTGGCCGGAACGGGCGACGAATCCGGAGCGCTGCAGCTCGTCGAGGGCTCGCGTCACGGTCTCCCGGGACGAGCCGACCATCTCCGCGAGGAGCGAGTGGCTGATCGGAAAGTCGATCCGCACCCCGTCCCGCGCGACCCGGCCGTAGCTGCGTGCCAGCTGCAGCAGCTTCCGCCGCACCCGCACGCTGTGCCGCGCGCTGGCGAAGTTGCTGAGGTTCTCCTGCTTCTCACCGAGCGACGCGGTCAGCTGTTCGACCAGCGTCTGGGCCGCACCCGGGAGCGCCATCAGCTCGTGGGTCACGAAGGGCGAGAGCTCGGTCAGCCGCGACTCAACCAGACCGGACAGCATCTCCTCCTCGGCAGGGGGCAGGATGATCCGGCCCGGCCCTGCCTCGCACGTGACGATCGACCGCGACGACTGCTCGAAGCTCGCCCGGACGACCACGAACCCTTGCTCGACGACGAGGAGCGGCGCCGAGTCGAACGAGCTGCTGAAGTACACCTCGCCGGCCGCGATCTCGATCGTCGGACACAGGGCCAGGAGCGCCTCGACCCGACCCGACTCGGAGTCGGGGATCGGGTCGAGCAGGCTTCGCAGGATCGCGCCGGAGTCGTGGTGCACAGGTGATAGGTGTCACAACGCTCGTGTTTCTTACGCAGCCTCCGTGTCCGCGAGCTTCGGTCAGACGCCGACGTACGCTGCGAGGTGCTCGCCGGTGAGGGTGGAGCGTGCGGCGACGAGGTCGGAGGGTGCGCCCTCGAAGACGATCCGGCCGCCGTCGTGGCCGGCGCCGGGGCCGAGGTCGATGATCCAGTCCGCGTGCGCCATGACCGACTGGTGGTGCTCGACGACGATGACCGACTTGCCGGAGTCGACGAGCCGGTCGAGCAGCCCGAGCAGCTGCTCCACGTCGGCGAGGTGGAGACCCGTCGTCGGCTCGTCGAGGACGTAGACCCCGCCCTTGTCGCCCATGTGGGTGGCCAGCTTGAGCCGCTGCCGCTCGCCGCCGGAAAGAGTCGTGAGCGGCTGGCCGAGGCTGAGGTAGCCGAGGCCGACGTCGACGAGCCGCTCGAGGATCACGTGCGCGGCCGGCGTGTGAGCGTCGCCGTCGCCGAAGAACTCGGCCGCCTCGCTCACCGACATCGCGAGCACCTCGGCGATGTTCCGGCCACCCAGCGTGTATTCCAGCACCGACGCCTGAAACCGCTTCCCCTCGCACTCCTCGCAGGTCGTGGAGACGGTGTCCATGAATCCCAGCTCGGTGAAGATGACGCCCGCACCGTTGCACGTGGGGCAGGCGCCCTCGGAGTTGGCGCTGAACAGGGCGGGCTTCACACCGTTCGCCTTCGCGAAGGCCTTGCGGATCGGGTCGAGCAGTCCGGTGTAGGTCGCGGGGTTGCTCCGCCGCGAGCCGCGGATGGCCGTCTGGTCGACGGAGATCACATCGGCGCCGGGCGGGATCGAGCCGTGCACGAGCGAGCTCTTGCCGGAGCCGGCGACGCCGGTGACCACCACGAGCACGCCGAGCGGGATGTCGACGTCGACGTTCTGCAGGTTGTGCGCCGAGGCGCCACGGATCTCCAGCGTGCCGGTCGGCGTCCGCACCGCCTCCTTGAGGGCGGCGCGGTCGTCGAGATGACGGCCGGTGACGGTGTCGCCGGCGCGAAGGCCCTCGACGGTGCCCTCGTAGCAGATGGTGCCGCCGGCCTTGCCGGCACCGGGGCCGAGGTCGACGACGTGGTCGGCGATCGCGATCGTCTCCGGCTCGTGCTCGACGACGAGCACCGTGTTGCCCTTGTCCCGCAGCCGCACGAGCAGGTCGTTCATCCGCTCGACGTCATGAGGGTGGAGCCCGATCGTCGGCTCGTCGAACACATAGGTGACGTCGGTCAGCGAGGAGCCGAGGTGGCGGATCATCTTGGTGCGCTGCGCCTCTCCGCCCGAGAGCGTGCCCGACGGGCGGTCGAGCGAGAGGTAGCCCAGCCCGATCTCCACGAACGAGTCGATGAGGTGCTGCAAGCCGCCGAGCAGCGGCGCCACCGACGGCTCGTCGAGACCCCGCAGCCAGTCGCCCAGGTCGTTGATCTGCATCGCGCAGACGTCGGCGATGTTCTTCCCCTCGATCTTCGACGACCGAGCCGCTTCGTTCAGCCGGCTGCCGTCGCACTCGGGGCACGTGGTGAACGTCACCACCCGGTCCACGAAGGCACGGATGTGCGGCTGCAGCGCGTCGACGTCCTTGGACAGGAACGACTTCTGGATCGTGGGGATCAGACCCGAGTACGTCAGGTTGATGCCCTCGACCTTGATCTTGGTCGGCTCCTTGTGGAGCAGAGCGTCCAGCTCCTTCTTGGTGAACTTGCGGATCGGCTTGTCCGCGTCGAAGAAGCCACAGCCTCGGAAGATGCGGCCGTACCAGCCGTCCATGCTGTAGCCGGGGATCGTGAGCGCACCCTCGTTGAGCGACTTGGTGTCGTCGTACAGCTGCGAGAGGTCGAAGTCCGTGACGGACCCGCGGCCCTCGCAGCGCGGGCACATGCCGCCGTGGTAGACGGCATTGCGAACCACGATCCGCTCTCCCTTGCCCTTGTCGACGGTCATCGCCCCGCTCGCCGTGCGGGTCGGGACGTTGAACGAGTAGGCAATCGGAGGCCCGATCTGCGGCTGCCCGAGCCGGCTGAAGAGGATGCGTAACAGCGCGTTGGCGTCGGTGGCCGTGCCGACCGTCGAGCGCGGGTTGCCGCCCATCCGTTCCTGGTCGACGATGATCGCCGTCGTCAGTCCGTCCAAAAGGTCGACGTCAGGCCGCGCCATCGTCGGCATGAAGCCCTGCACGAACGCGCTGTACGTCTCGTTGATCAGCCGCTGCGACTCCGCGGCGATCGTGCCGAACACAAGTGAGCTCTTGCCCGAGCCGGAGACGCCGGTGAACACCGTCAGCCGGCGCTTCGGGATCTCGATGCTGACGTCCTTGAGATTGTTCTCGCGCGCGCCGTGGACGCGAATCAGATCGTGGCTGTCCGCGGCGTGCAGCGCACGCGTCTTCGTCTTCGTCCTCGTGGCCGTGCTCACCGTCCCTCCGCGTCGGCCAGCAGCCGCTGCAGCAGCGCGTCGATGCTCGCGAAGCCGGCCTTCGCGCCTTCCTCGACGCCGTACTGCATCGTCGTGTCGCGCTCCTCGGTCGTCTCGAAGCGCATCGTCTGTGTCAGCTTCGTCTGCTCGCCGAGGTCCTCGAACTCGAGCGTCTGAAGGTGGTTCTGGAACGTCTGCACGAGCCGCTCGGGCGCGTCGACCTCGCGGAACTCGCCCTCGACGAGGCCGTAGGCGGTGCGGAAGCGGTATAGACCGCCGGGACGAACGTCCATCTCCTCGACAACCGTGCTGTCGCCCCACCACTCCGGAATCAGCTTCGGGTCGGTCCAGACGGAGAAGACGTGCGCGCGTGGTGCGTCGAAGATCCGCTCGACGCGGATCTCGAGCTCATTTGGGGTGGTGACGGTCGTGGCGTTCATCGTTCACTTCACCGCCTTCTTCACGAGGGCGCGGATCTTGGCCTCGTCGGCTGCTGTCAGCTTCGTCAGCGCGTAGGCGATCGGCCACATGGAGCCTGCGTCGAGGTTTGCGCTGTCGTTGAAGCCGAGCATCGCGTATCGCTCCTTGAACTTCGCCGCGTCGCGGTAGAAGACGACGACCTTTCCCTCTCGGGCGTACGCGGGCATGCCGTACCACGTCTTCGGAACGAGGTCGGGTGCAGCCTCCATGACGATCGCGTGAATCCGCTTGCCGAGGGCGCGATCGCCGGGCGTCATCTTCGCGAGGGCGTCGAGCACGGCGGTCTCACCCTCAGCCGCCGCCTTCAGCTCTCTGGCGCGCGCTCTCATCGCTGCCTTCTCCTCGGCGCTGAATCCTTCCTTCTTCTTGGTGGGGCTCATCGTGCTCCTTTCGTGCGTTCGACGACCTGCGCGAAGCGGTCGAGCCGCTGCAGCCACGTGCTGATGCCCTCGAAAGCGTAGGGCGCGAGCTTGCACCTGCGGACTCGGCCGACCTTCTCCGTCGTCACGAGCTCCGCCTCCTCGAGCAGTCGGATGTGCTTCTTCATCCCGGTCAGCGACATGCCGAAGGGCTCGGCGAGCTCGCTGATCGTCGCGCTGCCGAGACCGAGCCGTTCGAGGACGGCGCGGCGGTTCGGGTCTGCGAGGGCTGCGAATGCAAGGTCGACGGGCTGTGAATACTGAACCATTAGGTTCACTATAACGGCTCCGACGCTGCAGCGCAAATCCGCCGGGTCGGTGGCTGCTGATTCCCGAGCGAACGAGCCTGGGGCGGAGCCTGCTTGGGCTCCGCCCCAGGCCGGCTAGACCAACTCGGCGGGGCGCTCCTCCTGCTGCGTGACTTCGGCGTCGCCCTCGTGCGGAGACTCGATCGTGATGTTCGGCAGCAGCCGGTCGAGCCACTGCGGGATGTACCACGCCTTTTCGCCCAGCAGCGTGAGGAAGGCGGGCACGAGGGTCATCCGCACGACCAGCGCGTCGGTGAGGATCGCGACCGCCAGCAGCAGCCCGAACTCCTTCGAGATCCGGTCCGGGGTGAGGATGAACGCGGCGAAGACGGTGCCCATGATCAGCGCCGCCGCCACGACGACACGCCCGATCGCTGCGATTCCGTGCTCCACCGCCTCCTGCGTCCTCAGTCCGTGGACGTGCTCCTCCCGGATGCGGCTCATCAGGAAGACCATGTAGTCCATCGAGAGCCCGAAGAGGATCGCGAAGGCGATCGGCGGGACGAAGGTCTCGATCGGCCCTGTCCGGTCGAGGCCCGTGAGGCCCAGCAGGTGGCCCTCCTGCACCACCAGCGTCAGCACGCCGAAGCCGACGAACGCGGAGAGGATCGTCGTGATCGCCGCCGTCAGCGAGATGACGATCGACCGGAAGGCCATCGCGAGGACGAGGAACGTGACCCCGATGATGTAGAGCAGGAAAAGCGGCAGGCGCTCCATGATCCGTTCGCCGATGTCCTTGAACGCCGCGGTCTGGCCGGAGACGTACGCGATCGCGTCGCCGCCTTCGGTCGCTACCGGCACGACGTCGTCCCGCAACCGGTCGACGAGCGTGGCCGTCGCCTCGTCCTGCGGCGCCGACGTGGGCGTGACGAAGATGATCGCGACAGTCTCCTCGTCGTTGAACTGCGGCTCGCCCACGGAGGCCACGCCGGTGAGCCCCTGGACGCCGTCGTGGAGCTTCTCCGGCGCCTGGTCGTCGCCGTTCACGTCGACGACGATCGGGATCGGACCGTTGAAGCCTGGCCCGAAGCCCTCTGCCAGGAGGTCGTAGGCTCGGCGTGAGGTCTGCTCCTTCGGCTGGGTGCCCTGGTCGGAAGCACCGAGGCGGACGAGCGCCGAGGTCCCCGCCAGCGCCAGGATCAGCACGAGCACGACCGGGAACACGACCTTCGCGTTCGCGGTCACGAAGCGGCCCCAGCGGGCGATCGGGGTCTTCTCCCGCGCGGCATCCGAGTCGTCGAGCCGGTTGAGGAAGGGCACCTTCCAGCGGTCGACCTTGTGGCCAAGCTTGGCCAGGACCGCGATCAGGAACGAGTTTGCGATCAGCACCGTCGTGAGGACACCGAGCGCCGAGCCGATCCCGAGCTTGGTAACGAAGTCGAGGCCGAAGAACGCCAGTCCGGTGACCGAGATCGCGACCGTCAACCCGGCGAAGAGCACGGCGCGGCCCGCGGAGGCGCCGGCCTCGGCGGCCGCGTCGGCCGGAGACAGCCCCTCGTGCAAGAGCTGCCGGAAGCGGGTGACGATGAACAGCGAGTAGTCGATGCCGACACCGAGTCCGATCATCGACACGAGCAGCGGCGTGATCGTGTTGATGTCCGTCAGGCCGGCGAGGATGAAGAGCAGCACGAACGCGGTCGCCAGAGCGGTCAGCGCGAGCAGGATGGGGAGCGTCACCGCCACGAACGTGCGGAAGACGACGATCAGGACGATCAGCGCCGCCAGCAGTCCGAGCAGCTCCTGCACTCCCTGCTCGATCGGTGGGAACTCGGCGTCGCCGTTGAACTCGACCGTCACGCCGGCGGGCGCGACCGCCTCACGGACCGCATCCTGCACCTTGACGACGGAGTCCCGATCCTTCGCGAAGATCACCTTGTCGAACTGAGCCTCCGCGTACGCGATCCGGCCGTCGTCCGAGAACGTGTCCGGGCTGAACGGGTCGCCGACGCTCTCGATCCCTGCGTCGTCCTCGGTCGGCTTGAACTCGGACGTCTTGAGCTCCGCGATCGCGTCCTCGATCGCTTCCTTCCGTTGCGGGGTGTCGAGGCGCTGGCCCTCAGGCGCGGCAAAGACGAGATTCAGCACGCCGCCCTGCTCCGACGCGAACTCCGACTCGATCAGGTCGGTCGCCTTCTGGGTGTCCGAGCCCGGAATGTCGAACTCGTCCTTCAGGCTCCCGCCGACCGTGGCGACGAGGGCGATCAGGACGACGATGATGCCGAGCCAGCTCAGGAAGACGCGCCGCGGATGCGTCGCGCACGCTCGGTACCAGCGCGCGAGCGCGCCCGTCGAGAGACGTTCGTGGGCTGCGAGCCGGTCCAGGCCGTCGCGCCCGTTGCCACCGTTGCCGCCGGTTCCCTGCTCGTGCTCGGTCATCTATCTGCCCCTTCGTGGCTCAGGTTTTCATATGAGACCGGCTGAGGTCTCCGAACTCATCGGTCGGCGATCGGCGACGGGCGGCGGTCTCGGTGAAAAAGCTACACGTCCGGCTTCGCTATGCCGGCGAGCGGTGCCCGATCTCGGCCGATATCGCGTCTGCCGTCCGCTTGACAGTCGGCCCCAGGCGCTCGATCAGGTCGTCCATCGAGACCATCGACCGGTGGACGGCGAGGTTGAGCGCAGCGACGACCTCCCCCGACCTCGAGCGAATCGGCGCCGCGATCGACCGGAGCCCGTATGCCAACTCCTCGTTGTTCACGGCCACGCCCGAGGCTCGGACCCGCTCCATCTCGGCGTGCAGCGCGGCCCGGTTCACGATCGTGTTGGGACCGCGGGCGATCAGATCGGTCTGGTCGAGGATCTCCTCCAGCCGGTCGGCGGGCACGAAGGCGAGCAGTGCCTTGCCCATCGCCGTGCAGTAGGCCGGCAGCCGGGAGCCGACGTGCAGGTTGAGGTCGATCTCACGCTGCCGCGAGCGGGACGTCCGGCAGCGCTCGATATAGACGACGTCCGGCCCGTCGAGGATCGCCATGTTCGCCGTGAAGCCGGTGGCGTCACTGAGCGCCTGCAGGTGCGGAACGGAGATCTCGCGGATGTCCATCGAGTTGATCGCCGCGAAGCCCAGGTCGAGGACGCGCGGGCCGAGCCGGTAGCGCTTCGTTTCCGCGTCCTGCTGCAGGTAGCCGAGCGAGGTCAGCGTCGCGATGTAGCGGTGGGTGGTGCTTCGGCTCAGGCCGAGCTCGCGCGAGAGCTCGCTGACGCCGATCGTCGACCTGTCTGACCCGAAGGCCGAGAGGATCGCGAGGCCCCGTTCGAGCGACTGCGACCACGTGGCCTGACGTGGCGAATCGGTAGCGGTCACCATGGAGGACGCTACCACGTGAAAGGGCTTTGTCCCACTAGCCGGGATGATGTTTTGCCAACTCGAACAGGTTGATAGGGTCGAATTGGACCTGCCGACGAAGGAGGGCACGATGGAGCTGCAGCAGGAGAAGACGCAGAGCGGCGCGTCGGAGGGCCGCCAGTTCATCGGCGGTGAATGGGGCGATGCGGCAGGCGGCGCCACCTTCGAATCCCGCGATCCCTTCACCGGAGAGAACGTCATCGACGTCGCCGCGGGCGGCCGCGAGGATGCGGCGCGCGCCGTTGCGGCTGCCCACGCCGCGTTCCCCGAGTGGTCGAAGACGCCGCCCGGAGTGCGCCAGGGGATCTTCCTCAAGGCGGCCGACGTGCTCGAATCGCGCCAGGACGAGATCGTCTCGCTGCTGGCGCGCGAGACCGGCTGCACGTTCGGTTTCGCGATGTTCCAGACCCACTTCGTGCCCGGCCTGCTCCGCCAGGCGGCGGCGCTCGCGTATGCCCCGCTCGGAGAGGTGATCCCGTCCGACACGGGCGCCTTCTCGATGGGCCTGCGACGGCCGGTCGGCGTCGTCGGTGCGATCGCGCCCTGGAACGCGGCGCTGATCCTCTCCTCGCGCTCGATCGCGGCGCCGTTGGCCCTGGGAAACACCGTCGTCCTGAAGCCGTCCGAGCTCTCGCCGGTCGTCGGCGGACTGATCTGGGGCGAGATCTTCACCGAGGCCGGCCTACCCCCCGGAGTCCTGAACATCGTCACGCATGCGCCCGGCGAAGCGGGCCCGATCGGGGACGAGCTGGTCGAGAACCCACACGTGCGCGTGCTCAACTTCACCGGGTCGACCGAGACAGGGCGCAAGCTCGCGGAAGCGGCGGGTCGGAACCTCAAGCGGATCGTGCTCGAGCTCGGCGGCTACAACCCGCTGATCGTCCTCGCTGACGCCGATCTGGAGTATGCGGTGAACGCGACGACCTTCGGCGCGTTCCTCCACCAGGGCCAGATCTGCATGTCGGCCCGCAAGATCATCGTCGAGCGCCCGATCGCCGACGAGTTCATCGCCAAGCTGGCCGAGAAGACGAAGGGGCTCAAGGCGGGCGACCCGAAGGAGCACGACACGATCATCGGCCCGCTGATCAACGAGAGCGCGCTCCAGCTGGTCAAGGACCGGGTCGCCGACGCGGTCGGCAAGGGCGCGAAGGTGATCGCCGGCGGCGAGGCGGAAGGACCGTGCTTCCAAGCCACTCTGCTCACAGACGTGCCGGACGACTCCGAGTTCGCACGGGTGGAGACGTTCGGGCCGGTCGCGTCGATCGAGGTCGTCGACAGCGCCGAGGAGGCGGTCGCCAGCGCGAACGCAACCACGTACGGGCTGGCATCGGGGATCATCACGCAGGATGCCGACCGTGGGATCGCGCTGGCACAGCAGGTCGAGGCGGGGATCGTCCACGTCAACGACCAGCCGGTCGGCGACGAGCCGCAGATGCCCTTCGGCGGCGTCAAGGACAGCGGCTTCGGCCGGTTCGGCGGCTCCGCGGTGGTGAACGAGTTCACCGAGCTCCGCTGGATCACGGTGCAGAGCGGCTCGCATCCCTTCCCGTTCTGATGGCCGACCGCGTCTCGCTTGCCGAAGCCGTGGGCGAGCTCGTTCACGACGGTGACGTCGTGGCGCTCGAGGGCTTCACGCACCTCATTCCGCACGCCGCCGGCCACGAGCTGATTCGACAGGGCAGGCGCGAGCTGACGCTCGTGCGCATGACGCCGGACATCGTCTACGACCAGATGATCGGGATGGGCTGTGCGCGCAGCCTCGTCTTCTCCTGGGGCGGCAATCCCGGCGTCGGCTCGCTGCACCGGTTCCGTGACGCGGTGCAGTCCGGCTGGCCGGGGCCGCTCGAGCTCGACGAGCACTCGCACGCGGGCATGGCGGCGCGGTACGCGGCCGGGGCGGCGAACATCCCGTTCGGGGTGCTGCGGGGCTACACCGGGACGGAGCTGGCGGAGCAGACGGCCTCGATCGCGAGCGTCACCTGCCCGTTCACGGGCGAAGAGCTGGCGGCCGTCAAGGCCCTCCGTCCGGACGTCGGGATCATCCACGCCCAGCAGGCCGACCGCGCCGGCAACGTCCAGATGTGGGGCATCACCGGCGTGCAGAAGGAGACCGTGCTCGCCTCGCGGCGCGCAATCGTGACCGTCGAGGAGATCGTGCCCGAGCTCGAGTTGCGCCCCGGCGGCGTCGTGCTGCCCTCGTGGGCGCTCGATGCGGTGTGCGTCGCCCCCGGCGGCGCGCATCCCTCGTACGCCCACGACTACTACGAACGCGACAACGCCTTCTACCTCGAGTGGGACTCGATCAGCAGGGATCGCGACGTCTTCCTGGACTGGATGCGGCGACACGTGCTGGAGACAGCGGACGTCGACGAGTACCACGCCTCGCTACAAGTCGCCGTATGACCGCCACGCTGACGTTCACGTCCGACGAGATGATGGCCGTCTCGGCCGCCCGCCTCCTCCGTGACGGGATGGTCTGCTTCGTGGGCATCGGGCTTCCCTCCCAGGCGGCGAACCTGGCCAGGCGGACGAGCGCCCCCGGGCTCGTGCTGATCTACGAGAGCGGCACGATCGGCGCCAAGCCGACACGACTCCCGCTCTCGATCGGCGACGGCGAGCTGGCGGACACCGCCGATGCCGTGGTCTCGGTGCCCGAGATCTTCGCCTACTGGCTCCAGGCCGGCCGCATCGACGTCGGCTTCCTCGGCGCGGCGCAGATCGACCGGCACGCGAACCTGAACAGCACCGTGATCGGCTCCTACGCCGCGCCCGACGTGCGGCTGCCCGGTGCGGGTGGGGCGCCGGAGATCGCCACGTCCGCCAAGGAGGTGTTCGTCATGCTGCGGCAGAGCCTGCGCACGTTCGTCCCGGAGCTCGACTTTCGCACCACGGCCGGGGGTTCGGTCTCGACCGTGGTCACCGACCTCGGGGTCCTCGAGCCTCGAGGCGAGGAGCGGGAGCTGACGCTGACGTCCGTCCACCCCGGTGTCGACGTCGAGCAGGCACGAGAGGCGACGGGGTGGGACCTGCGCGTGGCCGACGACCTGCGCGTGACGCCGGCGCCGACCGAGGCCGAGCTGAAGGCGCTGCGCGATCTCGAGGCTCCGACGCAATGAGCGGAGGCGAGGCGTGACGGACGTCGATCCGCCGTATCTCTATCCGGACTATCGCTCCACCGTCGCGCGAGCTCCTTCACGGGCGCTCGTGCCGCTGCCCGAAGAGCTCCATCAGCTCGCCGCGCCGGTGTTCGGCGAGGACACGGTTCGCCCCGGCGAGGCGGATTTGACGTCCGTCCACGCCGGCGAGCCGCTCGGCGAGCGGATCATCGTCACCGGGCGCGTCCTCGACGGCGACGGCCGGCCGGTGCGGAATGCGCTGCTCGAGATCTGGCAGGCCAACGCCGCCGGCCGCTACATCCACGAGATCGACCAGCATCCGGCCCCGCTCGACCCGAACTTCACCGGCGCCGGCCGGACGGTCACCGACGACGAGGGCCGGTACCGCTTCGTCACGGTCAAGCCCGGCGCCTACCCGTGGAAGAACCACCCGAACGCGTGGCGGCCGGCTCACATCCACTTCTCGGTCTTCGGCCGCTCGTTCACGCAGCGCCTCGTCACGCAGATGTACTTCCCCGGCGATCCCCTGTTCGCGTACGACCCGATCTTCAACTCCGTCCGGGATGCAAGGGCCCGCGAGCTCCTGGTCGCCCGCCTCGACCTGGAGACGACCGAGCCGGAGTGGGCGCTCGGCTACCAGTGGGACATCATCTTGAGATCGACGCCCTTCGAGGAATGAGGACGCCGTCGCAGACCGTCGGCCCGTTCTTCCTGTTCGGGCTCTGCGCCGAGCCGCAGAACGAACTGCCGAACGGCAGCGTCCCGGTCGACGGCCGGGTGTTCGACGGCGAGGACGCGCCGATCGGCGATGCGCTGGTGGAGCTCTGGAGCCCCGAGCACGGCTTCGGCCGCTGCGCCACCGACAGCGAGGGCCGCTTCTCGTTCCTCGTGCCACCGGCCGCGGCTCGCTTCGAGCTGATGGTGTTCGCCCGTGGGCTCCTGAAGCCGGCCGTCACCAGGCTCTACCTCGACGGGGAGGCCGAGGACGAGACGATGGTTGCAGTGCCCGCCGGGGACGGCTATCGCTTCGACATCCGCCTCCAGGGGAACGCCGCAACCGGCTTCTTCGACCTCTAACCCGACGACTCCGAGGAGACGACCATCAGCGAACGCACGAAGCCCCCGTTTCGCGCCGACCACGTCGGCAGCCTGCTCCGGCCGGCGCGGCTGCTGCAGGCGCGCGACGACCACGCCGCCGGCCGGATCGACGCCGGTGAGCTCCGCCGCCTCGAGGACGAGTCGATCGCAGACATCGTCCGCAAGCAGGAAGAGGTCGGTCTCCGCTCAGCGACCGACGGCGAGCTCCGCCGCGCCTCCTGGCACATGGACTTCATCTACCAGCTCGACGGCGTGACGAAGGAAGCCGGGCACATCGCGGTCACGTTCCACAACGAGGAAGGCGACATCGAGTTCACGCCGGCGGCCCTGCACGTCGACGGGAAGCTCGGCGTCTCGAAGACGATCTTCGGCGACGACTTCCGCTTCCTCCAGGACGCCGTCGCGACGACCGTGCCGAAGCTGACCATCCCCTCGCCGAGCATGGTCCACTATCGCGGCGGCAAGGCCGCAGTCGACCCGGCCGTCTATCCGACGCTCGACGAGTTCTGGGCCGATCTGACCGCCGCGTACAGGGAAGAGGTGCGCAGGGTCGGGGAGCTCGGCTGCACGTATCTACAGGTCGACGACACGAGCCTCGCCTACATGAACGACCCGCACCAGCGGGACTACATCGCCTCGATCGGCGGCGATCACGACCGTCAGCACATCGAGTACATCCGTCACATCAACGAGTCCCTTGCCGAACGCCCGGCCGGAATGTCGGTGACGACGCACATGTGCCGCGGCAACTTCCGCTCCTCGTGGGCCGCCGAGGGCGGCTACGACTTCGTCGCCGAAGCGCTCCTGAACGAGCTCGAGGTGGACGGCTACTTCATGGAATGGGACGACGAACGGTCGGGCGGCTTCGAGCCCCTGCGCTTCCTGCCCAAGGGGGACAAGCAGGTCGTGCTCGGGCTCGTGACGACGAAGCACGGAGAGCTCGAGTCGAAGGACGAGCTGAAGCGGCGCATCGAGGAGGCCTCGAAGTACGCGCCGCTCGAGCAGCTCTGCCTCTCGCCGCAATGCGGCTTCTCCTCGACGGTGGAGGGGAACGAGCTGAGCGAGGACGAGCAGTGGGCGAAGCTCGCGCTGATCGTCGAGGTGGCGGACGAGGTCTGGGGGTCGTGAGAACGGTTCGCGATGCGACGTTCGACGTCTTCCGCCGGCGCGGGCTGACGACGATCTTCTCGAACCCCGGCTCGACCGAGGTGCCCTTCCTCGCCGGGCTTCCCGACGATCTCCGGTTCGTCCTCGGCCTGCACGAGGGCTCGGTGCTCGGCCTCGCGACGGGCTACGCGCTCGGCCGCGGCGAGCCCACTCTCGTGCTCGTCCACACCACGGCCGGCCTCGGCAACTCCGTCGGCGGGATCGCGACCGCGCGCGTCAACCGCGCCCCGCTTGTGATCGTCGTCGGCCAGCAGGACCGCCGTCACCTCGTCTTCGAGCCGTTCCTCGCCGGCCACCTCCAGGGCCTCGCCGGCGAGTACCCCGTCTGGACCGAGCAGCCGGTTCGCGCGCAGGATGTGCCCGGAGCGATCGATCGCGCCTACCACGAAGCCGCAACGGCCCGTGGCCCGGCGATCGTCGTCGTGCCGATGGACGACTGGCTGCAGGAAGCGGACAGCGAGCGCGAGGACGCGTCCGCGGCCCGGGTGCTGCATGCCCGCGCCGTCGACGATGCGGTCGTCGGTGAGCTGGCCTCATTCCTCGCCGACGCACAGTCGCCCGCGCTCGTCGTCGGTGCGGGCGCGGACGACGCCGAAACGTGGCGGGGGCTCGTCGCCCTCGCCGAGCGGCTGATCACACCGGTCTTCCAGGAGTCCTTCGGCTCCCGCGCGGGCTTTCCGCAGGATCACCCACTCTTCGCCGGCTTCCTCCCCGCCGACCGGCCGCGCCTGCGTGAGCGGCTCGCCCCGTACGACGCCGTTCTCCTCTTCGGAGCCGGCGCCTTCCGGCAGTCGCCCTGGGCGCCGGGCCGGTTCACCGAGACCGGAACGAAGCTCGCGCTGGTGAGCGACGACCCGGCGGAAGTGCACCGGAGCCCCGTCGAGCTCGCCGTGCTCGCGCCGCCGGGGCAGGTGGCAAGCGCGCTCGCCGAGCGCGTCGAGCCCCGCGACGCCGAGCCGCCACAGTCGTTCCGGCCGCCGCCACCTCCCGATCCTCCCGCGGCCGGTGACCCGCTGACGGCGAGCCACGTACTCGCCGCGCTCGCAGAGCGCCTGCCTGCGGACGCGGTCGTCCTCGAGGAGGCTCCCGTCGACCGGCCGGAGATCCACGACCGGCTGCTCGCCCGCCAGCCGCTCGGCTTCGTCAGCGCCGCCATGGGCGGGCTCGGATTCGGCGTGCCCGCGGCAGCCGGACTTCGCATGGCGCTCCCCGAGCGGCCCGTCGTCGCCGTGATCGGGGACGGCTCTTCCCTGTATGCCATCCAGGGTCTCTGGAGCGCCGCTCACTACCGCAGTGGCGTGCTCTACGTGATCCTCTCGAACGGCGGCTACGCGATCATGGACCGGCTCGCCGAGCGTTCTGGAACAGACGGCCCCTGGCCCGCCTTCGGCGAGATCGAGATCGCGGCCCTCGCCAGGGGATTCGGCTGTCCAGCACAGCGCATCACGACCCACGACGAGCTGCTTGCAGCTCTCGACGAAGTGATCCCGACGCTTGCGAAGCGCGAGGAGCCGCTGCTCCTCGACGTCGTGATCGCACCCACCACGACCTTTGCGCCGTAACAAGGAGGGCGCCCTGGGGGCGCCCTCCTTCACTTCAGGGTTTTCGGGAGGGCTACGTCACCCTGAAGGTCTTCTTGAGCGCCGGACGTGCGCTCGAGCTGAACGTGTAGACGCCCTTCTGCAACGTGACCGTGAAGGTCGTCCGGCCGGTGCCCGCCCGGCTCGTCTGCTTGGTCACGCCCGGCCCGACGAGCCGGAAGTTCTGCGTCTTCGAAGAGTCGACGACGACGAATGTGTACCGACCGGCCTTGAGCCGGGTCACCGTCCTGCCGTCCTGCCGCAGCAGGATGAACCCGTCGCCGACCGTCCCCTGCAGCGTCTTGCCGCCGGAGATCGACGTCGGAACGAGCTTGGTCATGTTCGGCAGGGTCGCGATGACCCCGTACTCCTTCGTGAACCTCGCCAGCTGGATCAGCTTGTCGCGGTCGATCAGCGGGCTCCAGATCGGCAGCCGCACGTTGCGGCTCGCCGCCGGGAGCAGGTCGCGGATCTCGTTCGGGTTCGCCTGCGAGTACGCCAGCGACTTGTTGATCGCCGCGCGGAACTTGGCGGCGAGGCCCGGGTTCCGGGCCGCCCAGTCGTCGCGGGCTGCATAGCCCCCGATCGGCCAGAAGCGTCCGAGCACCGGCCCCGGCGCCATCACGGTTCGCCCGCCGTCGCTCAGCACCTGGCTGAGGAACGGCTCGGGCGTCCAGATCGCGTCGACCTGGCCGTTCTGGAGCGCGGAGCGCATGGCCGGGAACGGCAGTGCGAGCAGCCGGACCGATTCCGGGTCGACGCCGACCTTCTTCAGGGCCGCCTTGATCATCACCTCGCCGACGCCCTTGAGCGCGTTCACCGCGACCGTCTTGCCCACCAGGTCCGCGGGCGTGCGAATCGAGCTCGAGCCCTTGACGAGGATGTTCTGCCAGTTGTCCGCCTCGGAAGTTCCCTCCACCTCGCTGGCGGCAACCGCGGTCAGCCCGATCCCCTGCGTGCGCGCGATGAACATCGGCACCCAGCCGAGGTAGCCGATCTCGCCGTTGCTGTTCTGGAGCGCGAGCACGACATCGTTCCCGCTCTGGAGCGTCCGCTTGTTGATCTCGATCCCCTGCTCGGCGAAGAAGCCCTTCTTGATCCCGAGATCCATCGGGAGCGCGTTCGCGATCGGCAGCGTGTTGACCGTGATCGTCACGACCGCCTGCGGCCTTGCCGGTGCGCTCGCCGCGGTTGCCCCGAAGGCGACCACGACCGCCAGCAGCCCCGAGACCGAGAACCCGAGGAGCCTCGTTCCCCGGCCGCCCTGCTTGTTTCCGGTCATTCCTTCCTCCTCGTGAATCGGTCTGGTTCCCACGTCAGCCCTCCGCCGCGGCGAGCCGCGGCACGGGGTCCTGCTCTCTCTTGATCAGTCGGTACACGTGTGCGCGCAGGTGGGCGAAGTCGGCGAGCTCCTTCGTCTCGATCTGGTCGCGCGGGTACGGCAGCCCGACCGGGATGATCTCCTTGACCTCCGTCGGGGAGTGCGTCAGCACGACGATCCGGTCCGAGAGGTAGACCGACTCGTCGATGTCGTGCGTGACGAAGACGATCGTCACGCCGAATTCCTCACGCACGCGCAGCACGAGATCCTCGAGGTCGCCGCGGGTCTGGGCGTCGACCGAGGCGAACGGCTCGTCCATCAGCAGGATCGACGGCTGGTAGGCGAGCGCCCGCGCGATGGCCACGCGCTGCTGCATCCCGCCCGAGAGCTGCCACGGAAAGTGGTCGCCGAACCCGTCGAGCCCGACGGCCGTGAGCGCCTCCTCCACGAGCCGCGACCGCTCCGAGCGCTCGAGCTTCTTGTGCCGGAGCGGCAGGAGGACGTTGTTGCGGACCGAGGTCCAGGGCATCAGCGAGCGCCCGTACTCCTGGAACACGAGCGCCATCTCCTCCGGCGGGCCGGTCACGCGGCGGCCGCGCAACAGCACCTCGCCCTCGGTCGGCCGCAGCAGGCCGGCGATGACCTTCAGCAGCGTCGTCTTCCCGCACCCGGACGGCCCTACGACGCAGACGAACTCCCGGTCTGCCACCGCGAACGACACGTTCCCGATCGCGCGGGTCGCCTTCTCGCCGCTTCCGTAGGTCTTGCTCAGGGACTTGATCTCCAGCATGCGGGAACCGGGCTCCTTCGTCAGAGGGGAGTCGACGCGCGCCAGCCGCGATGCCAGGCAAGCGCCCGTCGCTCGGCGAGCAGGAAGAGGACGTTGAGCAGGTAGCCGAGGAGACCGATCAGCACGATCGCAGCCCACATGGGCGCGAGCTCGAAGGTGTTCTTCGAGATCAGGAGGACGTAGCCGACGCCGTTCGTGCTCGAGAAGTACTCCGCGAGCACCATCATGATCACGGCCAGCGAGAGGCTCGTCCGCATCCCGGCCACGATCTGCGGCAGCGCACCGGGCAGCACGATCCGCCGCACCCGTTCGAGCGGCGGGATGCGGTACGAGCGCGCCGTGTCGACGAGCGTCGGGTCGATGCCACGCACACCCTCGATCGTGTTCAGGAGCACCGGGAACATGCAGAAGAAGGCGATGAACGCGACCTTCTGCTTGTTGCCGATGTCGTTCAGCAGCACGATCGAGATCGGGAGCAGCGCCGGCGGGGGCATCGCACGCCAGTACTCGATGTGCGGCATCGCCAGCTTGCGCGTCCAGGTCGAGAGCCCGATCGGAATCCCGATCGCGACGCCGACGAGGACGGCGATCCCGAACCCGAGCCCGATCCGGACGAGGCTCGGCACGACGTGAGTCGTGAACTGCGAGAAGAGCCACATCTCCTGGAACTCGACCAGGATCGTCGACAGCCTCGGGAAGTGCGCGCTCCCCGCCTGCACCGTCCACAGCTGCCAGATGGCGAGGATCGCCAGCGGCACGAGCACCTCGGCGCCGATCGCAACCGTGGTGTAGAGCCGCCGGCTCACGTGGCACCTCGTTGCGACGGATGCCAGTGCAGGACCCTGCGCTCGAGCGCCGCCATCAGAAAGTGCACGGCGAGACCGAGGAACCCGGTGGCGATCGCGAGTGCATACAGCTGGTCGTTCAGGCCGTACGACTGCGCGTAGTTCATCGCCTGGCCCAGACCGGGCGTCCCCATGAAGAGCTCGGCGGTGAAGGCGAGGATGAGCGAGACGGTCGACGAGATCCGCAGGCCGGTCGCGATGTACGGCATCGCGCTCGGAAGCGTGATGCGGTAGAGGCGCTCGAGCCTCCCGACTCCGAAGGACCGCGCGGTGTCGGTCGCTACCGGGTCGACGTCCCTGACGCCGTAGATCGTCTGCACGAGCAGCGGCCAGAACGCGCCGAACGCCGCGAGGAAGACCTCGCTCTTCAACGAGGGACCGAGGGTGAGGAAGAGGAGCGGGATCAACACCGCCGACGGGATCGGCCGCAGGAACTCGATCGGCACCCGAAACGCGCGGCCGGCGAGCTCGCTCGCACCGAGCAGGATCCCCAACGGAACGGCGAGCACGGTCGCAATCACGATGCCGAGAGCCCAGCCGCGCACCGTGTAGGCGAAGTTCTTCCAGAACTCTCCGGTCTGCATCAGCGACCAGAGCTCCTGCATCGTCGTGGTCATCGCCGGCAGGTCGTTCTGCGAGACGAGCCCGCCGCGCGTGACCACCTCCCAGAGCGCGAGCGCCGCGGCCACGGACGCGAGCGGGAGCAGGAAGTCGACGGCCGCCGAGGGACCGGCGATGCGGGGCGGCACGTCCCGTTCAGGGATCACCGAGCCGCGCGCGACCTCCCCTCGGACGACCATTCCGTGTTGTATATCGCACCCCATGTCGAATATCCACGACGCTGTTCCAGTAGTCGGGACAGAGCAGGAAGGCCGCCCGTCGACAACGGGAGAGGGGCGCGTCAGCCCAGGGATCCTGTTCTTCGTCGCGGTCGTCCTGCTGGGCGTCAACCTGCGCTCGGTCTTCTCGAGCCTCCCCCCGCTCCTCGAGGGTGTGCGTGCCGAGCTCGGGCTCTCCGCGGCAGCGGCAGGTCTCCTCACGACCTTGCCGCTTCTCTGCTTCGGCGTCCTCGCTCCCCTCTCGCCGGTACTCGTGCGCCGGGTCCCGATCGAGCGGCTGCTGGCGGCGTGCGCGGTACTCACGGCGGTCGGGGCCGGGCTTCGCGGCGTCGGCGGCGTGGCGGGGCTGTTCGCCGGGATGCTCGTCGCGGGCTCGGCCGTGGCGATTGCCCAGACGGCCGTGCCGACGCTGATCCGGGCACGCTTTCCCGGCCACAGCGGCGGCCTGACAGGCGCCTTCTCGATGTCGCTGACGCTGGGCGCGGCCGCAGCCGCGGGAACGGCGGTACCGCTCGAGCGACTCTTCGACGACAGCTGGCGCGCCGCCCTTGCTCTGTTCGCCTTGCCGGCGGTCGGAGCGGCCGTGCTCTGGCTGCCGCCGGCGAGGCGGGAGCGAACCATCGTCCGCCATGCGACGTCGTTCGGCTTCCGCAACCTCGCCCGCTCGTGGTCGCTCGCTGCGTACTTCGGCCTCCAGTCGATGGCGTTCTACTGCGGCCTCACCTGGCTGCCGTCGATCCTCCAGGACGACGGGTACTCGGAAGCAACAGCCGGATCTCTGCAGGCACTCGGCAACCTGTTCCAGGTCGCGCCGGCGCTGATCGTTCCCGTGGTCGCGAGCCGGCTCCGCAACCAACGGCCGGTGCTGCTGGCGCTCGTCACGCTCGCGGCCGCGGGATTCCTGGGCCTCCTGCTCGCGCCGGGAGCGGCGGCACTCTGGATGATGCTGATCGGAGTCGGCCAGGGTGGCTCGCTTGGCCTCGCGTTGATCATCCCCGTTCTCCGTGGCGCGGGCGCCGCCGCAGTGGCCGCTTTGACCGCGCTCTCGCTCTCCGCCGGCTATCTGCTGGCGTCGGTCGGGCCGACCCTGCTCGGTCTCTCGCGCGACCTGAGCGGCGACTGGACGGTTCCGCTCGTCCTGATGATCGCCCTCACGCTCGTGGAGCTCGTGCCCGGGTGGAAGGCGACCGCCAGCTGGACGATCGGCGACGAGGATCTCGAGCCATGACAGGGGTCGAGCCGTGAACCACTACGATCGCGGCATGTCGGCGTTCGACGGCCTCTTCGTCCCCGCCGAGCTCCGGGCCTCCGTCTCACCGCGGGCGTGGCTCGAGGCAATGCTCGAGGCAGAGCGCGCGCTCGTGAACGCCGGCGCGTCCGCCGGCACCGTCCCCGCGCAGGTCGCGGCGGAGATCGCCGAGGCCTGCGACGCCGGCCGCTTCGACTTCGAGCAGCTGGTGGACGAAGGTCGCGCGGTCGGCAACCCGGCGGAGCCTCTGGTTCGCGCTCTGGCCGCTTCCGTCGGCGGCGAGTCGGCGCGCTACGTGCATCGCGGTGCAACGAGCCAGGACATCGTCGACACGGCGGCGATGCTCGTGTCCCGGCGGGCGCTCGTCCTCGTGCTCGCGGAGGCGGACGACGTGGCCGCGGCCGCCGCGGCGCTCGCGGACGAACATCGCGAGACGCTGATGGTCGCCAGGACGCTCCTCCAGCACGCAGTACCGACGACCTTCGGCGTCAAGGCTGCCGGCTGGCTCACGGCGATCGTCCAGGCCCGCGCTCGCCTCGAGCAGGTGTCGCGAGAGCGGCTGGCGGCGCAGCTCGGAGGCGCGGCCGGGACGCTGGCCGGGTTCGGTGAGGAGGGCATCGCCGTCGCCGACCTCTACGCGAGCGAGCTCGGCCTGCCCGCCCCGGCACTTCCGTGGCACACGGACCGAACCCGCATCGCGGAGCTCGGCGCCGCGCTTGCGATCACCGCCGGCGTCGCGGCGAAGATCGCACTCGACCTCGTGCTGCTCGGGCAGACGGAGGTCTCGGAGGTGGCCGAGGGCCTGGGCGCGGGACGGTCCTCGACGATGCCGCAGAAGCGCAACCCCGTCGGCTCGACGCTCGCACGCGCGAACGCCCGGCTGGCCGCGGCTCACGCCACCGTCCTCGTCGGTTCGCTCGAACAGGAGCACGAGCGCGCGGCAGGCGCCTGGCAGGCCGAGTGGGGCGCTCTCTCGGGTGCGCTCGCCCACACCGGCGGTGCGCTGCACGCACTCGCCGGCGCGCTCGAGTCGCTCGAAGTCGACGCCGGCCGCATGCGGCAGAACCTCGATCTGACCGGCGGGCGCGTGCTGGCCGAGCGGGTCGCCTTCCTCCTGATGGACCGGCTGGGCCGAGCGGAGGCGCAGGAGATCGTGCGCGATGCCGCCGCGTCCGGAGCGAGCTTCCGGGATGCGCTCCTCGGCGATCCGCGAGCCGGCCTCGAGCCTGCGGCGCTCGATGCCGCGCTCGACCCGTCCACCTACCTCGGGTCGTCGGTAGCGCTCGTCGACCGTGCGCTTGCGTTCTACGAGACGTCGCGGCAGCAAGACGAGGTCGATGCGTGACGCTCCACTACCGGCTCGACGGGCCGCAGGGGGCTGCGCCGCTGATGCTGTGCAACTCGCTCGGCACGACGCTCGAGATGTGGGATCCGCAGGTGGCTGCGCTGACGACGCGGTTCCGGCTCGTCCGCTACGACCGGCGCGGGCACGGCCGTTCGCCCGTGCCCCCCGGCCCGTACTCGATCGAGGACCTGGGAGGCGACGTGCTCGAGTTGCTCGACGAGCTCGGGATCGAGCGCGCTTCGTTTTGCGGCCTCTCGATCGGTGGGATGGTCGGCATGTGGGTGGCATCCGAAGCGCCCGACCGGATCGACCGGCTCGTCCTGTGTTCCACAGCGCCCAGCCTGCCACCTGGCGAGCAGTGGCTGGAGCGCGCGGCGACGGTCCGGGAACAGGGGGTCGCGGCAATCGCTGACGCCGCCGTCGACCGCTGGTTCACGCCCGACGCCCCCGACCCGCTGCGGGAGTCGTTCCGCGCGATGCTCGTCGGGACGCCCGCCGAGGGATATGCGGGGTGCTGCGAGGCGCTGGCCGATCTCGACCTGGGCGACCGGCTCGCAGCGATCGAGGCTCCGACCCTGGTCGTCACCGGCGAGGGAGACCCGGTCGCGCCGCCCGAATCCGGCGAACGGCTCGCGGCGTCCATCGGTGCGCGCCACGTGACCGTGGCCGGCGCCCGTCACATCTCCAACGCCGAGCAGCCGTCCGCGTTCACCCAGCACGTGCTCGCCCACCTGACCGAGGAGAGCCCATGAGCGACAACCACGAGCGAGGGATGGAAATCCGGCGCGCGGTGCTCGGCGACGAGCACGTCGACCGGGCGATCGCGCGCGCGACCGACCTCACCGCCGACTTCCAGGATCTGATCACGCGCTACGCGTGGGGGGAGATCTGGGCCCGGCCGGGACTCGATCGCCGGATCCGCAGCTGCATCACCCTCACCGCGCTGGTTGCCGGAGGGCACGAGCAGGAGCTCGCGCTGCACATCCGCGGCGCGCTGCGGAACGGCCTCACGCCCGACGAGATCAAGGAGGTCCTACTCCAGACCGCGATCTACTGCGGCGTCCCCGCGGCGAACTCCGCCTTCGCGGTCGCCCAGGAGGTCCTGGCCGAGGAGCCGCCGGCGTGAGCCGCGCGGTCGTGCTCTCGGCGGTGCGGACGCCGGTAGGGCGGTACGGAGGCGGCCTGGCCGAGGTGCGTCCGGACGACCTCGCGGCGGTCGCGGTGGCGGCGGCAGTGGAGCGGGCGGGCGTCGATCCCGCGGAGATCGAGGACGTCTATCTGGGTTGCGCGAACCAGGCGGGCGAGGACAACCGCAATGTCGCCCGCATGGCGGCGCTGCTGGCGGGGCTGCCCGAATCGGTTGCCGGCGTGACGCTGAACCGGCTCTGCGCCTCGGGGCTCTCGGCGGTCGTCGGCGCCTGCCACGCGATCGCCGCGGGCGACGGTGACCTGTTCGTGGCCGGCGGTGTCGAGTCGATGAGCCGCGCGCCGCTCGTGACTGCGAAGCCGGACGCGGCCTTCCCGCGCGGCGACCGGACGATGTACGACTCGACGCTGGGCTGGCGTTTCCCGAATCCCGCGCTGGAGGCGACGTTCCCGCTCGAGTCGATGGGCGAGACGGGCGAGAACGTGGCCGAGCGCTGGAGCGTCTCGCGCGAGGACCAGGACGCATTCGCCCTGCGCTCGCAGCAGCGCTGGGCGGCTGCCGACTTCTCCGACGAGCTGGTCGCCGCCGGCGGCCTGGAGAAGGACGAGCACCCGAGGCCCGACACGACGACGGAGAAGCTGGCAGGCCTGAAGCCGGCCTTCCGCAAGGACGGCACCGTCACGGCCGGCAATTCGAGCGGCCTGAACGACGGGGCCGCCGCGCTCGTGATCGCCTCCGAGGAGAAGGCGCGCTCGCTCGGCATCGAGCCGCTCGGCGCCTTTGTCGCGAGCGCGGTCGCAGGCGTCGACCCGCGCGTCATGGGGATCGGGCCGGTGCCGGCGGTGCGCAAGCTGCTCGCCCGCGCCGGGATCGACGTCGGGCAGCTCGATCTGGTCGAGCTGAACGAGGCCTTCGCCTCCCAGAGCCTCGCGGTCGTACGCGAGCTCGGACTCGACGAGGAGAAGGTGAACGTGAACGGCGGCGCGATCGCGATCGGCCACCCGCTCGGCATGAGCGGCGCCCGCCTCGTCGTCACGCTGCTCCACGAGCTCCGGCGCCGACAGGGCCGCTACGGCCTGGCGACGCTGTGCGTCGGCGTGGGCCAGGGTCAGGCCGCGCTCTTCGAGCGAGAGGGATGAGCCCGGCCGACACCCAGGTCGCCATCGTGGGCGCGGGCCCTGCCGGTCTCGTGCTGGCGCACCTCCTCCACCTGGAAGGAATCGACTCGGTCGTCCTCGAGGCCCGCAGCCGCGAGTACGTCGAGAACCGCGTGCGCGCCGGCGTCCTCGAGCACGGGACCGTCGAGCTGCTGACCGAGATGGGCGTTGCGGGCCGGCTGCACGAGCAGGGGCTGCCCCACCACGGGCTCGAGCTCCAGTTCGAGGGCGCACGGCACCGCATCGACCTGACCGAGCTGACGGGGCGGCACATCACGGTCTACGGGCAGCAGGAGGTCGTGAAGGATCTGATCGCAGCCCGCGTCGAGACCGGCCGTCCCATCCACTTCGAGGTCGACGAGGTCTCCGTCCACGAGCTCGAATCCGAGCGCCCCTTCGTCCGCTACACGGATGCGGGCGAGCAGATCGAGCTCAGCTGTGACGTCGTCGCGGGTTGCGACGGCTTCCACGGCGTCTGCCGCGACAGCATCCCCGACGGCGTCCTCACCGTCTTGTCGCGCGATTACCCGTTCGGCTGGCTCGGCATCCTCGCCGAGGCGCCGCCCTCGAGCGAAGAGCTGATCTACGCCTGGCACGACCGCGGCTTCTCGCTGCACAGCATGCGCTCACCGGAGATCACGCGGCTCTATCTCCAGTGCGCACCGGACGAGGACCTCGACGAGTGGCCGGACGAACGGATCTGGGAAGAGCTTCACCTGCGACTGGGGGTCGACGGCTGGACGCTCAACGAGGGCCCGATCCTCGAGAAGGGCGTCACCGGCATGCGGAGCTTCGTCGTCGAGCCGATGCAGCACGGCCGGCTGTTCCTCGCGGGCGACGCCGCGCACATCGTTCCGCCGACCGGCGCGAAGGGAATGAACCTCGCGGTTGCGGACGTCCGCGTCCTGGGCGCGGCGCTCGCGGTGTGGTACGGGAGCGGCGACGAGGCCGCGCTGCAGCGCTACTCGCGCGACGCGCTCCGCCGCGTGTGGCGAGCCGAGCACTTCTCGTGGTGGATGACGACGATGCTGCACCGGATCCCGGGCGGTGACCGCTTCGACGCCAAGCTCCAGCTCTCCCAGCTCGCGTACGTGGCGTCGTCCCGGGCTGCGGCGGCCACGCTTGCCGAGAACTACGTCGGGCTCGGCGCCACGTCGACCATGTGAATCCGAGGCTACTCTGGCGAGGTTCGAGACGTGCTCGCGGTCGGGGGGTCGGGTTTGCGCGTGTTGCTGTTCGTTCTCAGTGGTCTCGTTGCCGCCGGCGTCATCGCCGGCTCGGCAGCAGCGTCGGACGACCGCGGGTCGGCCGTGTTCCAGCCGGTTCCGTCGCTGACGCCGGTCGCCACGGAGCGCCTCTGGACAGAGCTCGTGCAACGGCAGGACGCCCGGGCCACGGGCGCCGCGTGCGCGCCCCTGCGAGCAGTCTTCTACGCCGCAACCGACTGGCTTCGCCTGACCACGAGACTCGCCGCGAACGCGTCCCCCTGCGCGCACTACTACATCTCCGTGCCGCCTCTCGCGGCCGACAAGACACAGCTTCGAGCCGATCAGGCGTGGCGGATCCGGGCGCTCGGGCCTTCCTTCCACGCCCTCGCGGAGATCAACGTCACCGGCTGGACCTCGTGGGTCGCGACCCCGGGCAACTCCTGGTACGCAGCCGGCGTCGAGGCGCGGCGGCGCATGGCGGCTGCGGGCTACGACGTCGCGGCGGGTGACACCTGGGCGCTGAACGAGCTCTCGTCGGCGGTGCGCCAGGGGACCGGCAACGCACGCGCCAACATGCGTGCCTTCCTCAACGGGCTCTACGACGGAGACGGCGCGACGCCGGCAACGCGCGGCACGGTCTTCATCGCCGGGATCGCGCAGACGACGACCGACCTCTCCGTCTACCAGGCACGGCTGCAGGACTGGTACGAGGACGCTGCATTCTGGAGCGATCTGACCCGCTACGCGAGCGACTGGTCACAGGAGCTCTACGGCGATGTGCGTGCCTATGCCGACGCCGCTGCCGGACGAGACGCGCGGCGCGACGCACTGAACGAGTACCTGCAGCATCAGCCTGCGCTCGCCGCCGTCGCACCAGCGTCGGCCGATGCCGCGCGATCGTTTCTCGCCGCCGCCTACAACCCACTGGCGAACGCAGCCTGGCAGTACGACGCCGCATTCGGCTGGACCAACGTCTCCGTCGAGCTG
This sequence comes from uncultured Gaiellaceae bacterium, assembly GCA_963749515.1. Lineage (GTDB taxonomy): Bacteria > Actinomycetota > Thermoleophilia > Gaiellales > Gaiellaceae > Gaiellasilicea. The sequence goes on from CAVVMR010000002.1 coordinate 88,161, forward strand.
ATGCAGGACTACGTCTCGGCGCAGACGTACGCCATGCGCTCCGCGGGCAACAGTCGCTTCGGCTTCCCGTGGTCGCCACGGAACCTCGCCGGCATGCCGGCCGGCGACTTCAACGCGCGGACCGATGCTCTGCTGACGCGACTGGCCGCAGCGATTGCGGAGTCCGCGGAAGCGCCGGACGCAGCCTGCGGCTCCGCATGGTGCACCGGCACGCTCGACGGCGCAGCTCTCACGACGGCGTGGCGGACGTTCGCAACGTGGAAGCCGTCCGTCCTCGCGTTCACCACAGCCCCCCAGAACCTGTCGCCGGGCGTGCCGTCGGCGCCGATGACGATCGCGCTCCGCACCAGCAGCGGCACGGCGTATGCCGCCGGCGCCCCGGTGCCGCTGGAGCTCTCGTCGTCCTCGCCGACGGGGGCGTTCTCGACCGGAACGGGCGGTCCCTGGTCACCGACGCTCGCGACCTCGATCGCCTCGGGCCAGAGCTCGACGAGCGTCTACTTCCAGGACACGCAGGCCGGCTCGGCCACGATCACGGCAGCGGCGGCCGGCAAGACGGCCGCCACACAGAGCGTCACGATCGCCGGCGACACACCGCCTCCGCCTCCGCCACCACCGCCACCGCCTCCCTCGTCGGGCGACCCGGGTCCCGCTCCCGTGATCGCGCCGAGCACCACCCCGGCGGCACCCGCCGTCGCGCCCCCGCCGGCCACCCCCGCTCTGCCGAAGCTCCGGCTCGTCGCCACGGCGCGGGCCGCCGTCAAGCGGCGTGGGACGACCGCGGACGTGTCGATCCGCTTCCTGGTGAGCGGGCCGGCCCGGCTCGACGCGCGAGTCACTCCCCTCCTCTCGACCCGCGCCATCGTCCTGCTTCCCGGAACGACGTTCGCCGGCAAGCGGTCGACCTCGGTACGCCAGGCTGCGACGGCGTCGGTCACACGCGCCGGGACGTTCGCCCTGCGGGCACGGCTGCGGGGCGCGCGGCTGCTCCGAGGGCGCACGTACCTCATACGGCTCACGGCGACCCACCCTGACGGCCGCCGCGTGACGTTGGCCGTCCGCCTGCGCGCCTGATCGTCAGTCAATGGTGCGGCAGTCGCCGCACTCGCCGCGCAGCACGACCTCGTGCGCATCGACGCTGTAGCCGAGCCGCCCCGAGGCGCTTGCGATCGCACGCTCGAGTGAGGGATCGGAGAACGGCTCGACCTTCCCGCAGTCGTCGCAGACCACGTGGTGGTGATGATCGCCTCCCGGCGAGGCGGGCTCGAAGCGGGCAATCCCGTCGCCGACATCGACCCGCTGGACGAGGCGTAGCTCGAAGAGCTCCTCGAGCACGCGATAGACGGACGCGATCCCGACCGACCTGCCCTTCGCCCGTAGGCGCGCGTGAATTTCCTGCGCGCTCGCACAGCAGTCCTGGCCGGACATCAGGTCGAGGACGGAGGCGCGGGCGCCGCCGGCCCGGAAGCCGGCCTCTCTGAGCGCCGCCTCGGTGTGCTCACGCCAGGACTCAGCGGTGGTCATCGCGTAAGATGATAGCGATTCTCATCGGCGTGCTAGGGTGCCGGGCGTGAAGACGAGAATCGTTCTCACTCTCGTCGCGGCCGCAGCATTCGCCGGCTGCGGCGGCTCGAGCTCGGAGAGCTCCACCATCGTCGCTGCCTTCTACCCGCTCGCGTACGCCGCCGAGCAGGTCGCGGCCGACGGAGCGGACGTGCGCAATTTGACGCCGCCCGGCGTCGAGCCGCACGACCTCGAGCTCTCGGGCAGCGACATCCGGATGATCGCCGACGCCAGGCTCGTCCTCTATTTGAGAGGCTTCCAGCCCGCTCTGGAGCGGGCAGTCGACTCGACGTCGGCGCCTGCCGTCGATCTGCTCGGCCCCGCCGTGGACGACCCGCACGTCTGGCTCGATCCAGTCCGGTACGCCCTCCTCGCCGAGCGGATCGGGACGGAGCTCGGCCGGCGGTCGGCAGCCGAGCCGTTCGCAGCGAAGCTGCGCGTGCTCGATCGTGAGTTCCGCGAAGGCCTCTCGCGCTGCGAGCGGGACGAGATCGTCACCAGCCATGCAGCCTTTGCGTACTTCGCCCGCTACGGCCTGACGCAGATCGCGATCACGGGTCTCTCCCCGGAGAGTGAGCCGACGCCCCGCGACCTCGAGGATGTCGTGCGCCAGGTACGCGCCGCGGGTGCGACGACCGTCTTCTTCGAGCCGCTCGTCTCGCCGCGGCTCGCCGAGACCGTCGCCCGCGAGGTCGGCGTGAAGACCGCGGTGCTGAATCCGCTCGAAGGGCTGAGCGACGAGGAGATCGCGGCCGGAGAGGACTATTTCTCGGTCATGCGGGAGAACCTCGCTGCCCTGCGTAAGGCACTCGGATGCCGGTAGCGGTCGAGCTGCGCGATGTCTCGTTCGCCTACGACGGAGGCGGCCACGTGCTCGAGCGCGTCAACCTCGCCGTTGCCACAGGCGAGTTCGTGGCGATCGCCGGCCCGAACGGCGGCGGCAAGACGACCCTGGTGCGGCTCGCGCTCGGGCTCGAGCGGCCGACGTCGGGCGAGGCCCTCCTCTTCGGCGAGCCCGCGGCGAGATTCTCCGGTCGCTCTGCCCTCGGCTACCTGGCCCAGCGCTCGCAGCTCGGGGTCGACGCGCCGGCGACCGTGCGCGAGGTCGTCGCCGCGGGCCGGCTCGCATCGGGCGGGCTGCTCGGCCCCCTCCGCCGCCGAGACCGCGCCATCGTCGCCGAGTCGATCGAACGGGTGGGACTGGCCGGCAGCGCCGATGTCCCGCTACGCACGCTGTCGGGCGGTCAGCAGCAACGCGCGTTCATCGCCAAGGCACTCGCCGGCCAGCCCTCGCTGCTCGTCCTCGACGAGCCGACGACGGGGGTCGACGCCGAGTCGCAGGAGGCTCTCGCCGGGCTGCTCGACCGCCTGCACCGCGAGCTCGCCGTCACCATCCTCTACGTCTCGCACGAGTTCGGAGCGGTCGAGCGCTTCGTCGAGCGGCTCGTCCTCGTTCGCCGCGGGATCGTCTTCGACGGGCCGCCGGCTGCCCTTCCGGGCGTCTGGCACGACCCCTCCCACGTCCATGCTTGACCTGGAGTTCATGCGGCTCGCGTTCGCGGCTGGGGCGATCGTCGGCCTGCTCGCGCCCGCGGTCGGCTTCTTCCTCGTGCAGCGGCAGCTCAGCCTGATCGGCGACGGCATCGGCCACGTGGCCTTCGCCGGCGTCGCGGCCGGGTACCTGCTCGGACTGCCGCCCGTGCTCACGGCGCTCGTCGCCTCGATCGGCGGCGCCGGCGCGATCGAGTGGCTGCGCGCGCGGAAGCACACCGCCGGCGACCAGGCACTCGCGCTCGTGTTCTACACGGGCATCGCCGCCGGAGTCGTCCTGATCTCGATGGCAGGCGCGCTGAACGTCGATCTCTTCGGGTTCCTCTTCGGCTCGATCCTGACGACGACCCGAACCGATCTCGCGCTCGTGGCCGCGCTCGGGATCGGAGGTCTCGCGACGATCGCACTGCTGTACCGCGCGCTCGCCGGCGTCGCGCTCGACGAGGAGGGAGCGCGCGTCGCTGGTGTCCCCGTCTCGTTTCTGAACGTCGTCCTCGCGGTCCTCGCGGCGACCACGGTCGCGGTCTCGATGCGAATCGTCGGAATTCTGTTGATTGCGGCGCTGATGGTGCTGCCGGTGATTGCAGCGACGCGCATCGCACGCAGCATGCGCGAGACGCTCCTGCTCGGGATGGCAATCGGCCTCGGCAGCGTTCTCGGCGGCCTCACGGTCGCCTACTACGCCGACCTGCCTCCGGGCGGGACGATCGTCCTGATCGCCGCTGCGACCTTCCTCGCCACCAGCGGGGTCTCCGGGCTCCGCCGCAGTTGACACCTGCACCGTGGCGGAGAGGCAGGCGCTAGGCTTCCCCGCGCCAACAGGGGGGTTGGTCCCGTCACGCCGCCTGACCGCCTCCTGCATCGATCCAGAGGGGGGACTGCCTTGTCACCATTGCAGCCACGCGTCCGGCGGAGAAGCACCCACCGCTCGACGCAAAACTACGTCGCCTTTGCGGCAGCTTCGATTGCCGTGCTCGTCGCCACGCTTGCCGTCTCGGCCGCCACGCTCGTTCAGGCACCGAACGCGTACGCGGCCAGCGGCATCACGCCGAAGGACTCCAAGGCGAAGCGGTTCGTCACCGGCGTCTCGGTCGAGGAGATCAAGGAGCACCAGACCGCGCTGCAGACGATCGCGTCGCTCAACGACGACACGCGCGAGGTGTTCTCGACCGGCTACCAGGAGTCGCTCGACTACGTCGTGTCGACGCTGAAGGAGGCCGGCTACAAGCCGGAGGTCAACCAGTTCAACTATCCGGTCTGGAGCGAGTCGCAGCCACCGGTCCTGAACAGGGTCTCGCCGACGCCGAAGACCTACGTCCCCGGCGACGCTGACGACAGCGACCTGCCGACGGCGGACTTCATCACGATGGCGAACTCGCCGACCGTGGTGCTCACCAACGCTCCCGTCTTCCCCGTCGGCGGAATCGTCGACCCGCCCACCGGCGGATCGGCCAGCGGCTGCACTGCCGGCGATTACGCCGGCGTGTCCGGCAAGGTCGCGCTCGTCCAGCGGGGCACGTGCGCCTTCGTCGACAAGTGGTCGCTGGCCCAGGCTGCCGGCGCCACCGGCGTCATCATCTACAACGAGGGCAACACGCCCGCACGCCAGAATCCGATCTTCGTCGACAACCAGCCCGACCCGCCGGCGACGATCGCCGCGGTGATCTCGAGCTACACACTCGGCAACGAGCTGCTGCAGGCGTACAAGCTGGGCCAGAGCCCGACCGTCGACTTCAAGGTCTACGGCACGTTCACGGACCGGTTCCTGCCGCAGGTGATCGCCGAGACCAAGGACGGCGACCCGAACCACGTCGTCGTGGTCGGAGCGCATCTCGACTCGGTGCCCGAAGGCCCCGGGATCAACGACGACGGCTCGGGCACGGCGACGCTGCTCGCCCAGGCCGAGGAGCTCGCCGACGGCCACTACAAGCTCCGCAACAAGATCCGCTTCGCGTGGTGGGGCGCGGAGGAGAACGGCCTGGTCGGGTCGACCTACTACGCGCACAACCTCAGCCAGCGCGAGGTGGACAAGATCGACGTGATGCTCGACTACGACATGCTGTCGTCGGCGAACTACGTCCGGTTCGTCTACGACGGCGACGGCAACGCCGAGCCCGGCAACCCGGCCGGCCCTGAGGGCTCAGGCAAGGTCGAGCAGGTCTTCGACGACTGGTTCAGCGCGCAAGGTCTCCAGAGCGCACGTGTGCCGTTCGACGGCCGCTCCGACTATGTCGGCTTCACCGACCGCGGCATCCCGGCAGGCGGTGTGTTCGCCGGCGCCGAGGGAGTGAAGACGCCCGAAGAGGAAGCGATCTACGGCGGCGCCGCAGGCTCGTGGTACGACCCGTGCTACCACCAGTTCTGCGACAACCTGATCACCGTCTTCACCGGTGTTCCGCCGCTCGACGCGGAAGGCCTGGCCCCCGAAGGGGACGAGGCGGCCAAGCGCGCAGCGCAGCGCAAGATGGCCGGAGGGGCGATCAAGAGCCTCACCGAGCTGTCGGGTGCGGCGAGCTACGCCGTCTACTACTTCGCAGCGTCGAAGGACCCGTTCGGCACCAAGCCGCGCAAGCACGACAAGCCTCGTCACAAGCACAAGTGGCAGGGCCACGACCGTCCCATCAAGGGCTAGGAAATCGTTCACCGGGCGCCGCCCCAACCGGGGCGGCGCCCAACCTTCACGTCAGGATCAAATGGCTGTCGCCGAACTCGTGCCAGCGATAGCCGCGTTCCATCGCGGCCTCGTAGCTCATCGCGAGTAGCTCCGGGCCGGCGGCGGCGCTCAGCAGGTCGAGGTGCGACGCATCGGCCTCGTGGAAGCCGCTGAGGAGGCCGTCGACTGTTCGCAGGCCTCGCTCGGGCGTGACGACGAGGTCCGTCCATCCCTCGCCGGGAATCACGATCCCGTCGGGCCGGGCGACCGTCTCGAGCGCGCGGACCACCGTCGTGCCGGTCGCGATCACCCGCCCGCCCCAACCGTGGACGGCGTTCGCCAGCCGCGCCGTGTGCTCGGGGACGCGGTACCGCTCGGGGTACGGCCGCTCGTGGCGCTCCTGGGACGAGACGCCGGTGTGCAGGACGATCGGTGCGACGAGCACGCCGCCGGCGACGAGCGCCGTGATCAGCTCGGAGGTGAACGGGCGGCCGGCGCTGGCCATCTCGGCGCTGCCCGGCTCGGTCGCGTAGACGTTCTGGTACGCCGAGAGCGGCCACGGCTGCGGGACGTAGCCGTAGCGAATCGGCTGCCCGTGCTCGTGGAGATAGTCCTCGAGCGGCAGCGGCAGGTCGAGACGCGCGAGCCACAGCCGGACACCGGCATAGGGGGCGAGAATCCTGGCCGTCCCGCCGCCTGGGAGCGCGAACTGCTCGTCGACCCGGACGCCGCCGAACGGCGCCTCACCGCGGCGGAGCTCGACGATCCAGAAGCGGGCGGGATCCTGGTCGCGCGCGGGCGTCGAGAGCCGTAGCTCGAGCTGCTCACCGTCCGCACGGGTCACGGGCAGGGCTGCCGGAAGCGTCGCCGAGGTGTTGACGACGACCAGATCGCCCGGCGCCAGGAACTGCGGCAGGTCGCGGAATCGGCCGTGGACGATCGAGCCGTCGGGACGGCTCGAGACGAGGAGCCGAACGTCGTCCCGGGAGGCGTCGCCGCGCGCCTCCGGCGGCTCGTGCGCCTCGAGCCGGGCGCGCAGGTCGGCGGCGAGCGCGCTCATGCGGAGGCCTCGACCAGGTCACGGACGCGGTAGAGCCCGCTCGGCGCGTAGCCGTCGATCAGCTGCAGGAGCCCGGGAACGCTGTCCTCGGGCGGCGGCCGGTCGGAGATGTCCTCACCGGGAAACGCTTCCTGGTGCATCTGCGTCCGCATGTCGCCCGGGTCGACCGCGTAGAAGCGAAGCACGGGATTCTCGGCGCCGAGGATGGCGGTGAGCTGCGCGAGCGCTGCCTTGGACGACCCGTAGCCGCCCCAGGTCTCGTAGGGCTCGACGGCCGCGTCCGAGGTGATGTTGAGGACGCGTGCGCCGTGGGTGAGGCGCGGGAGCGCGAGCTGGACGAGTGCGAGCGGCGCGAGCACGTTGATCTCGTAGACGCGCCGAAGCTCGTCGAGTGGGTAGTCGGCCAGCAGCGGCTGCGGACTGGGGCCGAGCACACTCGCGTTGTTCACCAGCAGGTCGATCGACTCGCCCGCGGCGTCGACCAGGCGGCGACGGTGATCGGGGTCGGACACGTCGCCGGAGAGCGCGAGGACACCGTCGAGGCCGCCGACCGCGCGCTCGAGTGCGCCCCCGTCGCGCGCGTCCACGACGGTCTGCCAGCCTCGCTCCGCGAGCGCACGCGTGAGCGCGAGGCCGAGGCCGCGGGAGGCGCCGGTGACGATCGCCTGCATCAGGCCGCCTCGAGCGGGACGCCGTGGCGCCCGACGATCCGGTCGTAGTTCAGCCGCATCAGCTCGATCACGTCGCGGACGTCGTCCTCGCTCTCGATGCGGCGTGCCCCGTAGCCCGGCTTGCCGGGGAAGACCGGGTGGTAGTCGATCCGGCCCGCGTCGAAGAGAGCCTGCCAGACGTCCTTCGGGAAGCCGAAGTGCGCGACGTGATCGCCGTGCAGGTGGCCGATCTCCCGGCGACCGACCCTGAAGCCGTACTCGCCGCGGGTGCCGTTGCCCGCTTCGACTCCCGGCCAGGACGTGACCTCGTTGGTGATCTGCTCGTTGTTCGTCATGCCCTCAGGATGGCCGCGGCCGGGTCTCGGCCGCCAGCGGCAATTGGTCCTAGGACCTCGGGTCGACGAGCCCCGCGCGAACGGCCACGACGGCTGCCTGCGTGCGGTCGCTGACGCCGAGCTTCGCGAGGACGTGGCCGACGTGCGTCTTCACGGTCTTCTCGGACAGCGTCAGCTCACGGGCGATCCGCTTGTTCGGGAAGCCGCGCGCGACCAGGATGAGCACCTCGCGCTCGCGCGGTGTCAGGCGGTCGAGCGGCCCCCGGCCGCCGTCCGCCGCCAGCGACTCCATCAGCCGGGCGGCGACGACGGGATCGAGCAGCGCCTCCCCTGCGTGCGCGGCACGGACGGCACGGACGAGCTCCTGCGGCTCGGCGTTCTTGAGCAAGTACCCGGCCGCGCCCGAGCGGAGCGCGGGCAGCAGCGTGTCGTCGTCGAGGAAGCTCGTCAGCACGATCACGCGCGCGTCCGGAGCCGACTCGCGCAGCAACCGCATCGCAGCCACGCCGTCGAGCCGCGGCATGACGAGATCCATCAGGATCACATCCGGAAGGAGACGCGTCGCCGCCTCGACCGCATCCCGGCCGTCGACCGCCTCGCCTACGACCTCGATCCCCTCCTGGAGCTCGAGGAACCCGCGCAGCCCCTCCCGAACGACGGCGTGGTCGTCGACGACGAGCACGCGGATCGGCTCAGCCATTGCCGGCCTCGAGGCGGACCGTCGTCCCCGTGCCGGGAACCGATTCGACCTCGAGCGTGCCGCCGAGCCGGCGCGCGCGCTCTTCCATCGAGGTCAGGCCGAGCCGGCGCGACCGCGTCTCCGGCGCCGCGGGATCGAAGCCGACCCCGTCGTCCTCGACCTCCAGCAGCACTCCCGCCTCGTCTCGGCGCAGCGTGACGACCACGCGCCGCGCCTGTGCGTGCTTGAGCACGTTGTGGAGCGCCTCCTGCGCAATCCGGAGGATCTCGCGATCGCGCACCGCATCCGGAGGCGGCTCTCCGTCGAGCACGAGCTCGATCTCCTCCTGCCCCAGCCGCCGCAACACCTCGATGTGCTTTCGGAGCGTGCCGCCGAGACCGTCCTTCTCGAGCTCTGGCGGGCGCAGCTCGAAAACGAGCGAGCGGAGCTCCTCGAGCGCCTCTCGCGCGAGGACTTGCAGCTTTCCGACTCGTTCGCCGGCCGCGGCGGGATCGCGGTCGAGAACCGTCGCCGCAGCCTCCGCCTCGAGCACCAGGCCGAACAGCTTCTGGCTGACGGCGTCGTGCAGGTCGAGCGCCAGCCGGTTCCGCTCGGCGACGATCGAGAGCTCCCGCGTCTGCTCGTAGAGGCGGGCGTTCGCGATCGCAATCGCTGCATGCGCGGCGAGCAGGCCGATCAGCTCCTCGTCCTCCTGTGTGAACTCAGCGCCCTCGAGCTTCTCGGTCAGGTAGAAGGCGCCGATCACCCCGGCCGGCGCGACGATCGGGACGCCGAGGAACGTGCGCATGTCCGGGTGCGTCCTCGGCCACCAGCCGCGGAAGCGCGGATGCTCGTGGATGTCACTCGTCCGGTACGGCGACGCCGTGTCGAGCATGGCGCCGAGCATCCCGTGCTGGCGCGGCAGGGGTCCGAGCGAGGCGATCAGCTCGTCGCTCATGCCGGAGGTGAGGAACCGCCGAAAGCCGCCCTCGCCGTCGGGCAGCCCGAGCGCTGCGTAGCGTGCGCCGGCCAGCTCGCGCGAGCTGTCGACCAGCCGCTGCAGAACGTCGTCGACCGAAACCTCGGCCGCGACCGCGAGCACCGCGTCGCTGACCGCCCGCAGGGTGGGGCTCAGATGCTCGGCCATCGTCCGGTGACGATAGCCCGCTTGACTGCCGGCGAGGGCGTGTGAGATCGTCGACCCACTGTAAACGTTCTCAGTAATCCTTTTCAGTGATCGATTCAAGGACGGAGGCTCGCATGGGAAACCGGCTCACACCGGTGCTGTTGGGCTGTATAGCCCTGTTCGTGATCTTGCTCGCGCCCTCGGCAGTCGGCTCGAGCAGCGCGGCGGAAGGGAGCCTCACGAGCGCCTCCTTCCGCTCCGCCACGCTGAAGGAAGACATCAACTACAACGTCTACCTGCCGGCGGGATACGGGGGCTCCGCCGAGCGCTATCCGGTGCTCTATCTCCTGCACGGGCGCGGCGACTCGATGAGCGCCTGGACGCAGATGAAGAGCACGCTCGACGAGCTGATCGCCGCCGAGGAGATTCCTCCGACGATCGCGATCATGCCCGACGCGCCGTGGAGCAGCCGGGCGAGCTACTACGTGGACTCGGCCTACAAGGGCGCGGATCCGGGCCGGCCGGTCGAGACGGCATTCACCTGCGATCTGATCAAGCACGTCGACGCCGCCTACCGGACCGTGGCCGACCGCTCGGGCCGCGGCATCGCCGGCTACTCGATGGGTGGCTACGGCGCGATGCGCTACTCGCTCGCGCACCCCGACCTCTTCGGAGCCGCGATCGTGCTCAGCCCGGCCGTCTACTATCCCGAGCCGCCGCTCGACTCCAGCACGCGCGAGTTCGGCGCCTTCGGCAAGGGTAAGAAGCTGTTCGTCGAGAAGATCTACAAGCAGCTGAACTACCCGACCACCTTCCATTCCTTCGAAGCGACCGGCCTGCCACAGCGGATGTTCATCGCGGTCGGCGACGACGAGTTCAAGAACACCAACCCCAAGGACTTCGAGCACGACCTCGACTTCGAGGCTCATGTGCTCTTCAACAAGGCCCAGAGAGTCGAGAATCTCAGCTCGGAGCTCCGGGTCGTCGACGGCGGGCACGACTGGGACGTCTGGGGGCCGCAGTTCGTCGAGGGCGCGAAGTACATCTTCGAATTCCTGAAGCCGCCGCCAGTCCTGATGAAGGCCAAGCTGACGGGCACGGCCGGTGAGGAGCGCGCGGGAGGCGTCGCCACCGACACGGCCGGCAACGTCTACCAGGCTCTCGCGGGCGGAGGGTCCGTCAACGGCCAACCGTTCGCCGGCGACAAGGACCTCGTGCTCACCAAGCAAGCCGCGAGCGGCGCGACGGTCTGGACGCGCGCGATCGGCACCGTCCGGCTCGAGCGGCCCTACGGCGTCGCGGTCGACCCGCAGGGCAACGTGGTCGTCACCGGATACACGAACGGGGATCTGGACGGCAACCACGCCGGCAACACGGCGGACGACGTCTTCGTCGTCAAGTACGACCCCAGCGGCAACCAGGTCTGGCTGCGGCAAATCGGTGTGCCGGGGCTCGCGGACCGTGGCTACGCAATCGCCACCGACGCGATCGGGAACGTCTATGTCACCGGGTACACGCGCGGCAACCTGGCCGGCACGAACCAGGGCGACAAGGACGTCTACCTCCTGAAGCTCGATCCGAGCGGCGCTCAGGTCTGGCTACGGCAGTTCGGAGGCGCCGGTGAAGACAAGGGCTGGGGTGTCGTCGCCACAGCCGACGGCGTTCGCGTCGCCGGTATGACGTCGGGTGCGATCGGCACTCCGGTGGGTGCGCTCGACGGCTGGGTCGCCCGCTACGACGCCGCCGGCAGCCAGGTCTGGCTGCAGCAGTTCGGCACCACAGAGAACGAGGAGGTCTGGGGGCTGACGGCGGATGTCGCCGGCAACTCGTACGTTGCCGCCTATTCGGCGGGCGACTTCGACGGCCCGCTGGCGGGGGACAAGGACCTCGTCGTGGCCCGGTTCGACTCCTCCGGCGCCCTGACGTGGAAGGATCAGGTCGGGACGACCCTGAACGACAAGGGCGCCGCGATCGCGCTCGACGGTGCCGGCAACATCTACGTCGCCGGCTTCTCGGACGGCAAGCTGGCCGGCCGCGTCGGCAAGTTCGACGTCGTGCTCCTCAAGTACGCGCCGGACACCAGCCTCGAATGGACACGCCAGTTCGGGACGGTCGAGGACGACGGAGCCGACGCGTTCGCCGAGGCCAACCTCTACCTCGCGACCCACGGCGGAAAGGTCTACGTCTCCGGGCTCACGCTCGGCGATGTCGAGGGCGCCCCGCAGGTCGGGCTCGGCGACGTCTTCCTCGCGACATTCGACGCCGCGGGGGTCAACGGCTGAGCGAGAGTGGGCGGCGCCGGGCTCGTCCCGGCGCCGCCCACGATCGTCATGCGGTCGCGAGCGCCTCCGGCCGGAGCGTCGCACCGCTCGCAGGATCGAAGAAGTGAAGCCGGCTCGGATCGAGCGCGAGCTTGAAGCGGTCTCCCGGCTGGACCGGAGTGCCTTCGGCGACCTCGGCGGTGAAGAACGCGCGCTTGTCACTGGCCAGCAGCGACGCCCGCTCCTGGTCGTCGCTTGCGGCGCGCACGGAGTCGACGTCGACGGGCGGCGCCTCGATCGCGAAGAGCACGTGCGTCGCCGAGCCCAGCTCCTCGACGACGGCGACGTCGATCTCGATCGTCGGCAGCGAGGGGTCGGCCGTGCGGGCGTCGGCGAAGTCCTGCGGGCGGATGCCGAGAATCAGAGTGTCGGACGAGCCCTCGGTTGGGCGCCGAGTCTCTGTGAGCGGCACCCGGAACCCTGCGAACAGCACAGCGTCATCGGTGAGCGTCGCGTCGACGAGGTTCATCGACGGCGAGCCGATGAACGCTGCCACGAACAGGTTCCGCGGCTCGCGGTAGAGCACCTGTGGTGTGTCGACCTGCTGGACGGTCCCGTCGCGCATCACGGCCACGCGCGTTCCGAGCGTCATTGCCTCGACCTGGTCGTGTGTGACGTAGATCGTCGTCACTCCCAGACGCTCGTGCAGCCGCGCCAGCTCGGCTCGCATGTCGACGCGGAGCTTCGCGTCGAGGTTCGAGAGCGGCTCGTCCATGAGGAACGCGGCAGGCTCGCGCACGATTGCCCGGCCCATCGCCACCCGCTGCCGCTGCCCGCCCGAGAGCGCCCCGGGGCGCCGGTCCAGCAATTCCTCGAGGCCAAGCATGCGCGCCACCAGCTGAACACGACGGTTGATCTCTTCCTTCGGCGTCTTCCGAACCTTGAGCCCGTAGCCGAGGTTCTTCGCGACCGTCAGGTGCGGGTAGAGGGCGTAGTTCTGGAAGACCATCGCGATGTCTCGATCCCGGGGCGCGAGCCTCGCGACCTCCTGGTCGCCGATCCAGATGTCGCCCTCCGTGACCTCCTCGAGGCCGGCGATCATCCGCAGCAGCGTCGACTTGCCGCAGCCGGACGGCCCGACGAGAACCATGAACTCGCCGCTCGCGATCGTCAGGTTGATGTCGTCGACAGCGCGTACGTCACCCTCGTAGACCTTCCCCACCTGTTCGAGCCTGATCTCGGCCACGTCCGGTTGCTCCTTCGCGGTTGCTCTTGACTCCGATCGCGATCGTATGACATTCTCGAACTGCTGTAAACGTTCTCAGTAATCCTTTTCAGAAATCGACACGCCTGAGACCCAGCCAACGCGCGAGGACCCGGCCGGCACCGTGCCGACGATCACGACTGTCGCGCGCCTGGCGAATGTGTCCGTCGCCTCTGCGTCCCGGGTGATGAACGGCATCCGCACGAGCGCGGCGACGCTCGAGCGGGTGACGGAGGCAGCCGAGGCGATCGGATACGTGCCGAACGCGGCCGCTCGCACGCTCCGGTCGCGTCGAACGGGCCAGATCGCGTTCGCCATGCCGGACGTCGGCAACCCGGTCTACACGACGATGATCGCCTCGATCCAGGACGTGGCGAAGGCCCGCGGCTGGCGGTTGATGCTCCACTCGACCGGAGCGGACATGGAGGACGAGCTCGCCATAGTCCGGGACCTGAAGCACCGGTTCGTGGACGGGCTGATCCTGGCGTCGCTCCATCTCACGGACGTACACGCGGACGAGCTTCGGCGCGCCGCAGCGCCGGTGATCCTGATCGGGCGGCCGACAACTGGCACGACCGTCGACACGGTCCGGACGTACTCGCGCAAGGGCGCCTCTGAGGCCGTACGGCATCTCTACGGGGCAAACCGCAGGCGAATCGGGTTCGTAAACGGCCCCCAGCACACGTTGCCCGGAGCGTCGCGCCGGCTGGGCTACCTCGACGGCCTGCGCTCGTGCTCGCTCGCCCGTGACGACACGCTGATCGAGGTCGCCGAAGACTTCATGATCGAGCCGGGCCGCCGTGCGGCGGTGCGCCTGCTCGAACGTGGTCGCCTCGACGCGATCCTCTGCGCGAACGACCTGCTCGCGATCGGCGCGCTCGCGGCGCTCCGCGACGCCGGCCTCGACGTTCCGCGCGACGTGGCGCTCGTGGGAATGGACAACACGCCGCTCTCCGAGGTCACGTGGCCGACCCTGACGACCGTCGACCTCGGCTCCTCCGAGCGGGCCCGGATCGCCGCCGAGCTGCTGCTCGAGCGGATCGAGGACCCGGCCCGAGAGCCACGCGTCGTCGGCGTCGCGCCACGGCTCGTCGTCCGCGCCTCGTCGGGTGCCCAGTAATGAGTACCGTCCCGGAGGCAGGCCGGCCGGTCTTCAAGCGGCGCAAGCGCGGCCGCGCCGGGTCGGGCCTCTCCGGCCGCGAGACGATGCTGCTGCTGATCCCGGCGCTCCTGCCGATCGTGATCCTCAGCGTCCTGCCGCTCGTGCGCGGGATCTACCTCGGCTTCACGGATGCGCAGGCCGGCTTCGAGATCACTACGAACTTCATCGGCCTCGACAACTTTCGCACGCTGCTCGAGGACGACCTCTTCGTCAACTCGTTCAAGATCGGCCTGATCTGGTCGGTCTCCGTGACCGCGATCGGCTTCTGCTTCGCGCTCGGCCTGGCGCTCCTTCTGAGCCAGAACCTGAAGGGGCGCTGGCTGGCACGCTCGCTCGCCCTCGTCCCCTGGGCGATGCCGGCGGTCGTCGTCGGGATCATGTGGAAGCTCTTCTTCCAGCCGCAGGCCGGGATCCTGAACGAGATCCTGCGCCGCGGCCACATTCCGGGCGACACCACGGACTGGCTCTCGAGCTTCAGCTGGGCACTGCCGGCGGTGATCCTCGTCGGCGTCTGGGCGGGCATGCCGCAGACGACCGTGGCGCTGCTGGCGGGACTCCAGTCGATCCAGGACGAGCTGCACGAGGCGGCGGCCGTCGACGGCGCGACGGCCTGGCAGCGGTTCCGGACGATCACGCTGCCGCAGTTGCGCCCCGTGATCATTGCGATCACGACGCTCGACTTCATCTGGAACTTCAACTCGTTCGGGCTCGTCTACGTCCTGACCGAGGGCGGGCCGGCGGGCAAGACCCAGCTCCCGATGCTGTTCGCCTACAGCCAGGCGTTCGAGTACGGCCAGTTCGGCTACGCGTCGGCGCTCGGCAGCGCGATGGTCGTCGTGATCGCCGTTGCGCTCGTCTTCTACCTCTGGGGCCGGCTGAAGGAGGCGAAGTGATCGTCACCGCCAGACCCAAGCGAGCGAAGAGCTTCCAGTACGCGGCGCTCTTCGCCTACGTCCTCTTCCTCGGCTTCCCGCTCCTCTGGCTGCTGTCGATGTCGCTCAAGGGGCCGCGTGAGCTCGTGCAGCTCTACCCGTCGTTCATCCCGAATGACTTCACGTTCGAGAACTACCGGTTGGCGCTGACCGAGGAGAACCACCAGTTCATCCGCAGCGGCATCAACAGCTTCAAGATCGCCGTCGTCACCGCCCTGCTGACGACGATCGTCGGCCTGCCGGCGGCGTACGTGCTCGCGCGGCGGAGGGGCCTGATCACACGGCTCGGGCTCGGCTGGATCCTGCTCAGCCAGATGTTCCCGCTGATCCTGATCATCATCCCGCTCTTCCTGCTCCTGCGCGACCTGAAGCTGACGAACTCCCACGTCGGCCTCGTGCTCGTCTACGTCGTCTGGGCGCTCCCGTTCGTCCTCTTCATGCTCTACACGTACGTGCGCGGGATCCCTCGCGACCTCGAGGAGGCGGCGACGGTCGACGGCGCGACGCGGTTCCAGATCCTGACCGGGATCATCGCGCCGCTCCTCATGCCGGGGATCGTCGTGACGACGCTCTTCGCGTTCATCACCGCCTGGAACGAGTTCTTCTTCGCACTCGTGATCCTCGAGAGCCCCGATCTGACGACGCTGCCGCTGAGGCTCGCGCAGTACGTCGGGATCGAGGGAGTCGTCAGGTTCGGCCCGCTCGCCGCAGCCGCCCTGCTGGCGACCCTGCCCAGCCTTCTCCTCTTCACGATCATCCAGCGCTGGCTCACCAGCGGCCTTCTCTCGGGGGCGGTCAAGGGCTAGCGGAATGTCGTCACAAACGAAACCACGGCGTCGCGTGACGGCGCCCGACCGCAGAAAGGCGGGTCAGTAATGAGGAAGGTCATCGTGCTTGGCGCTTTGGCCCTGCTGTGCTCCGTGCTCGTAGCCGGAGCCCAGGCGGGTAAGCAGGGTGCTGTCGTCAAGCTCAAGTTCGCCACGTACGTGTGGCAGCCGACGACGGTCAAGGCCAACAAGGAGATCGTCGACGCCTGGAACAAGAGCCATCCCGGCATCCAGGTCGAGATCGTCCCGGTCGACGTGAACTCGGTCCACGACAAGCTCCTGACGAGCTTCGTCGGCGGCACCGCGGCGGACATCATCCACGACGAGGCCGCCGACATCGCCGGCTTCACGCAGCAGGGCTACCTGGCGAACCTGACGCCGCTGATCCCGAAGTCGCTCAAGGCCTCGATCCCGAAGGACATCTGGGCGACGACGAACTTCGGCGGCAGGATCACGGGCGTCCCGTCGCTGATGCAGACGTACAACATCTTCGCGAACATGACGATCCTGAAGGCGGCCGGGATCAAGGCCCCGACGCTCGCCGCTCCGTGGACGTGGGCGCAGTTCCGGGCGAACGCGAAGAAGCTGACGAAGTCCGGCCAGTACGGCGTCTGCTGGGGCCTCCGCTCGCCGGTGGCCGCGGTGCAGACGATGGCCCTCAACTACGGCGGACAGTTCTTCTACCTCGAGAACGGCAAGTGGACGTTCAAGTTCGGCCCGAACGACCAGAACGTGATCAAGCAGATGCACGACATGATCCACGTCGACAAGTCGGTCGATCCCGCCGCAACCGGGCTCTCCGGCAGCGCCGTGCTCCCCGCCTTCTTCGGCGGCAAGTGCGCGATGACGGTGGCGGGAAACTTCACCGCCCAGAGCATGATCCTGCAGGGCCCGAGGGGCTTCAACTGGGCGATGTTCCCGCTGCTGAAGGGCCAGACGCAGCAGCAGGTGGCAAACCCGCAGACGTACTCGATCTCGGCGCAGAGCCAGAACAAGCAGTCCGCGATGTTCTTCCTCGCGTACCTCGTGAACAAGCAGAACCTGGCCAAGCTCGCCCAGGGTGACTGGCTGATCCCGTCGAACCCGGAGGCCGGCAAGCTGTTGCGCAAGTCGACCAAGCGCGCCGGCAGCTGGAAGATCGCGACCGAGTCGGTCGTGCACTTCCGCAAGGGGAACTGGGTCTCGCTCGCGGCGTACCCGCGCTGGAAGGCGGAGGTCGCTCAGCCGGCGTTCGTCCAGTACCTGCGGGGCTCGACGAGCCTGCAGGAGCTGGAGAAGTCGCTCGCCGACGGCTGGACGAGAGTCAGAGGATAGGAAAGGCTGTTCCCAGCCGGCCGCCGGACCTCCGGACGGCCGGCTGGGAGACATCGACTGCGAAACGAGGATGAGGACGTGAACGGAGACCTGCTGACCGACCGGTCCGTCGGCTGCCTCGCCGGGGCCGCGGTAGGTGACGCGCTCGGCGGTGCGACGGAAGGCTGGGAGTCGCACGAGATCCGCGCGCACTTCGACGGCTGGGTGACCGGAATCGTCGAGTCGATCCGCCGGACGCTCAAGGTCGAGAAGGCGTTCTCGCCCTTCCACAAGGGCGACGGCCACGTCACCGACGACACGCTGATGACGCGCGTCCTCGTTCATGCCTACGACGTCAAGCGGGACCATCTCGACGCGTACGACGTCGAGGCCTTGATGCTCCCGGAGATCGTCGACAAGCCGATGTGGGTGCCCGAGCTCGGCCGTGAAGACCTCCTCTACCACCGCCTCTTCCTGGCCGAGAAGTGGCTCGTCCTCAAGCTTCGCTACGGCCACGCCGACCCCCGAGACGCCGGGGTCGGGAACATCGTCAACTGCGGTGCGGCGATGTACATCGCGCCGGTGGGCATCGCGAACGCCGGCGACCCGCAGGGCGCCTACAACGAGGCGATCGACCTCAGTGGCGCGCATCAGTCCAGCTACGGGCGCGAGGCTGCCGGCGTGCTCGCGGCCGCGGTCGCGGAGGCGCTCCGGCTGGGTGCGACGGTCGACGACGTGGTCGAGACTGCGCTTCGCTTCGCGAAGGATGCGACGCGCTCCTCGATCGAGGCGGTGGTCGAGACCGCCGCGAAGCTGGACGGGTGGCGCGCGGGCGGGCTCGACGAGCTGCGCGGCGCGTTTGCACCGTTCGACTCGGTCGGGGAGCCGTACGCCCAGCCGGCGCAGAACGCACGCATTCCCAGCAGGCTGCATGCGATCGAGGAGCTTCCCCTCGCTCTCGGGATGCTCGTCGCGACCGGCGGCAACTACGAGGAGACGGTGCTCGGGGGCGTCAACTACGGGCGCGACTCGGACTCGATCGCCTCGATGGGCGGCGCGCTCGCCGGCGCTCTCGGCGGGATCGGAGCGGTGCGGCGCGACTGGGTCGACGACGTGTCGGCAGCGAGCCGGATCGACGTCGAGGAGGCGGGCCGGAAGATGGCCGTCGCCGCAGCCGAGATCTTCGTGCGCGACACGCAGCGGCACGAGCAACGCGCGCAGGCGATCGCGGCGCTCACCGCCGGCGAGGTGCCTGCTTGAGGTTGAGGGTGACTTGGGTTCAGCCCGAGGATCTCGTCGGGCACGAGCTCAATCAAGCCCGGGAGGAAGGGAAGGACGTCGACGACGTCGAGCGGCGGTGGTTCGCCGCCGGCGGCGCGCCGGCGCCGGGCCGCGGCGCGTCGCAGGAGCCCGTGCCGGACGAGCTCCGCGCCCTGGCGGTCGAGCTGCTCGACGAGCTGGACGCACTGCCGCGGCCGCTCGCGGCGAGCGAGCCGGAGACGTTCGAGGAGATCATCGCCGCGGCGGACCCCGCCGAGCGGCGGGATCCCCTGGATCTGCCCGAACGGATCGCCGGCGCGTGGCTCGGCCGCGCCGCCGGCTGCGTGCTGGGCAAGCCGGTCGAGAACATCCCGCGCGAGGGGATCCGGGCGATCGCGGAGGCGACGGGCAACTGGCCGGTCGCGGGATGGTTCACCGCCGAAGGCCTGCCGGAGGAGGTCTCGGAGCGCTGGCCGTGGAACCGCGCGAGCCGGCCGACGAGCCTGGCGGAGAACATCGACGGGATCCCGGAGGACGACGACCTCAACTTCACGCTGCTCGGGGTGGCGTTGCTCGAACGGTGCGGGACCGGCTTCGACGCGCTCGACGTGGCGAAGATCTGGCTCGACTACCTGCCGCCCGGCCGGATCTTCACAGCGGAGCGGGTCGCGATGCGAAACGTGCTCGAGGCGTATCTCCCGCCGCAGACCGCAACACGCCGAAATCCGTTCCGCGAGTGGATCGGCGCACGCCTGCGGGTCGACGCGTACGGCTGGGCGGCACCGGGCCATCCGGTCGCGGCGGCGCGGATGGCCTGGGAGGACGCCCGTGTCAGCCACACCGCGAACGGGGTCTACGCGGCGATGTTCATGGCAGCCGCCCACGCTGCGTCCCTCTCCGAGACGTCCGCGGCCGCCTGCGCAGACGCCGGCCTCTCCGTCGTCCCGGCGCGGAGCCGGCTGGCCGGCGCGCTCCGCGCCGCTCGCGATCTCGCGCGCGAGCACGAGTGGGAGACGGTCGTGGACGAGATCTACGCGGGCCAGGACTACCACTGGGTGCACGCGATCAACAACACCGCGCTCGTCGCCGCCGCGCTCTACGCCTTCGACGGCGACTTCTCGGGCGGCATCTGCGCCGCCGTTCAGGGAGGTCTGGACACGGATACGAACGGCGCCGCGGTGGGTTCGATCCTGGGCGCGCTCGCGGGCACCGGCGGGATCGAAGAGCGGTGGTCGGCGCCCCTCGGCGGCCGATTCGAGAGCTCGCTGCCGGGGTTCGATGGGATCACGCTCGACGAGCTGGTGCAGAGAACGCTGGCGATCGCGTGAGCATCCCGCACGAGGAGCCGCGCGACCCCCTCGTTCCGAGGCCGATCGACCTGCCTACGGCGGTGCCGCTCGAGCCCGGCGCGGAGCTCGACGTTCTGGACACGGCGAAGATCCTCGCCGCCCCCGACGATCCGGCCGACTGGCCCACCTGGCGTGAGACGCTGAAGCGCTGGCGGGCCGAGGCGGCCGCGCGGATCGCGTACGACGACGGTGCCTACCGCGCGCCGGAGCTCGCGTGGACGCAACAGTGCTTCTCGGTCGCGCTCGCCTGGCTCTGGGACGAGCTTCTCTACGACCACGCTGCCGCCCGCTTCACGCCGGAGCGGTTCTGCGAGGAGTCGGAGCGCGAGTTCGGCGGCTTCGACGGCGTGGTGCTGTGGCACGCGTATCCGGTGATCGGGATCGACGAGCGCAACCAGTTCGACTACTACCGCGACGTCCCCGGCATCCGCGAGCTCGTCGCCGCCTTTCAGGCCCGGGGCATCCGCGTGTTTGTCAACTACAACCCGTGGGACGTCGGCACCCGGCGCGAGAACGTCGAGGATGAGGAGGCGATCGGACGGCTCGTGGGAGAGCTCGGCGTCGACGGCGTCTTCCTCGACACGATGAAGGAGGCGCGTCCGGGCCTGCGGGCCGCAGTCGACGCGGCGCGGCCCGGCGTCGCGTTCGAGGGCGAGTCGACACTGGCGCTGGCGCGGGTGTGCGACCACCATCTCTCCTGGGCGCAGTGGTTCAGCGACAGCCCCGTTCCCGGTGTCCTCCGCGCCCGGTGGTTCGAGCAGCGGCACATGCTCCATCACACGCGGCGCTGGAACAGGTCGCATCTGGAGGAGCTGCACAACGCCTGGCTGAACGGCGTCGGCATGCTCGTGTGGGAGAACGTCTTCGGCGCCTGGGTCGGCTGGAACGAGCGGGACAAGGAGCTGCTGCGCGCGATGCTCTCCGTCCAGCGCGAGCACGCCGGGCTGCTGGCGACCGGCGAGTGGACTCCGCTGGCCGCGTGCTCGAACGACACGCGCGTCGTCGCGTCACGCTGGACGGACGGCGAGACGACGCTGTGGGCTCTCGCCAACCGCGGGGAAGCGTTCACGGGGCGCGTCGGCGAGCTCGAGGTTCAGCTGCCCGCACTCGGGATCGCGGCGTTCGTGAACGGGGAGCGGGTGGTGGTCGCGGGCGGCGGCGACGCGAGCTTCCCCGCACGGGAGACGGTGCGGGCGCCGGCTCCGGTCGTCCGGGTCGACGCCGTGCCCGAGGGATTCGCGGCGGTCGAGCCCCGGCCGCTCACAGCCGTCTTCCGCCTCCGCGAGACGGAGGGGTACAGCGAGGCGCCGTTCGTCGAGGAGTGGAAGCCGCTGCCGCCGCGGCTGCACAGCTTCATCGCGGTCGAGCGCCCGGCGCCGCGGGGGCGATTCGCCGTCTCGGTCCGCGAGGTCCAGACCGGGCTCGACCTCGCAGAGGCGCGCGCGTACGCCGCCTCCGTCGGCGCCCGGCTGCCGACCGAGGACGAGTGGCAGCTCGCCGCCGAGGCGGGTGTCCTGGATCTTTCCGGTCCCCGGGTCTGGAACTGGACCGAGAGCGAGCACTCGGACGGCCGGACTCGCTTCGCCATCCTCAAGGGCGGCTCGGACTGGAAGGCGGAGGGGTCGGACTGGTACGTCGACGGCGGGCCGCAGGACCCAAACTACTCGCTGAAGCTGCTGCTGCTCGGCGGCGGCCTGGCGCGCTCCGCGAACATCGGCTTCCGGCTGGCCGTCGACCTGCCATGACGCAGCCCCTGGCCGGGATCCGCGTCGTCGAGGCGGCCACGCTCTTTGCCGCGCCGCTGGCGGGGATGCTCCTCGGCGACTTCGGCGCCGACGTGATCAAGATCGAGCATCCGAAGCGTGCCGATGCGGCGCGCGGCCACGGCCCGAGCAAGGACGGCGTCGGCCTGTGGTTCAAGACGCTCGCCCGGAACAAGCGCCTGGTCACGCTCGATCTCTCCGCGCCCGAGGGCGCCGAGCTCTTCCTCCGGCTGGTCGAGAGCTCGGACGTCGTGCTGGAGAACTTCCGCCCCGGGACGCTCGAGCGGTGGGGGCTCGGCTGGGACGAGCTCTCGGCGGTGAACCCGCGGCTCGTGCTCGCGCGCGTCAGCGGCTTCGGCCAGACCGGACCGGACGCGACGCGCCCCGGCTTCGGGACGCTCGCCGAAGCTCTGAGCGGCTTCGCATCCCTGAACGGAGAGCCCGACGGTCCGCCACTGCTGCCGCCGCTCGCGCTCGCGGACGGCGTTGCGGGCCTGGCGACCGCGTTCGCGATCCTCGCAGCCCTGAGGGCACGCGAGCAGACGGGGCGAGGGCAGGTTGTCGACACGTCGCTCGTGGAGCCGCTGATGGCGCTCCTCGGCCCGCAGCTGACCGCCTACGACCTGCTCGGACAGCTCCAGCCCCGCACGGGCAATCGCTCGAGCCACAATGCGCCGCGAAACGTCTACCGCACGGCGGACGGGTCGTGGGTGGCGGTGTCCGCGAGCGCCGACTCGGTCGCGGCGCGGGTTCTTCGCCTCGTCGGCAGACCGGACCTCGTGGAGCAGCCCTGGTTCTCGACCGGGTCCGGCCGCGCGACGCACGTGGACGAGATCGACGAAGCAGTCGCAGCATGGATCAGGGAGCGCGATCGCGCCGAGGTGCTGGCGGCGTTCCAGGCAGCTGAGGCGGCGATCTCGCCGATCCACGACGCGAGCGACATCCTCGCCGATCCGCAGCTCGCCGCGATCGGAGCGATCCTCAGCATCGACGACGCCGACCTTGGTCCGATCAAGATGTCGAACGTGATCAGCCGTCTCTCCGAGACGCCGGGCGAGGTCCGCCACCCGGGCGGCCGCCAGGGCGAGCACACCGAGTCGGTTCTCGGCGAGCTCGGCGTCACCCCGGACGAGCTCGCCCGGCTACGCGGCGAAGGTGTCGTGTGATCGGCCGGGCCGCGAAGCGGCCCCTTCAGGGGTCTTGCGCGACAGGGGATCCGCTCCCGCGGATCCTCTGTCCTGCGCCAACGAGAGGTGTCGTGTGAGCGTTCCGCCGCTTACCTGGCTGTACGTCCCTGCGGATCGTCCCGACCGGGTCGAGAAGGCGATCGCCTCGGCGGCGCACGCGGTGATCGTCGACCTCGAGGACGGCGTCGCGCCCGCGGCGAAAGCGGACGCCAGGGCCAGCCTCCCGGCCATCCTCGGCAATCGTCGCGACAAACCGGTCTACGTGCGCGTCAACGCCGGGGATGACGACGACCTGGACGTCGTCTCAAGCCTCGCCATCGAAGGCATCCACGTGCCGAAGGTCAGCGAGCCGGGAGACGTCCCTTCGCTCGAACTGCCGGTGCACTGCCTGATCGAGTCCGCGGCGGGCGTCGAGGCTGCCTACGAGATCGCCAGGACGCGTGGCGTCGCCGGCATCTCGCTCGGGGAGGCCGACTTGCGCTCAGAGACCGGTGCGCTCGAGGCCGGGCTCGACTGGGCGCGCGGCAGGATCGTGAACGCCGCCGTCGCCGCGGGGCTGCCGCGCCCACCGCAGTCGGTGTACCCGCACCTGAACGACGACGAAGGGCTCGCCCGCTCGTGCCGGCGCGGTCGCGAGCTCGGGCACCTCGGCCGCACGGCCATCCATCCGGCGCAGCTCTCGATCATCGAGCAGGCGTATCTTCCGACCGAGGAGGAGACGGCTCGGGCTCGCGCAACCGTCGAGCGGCTCGAACAGGCGCTCGGCGCGTCTGCGCTGGCGGGCGGCGACTTCGTGGACGCCGCGATGCTCGGCATGGCGCGCCAGATCCTCGAGCTGGCCGAACGGTTCGGAACGGTCGCAGCGGCGCTTGTAGACGTTGACGATTGACATCTGTGTTACGGATAAGGTCAACAATCGTTAAAATTCGTAGCGGGAAAGGGAGTGGGTTATCCGCGCCATGCCTGGCCGATCGACCCAGCAAGAGCTCTCGGCCGTCGACGAGTCCGGCCAGTTCGTACTGCCCCGGATCCCCACAGCGTTCTGGATCATCGACCGTGATCTGAGAATCACGACGGCGCACGGACCCGGCTTCGACACGCTGAGCCTGCATCCGGAGCTCGACTCGATCGTCGGCCTCGACCTCTTCGAGTACTTCAAGACCGACGATCCCGAGTTCGAATCCATCGCCAACCACCTGATCGCGTTGGCCGGGAAACCCGTCGACTGCCGGAGCGAGCTGAGGGGACGCGTAGCCGAAGTCCGGCTCGAGCCACTTCGAAGTCAAGGCGAGGTGATCGGCGTGATCGGGTTCGCACTCGACGTCACCGACCACCGCGTGCTGGAGGAGCAGATGCAGCGAGCCCAGCAGGTCGACTCGATCGGCGCGCTGGCCGGCGGCATCGCGCACGACTTCAACAACGTCCTGACGGCAATCACGGGCTTTGCCCATCTCGCGCTCAGCGAGGTCGAGCCGGGCAGCGCAGCGGTGGCTCATCTACAGCAGCTGATGCGGGCCACCGAGCTGGGCACCGCGATGACGAGCCGGCTCTTGAAGGTCAGCCGCGTCGAAGAGCCTGCTCCACGGCCGCTCAACCTGGATGCGGTCCTGCTCGACGTGGAGTTGATGCTGCGCGGGATGATTGGCACGCGCATCCGGCTGGTCCTGGATCTCGACGGCGCTCTGCCGCCGATCTCGGCCGATCCCATCCAGCTGCGGCGCCTCCTCGTCAACCTCGCCGTCAATGCGCGCGATGCGATGCCGGCGGGAGGGGTCCTGACGATCGAGACGCGTCACGCCACCGGTGAGGGCGTGGTGGAGATCGCCATCCGCGACACCGGCACGGGCATGGACGAGGAAGTGCGTACACGCCTGTTCGAGCCGTTCTTCACCACCAAGCCCGTAGGCAAGGGGACCGGGCTCGGACTGGCCGTGGTACAGACGATCGTCAGGCAGTGCGGCGGTTGGATCGAGGTCGCGACCGAGCCCGGTCGAGGCACGACCTTCTCGATCGCCCTGCCTACCGCCGAAGCGGCCTAGGGTCTACTCGATCGCGGTCAGCGGCAGCGGCACGTGCCGATCCTCTGCAGGCTTCTGGTTTTCGATTCACATCGGCGCGCAATGCTGAGAACGTGGACGACCCGCACGGAGGCTTTACGGTCATCCAGCTCCGCGGCGAAGCGGACGCGTACACCGCACCCCGGATTCGCTCGGACCTGACGAGCGCCCTCGACACGCCGGCGCCGCTCGTCGTCGACCTGTCCCAGGCCACGTTCATCGACTCGACCGTCGTCGGCATCCTGCTCGAGGGCCTGGCCGAGTACGAGAAGCGCGAGCGTGCGCTCGTCCTGCTGCTTCCGGACGAATCGGCGCCGGAAGTGCACCGCCTCTTCGAGCTGACGGGCCTCACCTCGCTGCTCCCGGTCGTGCGCACCTGGGACGAGGCCGCGAGCCGCGTCGCGAGCTAGCTCGACGCCCCGGGCTCGACGAGCCCGGTCTCGTAGGCGAAGACGACTGCCTGCACGCGGTCACGTAGGTCGAGCTTCATCAGGATTCGCGCCACATGCGTCTTCACGGTCGTCTCGCTCACGAACAGGTCCTTGGCGATCTCGGCGTTCGAGAGACCGCGGGCCATGAAGCCGAGCACCTCGAGCTCACGGGCGGTCAGGTCGGCGACGGCCGGGGAAGGCTGCGTCGCGATCGTGCTCGGCGGGCGCCGGATGAACTCCTCGATCACGCGCTTCGTGATCGCGGGCGAGAGGAGCGCGTCGCCGGCGGCCACGACATGGATCGCCGAGATCAGCTGCTCGGGCGGCGTGTCCTTGAGCATGAAGCCGCTGGCACCAGCACGCAGCGCCTCGTACACGTACTCGTCGAGGTCGAAGGTCGTCAGCATCAGCACGCGCGGCGCCTGGCCATCCGCCGCGAGGATCCGCCGCGTCGCCTCGAGCCCGTCGAGGTTGGGCATGCGGATGTCCATGAGGACGACGTCGGGCTTCAGCTCGCGGACGGCTTCGACGGCCTGCAGCCCGTCCTCCGCCTCGCCGACGATCTCGATTTCCGGCTCCGACTCGAGGATCATCTTGAAGCCGGCCCGCACCAGGGCCTGGTCGTCCACGATCACGACGCGGACGGTCATGCGGGCGACCCCGCGACCGGCAGCCGCGCAGAGATCTTGAAGCCGCCGCCGGGGCGCGGGCCGGAGTGCAGCTCGCCGCCGCAGAGCGCGACGCGCTCGCGCATGCCGACGAGGCCGTGGCCGGCGCCGTCGTTCTCGCCCTGGCTGCGCCCGTCGTTCGCCACCTCGATCTCGACATCGTCGCCGACGTAGCGGACGGCCACCCAGGCGTGCGCCGGGCCGGCGTGCTTGAGGGCGTTGGTGAGAGCCTCCTGCACGATCCGGTAGGCCGAGAGGTCGACACCGGCCGGCAGCTTGACCGGCTCCCCCTCCACCGTCAGCTCCACCGGCAATCCCGACTGGCGCACCTGCTCGACGAGCGCCGGGAGCGTTCCGAGCCCGGGCTGCGGCGCGAGGGCGGGAACCTCCTCCTCCGTACGCATGATCCCGAGCAGGCGGCGCATCTCGGAGAGCGCCTGCCGGCCGGTCTCCTCGACGGTCATCAGCGCCTCGCGCTCGCGCTGCTGCTCGGGCGTCAGCAGCCGGCGGACGGCGCTCGCCTGAACGGTCATCACGCTGACCGAATGTGCGAGCACGTCGTGCAGCTCGCGGGTTATCCGGCTCCGCTCGTCCTCGACGGCGCGACGCGCCTCCTCCTCGGTGCGCCGCGCCCGCGCCTCCGCCACGCGCGCCTGCTCCGAGTGCCTGGCCGCCGCGGCCGAAAGGACGAAGACGCCGGTGAGGGGGAAGCTGAGCCAGATCAACTCCGTCCACGGGACGTCCGGCGCGCGGATGAAGACCGTCCAGCCCGCAGCCAGGACTGCCGCGAGCGCGGTGAACGCCAGCCGCCAGTGAAGGAGGGCGCCCGCCGCCCACGCAGAGAGCAGGAGCGGCAGGAACATCGTGTCCGTGTTGTAGGCAACGCTCGCATCGAGCAGCGTGAAGACGAGCGCGCCGGAGGCGACGACAAGCGGTGCGACGAACGGCGCGCGGCGGCGGAAGAGAAGCGCTCCGGCGGTGACCAGAGCGATCGCGGCAAGGCGCGTGCGGTTGTCTTCGACGTTCCTCCAGACGTCGACCTGGGTGAGAACCACGCCCGCGAGCGCCACCGCTTCGAACACGTAGCGCTTCGCCCACGCCAGGGGTTGCAGGGTCACGCTGAAAACGGTACTCGACCGGCGTCGGAACGGCGTCGTCCGCTCTGACGAGGCCGAAATCGTCCTCGCGGAGGACGTGCAATCGCGAGCGCGGCCGATGCCGGCGGAACCCTTCGGGCCTAGCCTCGAAAAACGTGCTGACCCGACTCGAAGGAGAGACCCACCTCATGGAAGCAGCATTCGCGCTCGCCCAACCCGAATCGGCCCAGCAGGCACCTCCCGTCGTCGCTGCGTCCGGCCTCGCGCGGCGCTACGGCGCCGGTGAGACAGCTGTGGATGCGCTCCGCGGCGTCTCGCTCTCGATTCCGCGCAGCGAGCTGACGGCGGTCATGGGCCCGTCCGGCTCCGGCAAGTCAACGCTGATGCACATCCTCGCCGGCCTCGACCGGCCGACCGCCGGCTCCGTCGAGATCGACGGCAAGGATCTGACGAAGCTGAAGGACAACGACCTGACGAAGCTGCGCCGCCGGCACATCGGCTTCGTCTTCCAGTTCTTCAACCTGCTCCCGATGCTCACCGCCGAGGAGAACGTGACGCTGCCGCTCTCGATCGCCGGGACGAAGCCGAGCGCGGAGTGGCTTCAGGAGCTGCTGGACGCAACCGGCCTCACCGACCGCCGCCGCCACCGCCCCGCCGAGCTCTCCGGTGGCCAGCAGCAGCGCGTTGCGGTCGCCCGCGCGCTCGTCTCGCGCCCGACCGTCCTCTTCGCCGACGAGCCGACCGGGAACCTCGACTCGCAGACCTCCGCCGAGATTCTCGGCCTCCTGCGCAGCGCGGTCGACACGTACGGGCAGACGACGGTGATGGTCACCCACGACCCGCGCGCTGCCACGATCGCCGACCGAGTCCTGTTCCTTGCTGACGGCCTGATCGTCAGGGAGCTCGGCCGCTCGTCGCAGGCGGAGATCCTCGAGACGCTCTCCGAGATCTCGGACCGATGAAGCGCGTCGCGATCCGGGGGCTGCTCGCCCGCAAGCTCCGCTCGACCCTGACGGCGATCGCAATCGTCCTCGGCGTCGCGATGGTGAGCGGCACGCTCGTCCTCACCGACACGATCGACAAGGCGTTCGACTCGATCTTCTCGAGCTCGTACGAGCAGACGGACGCCGTGGTCTCCGGCAAGAAGCTCGTGGAGTGGTCGCAGACCGGCAAGGCCCAGGTCTCAGCGGACGTGCTCGCCACGGTGCGCGAGCTGCCGGAGGTCGAAGCTGCAGCCGGAACGATCCTCGACCTCTCCGGCGACGCCAACCAGGCCAAGATCCTCGACAAGGACGGCAAGGCGATCCAGGGGAACAACCCGACCTTCGGCCTCGGCATCAACCCCGCCGACGAGCGGTTCAACCCCTTCAAGCTCGTCGAGGGCGACTGGGCTGGAGGTCCGCGCGAGGTCGTCGTCGATCTCAACACGGCCGACGAGCAGGGCTTCAAGGTCGGCGACACCGTCAAGGTCGCCGGCGAGGGGCCTGTGCGCGCGTTCACGCTCACCGGCATCGCCCGTTTTGGCGACGTCAACAGCCTCGGCGGCGCGACGATCGCGCTCTTCGACGTCGAGACCGCCCGAAGTGTGCTGAGCAAGACAGGCTTCGACGCCGTCGCCGTCGCGGCACGCGACGGTGTCGCGCAGCAGACACTGATCGACTCGATCCAGCGCGCCCTGCCGGCGACCGCCGAGGTGCGCACCGGCGCCGAGCAGGCAGCCCAGGACGGCGAGGGCGTCGGCGAGTTCGTCACCTTCATCCGCTACTTCCTGCTCGCGTTCGGCGGCATTGCGCTCTTCGTCGGTGCGTTCGTAATCTTCAACACGCTTTCGATCACGGTCGCGCAGAGGACGAAGGAGCTCGCGACGCTGCGGACGTTGGGGGCCTCGCGCCGCCAGGTGCTCCGCTCGGTCGTACTCGAGGGGCTCGTGCTCGGCGTCTTCGCCTCGGCGATCGGGCTCGGGCTCGGCGTCCTGCTCGCGAAGGGATTGACGGCGCTTTTCCGGGCCGTCGACCTCGAAATGCCGCAGGCGGCGATGGTCTTCCAGACCCGCACGGCGGTCGTCGCGATGCTGACCGGAACGCTGGTCACGCTCGTCGCCTCTGTCTGGCCGGCCGTCCGCGCAACGCGGATCGCACCGATCTCGGCTGTGCGTGAAGGCGGGATGGTCGTCAAGCGGCCTTCCCGGAAAACGCTCGTCTTCGGCCTCCTCGTCACCGCGCTCTCGGTGTTCGGCCTCGTCTACGGCACCCTCGGCGAGGGCGTCTCCACGGCGGTGCGGCTGCTGGGAATCGGCGGCGGCGCCTTCGGGCTCTTCATCGGTCTCGCCGCGATCGCGCCGCGGCTCGTTCGTCCACTCGCCCATGTCGTCGGCCTGCCGGCCGCTCGGCTCGGCGGCGCGGCCGGGCGTCTGGCGCAGGAAAACGCCGTGCGCAACCCCGGCCGGACGGCCTCCACCGCGGCCGCGCTGATGATCGGACTGACGCTGGTGTCGTTCGTGGCGGTCTTCGGCAAGGGACTGCTCGCGAGCGACGAGACCGCGCTCCGCAAGCAGCTGGGCACAAGCCACGTCATCACCTCGCAGAGCGGCTGGGACACCGTCCCGCTCGGCGCGGGCAAGGCAGCAGGCGCCGCCCCTGGCGTCGAGCTCGCCTCCTCGATCCGCAACGACCGTGCGCAGCTCGTCGGCGCCGGCGAGGTCGACGTGAGCGGCGTCGACCCGGCGACGATCGGCCGCGCGTACAACTTCGAGTGGATCGAGGGCTCTCCGGCATCCCTGGCGGCCCTGGGTCGGGGCGATTCCGTCGTCCGCGAGGGCGAGGGTCATGTCGGCGAGAAGCTGGCGTTCCTGACCCCGGCCGGCAAGCGGGTCGAGACGGTCGTGCGAGGCGTCTACCGCAAGCACGGCGACCTCGACCAGCTCCTCGGCCAGGTCGTCCTCTCACAGGCCACGTTCGACAGCAACTTCCCGCGGCCGGGCGACATGCTGACGCTGGTGCAGGCCGATTCGACGACGGGGCTGGAGCAGGCGCTCGCCGCCTTCCCGGACGCGAAGCTCCAGACGGGCGACGAGTTCATCGCCAACTGGACGGCGTGGCTGAACGACGTGATGAGCCTCTTCTACGTCCTGCTCGCGCTCTCGGTGATCGTCTCCCTGTTCGGGATGGTGAACACGCTCGTGCTCGCCGTCTTCGAGCGGACGCGCGAGCTGGGAATGCTCCGTGCGGTCGGGATGACGCGTCGGCAGACGCGACGGATGATCCGGCAGGAGAGCGTGATCACCGCGCTGATCGGAGCGGCTCTCGGGCTCCCGCTCGGCGTGGGCCTTGCGGCGCTCGTGACGCAGTCGCTGTCGGAGTACGGCGTCTCGTTCTCCTTGCCCACCGGGACGCTCATCGTCTTCACCGTGGTCGCGGTGATCGCCGGTGTGCTCGCCGCGATCGCTCCCGCCCGCCGGGCTGCGCGCCTGAACGTTCTCAACGCGCTGCAGTACGAGTAGCGAGGAGCACGGGTTAGGGTCACCCGTGCTCCTCGCGATCGACCAGGGGACAACCGGCACGACCTGCCTCGTCCTGGACGGGTCGCTGCAGACCGTCGGGCGCGGCTACCGCGAGCTCCGCCAGCACTTCCCCGCGCCGGGGCTCGTCGAGCACGATGCAAACGAGATCTGGCAGACGGTGGTCGACGCGGCGGCCGCTGCCCTCGACGACGCGGGCCTCGGGGCCGGAGAGCTCGACGCGATCGGGATCACGAACCAGCGCGAGACGACACTGGTCTGGGACACGCGCAGCGGCGAGCCGGTCGGGCGCGCGATCGTCTGGCAGGACCGGCGGACCGCCGCCCGCTGTGCCGAGCTGCCGGTGGAGCTGATCCGCGAGCGCACCGGGCTCATCCCGGATCCGTACTTCTCGGCGACGAAGCTGGAGTGGCTGCTCGCGAACACGGGCGCGGCAGGCGAGCTCGCCTTCGGCACGGTCGACGCGTGGCTGCTGTGGAAGCTCTGCGGCGAGCATGCGACCGACGTCTCGAACGCCTCCCGCACGATGCTCCTCGACATCGCGACCCTGGAATGGGACGACGAGCTGCTCGACCTCTTCTCGGTTCCCCGAGCCGTGCTGCCGCGACTCGTCCCCTCGAGCGGCGTCGTCGGCGAGGGAAAGCTGCTCGGCGCGCTCGTGCCCGTCGGCGGGATCGCCGGCGACCAGCAGGCGGCGCTCTTCGGGCAGCGCTGCTTCGCGCCCGGCCAGGCGAAGGCGACGTACGGGACCGGCGCCTTCGTGCTCGCGAACGCCGGCCCGGCGCCGGGCGCGGCGCCGGAGGGCGTGCTGCGCACGATCGCGTGGCAGCTCGGCGACGCCGATCCCGTCTACGCGCTCGAAGGAGCGGTGTTCGTCGCGGGTGCGGCGATCCAGTGGCTCCGCGACGGCCTGGGGCTGATCGAGAGCGCAGCAGAGACCGAGGCGCTCGCCCGCTCGCTCGACGGAAACGAGGGCGTCTACTTCGTGCCCGCCCTTGCCGGCCTCGGCGCGCCGCACTGGGCGCCGGAGGCGCGCGGGCTGATCGCGGGGCTGACGGGTGGTACTCAGCGCGAGCATCTCGTTCGCGCCGCGCTCGAGGCGATCGCCTTCCAGACATGCGACGTGCTCGACGCCATGGGCATCGAGCTCGACGTCCTTCGCGCGGACGGTGGTGCGGCGGCGAACGGCTTCCTGATGCAGCTTCAGGCGGACCTCGCCCGCGTCCCGGTCGAGGTGGCCGCAGAGCGTGAGGCGACCGCGCTCGGCGCCGCCTCGCTGGCTGGCCTCGCGGTCGGCACCTGGCCGGGGCTCGAGGCTCTCGAGCTCGCCCGGCCGGCGGCCACGCGATACGAGCCGACGCTCGCGGCCGACGAGGCCGAGAGACTGATCGCCGGGTGGCGGACGGCCGTGCGCCGCGCGCTCATCTAGTCCTCACGGTCGGCGCGGTCATCCTCACGGCGTAGCCGGGCGCCGATCTCTCCTCCCCGCGGTCAGCCGAAGATACCGCCCAGCGATGACGCCGAATCGTTTGCGCGGCCGACGCCGCGGAGGCGCCCGGAACTGAGACTCCCTTGCAGAGATTCCGCTGGAAATCGAGCCAAGGAGAGGGAAATGATCCGCAAGGGAGATGTGATCGAGAACCCCGTCACGGGCGAGCGCATGCTGTTCCTCGAGACGTCGGCCGACACGAACGGCGAGTACGTGCTCGTCGAGGTGACGGTGCAGCCGAACGGCTTCGTCGCCGCCGCCCACATGCACCCGTACCAGTCGGAACGGTTCGAGATCGAGTCCGGCACGATCGCGTTCAAGGTGGACGGCACGGAGATCGTGGCCGGCGCAGGCGAGACGGTGGTCGTCCCGGCGAAGAGCTCGCACAAGTTCTGGAACGCGGGCGAGACCGAGGCGGTCTTCGTCTGTGAGGTGCGGCCGGCGCTGCAGTTCGAGCGGCTGCTCGAGACGATGTTCGCCCTCGCGAGCGACGGCAAGACGAACCGGAAGGGGATGCCGAACCCCCTCCGCCTCGCCGTGATCGCGAACGCGCACTTCGACGACGTACGCCTGCCCTTCCCGCCCGTCTGGGTGCAGAAGGTCGGGCTCATGCTGGGCGCCCCGGCCGGCCGCCTGCTCGGCTTCAAGCCGGAGTACGACGGCGGCTCGTCCGACACACCAGCGGCCCTGGCGGTCTAACCCAGGTCCAGACGTCAACCGCACGGCCGGGGTCTGACCCCGGCCGTCGCGTTGACGGAGAGGCAGCGTCTCTGTGGGACGGTGGGTTAGCGGTCAGCGTCGGCCGTCGGCCGTCAGCCGTCTGCGATCAGCGGGCGGCGAAGACGGAGACGGCGTCGACGACGTGCTTCAGCCGCCGCCCCTCGTCCGTCAGCCGGTACTCGACCCGCGGCGGCCTGGCGTCGATCACGCGCCGCTCGAGCACGCCGGCCTCTTCCAGCTCGACCAGCCGCTGGGCGAGCGTCCCGGGCGGGATCGTCCCCAGCGCCTGCCTGAACTCGTTGAAGCGGGTCGCCCCTTCGTAGGACGCCCAGAGGACGGAGACGACCCAACGGCGCTCGAGGAGGACCGCCACGCGGCGGACCTCCTCGGGCACCGGCTTGCAGGATCTACACCGCATGGAGGTGATTCGCAGGCTCGAGCGCCAGCTCGAGCACCTCGTCGAGCGAGATCACGGGGTGGAAGGTCATCTCGTCGCGGACGTGCTCGGGCACGTCGTCGAGATCCTGGCGGTTCCGCTCGGGCAGGATCACATCGGTGAGCCCGGCGGCGTGCGCCGCGAGCACCTTCTGCTTCAGCCCGCCGATCGGGAGCACGCGGCCCTGCAGCGTCACCTCACCGGTCATGCCGATCGTGTGCTTGACAGCGCGACCGGAGAGGAGCGACGCGAGAGCGGTGGCCATCGTGATGCCTGCACTCGGCCCGTCCTTCGGGATCGCGCCCGCAGGAACGTGGACGTGGAAGGTCTGGTCGAACGCGTCCTCGTCGATCCCGAGCCCATCGGCGCGAGAGCGAAGCGAGGAGAGAGCGATCTGGACCGACTCCTTCATCACGTCCCCGAGCTGGCCCGTGAGGACGAGCTTGTCGCCCTTCGAAGCGGTTGCCTCGACGAACAGGACGTCGCCGCCTGTGCCGGTGACGGCAAGCCCGGTTGCGACTCCGGGGACGGCGGTGCGGTCTGCCGCCTCGCGGTAGAACTTCTGCCGCCCGAGCGCGTCGCGTACCTCGTCGAGACCGAGCTCGACAGGCGCCTCGACCTTCCCGGAGGCGATCTGCGTCGCGGTCTTCCGCAGCAGCTTGCCGAGCTCGCGCTCGAGCTGCCGCACGCCCGCCTCGCGGGTGTAGTCGGAGACGACCGTCTCCAGGACGACGTCCGCGATCGACACCTCGTCCTCGCGCAGGCCGTTGCGGTCGCGCTGGCGCGGCCAGAGATAGCCGCGGGCGATCGCGACCTTCTCGTCGGTCGTGTAGCCGTCGAACCGGATCACTTCCATCCGGTCGAGCAGCGGGCCCGGAATCGAGTCGGCCACGTTCGCGGTCGCGATGAAGACGACCTGGGAGAGGTCGAGCTCGAGATCGAGGTAGTGGTCGCGGAAGGAATGGTTCTGCGCCGGATCGAGCACCTCGAGCAGGGCCGAGGAGGGGTCACCACGCCAGTCGGCGCCGACCTTGTCGACCTCGTCGAGCAGGATCACCGGATTCATCGTCCCCGCGTCACGCAGGGCGCGGACGAGCCGGCCCGGCAGGGCGCCGATGTAGGTCCGCCGATGGCCCCGGATCTCGGCCTCGTCGCGGACACCGCCGAGCGACATCCGGACGAACTCGCGTCCGAGCGCACGTGCGATCGATTCGCCGATCGAGGTCTTGCCGGTGCCGGGCGGCCCGACGAGGGTGAGAATCGCACCGGAACGCTTGTCCGGCTCGATTCCGCGCTCCTCGCGCAGCTTGCGCACGGCGATGTACTCGACGATCCGGTCCTTCACGTCCTCGAGGCCCTCGTGGTCGGCGTCGAGCACCTCACGGGTGTGCACGGGATCGAGGCGCTCGTCGGAGCGCTTGCCCCACGGCACGGAGAAGATCCAGTCGAGGTAGTTGCGGATCATCGAGGCCTCGGGCGAGCTCTCGCCCTGGCGGTCGAGCCGTGAGAGCTCGCGCTCGACCTGCTCGCGAACCTCCTCCGGCAGCTCCGCCTCCTCCAGCTTCTTGCGGTACTCCTCGACGACGGACGCGTCGTCCTCGCCGAGCTCCTTCCGGATCGAGTCCATCTGACGCCGCAGGATGTACTCGCGCTGCTGCTTCGCGGCGCCTTCCTCGACGTCGTCGCGGATCCGGCGCCGCACCTGCATCTCGGCGAGACGCTCGCGCTGAAGCTCGATCGCCAGCGAGAGCCGCTCCTTGATGTCGAGCGTCTCCAGCAGCTTGACCTTCTGCTCGAACGAGAAGTCGGGCGCGTAGCCGACGGTGTCGGCGAGCGCACCCGGCTCGCTGATCGAGCGGACGAACGCCGAGATCCGGCCGTCGTCGCCGCGCAGCTCGAGGATCTCCTCGACGATGGCTCGGTACTCGCGCTCGAGCTCGCGCGTGCGCGCGTCAGCGTCGTCGCTGTCCGGGCGCTCGTCGACCTCGACGCGCAGCTCTCCGCTCGCGTCGGTGCGAGCGGCGCCTGCGACACCGCGGTGCAGGCCGCTGAGCGCGACAGCACGGCCCCCACCGGGGAGCCGGATGCGGTCGGTTACCTCGGCGACTGTGCCGACGCTCGCGTAGTCGTTGTCGTGGCGGGGGACGAGCAGCACGCGCTCCTCGGACCCGACATCCACGGTCAGGGTCACGTTCATGTTCGGGAAGACGACGATGTCCTCCAGGGGTACGAGCAGCATCGTGCTCAACTCATCACTCCTTGTAGCGGGTTCCATACAAGTATCAACTACAAAAAGCATACCGGTATTCCTTCGGGCTCAGTTGCCGTTGCACTAAACCTGCGTATGATCCGCTCGTGCCCAGAGCGACCCCGCTCGCAGCCCGGAACGACACGCCGAAGGTCGGCGCACGCGTTCGGTCGCTTCGGCGCGAGCGCGGCCTGACGATCGAGCAGCTCGCCGCCGCCACCGGGCTCACCAAGGGCTTCATCAGCCAGCTCGAGCGCGATCGGACTGCGCCCTCGCTGTCTTCCATCGCCCGTATCTGCGACGCGCTGGGCGTGCGCCTGAGCCACATCTTCGAGCGCGAGCCGGCTCCCGCGCTCGTTCGCAAGCACGAGCGGTCGCCTGTGGACACCTACTTCCCGACGGAGAATCACCTGCTCTCCTCGCGCGACGAGGAGCGGTTCCAGGCGATCGAGTCCGTCGTCGCTCCGGGCGCCGGTGCGGGCGACGAGCTCTACTCCCTGCCGGGCGAGATGGAGTTCGTCTACGTGCTCGGAGGCACGATCGAGCTCCAGGTCGGCGACGAGACGCACGTGCTCGAGGAGGGTGACGCCCTTACCTACCCGCTCTCGAAGCCGCACACGTGGCGGAACGCATCGGACTCGGAGGAGCTTCGCGTCCTCTGGGTTTCCGTGCCCAACCCGTACTAAAAGACTCAAGTTCGCCGCTGTAAGGCCGAACACTCGGTCAGACAGATGCCTGCACGCTTGAGACTCCCACTCGCTCTTCTGCTCTGCGCCGTCGCGACCGCGGCTCTGTCGCTGACGCTCTGGCGCCTCGAGCAGGACGATGTGCGCCAGGAAGCCCGCGAGCGGGCGAACAGCGCGGCCGCAGGGCTCGAGGAGCGCACCGCCGCCGCGGTGCTCGCACTCGAAGGAGTTCGCGCCGCCTACGACGCCTCGCCGTCGGTCGGGCCGACCGCCTTCTCCACGTTCGCCCGAGTGCCGCTCGCGCGGACCGAGGTCATCGCCGTCGGCTGGGCGCCTCGCGTCGCCGCCTCACAGCGCACCGAGGTCGAGGCGAGCGAGCAGGTTCGGATCTCCGCACCGGCCAATGCACTGACCACCTATCCGCTTCTCCGGCTCGAGCCGGCCGCGACGACCGCGGACGCACTCGACCTCGGCTCCGACCCGTCTCTCGCGGCCGCCCTCCGCGTCGCACTCACAACCGGAAAGCCTCAACTGTCCGCGCCGGTCCGCGTCCAGGGCGACGGCAGGCTCGGCGTCTTCGCCTTCGTACCCGTCTTCGGTCGTGGACTGCCGCTGCGCACCCCGGCCGAACGGCGCGAGGCGCTGACGGGCGTCGTCACGGGCGCTCTCGCCGCCGACGCGCTCGTTCGCAACGCCTTCTCCGGTCTTCCGGCCAATCTCGACGTCCGCGTCACCGACGGCGTCTCCGTTCTTGCGCACGGCCCGGGCGGTGCCACGATCGCCCAGGCGAAGGTCGGCGGCCGCACCTGGCGCGTCTCGGTCGCGCCCTCCCCCGCCTCGACCATCGCCCCGGTGGGCGTCGCGTTCGCGGGACTCGCTTTGATGATCCTGCTCGGCGCCGCCTCGATGCGCCTGCGCCGGCGCGAGGCTTCGGAGGCGGCGCTCGAGACGACGCTGGCGCTGGAGCGCTCGACCTCGGCCTTCGCGCTCGCCCGCGCCGAGACGAAGGTCGACGAGGAGCAGGAGGCGCGCCGGCTCGTCGCCGACGCCACCGACTCTCTCGTGCTCGAGGTCGACAAGGACGGCATCGTCCGCTCGTGCTCTCCCGCCGTCGAGCGGCTGCTCGGCTTCAAGGCCGCGGAGCTCGTCGGAACGGAGGTCTACTCGCTCCTGCACCCCGACGACCTGCTCACGCCCGCGAACGGGCCGCAGCGCTACGCCCGTAAGGACGGCAGCTTCGTCGTCCTCGAAGGCCGGCGCCTGACGCGCCGCGACGAGCTCGGCTTCGTCGCCGGCGTCGTCACGGTCCTGCGCGACACCGCCGACGCGACATCGAGGAGCGCGGAGCAGCGCATCCTGGATGCAGTCGCGCTCGAGCCCGACCCCGTTGAGCTCTTCTCCATCGTCTCGGAAGAGGTTGCGCTCGAGCTGCACGTCGACACGGTTGCGGTCGTCCGTTTCGAGACCGGCGGCTTCGGAACGATCGTCGGCGCCTGCGAAGCGCGTGGCTCCGTCCGGCTCGTGCCTGGCTCGACCGTCTCGCTCGAGGCCGACGAGCCCGCCGCAATGGTCTTTCGCACCGGCCGGGCAGTCGCCGGCGGAGCGCCGATCCGCGTGGGCGCTCGTCTGTGGGGCGCACTCGTCGCGGTCGGCGCCGACAGCGATCGGCTCGCCACGCTCGCCGTTGCTGCTCAGCCGGCGATCGGCTTTGCCGACACCAGCGCCCAGCTCAGCGCCCTCGCCACTCGCGACCAGCTGACAAATCTGCCCGACCACCGCGCCTTCCACGAGCAGCTGCGGTCCGAGGCGCGGCGCGCCGAGCGTCATGAGCGTGCGCTCTCCCTCGTCCTCATCAACATCGACAACTTCAAGCAGATCAACGCCGAGCACGGCCGCCTCGCAGGCGACCGCGCGCTCGCGGAAGTCGGACGCCGGCTCGCGGCCACGGTCCGCAA
Organism: uncultured Gaiellaceae bacterium; assembly: GCA_963749515.1. Classification (GTDB taxonomy): domain Bacteria; phylum Actinomycetota; class Thermoleophilia; order Gaiellales; family Gaiellaceae; genus Gaiellasilicea. The sequence continues at coordinate 126,401 of CAVVMR010000002.1, forward strand.
CGGCGAGCTCGTCTCGCGCCTGTCAGCCGATCACTTCGGCTGGGTTCTGCCGGAGACCGAAGGCCTGAGCGGCTGGATCGCCGCCGAGCGCGGCCGGCGCGCCCTCGCCGCCGCCCCGATCGAAGGCATCGGCACCATCACCGCCTCTGCAGGCGTCTGCGACTTCCAGGACGTCGGCGGCTCCGACGAGCTGCTCGCGCTCGCCGAGGTGGCTCTCGTCCATGCCAAGGGATCGGGCGGCAACGCGACCTTCCGGTACAGCGCCGAGCTCGACGGCGGCGACACCGGTCACCAGCCTGCGGACGATCGCGGCCTCGACCGGCTGCGTTCCCTCGCCCGCGAGCTCGACGCCGAGGACCCTGGCACCGAGGGCCATTCCGAGCGGGTCGCACGCGTGGCGGAGAAGCTCGCGCTCTCATGCGGCTGGAGCCCCGATCTTGCTGTCCGCCTCGCCCAGGCGGCGCTCGTTCACGACGTCGGCAAGCTCAGCGTCGACGAGGACGTGCTCCGCAAGCCCGGCCCGCTTTCGAAGGCCGAGCGCGACCAGATCCGGAACCACCCCGACACCGGGGCCGAGATCGCGGTCAAGGCGCTCGACGCGGAGCAGCTCAACTGGATCCGCCACCACCACGAACGCTGGGACGGCGGCGGATACCCGAACGGCGTTGCCGGCGATGCAATCCCGGTCGGCGCCCGCCTGCTGGCGCTCGCCGAGGCCTGGGACGCGATGACGTCCAGCCGCGTCTACGGTGAGGCGCTCGACACCGCCGAGGCTCTGGCGGAGTGCAAGCGCGAGCGTGGCACGCAGTTCGCGCCCGAAGCGGTCGACGCGCTCGAACGGCTGTGGGCGCTCGGTGCGCTGACGTCGGCCGACGTCGGCGTCGCCGCCTCCGACTAGCAACTCACGAAGCGAAGCGAGTAAAGGCCGCGAGCGCGACCCGGCCCGCGAGATCGTCGGCCGAGCCGACTCTCCACGTCATGACGGTGGCGACGAAGACGCCCCCGTGGTAGGCGACGATGCCGCTGTCGTGCCGGATCCCGGCCAGCCACCCTGCCTTGTGCATGACGACCGGGCCGGGACCGAGGTAGCGGTCGAGCTTGCCCCGGTCGGCGACCTGAGCAAGGAGCCAGAGCAGGTAGCGGGCCTCCGAGCCGCTGACGCCGAGACGTAGGAGCGGCCCCTTGCCTGCGGCCGCGAGATAGACGGCTCGCGCCATGCGCGCCAGATCCCACGCCGTTGTGTACTTGCCGAGCCCGAAGCTCGGCTGGCTCTCGATCCGGATCGGAATCGGCGCGGCCGCCGACGCCGGCCTTCGCGTCTCGTAGCCGCCGTACATCAGCGAGTCGTTCAGCCCGAGCGCGCGCATGGTCTCGTTCACCCGCGCCGAGCCGGCCGAGGTCGACCCCGCGAGCCAGACCTCGAGCTCGTTCGCGGCCTGGTTGTCGGAGAGGACGAGCATGTGGCCGAGCAGGCGCGCAAGCCTCGTCCGCTCGGCCGGCTTGCCGTCGAGAGAGCGCATGACGGTGACGGCGATTGCGAGCTTGAGCGTGGAGGCCGCAGGGAAGCGGGCGCGCGCGTTCCAGGCGGCGCCGCGGCCGGTCCGGAGATCCTGGACGTAGACGCCGGCCGTCCCGCCGTGACGCTTCACGAGCGTGCGAACCGTGCGGGCAAGAGCGGGATCGAGCCTCGGCGACGGTTGGCGCGGACCGGAGCGGAGTGGAAGCGCCAGGACCGGCTCCACCACGCTCGTCGAGCGGCGATTCCGGCCGTCGACGGCGATCACGCGCACCTCGACGACGCCCGCCTGCATCGGGACGTTGAGCGAGAAAGACCTGCCGCGAAGCGGCTCCTGCGCGACCACGTGCTTCCCGACGCGAACGATGATCTGCCGGGTCCCGCGCGGCGCGATCCCGGCGACGTGACCGAACGAGACCTCGCGCGGTGCAGGCGCGACGATCGCCGGCGGAGGGAGAGCCGGGGCATCGATCATGCTTCCATCATGGCGATCCTCGCTCATCTCGACTTGGATGCGTTCTACGCCGCCGTGGAGGAGCTCGAGCAGCCCGCGTTGCGCCGCAAGCCGCTCGTCGTCGGCGGCGACCCGCAAGGCCGTGGGGTCGTCTCGACCGCGAACTACGTCGCGCGGGGCTTCGGGATCCGCTCTGCGATGAGCTGCGCCGAGGCGCTGCGCCGCTGCCCCGAAGCGGTGTTCGTCCGCCCCCGGCACACGCTGTACCGCGAGTACTCGCAGGCGGTCTGGGCCTCGGTGCGTGAGGTCGTGCCGCTCGTCGAGCGCACCGGGCTCGACGAGGGCTACCTCGACTTCGCCGGCCTCGCCGCCGATTTCTCCCGCGCCCGTGCAGTGGCGACCGCCGTGCAGACCTCGGTGAGCGCGGCGACGAGCCTCTCGTGCTCGCTCGGCGTGGCTCCGACGAAGGTCGTCGCCAAAGTGGCCTCGGACCGGCGCAAGCCCGGTGGGATCACCGTCGTGCCGGCAGGAACCGAGGCTGCCTTCCTCGCACCCTTCGCCGTCCGCGCGCTGCCGGGCGTCGGTCCTCGCGCGGAAGAACGGCTCGCTGCCGCGGGAGTGACGACGATCGGGGCGCTCGCTGCGCTCTCCGACCTCGACCTGCGCGCGCTGCTGCCGGGCCAGGTGGGACAGACGCTCCGCGACCGGGCACAGGGGCTCGACCCGCGGCGGCTCGAGACGACTGCGGAGCGCATCTCGATCTCCGTCGAGGAGACCTTCGAGCGCGACCTGCTCGACCGTGGGCTCCTTCACGCCGAGCTGAGGCGGATGGCCGACGATCTCGGCCAGCACCTGCAGCGAAACGGCCAGTCGGCGCGCACGGTCACCGCGAAGCTCCGGTACACGGACTTCTCGATCCGGAGCCGCTCGACGAGCCTCGAGGTCGGAATCGACGATCCCGAGCGAATCGGAGAGCTCGCGTGCGCGCTGCTCGACCGCGGGCTGCGCGACCGGCCCGGCGCGCTGCGCCTCGTCGGCGTCGGCCTCTCCGGCCTCTCGGACTTCCGCCAGCTCAGCCTCGACGAGAGTTCGTAGATTTTTTGCTGCAGAGACCTTGAAAACAGGCTCAATCTGCCGATAACGCCGGTAATGACCTCGCCGCCCTCCAGCGAGCGGATCCTGATCGTCGATGATGAGGATCAGATCTGCACCCTTCTCGCCCGCTTGCTCGGGGCGCACGGCTATGACTGCATCACCGCCGAGAGCGCGGCCGCCGGCCGGCGCGCCCTCAAGGAAGGCCCGATCGCACTCGTTCTCAGCGACGTGAACATGCCCGGTGAGTCCGGCATCGACTTCACGAGCGAGGTGCTTGCGCAGTACCCGGACACCGCAGTCGTCATGGTCACCGGCATGGACGATCGGCGCTTCGCGCAGATCGCGATCGAGCTCGGCGCCTACGGCTACATCCTGAAGCCCTTCAAGCCGAACGAGCTGATCATCAACGTCGGCAACGCACTTCGCCGGCGGGCGCTGGAGATCGAGAACCGCGGCCACCGCGAGCGGCTCGAGCACACGGTGCTGGAGCGCACGTCGGCACTCCGCGACACGATCGCCCAGCTCGAGACGTCGGACCTCGAGCTGCGCCGCCTCCGCGAGGAGACGATCCGGCGGCTCTCGTGGGCGGCCGAGTTCCGCAACCAGGAGACAGGCGAGCACATCGTTCGCATGAGCCTCTACTGCGCTCTGCTCGCCCGGCTCGCCGGGCTGGATGCCGAGCGCGCCGAGGACATCCGGATTGCGAGCCCGATGCACGACGTCGGCAAGATCGGCATCCCGGACCGGATCATGCTCAAGCCCGGCCGACTCACCGAGGACGAGCGCAAGGTGATGGAGGCGCACACCGAGATGGGGCACCGCATCCTTGCCGGCTCCGACGTCGACCTCCTCGACCTCGCGGCGCTGATGGCGCTCACCCACCACGAGCGGATCGACGGCACCGGCTATCCCGCCGGCCTCGCCGGGGAGGAGATCCCGATCGAGGGCCGCATCACCGCTGTCGCCGACGTGTTCGACGCGCTCACGTCCGACCGCGTGTACCGGCCGGCTTTCCAGCCGGACGAAGCGCGCGAGATGATGGAGAAGGAGCGGGGCACGCAGTTCGACGCCCGGCTTCTCGACCTCTTCTTCGGGGCGTTCGACGACGTGCTGGCGATCAGGCGCTCCGCCGACACCGGCAACGCCGAGCAGACACTCGCCCGCGCACTGGCGCAGGTCACCGTCCGCGGCGCCCTCGCGTAGACGGGTCGACTAGCCGGCGTCGAGCACGTCTCGCACCTTGGAGACGAGCTCCTTGGGCGAGAAGGGCTTGCCGATGAAGGCGACGTCTGGATCCTCGAACGCCTCGTCCGGCTCGCTGGCGTAACCGGAGGTGTAGAGCACGCGCAGGTTCGGGCTGAGGCTCGCCGCGGCGCGGGCCAGGTCCGGACCTCTCATCCCGGGCATCACGACGTCGGTCAGCAGCAGGTCGATCTCGCCGACGTGCTGCTCGAGCAGACGGATCGCCTCGTCGCCATTCGGTGCGGCGAACACCTTGTAGCCGCTGCGAGTCAGAACCTCGCGAACCAGAGCGCGGATCGTCTCCTCGTCCTCGGCCAGGAGCACGCCCTCGGTGCCGTTCCGCTCCGCGGGCCGCTCCGGACGCTCGACCGGGACGGGCTCGTCGTCGACCGAGAGAGGCAGGACGACGCGGAACGTCGACCCTTCACCCGGCTCCGACGTGACCGAGATCCCGCCACCCGACTGCTTGACGATTCCGTAGACGGTCGCGAGGCCGAGGCCCGTGCCCTTACCCGCCTTGGTGGTGAAGAACGGCTCGAAGACATGCGGGATCGTGTCGGCGTCCATGCCGACTCCCGTGTCGCGCACGATCAGCTCGACCTCTCCGTCGACTCGGCCCACGGCGAGCTCGACCCTGCCGCCCGCGGGCATCGCATCGCGAGCGTTGAGCGTGAGGTTCGTGAGCACCTGCTCGACCTGTCCGCGGTCCGCGCGCACGCGGCAGTCGGCGCCGATGGACGTCGAGAGCTCGACATCGTCGCCGAGGAATCCGGAGAGCAGCCTCTCGAGCCCTATGACGACCTCGCCGAGATCCAGGATCTCGGGCTTGAGCACCTGGTGACGGCTGAAGGCGAGCAGCTGGCTGGTGAGCGCGGCGGCGCGATCGGAGGCGCGCACGATCTCCAGCGCATCCGCGCGCCGCGGGTCGTCGTCGTCGAAGCCGGCGACGAGGAACTCGCTGTAGCCGCCAATCGAGGTCAGGAGGTTGTTGAAGTCGTGGGCGACGCCGCCCGCGAGCCGGCCGACGGACTCGAGCTTCTGCGAGTGCAGCAGCTGCTCGCGCAGCAGGCGCTGATCGGTGACGTCTCGGTAGTTGACGACGACGACCCAGTCGTCGTCCTGGCGACGCCGGCGTCCGATCGCCTCGACCGTGCGCCAGGTGCCGTCGCGGTGGCGAAGCCGGACCTCGATCGGCACGGAGTCCTCGCCGGCGAGCATCGCGGCGAACGCCTCCTGTACGCCCTCGAGATCGTCCGGGTGCAGGAGCGCAAAGCTCTTCGTGCCCACGACCTCCTCGGGTTTCATGCCGAGCACGCGCTCGAGCGCCGGGCTCTCGTACAAGCTCGTGCCGTCGGCGGAGAGGATCGTGATCACGTCGGAGGCGTTCTCGATCAGCGATCGGAAGAGCTCTTCACGGGTGCGCAGCGCCTCTTGTGCCGCAAGCTTCTCGGTGATGTCGCGGAAGCACCACACGCGGCCGACGATGTCGCCGCCCAACCGCTGCGGTGCCGAGTCGCGCTCGATCGTCCTGCCGTCGACGAGCTCGAAGATGTCGTGGGTCACACTGTCGGGGCTCTCGATAATCTCCGCCACGCGCCGGACGAACTCATCCGGTGCGGCCAGAAGATCGAGCACGCTTTCGATCGCCGCCGCGTCGTCGCCGGAGTCGAGCACGGCCTGCGGAATCCGCCATAGCTCCGAAAACGGGCGGTTGTACGTCGAGATGTGCCCCTCGAGATTGACGACGAGGATCGCGTCGGTGGTGGCGTCGAGCGTCGCCTCGAGCAGTGAAAACGAGCTCTCCCGCTCCGCCTCGGCTTGCTTCAGCGCGGTCACGTCGAGTCCAACGGTGCGGATGAAGGCTGGCTCGCCCCCGTCGTCACACCCGACCGATGCGCTCACGCGCAGCCAGATCCGGCGCCCGTCGGCCGTGCGAATCCGGTGCTCGTAGGTGTAGTCCTTTCGATCGCGAAGAGCCTGGTCGAGCACCGCCTGGATCCGCTGCCGGTCTTCTTCGTCGACGCACGCCTGCCAGCCGCCGTTCTCGAGCGTCTCCGGTGAGTAGCCGAGGATGCGCTGTGCCTGCTCGCTGATGTAGGTGAACCGCTGCGTCCGAAGGTCGTATTCGGACACGATCGCGTCGACCGATCCGACCAGCTCTTTGAACCGCTCGTCGGCGGACTTGTCCGAGCCCGCCGTTGGCTGAGGGATCTCCACTGCCTCGAAATCGGCCTGTGAGCCAGAAAAATGAGGCTCAACCGTGCGCGTCGCCTGCCGATCACCCAATCGAGCATGCGTTACTCCAGCCACTACGTGATCCCCGATTCACCGCCCGCCGAACTGCTGGCCGAGCTCGACGCCGCAGCCCGTGTGCTCGACGAGCTCACAGCGCGCGCGGCCGAGTTGACCCTCGGGATGGACGAGCAGACGCGAAGCCTTCGGATCGAGTTCCTCGACGGCGGCTCGTCGCGCACGCTCGCACCAACACAGCTGCTCGACCTGCTCGCCGGCTCCTACAGCCCGTAGAGCTAGGCTGCGGCCGTGATGCCGCGCGCCGACGCCGAGATCGCAATCGTGGGCGCAGGGGTGATGGGCCTCGCCACGGCCTGGGCGCTCGCCCGGGCCGGACGCAGCGTCGTGGTCTGCGAGCAGTTCGAGGTCGGCCACGTCAACGGCTCGAGTCATGGCGGGTCACGCATCATTCGCCTTTCCTATCCCGAGGAACGCTGGGTGCGGCTGGCGCAGGAGGCGTATCCGCTCTGGCAAGAGCTCGAGGCCGGATGGGGACGCGCGCTGATCGACCAACCCGGCACGATCGATCTCGGAGACTGGCGGGGACACCGGGACGCACTGGCCGCGTGCGGCGCGCCGTTCGAGGTGCTGGACCGAGCCGAGACCGGGCGTCGCTTCCCGATCAACCTGGACAGCGGCGAGACGGGGCTCTTCCAGCCTGACGGAGGGATCGTGTTCGCCGACCTCGCGCTGCAGGCGCTGGCCGGCGCAGCGACCGCCGCGGGCGCAGACGTGCGCGAGCGAACGCGGGTCGAGTCGATCGAGGACGAGGGTGAGACGGTCTCGCTCGACGGGTTGCAGGCGAAGGCCGTCGTCGTGACCGCCGGTGCATGGGCGCCGGGGCTCGTGGGCGTGGATGCGACGCCGACGCGCGAGACCGCGTCGTTCTTCGCGCTCGACGAGCCGGTGCCCTCGGTGCTCGACAAGAGCCTGGGCGACACCCACCACTACGCGCTGGCGGCGCCGGGCGTGGGGCTGAAGGCGGGGGTGCACCGGTCCGGGCCGGTGACCGACCCGGACGAGCCGGGCGAGCCCGACGCGGCAATCGGAGAGCGGGCAACGGAGTGGGTGGAGCGGCGGTTCCGCGGCGTCGGGTCCCTGGAGCACATGGAGACGTGCCTCTACACGAACAGACTGGACGACGAGTTCGTGCTCGAGCGGAAAGGGCGGATCGTGATCGGGTCGCCCTGCAGCGGGCACGGATTCAAGTTCGCGCCGGTAATCGGCAAGCGGCTCGCCGACCTCGCGCTCGAAGCTCTCTACTAGGAGGTCCTAGCGGAAGAGGTCTCGCTCCTCGGGGATCACGATGTCGCGACCGACGCCTTCGCCGCGCACGTCGAGGCCCCGGACGATCGCCGCGGGGATCCCGTTCGTCTTCCCGAGCACGAGCTCCGCGGCGCCCGCCAGCTCGTCGGCGACCGCGATCTGCGTCGCCTGGAGCTCGTAGCCGACGCTGTCCCTGACGCCGCGTAGGTCGAGCAGCGGCGTGATTCCGGCAACTCCGAGCGCCACGTCGGTCGTCCCCTGACGGAACGGCCGCCCGAAGGAGTCGCTCACGATCACGCCCACGTCGCGGCCGAGGCGCTCGCGCAGGCCCGCCCGGATCGCCGCGGCCGAAGCATCGGGGTCGAGCGGCAGGAGGATGAGCGTGCCCTTGCCCTTCGCATTCGACGCGTCGACTCCCGCGGAGGCGCAGATGAAGCCGTGACGGGTCTCGGTGATGATCAGCGGCGGCCGGACGCGAACGACCTGTGCGCTCTCCATCAGGATCGCCTCGACGTGACGCGGGTCGCGGTCGTCCGCGAGCTCGATGGCGCGTTCGGACGGCTCGATCTCGTCCAGCCGCACCACGCGTCCCTCGGCCTTCGAGACGACCTTCTGGGCCACGACGACGACGTCTGCGTCCTCGAGCCCGCCCGCGCGTTCGGCCGCCTCGGCCAGAAGTACGACGAGATCGTCGCCTGCCTCGACCTCCGGGATCCCTTCGAGCGGGACGATCCTGATGCCGGTCGTCACTCGAGACCGGTGACGCGGACACCCGCGTGGGCCTTGTAGCGCTTGTTGACGTTGACGATCACCGCGGTCATCCCCTCGAGTGCGCGCGCACTCGCCAGCGGCCCGCAGTCGACAGCGCGGCCCGAGACGAGCCTTCCCGCGAGGTCGAGTGCAAGCGCCTTCGCCTCCGCGTCGTCTCCGCACACCAACGCGTCCTCCTCCGGCGGCGCCTCGGCGAGATTCGAGGCGGCCAACGAGTGCAGGCCGGCGACGACGGGTGCGTCGAGCTCGTCCTGGATCCGCTTCGCGATCGACGTCCCCTCGGTGGTCGGCTTCACGCCACCCGGCCCGAAGACGAGCTCGGCGCAGACCGAGAGCACCGGCGTCGACCCGATCGACTGCCGCAGGTCGCGCGCGGTGTCCACGGCTGCGTCCGCCTTCACCGCGAAGAGCACGAGGTCGACGCCGCGCACGGCGTCGTCGTTGTTCGCCCCTTCGGCACCGAGCGCCGCAGCCGCTTCGCGGGCGCGCTCCGCATCGCGGGAGCCGATCACGATCTCGACGCCGGCGTCGACGAGGCGCTTGGCGACCGCCTGGCCGAAGCTGCCCGTCCCACCGACGACGGCGACCTTCAAGCCGCTGCCCCGAGCACGGTCTCCGCGAGCCGGCGCGACGCGTCGAGGTCGGTCATCAGCGTCTGTGTGACGACGCGCCGCACTGCGAGTGGGCCTGCCGGGTCGGACTCGTCGACGACGAGCGTGTCGATCAGGCCCGTGTAGCAGGCCGCGACGTGCTCCGGCCCGGTGCCGCCCGCCATCCGCGCGAGCATACGGTCTGCCGGGCCCTTGACGGCGCGGCCGCCGACGAGCGGACTGACAGCGACACACGGCACCCGGCGAGCGACGAGCGCTGCGCGGATCTCCTCGACCGCAAGGATCGGCCAGATGCTCACGTAGGGGTTGGAGGGCGCAATCACGATCGCGTCGGCCCCGGCGAGGGCCTCGAGCACGCCGGGCGCGGGCTCGGCGTCGCCGACGAAGCGAACGCCGTCGACCTCGTCGCGGTGGCCGCGGGCGACGAACCACTCCTGGAACGGAAAGCTGCCGGCCGGCGTGTCGATCCAGGTGCGCAGCCGATCGTCCGTCGCCGGCAGGATCGCAGTCTCGACCCCCAGCGCGCGAGCCAGGCGCAGCGTGACCGCCGAGAGCGGCTCTCCCGCGCGCAGAGCCTCGCTGCGCACGAGGTGGAGCCCCAGATCGCGGTCGCCGAGCCGGAACCAGTCCTCGCCGCCGAGCGAGGTCACGGTGCCGAGCGCCTCCCACGTCTCGCCGGCGCGACCCCAGCCGCGTTCCTCGTCGTGCAATCCTGCGAGCGCGTAGAGGATGCTGTCGAGATCCGGCGAGACGGCGAGACCGAGGACGTCCAGGTCGTCGCCGACGTTGCCGATGACGGTCACATCGCCCGGATCGACGGCGCTGACGAGACCGCAGGCGAAGCGCGCTCCGCCGACGCCGCCGGAGAGGAGCGCGACCTTCACCGGTAGGCAATCTGGCCGAGTGCGGCCTGCGTGCGCGGGCCTGCGCGCAGGCCGATCCGCCGCAGGTCGTCCATCGTGTCGACGTCGTCGCTGAGGTTCGGGATCACGGACGCGATGGCCAGCACGCCCTGCGCGTCGAAATGCCGGCGGAAGCGGTCGGCGCTGCCTTCGCCGTACAGCGAGGCGAAGAGGGAGGCGCGCGGAAGCACGAGCGCGTTCGTCGTCCCGTCGCTCGCCTCGACGAGCCCGGCGGCATCCAGCTCGGCCGGGCCGGCGAGAGTGCGAAGGTCGTGCGGCACGACACAGGGAACATCCGCGTTGACGACGATCACCGCCCCGTTGGCCGCTCGCTCCAGGCCGGCGGCGACCGCAGCGCCTTGACCGCCGCCCGGATCGTCGACCACCTCGGCGCCGAGCTCCTCGGCCAGCGCGCGGGCGTCCGCGTCATCGGTGACGACGAGCGTGCGTCCGGTCACGACGCACGCGCTGAGAACGTCGCCCAGCATGGCAAGGGCGAGCTTCGCCCGCACGGGGGCGGGAGCGTCGAGGCGCTGCTTGCCGGACTCGCCGCGGAACGGGACGACGATCTGCGTCATGGGAAAGACTCTAGACGTGGAGAACGCCGCCCTCGCCGAGCGACTCGAAGCCTTTGCCGCCCTGCTCGACCTTTCGGGGTCGGGGCACTACACCGTGCGCGCCTACCGCCGGGCGGCCGAGCTCATCCGCTCGACGCCCGCCGACGTCGCAAAGCTCGTCCGTGCCGGGCGTGTCCGCGAGCTCGCCGGCATCGGCTCCGGCATCGAGGCGCGACTGAAGGAGCTCGTCGAGACCGGTGATCTGGCCGAGCTGCGGGAGCTCGAAGCGCAGGCGCTACCGGAGCTGGTCGGCGTCGCGGCCCTGGTCGGCATCTCGCCCAAGCGAATGCGCGAGCTCGGACATGCGCTCGGAATCCGGACGCTCGCCGAGCTCCGCGAGGCGGCCGCCGCGGGGAGGCTCGACAGCGTGCCGGGAATCGGGCCGAAGACCGCCGCGAAGATCCAGTCCGGGCTGGTGGAGCTCTCGACTGCGCGGCCGCGCCGCGGCATGCTCCTGCACCAGGCACGGGCGCTCGTCGGTGAGATCGCCGAGGCGCTGGGCGGCGAGGCCGCGGGCGACCCGCGACGGGCCTGCGACCTCTCGACGCATTTCGCCGTCGTCGTCCGAGGCAAGACACTGTTACGGGCTGTCGAGGAGCTGCCGCAAATCGTGGCCGTGCTGGAGCAGGACGATCGGCGGGTCGTCGGCGTCACCGCCGAGGGCTATCCCGTCGAGGTGATCGCGGCCGAGCCCGGGAGCTTCGGCACCGAGCTGCTGCGCGCCACCGGCTCGCCGGAGTACGTCGCCTCGCTCGGTGACCTGCCCGAAGCGGACAGCGAGGTGCATGTGTACACATGCATCAACCGCCCGTTCCGGCCACCTGAGCTGCGCGAGCTCGATGCAGGCGACCCTCCACCCGACTTCGTCGAGCCGGCGCACATCCGCGGCGACCTGCACGTCCACACCACTGCCTCCGACGGCAAGGCGACCGTCGAGGAGATGGGCAGAGCCGCGCAGGCGCTCGGGTACGAGTACCTGGCGATCTGCGACCACACGCAAAACGTCCGAGTCGTCCCGGGTCTCGACGCGGACGACATCCGCCGGCAGGCGGAGGAGATCGCCGCCGCCAACGACCTGCTCGCGCCTTTCCGAATCCTGCGCGGGAGCGAGTGCGACATCCTCCCCGACGGCTCCCTCGACCTCCCCGACGACGTCCTGGCGGAGCTCGAGTGGGTGCAGATCAGCCTGCACGCAGGCCAGCGCGCGGGTGTGGACGCTCTCACCGACCGTGTGCTCGAGGCGATGCGCCACCCCGCCGCGCGCTGCCTCTCCCACCCGAAGGGCAGGATCCTGAACCACCGGCCGGAGAACGCCCTCGATCTGGACCGCGTCTTCGAGGTGGCGCTCGAGACCGGCGTCGCGCTGGAGGTGAACGGCCTCCCGCCCCGCCTCGATCTCGCAGCCGGACATGTCCGCGAGGCGCTCGCCGCCGGCGTCAGGATCGTCTGCTCGACCGACGCTCACTCCGTCCGCGGGCTCGGGAACATGGAGCTCTCCGTCGCCACCGCCCGGCGCGGCGGAGCCCCGCGCAGCGCGGTCGTGAACACGCTGCCGCTGAAGGAAGTCCTAGGCGGCTGAAGCGCCCGGCCCGCGGGCCGCGTACTCGCGCACCTCGTACCAGTGCGTGTCGCGCAGCGCCTCGGCGACCTCGGGGTCGGTGTGCGCGTCGTAGAAGACGTGGTGGTCGAGATCGCAGCAGATCGCCACGTCGCCGAGCGAGACGTGCGAGATGACGCGCAGCGCCTCCACCGGCAGCTGCGCCTCGGCAACGGTGTAGTGCATGAACTGGAGATCCGGAGCCAGCTCCATCAGATCGGGCCAGTCGGGGCAGGTGCGTGAGCTCATCGCGACTCGGAGTTCTCCTCCGCCGTCCAGCTCCCTTCCAGCCGGACGACTCCGCGTTCCTCACCCGCCGGATAGACGAGGAAGACGAGGGCGTCGTCGAGCCAGTGCAGGAGACGCTCTCCGCCCGCATCCGCGAGACCCAGCCGGAGGTGGAAGCGGCCGTCCGAGAGCGGTAGCCGGTCGACGTCGTAGCGCAGGTCTCTCGTTCCGGCATCCCAGCCGACGCTGCCGGTGTCGAGCACGTCCGACGCCACGAGCAGCCCCGCCTCGTCGCGGAGCTCGAGCTGGAGTTGCGGCGGCGCGATCCCGTTCTCGGCCTCGATCCGAAGCCGGAGCGAGAACGGCTCGCCGGCGAGGAACTGCTGCCGCTCCTCACCCTCGGCGCCGACCAACCGTGCGTTGGCGATCGTCGCTTCGCCCGTCCCCCACTCGCGCAGGCCGGCCGCGCGCTCGGCCGGATCGGCCTCCGCGGCGAGCCCCTTCCGGTAGCGCACGATCGCCTCGTGCGTCGGACCGTCGAACTCGAGCCGGCCCTCCCGCAGCAGCACCGCCCGCTCGCAGAGCCGCTCGACCTGAGTTGCGTCGTGCGAGACGAAGATGATCGTGCCGCCCCGCTGCTTGAACTCGAACACCTTGCCGAAGCACTTCCGCTGGAACGCCTCGTCCCCGACCGCGAAGACCTCGTCGAGCAGCAGCACGTCCGCGTCGAGATGTGCCGCGATCGCGAAGCCGAGCCGCATGTACATCCCGGAGGAGTAGGTGCGCACGGGCCGGTCTATGGCCCGCTCGAGCTCGGCGAAGGCGACGATCTCGTCGAAGCGCTCCCGGATCTGCGCGCGCCGGAGACCGTAGATCGCGCCGTTCAGGAAGACGTTCTCGCGGCCGGAGAAGTCGGGATGGAAGCCGGCGCCGAGCTCGAGCAGCGAGCCGATCCGCCCACCGACGGCGACGCTGCCCTCGGTCGGCTTGATGATCCCGGCGATCAGGCGCAGCAGCGTCGACTTGCCGGAGCCGTTCCGGCCGACGAGACCGACGGCCTCGCCCGGCTCGACCGCGAGCGAGACGTCCTGGAGCGCAACGACGTCCGTCGCCTCGGTTCGCCCGCCCAGGACGAACAGCTCCTTCAGGCTGCGCGCTTCGTTTGCCCGGACGCGGAAACGACGCGAGACCCCCTCGACGCGGATCTGCCCCGTCTTCACCCGAGAGACGGTACAGCGGTGTGCCGCCGGACGAGGCCCGCGAGCACCTGGATGAAGGCGGGGTCGTCGTTCGGGAGCTCGATGCGCTCCAGTCGCATCCCGAGCTCCCGCGCCCGCTCGGCCGCCTCGATGTCCAGATCCCAGCGGATCTCGAGGTGGTCGGAGACGAACCCGACCGGGCAGAGGACTGTGTCGCGGACGTCGCACGCGGCCAGCTCGTTCAGATGCTCCAGGATGTCCGGCCCGAGCCATGGCTCGCCGGTCGGCGACTGGCTCTGGAAGGAGAACGTCCACTCGTGCGCCCCGGCGCTCTCGGCCACGAGACGGGCGGTCTCGAGCAGCTCGTCGCGATACGGGTCGCCCTGCTCGAGGATCCTGGCGGGCAGCGAGTGGGCCGTGAAGACGGCGTGCTTCTGCCTGTGTGGCTCGAGCCTCTCCGCCAGCAGCGCGACGAACCCGGGCTCGTGACCCCACCGCTCGACGAACCTGAGCTCGGCGCGGCCGTCGAGCGCTCGCACGAGCTGCTCGCGGTACTTCTCGATCGACAGGGCCGAATAGTGCGGCGCGAGCACGAGCCCGACGATCTCGGTCGCCCCGCCCGCCAGCGCCTGCTCGACCGCATCTCCGATCCGCGGCGTCCAGTGGCGCATGCCGGTGAAGACGGGAAGGTCGAGCTCCGCCTCGAGCGCGGCGCGAGTCGCCTCGGTGATCTCGTTCAGCGGATTCGACTCTTCGATCCCGAGCCGCCGGTACCGCGCGACGAGATTCTCGAGCTGCTCGGGGCTGATCGGCCGCCCACCGCGGATATCGGAGTAGTAGGCCGGCACGTCCTCCAGCCGGTCGGGCGAGCCATACGCCATCAGGACGACCGCGGTGCTCATACGGCGACGCGGGCGGTCTGCTCGTGCACGAACGCGCGCAGGCGTCCGAGCACGTCGGGATCGGTGTCCGGCATCACTCCGTGACCGAGGTTGAAGATGTGCCCTGGCCGGCCCGCGGCCCGCGCCAGCACATCCAGGGTCGCGGCCTGAATCCGCTCCCACGGCCCGAGCAGGATCGCTCCGTCGAGGTTCCCCTGCACGCCGCGCTCCTCGCCGACGGCCTCCCAGCCCCAGTCGAGCGGAATCCGCCAGTCGAGCCCGATCACGTCGCCCCCCGCGTCGCGCATCTGCTCGAGCAGGGTCGCCGTGCCGGTGCCGAAGTGGATCGTCGGAGCGTCGACGGCCGCGAGGATTCGCGCCGAATAGGGCTTGACGAACTCCTCGTAGTCGGCCGGCGAGAGCGCGCCGACCCAGGAGTCGAAGAGCTGGATCACGTCGGCTCCCGCCCGCACCTTGGCCTGGACATAGCGCGTGAAGGCGTCCGTGAGCTTCTCCATCAGCGCGTGCCAGGTCTGCGGCTCGGCGTACATCATCCGCTTGACGTTCAGGAACTCGCGACTCGGTTTGCCTTCGATCAGGTAGCCGGCGACCGTGAAGGGACCGCCGCAGAAGCCGATCACGGCCTGGTCGGCGCGCAGCTCGCGCCGCACGATCGAGACCGCCTCGAGGATGAACGGCACCGACTCCTCGGGCTCCGGGACGGTCAAGCGCTCGACGTCTGCGAGCGAGCGGATGGGGCGGTCGATCACCGGGCCGACGTTCTCCACGAGCTCGACGTTCACGCCCATCCCGAGCAGCGGCAGCATGATGTCGGCGAACATCACGGCCGCATCCACGTCGTGGCGGCGCACCGGCTGCAGCGTCACCTCCGCGCACAGGTCGGGCTCGTAGCAGACCTCGAACAGCGTGTGGGTCTTCCGGATCTCGCGGTACTCCGGCAGCGACCGCCCGGCCTGGCGCATGAACCAGACCGGTGTGCGCTCCGTGGGCTCGAGACGAGCAGCGCGGACGAGAAGTGGCTCTGCCATGGGCCGAAGTAGGCTACCCCGCGCATGGAGCGCGTCGGCGAGCATCCGATCCCGGCCGGCCCGCTGGCGGTCAAGTGGCTGGCGTACGAGCTGCCTGAGCTTCGCGCAGGGGCCGAGACGACGGCGCGAGTCTCGCTCCAGAACGCGGGGACGGCCACCTGGCGCTCACGCTCCGCGGCGGGCGTGAAGCTCTCCTACCACTGGCTCGACGACCGCGGCAACGCGATCGTCTGGGATGGAGCGCGGGTCGACTTCGAGCAGCCGGTCGCACCCGGCGAGGAGGTGGAGGCGGCTGTCGTTCTCCGCCCGCCTCAGCCGCCCGGGCGGTATCGACTCGCATTCGACCTCGTCGAGGAGCTGCGGTTCTGGTTCGCCGAAGTCGGCTCGTCACCGCTCGAGCTGGACGTCGAGGTGGCGCCGCGAATCGCGGAACGCCGGTTGGCGGTTGCCGTCCACGGTGGCAGCGACCCCGAGACCGCAGCCGCGCTGGCCGCGCAGGAGGAGGCGTTCGTCGACGAGGACCCCGTCGCAACGGCGCATCTGGTCGCGGGCGCCCTACCCGAGCCGGACTGGTCGTCGCGCGTGCTCGACGCCCATGCCGAGGGCTTCGCCGCGGTCGGCGGCTCGATCGAGACGCGCGACCGGTCGCTCCGCCCGTGGGCGCCCGGAGGTGGCCGCAACCCGGCCTTTGCGCATCCTCTCCTGCTCCCCTCGCTGCTCGCCGGCATCGAGCCGGGCGAGCACGAGGGCCTGCCGGCCTACCGGGCGGACGGAGAGCCGTCGATCTTCGACGGCCGGATCAGACTTCGACTGCCACGCGGTCGTCCACGCGGCTGAAGACGAACGCGCCGAGGGCGAGCGCCACGACGGCTGAGACGGTGAGGTAGATCGCGTCGCCGGCTGCAGGCGTCTGGCCGAAGAAGAGCGGGTCGCGCACGGCCTCGATCGCAGGCGTCAGCGGGTTCCCGTAGTGGACGAGGTCGACGAGACGCGGGTGGTCGCTGACGCCCGGGATGCTCTCGAGCGAGTAGAGCACCGGCGTCAGGAAGAACCAGGGCAGCAGCAGCGCGGCGACGAGATGCTCGACGTCGCGGTAGAGCGCGTTGAGCGAGGCAACGACGAGCGAGAGCCCCGCCACGAGGCACACCGCGAGCGCCGCAAGCGGAATCGCGAGCCAGACGGTGTCCCGCGCCGAGGGCACGTACGCGAGGCTGAGCGCGATCACGATCGCGAGCATCACGACGAGCCCGACGAGCTGCGTCGCCACGATCGAAAGCGGCACGAGCTGGCGCGGGAAGCGCACCTTCCGGATCAGATTCGCGTTCTCGAGCAGGCTCCGGGAGGCGGACTGGAGCGAGGTGGAGAAGAACACCCAGACCGGCAGGCCGGCGAGCAGGAAGAGCCAGTAGTGCTCGTAGTTCGCCGTCTGGATCTTCAGCATCACGCTGAAGACGAGCAGGTAGACGAGCATCAGCACCACCGGGTGCGCGAGCGACCAGACGAGACCGAGCACGGAGCCCTTGTACTTCGCCCGTAGGTCGCGCCGGAACAGGCTGCCGAAGAGCTCGCGATAGCGGAAGAGATCGGCGTAAACCGTCACAGGTGCCGACTAGTGTAGGCCGCGTGCCTGCTCATACAGCCCTAACAGGGCTGCTCTACGCTTTCCGTTCGTGAGCGAGATCGTCACGCTCGCGGCCCTTCCGGTCGCGGCTCTCGTCCTCTGGACGCTCCTACGCTCGCGCCTCGACGAGCGACTCGTCGCCGAGCCGACCGGGGAGCGCTGGCACGAGCGCGCGACGCCGACATTCGGCGGCGTCGGCATCTTCGCGGGCTTCGCCGCGGGCGTGCTGATCGCGATCGCCGTGGGGGCGGTCGAATCGTCAAACGAGCTGTTCGGGATCCTCGCCGGCTGCACGCTCCTCTTCCTGGCGGGGCTCGCGGACGACCTCTACTCGCTCCGCCCGTGGATGAAGCTTGCGGCCCAGCTCGGTGCGGCGGGAATCGTGCTCGCGAGCGGTCTATCGGTCGAGATCGTGGCGAACGACATCGTCGCGGTCGTGCTCGCGCTTGTCTGGCTGGTCGGGATCACGAACGCGTTCAATCTGCTGGACAACATGGACGGGCTCGCAGCAACGCTCGCCGCGGTCTCGTGTGGCGTCTTCGCGGTGCACGCCGTCGCACTCGAGAACCAGAACGAGATCGTGCTCCCCCTCGCGCTTGCACTCGGCGGCGCCTGCGTTGCCTTCCTGCCTTTCAATCTTCGAGCCGACCGGCCCGCAGCTGTGTTCATGGGCGACTCGGGCAGTCAGGTGATCGGCTTCGGTCTCGCCTCGCTCGGACTCGCGTCGAGCTGGACGGTCGCCGGCGCGACCCTGACCGGCATGCTGCTGCCCCTGCTCGTGCTCGCGATTCCGATCCTCGACACCACGCTCGTCACGATCCGCCGCACGCGAGAACGACGGCCCGTGACACAGGGCGGTCGCGACCACTCGTCGCACCGTCTCGTCTACTACGGGCTCTCCGAGCGGCAGGCGGTTGCCGTGCTGGCGCTCCTGGCTGCGCTGCTCGGGCTGACCGGGCTGGCCTACAACGTTCTCAACAACGCGCGGGTGACCGCCTTCGGCGTCCTCGTTTCGTTCGTGGTGCTCGTGCAGTTCGCGAGCTTCCTCGGCGACCTGGAGGAACGCTCGCGCCGCGCCGATCCGGGTGAGCCACCGTCGCTCCTGCGTGCGCTCGTTTCGCAGCCCCGCCGGCTCGTCGAGGTGCTCGTCGACTTCGCGATCATCTGCACCTCCTTCCTCGTCTCGTATCTGCTCTTCATCGACGGCAAGGGCACCGACGTGGAGCGTGCGATCTTCCTCACGACCCTGCCGGTGCTGCTCGGCGCCCGCTACGTGTTCTTCGTCCTGTTCGGGATCTATCGCCGTGTCTGGCGGTACGCAGCGCCACGCGACCTGATCGCGATCGCGGCAGCGACGTTCCTCTCTGCACCGGTGGCGCTGGCAATCGTGGCGAGGATACGAACGCTCTCCGGCTTCCCGCTCGAGATCTTCCTCGTCGACGCGCTCCTCTGCAGCGCTCTCGTCGCGGGCGCGCGCCTCGCGCTCAAGATGGCGCCCGACCTGCTCGCTGCGTCCCGCCGCGGGCCCCGGGTGCGAACGCTGATCGTGGGCGCAGGTCGCTCCGGGCGACGGCTTGCCCGCGAGCTTCGTGAGACGCCGCGCTCGCACGTCGTCGGATTCCTGGACGACAACCCGAGCGTTCGCCGGCGCCGCGTCCTCGGCGTCAAGGTGCTGGGCGGCCTCGACGAGATCGAAGACCTGCTTACGGTCGCCCGGCCGGACGAGGTGCTCGTCACGATTCCGGACGTTGAGCCTGAGCGGCTCGACGCCGTGCTACAGGCCTGTGCGGCGGCCGGCACCCCGTGCCGGCTCGTCCGCAGCCACACCGAGATCACGCATTCTCCCCTGGTCGAAGTCCGCGCCGAATGATCCTGCGCCTGCGGACGCTCTGGCCCGTGCTCGGCGCCTACTTCGGGCTCGCCGCGCTCTACGCCTGGCAGGCGGCGGAGCGGAAAACGCCGACGCTCTTCAGCGACGAGATCGAATTCACCCAGATCTCGCGCTCGATCGCCGATACCGGCCGGGCAGCCCTTCGCGGCGGCGAGCCCGCTCCGGACGTCTCGCTCTACGCATACCTCGCCGCACCGGCGTGGTGGCTCGGCGACGTCGACAGCGCCTACGGAGCGATCAAGGTTCTCGGCGTCCTGCTGATGACAGCGGCAATCTTCCCCGCGTATGCCCTCGCCCGACTCGTTGTCTCGCGGCCGTAC
This sequence comes from uncultured Gaiellaceae bacterium, assembly GCA_963749515.1. Classification (GTDB taxonomy): domain Bacteria; phylum Actinomycetota; class Thermoleophilia; order Gaiellales; family Gaiellaceae; genus Gaiellasilicea. Next base: position 145,953 of record CAVVMR010000002.1, read on the forward strand.
GCCCTCTTCGCGGCGGTCGGAACCGTCGCCGCACCTGCGCTCGCGTATTCGCCCTTCCTCGTCGACGAACCGCTTGCGTACCCGGCCTCGACGCTTGCGCTGCTGCTGATCGCGCGCGCCGGCATTCGGCCATCGAGGATGTCGATCGGGCTCGCGCTCGCCGCCTGCGTCTCCGGCGTGCTCGTCCGCACGCAGCTGGCGATCCTGCTGCCCGTGCTCGGGTTCGTCCTGCTCGGCCGCGCGTGGCGGAGCGAGCAGGTGCGGCAGTGGCGCGCGACCTGGACCGCGTGGGACTGGGCCGGGGCCGCAACGCTCGTCGTCGGACTGACCGTCGGCGTGTCCGCGCTGCTCGGGCACCGCTCCGCAAGCTGGTACACCGCGACCGGATTCTTCAAGTCGCGGATGCTCGAGTACGGGATCTGGGCCGTCGGCTCGCTCGCGATCGGACTCGGAGTAATCCCGCTGATCGCAGGGCTGGCCGGGCTCGTTGCCCGACGCGGGGAACGCCGGGACGAAGCGCGAGCGACCCTGGCGACGCTGACTGCATCGGCTATCGCCGTCTTCTGTCTCTACACGGCCGTGAAGGCCGCGTACCTCTCCACGAGGCTGGCGATCGTGATTGCCGAGCGAAACTTGATCTATCTCGTGCCGCTGCTCTTCGTTGGTACGGCGCTCGTGCTCGAACGGCGGCGACCGTCGCTGCTCGCGACCGCGGCCGCAACGGCCATCGCGGTCTACCTCGTCACGGCGACGCCTCATTCGCTCAACAGCTATCCGAACTACGAGGCGCATGGGCTCGCGATCGCCGCGTTCGCGAACCGGATCCCCAAGTGGCCGGCCGAGACGATCGAGACGGCACTCGCCCTCGTGGCTCTGGGCTCCGGCCTGGCTCTCGTCGCCTTGCGCCTCGTGCGCTCGGCTCGAATCGGGCTTGCCGTCGGTGGCGTGATCGCCGCTTTCGCGCTGACGTGGTCGCTCACGACCGAGATCTACGCCGCGAACGGGGAGCGGTACGCGTCCGACCAGCAGTATGGAGTCCTCCCGCTGCCGCCGAGTTGGGTCGACAACCTCACCGGTGGCGATCGAACCGCGCTCGTGGGGCAGGGGATGAGCGACCCGAACCCCATCTGGCAGCTCGAGTTCTGGAACCGCTCGATCGAGTACTTCATGGGAATCGACAGCAGTGCCCCCGGTCCCGGCCAAACCGCGACCCCGAACCTCGACGACCCAAACGGAACGCTCGCCCCCCACGATCTCGGAGCCGAGTACGCGGTCGCAGTGGGCGGCGTCGCGATCGCCGCGCCGAAACTGACCACGGTCGGCGGCATGGAGCTCTACCGTCTCAGCCGCAGGCCCGTCCGCTTGCGCGAGACGAAGAGCGGCGTCGCCGTCGACGGCTGGATGGGTGAGAGTGCGTCGTACACGCGCTACGACATCACCGAACTCCCTCGCGGCTACGTCAAGGTGTTCCTCTCCCGAGAGGCTGCGTGCTTCCCGAATCTGCCACCTGCAGCTGCGACGGTGAGTATCGGCCCCGTCGCAATCGATCGCGCCGAGCAGCCCTCGATCGGCCGCGTGACGGAGAGGCGCACCGTGAGGGTTTCTGCCTGTCAGCCGAACCCCGTCATCCTGCGCATGCCGCGCGTCCCGTGGCGGGTCGAGGTGACCGTCGACCCGCCGTTCGTCCCGCGGGAGCTCGATCCCAACCAGCCCGACGCTCGGCGCCTCGGCGCGAAGATCGCCTTCGCGTTCGTGCCCTTCGAGGAGCTAGCGGAGAACGAGTAGCCGTTCTGGGTGCTTGCGCACGAACCGCGCCATCCCGCGCAGATGCCAGAGCGTGTGACGGCTGAGAAAGCGCTTGTCGATCACAGCGGCGTACGCGTGGTGGACGACCGCCTCGGGAACGAGCCAGCGCTCCCAACCGGCCTTTGCAGCGCGGTAGGCGACGTCGATGTCCTCGACGTAGTGGCGGAAGCCGGCGTCCCAGCCGCCGATCCCCTCCAGCATCGAGCGCCGCATCAGCAGGCAGGCGCCGCCGAGCAGCCAGTCGCCCTGCACCGGGCCTGCCGGGCGCGTCCCGTAGTGCGCGACCTGGTGCTCGTACGGGCGGCGCAGCAGCCGGAGCGGCGTTCGGCGCCAGATCGTGCCCAGCACGTCCGGGAAACGGCGGAGCGACGGCTGCCAGGTGCCGTCCGGCCAGAAGACGAGCGGGCCGACGAGGCCGGCACGTGGGTGTGCATCGGCGAAGCGGACAAGCGCTGCGACCGCACCCGGCTCGGGCACCGCGTCCGGATTGGAGACGAGCACGTAGTCGCCGGTGGTCGCCGCGATGCCGGCGTTCACGTTCGCGGCGAAGGTGCGCGGTTGCGGGCTCTCGAGCACGCGCGCCCCGGCAGGAAGCGCGCCGACGCTGCCCGGGAGGTTCGCGATCACCACGAGGTCGTCGACCTGGGGCGCCAGCAGGGGCAGCGACTGCTCGAGCTCGCGCGCGTGACCGTGCGAGACGACGATCGCCGAGACCGTCACGCGAGCGCCTCCCGGTAGACGTCGAGTGTCCGCTCGGCCGCCACGCGCCAGCTGAACGCCTTCGCCCGCTCGATCCCTGCCGCGGCCAGCTCGTCGTGCTCGGCAAGCGCGCGACGCACGCCGTCGGCGAGGTGCTCCTCGTCGACGAAGACTGCGGCCTCGCCGGCGACCTCGCGCAGTGCCGGCTCGTCGAGCGCAACCACCGGCGTGCCGCTCGCCATCGCCTCGAGCATCGGCAGCCCGAAGCCCTCGAAGCGCGAGGGCTGCACGAGGCAGGCGGCGCCGCGATAGAGCTCCGCGAGCTCCTCCTGGGTGACGTAGCCGCGAAGGTCCGCACCCGCCTCGCTCAGGCGTGCCGCGAGCGCCTCGTCCTTCAGGGGCCCCGCAACGACCAGCGGCAGCATGGCCGCCTCCGCCGCGGCGAGCGCAGCCAGCTGGTTCTTGCGCGGCTGTACGGCCCCGACCGCGAGCACATAGGTGCCGAGCGAGAGGCTGTTCCCCGGCGTGAAGGCAGGGTCGACGCCGTTCGGGGTCACGACGACCTTCTCCTCGGGGAGGCCGTAGAGCCTGACGAGATCGGTGCGCGTGCGCTCGGAGACGGTCAGCACGCGGCGGGCCGCTCGGGCTGCGCGCGGGACGACGCGCCGGAAGACGAGGCGGTCCTTCAGCGCCATATGCGCCGCGTCGTGCTCGAACGACAGATCGTGGATCGTGACCACCGCCGGGCACGGCGAGCGAACGGGGACCGCGTACTGCGTGTGGACGAGAGCCGCGCCCGTGTAGCGAAGGAGCTGCGGCAGCGTCCGGAGCATCCGCAGCTCCTGGAGCCGAGTCCGAAGCACGAGTGGCTCGACCCCTGCGGGCACGAGCTGAGGGTGACGAGTGGCCGCGGCGATCCGCAGGCCGGAGGCTTCCGCGAGCGATCCCAGCTCGCGCAGCAGGTTTCGCACGTACGTCTCGTCGCCGGTCCGGTGCCGGCCGAGGACGTCGGCGTCCACCACGACGAGCGGCTCGGTCATGCGAGCGCCCGTCGATAGGCGGCGATTGCCGCGTCGACCGCGCGGTCCCACGTGTAGTGGGCGGCCCGCTCCAGGCCGCGAGGGACGAGCTGCTCGCGCTGCCGGTCGGCCGTCTCGATGCCGGCGGCGATCGAGGCGACGTCGAGCGGGTCGACGAGGACGGCGGCGTCGGCGACGACCTCCTCCATCGCACTCCCCGCGCTCGTCACGACCGGTGTGCCGCACGCCATCGCCTCGAGCGCGGGGATGCCAAAACCCTCGTAGAGCGAGGGGAAGACGAGGCTGCGTGCACCGCGGTAGGCGGCGGCGAGCTCCTCGTCCTCGATCCTCCCGAGCCAGGTGACGTGCTTGCCGGCAACGCCCGCGTCCCCCCACCCGGGTGCGCCGACGAGCCGAAGCTCTACTCCGGCCCGAGCGGTCGCCTCGACGACGCGGGCCAGGTTCTTGCGCGGCTCGAGCGTGCCGACGGCGAGCACGTACTCGCCCTCGGCGGCATCGCCGTCCGAGCGGAAGACGGGCTCGAGCGCGTTGGGAACGACGTCGACGCGGCCTGGATCGACGCCGGCGAGCTCGACCACCTCCCGCTTCGAGAACTCCGAGACCGCGACGACCCGGTCGGCCGCGCGAATCGTGGGACGCAGCGCCGTGCGGCCGTAGAGCCGCGTCCAGAGTGGGAAGACCTCGGGATGCCGGAGGACAGCCAGGTCGTGGACGGTCAGGATCGTCCGGACCTGCGCGCGCGGCGGCGCGCGAAAGATCGTGCAGTGCAGGACGTCGACGTGCGCTCTGGCAGCCTGGCGCGGCAGCAGCGCCGGATACCAGAGCACGTCGCGGGCGACAGCCGTCCACCGGCCCGGCCCACCCCAGCTGAGCGGCGTGAGCTCGACGTCGGGATGCGACGCGAGGCCGCGCTGGAGGCCACGCACCCAGCGCGCGGTGCCGGCGCGCGTCTGCAGGAGCGGGGCGACGTCGAGCCCGACGTTCACGACGCCGCCTCCTCGAACGCCTGCAGGTGGATCTCGCCGCAGCGTCGCCAGGTGAACTGCGCTGCGTGCGCGGTTCCGGCGGCGCGGAGCTCCTCGCGCCGCTCGAGCGCTTCCTGGATGCCTGCCGCGATCGCCTCCGGTTCGTCGGGATCGACCCGGATCGCGGCAGCGCCGCAGGCTTCGTCCATCGACGGGTGCGAGGACGCGACGACGGGGACGCCGCACGCCATCGCCTCCACGATCGGCATCCCGAACCCCTCGAAGCGCGACGGGTAGACGAATGCGGCCGCCCCGCGCATCAGCCGCGGCACTTGCTGCGGTGCAACGAAGCCGAGCTTGAGGATGCCGGCGTCGTCGAGCAGCGGCTGGTCGCCCCAGCCGGCGGCGCCGGCGACGGCGAGCGCCAGCTCTCCCCGCAACGGCCGCCACGCCTCGACCAGCGTCCCGAGATTCTTGCGCGGCTCGAGCGTGGCGAGGCTGAGCACATACGGACGCCCGAGCTCGGCGCGGTCGCCGTCCGCCGTGTATTCGGCGCCGACGCCCGGCGGTGCGACGCGGACCCGCTCGTGCGGCACGCTCAAGTGCTCCTCCACATCGCGGCCCGTGTAGGCCGAGTTGACGAAGACGAGGTCGCATTCTGAGGTGCGCGAGAACTTGTAGCCGTGCATCGAGCGCGTACGCGGCGTCACCCACTCCGGATGCAGGAGCGGCACGAGATCGTGCACCATCGTCGAGCGGACCCCGCGCCGCTGCGGCGGCACCATCCAGTCGCTGAAATGGAGGACGTCGACCGGTCCGAGAAAGCGCTCGACCGAAGGCCGGCCGAGGCGGCTCCAGCCCATCCGGAACGCGTGCGACCACGGCAGGACGAGCGTACGTACCTCGACCGGGACGTCCGCGAGCGCCTCGCGGATCAGCCTCCGGCCGCGCGGCCGCGTCGGAGCGAACGCGATCAGCTCGTGCCGGCCGGCAGCGGCCTCCGCGAGGCCGGCCAGCGAGCCCTGAACGTAGTTGCCGATCCCCGTCCGCGGGTGTGACAGCGGGCTGACGTCGAACGCGATCCTCACGGCCGGTAGTCGAACGTGTTGAAGTGGGCGCCGAGCTCCCGCTCGTCGCCGCCCCCGGGAACCTTCGTCGTCGCAACGCGGAAGACGACCTGACAGGTTCCGTCCTCCGAACGGGGGCGAACACGCAACTGTGCCGTCCCCGCCGGGTCGATGCGCGTCCGGCCCACGACCCTGCCCGCGACCGTCGCGGTCACGATCTGGTCTTCGTCGAAGAGCATCGGGTCGCTCGACAGCGCGACCGTCAACGTGCCGCCGCGGCAGCGCTCACGCGTCCAGGTGACGGTGCGCCCCGACCACGTGTCTCCCGGGTAGCGGCCCTCGATGCGGGTCGCGGTCGCAACGAGTGGGCCGGCGACGCGCCAGAGGGTGAGGCCGATGCCGGGATCGCGAGCCAGGACGACGCCGTCCGGCGAGACCGCGTCCTCGGCGAGCAGGTAGCGGGCCTCGACACGTTCGCCGGTCGCCGTGCGGATCGCGCCCGTCGCTTCGTCGATCGCAACCTCCGCCTCCGAAAGCCCACCCGGCGTCGGTCCGCCGATGAAGTAGATCTGCCCGACGGAGCGGTTGAAGAACTCGTTCTCGTTGACGGAGAAGCGGTCGGTGACGCCCTTCCAGATGAACGCCACCGTCGCGTCCTTCGGCATTGCTCGGTCGATCCAGTCCCGGTCGCCGACGCGGATTCCCTGGAAGACCGCTCCCTCGGAGGCCTGCCGGAAGCCGTGCTCGCCGAACCAGACGTTGTGCGAGACGGCGGCGAGGAAGAGCAGGGAGACCGCGGGGAGTGCGAGCGCCCAGCGAGGCGGAACGAGCAGGAAGAGCGCCGCGGCCAGGATCCCACCCGTAAGCACCGTGGCGTCGATGGAGTCGAAGAGCAGCGAACCGAAGGCGTCCCAGATAGGCAGCAGGGCGAGCGTGTCCGAGATTGCCCCGGTCTCGATGAAGCGGCTCCACGGGATTGCGAGCGGCAGCAGCGCGGCGGCAACAGCAACCGGGACGGCCGCCCAACGCGGACGCGGCAGCCCGCGGTCGACCCACACGAGCAGTGCGATCAGGAAGAACGGCGCGACGACGAAGGTGTTCCGCTCCTGAATCCGGTTCGCGAACTCCGACGCGAACGCGGCGACGACGAGGAGGACCGAGACACTCAGCGTGATTCCCGCGGCGAGGAAGGGAGCGAGGACCGGGTCGGAGCGGCGTGCCAGCACCGCCAGCAGCACGAAGGCGGCGAATGGGAGGACGCCGAGGTAGAGGTCGAGCTCCGCGAGGTGGTAGAGGAAAAAGCGCACGACGGTCTCGGCGTCGTACGAGCGCTCGCCGACAATCGCGTAGGCGCCGAGGAGATCCGAGAGGGAGCGGCCCCGCGCGACCTGGGCGGCGAGCACGAGCAGCGCGCCGCCGGCCATGAGCGCGTACAGCAGCCGGAAACGGGCGAGCGTCGCCCGGAGCGGCAGCGTTCCGAAGAAGGCGAGCAGGAACGGCGCCAGGACGATCGCGGGCACGAAGGCGACGGCCTGCACGCGGGTCGCGAAAAGAACGCCGACGACGCCGAGCAGCCCCAGCTGCCGCCCCACAGTTGGCCGCTCGAGGACGAGCACGAGCAGCAGCGCCGACGTCAGGAAGAGCGGATAGAAGACGTTCTCGGTCATCACCGTGCCCGTGTAGGCGAGTGAGGGAAGCGCGACGGCGAGGACGGCCGCAGCGATCGACAGCGACTGCGGCAGCAGTCGCCGCGCGAGCAGGTACGCCGGCACCGCCGCCAGCGACATGAGCAGCGCATTCATCGTCTTCACCGCCGCGTAAGCATCCGGCAGCGAATCGAAGAGCACGTAAGCCGGGCTGATCAGGATCGGGTAGACGCTGCTGAAGCCGCTCGCCGGCGCGCCCCGCACCTGGAAGCCGTCCCCGGCCGCGACACTCCGCCCGAGCTCCGAGTAGATCAGCTCGTCGACCATGATGAACGGGCCGAGCATCCCGCGGGCGAGCCACGCCCGGAGCGCGAAGGAGCAGACGACGATCCCCACGAGCCAGCCCCAGGCGGGGACTGCGCGGAACCTATCGACCAAGCTCGACCTCGGCGAGGCGCCGCGCGAGCTCGGCAGCCTCCGGCGAGCCGGCCTCGATGCCGACGTCCGCGGCAGCACGGGACACATCGCCGAGAACCTGGTTCGCCACCGCCTCGCCTCCGGCCGCCTGCTCGAGTGCGGCTGCGTAGAGGTCGGCCGCGCGTCCGACGTCGTGCTCCCGCTGAACGAGCGCGAGCGCTGCGGCCGACATCGACCGGCGAGCGTCGTCGTCGCGGGCGAGCAGCTCGAGCGCCGCGTACAGCGTCTCCGTCTCGCGTGCGTCGACCGGAATCCTCAGCGCCACCTCGTCGGGCAGCTCGGCGAACCAGCCGACGTCGCTGACGACCATCGGCTTGCCGAGCGAGAGCTGGCGGATGACGCTCCCCGAGGTCTCACCCATCGTCGGTGAGCGGAGGCTGACGCAGACGTCGCAGGCGGCCATCAGCGACCACAACCGGTCCTCCTCCACATACGCCTCCCGGACGATGCCCTCATCGGACAGTCCGAGCCGCTGCAGGCGGCGGTCGAGATCGAAGCCGGGCGAGACCGCGCCGACGAGCAGGAGCCGCGCTTCCGGCCGCTCACGGCGCAGCCGTGCAAACGCCTCCAGCAGCTGTGGGATGCGCTTGCTCGAGTTCACGTTCCCGAACGAGCCGACCAGCGGGCTTCCCTCGACTCCGGCAGGAGCGACGGGCGGCACCTCCCAGGCAGGGTGCGGAACCCGCCAGACCGGCCCCTCGAACCCGGCCGCACGCGCACGCTCCTCGACGTAGCGCGAGTGGACGATCAGCCCCGTGGCGAGCGCGAGCACCTCGCCGGCCAGGTGAAACTCCTCGGGCCGGCTCTCCCACAGCGGCGGAATCCGCTTGTCCAGGACGCCGTGGCCGAGCAGGCGGCCGACGACTCCGCCCTCGCGCTCCATCGCGTCCAGATAGCCGTGGCCGTCGCGGCGCCCGATCGTCAGCCCCGCGACGAGGTGATGCAGGACGAAGTCGTGCAGGACGACGATGCCCGGGCGACGCCGCAGCGCGTCCACGATCCAGCCGTGCGCGTCCGGGTTGTTGCCGACGTGGTACAGCGCGACGTCCGTCCCGCGCGTCGGGCGCTTGCGGCCGCGGCGCACGACCTCGACACCGATCCGCTCCTGCAGCGCCGGCAGCAGCAGGGCGCTGTAGTCGGCGATCCCCGACCTCTCAGGCGGCACGGGCGAGTAGTAGGCGACCCTCACGCGAGCAGTCTCTCGATGCAGCTGTCCCAGGTCACGCGGGCGGCGAGCTCACGCCCCGCCCGCCCATAGGCGCGGGCCTCGTCAGGATGCTCGCGCAGGCGACCCGCGGCACGGGCGACCTCGGCCGCATCCGGGGCGGTGACGAGTCCCGTGCTCCGATCGGCGACGACTTCGAGCGGGCCGCCCGCATCGGTCGTCGTCAGCACCGGCTTCTCCGACAGGAACGCCTCGTACGGCACCATCCCGAAGTCCTCGTCGACGGGGGCGTAGAAGACCGCGAGGCAGCGCGCGTAGAGCGACGCGAGCTCGTCCTCGCCGATCCGGCCGGTGAACTCGGCGCGCCCGTTCAGGCCGCGTTCGTCCGCGAGCGCCTCGAGCCGCTCCCGGTCCGGGCCCTCGCCGGTGACCACGACGCGCAGCGAGGGGTCGAGGGCCGCAGCCTCGAGCAGCAGGTCGATCCGCTTCGCGCGGTCGAGCCGGTTGACGGAGAGCACGAAGTCGCCGTACTCCTCGCAGCGGTACGGCAGCGCCTGCGGCGGATGGGGCATCAGCTCGGGCTGCAGCCCGGTCGAGCGCTCGATCCGGTCGCCGACGTTGCGGGAGGTGGCAAAGAGCCGTTTCGCCTCGCCGAGGGCGATCCGGTCCAAACGTTGAACCGAGCGCCGCAGCGCCCGGTCTGAAGGTTCTTCGCCGAACTGCCCCAGATCGGTTCGGTCCAGCTCGTAGGCCTGACGAAACTGGTGCAGCACCCACACGCGCTTGTTCGGATGGCGGACACAGTAGGAGGGGAACTTCGTCGCAACGACCAGGTCGATCGGGTGCCCGTCCGACTCGGTCAGGTCGAGCAGCCGCCAGAGGAACGCCTGGTCGAGCACCCGGGTGCCCGGGTACCACTTGAACGGGATCGTGACGAGCTCGACCTCGTGCTCGCGCGCTCGAAGCTCGTCGACGAGCTCGTCCGCGAAGATCTCCGCCCCGCCTCGCACGAACGGAACCTGCGGCGCACAGACCGCAATCCTCATGAGCGCTGCTTCAGCTCGGCCTCGAGCTGCGCGACGCGCTTCTCGAGGTCGTCGATCAACCGCAGCGCCGCCGCGTTGAAGGAGCGCTGGTCGTAGGCGACCGGCTCGACGTACCAGCGCATCAGCTTGCGCAGGACTGCCTTGGCGGGCGTGCCGACGCCGCCCCTGACGCCGGGACGGAGGCGAAGGGAACGATCGGCCGAAACGGGCCAGAGCCGTTCGGCCTCCGCGCGAGCCGCATGACGGTCGTCGCCGCCGCCTGCCTCTCCGGGTGCCGCGCCCGAGCGCCGGACCTCCTCCTTCAGCTGCTCGAAGAGCGCGGCGACGTCGACATCCCCGTTCGACGAAATCCCTGCAAGCTCGCCGTTTTCCTCGCTCTGATCGGGCATCGGAGGATTGTACCGGGCACCCCGGAAGCGGGATACGCTCCGCCGATGCGCGTGGGGATCAGCCTGCTGACGCTCGTGCCCGGCGAGGTCGGCGGGGCGGAGACGTCGGCACGCGGCCTGTGCCGGGGTCTCGGCGAAGTCGGAACGCTCGACTACACGGCCTTCACACCCCCGGCTGCGCCCGGCGCGGGGGAGGGACTCCCCGAGGTGGCCGTCCCCGAGTACCGGCTCGCGCGCAGCGTCCCGGAACGCGCGCTTGCGATGGCGCTCGCCGCCGTGCGGCCCGGACGGCTGCGGCGGCGCTTTGGACCGCTCGACGCGGTCCACTACCCGCTCACAATCGCGCTACCGCCGCTCGACATGGCGACCGTGGTCACGGTGCACGACCTCCAGCACCTCGACCATCCCGAGCTCTTCTCGCGTGCCGAGCGGCTGTTTCGCGCCCGCACGCACGAGCAGTCCGCGCGACGCGCCGACGCGGTGATCGTCCCGAGCCAGTTCGTCCGCCGTCGCGCGATCGAGTTGCTGGGGCTGCCGCCGGAGCGGGTGCACGCGATCCCGTGGGGCATCGACCACGAGCGCTTCCGGCCGGGAGACACGCAGCGGGAGCAGTTCTTGCTCTATCCGGCCCGTCCGTGGCCGCACAAGAACCACTCCCTGCTCTTCGACGCACTTGCCCTGCTCCGCGAGGAGCGGCCCGAGTTGCGTCTCGTCCTGACGGGCGGCGGCCACGAGAGACGCTCGTTGCCGGCGGGCGTGGAGGTGCTCGGCCTCGTCTCCGGCGAAGAGCTTGCCTCGCTGTACCGCCGGACGGCGTGTCTCGTCTTCCCGAGCCTCTACGAGGGCTTCGGGCAGCCGCCGCTCGAGGCGATGGCGTCGGGAGCGCCCGTGGCAGCGTCGAACATCCCCGCAGTGGCCGAGGCGTGCGGCGAGGCGGCCGCGCTGTTCGATCCCTCCGAGCCAGAGGACATCGCCGCAGTCGTGTCCGGCGTGCTCGATGCCCCAGAGCGGTTCGCCGCCGCGGGCCCGGAGCGCGCACGCGGCTTCACGTGGACCGAGACGGCCCGCCGGCACGAGGCGGTCTACCGGACTGTCGGAGCGACGAAGTAGCGCACAGTCCGCACGGGTCCGTCCTCGGCCGACTCTGCTCTCAGCACCACTGCGCCGCAGGCATCGAGGCGCTGCCGCATCTTCGCCTCGGTGACGACGGTCATCCGCATCGGCGTCAGTGGCGTTCGCCGCAGCATCCACTCCTCCGACACAGCGAGCCGGCGAAGGATGCCGTACAGCCGGCGGCGAGGTTGAAGTGAGTACGGGAACGCGACGTGAGCCGGCACCCCGAAGACGACGAGCCCTTCGGGCCTGGCGATACGAAGGAACTCGGTCACGTACCGCTCGATCTCGGCGACGGACGGGAGATGCTGCAGCACGATGTTGGAATAGACGAAGTCGAAGGAATCGCTCTCGAACAGCCCAAGATCGGGCGCGTCGTTGACGACGAACTCGCACTGGGGAAATGCCTCGTTCAGCCGCCGCGCCTGCGCGACCATCGCCTCCGAGATGTCCACGCCGACCGCCGTCTCGAACCGCGTCCCCAGCGCACGAGTGAGCCGCCCGACACCGCACCCGAAGTCGAGGGCGCGGCCACGCGCAACAGGCCGCACGCCGTCCGCAACCGAGAGCACCTCCGTGATCTCCGCCTCACCGGTCGCGAAGAAGCGATCCGCATTCCAGGCGCCGCCCTTGTCCTCGGGCGACGTCAGCACGGCCCACATCGCATCCGCCTCGGCGAGGCGCTCCCAGTCCTCCTTGTGACGTTCCAGGCTCACCCGCCGGACAGTAGACGGCGCAGTTGTCGCAAGGTCCCGGAACGGGAAGGATGAGGCGATGCCGGCTCGCCACCTGCGGATCCAACTCGCGACGATCGGCCTCCAGGGGATGGCGCGGCTTGCCTGGCAGAACCGCACCGGCGCGCAGCTTCGGGCCGCTGAGGTCTGCCGGCCACTGCTCGAGGGACGTCGCGGGCTCGAGCTCGGAGGACCATCCGCGATCTTCTCGCGCACCGGGCCGTTGCCGCTGTATCCCCTGTTCGACCGGCTGGACAATTGCGACTTCGCAAGCGACACGGTCTGGCATGGCGAAGCCGCGGATGGCACGGCGTTCATGTACGACGAGGCGAGGCCCCCCGGTCGACGTCTCATCCGCGATGCGACCTCCTTGGTCGGAGTCGAGGACTCGTCCTACGACGCGGTGCTCGCCTCACACACGCTCGAGCACATCGCCAACCCGTTGCAAGCCCTGTCCGAATGGAGACGGGTCGTCGGGGCCGACGGCCATCTCGTCCTCGTCCTGCCGCACCTGGAGAACACCTTCGACCACCGGCGCCCCGTGACCACCCTGGAGCACATCGAGGCGGACTTCGCCGCCTCGACCCCTGAGGACGACCCGACGCACGTCAGGGAGTTCATCGAGCTGTGCGACCTGGGGCGCGTTCCCGACCAGCTGTCCCGGGAGGCGTTCGAGCGACGCACCCTCGACCACATGGCGAATCGAACCGTGCACCACCACGTGTTCGATACCGACCTGGCCGTGCGGCTGCTCGACCGCGCGGGCTGTCAGCTCCTCTGGGTCGAGACCGCGCTTCCGTTTCACATCGTCGCCGTCGCACGCGCGAACGCGGCCGAGCCGGACAACAGCGATTTCCTGTCGTCCACCGCCGGCTGGCGAAAGCACAGCGTCTTTCCGCGGGACCGGGCCTAGGTCGCCAGGACGCGGTCGTACGCCGACGCCAGCCGTTCGGCGGCAGCCTGCGTCGAGTATCTCTGGACGACCTCGGCCGGATACGCGACGCGCTCGGCCGGAGAGCCCGCAAGCGGCCCGGCTTCGAGCAGACGCGCAAGCCCGAGCCAGTCACCCGGCGTGAAGAGCGGAGCGCCCGATCCGTCCAGAACCTCGGGGATCGCGCCCGAGGAGCTCGCGATCACGGGAGCTCCCGCAGCAAGCGCCTCGGCCAGCACCAGCCCGAACTGCTCTTCCCAGGTCCTGGTCGGCAGGCTGGCGAGGACGACGCACGAGGCACCCGCGAAGACGGACGGCATCTCGTCGTAGGGAACTGGCCGGATCTCGACCCGGTCGGCGAGCCCGAGGTCGTCGGCATAGCGCAACAGCCTGTCCCGCTCGGGGCCGGTTCCGACGATCAGGAGCCGAGCCTTCGCATCGACCGTCGCCAGAGCCCGGATCACGTCGTAGTGCCCCTTCTCCCAGACGAGTCGACCGGGCGACACGATCAGGTGGTCCCCGCTTGGAGGAGCAGAGCCGGCCGCAAACCGGTCGACGTCGATCCCCGGCTCGACAACCTGGATCCGCTGATCGTCTGCCCCCTCGAGCAGCAGGCACCGGCGCGCACGCTCCGTCGTCGGCAGAAAGAGATCCGCCTCGGCGAGCAACGCGCGACGGTTCGCCGCTGCCCGCGCGGTGCGAAACGTGGAGCGAAACGGGATCGTCTCCCACACCGTCGTGACCAGTCGGAACCCGTGCTCCCGGCGCAGGCGAGCCGGCTGAGCGGCGAACCACGGGCCGAGCTCGGCGGTGTGGACGATCGCGGCTCCGCGCACGAGCGCCTCCGTGTCGAGATACGCATCGCCGATCAGGTGCGTTGCCAGAGTCCCGAGCCGCCCGCGCGGCAGCCGGGCCCGTCTCGTCCGCGCAGTCGTCCACGGCACGTCGAGACCCTCGAGCCGCTGATCGGCGCGGGCCGTGGTCACGACTTCGATCTCGAAGCGATCGCGCAGACGCTCCCAGGGGCGCAGCTCCCCGATGTTCGCGTGGTGCCCGCGGAGAACGACGACACGCGGCCGCACGGTCACAGCTTCTCCTCGCCCTCTTCGTCGTCCTCGCCCCATCTGAAGCCGATGCCGTGGTACAGATCGGCGGGCACGGCCCGCGTCACGATCGCGACCGCGACGAACGCGACGGTGGCGACACACGCGCCGACGACCTCTGAGTCGCGAAGCAGGTACGCGGCGCCGACGGCGACACCCGCTGCGATGCCGACCTTCCAGGCGGCACGCAGGCTCGGCGCGCCGGCCCGATTCGTCCGGCGCAGAGCGACCCAGAGGAAGAAAGCGAGCGCCGTTTCGGCGCCGACGGCAACCCATGCTGCAGCCTCGGCGCCGCCGGACGGGACGAACGCGAGCCCAAGCGCGAGGACCACGAGGAGCGCCAGACCGTTGGCGACGGCCATCGCCCGCTGTGCTCGGCCGGCGATCAGGCCAAGCTGCCAGGTCTGGACGAGGAACACGGGAATCAGCGCCAGCGCCTGGATCCTCAGGACAGGCGCAGCATCGCCGTACTCGTCTCCGAAGAGACCAATCACTGGCTCGGCCAGGATGCCGATGCCGATGACGAGCAGCGTCGCGATCACAAGCGACGCCTCGGTCATGCTCTGGAGTGCGCGGCGGAGTCGAGAGTCGTCCTCGTCGCCGGCGACCGAGAGCAGAGGCAGCGCGACCGAGAGGATGAGCGCAGGCAGGCCGAGCAGCATCTCGAAGATGCGGAACGAGGTGCCGAAAAGACCGGTCTGCACCTCCGTCGACAGCAGCGAGACGAGCACGACCAGCACCCGGAAGTAGATGACGCTCATCGCAAAGGCCACGGCCAGCGGGAGCGTCTCGCGCAGGAGCTGCACGATCACCGTGCGGCGCACGCCGCTCCCAAATCGCACCCCGACCCGTGCCAGGACCAGCGTGACCGGGATCAGGGCGACCGCGACGGCGACCTGGAGGCCGAAGAAGGGAAGCAGTCCCGCGCCGGCGAGGACGAGCACAGCGACTCCGGCCAGCGTCAGGAGATTGCGGAGCACCTCCAACGCCGTGAGCGAGGCGATCCGGAGCCCGACCCAGATCGGAACTGTGAGCATCGACTGAGCACTGATCAGCACGACGCCCACACCACCGATCGCCGTGCCCGCGATCACGACGTTCTCATAACCCGCCACGGCGGTGAAACCGACCGCCGCGAGCACTCCGAGGCTGGCTCCGATCACTCGGAGAAAGAGCAGGTTGTTGAGGATCTGGACGCGGTCGGCCGCCGTTCGCGCCACCGAGATCTCCCGGCTGCCGACGGCGGTCAACCCTGCGTCGGTGATCCCTGCAACGATGCCGAGCACCGCCATCACCGTCGCGTAGCGGCCGAAGTCGACGACGCTCAGGTGTCGAAGGAGCAGCACCGCGGTCGCGAGGCCGAGTGCGGTGCTGATCCCGAACCCGACACCGCGGATGAGGCCGCCCCGCACGACGCGCCCTCCTGCCTCGGGCGTCCGAAGCAGGTCGAGGCTCGGATCCTCGGTGTCTGCGATCACGTCCTCACGGCGCGGCCTGCGGCACGTGAGCGCGCAGGTCGATCTGCCGGTGCCAGAGGTGACGGAGACGTCCACGCAGCACGCGGTCGACGACCGCGCTCCCGCGCCCGAGCGCTCCGAGCGGTCCGACGGAGTCGACCACGAAGCCGGCCTCCTCGAACGCCCGCCGGAGGCTCGAGGGCGAGAACCACCGGAGGTGTGTGGCATCGAGCGGGCCGTAGCTCCGAAGCTCCCACCGGCCCTTGAGCAGCATGACGATGATCTCTCGGTGAGCAACGTTCGGCGTGCTCGCGAACACGAGCGCACCGGGCCGGAGCAGCGGCCGCACGCGCCCGAGGACGGCCCATGGATCACGCAGGTGCTCCAGCACCTCGCTGAGGATCAAGGCGTCGAACGACTCGGCGGGCCACGGCAGCTCGGCCTGCTCGACATCGCCTTCCACTACCTCGGTCAGCCGTTCGCGAGCCGCGGCCGCCGGCTCCGGGAAGAGCTCCACGCCGCAGTAGCGGCGGCACTTTCCCTCTGCGAGAGCAAGCGCACCGGTTGCCCCGTTGGAGCAGCCGATCTCCAGGATCGAGGCCTCTGGGTTGTCGGGCAGGGCGGCAACGTAGTCGTCGCGAGCCATCGCGAAGTACGACGTGTCCTTGTGGTCGTAACCGCCTCCCTGGACGGGCACGGGCCGCTCGTCAGTCGCCACGGCGTCCACCCTAACGCCGCCGACCGCCGGAAACTGGCTCGCGAAGCGGCCGTGACTGTCGCGCGAAAACCTCGTCGCCCGAGCGACGAGCGCGCCAGTGTCGCTCCCGCGCGGAGGAGGGCCCCACTCTCCGAGGAGCGCCGGCGGGGCGATGAGGCGACCCGTTCGATCAGCTCCCCGAGCGGCTCTCCAATCCGTGTCCAGGACAGGTCCTCCTGCGCAGCAGTTACCGCCGAGCTCGCGGCGGTATGGGCGCGATCGTCATCGAGCAGCCCGGCCAGCGCCTCCGTCCAGCCGTCGACGTCGCCCGCAGCGACCACACGCCCCATGCCCCTCGACTCGACGAGGTCTGCCAGCACGTCACCCCCCGTCACGACCAGCGGCGTCCCGCAGGCGATGTGATCCAGCAACCTCGTGCGGAAGGCCAGCCTCGCTTCGAGCGAGTCGCGATGCGCGCTCACCCCAACATCTGCCTCGGCGAACCAGGCGAGGCGCTCGTCATACGGCACCCAGGCTCGGTTGAAGAAGACCGAGCGCCCATCGAGCCCGAGCTGTGTCGCGAGCGCGACGGCCTGATCGGCCATCGTCATCTCGCCGACCGCGCTGCTCGGATGCGCCAGCCCGAGGAACAGCAGCTTGACGTCGCTTCTGGTCTCCGCGAGACGTGCGACGGCGCGGATGACGGTCAGCGGGTCGAACCAGTTCCAGATCCCACCGCCCCAGAGCAGCAGGCGGTCGGACGCCTCGATCCCCGGCAGCACTCCTTTCACCGCCGGCCCCGATGCGGGCGGAGCCGGGTCGATGCCGAAAGGCACGACGGCGACGAGCGACGCCAGGGTCGGATCGTCTGCGTAGGCCTCCGGGGACACTCGCCCGAGCGCCGCGAGCGCCCCCAACCAGTGATCGCGCTGCCGGTCGCTGGCGCAGAGAAACGCGTCTCCGAGCAGAAGCGCGACGCGTGTCGTGGCGACGACCTCGTCGTAGCGAATGCTCTGCAACCGATCGCGTGCCTCCTGTTCGGCGAGGAGGGCGGCGGCCTCCACGAGTGCCGGCGCATAGAGATCGAAGACCAGCCGGACGCCTGCCCGGCGCAGCCGTCGTATCAGGCCGAGCGGCAAGGTCTGCGCCACGACGACGTCGGCTGCCAGACTCGCCACCGTTCGCACGGACTCAGCCTTTCGAAACGTGTACGGCGTCCCCGGAATGCCTTCACCCGGTGCGACGAGCGTCACCTCGAAGCGGCCCGGAGAGCTCGGTCGCGAGACGGTGATACCGAATCCCAGGACCCGCCATCTGCTTCCCGACCGGATCCGTGGACCACATGACGACACGGAGCATTCGCGTATCGTGCCTTGTCCCATGCGGGCCGTCGTCGTCATCCCGACGTTGAACGCCTGCGGACTGCTCGCCGAGGCCGTCGCGAGCATCGAAGCCCAGTCCCTTCCGGTCGAGACCATCGTCGTCGACAACGCGTCGACCGACGGGACGCTGGAAATGCTCGCGGTGCGTTTTCCGAAGGTGACGGTCGTCCAGAACACGGCGAACCTCGGCTTCGGGCGTGCCGTGAATCGTGGCGCTGCCGAGGCCGGCGACTCCGACGTGATCATCCTGGTCAACAACGACGCCGTCTGTGCGCCCGACTTCGTGGCGGAGCTGCTCGCGCCGTTCGCGGACGAATCGGTCGGCATGACGGCGGGTGTCCTCCTGCAGGGAGCCGCACCGGAGCTGATCGACTCGGCAGGAATCGAGCTCGACACGACGCTTGGCTCGTGGGACTACCTCTGGAACCGCCCGGTGAGCGCGTTGGCGGCCGCGCAGGACCCGGTCGGTCCGTGCGGCGGCGCAGCCGCGTATCGCCTGCCCGCATTCCGGGAGCTCGGCGGCTTCGACGAGACGCTCTTCGCGTACTGGGAGGACGTCGATCTCGCCCTGCGCTTCCGCGAGGCGGGTTGGCGGTGCGTCCTGGCGCCCGGCGCGCGCGCGGTGCACAAGCACGGGCAGACACTCGGAGCGGCGTCGCCTGCGGCGCGCCGGCTGGAGGCGTTCGGTCGTGGCTATGTACTGGCGAAGTACCGTGTTGGCGGCCGCAACCCGCTACGGAGGGCGAAGATCGCCGCGCTCGACTGGCCCGTGCTCGCCGTGCATCTCATCCTGCGGCGGGAGGCAGGACCTGCGCGCGAGCGCCTTCGCGCCCGCTCGCTCGGCCTGCGGGCTCCAGGTCGCCGGGCACCACTGGAGCTGGCTGCGGTCGGCTTCGCGACCGCCGTGCGACGGCAGGTGAACCAGCTTCGCCTGCGCGTCGCAGGCGGCCTTCCCGACTCACTTCACGGACGGCGCCGACAAAGGAGATTGACGTACGGCTCGGTCCACGGCTCCGAGATCGAGACGGCGCGCCCGTTCGCTTCGTCGATCCACTCGACGTCGTAGCCGCGTTCCCGTAGCCAGACGAACAGCTCGTCCTGCGAGGAACCTGCGCGCTCGAGCAAGACCGGATTGCACTCGAGAAAGAGCGCGCGTGGCGGCCGCTCCGCCGTCACGAGACGTTCCATGCCCCGGAGGGCGGCAAGCTCGGCTCCCTCGACGTCCAGCTTGACGACATCGACCGGGCCGTCGATCACGTCGTCCGCACGGACGACCTCGATCTCGACGGGATCGGCTTCGCCCTCTGGTTCGTAAAGGCTGCTCTCGTCACCGCGGATGAAGAACCGCACGCTTCCCGGCGACGCGCCGAGGGCTTTGGGGACGATCTCGACCCTGGACTCGACGCCGTTTGCGAGGAGATTTTCGCGCAGAACACCGAGGACGCTGCCGTTCGGCTCGAACACGACGACGCGGCCGTCCGGCCCCACCGCACGGGCCTCGTGCACCGTGACGAAGCCGAGATGGGCGCCGCCTTCGAGGACCACTCCGCCCGCGGGGACCGCCTCCGCCAAAAGACGGACGAACGTCCGCTCGCGCCCGAGCTCGCGCAGCTCACGGACGTAGTGGAGCTGGGCAAGATCGGTGCCTGCGATCCGGACGCCGTCCACATCGAGCACGAAGCGTTCGAACGGGCGGGACGCGAGCGGCGCAACTCGGTCGACGATCGCCCCGAGGCCCAGCCTCCGCGCGAGCCTGGCGAGCCATTCGAGCGTCGTCAATGCGGCGAGCTTCGCTTGCATGGCTCGCTCTCGACACTACCCGATACCCTTCTCGCGGCCCATGAGCGACTCGATCTGGACTCCGGCCGGGCTCGACGCGCTCCAGCGCGAGTTCGCGGACGTCTACGGGGGGCGGACGGTGCTCGTCACCGGCGCGGACGGGTTCATGGGCTCTCACCTGACCGATGCCCTCGTCGAGCTGGGCGCGAACGTCCACGCGTTCGTCCGCGCCACCTCGAGCGGCGCGCTGAACAACATCTCGCACCTCCGCAACCGGCTGAGCGTGCACTTCGCCGATCTCACCGACAAGACGTCGATCGACTACCTCGTCAAGGACCTTCGCGACGCGCCGGACAAGCCGTACGTGTTCCACCTCGGCGCACAGGCACACGTGGGCGAGTCTTGGCACCGGCCCTACGAGACGGTGATGGCGAACACCATCGGAACGCTCAACCTGCTCCAGTCGATCGTCGACTGGGGGCTCGAACTGGAGAAGTTCGACACGGCCGGCACCTCGGAGGAGTACGGCAACGTCGACGAAGCGGTCACCCACCATCACGACTTCGACGAAGCGGGCGGGCTGATCCTGCACGAGCGCTCCCCGATCAACCCGAAGTCGATCTACGCCACGGCCAAGGTCGCAGCCGACTTTCTGACGATGAACTACCACGACGCGTTCGGCGTCCCGGGTGTCGTCACGCGCATGTTCAACAACTACGGGCCGCGGCAGAACCCGCGCTACGTCACCGGAACGATCATCACGCAGGCGTTGACTCGGCCGCACGTCGAGCTCGGCGCGCTGGAGCCGCTGCGCGACTTCTGTTTCTGCACCGACGGCGTCCGAGGTCACCTGACCGTCGCTGCGCACGGCGTTCCCGGCGACGTCTACGTCTACGGGCAGGGTCAGAACATCTCGATGGCGGACTGGTCCGAGCTGATCCTCCGGGTCGGGCGTGAGAGCGGATTCTGGGGCGACGACCGCGAGATCGTGACAACGCCGGCGCGCCTGCGGCCCGGGGTCACCGACGTGATGGCGCTCAAGGTCGGCTACGAGAAGCTCCACGGCGAGACCGGCTGGGAGCCGCAGGTCTCGTGGGAGGAAGGGCGTCCGGCAGACCATTTCCTGGTACGCAGAGAACCGAGAGCGCTGGATCGGCCGTGTCGACTGGCTGACGACCGACGCCGCCGTCCAGACGTGACACGCATCCTCGTCACCGGCGGCGGCGGCTTCCTCGGCTCGCACCTCGTCGAGCGGCTCGAACGCGACGGCCACGAGGTCTTCGCAGCCAGGCGCCGCGACTACGACCTGACGTCGATGGACGCCGTGTCACGGCTCTTCGACGACGCGCGCCCTGAGCTCGTCTTCCATCTTGCCGCCGAGGTAGGTGGGATCGGTGCGAACCGGGCGAACCCGGGCCGGTACTGGTACGCAAACCTGGTGATGGGCACTCACGTGCTCGAGCAGAGCCGGATTCACGAGGTCGGCAAGCTGGTCGTCGCAGGCACGGTCTGCGCATACCCCAAGAACAGTCCAGTCCCGTTTCGCGAAGAAGACCTCTGGGACGGCTACCCGGAGGAGACGAATGCTCCATACGGCGTCGCCAAGAAGGCGCTGCTCGTCGGGAGCCAGGCATACCGGGCGCAGTACGGCCTCAACGCGATCTATCTCCTGCCGGCGAACCTCTACGGGCCGCGGGACAACTTCGATCTCGAGAGCTCGCACGTCATCGCGGCGCTGATCCGGAAGATGATCGAGTCGCCCAGCGAGGTCGTGCTCTGGGGCGACGGCACACCGACACGCGAGTTCCTCTACGTGGAGGACTGCGTCGAGGGATTCGCCCTGGCCGCGGAACGCTACGACGGCGCCGAACCCGTCAATCTCGGGACCGGCGTCGAGACCTCGATCCGCGAGCTCGCCGAGACGATCGCCGACGTGACCGGATTCGAGGGAGAGGTCGTCTGGGACACGTCGATGCCGAACGGCCAGCCGCGGCGACAGCTCGACGGCTCCCGCGCGGCAGAGCTGTTCGGCTTCCGCGCGGGTACCCCGCTGCGCGAGGGACTCGAGCGAACCGTCGCCTGGTACCGGGCCGCCGCTCCCGCGCATGCCGCTCGCTGACCGGCTGCGAGCCGCGCGCACGGGTACGGGCGCCTTGCTCGTCGGCGCGATCCTCGCTCAGTGGCTCTCGACGCTCTGCGCCGTCGGCTTCGCGTCGTCACACGTCGGCTGGCGTTTCGAGCAGGGAATCGACTCGTTCCACGCGGTTCAGGGGGCGTTCGGGCTCGCCGACGGCGACCTGCCCCGTGAGGGATCGGGAATCCTGTGGCCGGTCATGCTCTCGCCCTTTGCGAGCGTGGCCGACACCGTCGACGGCGTCTTCGCCGGCGTGGTGCTGCTCAACGTGCTCGTCCTCGCGCCGCTGGCTCTCGTCTCCGTCTACTGGGTCGCCGTGCGAATCGGTGGCAGGCTCCTCGGAGTTTCCACTGTGGCCCTCTGGTTGCTCGGGCCGTGGCTTCTGCCCGTATTCGCACTCGATTCCTACGACCCAGTCGTCCGCGACCGCGTGCTGCCGCTCGTCCTCGGGCTGACCGCGGAGCCGGCCTTCCCGGCTGCCGTGGCCCTCGTCTCATCCGCCGCGCTGATTGCGACCTCGCTCGATCGCCGAACACTCACCGGCGCCGCCTTCGCAGGGCTGGTCGCCGGCGCGGCCGTCGCAATCGAGCCGCGCAGCCTGCTCTTCCTGGGCGCTGCTGCGGGCGCCTACGTTGCCGCCCGGCGCGTTCCCGAGGCGGTCACGTTTGCGCTCGCCCTCGCGCCGGCGGTCCTGGCGGTCGTGCTCTGGCAAACGCGTGCGGTCCCCGGCCCCGACCCTCTCTCGTTGGGGCCGGTCGACTGGGGGCAGTTCACGGGCAACATGGCGGGCCTGCGCGAGTACTTCTGGAGCCAGCGGCTCCTGCAGTGGCTTCCGCTCGCCGGGGCGATCGCCGTCGCGCGCCGCTCCGTGCCGCTGGCGCTGCTGATCGGCGGCTGGATGCTGTCCTTCGGCGTGGTCCTCGGCTCGCAGCCCGGCGCTGGTCTGGACGGCGGAGGCATCTTCCGAGTGCTGCTACCTGCCCTGCCCGCATATGTCCTCCTCGTCGCCGCGATACCGCTCCTCGTCCCGACACTCGCCGTCCGGCTCGGCCCGCGGCTCGATCCGCTGTCGCCGGGCTACCGTCCCGGCTGGAGTGCGCTGGCCGTCGCGGGCGTCCTCCTCGCACTCGTCCCGCTTGCGACCGCCGCGCTCGGGGCCGCCTAGACCTTCTCCTCCTCGGCGACGCGGCGCTCGAGCAACGCGAGCTTCTGCGCCAGGATCACGTTCTGGTCGGCGAGCTTCGAGATCACCGTCGAGTAGTGCAGCAGGACCGCGAGGATGAAGAGCGTCGCGACCGCGAAGAGTACGGCCGGCGGGTAGCCGGTGACGCCCAGCCAGCCTGCGATTGTGTCCAGGCCGCCGCGCCACGCGGAGAGGACGAGCAGGACGACCCCGGTCGCGAGCCAGAGCAGCGCGTAGCGCTCGCGCAGCCGGCGGCTGCGAATCAGCTCGAGGACGACGAGGATGAGCAGGACCGAGGCAACCGAGCCTGCGATCGAGACGTACAGCGGGGTCATGGCTATCCCTCCTCGAGCGGGACGACGCGGCGGCGAAAGATGCCGACGAGCAGCGCGAGCGTCACCTTGATCGCGTAGTAGAACGAGCGGAAGGCGGTGATCGACGATTCGCCGGTTTCGCGGCCGCGCATCCGGGCGGGCACCTCCATGATCCGCAGCTTGTGCCGGACGACCATCACCGCCGCCTCCACCTCCGGATAGTCGTGCGGGTAGTCGGCGGCGAAGAGGCGGATCGCGCGCGCGTTGACGGCCTGGAAGCCGGACGTCGTGTCGGTGAGCTTCTGCCGCGTCAATAGCGACACGAGCCGCGCGAACCAGCGGATGCCGGCACGCCGCGCGAACGGCGGCCGGTAGTCGCCGTCGTTTCCGTTCGCAAAGCGAGAGCCGACGACGACGTCGGCCTCCCCGCGCGCCAGTGGAGCGAGCAGCTGCGGGATCTCCTGCGGGTCGTGCTGGCCGTCGCCGTCGAGGCGGATCACCGTGTCGTAGCCCTCCTCGAGCGCGTACTTGAAGCCCGTCTGAACGGCGCCCCCGATGCCGAGATTGAACGGGAGCCTGACGACGTGAGCCCCGGCCGCGGCCGCGCTCGCCGCGGTGGCATCCTCCGAGCCGTCGTCGATCACGAGCACCTCGAGGTCGGGGTCGAAGGCGCGCAGCTCCTCGACGACGCGGCCGACTGCCGCCTCCTCGTTGCGAGCCGGGACGATCGCCAGGCGGCGGCCTTCAGGCACGCGCGCCCGCCGGGGCACCGAGTCCGACCAGCGCGAGCAGCTGGCGGGCGCGATGGGCATACGTGTGCTCGTCGAGGACGCGTTCGCGCGCCCGGGCGCCCATCGCCTCGGCCTGAGCCGGGTCGCCGAGCAGCTCGCGGTAGGCGGTGAGCGCCTCGTCCGCGTCGTTGACGACGAGAAGCTCCTGCCCCGGCTCGAACCAGCGCTCGATCCCCTCGTAGGGATTCGAGACGATCGCGGCGCCGGCGGCGGCGAGCTCGAACGGCCGGCACGACGACGAAGCGGTGACGCTCGCGTGTGAGCGGCGCGTGATGTTCAGGTTGATGCGCGAGGCGGAGATCGCCTGCGCGAAGGCATTGAAGGGAACGTCGCCGATGAGCCAGGCGCGACCGGTGTCGCCCTGGAAGTCACGCCCGCCCAGCGCGAACTCGAGCTCCGGCGCGGCACGGCTGGGCTCTCCGACCATCGCCGCCATCCAGTCGCGGCGGAACTTGTCGCCGTAGCCGTAGAAGAAGACGTCGTGCACCTTCTCGACCTGTCGCGGCGCAAAGAACTCGGGGTCGGCGCCCCAGAAGACGGCCTCGGCGCGACGCGCTCCGAGCTCGAGCAGGCTCGGCAGCCCACCCTCGGAGTTCGAGACGACCAGGTCGTACTCGGACGGGTCGGCGCCGTGGTAGTAGTTGAAGCCGGTGTCCATGCCGCCGAACTCCGGCAGGCTCATCGGCACGTCGCCGTCGTAGAAGATCACCGGGACGCCGAACCGCTCCCGCAGGTAGGTGGGGATCCCGCGGAAGTGCGCCATCGGCACGGTGAAGACGATCACCGCGTCGACGTCCTTCTCCCGCTCGAGCACCTTCTCCAGGTGCCGCCGCCAGCGCGGGGTGACCCAGCGCCAGATCGCCTCGCGCGCGGCCTTGTCGAGCACGGAGTCGTCCGGGCTCTCCTCGGCGCGGCGGAGGTAGCGGTCGCCCTTGAGCCGCGCGAGCCCGCCGCGAACCGCTGCGTAGCTCTCGCCCTCGACCCGAGTCGGGTTCGGCGCCGTCCGCCACCACGGCGACTCGACCGGCTTCCCGCGGTACGGGGTCACGATCAGGTCGACACCGACCTCGTAGAGCCCCTTCCAGAGCTGCCACCACGCGGGCGTGCAGCCGTAGCGGAAGTCGAGGTCGACCGCGGACGCGACCGCCAGGATCTTGGGCGCCTTCATGCCGGGAAGCATAGGTGCGGGTCATGAAGGCACTGTTAGCCCGGCGCCGGTCGCCATGACGGGCGGTGGGAGGTTAGGATCGTTCGTCTCGACCCAGCCGAAGGAGGCCCTCGTGGCAACGCAGACCGCGTCCCTCACCAGAGAGCAGCTCGCAGCGCTCCCCGACAGCTACTTCAAAGCCGTGGACGCGAAGGATGTCGACGCGATCCTTTCGCACTTCGCCGACGACGCGACACTGACGGTGCAGACCGACCACGCCGTCTTCAGTGGAGCCGACGAGATTCGTCGCATGTTCACCGACTTCTGCGGCGGCTCGATCTCGATCTTCCACGAGATCAAGAACATCGTGGTCGAGCCCGAGGCCCGGAAGGTTGCGACCGAGCAGAGCTACATCGGCGAGCTCGTCGACGGGACCAAGAACGACATGCACAACTGCAACTTCTTCGACGTCGACGCCGAAGGAAAGTTCTCCCGCGTCATCATCTGGATGGCCGGAACCAACCCGCTGAAGTAGCTGAAGCTAGTACGCGCCGCGGCGTGAGAAGACGGCCAGGGGCGTCTTCACCAGGATCGAGATGTCGAGCCAGATCGACCAGTTCTCGATGTAGTAGAAGTCGAGCCGCACGAGATCGTCGAACGTGAGCGACGAGCGGCCCGAGATCTGCCAGAGGCCCGTGATGCCCGGGAGCACGTTGTAGCGCTTGCGGTGCCAGCCCTCGAGCAGCTGGAAGTCCCGGACGGGCAAGGGCCGGGGGCCGACGAGGCTCATCTCGCCGCCGAGGACGTTCAGCACCTGCGGCATCTCGTCCAGCGAGAGCCTGCGGAGGACCCTGCCCACCCGCGTCAGGCGCGGATCCTCCCGGATCTTGAACAGTGCGCCCGGCGCCTCGTTGCGGTCCTCGAGCTCGTCCTGGAGCTCCGCCGCTCCGTCGACCATCGTCCGGAACTTGAGCATCCCGAACTCGCGCTCGCCGACCCCGACGCGCCGGTCGCGGTAGAGCACCGGCCCGTGCGAGTCGAGCCTGATCGCAAGCGCGATCAGCAACCAGAACGGCAGCCCGACCACGACGACGATCGAGCTGACGAGGAGATCGAACGCCTTCTTCACCACCCAGTCCGTCCCGGCGAGCACCGGCGGCCGCAGCTCGAAGAGCGGCATCCCCTGGCCGGGAACGTACTCGCCGCGCTGGAGCAGCAGGTCGGTGGTCTTCGGCGCGATCCGCACCTTCACGCCCGCGCGATGCGCCGTCTCCACGATCTCCAGCACGGCCGACTCGTCGAAGTCGCCCTCGTTGAGGATCACCTCGTCGGGCCGGGTCAGCGCGATGCGCTCGAGGAGCTCAACGTCACGCTCGGGCGGCAGCACGTCGACGAACTCGTAGGCAATGCCGGCGCGCTTCCCGGAGAGCATCCGCCGCAGCGTCGCCAGGCTCTCGCCCGTGCCGAGCAGGAGGGCGCGCTTGCGCGCGTGCAGCAGCCGCTGCAGCTCCAGGGTGGACGAGTCGTAGGCGGCGCGAAGCAGGCCCATCGTGATCGCGCAGACGACGAGCGCCGTCGGGATCAACCCGGTCGTGTTGAAGTCGTAGCCCGTCCCGTAGCCGAAGGCGAGGACGATCAGCGCGACGAGCAGGAGCGACGATGCGACCCGGCCCAGGCCGGAGCGGCGCTCGCGCGTGGCGTAGAGCCCGGCCTGCCAGAAGACGAGGAACGTGATCGGGATCAGGAACGGCAGCCACTCCTCGGATTCGGTCCTCCAGAGGAGGCTCCAGAGGACGGGGTCTCCGAAGACGACGCTGCGCAGGACGAGCGCGATGTAGAGCCCCAGCGACAGCCCCACCGCGTCCAGCAGGGCGAGCGACGTGATCCCGAGCACCCGCCGCCCGAACGTCCGCAGCGGCACGCGCGAGAGGACGTAGGGCCGCGCGGCACGCACATCGCGGTCGCGGGAGGTGAGCGCCGGCTCGGAAGGCTGGATCGCCACGGCGCTGATGTTACTCGCGGGTCTGGGCGGCAACGATCCTCGTGACCGCATCAGCCCACGATTCGACCGAGTGACCGGCGACAACGCGGCGGCGGAGCTCCGCTCCCGCATCCGTCCGACGCTCCGGCCCGGCCGCAGCGAACGCCAGGAGCGTCTCCGCCAGGCTCTCGGCGTCTCGGGGCCTGAAGCGAAGCTCGACGGGGAGGTCGCCGAGCAGCTCATCGAGCGCCGAATTGTCGGCGAGCACCGGCACGCCGCACGCGCCTGCCTCCACGATCACCTTGTCGAAGGTCTCCGAGTCCCGCGCGTGCGTGGCGCTGAGGACGCCGTCGGCGCTGCGGAGCAACTCCGGCACCACGTCGCGTGGGACCGAGTCCGCAAGCTCGACGCGCGCGCTGAGTACCGGTGACCGCCGGACGAGCTCCTCCAGGTCGGCACGGTGGCGTCGCTCGGCCTCCGTGAGCTGCGGCCCCCGCACCTCGAGTTGGGCGTCGAGCCCTCGCTCCAGGGCGAGCCCAAAGCCGCTCAACAGCGTGTCGTAGCCCTTGACCCACGCAAACCGTCCGAGCGCGAGCAACCGTAGCCGGCCGTCGCGGGCCGAGCGAACCTCGGCCGGCGAGAACCGCTCGATGTCGATCGCATGACCGATCCCGTGCACCTTCACCGACCGGAGCGGGAACGAGCGGACGTCCGCGGTGAGAACCGCATCGGCCAGGCGAACCGCAAGCCTGAGGGCACGGCTCGCCATCCCATGCTGATACCAGAGGAGAAGGGGAACGCCACGCGACTTCGCAAGCGGTGCAGAGAGCAGGAGGAAGAGAGGCACCATGTGGGCGAGCACGGCGTCCGGACGCGGCTTCAGTCGAAGCTCTGCGGCGAGCTGGCGGGCGAAACGCACGCCGCGCGAGAGCCTGTTCGTTGCGCCAAAGGTGCGCACCCGGACGTTGACCGGCAGCTCGTGCCGGCCGACATGCGCGCAGAGCACGGCAACCTCGTCGAAACGCTCTGCAAGGGCCCCCACGAGGTCGAGCGTCTGCGCGAGGACGGGATGGTCGGCGTCGAGTGTCTGGGTGACGAAGACGACTCTCAGCTCGGCTCCCGTCCAGCGGCGATCGTCCTCTCGGCGAGCCGGCGCAGGGAACGGGCGAACTCGTCCGGGGTGTAGTCCCAGTCGCGATAGCGCTCCTGCGCTGCCTTGCCGAGCTGCGCTGCGAGCTCGCGGTCACCCAGCACCCGCAAGAGCGCCTCGACGAGCGCGTCCTCGTCGGCCCGCGGGACGAGCAGCCCTTCGCGGCCGTCGTCGACGAGGTCGAGCACTCCGCCCGCGCCTGTCGCAACGACGCCGCGCCCGCGAGCGAAGGCTTCGATCACCACCCTGCCGAGCCCTTCCGGCCAGGAGGGCAGGACGAGAATCGTCGCCTCGTCGAGCTGCGAGGCGACGCCCTCGGGATCGAGTTCCTCCAGGTGCTCGACCTGATCGGGGAGATCGCGCACCAGCTCGTCGATCGGGCGGCGCCGCGAGCCCTTGCCGACGACCACCAGTCGCGCCTCGGGCATCCGCGCCGCGACCCGTCGCCAGGCGGCTGCGAGGCCGTCGACGTTCTTGTAGGCCTCGAGCATTCCGACGAAGAGCGCGGTCGGCCGGTCGGGCAAGTCGACCACGGGCTTTGCCGTGAAGGCGGACAGGTCGCTATAGGTGGCGAACGACGCATCCGCCGGCTGTCCCCTCGCCTCGGCGACGAGACCCGACGTGAACTCCGAGAGCGCGCGGGTCGCGTCCGCCCTTCGCAGTACGCGAACCGCGAGCGCGTCCGCCGCGCTTGCGAAGAGCTTTCGAAACGGTGAGCCGTACAGCCTGGTGTACGTCCTCCAGTCGCCGTGCACCTCGACGATCACCGGCACACGCCGCCGGGAGAGCAACCTCCCCGCGAGTACAGCCGCCCCGACGAACGGATCCGCGGCGACAACGGCGTCGGGCCGGAACTCGTCCAGCTCGCGCCGCACGCGGAACGGCAGCAGAACGTGAAAGAGCGCGCCGTCCAGTCGTCTCGGGCGCATCGGCGCCGAGAGCCGGAAGCGGTCGGACGACTGCGCACTCGGCGTCTCTGCGGCGCCGATGAAGCGGTAGTCGAGCTGCTGCTCGACGGCGTCCCACTTCTTCGCCAGCCCGGGCGAAAGCGGCAGTCGATGCCGCCCTCGGCCGACGATGAGGACACGCGGGCGAGTCAACGTGCGACCGCCTCGAGAAGCGCTTCGAGCTTGCCGTACACGACGTCGCTCGACAAAGCCTCGACGGAAGGCCTCGCGGCCGCGGCGAGCCGGCCCCGCAGGCCGGGCTCCTCCAGGATTCGCCGAAGTGCGGCCGCGAGCGCCTCCGGGTCGCTTGCGGGTACGAGCAGGCCGTTCTGGCCGTCGGTGACGACCTCCGGAACCCCGCCCACCGCCGTCGAGACGACGGGCACCCCGACGGACAGCGCTTCGACCGCGGAGTGCGGCAGATTCTCCCATTCGCTCGAGAGCAGGCCGGCCTCGGCGCCGGCCACGATCCGCAGCGTCTCGTCGCGTGTTCTGAGGCCGAGGAAGCTCACCCGGGAGGCGCCTTCGGAGGCTGCCGCCAGGCGCTCGAGCGCGAGCCGCTCAGGCCCGTCCCCGACGACGACGAGTCTCGCCGCGCGCACCTGGGCGATCGCCTCGATCGCGACGCCGAGGGCCTTCTGACGCGTGAGCCGCCCGACGAAGACGAAGGTACCGGGCTCGAGGCGCTCCGGCTCGACCTGCGTTGGCGGCGGCGCGGGATTCGTGAGCACGAGAAGCCGTGCGTTGGACAGACCCCAGCCGCGAGCGATCTCGGCGAGATACGCGCTCGGAACGACGATGGCCGTCGCAGACCGAAGAGCTCGGGTTCGCGCCGCTTTCAGCGCACGCACCGGCGCCGTCGCTGCCGTCTGGAACTCCTCGAGCCCGCCGGTGAACAGGCGATACCGGCGCGCACGCTCGTAGGCAGGGTCGGAGACGAGCTTGACGACGAGTGGGCGACGAGCGGTCGTGGCGGCGGCCGCAGCGGCCGCGTAGGTTGCGGTGGCATAGACGACGTCGGCCGCTCGCGCCGCACGCGCACCGCGAATGGCCACCTGGCCGTACCGGAGCGGGAACGGAAGCCGACGCGAGACGACGTCGACCTCGCACGGCCGCTCGGTAGGCTCGCCGTCGCCCATCGTCACGACGCGGACGTGGTGCCCACGCCCGACCAGAAACCGCGCGAAGTCGGGGCCGTGCGTGGCCGGACCGCCCACGTCCGGTGGCCAGATTCCTGTGAGAAATGCGATGCGCATTGCGGCTCCACCGGCGCCGCGGAGCGGACCAGAGCGGCCTATCATAGAGGCTTCAATGCCTAGCCTGCCGTCACGAGCGCTGCGGCGGTCGGCGAGGGATCCCTTCTTTTTCTTCTTCCTCGTCACCGTCGTCCTGTGCTTGCTTCGGGCGCGCGACCTCCCCGCGGTCGAGGTCTCGGATGCCGCCGTCGGCTTGCCAGACGTGGCCCTTCTGGGTCTCGCGCTCCTCACTGCAGTCCGTCTCCGCAACGGAAGTCGCCCGCTACCCTCGACGTGGCTGCTCGCGGCCGCAGCGGCATTCGCGGCGCTGGTTGTTGTCACCTCGCTCGCAAACGGTGCAACGGCGTTCACTTCGGCGGGGAAGCTCGCGGAGCTCGTCGTCCTCGCGCTTGCGGCGTCGGTCTTGATCGACTCGGAGGAGCGACTCGAGTCGCTTGCAGCTCTGCTGGTCGGCGTGTGCGTGGCGGTTGCGTTCTGGGCAGTCGTTCAGTTCGTCCGTGACGGGGCCGGCCGGCAGCCGTCGTTCCTCGGCGAGCACGACATGGCAGCGCTCGGAACGATTGCGATCGTCGTCGGCCTGGCCGACCTGTACGCGCGTCGTGGCCGGCCGAGTCGACTGACGCTCACTGCGCTCGTCGCGGGGAGCGTCGCCGTCACGCTCGGGGCGGCGCTCGCGAGCCTGCTCGGCCTCTACCTGGCTGCAGGTGCTGTGGGGGTCCTCGCTGCCTCTCGGCGCGAGCTCCATCGCATCCCTGCGCTAGCGACCGTCGCTGTGTTGATTGCTGTCACCGCAGGGACGCTCTCGCTGAGAAGCGGCGAGCTCGGCTTTCTCAAGTCCTGGTTCGGCGCCGAGCCCGACCGGCCGGGCCAGTACGCGGCGAGCTGGAGCCAGCGTCTGATCTACGTCTACATCGGCGGCCGCGTCTTCCTCCACCAGCCTCTTCTCGGCACCGGTTGGCGTGGCGAGCTACCGCCCGAGGAGTACGCGCGCTATCTGCCGGACGCGCGCAAGCGCTTTTCGGATCAGCCGCCGCACTACTTCCCGACCGAGGACGGCACGTTCGTCCCGCAACAGACGTACGACCAGGTGCTCTACGAGCTCGGCCTCGTCGGCTTCGCCCTGTTGCTCGTGTTGCTCGCGCTCGCGGTGCAGAAGGCCGCCGCGGCTGGACTGCACTGGCCACGTGGCCCGACCGGCGCGCTCGCGTACTTGCCGGCGGCGTGGCTCGCAGGTTTGCTCGGCGCGCTCGCAGGTGCTGCGCTCTTCGGCGGGTCCGCGATCGCCGCTATCTTCTGGCTGACGCTGGGCGTCGTCGCGGCCGCCGGCGGGCTCATCCCAGCCGCCTCCAAGTGAACGCGCCCAAGAACCTCACGATCGTGCACGCCATTGCCCGGCTCAATGTCGGCGGCGCGGCGCTGCATGTGCTTCAGCTGGCACACGAGCAGCAGAAGCAGGGACACGACGTCGTCGTCGTGGCCGGCACGCTCGCAACGGGCGAGGAATCGATGGAGTACGCAGCAGACGAGTTGGGTGTCACCGTGCTCAGGCTCCCGGAGCTCCAGCGCGAGCTCTCACCGCGACGGGACGCGACGGCGATACGTGCGCTGCGCCGCATCCTGCGCACACGACGTCCCGACGTCCTTCACACGCACACGGCGAAGGCGGGCGCGACTGGACGAATCGCTGCGCTGCTGGCGGGCCGGGCGCGTCCGCGGGCGCTCGTCCACACCTATCACGGCCACGTCCTGAGCGGCTACTTCTCGCCGTCGCGTGAGCGCGTCTTCCGACTCATCGAGCGACTGCTGGGACGAATGACCAGGTGCTCTCGTCGCCGTGAGCGACGAGGTGCGAGACGACCTCGTCCGCTTCGGCGTCGCGCCGGCCGAGAGGATCTCGGTCGTGTCGTACGGCTTCGACCTGCCTGCTCCGAGCGACGCCGAGGTGGCGGCCGGCGCCCGGGCTCGAACGGACCTCGGCATTGGCGATGACACGTTCGTCGTCGGGTGGGCAGGCAGGCTGACGGCGATCAAGCGGCCACTCGACCTCATCCGCACACTGTCCGCGCTACTCGATCAGGGCGTGGACGCGCAACTCGTGATCGTCGGAGACGGCGAGGAGCGCTCCGCGGTGGAGGCTCTCGCCGGGAAGCTAGGGGTCACCGAACGCTGCCGGCTCG
The DNA here is from genome assembly GCA_963749515.1 of uncultured Gaiellaceae bacterium. Lineage (GTDB taxonomy): Bacteria > Actinomycetota > Thermoleophilia > Gaiellales > Gaiellaceae > Gaiellasilicea. Next base: position 178,529 of record CAVVMR010000002.1, read on the forward strand.
TCGGCTTCCAACAGGGGATGCGAGCCTGGTACGCCGCCTTTGACGCGACGCTCCTCACCTCCGCGAACGAGGGCACCCCGGTGGTCGCGATCGAGTCGCTCGCCGCCGAATGCCCGGTCGTCGCAACACGAGCGGGCGGCACTTCGACTGTCGTCCGCGACGGCGAAAGCGGCTTCCTGGAGTCGATCGGAGACACGCAAGCGCTCGCGGGCCGGCTGGCTGAGCTCGCACGCGACTGCGACCGGCGTCTGGCGCTCGGCCGTCGCGGCGGCGAGGACGTGCGCGAGCGCTTCGCGACCGGCCGAATGGCAGCTGAGATCGATGCCGTCTACCGCAGGGTGCTGGCGCGATGAAGGTCGTCCACATCCACAAGCTCACCGGCGTCAGCGGCTCCGAGAACCACCTCCTCGCACTCTTGCCGGCTCTGAGGTCGGCCGGGCTCGACGCCCGCTTCATCGGCCTCGACGTACCCGGGAGCGACGCGCAACTCTTCTACGGCCACCTCGACGAACTGGGCGTCCCGTACCGCCAGGTGCGATGCGGGGTCGACATCAGCCCGCGCATGGCCCGCGATGTGATCCGCGCGGTCCGGGCAGAGCGACCCGACCTCATCCATACGCACCTCGTGCACGGTGACGTCTACGGCGCGATCGCAGCCGGTGCGCTGCGGGTCCCATACCTCTCGACCCGGCACAACGACGATCGGTACCTGCTCGGGCCGTTCCGCTACGTCGACCGAGCCTTCGCTCGTGGCGCGCGGCGGTTGATCGCGATCTCGGACGCCGTCAGGCGCTTCCTCGAAGCGGCGGGCCACGCACCGGAGAAGCTCGTCACGATTCCGTACGGACTCGACGAGCTCCCTTCCGCGCACGCCGAGGTGACACCCGAGGCCGTGGGGATTCCCGCCGACGCGCCCCTCGCAATCGCCGTCGGCAGGCTGATCGCGCAGAAGGACCACGCGACGCTCGTGCGCGCGTTCGCTCGCGTGCACGCCGAGTTGCCGCATGCGCGGCTCGCGATTCTCGGCAGCGGGCCGCTGGAGAGCGAGACACGGGCACTCGTCCGAGAGCTCGTTCTCGATGGCGCCGTCTCCCTTCCCGGACGCACCAACATCCGCGACTGGCTCGAGCGCGGCGACGTCTTCGTCCATACGTCCCGCTGGGAGGGGTTCGGGATCGTGCTGCTCGAGGCGATGCTCGCGTCGCTGCCTGTCGTTGCGACCGGCGTGAGCGCCGTGCCGGAGATCGTTGCGGACGGCGAAACGGGAGTCCTTGTGGACGAAGGAGACGTCAACGGCGTCGCACGTGCGCTCCGCGAACTGCTCGAGGATCCCGATCGCGCGCAGCGACTCGGCGCCGCGGGTCGCAGACGCGCGCTCAGCGACTTCTCGGTCGCGCGGATGACCGACCGCACCATCGAGGTGTATCGCGCCGCGCTACTCGGCGGTCGCGGCGGGCGGCCGTAGCAGCTGCTGAGCGACCACCGCTCGCTCCTCGCGGTCGAATCCGAAGCGCCAGACGGCGAGGCTGCACGCAATCGCCCAGAGGCACCCGACGGGCAACAGCTCGAGACGTGTATCCAGGTCGCCGATGTGGCCGACGCCGAGAAGCACGACAGCGCCGGCCGCGAGCGCGGGCGGAAGCGGACGAAGGATCGCGCGCGCGAGGTCGATCGCGCGAGCTGACGCAGCCGGTGCTGCGAGCGCAGGAACGATGTAGAGCAGCAGGGCGGCATCGACGACCAGGGTCGCAAGCGCGACGCCCCAGATACCGACGGTCGAGGCGAGCACGATGGAGACGACGACGTTCGCGGCGGCGGCGGCGACGAGAGTTCTGGCGACCTCGCGCTGCCGCGCACGCGCGATCAGGAACTGCGTGAGGAGGTAGATCGGCTGGTGCACGAGCGCGACGAGCGCCAGCAGGGCCATCACCGCGGCGCTCTCGCCGTACCCGTCACCGACCCAGGCCTCGATCAGCTGCCCGGGAAGGAAGAGCAGAGGCAGCGCGAGCAGGAGCGTCGCCGCCGTCACGCCACGGAGCCCGGTCAGCAACAACCGGCGCTGGCGGTCGATCTCACGCGAGCCCTCGTACTCCGAGAGCGCCGGATACAGCAGCCGCGTGCCGACGCTTCCAAGCCCGTACGCGAAGCTGAACAGCTTCGCCGGGATCGCGTAGAGCGCGGCCGCCTTGGCGCCGAGCACGATCCCGACCACGACGACGTCCGTCGAGAAGACAACGGTGTTGGCAATGTGCACGAGGAAGTTGCTCCAGCTGAACGACGTCAGCTCGCGGATCCGGGCACGCGTCACGTGCAGCCGGCTCAGCCTGAGATCCGGCAGCTCGGACCGGAGCCACGCGAGCGGAAGCACGAGTCTCAGCAACGTCGTCGCGAGGGTCAACGCTCCGAGCAGGATCAGGCCGCCGCCCCTCGGGATCAGGAGTGCGACGAGTACCGCGTAGAGCGCGGTGGAAAGGAAGTTCGCCAGGTTCTGGAGGTCGAAGCGCTGCTGGCCTAGGAGCAGGTTGTTGAAGAGCCCAAGGGGAAAGCGGAGCGCGATGCCCAGCACGACGAGAAACGTCGAGATTCTCGCGGGCCAGACCAGGTCGTCCGGCGTGGTCACGAGCTCTGGAACGAGCCAGGCGATCGCGAGCCCGACCGGCAGCGTGGCCGCTCCGATCACGCCGTAGAGCGCGAGCCCCACCGAGGCGAGGGCATTTGTGTCCTCGGGCGATCGGCGACCGCGTGCCTCCGCGGCGAACCGGACGATCGAGGGGCCGACGCCGAAGTCCAGCACCATCAGGTAGACGGTGATCGACCCGATGAAGGACCAGATGCCGAATCCCTCGGTTCCGACCTGGTGCAGGACGATGGGCGTGACGACGAGGCCGGAGACGATCGCGGCGCCGTACGTCGCGTAGATCCCGAGCGCGTTCCGCCGGAAGAACCGCATTAGCTCCCGGCGGCACTCATGCGACGAGCCGCGCGACGAAAACCATGTCGCGTGAGAGAAGCCGCGGGTGGAGCCCTCGAAAGCGACCGCCGACGAAGGAGATCTCCGGACGTGCGAACCCGGCCAGGAGCGCAACGAGCGCCCGGGGCGAATACATGTGGAGGTGGGTCGGATCGTCCTCCGGTGGCTGCCCAGCGAGGAAGAGCAGCCTGCTCTGGAGGCGGAAGGCATTCGGGACCGACCCGGCAAAGGTCCCGCCGGGCCGCAAGACGCGGCGTATTTCTGCAACGACCTCCGCCGGTGCCCGCACGTGCTCGAGCATCTCGCCGGCGACCACGACGTCGAAGGACCGGTCGTCGAACGGCAGCGGATCCTCGACGTTCCCGTGGACCGGCTTGATGCCCCGTTCCGTTGCGCGCCGAAGTGCGCCGTAGTCGACATCGAGCCCGATCACCTCGTTGCCGGGCAGATAGTGCTGGGCGACGGCACCGGAGCGGCAGCCAAGGTCGAGCACCCGGTGTCCGGGACCACCGACCGCTGCCACCAGCAGCGGCACGCGCTCGGGGACGAACACGAACTCGCCGGCATCGCGCCGGTCGCGATGGTGCGCCTCGTACCGGCGCCGAATCCTCTCTAGCTCAGACATCGCCGCGCCACCTACACTAGAGCGGCCCGCGGCCACGGGCTACCCGCGAAGCTTCTGGAACGCTGCGAACGCGGGCTTCTTGGCGCCCGACGCCGTGAGCAGGCCGGACTGCCAGCCGTCGTTCGCGAGCTGCCGCTCGTCGCGGAGCAGGAACCAGAGGAACATGTCGATCCGGGGGTGCCGCTTCGCGATCCCGTACGCCTGCGTCAGGTACTTCGCCTGCTTGGCACGGGAGACGCCGAACGTCCGGTCCGGCGGATTGGTCTGATAGCCGTATTCGGTGATCCAGATCCGCTTGTTGCCGAAGAGCCGCGTGACCTCGGTGACGAGCAACTGGAAGTTTCCGAGCGTGATGGCGGTCGCCGCGTTGCCGTGGATCCCGGGCGGCGGCGGGGTGCTCGGCGTCTCGCGCGGCGCGCCGTAGTACGGGTGGTGGGCGTACGCGTCGAAGCCTTTCGCGCCTGCCTTCTTCATTGCCCGCATAAAGGGCAGCGGCGACACGGCCGGCCTCGCCGAGTTCGGATTGTTGTTTCCGCGCGGGCCGGTGACGCCGCACGCAACCTTCGACGCGCCTATCGTCGTCTTGCGGATGCCCTTGACGATCGCGTTGCAGATCTTCGCGTAGTCGATCGCGCTCTGGATCACGAGCTTGCCCCCGACACGGCGATACTGGGGCCGCAGAAAGGCCGGGTTGTTCGGCTCGTTCCAGGCGAGCCAGCTGCGCACCGCCGGGATGATCCGCCCGTCCGGGCCCGCGAACGTGCCGTTGTAGCGCCGGGCCGCGGCAGTCGCGAAGCGTTCGAGATCGAGTGCGTTCCGCGGCACGCGGTTGACACCTGCGGCGCCGTTCGCCCAGGGCGGAGTCCCGATGATCGAGAACATGACCTTGATCCCGTTCTGCTGCGCGTAGTGCACGGTGCGGTCGTAGACCGCCCACTGGTAGGCCGGATCGTTCGGGTTCATCGGGTTGACCGGTCGTCGCCTGGCGACGCCGTTCGGGCCGCCCCAGACGAGGTTGACGCGAATCACCTGCGTCCGCAGCTGCTTCAGCATCGGGAAGACCTGATCGGGGTTTCCGTAGTTGATCGACGTGTCGTCGAAGAGCCCGACCTGGAGGAAGCGCGACGCGCTCGCCGCAGGCACGCAGAGTGCGGCGGTCGCCACGACGACGGCCGCCGCCGTGATCAGGCGCCTAGACAACGATCGGTTCCGTCGGCGTCGCGGAGCGGAGCCGATGGAGGCCCTCGTCGAGTGAGATCTCAGGCTCCCAGCCGAGCAGCTGGCGAGCGCGGGTGATGTCGGGCTCCCGCTGCTTCGGGTCGTCCGTCGGCAGCGCCTCGTGAACGATCTCGCTCGAGCTGTCCCAGACCTCGATCACCTTCTCGGCGAGCTGGAGGAGCGTGAACTCCTGCGGGTTGCCGATGTTCACAGGCATGTGCTCGCCGCTCTCGGCCAGCAGGATCAGCCCTCTAATGAGGTCGTCGACGTAACAGAAGCTGCGCGTCTGGGACCCGTCGCCGAAGACGGTGAGCGGCTTCTGCTCCATCGCTTGCCGGATGAAGGTCGGGATCGCCCGGCCATCGTGGGGGCGCATCCGTGGGCCGTAGGTGTTGAAGATCCGGACGATCGCGGTGTCGACGCCCTGCTGGCGGTGGTAGGCCATCGTCAGCGCCTCGGCGTAGCGCTTCGCCTCGTCGTAGACGCCGCGCGGCCCGATCGGGTTCACGTGTCCCCAGTAGGTCTCCGGCTGAGGGTGTACCTGCGGGTCGCCGTACACCTCGCTCGTCGACGCCAGCAGGAAGCGCGCGCGCTTGAACTTCGCGAGGCCGAGTGCGTTGTGCGTCCCGTAGGAGCCGACCTTCAGCGTCTGCAGGGGCAGCCGCAGGTAGTCGATCGGGCTCGCCGGGCTCGCGAGGTGGTAGACGAAGTCCACCGGCTCCTCGATGCGGATCTCGTGCGTCAGGTCGCGCGGGACGAAGACGAACTCGTCGCCGCGGTTGTGCTCGATGTTCGCCAGCGAGCCGGTCTCCAGGTTGTCGACACAGATGACGCGATGGCCCTTCGCGAGCAGAGCATCCGTGAGATGGGAGCCGAGGAAGCCGGCGCCGCCCGTTACGACCGAGGTTGGCATTCGGCGGGATGCTAGCGGCATGGGCTGTCGGCAAGCCGTTCGCTAACGAAATCCGTACCTCTGCCGGACTCGCTCGTAGACTGAGGCCGTGGCCGCGCCGACGGGTCGAGGGTTCGTTGCCGGTTTCCTCTCCATGGTGCTTCCGGGAGCCGGCCAGCTCTACGTGGGCGCGCGACGGCGGGGCTTCATCCTGCTCGGGGTCACCGGCGCCACGCTGCTCGCGGTGCTCGTGCTCGCCTCGTGGGTCTCCGTGGATGCCGTCTGGGGCGTCGACCGGCGGCTCGTCGCGACGATCCTCGCGGTCGACCTCGCGCTGCTCGCCTTCAGGCTCTTCGCGGTCGTGGACGCCTCGCGGGGCGGCTGGGCAGCCGGGCTCGCGGTGCTCGTGGCGCTGACAGCGGCCCCCCACGTCGCCGCCGGCTACCTGACGGTCCGCGGCTACGACGTGCTCGAGGACGTCTTCGCAGACGAGGAGCCGTGCGGCACCGCCTGCGACCGCGGCAGCGTGCTCCTCTCGCACGAGGTCGTGCCCCTGCCGCAGTGGGTGCCGAAGGATGCGTGGGAGTGGGCGCTCGTCGAGCGGCTCGGCCCCGGCGAGGTGGCGCCGCTCGAGGCGGACGCGCGCGTGCTGGCCGACGCGAAGCGGGCGAGGACGAAGCCGTGGACGACGATCCTCCTGCTCGGAACCGACGAGGGCCCCGGGAACTGGGGCGCCCGAACGGACACGATCATCCTCGCCGCGATCCAGCACGACACGGGACGCGCCGCCGCCTTCGGGATCCCGCGCAACCTCGCCCAGGTGCCGCTCGGCGCGGGAGCGAAGCCGTTCAAGCAGCCGCTCAACGCTCTCTACGGCCTCTCCGGCGGCGGCGAGGAGGGGACGACGAGGCTCAAGCAGGCGGTCTCGAGCCTGCTCGGGATCCGGGTCGACTACTACGCGATGGTCAACCTGGTCGGCTTCGCCGACCTCGTCGACGCGCTCGGAGGCGTCGAGATCGCGGTGAAGGAACGGCTGGTGGACGAGGTGACGCGGCCGGCGTGGGGCGAGCCGAAGCCGTCGATCGACGTCGTGCCCGGCCGCACCTACCGCTTCTACGGCCGCGAGGCACTCGCCTACGTCCGCTCGCGCAAGTCCTCGAGCGACTACACGCGGATGGCGCGGCAGCGTTGCTTCCTGAGCGCGATGGCGGACCAGCTCGACCCGGTGCGCGTGCTCCGCAACTTCGGGTCGCTGGCACGGACGATCGAGTCGAACGTGCACACCGACATCCCACTGAACCGGCTCCCATCGCTCGTCCGTCTCGTCAGCTCGGTCGACTCGAAGGAGACGCTGACGGTCACCTTCGGCGCCGACTACTTCTTCGGCCGGCAGAAACGGGGCAACTACCCGGTGCCGGCCCTCGGCCGCATCCAGACGACCGTGCGCCTGGCAATCCAGCGGCCCGAGCTGCTGAAGAAGACGGGCCAGGCGAAGACGACAGGCCAGAGCTGCTGACTGTGTAGCGTCGCCCAGGAAGAGCGTCCCGGAACGAGCGAACGAAAGGAAGAGATCATGGGCAAGACGATCATGGGGGCGATCGTTTCCCTGGATGGGTTCATGGCCGACGACAACGACGGCATCGGGCCGCTGTTCGACTGGTTGGGCAACGGCGATGTCGCCTGGAGCTTCCCGGGCTCCGACGACCAGGCCCTGACCACCCAGGCGTCGTCCGACTTCATGCTGGGCGTGTACGGCGACATGGCTGCCAATGTGATCGGGCGCAGGGTGTTCGACATGACCAACGGCTGGGACGGCAAGCCGGCCGCCGGCGAGCACGTCTTCGTCGTCACCCACCAGCCGCCGACGGACTGGGCGCACGCCGACACCGCACCGTTCACCTTCATCAACGGCGTCGAGGAGGCGATTGCCGCCGCCAGGGAGTTCGCCGGCGACCGGGTCGTCGACGTCGCGGCCGGTCAGATCGGCGGGCAAGCGCTCAGGCTCGGGCTGATCGACCAGGTGGTCGTCAATCTGGTCCCCACGGTCTTCGGCTCCGGCCGCCCGTTCTTCGCCACCGGCGCCATGGACGAGCCACTGCTGTTGGAGAACCCGACGACGATCGTGCAGGGCGACCGGGTCACCCACCTGCTCTACGACGTCAGACGCTGACGCGCGAAAGCTTCAGCGCAGGTCTTTGTTCGACTCCATGTCGAACCACATCGCGAACAGCGTGAACTGGCTGCCCGAGATCAGGAGCAGTGCGACGAGGACGATGGTCGGCGTCGTGATCTCGTTGCCCTTCAGGCGCAGGATGACCTCGATCAGACCAAGCACGAGGCCGACGAGGGTCATCAGGATCCCGAGCGCATAGAAGAAGACGAGGGGGTGGAAGTCGCGGATCACGTACTTCTCTCGCAGCCGCCAGAAGAAGCCTTTCAGCAGCAGCCACGAGATCCGCGGGACGACCTTGCGCAGCTTGATCCCCGACTGCTCGCCGACGCCGTACACCGGTCGTGACGGGAAGTCGCGGACACGGGCGTTCCAGACGTTGAGGTGCACGAGCATGTCGTTCGGAAAGCCGTAGCCGCGGTAGATCCGCTGCAGGTCGAGCTGCGCGAGCATCGGGCGCGCGATCGCGGTGTAGCCCGTCTGCGAGTCGGCGACGTGCCAGTAGCCGGAGGCGACCTTCGTCAGGAGCGAGAGGATCGCGTTGCCGAGGTAGCGCGTCCGCGGGATCAGCTTCCACGCCTCGCCCGTGACGAGGCGATTCGCCTTCGCGTAGTCCACGTCCCCGCGCGCGACCGGCTCGACGAGCGTGAGCAGGTCGGCGGGATCCATCTGGTTGTCGGCGGCCATCACGCAGACGACGTCGAGCCCCTCCTCGAGCGCCCGCTCGTAGCCGCTCACGATCGCGGCGCCGACACCGCCGTTCCGCTCACGCGTCACGATCTCGACGCGCGGGTCCGCAAGCGCGCGCACCGCGTCCGCGGTCCCGTCCGTCGAGGCGTCGTCGACGACGAGGATCCGGTCGACGAACTCGGGGATGCCGCCGAGCGTCGTCCCGATCAGCCGCTCCTCGTCGCGGGCGGGGACGACGACGGCGACGCGCTTCCCGTCGACCATGGCTTACGCGGTGCGGTTGTTGCGGCGCGCGAGGAATGGGTCGGCGAGGAGCGCCGCCACGCAGCCCAGCAGGAGGCCGATCAGGCCGCCGACGAGCGCCCCGTTGCGGCCGCTGCGCGCGGTTGTCTTGGCGGCCGCGGCAGGCTCGACGACCTGCGCCTTCTCCACGTTCTCGGCAAGTGCGAGCTGCTGCCGCACGTCCGACTGGAGGTCGAGCAGCTGGCCGCGCCGCGCCTGCGCGTTGTCGAGCGAGCTGACCAGAACGAGCTTGTCGAGCGCGCTGAGGCCGTCCTCGTTCACGGCCTGCTCGAGCTGCGCAATGCGTGGCACGAGCGTGTCCAGCTGATCCTGAATCGAGTCGAGCTGGTCGTTGAAGGACGTGATCTTGGTGTCGACATACTGCGCCGAGGTCCGCGCAATCACTTCCTTCGCGAGCGCGTCGGCGGCGCGCTCGGCCTTGCGCGGCTGCGCCGCGATCACCTTGATCGTCACGAGCGGCGCTCCGGTCGGCCGCGCGCCGGGCCCGGAGGCGCCGACGGTCGCCGAGCTCACCTTGCCGCGCAGGGAGCGCACCGGTAGGTCGGCCGCGTTCGCCGCCTTCCGCAGCGCACTCTCGGAGCGGATGATCTCGGAGACCGCGCGCGGGTTCGTGAGGAAGCTCTGCACGGGCGCGCCCCCGTTCGGCGAGAACGGCTGGCCCATCGCGACCAGCGTCTCCGCCTCGTAGACCTTGCCGCCGCCGAGAGCGAGCGCGAAGCCGACGACGAGTCCGAGCACGATCCCGAGAACGGGGAGCCACCAGCGGGCGGCGATCCGCTCCCAGACCGAGCGAAGGTCGACTTCCTGCTCGGCGTCGGCGTCTTTGGGCGTATTCACGCGGGCGACTCTACCGCCGCCCACTCCCATTGGGCCCTCAACCCGTCCTCCAGGGACGTAATCGGCTCCCAGCCGAGGTCGTTCCTGATCCGCGTCGTGTCCGCCTTCGTCCGGCGCTGGTCGCCCTCGACCGCCGCGCGACGCTCTACCTCCAGGCTCCGGCCGGAGATGCGCTCGAGCATCGCGATCGTCTCGTTCATCGTCGCCTCCTGGCCGCCGCCGACGTTGTAGACCGAGCCCGGCGCCGCTTCCTCCATCGCGAGCATGCTTGCCGCAACGACGTCGCCGACGTACGTGAAGCTCCGGCTCTGCTCGCCGTCGCCGTAAAGCGTGAACGGACGGCCCTCGATGAGAGCCCCGACGACACGCGGGAACGCCATGTCCGGCCGCTGCCGCGGGCCGTAGGCGTTGAAGTAGCGAAGGACGACCGCGTCGAGCCCGAAGCTCCGCCCGGACGCTCGCGCGAGGTGCTCGCAGGCCAGCTTCGTGATTCCGTACGGGGAGAGTGGCCGCGGTGGCGTCTCCTCGGGCGTCGGGTACTGCTCGGCCTCACCGTAGATCGACGACGAGGAGGCGAAGACGACACGCGCACCTCCGAGTGCCGCGGCCTCGAAGACGCGCTGGCTCGCGAGCACGTTCCGCTCGACGTAGAGCGGGAAGACGTCACCGAAGCTGCGGACGCCGGGCTGGCCGGCGAGGTGGAAGACGCCGTCCCAGGCGGTGAAGTCGAGCTCGTCGTGGGCCAGGTCGAGCCGGCGGACGTCGAGCCCGCTCGCGTTCCGCTCCTTCACAGCCGGGTCGTAGTAGTCGGTGAACGAGTCGATGCCGAGCACCTCGTGGCCCGCACTCTGGAGCGCTTCCGCGAGGTGCGAGCCGATGAAACCGGCGGCTCCGGTGACGACGTATCTCATAGGCTTGGCGGCGTCATCGCTCGGACGCTACCTTGAACGCCCGCCTTCTCGCGGCGCTCGCACTCGCGCTCTCCGGGGGTGCGGCGCTCGCTCTGCCGGCGCTCTGGTGGGAGCCGCTGCACCTCGACGAGGCGATCACGATCGACTACGCCGAACGGTCGTACGCGTCGATCGTCAGCGACGTGTTCCTCGACCGCGGCGGCGCACCGCTCCACTTCTTCATCGAGCACGTGACCCTCTCCGTCCCGGGCGGGATCGAGGGACTTCGGCTCCCCTCGCTCGTGTGCTTCCTCCTCTCGCTCGTCCTCGCGGCCGCGCTCGCGCGCGAGCTGGCCGGAAACTCGGCCGGATTCCTCACACCGCTCCTGCTCGCCGTCGCACCGCTCGGCGTCTCGCTCGCCACCTTCGCACGCATGTACTCCCTCTTTGTCGCCGCGGTGCTCGCGGCGACGCTCCTGGCGTTGCGCGCGGCCAGGACCGGGAGGCGCAGCGACTGGATCCTGGCGGGAGCGGTCATAGGCGCCCTCGTCTACGTCCATCCGATCGCGCCGCTGTACTGCGCCCTCGCAGCAGCCACCGGCCTGATCGTCGCCGGCCGGCGGCCCCGAGCGCTGTTCCACCAGGCTTGGCCCGGCGCCGCGGTCGCGGTCGCTGTCGCCGCGCCATATGCCTACGCCCTCGCGACACTCCGGTCGCGCTACGACGTCAGCTTCGAGAGCGGGCGGCTGCGCACGACAGCCGGCCGCTCGGTGCCCGAGGAGGCGCTGCACGCCTTCACCCCCGGCGGCACCGTCGGTGCGCTCGTGCTGCTCGCGCTCGTGCTTGTGGGTCTGGCGTCGCTGGCCCGCGGGACGCCACGGATCGCAATCGTGCTCGCGCTCTGGCTTGCCCTCCCCGTCCTCTTTTTCACACTCGTGCCGTCGTCGACCCGCTTCTTCGGGCGCTACCTGGCTCCCGCCGAGCCGGCGTTCTACCTCCTCGTCGCCGCGGGCTGCCTGACGATCGCCAGGCGCCGGCTGCTCGTCGCCTCGGCTCTCGCCGCCGGCGTCGTTGCGCTCTCAGTCTCCGAACGGGTCGACCACCTGCGGACCGTCCACGACCTCGGGCTCCGCGGGCTCGCCTCGGCCGTCGACGGCGAGGGGATCCTCTTCTCCTCGACGGGCACCCCGGTGTCGGACCGGCCGCCCGAGCTGCTCGACGACTACCTCGGCCTCGAGGGACTCGCATCGCAGCGTGTCGAGGAGCTGCCCGGGATCGATCTCCGCTTCGAGCCCGACGTCGAGCAGAACGGCCGGGCGAACGTTGCGGCCTTCGTCGCGACAGGCGAGAGAGGCCGTGGGCTCTGGATCTTTCGAGGTCCGGAGCGTCGCGTGACGAGGGCCATCCGGCGGCTCGGGGACGACGCCGAGCTCGTCGCGGACCGACAGTCGCCGACGCTGCTCCTCATCCGATCCCGCGGGCCTGCCGCACCGCCCGCGCTGATCGAGCAGGGCATCCGCGCCCGCACCGCGTGGACGCTCAACTCACCCGCCGACCGCTGGACGACCCTGCTGCTCGAGCTCGGCCGCTCCGCAAGGCCGGGCTAGGCCCGAGCTTCGACCAGCAGGATGTCGCCGACGCGGTGCGACGGCAGGGCGTCGTCGACCGTGTTCAGCAGGCGCTGGACGACACGTGGCGCACCCGTGACGTGGAAGCGGAACGTCTCCGTGCGCAGGATCTCGAAGCCCGCCGCACGGAGTAGCCCCTCGAACTCTCCCCTCCCGAACGAGCGGTGCGGGAACTGGACCTTGCGGCGCCGGCCGCGCAACCCAAGTAGTCGGACGGCCGCAGCTCGCGGAGCGTTCAGCACCTGCGAGAGACGAGCAGCCGAGTTGTCCGTCGAGATGACCAGGGTTCCTCCGGGCTGAAGCACGCGGTGCAGCTCGCGAAGCGCCAACGGCGGGTCGAGGACGTGCTCGATCGCCTGGGTGCAGAGGACGACGTCGAAATGGCCCTCTGCGAACGGAAGCGCCTCGAGGTTCGCGCGCACGAGCTCGGCCTCCACCCCGGCCGCTCCCGCGGCAGCGGCCGCCGTTCGCAGGATCGAGTCGGCGATGTCGATGCCGACGACGCGAGCCGGCACCGCGCCCAGCGTCGGAAGCGCCGCGAGGTAGCGCCCGTCACCGCATCCCGCATCGAGCAGCGACGCGCACGGGAGCGTCGACGCGAGTGCGGCCGAAACACAGGTGAACTTGCGGTCGATCGGATCGGGTGGCCCGGGCGGAACCGCGTACTCGAGCTCCCCGCGCCGCTCGTAGACGTCCCGCAGTTCGTCCGAAGGACCGCTCACGCTTCGTTCATGCGTCGCCGGGCTCGCCGGCGACAGGCTCCGGCATGTCCTCCGCGAAGGGGACGAGGGTGCCGCCGCCGTCGGTCGTCAGGCACAGATGGGAGAAGAAGCGGGTCATCAGCACTCCCGCGCGGAACTCACCCAGGGTCGGCTCGGGCCGCTCGCCGTTCGCGAGCTGCAGTGCGAGCTCCGGATACCGGCTTCCGGCGGCGAGCGGCAGCGGGAAGGCACCGCCGAAGCGCGGATTGACGTCGGTCACCGGCAGTGCCCCGTCGGGCTCCCGGAAGCACTGGATGTTCGCCGGCCCGACGATCCCGACGGTCTCCGCGACCTTCCGGGCGTGCTCGATCAGCTCCCAGTCCTTGATCGACGCTCCCTTGATCGACTCGCCGCCCTTCGACTGGATCATCGTGCGCGGGATCGCGTTCAGACAGTTGCTCTCGAAGTCGCAGAAGACGTCGACGGAGAACTCCTCGCCCTGGCACTGCTCCTGCACGAACGAGTCGACCGTCGTATAGCCGAGGAAGAAGTCGAGCTCCGCACGGTCACTCGCCCGGTAGATGTGCCGCGAGCCAAATCCTTCGCGCACCTTCACGAGCAGCGGGTAGCGCGCGTCGTCGGGCACATCGGCGGGCAACCAGCTGCACGGGCTCGCAATCCCGTTCGCCTCGAAGAAGCGGTGCGCCTCGTACTTGTCGCCCATCGTCCGGCAGACCTCCGGCTCGGGCACGAGCGTCAGCGCGGGAGCGAGCGCGTCGCGCGACTGCGCGAGCAGCATCTGGTCGAGGTCCGTCAGCGGCACGATCAGCCTGACGTCGTGCTCGGCGACGAGAGCTGCGAGCGTCGGGATGTAGCCCGGGCTGTCGACGCGCGGCACAAGCGCAAACGCATCGGCGTGGTAGAGCGCGGGCGCCATCGAGTCGGCATCGGTGGCGATCGTCTTCGCACCGGCGCGTCCGAAGGCGGAGACGATGTCGACGCGCTGGCCGGCGCAGGTGAAGAGAACCGCAGTCACCCGCCGAGGTTAGCCCTTCCAGCCGCCGGTTTCGCCCTTGTAGGTGCCGCCGAGGAGCGCGAGCGGTGTTCGCAGGATGATCAGCAGGTCGGTGAGCGGCGAGCGGTGCTCGACGTACCAGACGTCCAGCTCGATCCGCTCGTCCCAGGAGAGCGATGCGCGGCCGTGGATCTGCGCCCAGCCCGTGATCCCCGGCAGGACGTCGAGCCGCCTCCGCTGGCGCTCGGAGTACTTCTCGACCTGATAGCGCAGCGTCGGTCGCGGGCCGATCACGCTCATCTCCCCGCGTACGACGTTCCAGAGCTGCGGCAGCTCGTCGAGCGAGGTGCGGCGGAGGAAGCGGCCGACGCGTGTGATCCGGCTGTCGCCGCGGTCGACCGCGTAGCCCGCTCCCTTCGTCTCGGCGCCGACGACCATCGTCCGCAGCTTCAGCAACTCGAAGTCCTGCCCGTCCTTGCCGACACGGGTCTGCTTGAAGAGCACCGGCCCGCCGTCGCCGAGCTTCACGGCAAGCGCAGCGAGCGCGAGGACAGGGCTCGCGATTGCGAGACCGGTGCCGGCGATCGCGACGTCGAGCGTCCGGTTCAGCGCGTGCCCTCCGCCGCCTCCCACGTCGCGGGCACGCCGCGGCGGAGGTAGTTCCAGAGCGCGACGACGGTGGCCCACGTCACGAGCGCGTAGTAGCGGGCGATCCCGACGCCGAGCAGCGCGGCCGCGATCAACACCAGCTGAGCGCCGAGCACGACCTGGTAGACGAGCCCCTCGCCGACCAGCGCGAGCGACGTCGCGAGCAGGACGACGTGGAGCACGCCGCTGCCGTAACGGAGGATCCGGTGCGAGATCACCTCCACCAGGTAGCCGAACGGGAGGCGCTTCAGCATCGAGCCGCGCAGGGTGATCTCCCAGCAGTGCTCGAACATGCGCACCTTGCGCCGGTACTCGCTCTCGTTCGACGGCGTCGGCTTCTCGGAGGCGCGTGCGGCGGGCTCGTAGACGGCGCGGCGGCCGGCCTGGACCATGCGGTACGGGAACGCGAGGTCGTGCCCCCACTTCGGGTCCACCTCGATGTAGTCGGAGCGCCGCACCGCGTAGATCGAGCCGTTGCCGCCGGTGACCGAGCCGAGCCGCGACTCCGCCTCGCGCTGCACCATCTCGTAGCGCCAGTACAGGCCCTCGCGGTTGGAGCCGTCGGCCGCCTCGAGCACGAGCTGCCCGCAGACGTATGCCACGTCGGGATCGGCGAAGTTGGCGACGAGCCGGCGCAGCGCGTCCGGGGCCCAGGTCGCATTGGCGTCGGAGAAGGCGACGATCTCGCCGGACGTCTCGCGCACGGCCCGGTTCTGGGCCGCGACCTTGCCGCCGCGCGGATTGACGATCAGGCGCACGCGCTCCCCGAAGCGCTCCACGAGCTCGTGCGTCCGGTCGGTCGAGGCGTCCGAGGTGACGACGAGCTCGAGCTTGTCGGCCGGGTAGTCGAGCGCGAGCAGGTTCTCGAGCCGGCGCTCGATCACCGGCTCCTCGTTGTACGCAGCGACGATCACGGTCACCGCCGGCTCGATGCCGGCCTTCCGCACCGCCCTCGTCCGCACGCGGGCGAGCGCGGCGGCGCCGAGCGGGTAGAGCACGTGTGTCCAGAGGAGCGCGACCAGCGTCAGCCAGAACAGCGCTTTCAGAGCGAGCACAGTGACCGAGTCTAGCCCCGGCACTCTGTACGCTCCCGCGATGCCGGCGGGCGCCCGACACATCACGTTCGTGGTCGGCGCGCGCCCGAACTTCATGAAGGCCGCGCCCGTTCACCGCGCGCTGCAGGAGGCCGGAGCAGAGGTCACGCTCGTGCACACCGGCCAGCACTACGACGCGGAGATGTCCGACGTCTTCCTCAACCAGCTCGGCCTGCCCAAGCCCGACGTGTTCCTCGGCGTCGGGTCGGGCACGCATGGCCAGCAGACCGCGAAGGCGCTCGTCGGGATCGAGGAGGTGCTGCTCGAGCGGCGGCCCGACCTGGTCGTCGTGCCGGGCGACGTGAACTCGACGCTCGCCGGCGCGCTCGCCGCGGTGAAGCTCGACATCCCGATCGCACACCTCGAAGCCGGGCTGCGCAGCTACGACAACCGGATGCCGGAAGAGCACAACCGGCTGCTCACCGACCACCTGAGCAGCATCCTCCTCGTCCACTCCGAGAGCGCGCTCGACAACCTCGCCGCCGAGGGGATCGACCTCGAGAAGGCGCACTTCGTCGGCAACACGATGATCGACTCCGTCTTCGCGCACGTCGACGCAGGCCGCGCCGAGAAGCCCTGGGAGGAGCTCGGAGTCGAACCCGGCGGGTACGGGCTCGTGACGCTGCACCGGCCGGCCCTCGTGGACGATCCCGCCCTTCTGACTGCGACGGTCGAAGGTCTGAAAGGACTCGCGGCGACGTATCCGATCGTCTTCCCGGTGCACCCGCGCACGCGGCAGCACCTGGTCGAGCTCGGGCTCGAGTCGGGCTTGCCCGAGGCGAGGGTCCTGCTCAGTCCTCCGCTCGGCTATCTGGCCTTCCTCGGACTGCAGGCCGAAGCCGCCTTCCTGCTCACCGACTCGGGCGGCGTGCAGGAGGAGACCTCCGCGCTCGGCGTCCGCTGCTTCACGCTTCGCGACTCGACGGAGAGGCCCGTCACCGTCGAGCTCGGCACGAACACGGTGCTCGGCGCGCGGCCCGACCGGATCGCCGAGATCCCGTCGCTCCTGACTCAGGCGCACCCCGCGCGGGAGATCCCGCTCTGGGACGGGGCCGCCGGCCCGCGCGCGGCCGAGGTGCTCCTCCGCGCGTTCGGCTAAAGAGATGCGCCGGAACCTCGCCTTCGAGCTCGCCGCACTCTGCGGTCTCGTCGTCGCGCAGGCGCTCCTCTTCGGGCGGCTCGTCGGCGGCAATACCGACTACGACGAGGGCGTCTACCTGTCCAGCGTCGATGCGCTCGAGCACGGCCAGAAGCTCGGCGAGGAGGTCTTCGCACCGCAGCCCCCCGGTTTCTACCTGCTGCTGAGACTCATCTCGCTCGCCGGCGCTGATTCCCTGAGCGGCTTCCAATGGGGGATGGTGGCCGTCGCCATCGCCACTTGCGCTGCGGCCTATCTGCTCGGCCGGGCGATGGCAGGCCCGATCGCAGGGCTCGGCGCCTCGGCTCTCCTGACAGTGGCCCCGAGCTTCACCCTGATCGCCCACCAGGTACTGGCCGACGTGCCACCGCTCGCGCTCTCTCTGCTCGCCTTCTGGCTCGCGTGGCAGGCACAGAGGATGCCACGAGTCGCTGCTGTCGCCGCCGCCGGCGGGGCGGCGCTGGCATTCGCGGTCGCGGTGAAGCCGAACGCAGCGCTCGCGCTGCCGACGTTCTTGCTCCTGCTCCTGTGGCGCAACTCCAGTCGCGAACGGGCGCTCGCGGGAGCGCTGGGCGGCGCCGGCGCACTCTCTGCGGTATTCCTGCTGACCTACCGGGAGGTCCTCGACGACCTCTGGGAGAGCGTGGTCACCTACCATCGCGACGCGCGCGACACGCCGGCGGTCGTCGACCGCTCCCACGAGCTGGCCACGTTCCTCAACTGGAAGACGCCGTTCGCCTGGCTCATCGTGGCCGGGCTTGCCGCCTCGATCCTGTTGCTGCGCCGCCGCAGCGAGCCGGTGTGGGCGCTGTGGGCCTGGGCCGCCGTTTCCTTCGCATTCGTCGCCTTCCACCATCCCTTGCACCACAACCACCTGGTCGTGCTGCCCGTCGCGCTCGCGACTCCCGCAGCGATCGGGCTCGCGGCCCTGGCGCAGCGCGTCCGGCTGGAAGTGGCCGCCTTCGGTGTGCTCGCGCTCCTGCTCGCCGCCGGCTACGTGCAGCAGCACCGACGCCTTGCGATCGCGGACATACCCGAGCAGCCGGAGCTGGTCGCCGCCGCGGAGACGCTCCGCCGCGTCACGGGGCCGGACGACCTCGTGGTCTCGGACCAGCCGCTCGTCCCGTTTCTCGCAGATCGCCGTGTCTGGGGGCCGCTGGTCGATACCGCCAACCTCCGGTTCCAAACCGGCTCACTCACCGACGCAGAGGTGCTGCGTGAGCTCGATCAGGGTGACGTCGAGGCGGTCGTCGTCGGCCGCGCTTTCTTGAGTCGACCGGTGCTGCTCGCCGGGCTCCGCACGCGGTATCGCACGATCGCCGAGCACGACGGGGTCGACGTGTTCGTTCGGCGATGAGCTAGCGGCTGAGCCTGTTAGCGAGCCTGCGCGCCAACGACTCGCCCTTCGGAGCGGGTCCATGGGCGAACGACGCTGCGAGATCGATGGCCCGGTCAGGCACCGCGACCACGATGTCGTGGGCGACAAGGACCCTGTGGCCGGGCTTCGCCGCGGCGATGGCCTCGACCAGTTGGCTCACGTCCGGCCACTGCGCCGGATCATGCGGAGCCGGCGGCGGCGCGAGAAAGAGACGCGCATCGTCGATCAGAATCGCGTCGTCCGCATGGCCGGTCGCTATCGCTTCGAGCTCCGCCAGCACGGGGCACTCCTCGTCCTTGCCGCCGGTGACTCCGCCGCTCCAATGCCCGTCGAGCCAGTACAGCGCCGGCTCGGACGAGTCGACAATCGTCGGCAGCAGAACGCGAGAGGTGCCGTGGCGGACCTCGACTCCCGGCCTATCGGCGAGCGACTCGGCTGCGGCTCGTGCGAGCTCCTCGGAGATCTCGACCGTGACCACGCGAGGAAAGATCGCGGCAAGTCGGCGTGTACCGCCGCCCCGGTAGGTTCCCGTCTCGATGGCGCGCGTCAAGCCCAGGCGATCCCGGAGACCGGCTGCGAGCTCCTGCGGCAGTGCTCCCACGCGCCGGTTCTATCAGGCGGAGTACCGATGAGAGCGGTCGAGCAGAGCTCGTTTCTGATCGTCGCGAACGGAACGCCCGACTCGCCGCCCGCCTCCGGGGTCCGCGACTTCCTCGCCGCGAACGCGCGCGAGCTGACGACGATCTTTCACCCGCTCAATCGCGATGACCCGCCTGTGCACCACATCTCGCGTTGGCGCGACGGACACCAGATCGCAGAGCGGACGCTGCGGCGTCCTTCGCGGCCCCCGCTCACGTACGCGACCGATGCCCTCGCGCCGTTCGTGCGCCCGCGCGTCGACGGGTGGCTCGGCTTCAGCAATCTGAGCGCGCTGCACGGGATCGCGCGGCGCCGCGCCGGCCTCGTCGGCAAGGTCACGTACTGGGCCGTCGACTTCGTGCCCGACCGCTTCGGCGTGGGTGCGCCGCTCTCGCGGCTCTACGACCGCATCGACCGACTCGCCGCGACGCGCTCTGACCTGCGAGTGGAGCTGACCTCCGCCGCACGTGACGCCCGCGCTGAACGCCTTGGCCTCGGAGAGGGTGCCGCCGCTACGCACGTCGCGCCGGTCGGAATCTGGCTCGACCGGATCGAGCGTGCGCCGGAAGACGGCTGGGAGACACGCCGTGTCGTCTTCATCGGGCACCTCGTGCCGCGGCAGGGCGTGGCGACGCTGATCGAGGCGATCGCTCTTCTTCCCGACGTCACGCTCGACATCGCCGGTCGAGGCCCCGAGGAGGAGACCCTGCGCGCGCTGGCATCCGAGCGCGGCCTCGGCGACCGAGTCCGCTTTCTCGGCTTCCTCTCCGACCACCGCGAGGTCGAGCGTCTCGTCGCGTCGGCCGCGGTGGCCGCGGCGCCGTACGCCACGGACATGGAGTCGTTCACGAAGTACGCCGACCCCTCCAAGCTGCGCACGTACACAGGGGCCGGCCTGCCCGTCGTCACCACCGACGTGCCACCGAACGCGCTGGAGCTCGAGCGCGAGGCAGGTGCCTCCGTCGTCCCTTACGAACCCGAGCCGATGGCGGCGGCGATTGCGGAGATCCTCTCCTCGCCGGCTGAGTGGCAGCGGCGGCGCGCCGCCGCGCTCAACTATGCGGACGGCTTCGACTGGGGACGCATCGTCCCCGACGCGCTCGCCCGACTTGGGTTCTCGGTCTAGGCCGGCAGACGGTGGGTGACCGCGGCGGCGAGCTGTTGAAGGATCTCGTCGAGTGAGATCGTGACGTCCCACTCGGGGTAGTCAGCCCGCAGGCGCGTCAGGTCGCTGATGTAGCAGATGTGGTCGCCGACCCGGTTCTCGTCGACGTACTCGGTCTCGAGCTTGCGGCCGAGTAACTCCTCGAGCGCCGCGACTGCCTCGAGGAGAGAAATGCTGTTGGGGCGCCCGCCGCCGAGGTTGTAGACGGCGCCCGGGATTGGCCGCTCGGCGTAGGCCATCATCGCGGTGCAGACGTCGTAGGAATGGATGTTGTCGCGGACCTGCTTGCCGAGGTAGCCGAAGATCCGGTACGTCCGACCCTCCTGGATCGCGCGGGCGATGTACGAGAGGAAGCCGTGCAACTCCGCCCCCGAATGCTGAGGTCCCGTCAGGCAGCCGCCGCGAAAGCAAACGGTCGGCATGCCGAAGTAGCGTCCGTACTCCTGCACCAGCAAGTCGGCTGCGGCCTTGGAGACGCCGAAGAGGCTGTGGGTCGTCTTGTCGATCCGCATCGTCTCGTCGATGCCCTCTTTGAGCGCCGGGTCGGCGTAGTCCCAGCGCGTCTCCAGCTCGACGAGCTCGAGCTCGTTCGGGACGTCGCCGTAGACCTTGTTCGTCGACATGAAGACAAACGGCGACTCGGGCGTCCACGCCCGCGCGGCCTCGAGGAGATTCATGGTCGCGAGGGCGTTGATCTCGAAGTCGTCGAAGGGGCGAGAGGCCGCGAGGTCGTGCGAGGGCTGCGCTGCGCAGTGGAAGACCAGGTCGGGGCGGATCTCCTCGAACAGGCGCGCGACCCCGTCACGGTCGCGGATGTCGAGCCCGTGATGAGTGAAGCCGCTGACCGTTCGCAGCAGTCGGTCGAGATTCCATGCCGTGTCGCCGGTCTCGCCGAAGAATTCGCGGCGCATGTTGTTGTCGACGCCGTGGACGCTCCAGCCGCGGCCGGCCAGGAACGTGACGCCCTCCGAGCCGATCAGGCCGCTCGACCCGGTCACGAGGGCGGTTGGCATGCGGGCCATGTTAGAGAGCGTCACGGCCACCGGGAGCTGCATACTGGCTCTCTGTGAGCTCCGACGCACGGCAGCGGGCGCCGCATGCGTCCGTCGACGCCGGGGCGCCGACCGCGATCGCCCTCTCAGTCGTCGTTCCCGTCTACAACCTCGCCGGATCGATCGCGCACAACGTCCGCGTGATCCGAGACCGGGTCGCGGCCGGGATGGACGGGCCGATCGAGGTGATCGTCGTCTCCGACGGGTCCGTCGACCGGACCGAGGAGGCGCTGCTGGAGAGCGAGCTCGACAACGTTCGCGTCCTCCACTACGACCGCAACCTTGGCAAGGGGTACGCGGTCAAGATCGGCGCGCTCGAGTCACGAGGCCGGTGGGTGGCCTACTGCGACGCCGACCTCGACCTCGACCCCGCGTCGATCCCCGAGTTCGTAGCAATCGCAGAGCGCGACGGGCTCGACTTCGCCATCGGCTCCAAGCGGCATCCCGATTCTCAGGTGAGCTACCCGAGCTCGCGTCGTGTCGCGTCGTGGCTCTTCCAGCAGCTTGTGCGGATCCTTTTCCGGCTCGACGTTCGCGACACGCAAGTCGGACTGAAGGTCTTCCGCCGCGAGATCGCCGACCAGGTCGTACCGCTGCTGCTGGTGAAGCGCTACGCCTTCGACATCGAACTGCTGGCGGTCGCACGGGCATTCGGCTTCAGACGCGTGCGAGAGCTCCCGATCTCGCTCGACTACCAGTTCGCCGGGACGGGTGTGCGGCCGGTGGCGGTGCTGATCGCGCTCACCGACACGGTCGCGATCTTCTACCGGCTGCGCGTGCTCAGGACCTATCAGCGCAAGCGCGCACTGGTCGGCGCCTTCGGCTGGACGAGGCCGGTGGGCTTCCGCTCGGATGTGACCCTCATCGGCCCGGACGAAGCGGCACTTCGCGCGCTCGAGTGGCCTAACGCTGCGGTTGTCGCCGGGGCCACACCGGCCGAGCGGAGGTCGGCCGCCGAGCGTGCGGGAACGGAGTTCCTCGCGTTTGTCGAGGCCGGAGGCACGCCGTCTGGAAACTTCGTCAGCGCGACGCTCCCGTTCCTCGCCCGCTCCGAGCTCGCAGCGGTGGTCGTCTCGAAGGTCGCGCCAAACGGCGGTTCCGCCCGCGAGCGTGCCGCTGCGGCTATCCGCGAGTCGCGTCTCGGAGGCGGCTCGCAGTACTACCGCTTCCTGCCGGGCAACATCCGCTACGTGCGCGACTTCCTGGGCTCGTCCTACGTGATCAGGCGCGACCGTCTTCTGGCGCTACCCGGCGACCTCGACCCGGAGCAGGTGCCGAGGGCGTTGACCGACCGAGGCGAACGGGTTCTCTACACACCAGAGGCATTCGTCGTGGCCTCTCCGGAGCCACTGTTCGCGCCGCACCTCCGCAGCGCCGTCGCACACGGAAAGGCCCGCGGCTCTGCGCTCAGGCGGCGCG
>CAVVMR010000003.1:0-49122 GCA_963749515.1 uncultured Gaiellaceae bacterium
CCGACGCGCGGATTCGAACCGCGGACCCCTTCATTACGAGTGAAGTGCTCTACCAGCTGAGCTACGTCGGCGTGCCCCTAGATTAGCCGGTTCCGGAGCCTCGGCTCGGTCCGTTAGGCTCGGCTCGATGCCGGAGCTCAACGCCATCGGGATCGTCGCCTCGGACATGGCGCGCTCGATCAGCTTCTACCAATCGCTTGGGTTCGACGTTCCGAACACGCCGGACGAGGGACATGTCGAAACGTCGCTGCCGAACGGCATCCGCCTGATGCTCGATTCGGAGGAGACCATCCTCAGCTTCCGCCCCGAGTGGACTCGCGAGACGGGCAACCAGGTCGGGCTCGCGCTCGAGTGCGAGAGCCCGGCCGAGGTGGACGAGATCTACGCGCGCGTCACGGGGGCGGGGTTCCACGGCGAGAAGGAGCCGTGGGACGCGTTCTGGGGCCAGCGCTACGCGCAGCTCCAGGACCCTGATGGCGTCCCGGTCGATCTGTACGCCGCGCTGGACTAGACGGAGCGCTAGTTGGTGCTGGAGCCCGGCACGGGCTCGACCCTGGTCGTGCTCGAGGTCGAGGTGACCGGCGCCGGGGCGGCCGGGTCCTGGGTCGGAGCGGGCGCGGGGGCCGGATTCGTGATGACCGCCGGCGCGGGGGTCGGATACATCATCGCCGTGCGCTGATCGGTGACGGGCTCGGCCTTCGTGTGCGAGCCCGCCGGCACCGAGGCCGGCGCCGAGGCCGGCGCTATGGCCGACGCCTCCTCGTGCGGCACCGGCTCGACGCGCTTGCCGCTGTCGGTTCTGCCCTCGTCTGCGCGCGGCTGCTCGGCCGCGGGCGCTGAAGCTTGATCGGACGCCGGCTCGGCGGCGGCCGGGGTCGCCGGAGCCGGTGTCGCCGGCGTAGCGGGCGCGAGCTGAACGGGTGTGTCGTGGGCCGGGATGAAGTGCAGCGGCGCCGAGCGCTTCACGACCGCAGCGGCCGGCTTGGCGCTCGCGCGCTTCGTCGCGGCGGGCTTGACCGCGCGCTCCGGTGCGGAAGCTGCAACAGGGCCGGCGACGAAGGAGACCGACGCGGAGCTGGCAACGGCCGGCGCAGGCTTGCTGACCTGCGTCTTCGCGGGAGCGGCCGACTGGACCGGCGGATTCGACACGACCTTCTGCTCGACGCTGTAGGCCGTCCCCGCGGCCGCGGTGACCGCGACGGCGGCAGCCGTTGCCTTCACGGCCGCGCTCCCGGCGAGCAGCGTCTTCAAGGCGGCTGCAAGCGTGCCGATGTCGAGCGCGTGCAAGGCGCGGCGGAAGCCCTTGCGCTTCGGCTTCTTGACCGAGTCCGGCTGCTCGAGGCCCGCGGCGAGCGAGCGCCGCGCGCGGAAGATCAGCGTCTCGACTGCCGACTGGGTGACCTCGAGCTCCTCCGCGATCTCGCGATAGGAGAGCCCCTGCCACTCGCGCAGCAGAATCGCGCGGCGCTGCTGCTCGGGCATCGACGCAAGCGCATCCTCGATCCCGATCAGCTCGTCGTTCTGCCGGGCGGGACCCGGGATGATCTCCTCGATGATCTCGAAGTCGCTCGGGCTCTCGATCCGGCCGCGACGCCACGAGGAGCGCCGGCGGGAGAGGCACACGTTCTCGGCGATCTTGAACAGCCAGGCCGATTCGGCCTCGGGCACGATGCCGCGACCGAGCGCGCGGAACGCGTTCATGAACGTCGTCTGAACGGCGTCCTCCGCCTCCTCGCGCGAGCCAAGCTGGTGCAGGCAGTAGCTCAGGAGCTTCGCGGCGTGACGCTCGTAGAGGCCCTCGGTCGCCGCGGCTTGCGGGGCGACACCAGAGCGCTGGACAAGCGAGGCGCGTCCTATGGACGGAACTGCGGCCAAACCGGATACCCCTTATGTCTTGGAGGAGACGGAAAAACCGGCGTTCCGCCCGAACGCCTTGTCGCAGTCTTAGCTTGCCCCCTACCCCGCGCAACCCCCTTTGAGGGATCTTTACATCACCCTCGTAATCTTGGTTCAAACGTGTAAAACGCTGGAAAATGCCCGTCTTAGCTGCACGAAGAGCGCCTCCAGCGTCAGCGCCGGATTGAGGTTGAACTCCTCGAGCGCGCGCCAGGCATCGCGTGCCAGCTCGGCTGCGGTCTCGGCGTCCGGTGCCCGCTCGTGGGTGGCGTCCTCGCGCAGCACGTCCAACCGGTCGGCATGGACGGCGGCCTGCTCGGCGCCCGCGGCCACCACCACGAGATCGCGATACCAGGACGCGAGCTCCTCCAGCGTCGCAAGCAGCTCCTCCCGTTCGGCCCCGCGCTGAACGCGCCGGAGGCGCTGGTCGGACTCGCGGGCGGTCAATTCGATGCCGCCCAGCTCCGCCTCCGCCCGATCCCGCGCGGCGGCACCGACGACCCGGGAAGCGTCGAGGAGGACCGCGGCGGCCTCGGCCGGGTCGAGCTCGGAGTCCGTGTAGGGCGAGCGCGCCACGCGCAGCAGTTCGTCGCGGCGGCCGCGAGCCTCCGGATCGAGGAGACGTTCGGCGCGATCCAGCCGGCCGCCCGACACCCGGGCCAGCGCACGCGCCTCGGTCTCCGAGAGCCCCGGCGCGCGCTCGGCGAGAAAGGCGCGCACCGCCCGTTCCGGCAGCCGGCGGAACGGGACGAGCTGGCAGCGCGAGAGAATCGTCGGCGGAATCGGGCCGAGCTCGTCCGCAACCAGGACGATCACCGCGTACGACGGCGGCTCCTCGAGGTCCTTGAGCAGCGCGTCGGCGGCGTCCTCGTTCAGCAGGTGTGCGTCGGCGATCACGTAGACCCGGTGCTCCGCCTCGTACGGCCGCATGTGCAGGTCGCGATGCAGCGCGCGCACCTCGTCGATCCGGATCATCTCCCCCAGCGCCTCGAGCGAGAAGAGGTCGGGGTGCGTTCCAGCCGCGACGCGGCGCTCGTCGCCGAGCAGCTCGGCCGCGAACGCCTGCGCAGCCGCGCGCTTGCCGACGCCGGCCGGGCCGTGGAGGAGATAGGCGTGAGCCGGACCTTCAGCGACTGCGGCCGCCAGCAGGCGGCGCGCCTCGGGCTGCTCAGGCAGGTCGTCGAAGCTCATCGAGGATTCTGTCTGCGAGCAGGTCGGGGTCGAGCGACCCGTCAAGGACGACGACGCGGTCGGGGAAGAGGGAAGCGAGCTGCGTGTAGCCGTCCGCGACTCGTTCGTGGAACTCCGCGTCCTCACGCTCGATCCGGTCTGGCTTCGAGCCCACGCGCGCCGACGACGTCCCCGGCTCGATCGACAGCACGAACGTCCGGTCCGGCAGGAGGCCCCCGGTCGCGAGCAGGTTCACCTCGAGCACCTCGTCGACCCCGAGCCCGCGTCCGATGCCCTGGTAGACGATCGAGCTGTCGAGGTAGCGGTCGAGGAGAACGTCGGCGCCGCGATCGAGCGCGGGCCGCACGACCTCGGCGACGACCTCCGCCCGAGAGGCGGCGTAGAGGAGCGCCTCCGCCCACGGGGTCATCGGGCCGCCGTGCAGCACGAGGTTGCGGATCTCCTCGCCGAGCACCGTCTGGCCCGGCTCTCGAGCGGTCACGACCTCGCGACCTTCCGCCTCCAGCGCCGCCCGCAGCCGCTCCACCTGGGTCGTCTTGCCGGAGCCGTCCATCCCCTCGAAGGTCACGAACATCGTGCGTAGGATATGGCCGTGCGGGCGGTGGTCACCGGAGGAGCGGGATTCATCGGCTCGCACGTCGTCGATGCGCTCCTCGCGCGCGGCGACGAGGTGCACCTGATCGACAACTTCGCGACCGGCAGGCGCGAGAACGTGAACCCGGCGGCAACGCTGCACGAGCACGACATCCGCGAGCCGCTCTCGCCCCTGTTCGAGCAGATCCGGCCGGAGGTCGTGGCCCACCTGGCCGCCCAGGCCGACGTCGGCACGTCCGTCGAGCAGCCCGAGCTCGACGCCCAGGTGAACGTCCTCGGCACGCTGAACGTGCTCGAGGCGGCGCGCCCCCACGACGCGCAGGTGATCTTCAGCTCCACGGGCGGCGCGATCTACGGCGACTGCGAGCGTCCCGCGCGGGAGGACGACCCACGCGAGCCGGTCTCGCCCTACGGGACGTCGAAGCTCGCCGCCGAGGAGTACCTGGCGACCTGGAATCGCCTGCACGGGACGACGCATGTCGCCCTGCGGTTCGCGAACGTCTACGGGCCGCGGCAGCTGCCGAAGCTGGAAGGCGGCGTCGTCGCGATCTTCATCGACCGGCTGCGCGTCGGCGAAGGGATCATGATCTACGGCGACGGCGAGCAGACACGCGACTTCGTCTACGTCGGGGACATCGTCGCCGCGGTGCTCAGCGCGATCGGGCAGCAGGGCGGCACCTTCAACATCGGCACCGGCACCGAAACGTCCGTGAACGAGCTCTTTGCGGCGTGCCGCCGGATCGCAGGAGCCGAGCGGGAAGCGGAGCACGCGCCGCCGCGTCCCGGCGACGCGCTCCGGAGCGTCCTCGACGTCACGCGCGCGGAGCGGGAGCTCGGCTGGCGGCCGCAGACGCCGCTCGCGCAGGGCCTCGAGCTCACGTGGGGCTAGGGCCTGCGGCGACGCTCGTCGCGATTCGCGTCGCCTTCTGGCTCGGCGCGGCGGCGACGCTCATCTGGGCGCCCGCGCCGGACCGGCGCCTGATCGGCAGCGCCTACGGGCCGGCGAGCGACTTCCTCTTCCGCACCTTCGCGCAGTGGGACGCGCGCTGGTTCCTCCAGATCGCGGACAGCGGTTACGAGGAGGTGCCACAGGCGGCCGCGTTCTTCCCGGTCTACCCGGCGGCGGCGCACGGTCTCGCCTGGCTGACGGGCTCCACGCTCGTCGCCGGCGTGCTCATCTCGCTGGCCGCCGGAGCAGCCGCCGCCTGGGCGCTCGCGGAGATCGCGCGGCCGATCCTCGGCCAGCGCGGCGCGAACGACGTCGTCCTCTACCTCGCCCTCTACCCCGTCGGGTTCGTGCTCACCGCGCTGTACTCCGACGGTCTCTTCCTCGCCCTCGCCGCCGGCTCGTTCCTCGCCGCCACGCGCGGGAAGGCCGTCACGGCGGGGGTGCTCGGAGGCCTGGCGACCGGGACGCGCCTGCTCGGGCTCGCGCTCCTGCCCGCGCTCGTCGTGCTGCTCTGGCGCGGGCGTGACCCTCGCTCGCTCGCCCGGCTCGCGCCGCTGGCGCTTCTGCCGGCCGCCGTCGGGCTCTACGCGCTCTATCTCGACTCGACTCTCGGCGATGCGTGGGCGTTCACCAGCGCCCAGGCCGACTGGGATCGCGAGGCGTCGCCGCTCGGCCCGCTCGGAGGGCTGCTCGATTCCGTGCAAGCCGCCGGGCGAGGCGCCCGCGACCTGCTGAGCCTCCCTGCCACAGGGCCGGGGCATGACGAGCGAGTCGCGCTCTGGAACCTCTCCCATCTCGGCCTGCTCGCCGCCGCCGGGTGGCTCACCTGGGTCGCGTGGCGCCGGCTCGGCGTCGCCTTCGGGCTCTACTCCGTGGCCACGCTTGCCATCTTCCTCTCGGTGCCGGCCGAGGGCTTCCCGCTCGTCAGCCTGCCGCGGTTCCTGCTCGGTGACTTCCCGCTCTTCCTGGCGCTCGCCTCGGTGACGCTCGATCACCCGCGGGCGCGCGGCCCGGCGCTCTACGCGTTCGCCGCCGTCGGCGCGCTCGCCGCGGCTGCCTTCGCACGGGGGATCTGGGTCGCGTAGGTCCTTGAAGGAGCGCAGGTTGGCGTAACGAAAGTAGGCGGCCGTGGACCACTCGCTCCCCGAGATCCGAACCCCGTGGCGCACGGCGACCCTGATCGCCTCCGCGCTCGCCGCCCTCGAGCTCGTCGCGCTCGTCGTCCTCTGTGTCGTCCTGCTCGCCGAGCCCGTCTCGCAGCACGTCCAGAAGGCGGCGGAGAAGAAGGTCTTCGCACCGGTGAAGGCGAAGCCGCGCGTCGCGACTCCGGTCGGGAAGCCGAAGCTGACACGCGCCGAGACGTCGGTGATCGTGCTGAACGGCAACGGGCGCTCCGGCGCGGCCTCGGACGGCGCTGCGAAGGTCCGCAGCCACGGCTACACGATCGGCACCGTGGGCAACGCCCCGCGCAGCGACTTCACGCGGACGCTCGTCATGTTCCGGCCGGGCTACCGGCCCGAGGCGGTCCGGCTCGCTCGCGACCTGAAGCTGAAGATCGTCGGGCCGCTCGACGGGCTTCGCGCACGCGACATGATGGGCGCGCACGTGGCGTTGATCGTCGGCTCCTAGCCACAGTTTCCGGCGTTCACCCAGGCGAGCGAGACGACCAGCGGGCCGCCGGGCGTCCACTGCTTCCCGGCCGGGTCGAGCGTGTACGCCTGGTTCAGGTCGCGGTAGGCGCCGCACCGGTCGCCGATGTCGAACTCGTACAGGCCCAGCTGGTACCACGATTCGGGGTTCTCCGGCTGCAGCCTCGTCGCCTCCCGGTATGCCTCGAGCGCGGCCACCTCACGCCGCCGCTGCTCGGCGACGCGGGCGTCCGCGAAGACCGGCTGGAGCGAGAGCGGGTCGAGTGAGCGCGCGCGCTCGACCGCATCGTTCGCGGCCCCGAGGTCACCGCGATCCAGTGCGACGTTCACCTGTCGAAGCTCCCGCTCCGCGAGCCAGGGAGTCGCCACCGACACGACGGCCGCAAGCGCGAGCGCGGCGGCACCAGTAGCGGCGAAGATCCCGGGCGCACGTCCTGCGGGCCGCCCCGCTACGGCCAGAACGCCGGCGGCAAAGAGCGCCGGCCCGGTGACGGCGACGAAGTCCCAGTCGTAGTCCACCAGCGCATGAGCGAGCCAGAGCGCGAGCGCGACCGCCAACGCGGCGCCGGCATCCCGCTCGATCGGCTCGAGCCGCCGGCGAGCGCCGACCGCAGCCGCTCCGGCGGCGGCGACGAGAGCCAGGAAGAGCGCGAGCCCGACGAGCCCGGTTCCGGCCAGGAACTGCAGCGGAACGCTGTGCGGCTCGGACACCGCCGACGCCGTGTCTCGATAGCGCTTGCGCGCAACCTCGAACGTGTTCGCACCTGAGCCTCTCAGCTCGTCGGCGCGAAAGATGTCCCACGCTTCGCCCCACCACGCCGAGCGGTTGTTCGAGCTCAGGCTGATGAACCTTTGCGGGTCGTTCGGGACCTCCGGGCCCTGGAACTCATCCGCGATGCGGCCCGCGTTGAGGAGCAGCGCGACCGCCGCGGCTACCGCCCCGAGCGCGGCGACTCCCCCGAGCACGCGCCCGAGCAGCAGCCGGCGCTCGCCCGCGACCGGTCGAACCTGCATCGCCCCCAGGGCAACCAGCGCACCGCCGGCCAGGAGCAAGAGGCCGAACCAGGCGCCGTCGGCAACTCGATCCGACCGGGGCAACGCGTCCTCGACGAGCGCGGGCCGGGTGAAGGCCCAGGCGGCGACGAGGCCGCCCGGGACGATCGCCACCAGAGCGAGCAGAGCGGACTCGACCCTGTCGCGCCGGAGCCAGAGCAACAGGCCGACCCCGAGCACGGCCGCCGCGACACCGGCGCGCGAGGTCGCAAGCAGCACGGCGACGACGGCGGCGTAGGCGAGCACGGCGCCGACTGCTCGCAGCGCGCGCGGCCTGCCCGCGTCCGCCGCAAGCGTGAGCGCGAGAACGAGCAGCATGTCGGCCGCGAGCGCGAGCGCGTTCCAGTAGCCGATCGGGTCACGAAGGCGCGCGGCGCGGCCGCCGTCTTCGAACAGCGCCGGGATCGCCTTGCCCGCGAGCGCCCAGAGAATGGCAGCGCCGAGTGCCGTCGTGAGCGCGGCAGCCGCCAAGCGGCAGGCGGCCTGCCCACCGGCACCGAGCAGGAGCCCGACGCCGAGAAAGCCGGCGAAGACGAGCGTCCGGTTCACCTCGGCCCACGACAGATCGGGTGCCACCGACCACGCGACGGACATTCCGCTCCAGGCAGCGATTGCCAGGATGAGCCCGAGCAGCACGGTCCCGCCGCGGGGAAGCCGCGCCGTGCCGGCAAGAGCGAGCGCACCCCACGCACCGGCGACGGCAAGGACGGCGACCGCTGTCCACACCGAGTCGCCCGCGAAGACGGCGCCGAGCAGCATCGCGGTCGCGACCGACACCGCCACTCCGGGCCTCCGCATCGCGGGCCAAGCTAGCATGCACCCCGGAAGGCTCTGTGCCCATACCCACAGAGCATTACAAACCGTTTACGTGCCGATCACGCGGGCATTAACGGTGTCCGAGACACTCTGCACACTGCGCTCGCTACCGTTCGGGCGAATTCTCCGAACGATCACGACCTTGAGGATCCCCAGCCGCCCACAGACGATCGGACGCGTGCTTTTCGCGCTTGCGCCGCTCGCGCTGCTCGTCGCCATGCTCCTTGCCGCGGCACCGGCAGGCGCCGCCCCATCCTGCGCACGCCAGGTGATCGACGACTGGTACGACGACGGCCGTGTCGATCGGACGTATCCACTGCACTGCTACGACGACGCGATCGAGGCCCTGCCGCCGGACGTGCGGGACTACTCGAGCGCGAAGGAAGACATCCAGCGGGCGCTCCAGGCGCGCATGCGCAACGAGCCCTCGCCGCCCGCGACGACCGATCCCTCTCCCGGCGGCGGCGGCACGAGCACGACGCCGACGAAGCCACCGAAGAACCAGACGACGACCGACGAGAGCGATCCGAAGAACGAGAATCCGCCGGAGGTGGCGGGGCCGGTCGACAGCGACAGCGCCAGCTCGGTGCCGATCCCGCTCCTCGTGCTCGCCGGCCTTGCACTGCTCCTGATCGCGGGCGGCTCCGCGGGCTATTTCGTGCGTAGGTACCAGGGTCGAAAGACCCCTCCGCCGGCCGTCTAGCCCTCCGCCGGACAGCCTCCAGCGGCTAAAATGAGGACCTCCTCTCGTTCTGTCCGACGCGGGGACTAACGTCCCCGATCCGCTCTGAGGACCGCAGCAGACCCTGCGAGCGCCGCATAGAGACCTAAGGCCGGGAGGAACAGAATGGCGACCGCGAAGCAGACGAAGGACACGATGCCGGAAGCAGGTGCAGCGCACGAGGGGATCACAAACGTCGTCGTCGAGGAGACGGCGTCGGTCTCCCCGGGCCGCTTCTTCACGATCCCAGGACGCGATCCGTTCGACGAGATCGAGTGGGAGCTCCGGGACGCACTCATCCCCGGGAAGGACGGACCCGCGTTCGAGCAGAGGAACGTCGAGTTCCCGCGCTTCTGGTCGCAGACCGCGACGAACATCGTCGCTCAGAAGTACTTCCGCGGGCGGCTCAGCTCTCCGGAGCGCGAGCGCAGCGTGAAGCAGATGATCGGCCGCGTCGTCGACACCATCGGCGGCTGGGGCCGCGCCGGCGGGTATTTCGCCACCGACGAGGAAGCCGACACGTTCGAGGCCGAGCTGAAGGCGATCCTCGTCAACCAGTACGCCTCCTTCAACTCTCCGGTCTGGTTCAACGTCGGCTTCGAGGAGAAGCCGCAGTGCTCAGCCTGCTTCATCCTCTCGATCGACGACTCGATGGAGTCGATCCTCGACTGGATCCGGCGCGAGGGCGTCATCTTCCGCGGCGGCTCGGGCTCGGGCCTCAATCTCTCGAAGCTTCGCAGCTCGAAGGAGCAGCTCTCGAAGGGCGGCTACGCGTCCGGGCCGGTCAGCTTCATGCGGGGCGCCGACGCCTCGGCCGGCACGATCAAGTCGGGCGGCAAGACCCGGCGCGCGGCCAAGATGGTCGTGCTCGATGTCGACCATCCGGACATCGAGGAGTTCATCTGGTGCAAGGCCAAGGAGGAGCGGAAGGCGCGCGTCCTCGAGCAGGCGGGCTACGACATGTCGCTCGACTCGGCCGACTGGGCGTCGATCCAGTACCAGAACGCCAACAACTCGGTCCGCGTCACCGACTCCTTCATGGAGGCGGTGCTGGAGAGCAAGGAGTGGAACCTCACCGCCCGCACCGACGGCTCGGTCGTCGAGACGACCGACGCGCGCGACCTGCTGAGGCAGATGTCGGAGGCGGCCTGGCAGTGCGCCGACCCGGGCGTCCAGTACGACACGACGATCAACGCGTGGCACACGCTGCCGAATACCGGCCGCATCAACGCGTCCAACCCGTGCTCGGAGTACATGTCGATCGACGACTCGGCGTGCAACCTCTCCTCTCTCAACCTGATGAAGTTCCGGCGCGAGGACGGCGAGTTCGACGTCACCGCGTTCGAGCACGCCGTCGACGTGATGCTGCTGGCGCAGGAGATCTGCGTCGGCTACTCCTCCTATCCGACGCCGGAGATCGACGCGAACGCAAAGGCCTTCCGCCAGCTCGGCCTCGGCTACGCGAACCTCGGCGCCCTGCTGATGGCGCGCGGCTTCCCGTACGACTCGGATGACGGCCGCGCCTACGCAGCAGCGATCACCGCGCTGATGACCGGCCGTGCGTACCGCAAGTCGGCGGAGGTCGCGCAGCGGATGGGGCCGTTCGCCGGCTACCGGGCGAATGCGGCGGCGATGATCGGCGTGATCGCGAAGCACCGTGCCGCGGTCGGAAACATCCAGCACTCCGACTCCGTGCCGGACGACCTGCTCGCCGCCGCGCGCAAGGCGTGGGACGACGCGCTCGATCTCGGCGAGGTGCACGGGTTCCGGAACGCGCAGGCGACCGTGCTCGCGCCCACCGGCACGATCAGCTTCATGATGGACTGCGACACGACCGGCGTGGAGCCCGACTTCTCGCTCGTCAAGTCGAAGAAGCTGGTCGGCGGCGGCGAGATCACGATCGTGAACAAGACCGTGTCGATGTCGCTCGACAAGCTCGGCTACTCACCGGCCGAGGCCGACGAGGTCGTCGCCTTCATCGACGAGCGGAACACGATCGTCGGCGCCCCGTACGTCAAGAGCGAGCACTACCCGGTCTACGACTGCGCGATCGGCGACCGCGCGATCCACTACATGGGCCACGTGAAGATGATGGGCGCCGTTCAGCCGTTCATCTCCGGTGCGATCTCGAAGACCGTCAACCTGCCCGAGGAGGCGACCGTCGAGGACGTGTCGCAGCTGCTGATCGAGTCGTGGCAGCTCGGGGTCAAGGCAATCGCGCTCTACCGCGACAACTGCAAGGTCGCGCAGCCCCTCAGCGGCTCCGCCGACAAGAGCGTCGCACCGCTGCTCCCGCCCGCCGCGCCGGTCGCACAGCCGAAGCGCCGCCGTGTGCCGGAGGACCGGGTCGAGGTCGGCCGCAAGTTCAAGGTCGGCGACTACGAGGGGTACATCCACGTCGGCCTCTTCGAGGACGGGACCCCGGGAGACATCTTCGTCGACATCGCCAAGGAAGGCACCACGCTGGCCGGGCTCATGAACTCGTTCATGATCTCCGTCAGCCTCGGCCTGCAGTACGGCGTGCCGCTCGAGGTGTACGTCTCGAAGTTCAGCCACATGCGCTTCGAGCCGAGCGGTCTCACGAACGACGCGGACATTCGCGTTGCGAAGTCGATCGTCGACTACATCTTCCGCTGGATGGGGAAGAAGTTCCTCACCTCTGAGCAGCAGGAGGAGGCGGGGATCCTCACCGCGGAGGTGAAGGCGCGGCTCGCGCAGGCGTACGCCGCCGGCGAAGCCGCCGAGCCCTCCCACGAGGCGCCGCCGCGAGGCCAGACCGCCCTCTTCAACAACTGGGAGGACGCGGTCGAGTGCGCCAAGTGCGGCGGCAGCATGGTTCGCACCGGGTCGTGCTACACGTGCCGCGACTGCGGCACGAACACCGGCTGCAGCTAGCCCGCCCGTCAGCTCGAAGCGTTAGAAGGGCCCCGGCGACGGGGCCCTTCTTCATCTGATCCGCAGCTGCAGGCTGAAGCGTCGCTGGCTCGACGACCGGATCCGGAAGAGTGCGCCGGGCTTGATGCGAATCGTCCGGATGAAGACCCCGTTGTCGTTCGTCAGGCGGGTGCGCCCCACCGGCCTCCACGCGTTCCGACGGAGCACCTCGAGCCGATAGGACTTCCGCCCGGGTCGGCCGTTGCGGATCTGGCCCCAGACGACTGCCTGCAGGCCCTGTCGCCCCATCTGCGCGAAGGGCAGCCTGAATGCCTGCAGCGAGGGCTTCCAGCGATCGTCCGCGAACACGAGGCCCGTCTGGAAGCGGCTGAGCACGGGCTCGTCGCGGTAGAGGTACTGGATCAGCATCGTGACCCGCGGCAGCCTCCACACCCTCATCGCCGCGAGGCTGACATTCGTCGCCTGCCTCTTCGGAGGCACACCCAGGAACGTGTCCGGCGGATTCGTCTGGTAGCCGTACTCGGTGAGCCAGACCGGCTTCGGCCCGAACGAGCGTCTGACGAGGATGAGGAGCTTCCTGATCGTCGCCATCGTGATCGACGGGCAGTTCTTGCAGCCGCCGCTGGACGGCGTCTCGGCCGGCGTCGAGGGGTACGGGTGGTGAGCGTAGGCGTCGAACTTCGCGCGGGCCGCGGCCATCCCGCGGACCCAGGTGACCGGTGCCACGCCCCCGGCCGCGCCGCGAGGCCCAGTCGCGCCTCCGCCCACCCGGGCGTGCGGCAGCACGGCATGGATCGCCTCGTACGCGGGGTTCAGCAGATGGTTGACGTAGATCGCCGACCTCGTCGGCCTGAGCCAGAGGCGCTTGTTCGGCTCGTTCCAAATCAGCCAGTAGCGAACCCAGGAGTAGCGGCGGGCGGCGGCGGTCGCGAAGCGGCGGAAGTCTCGGGGCCGCGGCGGCGCATAGTTCGGCGAGCGCCCCCCGTTCGCCCACGCCGGCGTCCCGACGAGCGTGAGCACCGGTGTCAGCCCGTAGCGGCGGAGGCCGTTCAGAACCCTGTCCCACCTGCGCCAGTCGTACGCGGGATCGCGCGGCGACGTCGGGTTCGCCGGCCGTCGCTGCGCGACCTCGTTCCAACGCAGCGTGAAGCGCACGATCGGAACGCCGAGCCGCTTGAACGTCGCCAGCCGCTGGTTGAGAGTCCCCGGGCCGAACTCCAGCCACGCGTCGTCCTGGATCCCGTAGCGAACGCCGGTCGACGCCTGACCAGAGCTCGCAGTGACACACGCCGCGAGCGCGACGAGCAGCACGAACAGCGTCATCCGGCCAGCGGTCGTCCTCATCGGGTGCACGACCTTAACCTTTCGACGCGCAATGCAGGCAACGCGATTGCAGCGGCCGCCGAACGGAGGCGCTGCACGTTCGATTGGCTTGGTGGTTTCAAGCCGGCCGAGTTATGCTCCGCCAGCGCGGTGCCATGTCACCGCGCCTCGAGGAGGTGAGGCGCCACTCAGTACGTAGAGGCTCGACAACCGATCGGCTCCTGCTCGCATCGCCTGCGGTGAGGGGCTCGATGCGCGTGTCCTGACTCGCGACTGCGGCTCGCGATGACTGCACCGCACTACCATTCGCACGTTGACGACGCAGCGGCGGTCGGTCAACGGCTCAAAGAGGCCCGCATCGAGGCAGGCCTCTCGCAGCGGCAACTCTCCTTCCCGGGCTGCTCCGCGGCGTACATCTCGCGGCTCGAGGCCGGCGATCGTGTCCCGTCGCTGCAGCTCCTCCGCAAGCTCGCTCAGAAGCTGGATGCGGACGAGCAGTACCTCGCCACCGGCGAGGAACGCATCGAGCAAATGCCGCCCGAGGTCGTGGAAGCCGAGGTCGAGAGCCGTCTCAACGGCGACTCGAGCCGGCCGCGCGAGCCGAACAGGCCTCCCGGGAGCCTCAACGACCCGGCCGAACGGGCGCGGGTCCTCTGGGAGCACTCTCGCTCGCTCGCGCTTGCCGGCGACCGGTCGAACGCGGCTCGGTACGCGCGGGATGCTCTCGCGCTGCTCGACTACGCCGACGACCGAAGGCACCTCGACACGTAGAGTCGAGGCATGGAACACCGTGCGCTCGGTCGCAGCGGAATCGAGGTGTCGCGCATCATCCTCGGCTGCGGAAACTTCGGCGGCATCGGCTCGTCACCCGCGTTCTTCGGCGCGGGTGAGACCGAGGCGGAAGCCCATGCCCTCATGGACGCCGCGTGGGAGGCCGGAATCACGACCTTCGACACCGCTGACGCGTACGGCGGCGGCCGCAGCGAGTCTTTCATCGGCAGCTGGCTCCACTCGAAGGGCCCCGAGGTGCGCGAGCGGATCGTCCTCGCCACGAAGACGTTCAACCCGATGGCCGAGGGCGAGGACAGCGGTCTCTC
This sequence comes from uncultured Gaiellaceae bacterium, assembly GCA_963749515.1. Classification (GTDB taxonomy): domain Bacteria; phylum Actinomycetota; class Thermoleophilia; order Gaiellales; family Gaiellaceae; genus Gaiellasilicea. The sequence goes on from CAVVMR010000003.1 coordinate 14,185, forward strand.
CGCCGGACGGATCCGGCGCCAGATCGCCGCCAGCCTGACGCGCCTCGGCGTCGACCGCGTCCCTCTGTACCTCTGTCACGCCATGGATCCAGACGTCCCGGTCGCGGAGACGGTCGGAACCTTCGAGCAGCTCGCCGAGGAAGGCACGATCCAGGCGTACGGCGGCAGCAACGTCGACGCCGCCTGGCTCGAGGAAGCACTCCGGCACGGGCGTCCGGCCTGGGCCCAGAACTCCTACTCCCTGCTCGAACGCGAGGACGAGCAGGACGCCATCCGGGTCTGCGTCAGGGAAGGCCTCGGCTACACGCCGTACAGCCCGCTCGCGGGCGGCTGGCTGACGGGGAAGTACCGCCGGGGCGAAGAGCCGCCGGCGGGCTCGCGGATGACGCTGCGACCGGACCCGTACCTGCACTTCCAGGACGACCAGGTCTTCGACGCGCTCGAGGCGTTCGAGCAGCGCGCGGGCCAGCGGGGAACTTCCCCAGCCGCGCTCGCCATCGCCTGGCTGCTCGGCGATTCGAACGTGACGGCGGTGGTGGTCGGACCGCGCCGACCCGAGCAGCTGCGCCCGGCGCTCGAGGCACTCGACCTCCAGCTCTCGCCCACGGAGCGCGAGCAGTTGGCCACACTCTTCGGATGACCGTCCTCGTCATCGCCGAGCACGACGTCCGCCGGCTGCTGCCGATGGACGAGTGCATCGAGGCCATGGAGAGCGTCCTGCGCTCCCTCGCGCGCGGCGAGCTGCACCAGCCGCTTCGATTTGTGACCCGCCCGCCGGAGTCGGACACCCTGATGGGCTTCATGCCGGCCCACCGAAGCGGCGACGGTTCGACGTGGTCGCTGAAGGAGATCGTGATCGCACCCGGCAACCCAGCGCGCGGGCTCGACACGCACCAGGGCGCGGTGCTCCTCCACGACGGCGAAACCGGCGAGTTGCAAGCGATGCTGAACGCGTCGCCGATCACCGAGATCCGCACGGCTGCGGTCTCCGCCGTCGCGACGCGGGCGCTCGCGCGACCCGGCTCGCGCACGGTCGCGATTCTCGGCGCCGGCGTGCAGGCACGCTCCCACACCGAGGCGATGCGAACCGTTCTCGGCGACGTCGAGATCCGGCAGTGGAGCCGCGGCGACGGAGGGACTCCCGAGTCGGTGCTCGACGGCGCGGACATCGTGTGCACGTGCACGAGCGCGCGCGAGCCGATCCTCCGCCGCGAATGGCTGGCGCCGGGCACTCACGTGAACGCAGTCGGCTCGAGCGTGCCGACCGTGCGCGAGCTCGACACCGAGACGATGGTCGCAGCCAGCCTCTTCGTCGACCGCCGCGAGTCGACGGTGAACGAGTCGGGCGACCTGCTGCTCGCCGGGCTCGGCGAGGGCCACATTCGCGCCGAGGTCGGCGAGGTGCTGATCGGCTCACACCCGGGCCGGGCGGATGCGGACGAGCTGACCGTCTTCAAGTCTCTGGGCCTCGCGGTCGAGGATCTCGCCGCCGCGGAGCTGATCGTCCGCAAGGCCCGCGAGCAGGGAGCGGGCACCGAGGTCGAGTTCTGATCCCGTTCGCCGAAATCGAGCGCGCCCGCGAGACGCTCGCCGGCGCCGCGATCCGAACCCCCGTCATACGCCTCGAGGTCGATGGGCCGGCGGAGATCTGGCTCAAGCTCGAGAACCTCCAGCCGATCGGCTCGTTCAAGATCCGGGGCGCCGCGAACGCGATCCGGCAGGCGTCTCAGGTCGAGGTCGCCAGGGGCGTGGTCACGGCGAGCGCCGGCAACATGGCCCAGGGAGTCGCCTGGGCGGCTCGCGAGCTCGGCGTGCCCGCGACGGTGATTGCTCCGGAGAGTGCGCCGCAGACGAAGGTGGACGCGATCGAACGGCTTGGCGGCACGGTCGTCAAGGTGCCGTACGAGCGGTGGTGGGAGATCATGCTCACCTCGCGGTTCGACGAAGCCGAGGGCTTCTTCGTCCACCCCGTGCAGAACGAGCGGGTGATGGCGGGCAACGGCACGATCGGACTCGAGCTGGCGGAGGATCTGCCCGACGCGGACACGGTTCTCGTTCCCTGGGGCGGCGGCGGCCTCTTCACGGGAATCGCGAGTGCGCTCGCCGCCGTCCGGCCCGAGACCCGGGTGTACGCAGTGCAGCCCGACACGGGCGCGGCGGTGACCGCAGCGCTCGAAACGGGCGAACCGCGCGAGACCCATTTCCAGCCGTCATTCGTCGACGGCGCCGGCGCCAAGGTCGTGCTGCCCGAGATGTGGGAACGCGCGCGACCGTTGCTCGCGGGCGCCCACACGGTGACTCTCGACGAGACGGCCGATGCCGTACGGCTGCTCGTCGAGCGAGCCAGCGTGATAGCGGAGGGCGCCGGCGCACTGGCCGTCGCGGCCGCGGTGTCAGGGAACGTGCCGGGACGGAAGATCGTCTGCATCCTCTCGGGCGGCAACATCGACGCCGACCGGCTGGGGACGATCCTCGCCGGCGGGACCCCCGACTAGTCCTGCGACTTGCGGACGAGCGGCAGCACGAACCAGACGGCCGCGAAAAGGCCCGCGGTCAGGCTCGTGACGATGGTGGTCACGCTTCCCTTGAAGATGAGGTCGGTGACGAGGAAGACGACCGAGGTCATTCCGACCGCGAGGAAGATCATGCCGACGATCGCGAAGACGTTGGAGATCTGAAGCAGCGCCTCCTTGTCGCGGTCGCGGAAGCGGATCCGGTGATACGCGCTGGGTGCGATCAGGAACACAGAGCCGGCCATGGTGCTGAGCAGCGCCACCATGAACGTGTCGCGCTGCAGGTCAGTCGTCTGCGAGAAACGCTGCGAAAACGGAACGGCGAGCAGGAAGGCGAACAGCACCTGCACGCCGGGGAGCGCTACCCGCAGCTCGTTCAGGAGCTCGATCAGCTCCCGATTGACCCTCTCCTCATCCGTCTCCTCCGCCACAGCGGCGGAGAGTAGTCGCTACGCGGCCGCGGCCGTCTCGTACGAGTCGAGCTGGTCTTTCAGCTTGCGCCGGATTCCCGCGAGGATCTGCGACACGCGCGACTCGCTGACGCCGAGCATCCGGCCGATCTCGGCACCGGGGAGCTCCTGCACGTGCACGAGCGAGAGAACGTGACGCTCACGGTCGGACAGCCGAGCGATGCCGGCACGGACAGCCGCGTTCCGGTCTGCGCCGAGCAGGCTCGGCTCGGGGTCGAACTCGCCTTCGGGGGCCTGGATCGTCTCGCCGACCTCCATGGGCAGCGAGTCCTCGGCGCCGCGGGAGGGAGCGTTCAGGGAAGAGATGTCGGAGCGGTCGATGTCCTCGATGCTGAGCCGCAGCTCGTCGACGGTCGTGCCGAGCTCGTTCGCGAGCTCCAGCTCGGTCGGCATCGTGCCGGCGCGAGCGAAGAAGGAGTCACGGGCCCGCTCGATGCGCCGACCCTCGCGCCGGACCGAGCGAGAGGCCCAGTCCTGCTTGCGAAGCTCGTCGACGAGTGCGCCGGCGACACGTGTCCAGGCGTACTGCTCGAAGCTGGCGCCCTTGGCGGGGTCGAAACGGTCGATCGCCTCCATCAGTGCAACGAGGCCGGACGACGCGAGGTCGTCGAGCTCACAGTGAGCGGGGAGCTCGCGCACCTTGCGTGACGCGATGTAGCGGACCATCGGCGCGTATGCCAGAACGAGCTGGTCGCGCGAGCGCGAATCGCCCCGTTCCTTCCACTTTCGCCAGAGGCCTTCGGCCTCCGAAGACGTGAGCCGCTGCGCGTTGGTCGTGGTGGTGTCAGTAGCCGACATGAAGATGCCTCCGCAGTAGTTGTGCAAACGTGCCGCAATCCCACTATCGGACGGAATTTCGCTCTAGCCCCAGTCACATTTCAGGCTTTCAACCATCCCCGCTTCGGGTGACGCGAACGCCCCCCTTTCAGGCAGCCGGCACGACTCCGGCCCAGCGGAAACCGAGTGGTCGTATGGCGCCGGCGTCGATCAGCGCCTGTTCGAGCACCTCCGTGGCGACGCCGCCGACCAGGCGATGCAGAAAGGGCGTCCGGATGAATGCACGCTCGTCGAATCGCTCGTCGAGCTCGCGCCGCAACGCGTCGTAACCGTGGACTCCGAGATGCGACGACTCCCATTCCTCGCGGACCGCCTCGAGCGAGGCCGGCGAGTCTCCCTGCCCTGCCGCCGCAAGCGCGCGCCGCTGGCCGTAGAGCCAGTCGAGGGTCGGCTCGTCCATCAGATCCCACCCGATCTCGTCGACGACCAGCGCTCCGCCGGGCCGGAGCAGCGCCACGACGCGGTCGAGGCCGTGCGCCAGGTCACGGATCGGGTGCAGCGAACGGACCGCGACCACGGCGTCGAACCCGCCTTCGCGATCGTCGAGATCCTCCAGGAGAACACGCCGAAAGAGATCGCCGTGGGGCGCGAGCGGGTCGATCCCGAGGACGTCGTACCCCGCCACCGCGAGCGCCGTCGTCAACTCACCCTGACCGCAGCCCACGTCGAGCACCCGAGCCGGCGGGGCCGGAAGGTAGTTTCGGGCGAACTCGAGGAACGGGGAGGATGAGGGCACGATGGTGGAGACTACGGTCAGCGCGACGGCGGTCCGCCGCCTCGCGGTCGCGGCGCAGGGGTACGCGGGCCGCTACCGCCGTGCGACCGAAGCGGACGTCGAGGCCACGATCCGCCGGCTGTCGTGCGTCCAGCTCGACTCGATCTCGACCGTCGAGCGCAGTCACCGGATCGCGCTCACGAGCCGAGCCGGCAGCTTCCCGAGCGAGAGCGTCTCGGATCTGCTCGCGCAGGGCCGGATCTTCGAGTTCTGGGCCCACGAGGCGTGCCTGCTGCCGATCGAGTCCTGGCCGCTCTTCGCCCGGGCGATGCGAAACGGCGGCCGCGACTGGTACAGCAACGTCAACGACGTCAAGAACGCGTACCCCGAGCTCGCGCGCGAGATCCTCGGGCGGATCCGAGCGGACGGCCCGGTCGCGTCCCGGCAATTCGAGGGTGCCGCCGGAGGCGGCATGTGGAACTGGAAGCCGGCAAAGGCGATGCTCGAGCGGCTCTGGAACCACGGCGAGCTCGTGATCGCCGGCCGCCAGGGCTTCCAGCGCGTCTACGACCTCCCCGAGCGCGTGATCCCGAAAGCGCTGCTCGAGGCGCCGGTACCGTCGGCAGCGGAGGCGCTGCGAACGCTTGCCGAGCAGGCCGTGCGCGCCCGAGGCGCGCTGACGGAGGCGGGCATCAAGGAGCACTGGCGCCTGCGAGGCGCCGTCGGCCGCGTCAGGCCCGCCCTCGACGAGCTCGTGGCGGAGGGACGACTCCGCCGGCTCCGCGTCGACGACGGCGGCGCGGACGTTCTCGTCGCCGCCGATGCCGAGCTCGACCGGCCTGCGCCGCGCGTCGCCGTGCTCCTCTCGCCGTTCGACAACCTGCTCTGGGACCGGCCTTTCGCGCGCCGGATCCTCGGCTTCGACCATCTGATCGAGGTCTACAAGCCGGCGCCGCAGCGCCGTTACGGCTACTACGTGCTCCCGTTCCTGCGCGGCGACCGGATCGTCGGCCGTGCCGACCTCAAGTCGGAGCGGAAGGAAGGCCGCCTCGTCGTCCGCGCCTTCCACCGTGAGGACGGCGTCCGGAAGTCGAGCGCCCTGGACGACGCGCTCGACCGTGCCCTCGACCGGCTGGCCCGCTCGATCGGGCTCCAGGAGGTGCGCCGGTGAAGGTCAGCGTCGAGGAGGCACGGCGCATCGCCGTCCGCGCTCAGGCGCTGGACGGCTCCGAAACAGACGTGCTCTCGACGGTGCGCAGGCTCGGCTTCCTCCAGATCGACGTCGTCCAGCCCGTCGAGCGCCCGCAGCACCTCGTCCTCTTCAGCCGGCTCGGTGCGGGCTACGACCGCGCCGAGCTCGACCGGCTGCTGTGGGAGGAGCGCTCGCTCTTCGAGTGGGACGCGTTCATCTACCCGCTCGAGCACCTGCCGCTCATCCAGGCCCGGATCAGGCACTTCCGGCGTTCGCGGACGACCAACAGCCAACGGTGGGTGCACAACTTCCTGACGACGAACCGTGCGTTCCGCACCTACGTGATGCGCGAGCTCGAACAGCGCGGCCCGCTCCTCTCGCGCGACCTCGAGGATCGCTCGAAAGGCGAGAAGCGGGATCACCGCTGGTGGGGCAAGCGCATGGTCGGACTGATGCTCTTGTCGCTCCAACACTACGGCGAGATCACCGTCGTCGGCCGCACGGGCGGGCAGCGTCTCTGGGATCTCACCTCGCGTTGGTGGCCGGAAACGGAGACCGTCTCGGTGCCGGTGGCGCAGCGGATCCGCGACGAGCAGCGCTTCCGCACCCAGGGGGTGCGGCTCGTCAAGGGCGAGTGGGAGGCGCACGAGGACGCGGTGGACGGCCCCGTGCCCGACCGCGCCGTGCTGCTGTCGCCCTTCGACCGCCTCGTCTACGACCGCAAGCGGGCCGAGGCTCTCTGGGACTTCCACTACCGGCTCGAGATGTTCGTGCCGAAGGCGAAGCGCGAGTACGGCTACTACGTGCTGCCGCTGCTGGTCGGAGACCGAGTCGTCGGACGCGCCGAGCCGCGCTTCGACAGGAAGACGAAGACGCTCGAGCTGCTCGGAGCCTGGGGCGACACATCCCGCCTCGACGACGCGCTCGACGGCCTCGCAGCGTGGCTGGGCGCGAAACGCGGCTAGGCGCGACCTCCCCGCGCAAGGGCATTTATTCTCCCGAGCGCTTGAGTCGCGAATCCAAAGGGGGAGGAGAAGATGGCTTCGCTGTTCGCACGGTTTGCAAGACGGTTCTTGATGCTTGTCGTGCTCGCAGCCGCACTGCTCGCGCTACCGGCGAGCGTGGCCGCGGACGCCAAGGACGCGCAGGGGGACGGGCCCGCCGCTGTGACGACGGCCTCGGACGCTGCGATGGACAAGCTGCATCCGAAGCTCGAGGAGCAGGTCGAGAGCGGCTCGACCGAGACGATCTCGGTCTTCGTCACCGTGGAGGGAAACTCCGCCGCGGCGACAGCCGCGCTCGACGACGCCAAGGTCGCGGAGTCGGGCGGCGTGGCGCTCGTGGTCGGCGAGATCTCCGTACAGGCGCTGCCCAAGCTCGCCGGCAAGAAGGGTGTGGTCAGCGTCGGCCCGATCGAGCTGGAGCAAACGGGCCAGCCGCTGGGCTCGCCCGATCCTGAGCTCAAGAAGCCCTTCGACAAGCAGAAGGTGAACGAGGCGCTCGAAGGGCTCTACAAGCGCGAGGTGCCGTACTCCAAGGCGCCGGCGCTCAAGGGCTCGAACTTCGAGGATCTGAAGAAGCTCGCCGTGCTCGACGCGAAGACCCACGACTTCGCCGATGCCTGGCGCGCGGGCTTCACGGGCTCAGGCGTCACCGTCGGCGTGTTGGACGGCGGCACCGACTTCGGACATCCGGACCTGATCGGCACGTGGCAGGTGTGGTCGAACGCGCCCGACCCGGGCTGGAACGGGTGGCCGAAGGCATTCGACCCGTACGGCACGCTGCAGTGGCTCGCAGCGCCGAGCAACATCACCGACGGCCTGAGCTGGTACACGCTGACGCAGTCGAAGGCGTGCACACTTTCCGGACACGGCTCGAAGAAGAAGTGCTCCGTCGCCTTCGCGACGAGGACCGGGCCTTCCCGGAACTTCAACGCACCGGCCGGCACGGTCGAGCACACGTACACGTTCCCGGCCGGCTGGACGAAGTCGGGGACCGTGCGGCTCGGCAGCCATCCGGACGACTACCTGCTGGCCCTCTTCGAGGAGCGGCCGGCCTTCCTGGTCGCCGACCCGAACACGGCCGGAACGTATGACACGGTCTACGTCGACCTCGACGGCGACCTCGACTTCTCCGACGAGAAGCCGGTGACCAAGGCGTCGCCGGTCTCGTACCGTGACATGAACGGCGACGGCTACACCGACCTTTCGGGTGGCCTCGTCTACTACATCTCCGACGGCGCGACCTCGGTTCCCGGTGGCGTGCACGTCTTCGGCGGCATCCCCGGCAGCGAGTTCGCGAAGGGCGAGCTGATCGCGTGGTCCGGCGACTACGACCCGTCGATCGGCGGCCACGGGACGCAGACCGCCTCGAACATCGTCGGCCAGGGCGTGATCAATGGGAAGGCACCGTGCTTCTCCGACCTCGAGCCTCGCAAGGGCCGTCACTCGACGGGCGCCGTGCGCTGCTCGGCGGACAAGGATGGCGACGACCGCAGCCGAGGCAAGCACGACGACGACGACGACGACCGCGGCGGCACGTATCCCGGAGCGGTCATCGGCGGTGCCCCGCATGCGAAGCTCGCTCCCTACGGCGACATCTACTTCTCGTTCGACTTCTCGACGCAGCTCGGCTACTTCCTGGCGACGCGGAACGGCGTGGACATCACGTCGAACTCGTACGGCTCGTCGGAGGTCGACAACGACGGGTACGACGCGGCCAGCCAGGAAGCCGACGTGATCCACAACAACCGCACGTCGACCGGCCTGTTCTCGACGGGCAACGGTGCGCCGGGCTTCGGCACGACCGCGCCGCCGTCGCCGACCGCGGGCATCTCGGTCGGGGCGTCGACGCAGTTCGGCGGCACCGGCTGGGACTCGATCGACCGGATCAGCCAGGTCGTCGACAACGAGGTGATGGTCTGGTCGAACCGCGGCTTCGGCGCCACGGGATCCCCAGGCGTGGACGTCGTCGCCGACGGCGCGTATTCGGCGGGCGACATCACGCTGAACACGATCCTGAACGGCACCGACGCCTGGCTCTCCTGGGGCGGCACCAGCCGCTCGGCACCGGTGGCCGCGGGCGCAACCGCGCTCATCTATCAGGCGTGGAAGCAGGCCCACGGCCCAACCCTGCCGCCGGGCTTCTACCGAACGGCGAAGGACCTTCTCAAGTCGTCGTCGCTCGACCTCGGCTACGACTCGACGATCCAGGGTGCCGGGTCGGTCGACGCGGGCGACGCAGTCCAGGCCGCGCTCGGCAAGCGGGCCAGCCTCTCGCCGAACGAATGGCGGGTCGGCGACTACCGCGGCACCGAGTATCCGGTGTTCACGCACGTGATCGCACCGGGCGGCTCGGACAGCCAGACGTTCACGATCGGCGGTCCGGGCACCTGGAAGGTGTCGGATCGGATCATGAAGCGAACCGACTCCGAATCCCTCTCGTTCTCGAGCAAGCCGCTCGCGAATGAGAGCCCGTACAACTTCAACGCGCCGGACTACCTGATGGACCTCACCGGCATGGTGCGGGATCACAGGAACGCCGACCTGATGGTCGTGCGGCTGAACTATCCGCGGGCGCAGTTCGACGGCAACGCGGACTACGAGGCCGACCAGGACTGGCGCCTGCTGACCTACAACTGGACGGACATCGACCGCGACGGCCGGCTCTGGCGCGACCGCGACGGAGACGGTGTGGTCGACAAGACCCTGAAGACGACGAGCAGCAACATCGACGGCTTCGTCGACATCGACTTCCGACGGTCGGAGATCGACCAGGGCGAGTACGTCCGCCACATGTACCACCGCGCAGGAGCGAACACGTTGCAGTCGTTCGTACGCGACCCGTACGAGCAGCTGCGCGGCGACCCGGACGGGATCTTCCTCGGCCTGCAGCACTCGGTCAGGAACGCGGCGATACCGGTCACCGACTTCGAGGTCCAGATCGACTTCTACGAGAACGTCGACTGGCCGTGGGTGACCACTCCGTCCTCGGCGGCCGGCTCGTTCGCGGCCTCGATCGCAGTCCCGGCCGGCACGCCGCACGGCATGTACTCGGGCGGGATCGTGCTCAACCGTGACGGTGATTCGATGGTCGTCCCCGTCTCGGTGGCTGTCGCCGGAACGGTGGCCCAGGACGCCGACGGAGCCCTGACGGGCGCTCTCACCTTCGGCGGCGAAGATGTCGCCCAGGCGCAGAGCGACTCGCTCTACAACAACGGCTCGGTCTTCGGCGCCAACGACTGGACGTGGCGCGCAGAGTCCGGTGACTGGCGGTTCTTCTACTACGACGTACCGGCGGAGCCGGCCGAAGGGTCGCTCTTCCTGACACAGACGACGTGGCAGGGCACCTCGCCGTTCACCGACCTCGACACGCTGATCTTCGGGCGGTCGGCAAACCAGTTCCAGCTGGTCGGTGACACCGTGTTCGGCGCGCCGTACATCCTGGACACGGTCGGCGGAAGCCCGAACACGAACGTCGGCGCCGGGGTCTGGACCTTCGACACCGCCACGGGCGGGCCGTCGGACCTCGTCACGGCACCGGTCCAGGAAGGGCTGCACGCAGTCGCCCTCCACCAGGTCGGCTGGCAGGGAGACGACTTCCACACGCCGTTCGAGGTGACGGTCGGCGGGGCGAGGGTGAACCCGACAGCCGTCGAGGAGACGACGGCCGACGGCACCGGCTCCTTCGACGTCACGTTCACGGCGACCGTGGATCTCGAAGGGCTCGAGGCGGAGGCCTTCGGCCTCAGCCGCCCGACGGTCGAGACCCCGACCGTGCAGCAGGACGACCCGGACGACCCCAGCTCGGCGAGCGTCAAGCGTGACGTCACGATCGACCACGCGTCACGTTTGACCGTCTCGACCGAGCTCGACCAGGACATCGACTTGTTCGTGGTCTTCGACGAGAACGGAGACGGGAGCTTCACGAACGACGAGATCGTCGCGGCATCCGCAACCGGGACCGGTAACGAGTTCGTCGAGCTCACCCGGCCCGAGGACGGCGACTATCAGGTCTGGGTCCAGGGCTGGGCGATCACGGGGACGCCGACGGCGACCCTGACGATCGACTTGATCCAGGGGAACGACCTGACGGTCAGCGGCACACCTGCGGGCGCCGTGCCCGCGGGCACGCCGGTCACCCTGACGGTCGACTACGCGAAGGCCGACATGGAGGACGGCGCGAGCTACTTCGGCGAGCTGCTGCTCGGCCCGCCGTCGGCTCCGACGGCTCTCGCCGTGCCGATCGAGGTGACGAAGACCGCCGGCCCGTAGCGGCGGAACCAAGCGATGCGCTGGAGGGCCGCCGAGAGGCGGCCCTCCGCGGTTTCCGGAGGCCGTTGGCATACTTCCGGGATGAGCAGTCGAGGAATCGGCTTGCTTGCGCTCCTGGCGGCCGGAGGGCTCGCAGTAGCAGGACTGGGGGTCGGATCAAGCACCGCGTCCGTCGCGTCGGAGCCCGCGAGCACCGTGCCACCGCTCACAAAACCGTTGCTGCTGGTCGGCCCGCTGGCGCCACTCACGATCCACGGAGTTCGATTCAAGGCGCGCGAGCGCGTGACCGTGACGCTCGACGGCGGCCGGAGCGGGCTCAGGCACGTCCTCACCAACCGCTTCGGCGCGTTCGCCGCCGCATTCAGCATCAGGCTGCTCCCGTGCCGCACGGTCACGATCCGGGCCGTCGGCTCCAAGGGAAGCCGCGCCGTGCGGCAGCTGCCCCGGCCGAACTGCCGCGAGCCCTAGCCCCGGTACCATCGCGGGCATGGAGTTCGAGACCCGCGCCATCCACGACGGCCAGGAGCCCGATCCCGCGACCGGGGCGATCATCACCCCGATCTACCAGACGGCGACGTTCGTGCAGGAGGCCGTCGGCGTCAACAAGGGATACGACTACGCACGCGTCGCGAACCCGACCCGCTCGGCCCTGCAGGTCGCGCTCGCCTCGCTCGAGAACGCGGAGCACGGGATCGCCTTCTCCTCGGGCCTCGGCGCGACGACGACGCTGATGCACCTGGTCAACCCCGGCGAGCGCGTCGTCCTGATCGCGGACGTCTACGGCGGCGTCTACCGGATGACCTCACAGGTGTACGAGCCGAAGGGGTACCTCTTCGACTACGTGCCGGCCGCCGATTTCGCGAACCTCGCCGAGCGGCTGGACGACAACACGCGGATGGTCTGGATCGAGACCCCGTCCAACCCGATGCTGAACCTGGTCGACATCCGCTCCGCAGCCGACGCAGCGCACGCCGTGGGCGCGATCCTCGTCGTCGACAACACGTTCGCGACGCCGTACCTCCAGAATCCGCTCGACCTCGGCGCAGACATCGTGCTGCACTCGACGACGAAGTACCTCGGCGGCCACTCCGACGTCGTCGGCGGCTTCTGTGGCACGAACGACCCGACGATCGCGGAACGCCTCTACTTCCTGCAGAAGTCGCTCGGCGCCGTGCCCGGTCCGTTCGATTCCTGGCTTGTGCTCCGCGGTATCAAGACGCTTGCCGTGCGGATGCAGCGCCACTGCGAGAACGCGCGCGCGATCGCCACGTGGCTCGGCGAGCAGCCTGGGATCGAACAGGTCCTCTACCCCGGCCTCCCGTCACACCCCGGCCACGAGATCGCCAAGCGGCAGATGCGCGACTTCGGCGGGATGATCTCCATCCTCGCCGAATCGGAAGCCGCAGCGGTCGAGCTCGTCGGGCGCACGAAGCTCTTCCAGCTCGCGGAGTCGCTCGGAGGTGTGGAGAGCCTGATCGAGCACCCGGCCCGGATGACGCACGCTTCGACCGCCGACGCGCCGTTCGCCGCACCGCGCAACCTCATCCGCCTCTCGGTCGGAATCGAGGCGATCGACGATCTGATCGCCGATCTGGCAGCGGCGCTCGTTCCGGCAGCCGCACACGCCAAGTAGCAGACTTACTCGGTGACGCTCGAGCCAATCGATCTCGTACACGCGGGCGCGCCGCGGAGTGTCGGCGTGTACCTCGTCGAGACATCAGACGGTGTCGCCCTCTTCGACTGCGGGCCGTCCTCGTCCGTCCCCGCGCTGAAGAGCGGCCTGGCGGAGCGCGGGCTCGAGCTCGGTGACGTCAGGCACCTGCTGCTGTCGCACATCCACCTCGACCACGCCGGCGCCTCCGGCGTGCTCGTGCGCGAGCATCCGGAGCTCCAGGTGTGGGTGTCGGAGATCGGAGCGCCGCACCTCGTCGACCCCTCGCGGCTCGAGCGGAGCGCAAGGCGGCTCTACGGCGACGCGTTCGACGAGCTGTGGGGAGAGCTCGCACCGGTTCCCGAAGAGAACATCCGCATCGCGGACAAGCGCGCAGTCGGGCTCGAGGTCTTCCCCTCGCCCGGTCACGCCTCGCACCACGTCTGCTACTTCGACGGCACGACGCTCTACGCCGGAGATGCTGCAGGAGTCCGGATCCAGCCGGGCCGCTCGGTCCTCCCACCGACGCCGCCGCCGGACGTCGACGTCGAGGCCTGGTACCGGACCCTCGAGCAGATCGAGCGCTGCGCACCCGAGCGGCTCGCGCTGATCCACTTCGGCGTTGCGGACGACGTGAGCCGCCATCTCGCCGAGCTGCGGGAGCGGCTCGACACGTGGTCGCGCCGCGTCGAGGACGGCATGTCGGAAGAGGAGTTCGTGGCGGCCGCGCGCGCCGACCTGCCCGACGGCGAGCTGGAGGCGTACGACCGCGCGATGCCGATCTGGCAGTCGTACCAGGGCCTCAAGCGTTACTCGGACACGCGTGCGGCGTAAGGTTCCGCGATGCCGCCGGCACCAGTTCCCCCGGAGATCGAGGCGTTCCTTCGCGAGCCGCACCCTGCGGTCGTCGCGACGCTGCGGGCCGACGGCTCGCCCCACTCCGTCGCCACCTGGTACGACTGGGTCGACGGGCTCATCCTCCTGAACATGGAGGTCACGCGCGCCCGGCTCGGCCACCTCAGGCGCGACCCGCGCGTGTCGCTAACCGTCCTCGACAAGGACAGCTGGTACAGCCACGTCTCGCTGACCGGCGTCGTCGACCGGCTCGTCGACGATCCCGACCTCGCCGACATCGACCGGCTTGCGCTTCGCTACCAGGGAAATCCGTTCAGGAACCGGGACGCCAAACGTGTGAGCGCGTGGGTGCGCGTGGAGCACTGGCACCGCTGGGACTGAGGCTACGCCCAGCCGGCGACCAACCAGCGGCGGCCCTGGAAGCGCCACAGCATCAGGCCGAGGCGAACGCAGATGAGGACGACGAGAGCCGACCAGACGCCGACGATCCCCCAGTCGAAGGCCAGCGCGGCAACCGAGACTGCCGAGCACGTGGCGAAGGCGACGACCATCGACCACATCAGGAAGCGCCCGTCGCCGGCGCCGATCAGGATCCCGTCGAGCGCGAACACCGCCCCGTTCAGCGGCTGCATCAGCGCGAACAGGAACCAGATCGCCTGCGCCCGCTCGACCACCGCCTCGTCGCTCGTGAAGGCGTACGGCAGCACCCCCTGGAGCGCCAGCATCACCGCCCCGAAGACGATCCCCGCGTAGACCGAGAGCCAGATCATGCGGACGCTCGCGGCGTACGCACGTTCCGTGTCACCGGCGCCGAGTCCCCGGCCGACGAGCACCTGTCCGGCAATCGCGATCGCATCCAGGAGGAATGCGAGGAAGATCCAGAGCTGGAACGCGACCTGGTGCGCGGCGAGCGAGGCGTCGCCGAACCGCGCGATCACAGCGCCGGCGAGCGTGAACGCGCTCAGCAGCGCGGCCGTCCGGACGAAGATGTGCCGGCCGATCACGAGCAGCCGCCGCATCAGCTCGCGCGAGAGGCTGGTGTCGCCACGCGCGGCACGGAGGATCACGACGATGAACGCCGCGCCCATCCCCGCCTGCGCGATCACCGTCCCCCACGCCGAGCCTTCGATCCCCCAGCCGAACCCGTAGACGAACAGCACCTCGAGCACGAGGTTGACGGCGTTCGCGGCGATGACGATCACGAGCGGTGTCTTCAGGTCCGCGACGCCGCGCAGGTACCCCTGCCCGCCGAGCGCGAGGAACGCGAAGGGAAGCCCGAGCGAAGCGATCCGCATGTAGGTGACGGCGTACTCGGCCGTGTCGCCGTCGACGCCCATCAGCTCGACGATCTGCGGCGCGAACGCGACGACGCCGGCGGCGATCGCGATGCCGAAGCCGAGGGACAGCCAGAGCGCCTGCGCGCCGAGGCGGTTGGCGATCGTCGCCTGCCCTGCGCCCGACGCGCGGCCGACCTGTGCAGTCGTCCCGTACTGGAGGAAGTTGAAGACGCCGAAGAGGCCGGTGAGCACCGTCGCCGCTACACCGAGCGCCGCCAGCTGCTCCCGGCCGAGGTGGCCGACGATCGCCGTGTCGACGAGGAGGTAGAGCGGTTCGGCGGCCAGCGCGCCGAGCGCCGGCACGGCGAGCTTCAGGATCTCGCCGTCGTACTCGCTGCGGAAGCGCAAGCTACTCGGCGCGGACGATGCGGGCGCCGCTCGACTGCGCGAGCGCCTTGACGACGATCTCGTCGATGTTCACGTGCGGAGGGCGCGTCAGGGCAAACAGGACACAGTCGGCCACCTCGTCGGGTGTGACCGGGTCGAGGCCTGCGTAGACGGACTTTGCGGCCTCCTCGTCGCCCCGGAAGCGCACGACCGAGAACTCGGTCTCCACGAGCCCTGCATCCACGGTCGTCACCCGGATCGGCCGTCCCAGCAAGTCCTCGCGGAGCGCGTATGTGTAGCCCCGCACCGCGAACTTCGACGCGACGTACGAGGAGCCGTTCGGGTATGCCTGCCGGCCGGCGATCGAGCCCATGTTGACAATGTGGCCACCGTCCCGGATGTGCGGCAGGCAGAGGCGCGTCATCCGCATCAGCCCGGCAACGTTCGTCGCGATCACGGTGGCCTCATCCGCTTCGTTCGACTCGTCGACGGGGTAGCGGCCGAGGGCGAGGCCGGCGTTGTTGAAGAGGATGTCGAGCCCGCCGAGCGCGTCGACCACTGACTCGACGAAGCGCTCACAGCTCTCCGGCTCGGTCACGTCGAGCTCGAGCGCGAGGTCCGCGTCGATGCGCTCGGAACGGCGTGCCCCGCCGGCGACCCGAACTCCGAGCGCGCGCAGGTCACGCACGACCGCGGCGCCGATGCCGCTCGACGCGCCGGTGACGATCGCCGTCTTGCCCTCGAGCTTCACGCTGCGCAGCCTATCCGGACGGCTCAGCGCGAGAGTTCGATCAGTCCCGGCGCGTGCTCGACCTGCAGCGTCGTGTGGCTCAGGCCGAAGCGCTCTCGCAGGAGCACCTCGAGCTCGCGCCGGATCGCGTGGCAATCCGCTCCGGCCTCGACAAGGACGTGCGCCGAGAGAGCCGGGAAGCCGGACGTGATCGTCCAGAGGTGGAGATCGTGCACGCCGACCACACCGCCGGTCGACGCAATCGCGGCGCCGACCTCCCGCGCGTCCATCCCCTCGGGTGCGCCCTCCAGGAGCACGCCGACGGTCTCCCGCAGGACGCCACCCGTGCTGGCGACGACGAGCAGGCCGATCAGGATCGCCGCGATCGGGTCGGCGTAGGCCCACCCGGTGGCGAGCACGACAAGCCCCGCGACGACGACCCCGGCCGACGACGCGAGGTCGGCCAAAACGTGCAGCATCGCGGCGCGAACGTTCAGGCCGGAGCCGGCGCCGTGGAGCACGCGCGCAGCGACGGCGTTCACGACGAGCCCGGCGGCGCCTGCAGCGAGCACCCAGCCGCCCGTCACATCGGGCGGGTCGGACAGGCGTCCGACGGCCGCCCAGACGATCCCCGCGCCGAGCGCAACGAGGACCAGTGCGTTCGCAAGGGCCGCGAGCACCTCCGCGCGCCGCCAGCCGAAGCTCCGCTGCGGCGTCGCGGGACGATGCGCGAGCCAGGCGGCGAAGAGGGCCAGACCGAGCGCAAGCGCGTCGGAGAGCATGTGCGCTGCGTCGGCGAGGAGCGCAAGGGATCCTGCGGCGAGGCCGGTCAGCGCCTCCACGCACGCGAAGCCGAGCACGAGCGCGAGGACGAGCGCGAGCGCCTTGCGCGCACCGAGCTCATGGCGATGGGTCACGCTCGCACGGGCCATGTGGTGACGGTAGCCGAGCGCTCGGTTTGCCGACCGGGGGTTTCGCCGCAGCCGAGCCGGGGAGCCACTCCAGGACCGGAAACGAGGGATCGGGGGTCCTTCATGCTCAGACGCCTTACACCGTTGGCCATGCTCGCTGCCGCTCTGGTGCTCGCGCTGCCCGCGGCCGCCAAGTCTCCGGCGAAGACGCTGCACGGGTACGCGGCCGACACGTGGCGCTCCTTCGACCTGATGCTCAACCCGGCGACAGGGCTGCCGTCCGACAACGTCTCCGCCGACGGGGTGCGCGCGCGGTACACGTCGCCGACGAACATCGCCACCTACCTCTGGAGCACGATCGCAGCCCGCGACCTGGGCCTCATCTCACCGCTGCAGGCTCGGGCCCGCATCGACCGGACGCTGACGACCGTCGGCTCGCTCGACCGCCACGATCGAAGCGGGCAGTTCTTCAACTGGTACGACCCGAACACCGGCCAGGTGCTGTCCGAGTGGCCCACCAACGGCAACCGCGTCTACCGATTCCTCTCCAGCGTGGACAACGGCTGGCTCGCGGCCGCGCTGATCATGGTCGGGCACGCCGTGCCCCAGCTCGCCGCCAAGGCGGAGACGATCGAGCGCGAGATGGACTTCGGGTTCTACTACGACCCGAGTGCCGGCCTCTTGCGGGGCGGCGCCTGGACCGAGCTGCCGCCGGAGTGCAACGTTCCGACGGCGGACGTCTTCTACACGTGCCACCACTACGGCTCGCTCAACACCGAGCCGCGGATCGCGAGCTACATCGGGATCGCGCGTGGCCAGGTGCCGGCGACCCACTACTTCAAGATGTGGCGCACGTTTCCGTCGACCTGTGACTGGAACTGGCAGGAGGCGCAGCCCGAAGGAGTCACACGCACCTACCTCGGCGTCGACGTCTTCGAGGGTCACTACACCTACCGGGGCATGGACATCGTCCCGACCTGGGGCGGCAGCATGTTCGAGGCGCTGATGGTGCCGCTGCTCGTGCCGGAGGAGCAGTGGGCACGGAAGAGCTGGGGGGTCAACCATCCGCTCTACGTCAAGGCGCAGATCGAGCACGGCAAGGAGGAAGCGCGCTACGGGTACTGGGGGTTCTCGCCCTCGAACAACCCCGACGGCGGCTACCGCGAGTACGGCGTCGACCAGATCGGACTCAGGCCGGACGGGTATGCCTCCGACCAGGAGCTCACGTTGGTCGATCCTGGGTTCGGCGACTGCCGTCCGTCGCAGCCCGACCCGCCCTCCTACGGGCGCGGGGTCGTCACCCCGCACGCATCGTTCCTCGCGCTCGACTTCGAGCGGGGGCAGGCGCTCGCAAACCTGGCCAAGCTGCGCCGCAACTTCGACGCCTACGGCTCGGGCGGCTTCTACGACGCGATCGACGTCGTCACCGGCAAGGTCTCGCGCTTCTACCTCGCGCTCGACCAGGGGATGATCATGGCGGCGATCGCGAACGAGCTCACCCGGGACCGGTTGCAGTCCTACTTCGCACGCGAAGTCGAGACCGCTGTCCGGCCCGTGATCGGAATGGAGGAGTTCACTGCCGGTGGGTAGTGGAGGGCCACGCCGCGCGTGGTTGTGCTTTGACATGATGGCGACGGCCCATTTGAATGGACAATTCGCACGCTGGGAGGGTTGATGGCCGGAGTCACGTTCAACGACGTGAGCAAGATCTATCCGGACGGAACGCGGGCCGTGAACGCGATCGATCTCGAGATCCAGGACGGCGAGTTCATGGTGCTGGTCGGCCCGTCAGGATGCGGTAAGACGACCGCGCTGAGGATGGTCGCCGGGCTCGAGGACATCTCGGAGGGCGTGCTCAAGATCGGCGACCGCGTCGTCAACAACGTCCCCTCGCGCGACCGGGACATCGCGATGGTGTTCCAGAGCTACGCGCTCTATCCGCACCTCAGCGTCTACGACAACATCGCGTTCGGCCTGAAGCTGAAGAAGCTGCCGAAGAACGAGATCGACAAGCGCGTCCAGGAGGCGGCGAAGGTGCTGGGCCTGGAGAGCTTCCTCAAGCGCAAGCCGCGGGCGCTCTCCGGCGGCCAGCGTCAGCGAGTGGCGATGGGCCGCGCGATCGTCCGCGAGCCGGCAGCGTTCCTGATGGACGAGCCGCTCTCGAACCTGGACGCGAAGCTGCGCGTGCAGATGAGAGCTGAGATCGCGAAGCTGCAGAGCGACCTCGGGACGACAACCGTCTACGTCACGCACGACCAGATCGAGGCCATGACGATGGGCGACCGCGTCGCCGTGATGCGCAAGGGCGAGCTGCAGCAGGTCGCCGCGCCGCAGGAGCTCTACGACCGGCCGCTCAACCTCTTCGTCGCCGGTTTCATCGGCAGCCCGTCTATGAACCTCGTCGAGGCGACGCTCGAGGGCGGCAACGGGACGCTGTCCGTCCGCGCCGGGAGCCAGAAGATCGCGCTCGGCGAAGAGACCCTGTCGAGCCGCCCGGCGCTCAAGACCTTCGCGGGGAAGCCGGTCATCCTCGGCATCCGGCCGGAGGACCTCGAGGACGCCGAGCTCGCAGCGGACTCCTCGTCCGAGCGGATGCTCACCGGCGACGTTCAGCTCACCGAGGCACTCGGCTCGGAGGTCATGGTGCACTTCACGATCGAGGCACCTCCCGCGGTGACAGATGAAGTGCGCGAGCTGCAGAAGGACGCAGGCACTGCGGAGATGGGGCCTGCGGCCCAGCAGGGAGACACCGGCACGACGATGGTCGGCCGCTTCGGCGCACGCTCGAAGGCTCGCAAGGGTGAGCCGGTCAAGGTCGCCGTGGACACACGCGCGCTGCATTTCTTCGACCCGGAGACGGGACTCGGCATCTATGACGGAACGAAAGGACACGCATGAAGCGCCAACGCTTGACCCTCCTCGGATTGCTGCTCGCCCTCCTGCTCCTCGTCGGGGCGTGTGGAAGCGACGACGAAGAAGGGGGCGGGGGGACAACCGCCGCAGAGACGACGGACGAAAGTGTCTCCGGCTCGATCTCCGTGATCGGTGTCTGGACCGGCCCTGAGCAAAGGTCCTTCCAGGCCGTGATCGACGGCTTCAAGGAGCAGAACCCGGACGTGACCGTCAAGTACACGTCCGGCGGCGACAACATCGTCACCGTCCTCTCGACGGCGGTCGAGGGCGGCAACCCGCCCGACATCGCGACCGTCTCTCAGCCGGGCACGATGGCCGACTTCGCGAAGCGGGGCGCACTGAAGCCGCTCGACTTCGCCAAGGACGCCGTGACCGAGAACTTCGGCGAGTCGATCGTCACCACCGGCAGCGTCGACGGCACGCTGTACGGCCTCCTCTTCAAGGCGGCCAACAAGTCGACGGTCTGGTACAACGTCGCCGCCTATGAGGAGGCGGGCGTCGAGCCACCGGATACGTGGGACGCATTCCTCGAGGATGCAAAGACGATCAACGCCTCCGGTCTTCCCGCCTACTCGATCGGCGGCGCGGACGGCTGGACGCTCACCGACCTCTTCGAGAACATCTACATCCAGACGGCGGGCCCGGAGACGTACGACAAGCTCGCCGCGCACGAGATCCCCTGGACCGACCAGTCGGTCAAGGATGCCCTGACCGAGATGGCGAAGATCGTCGGCGACACCGAGAACATCGCCGGCGGCCAGGCGGGAGCCCTGCAGACGGACTTCCCGACCTCGGTCACGAACGTGTTCTCCAACAGCCCGAAAGCCGCCGAGGTGCTCGAGGGCGACTTCGTTCCGGGCGTGGCAGGCGAGAAGAATCCGCTGGATCCCGAGACCGGCTTCAACGTCTTCCCGTTCCCGAAGATCGGTGACGCCGGCCTGTCGGTCGTCGGTGGCGGCGACATGGTCGTGATGTTCAAGGCGAACCCCGCCGCCCAGGCGTTCGTCGAATACCTGACGACGCCCGAGGCGTCGGAGATCTGGGCAAAGCGCGGCGGGTTCTCGTCGCCGAACAAGAACGTCGACGTGGCCGTCTATCCGGATGAGATCCAGCGGACGACCGCGGGCGCGATCGGCGAGGCGGAGGTCTTCCGCTTCGACCTGTCCGACCTGCAGCCGTCCGCCTTCGGCGGGACCGTCGGCCAGGGGCTCTTCAAGCTGTTCCAGGACTTCCTGAAGAACCCGGATGACGTCGACGGGATCGCCACGCAGATGGAGGCCGCGGCGGCAAAGGCCTTCGGCTAGCGCATGGGAGGAACTGGAAGCAGCATCACGGGGGAGCCGCCGGTCGCGGCGGCTCCCCCGGAACCAGAGGCCGGCGCGTGGCGCAAGCACGCGCTCGCCGCCGGCTTCCTGGCTCCCGCCGCTGTCTTCCTCCTCGTCTGGATCGTCTATCCGGCGTTCAGGACGATCTTCCGGAGCTTCTTCGACGCGTCCGGCGACGAGTTCGTCTGGTTCGAGAACTACGAGAATCTCTTCACGAACGACCGCACGGTCACAGCGATCAAGAACAACTTCCTGTGGCTGCTGATCGTCCCCGCGTTCGTGACGGCGATCGGCCTGATCTTCGCCGTGCTGACCGAGCGCGTGCGCTGGGCCGTCGCCTTCAAGACTGCGGTCTTCATGCCGATGGCGATCTCCGCCTTCGCCGCGGCGGTGATCTGGCGGGTGATGGACCAGAAGGATCCGGACATCGGCGCCACGAACGCGATGATCCGGGTCGCCAAGGATTACGTCAGCCCGCCCGGCGCGCTTTCCTCCGCCAGGCCTTCGACTGACGACCTCACCGGCTCACCCGAGACGGGCCTCACGCTCCAGAACGCGGTCGGCCCGGATGACGTCGCGCTCCTCGGGCTCACGGGCGTCAGCACGAGTGAGGTCCCGGAAGACGCCGTGCAGGCCGTCAAGCCGGAGCCTCTGCAGGGCGGCATCAACGGCGTCGTCTGGAGAGACTTCAAGCCGGGCGGAGGCACTCCGGGAGAAGTCGAGTCGGAAGAGGTCGGGCTACCGGGCGTCACCGTGGAGCTGCTCGATTCGAGCGGCGGCAGGGTCGAGAGCGCCACGACCGAGCCGAACGGCACGTTCGCGTTCGAGGACGTCGAGCCCGGCGACTATCGCGTCGCGATCGGCGAGAAGACCTTCGCGCAGCCCTTCGAGGGGGTCTCGTGGCTGGGCGAGAAGCTGATCACGCCCGCGATCATGTTCGCCTACATCTGGATCTGGGCCGGCTTCGCGATGGTCGTGATCGCCGCCGGGCTCGCCGCGATCCCGCGCGACACGCTCGAGGCCGCCCGCACCGACGGCGCGACCGAATGGCAGGTCTTCCGCCGGATCACCGTGCCGCTGCTCGCGCCGGTGCTGAGCGTCGTCTTCATCACGATGCTGATCAACGTCCTGAAGGTGTTCGACATCGTGATCGCGCTCGCGCCCGGCTCGGTGCAGGACGACGCGAACGTGATCGCACTCGACATGTGGCGGACATCGTTCGGCGGCATCAGCGACTTCGGCTACGGCTCCGCGATCGCCGTCTTCCTCTTCGTGCTCGTGATCCCGATTCTCGCCCTCAACATCCGTCGTTTCCGGAGGGAGGCCTAATGGCAACCGTCGCCGCAGAGGAACTGCCGCCGCAGGGCGAGACCGTCGCGCAGCGCGCCCTGCGCTTCATCGCCAAGGCTCCCGTCCACATCATCCTGATCGTCGTCGGCGTCTTCTGGCTGATTCCGACGCTCGGTCTCTTCTTCACCTCACTGCTTTCGCCGGAGCAGTTCAACGAGAAAGGCTGGTGGCAGATCCTCTCGAAGCCCAGCCTGGCGACGCTCGACAACTACGACCAGGTCTTCAACACCGATGCGATCACTTCGGCGCTGTGGACGACGATCCTCGTCTCCGTCGGCGGGACGGTGCTGCCGATCTTCGTCGCCGCGATGGCCGGCTACGCGTTCGCGTGGCTCGAGTTCCCCGGCCGCGACTGGCTCTTCATCGCCGTGATCGCCATGCTCGTCGTCCCGATCCAGATGGCGCTGATCCCGATCTTCTCCCTCTACTCGGATCTCGGCATCTTCGACACCGTCATCGGCCTGATCCTCTTCCACACTGCGTTCGGGCTCCCGTTCGCGATCTTCCTGCTGCGTAACTTCTTCATCGGGATACCGAAGGACCTGATGGAGGCGGCGCGCATCGACGGCGCCTCCGAGGTCCGGATCTTCCTGCGCCTGATCCTGCCGCTCGGCCTCCCGGCGATTGCCTCGCTGGCGATCTTCCAGTTCCTCTGGACGTGGAACGACCTGCTCGTCGCACTGACGTTCGGGCGCGAGACGCAGCCGATCACGGTCGCGATCTTCACCCAGCTCCGCCAGTTCGGCTCGAACATCGAGCTGATCGCGCCTGCCGCGTTCGTCTCGCTCGCGCTGCCGCTCGCCGTCTTCTTCGCCTTCCAGCGGTACTTCGTCCAGGGCCTCCTCGCCGGCTCGGTTAAATAACCCCTGCGCGTCCCTGGCCGGCGGGCTCCCGCCGGGCAGAGCCCGGCTCCGCCCGCCTCGCGCGCCAGGAACCCGCAGGCAATACTGCATTCCATGGGAGACCGCGCTGCGATCGTCGGCTCCGGGCTCGGCGGGTTCGTCGCGTACGCGACCCTGCGCCACGCCGGACTGGAGCCGGCGGAGATCGCGGTGTTCGGCGACGACCCCGATCCGGCCGGAGCCTGGCGGCCGCGGGCCGCGGCGATCCGCCAGAGGTTCATGCGCTCCGAGAGCGACGGCCACTGCTCGCCCACCTCGTTCCCCGGCCTGGCTGCACGGGAGGCGGCCCGCAGGCGCGATCTCGCCCCGCTGATCCTCAGCGTCTGCGACCGCTACCGGCCGACGGTCCCGGACTTCCTCCGCCATGTCGACGAGCTGCGGGAGCGCAGCGGCTGGGACGACAGCTTCCGCCGCGCGCGGATCGAGCGCGTATCGGCGGTCGAGGGCGGCTTCGATCTCGACGGCCACGGCACCTTCCGCCACGTCCTGCTGGCCCCGGGGCACCCCGGGCTCGCCCTCCCGACGGAGCTCGCCGGCGACGCGCGGGTCGTCCACGCCTACGAGCGGCACGAGTACGCGTCGCGAGTGGCGATCGTCGGCGCAGGGATGGCGGCCGCCACCGAGTGGTTGAACGCGCTCGAGTCAGGCGCCGAGGTGATCTCGGTGCGCCGGCGCGAGCCGGCACGGCGCCCGCTCAACGTTGCCCGCCCGCTCTTCACCAAGCGCGGTCTCTCCGCATTCCGCGCGACCGCGGCTCCAGAGCGCGCCGCGTTGCTGCGCAGCTACAACGAGCCGTCGTACCCGCCCGGCAAGAGCTGGGACGAGCCGGTCGAGCGGGCCGCGCGCGACGGCCGGTTCCGGGTCGAGGCCGGGCTGAACGGGTCGCTCGACGGCGCCGAGCAGGTGATCTGCGCGACCGGCTTCCAGCGGGGCTTCGAGCACGACCTCCTGCTCGCCCGCCTCGTCGCCGAGCACGAGCTCGAGACGGAGGAGAACTGGATCGTCCTCGCGGACGATTCGACCGTCCCCACACTCACGGACGCGACGCAGACACTCGCGCTCGCCGGCGTCTCCGCACAATGGGCCTTCCCGGCCGCGGATACGCTCGTGGGGATGAAGGTCGCCGCCCGCGCCTTCCGTCGCAGGATCGAGTCATGTCCTACACGCTGAGAGGCCGGCTCGAGACCAGGCTCGCCGCGTCGCTCCTGCCGTTCGTGGTGGCGGCGGTGCTGTCCCCGATCGTGCACGTCTGGTGGCCGCTCGAGCTCGTGGGGCTGATGCTGGGGATCGGCCTCGGGCTCGACATCGCGCTCTACCACCGCGTCCTCCCCTACCAGCCCGGGTGGCTCGCGCTCCCGCTCGGGCTCCTCGAGCTCGGCCTGACGATGGGCGCCGCGTGGCTCCTCGATCTGAACGCCCCGCTCTGGCCGGCCGTCGCGCTCTTCGCCGGCGCCTGGCTCGTGCTCCAGCTCCTTGCGCACGCCGGTCTGCCGCTGCTGCTGCTCAGCTGGCCCGAGGATGGAGGCGAGCTGGGACGGCCCGGCCTGATCCTCGCGGCCGCGGCACCGGTCGTCCTGCTTGTGGTCGTCGGCACGGCGTGGGCGGTCGAGCCGCCGACCGTCCGTCTCGCGGCGGGCGAGCACCAGGGTCCGCTCGTCTTCGACCACGCACAGACCGTCATCGGCGAGCCGGGAGCCATCGTCCGCGGCGGCATCCTGATCACCGCCGACGACGTCACCGTCCGCAACGTCACCGTGCGCGGCGGCGAGTACGGGGTCGAGGTCGACGGAGCGGACAGCGTCGAGCTGGACGACGTCGTCGTCGAAGGCGCCGAGCTCGACGGGATCAACGTCCGGCGAAGCCAGGTCGAGATCCACGACTGCACGATCCGCTCGCTGCCCGCGGCCTACACGCAGGGGATCGACATCTCTTTCGGCGCCGACCTCCACCCGAGCCTCGTCGAGGGATGCACGGTGACCGGTGGCCGCGAAGGGATCGTCACCCACTTCGCGATGGTGACGGTGCGCGACAACCACATCAGCGGCACCGAGCTGCGCGCGATCACGATGACGGAGATGTCGATGGGCATGATCGAGGACAACGAGGTCGACGGCGCACTCGGCGTCGGCATCTTCTGCGGCGACTACTCGGAGTGCGAGATCGAGGACAACACGATCTCGGACGTCGTGCCGGACTACGAGTCCGGCGACCATACGCGCCTCGGTGTCGCCATCCAGGCGCACTACGGCGCGGAGGCTGAGCTGGAGGACAACGAGATCAGCCGCAGCCCTGGTGGAATCGCCGCCTTCGTCGAGGCGGAGATCCACCACCGGAGGTGACGTGCCCGCACGGCTCCAGCTGATCGCGCGGACCGGACACCCGGACTTCCTCGACCTGCCGTGGGACGAGCCCCTCGCCGAATGGGAATCGGAGCGCCTAGTCGAAGTCGTCCGCGGGATCCACCGGCACGTCGTGCGTTTCGTCGAGTACGACAGCCCGACCGGCCCGGCGCTGTACGCGCTCAAGGAGCTGCCGACGCCGATCGCGCGCCGCGAGTACGGCCTCCTCCGCAGCCTCGCAGCGGACGAGATGCCCGTCGTCGAGGCGGTCGGAGTGGTCACCGATCGCGGCGACGGCCTGGAGGCGGTGCTGATCACACGGCACCTGGACTACTCGCTTCCGTTCCGGACGCTCTTCGCGCGCGGCAGCGTGCCCGACCTCCGCCGCCGCCTGCTGGATGCCGGCGCGGAGCTGCTGGTGCGCCTACACCTTGGTGGGTTCTTCTGGGGCGATTGCTCGCTCTCGAACACGCTCTTTCGGCGCGATGCCGGAGCGCTCGCCGCCTACCTGGTCGACGCCGAGACCGGAGAGATGCATCCGAGCCTCTCGGACGGCCAGCGAGGCCACGATCTGATGATCGCCGAGGAGAACGTCGCCGGCGAGCTCTCGGACGTCGAGGCGGAGCTCGGACGCGAGGGCGACCTCGCGCCGGAGGAGACCGCCGCCGAGCTCGTCGCCCGCTACGAGTCGCTCTGGAGCGAGCTCACGCGCGAGGAGTCGTTCGGCGACGACACCCGCTACAAGATCGACGACCGCCTGCACCGGCTGAATGAGCTCGGCTTCGACGTGGACGAGCTCGAGCTCGTCGCCGGCGAGGACGGCTACAAGCTGCGGCTGAACCCACGCGTCGTCGAGCCGGGCCACCACCGACGTCGGCTGCACGCGCTCACGGGGCTGATGGCGCAGGAGAACCAGGCACGGCGGATGCTCAACGACCTCGCTCGCTATCGCGCCGAGCTCGACCGCAAGGGCGGCCGGCCGGTACCGGAGACGGTCGCCGTCCACCGTTGGCTCTCGGAGGTCTTCGAGCCCGCGGTCGCCGCGGTGCCCGCCGAGCTCTGGGGCAAGCGCGACGCCGCCGAGGTCTTCCACGAGGCGCTCGAGCACCGCTGGTTTCTCTCGCAGCAGGCCGGCGAGGACATCGGCCTGATGCCGGCGGTGCAGGCGTACGTCGACGACGTGCTCCGGCACGCCCCCGACGAACGGGCAGTGCTCGAACCTGGGGCCGCGGCCCACGACGAGGACGACGAGAGCGACTAGACGGGCTGCGAAGCAGCCCCTTTAGGGATTTGCGCGATGAGCATCCGCTCCTGCGGATACTCATCATGCGACGGCTAAGTCAGCTCGATCCGTTCCAGTACGACCGGGGTCTTCGGCATGTCGCGGGCGTCCCGCTCGACCATCGAGATCTTCTCGGCGATGTCCTGGCCGTTCGTGACCTTGCCGAAGACGGTGTGCTTGCCGTCGAGCCAAGGCGCCGCATCGGTGGTGACGATGAAGAACTGGCTGCCGTTCGTGTTCGGCCCCGCATTCGCCATCGCGAGCGCACCGCGCTCGACCTTGTGGTCGTTGAACTCGTCCTCGAACTTGTACCCAGGACCGCCGGTCCCGGTTCCTTCAGGGCAACCGCCCTGAATCATGAAATCCGGAATCACGCGGTGGAAGATCAGGCCGTCGTAGAAGCCCTCACCCGCGAGCTTGGTGAAGTTCTCGACCGTCTTCGGCGCGTCGTCCGGGTAGAGCTCGAGCTCGATCGTTCCTTCGCTGGTGTGAAAGGTGGCGTTGGTCATGCCGGGACCGTACCCAAGGCCGCCGCCCGGCGCGCCGTTGCGACGCGAACGCGCTTAACGTGCTGCTAACCGAAGCTCAACAACAGAGCACGCCCTCCCCCGTCTAGTTGGTAGATGGTCACTGCGGAGCAGCCACTGGCTGGGTTGGTGCGTCCGCAGCCTGCCGTCTCGACCGAGCTTGCAGACCAGTGGCGCCGGCTGACGCGCGCCGCGACCGTGGTCGCGCTGTTGACGAGCCCGGCGCTGTTCGTCTGGTTCAAGGAGTACAACGGCTGGAGCACGCTGTGGTCGCTCGTCGCCACGGTCGGGGTCGTAATCGTGTTCCGCGGCTTCGCCGATCTGCTCTTTCGCACGCTGATCCCGTGGCCCAGCCTCTTCGGCGCCGACAGCCAGCAGCTGCGCGAGGAGGACGTCATCGGCCGCAGGCGCGCCTGGTACTGGCGGAAGAAGGCGCGGCTCGCCGCGGTGGTCGGCACCGTGATCACGGTCGTCTGGCTGATCCGCGGCGGCTCGTGGCTCGGCACCTTCGGCGACATCGGGAGCGGGCTCGCGACGACGTTCTCGAACCCTGCAGTGCTCAGCCAGGTCGTCTTCGTCACGTTCCTGTTCATCGCCAACTTCGCCATCCTGCTCGGCCCGATGCTGCTGATGGGCATCTCGCAGATCCGGGGCTTCGAGCCCGGCGACGCGCAGTGGGGAGTCAAGCTCGCCGATGTCCGCGGCCAGATCGAGGCGAAGGAGGAGGTCCGCCGGGTCGTCACGCTCTGGCAGTCGGGCGAGGCCTTCGAGCGGGCTGGAGGAAAGCGCGAGCGTGGACTGCTCTTCCTCGGCGCGCCGGGAACCGGCAAGACGATGCTCGCGAAGGCGATCGCGACCGGGTTCAACTCCCCGTTCGTCTCGATCCCGGGCTCGGGCTTCGCGCAGACGTTCATCGGCGTCGACGCGATCATCGTCCGCTACCTCGCGTGGAAGGCGAAGCGGCTAGCCCGCAAGTGGGGCGGCCAGTGCATCGTCTTCATCGACGAGATCGACGCCGTCGGGATGCGCCGGCAAGCGCTCGGCGGCGGCATGCCCGTCGGGACGTTCGCCCCGCCGGACATCCATGACCACCTCTTCTTCGGTCCGAGCGGGGCGATCACCGGCAGCGGCGACCTGATCCTCGAGACTCGGCGCTGGCGCGAGCGAATGTTCGAGCAGCGCGCGCCCGACCGCCCCGGGCCCTCCGGCCTGCAGACGCGCATCGCCTCGGCGCTCAACTTCACGTTCCCGGGCATGGGTGGCGGCATGGGCCAGCTGGCGCTCAACCAGCTGCTCGTCGTGATGGACGGGATCGACAACCCGCCGTTCACGAAGCGCGTCCTCACGAGCAGGTTCAACACCTTCCTGGACGCCACGTACATCGTTCCTCGCCGCCTGGGCAAGATCCCGCTCCGGCTCCCTCCGCCCGGACCGCGCGGCGACCAGATCTACTTCATCGGCGCGACGAACGTCCCCCTCGACCGGCTCGATCCAGCGCTGATCCGGCCGGGCCGCATGGGCCGGCACGTCTGGTTCCGAACGCCGACGAAACAGGATCGGCTCGATGTCTTCGATCTCTACATCTCCAGAGTCGCCCACGAGGCCGACCTCGACACGCCCCGGCGGCGCGACGAGATCGCGCGGATCACGAACGGCTACTCGCCGGCGATGATCGACCAGGTCTGCTCGATGGCGCTGACGATCGCGCACCACGACGGCCGCGAGCAGTTCGCCTGGCAGGACCTCGTGGAGGCGATGACGACGATCGAGTCGGGCACGGCGATCGGGATCGAGTACATCGCCTCCGAGACCCGGGCGGTGGCGATCCACGAGGCGGGGCACGCCGCGGCAGGGCACGTCTTCATGAAGGGCGCAGAGTCGACCCGGCTCTCGATCCGCATGCGCGGCGGCTCACTCGGCCACCACCAGGCGCTCGAGAAAGAGGAGCGCTTCAGCCGCTTCCGCTCGGACGAGATGGCACGGCTGGTCTGGACGCTCGGTGCGATGGCCGCCGAGCGGGTCTTCTACGGCGAGAACTCGAACGGCGTCGGCGGCGACGTCCAGTCCGCGACGGCGCAGGCCGCGTGGATGGTCGGCGCGTCCGCGATGGGACCGGAGCCGTTCGAGGTGACGCCGCTCGACGACGAGACCGAGGACGAGGCACGGCAGCGCGTGCTGAAGCGCTTCGAGACGATCGGCGTTCAGATCATGAACCGCACGAGCGGCGGCGGGCCCTTCGCAGAGAATCCGATCGCAGGCGTCCTCGGCGACCATGACAAGCGGCAGCTCGCCGCGCAGATCCTCGGGCAGGCGTACGTCTCGGCCTACAACCTGATCCTGCACAACAGGGACGCGGTCGAGAAGATCGCGGACGAGCTCGTAGAGCACCGCGAGGTGTTCGGCGACGACCTGGTCCGGATCCTGGACGGGGTCGGCCTGGAGAGGCCTGACCTCGATCTCGAGAAGGAGGACGTGTGGCCGAAGATGTGACCTCGGAGCCCACGCCGGCCGAGTCCGACGTCCTCGTTCCGACCCGCCGCGACCGGGCCCGGCAGACCTCGTACCGGTTCCGCTTCGGGATCCTCTACGTCGTGCTCGCCGCGATCGTCGGCGCCGGCGTCGGCACGTTCGTCGTCCTCGCGACCCGCCCGGCCCCACCGGAGGCGGCAGCCTGGTCGAGCTGGGAGCCGAACGGGAGCAAGCTCGCGCGGGTACGCCAGATCGCCGACCGGATCCCGAAGGCGTACACGCAGCCGAACGGAGAGCAGCTGACCGTGAGCCAGGCCAGCCAGCTCGCCGTGCCGACCGAGTCCGGCGACGTGCCGATCTCGTCGATCTTCGTCCGTCCCGACACGTCCCGCGGCCAGGCGGAGGAGAGCGACATCGAGGCGTACAACGGTGCGGACGTGGTCTCGTACGGCCTCTGCGGCCTTGGCTCCGGCTCGCAATGCTCGATCAGCGAGGGGACGCCGTCCAGCGACCGGTTCACACTGCTCAGCCGCCAGGCGCTCGAGCTGTCGCTGTACACCTTCAAGTACGTGAAGGACGTCGACTCGGTGATCGTCTTCATGCCGCCGACGCCGAAGGGCGAGAGCAACGGCTCGGTGTTCCTGCGTCGCGACGACGTCAGCGACGAGCTGCGGAGGCCGATCTCCCAAGTGCTGCCGTCGCGCACCCCACGCGTCGGAGCACTGAGCGAGGTCGAGCTCGGCAACATCCTGAGATTGACCCGGCCGCGGACCTACGCCTTCCAGTTCGACGCAGCCGGCGACGGCAGGCCGATCCTCGTGCTCACGCCGCCTGCTGCCGGTTCCTGACCGTCAGCCGAGCGGCAGCAGCATAGACTCACCGGCCGTGAGCGAGGCGGCAAGCACCAAGGCCGACGACGTCGCGCTCGAGCTCGAGCAGGCGATCGTCTCGGGGGAGCTTGCTCCGGGAACAGTGCTTCGCCAGGATCGGCTGTCGGAGCAGTACGGCGTCAGCCGCACGCCGATCCGGGAGGCGCTTCGCCGCCTGGCGGCGCTCGGGCTCGTCTCGTTCGAGCCCAACCGGGGCGTTCGCGTGCGCACGCTGACACGCGCGGAGCTGCGCGAGGCGTTCCTGATCAGGGCGGAGCTGGAGAGCCTTGCGACCGAGGTCGCAGCGGAGCGCATGACGCGCGCCGACCTCGACGAGCTGGAGGCGATCGAGGAGCGCTTCGCAGGTCTCACCGAGGAGCTGCGCCGCGGCGGCCGCCTGGCCACGGACCGGCGCGCAGGGCTCGTCACCGAGTGGGTTCGCGCCAATCACGCGTTTCACGACGTGATCTACCGGGTTGCGGCGCTGCCGATGGTCGAGCGGATCGCGAAGGGTGCGCGCTACTCCGGCTCCGCCGTCTGGGCACCGTCCGACGCGGGGGAGCTGGACGAGCTCTACGGCGCGAACGAGCGGCAGCACCGCGCGCTCCTGGACGCGCTGGCAGCAGGCAGTCCGAGCGGGGCGCGGGCGCTCGCGCGCGAGCACGTGCTCTCGTCCGGAGCGCTGCTGGAACGGATCCTAGCCCAACAGGTGGGATCCGAAACTGAACGAAATACGGTTTGACAGGCGCTCAGATGGTTATCTAGGATCCGAAAACTGGAATTTCGGATCCGAAAGGACATCACATGAGCGCAAGCAACGGCAACGGCACCCGCCCCGAACGTTCTGAGGCGATCGACGCCCTCGGCCTCGCGTGGGCCGAGAAAGGCCGCTGGGACGGGATCCAGCGGGACTACACGGCTGAGGACGTCATCCGGCTGCGTGGGTCGCTTCCGATCGAGCACACGCTCGCCCGTCATGGCGCCGAGAAGCTCTGGCGGCTGCTGGCGGAGGAGGACTACGTCCCGGCGCTCGGCGCTCTCACCGGCGGCCAGGCGGTGCAGATGGCGAAGGCCGGCCTGAAGGCGATCTATCTCTCCGGCTGGCAGGTGGCGGCGGACGGCAACCTGGCGGCCGACGTCTATCCGGATCAGAGCCTCTATCCGGCGAACAGCGTGCCGGCGATGGTGCGCCGGCTGAACAACGCCCTGCTGCGCGCCGACCGGATCGAGTGGGCCGAGGGCAACGGCGGCATCGACTACCTGCTGCCGATCGTCGCCGACGCAGAGGCGGGCTTCGGCGGGCCGCTGAACGCGTTCGAGCTGATGAAGGGGATGATCGAGTCGGGCGCAGCGGCCGTGCACTTCGAGGACCAGCTCTCGTCGGAGAAGAAGTGCGGCCATCTCGGCGGCAAGGTGCTCGTTCCCACCGGCCAGTTCATCCGCACCCTGCTCGCCGCACGCCTGGCAGCGGACGTGATGGGCGTGCCGACGCTCGTGGTCGCGCGCACGGACGCCGACTCGGCCACGCTGCTCACGAGCGACGCGGACGAGCGGGACCACGAGTTCCTGACCGGCGAGCGCTCACCGGAGGGCTTCTACTACGTCCGCTCCGGCGTCGAGGCGGCGATCGCCCGCGGCCTCGCGTATGCGCCGTATGCCGACCTCGTCTGGATGGAGACCTCCACACCGGACCTGGGCGAGGCGCGTGAGTTCGCGGAGGCGATGCACGCCGAGTTCCCGGGCAAGCTCCTCGCCTACAACTGCTCGCCGTCCTTCAACTGGCGGCGGCACCTCGACGACGAGACGATCGAGCGCTTCCAGCGCGAGCTCGGAGCGATGGGCTACAAGTTCCAGTTCATCACCCTCGCGGGCTTCCACGCGCTCAACGAGTCGATGTTCGAGCTCGCGCGCGGCTATGCGGCGGAGGGGATGCCCGCCTACGTGCGGCTGCAGGAGCGGGAGTTCGCGCTCGAGGACGCGGGCTACACGGCGACGAAGCACCAGCGCGAGGTGGGCGCAGGGTGGTTCGACGAGATCGCGCAGGCGGTCTCCGGCGGCAAGAGCTCGACGCTCGCGCTGAAGGGGTCGACCGAAGAGGCGCAGTTCAACGGCAACGGAGTCGCCGCGCATTGAGGACTGTCATAGTCCCCCCTTCGCATGAAGGGGGGACAGCCGATCCGAGTGCTCGTGGTCGATGACCACCAGCTCTTCACGCACGCGCTGACGATGGTGCTCGAGCAGGACGGGCGCTTCGCGGTCGTCGGAACGGCGGCGACCGGGCGCGAGGCCGTGAAGCTCGCGAAGACGACCGATGCGGACGTCGTCCTGATGGACATGTCGATGCCGATTCTGGACGGGCCGGCGGCGACCCGCCGTCTCGTTGCGCTCGACCCCGCGCCGAAGGTGATCGCGGTCAGCGGACACTCGGACGGGCTCTCCCGAGCAGCCGCGCTCGAGGCGGGCGCAACGGCGTTCGTCACGAAGTCGGAGCCCTTCGACGACCTCGTCGCGACGATCCTCGAGACCTGCAGGCCCGCCTAGCCGCGCGAGTGCCGGCGCGCGCGCCGGCCGGGGGTGACGTCGACGATGCTGACCCTGACGGCCAACGGCTCCGAGTCGGCGCCCTCGACGTCGAAGTCCACCGCAACGCCTGCACAGCGGCCCACGGGGTGACCGTCGACAAAGCCGCTGCCGAGGACCGCGTAGTCCTCCTCGCTCGTGCGGATCAGCCCGCGCTGGGTGACCTCGTTGAAGAAGCGCAGCTCGCCGCGCAGGCGCGACTGCGTCACTCTGTGATTCCGCGAATCTTCGCTGCGGCCTTCTTCGCCGAGCGACGTTCCTTCAAGGTCTTCTGCGCAGGCTTCTTCTGCGCGCTCTTCGGTTTCTGAGAACCCTTCACGCCGACTCCTTCGTTGTGCTCCACACCGAGGTTACCGCACACCTCGTGACGCCGGCCACATTGTGCGACGGGGGAACGTTTTGACTGCACCCGGACCAGGAATATTCGCGGTGGCAAGTCGTAGGTCCAAGCCGGGGCGGCACGTCGCGCCCCGGCTGTCTTTTTCGGAGCGGGCCGGATGCTCACCGTTGGGCCAGTACCACTTCCGGCCGCACAGGCGGATGATGTAGACGTGGACACCGATCGCAGAACCAGCGGAGACGTCCGCGTGTTCGGCTGCGCGGAGTGCCCGCGGGTGAGCAGCGCCGGCGCCCGTGGCTGGAAGGCCTACAGGGTCACCGACCCGGACGAGGCCGGCCAGCGAGAGCTCCTCTTCGTCTGTCCCGACTGCGCCCGCCGGGAGTCCGACGACTCGGAGCACTGAGAGAAACCCTCGATCGAGGGACGCCCGCGGCGTATCCGATCGGAGGATCCAGCGTTAGGTAGGGACATGAACGACACGTCCACACCCACCGAGTTCCATCCGAACGACAACGTGCGCCTGCTGCAACGGCACGGCGACCTGCGTCCCGGCACCCGCGGCCGCATCGTCGGCAGGTTCGCCCGCGAGAACGCGCCGACCTACGTCGTCAGCTTCGAAGGCGATCGCGAGCGCATCGCCGGCGACGTTCGCTCCGAGGAGATCGTCCTCGCCGACGATCGCGCCTCGGCCGCCTAGCCTGGCAGAGCTCCGTTGACAATGGTATTTTCCCACGCGTCGCGTGCTTCAGCGAGCAGGCGCGCGTGAGTCGGCCGTCCTCAGCAACAGGTCGGTGAACGGGCCGGTGGAAACCTGCCGCCGGCGGTGACCGAATGCTGGGGTCGACGATGGCGAAGCGCAGACGATCGGGCGGAGGTACGGACCGCAGACTCTCTCTCGAGAGGCACGCCCTACGGAGTAACGGGTTCGATGAGCTCTCGCGCGCGCTCCAGGTCGCCCGGGGCGACGAGGATCTCGCGCGGCCCGCCGCTCCCGGTCGCATCCCAGGAGCCGACGCCCATGTCGGTCTGCCGGTCGGTGCACGGGATCCCCTCGGTCCTCAAGAGACCGCAGACCGCAGCAGCCTCCATCCCGTCGCCGACGACAGTGAGCCGAACTCCGAACATGGCGGCAACGGTAGCAACGGGCCGAACGGCGACCGTGACCCGCCCACCAGGACGAGAACCGGCTCCTAGGAAGTGGGCGGTGCAGGGCTCGAACCTGCGACCCCCT
>CAVVMR010000004.1:0-48914 GCA_963749515.1 uncultured Gaiellaceae bacterium
GAGTTCGGGCGCTCCGACCCTCGACTGCGCTAGCCGTCGCTGCTGCGGCCTTCGTCGGCGCAGGCTGGCTGCTCGGGCTCGGGCCCTGGCTCGCCGCGCTCGTCGTCTACGCCGTGGTCGTCGTCTACCGCGGCGTCGCGGCAGGTACGCAGTTTCGTTCGCTCTCGGTCGGTGGCCTCGTCTGCGTGGGCCTGGTCCTCACGCATATGGCCTACGTGTCGGCTCTCCTGACCGGAGTCGTCCGCGGCCGGTAAGCGCGAGGGCGCTACAAGTGGCCACGCGATGCGAGGTCGTCGAGGATGATCGCCGTCGGCGAGGTCGAGGGCGGCGGAGTTCGACGACGGTAGATCGTCGGGTCGGCGAGAAACCTGGCGAGCACCGACTGGTCGAGGCCCGAGACGACAACGTTCTCGCCCACGCCTTCCTGCCGCTCGGTCCGCTTGCGGTGCACGAGACACGGCACGTCGAGGTGGAAGGACTCCTCCTGGCTTCCGCCGCTGTCGGTAACGATGAAGGATGAGCGCCGCATGAGCGGCACGAACTCGAAGAAGGACATCCGCGGAACACGAACGAGCGCCTGGTCGTCGAAGAGTCCGGTGAGACCGAAACCGTCGATCGCGGCAACTGTCACCGGATGGTCGACGAAGATCAACGGAATCCGCCTGCCCGCGTCCGCGAGCAACTCGAGTGTCGCGCGAAGGAGCGATTTGTCCTTCAGGAGCTCGAAACGATGCAAGCTCACGAGGCCGAACGGCTTGGACGGTAATCGAGCTCCGGCGTCGACCGCGAGGAGGGAGAGCGCGAGGCTGTCGGCAATCGTGTTGGAGCCGGTGTTCACGACCTCGCCCGACGTGAGGTTCCCTGCCGCCCACGCGCCTGGCGCATAGTGAATGCTGGCGACCTTCGACGTCAGGCGCCGGTTGAGCTCCTCCGGAAACGGGTGACGCAGATCAAAGCTCCTCAGACCCGATTCGATGTGCGCCACCGGCGCGCCGAGTAGCCGCCCCATACACGCGCCGAGAACGGTTGTCATCGTGTCACCGTGGACGAGCACCAGGGGCGGCTTACCGTCGCTCTGGAGCTCCCGCTTCAGACGGCCGCTGGTGCGGACGAAGCGACGCGCCACGGAGCTGAACCAAATCGGAATGTCCGCGTTGCGCTCCAGGTCGCGACCGCCACGACCGTGGGCGAGGTAGACATTCGGCTGAGGAAGCTCGAACTGGACGAGCAGGCCGGGGATCTGTGTGACCTGCTGCGCTGTCGTCAGATTGAGGAAGCGGCCACCCCGTTCCTGGATACCGCGGAGGACAGGGCCGAGCTTGATGAGCTCACCCGTCGTCCCGTAGATGACCCCGATCACGGGTTGGAGCCACCGAGCCGCGCCCGAACACCGAGCGCAGCGCCCTTCCACATCCCGAGCCCGTGCGCAACGGCGTAGACCGGCGCCAGAGCCGAGAACGACGCGATCTCGGCTGCGGGCTGCCGCTTCCGGGCTGCCGCCAACGCTGCAACGCCGCCGATGCCGAGCGCGACGAGCGGTAAGGCCACCGGCCGGCGCACGGCTGTGATCGCCAGGCCGGCGCTCACCGGATAAAACGCGACGACTGCCGGAAAGAACCGCGACTCGGCCCTGCCGTGCCCATCGACGAAGACGACGCCTCGATGAAATGCGTGCTTGAGGAACGAGCGCAATGTCCTACGAGGGGTGTACACGCACGCGAAACGCGGTGCGATGTGTACCCGCTTGTGCTCGGCGATGGATCGGATGATCGGGCCGTCGTCGTTCGCGTGCCTCGTGTCCGTGTAGCGCGACCTGAAGGCGGCAAACGCATCTCGCAGGACGTCGCGGGGCGCCAGGAAGCACGTCGTTCCCTTCGGAAAGTAATCGAAGTCGTCCACCCCGAAGCTCGTTTCGCGAGGCTCGTCGAGGTACATGGCGAACGCCAGCGAGCTGACGACGCTCCAGAACATCGCGAAAGGGTTGCCGTCGGTGCGCAGCTCCGTGTGCGCGTTCCAGACCTCGTCCCCCTCCTCGAGCCTCGAGGCGACGAACGCGAGGCTGCCCGGCACGAGCGTCACGCCCGCATCGATGAAGAGCACGTACTCGCCTTCAGCCGCCGCCAACCCGGCACGGCGAGCTTCGAACCGCCCGCTGTTCAGGGCGAGCCGCTCAACTCGAACAGGCACCGCGCTCGGCGCCGCCAGCACGCGCGACTCGACGTCGACTGTCGATCCATCGTCGGCGACCACGATCTCTGCGGCGGCGAAGGCCGGCTCGTCCGCAACGGCGGCGTTCACCGAGCGGATCGTCTCCACGACCTGCTCGGCCTCGTTGTAGACCGGGATGACGACGCTGAGCCGCACGACTAGTAGTCGCGAATGCTGACGGAGAAGTCGGCCAGCGGCTGCACGGTGATGCTGTCGAAGTCGATCCGCCCGCTCGGCTCCGTCCGCAACGTGAAGGAAGCACTCTTACCGTCAACCCGCAGCGGCTGGAATGTGACCTGCGTCATCTGAGTGCCGATCTCCCACTCCCCGACGACTTTGCCCTCGTCGTCCACGAGTTGCAGCTTGCGCGGTGTGACCTCGCTCGCGGCCAGCACCGTCAGGCCGACCCGGCGGAGGCGCGGGTCCTCCCATGCAAGCTGCACCGTTCCACTGCCCTCGATCGTCTTCGACCCGTTCTGGAACCCAGCGAGCGACAGCGTCGGCGTCTCGAGCCCCTGCGTGGCCGCGATTGCGACGGCGTTCTGCTCCAGCAACTCGTCGATGTTCGCGGCAGGCACGCTCGGCTCGATCTCGAGCGCGCGCACGTTGCCGGGAATCCGCGTGACGAGGCGGAACCCCGGTGGCACCGGAGGCGGCTCCTCGCCCGCCTCGCGGTAGACGTCGTCGTGCAGCAGGACGTACTTGACGCCGTTTGCCTTGAGCATCGAAGGGGTGTTCGGGTCGGTGACGTAGCGCGCGAGAATCCGGATCCCGTCCTCGCGCGTGCCGCCGTAGCCGCTGCCGAAGATCATGAACTGCGGCTTCTCGTTGTGGACCTGCTGGAAGAACGTATTGGCGAGCAGACGCAAGGCGGCTGGGTTGTCGGTTGGCAGCGGGTAGTTGGCAATGATCCCGCTGTTGGCGGGTAGCCGCTCGATCCAAGCCGAGTAGGGCGTCTGGGTAAGGCGGAAGATGGGCGGGATGCCGCTGTAGTACTCGAAGGCGAGGATCGCGAAGACCGTCATCGCAGCGGCGAGGCCGAAGCGATAGCGCCGGATCACAAGCGTGAGGACGAAGGCTGCGAGAACCGCGAGCGCAAACGTGACAAGGAGTCCAAACCGCGCGAAGACGCGCCAGAACGTCGTGAACTCCCCGACCAGGTACGACGGCATCGGCACGTCGACGCCGAAGACGCTCGTTTCTCGCCTGAGCGAGACGAGGAAGGCGACCGGTGCGAGCACCGCCATGCAGACGAGGAAGAACCGTCTCACCGGGGTGACGAACGTGTCGGGGTGCCGCCGGATCACCAACCACGCTCCGACGAGCCCGAGCAACAGCAACGACCAGCCCAGATAGAGGGTGTTCTCGGACCAGACGAACTCGGAACGGTCCGTGTAGTGGCGCGTGATTCCACTCAGCCAGGGATGTCGGAACGACGGGAGGATGTACGACTCCGAAGCCGCACCGAGATTCTGAAGGTGCTGGAGCTCGTTGGAGACACCCGCGGCGACCGTACGCTTCTGCTGCGCCCACGCGATCAGCGCCGGCAGGAACGCGATCAGGGACGTGACGATGGCGATGTCGGCGAGGGTGAAGCACCAGAGCCGGTCGTGCCAGCCCTTCTGACGCACGAAGTCGACGATCCAAAAGACCCCCACGACGAGGCCGGCCATCAGGCCGTAGTAAGAGTTGGTGTAGAAGGCCAGGGCGAGCACGAGCCCCACGAGCACCGCGGACGAGATGGTTCGGCGACGGTACTGGTGCAACAGCAGCGCGACGACGATCGGGAAGATCCACGCTTGCATGAAACCGTGGTGCCCCGCGCCCGCTCGTACCATCATCCACGGGTTGAACGCGAGCGCATACCCGGCCACGAAACTTGCCAACGGGTGAAAGCCAAGTCGGCTCAACAGCACGTAGAACGACACGCCGGTCAACACGAAACCGCCCAGCAAGAAGACGTTCGCGGCTGCGGTGAGACCGACCGCGTAATGCAGAAGCCAGATCGTTCCCGGAATCACGGCGTTCGCGATGTTTACGGCGGAGGCCAGTGGGAGTCCTTCCGGAGCGCCGTTCAGCGTGTCACGGCGCTGGGTGAAAGGGTTCTCTCCCTGGAACTCCGCGCCCCAGTACAAGCGGATACCCGCCGACTCGTCGTTCGGCTCGAAGAGAACCGAATCGCCGATGTGAAGCATCAGCTTGTGGAAGAACAGAACTGTGATGCCGACGTAGGCGAGAGTGACCACCGTGTCGCACACCCAGCGACGGGACAGCGCTCCGGCGAGGTAGGAGTGAACCCGCGTGCCAGCACGGGTCACGGTGGCGGCCGCCGTCGTCACGACCCGGCAGGATAGCGACGAGGTCGGCGCCATCGGCTCGACACTTGTGCTCGACCTATGCGTGTGGACGGCGAGCGGCGATGGTGACGAAAACAGCGTGCCGAGGATCGACGCGTCCCAACCGAGCCGGGAGCGGGAAGTACCCGGCACCGGCGGTTGCCGTCACCTCGAATTCGTGAACGCGTGCCAGCTCGACAAGTCCCCGGTAGGCGAAGACGCGAACGTGCTGCCAGCTGTCGGGGCGGACATGGGGTTGACCGCGAAAGACTGAAGCAGGATTCCCGAGGCCGCCTGTACAGCCGCTGACGTTCGTCAGCGAGAACGGCTGCCATCCCAGCGTCACCGCGAAGACGTTGTGCCAGCTGGAAAGGTTCTCGGTCGAGAAGACGAGCAGCCCGCCCGGAACGAGGACGCGGTGGCACTCGCGCACGAACAGATCGGTGTCGTGCAGGTGCTCGATCACCTGGTTGCTGACGACGACATCGAAGCTCTTGTCCGGGAACGGGAACCCCTCGGCCACGTCGGCCACCGTCGCGTCGATGCCGCGCTCCCGGGCGAGAGCCGCCTGCTCAGCCACCGATTCGATGCCAGCAACCTCGTCCGCCCCGGCGGCGCGCGCGAAAGCGAGCGTGCGCTCACCGTCGTCGCAGCCGACGTCGAGCAGACGGCCTCCGTGCGCGGCCCGCAGCAGCCGCACGATGTTCTCGAGGTTGAGCTGCATCGCCTTGTCGAACATCGACGCCGCTCGTTGCCGCAGTGCGCTCACGGTGGCGCACGATAGCGCCGAGGAGGCTTCGGCCTCGCGGGACTAGCTGCGGCGCCTGATCCTCGCGACGCCCCAGCGCACCGTCGGCGGAATCGTGGGCTCGAAGAAGAGCTCGTGAACAAGGAGCACCGCCAGGGCCGACACGAGGTTGGCGGTGACGAGCTGGTACGTCGAGCCGTGCACGGCGAGATAGAAGAGCAGCTGGGCAACCGCCCCGCCCAACAGGAGCCAAGCCATCGTGGTGCGCCCGTGGCCGAGGTGATATGCGAGCTGGACGTTCAACAGGGCATAGACGGTCATCGCGAGGCCGAAGACGCCGACGAGCGGCGTCGCTTCGCTGAACTCGGAGCCGAATGTCGTGTCGATCACGAACCTCGGGAGCACGATCAGCATCGCTGTTCCCGCCAGCGAGAACGCCGCGGTGACCGCGAGGCTCGCGTAGAGGATCTCCTTCGTGTCCCGCTCGACCGCAGCCCGCGAGATCACCTTCGGCAGCAGGACGGTCGCAATCGTCATCGGCAAATAGAGGAGCAGCCGGCCGATGAAGGAAGCGCTGCCGTAGATCCCCGCGTCGTGCGGGCTGAGCACGAGCTTGCCGACGATCAGGTCGAGCGTCGTCAGCGACGTAATGGCGAGCGTTCCGATCACCACCGGCACGAGGTAGGTCAGAACCACGCGATTCGACGGGCCTGGTATGCCGTCGCTCGGCGTCCGCAGCACACTCCAGATCAGCGGCAAAGGAACGAGCAACGCGAAGAACGCGCCGACGAGAGTCGACCCGAGGACCGCTCCAACACCGACCCCGAGTGGGATGAACGCGACGAGGATCAGGATCCGAGCCGCGCTTCCGACCGCCATCGAGAGGGACATCACTCCGAAGCGCTGCAGCCCTTGCGCAACCCCCCACAGCGCCGGAGCGAGAAGCGCAGGCAGCGTGTACAGGGCCATCAGGATCACCGGGGAAAGCTTCGAGACGCCCAGCGCGTCGCGGATCAACGGTGATGCGAGCGTCACGATCGCCGTCACCGTCATGGCGACCACGAGCGACATGATCAGTGCCCGGCGGGTGAACGCAGCGACACCCGCGATCCGCCCGCGGGCGGCATCGTCCGCGACAAAGCGGGCGACCGCGTACTGCACTCCTCCGAACGGAAGAGCGATCAGCCCCGATGCGGCGATGAGCGAGACGACCTCTCCGTAGAGCGCTGGGCCGAGGAGCCGGCCTGACAGCAGCTGGAAGATGACGTTGCCGAGGTTCGTCGCCGCGATGCCGGCGAAGACCAGCAAGCCTGCCCGGGTACCAGCGACGGTCGCCGCGATGTCGGCCGTCTCGACCGGCCGCTCCGCGTCGGCCGCGCGGGCGCTCGCCGGGTCGTCAGCCACGGCGGCGAGTATAGAGAGTCGGTACGGTCGCACCCGTGACGACGCTGTGCCCTGTGTGCAGGAGCGGGCTGGAGTCCGCCGCGGAGGGGCTCCGCTGCACAGGCTGCGGTGCCGTCTACGCGATCGTGGACGACGTCCGTCTTCTCGTCCCGCCCCAACTCTCGGAGCAGCACGAGCACCAGCGCGGCTACTTCGACGCCGAGTTCGTACAGTTCGGGTCGTACGAGGTAGACCCGTGGCGCAAGAGCTTCAACGACCGAATCTTCCCTGCGATCGGCGTGTCTCCGGCGACGGCTCCCTATCTGGACGTCGGTGTCGGCGGCTCCGGCGCGACGGTGATCGAGGCGGCGCGGGCCGGCGTGGAGGCAGTCGGCTGCGACCTCTCCGTCGAGGGTGTCGTGCGAGCCGCACGGTTCGCCGCCTCGGAGGGCCTTGCCGAGCGAACCTCGTTCGTTGTCTGCGCCGCCGAGCGGCTGCCGTTCGCGGACGAGAGCGTCGGCTGCGCAAGCGCGGTCGCGGTCCTCGAGCATCTGGACGACGACGGCGAAGCGGTGGGCGAGCTTGCGCGGGTGCTGCGCCCGGGCGGCCGCGCATGGGTGACCGTGCCCCACGCCTACCGATACATCCCGCCGCCGGTCTGGCCGCTCTACCTCGTGCACGACCGCCGAATCGGCCACAAGCGGCACTACGACGAAGCACGGCTGCAACGGGTATTCGCCGCGCACGGCCTCCGCCACGTCGAGACGCAGTGGACCGGGCACCCGGTCAAGCTCATCCAGTACGCATTGACGCTCGCCGCGGAGAAGACCGGACGCGATCCCGAGCGCATGTGGTGGGCCCTGGAGCGCGCCGACCTGCGGGCGCTCCGGCGCAGGCTCTTTGCCCTCCAGATCAGCGCAGTGTTCGAGAAGCCGAGCTAGCGGTAGGACTCGAGGAGAGCCGCCGCAGCCGCCTCCGGCGCGAAGTTCCTCTTCGCGTGCTCCCGTGCTGCGGCGCCGAGGCGCGCTCGGAGGTCCGCATCCGCCAGCAGCCGTTCGATATCGGCGCGGAGTCTCTTTCGCGTCGTCAGGACGCCGGTGACGCCGTCCTCGATCGCGTCGACGAGCCCGCCGACCGCCGTCGCGACCACCGGTCGTCCGTAAGCCATCGCCTCGTGAGCAACGAACCCGTAGCCCTCGCGCCGCGACGGCACACAGACAACGGCTGCGCGTTCGTAGTACGGCCCGACCTCTGCGTGTGGAACGAACCCTACCGCCTCGCGAACCCTCACCGGGCCCGCACCAACGATCACCCGCGGCAGGCCCCTCGTCGCCGCCAGGAACTCGCGGATCCCCTTCTCGGGCGAGAGTCGGCCGACGAAAAGCACGTGCGGTGGGTCCTCCGGCTCGCCGACAGTCTCGGGGATCTCGATCACGCTCGGGATCACACGCACCTCGCGCGCGCCGAGTTCTCGTGCCGCGGCCGCGAGGAACTCCGACGCCGCGATCGCGAGTCGCGCCCGGCGCAGGATGGGCCGGAAAAACCACGGCGCCCGCCGCGCAAGCTCGACGTCGCTACCCCAGAGCTGGAGCACGTACGGCTTCCCGGTCGCGAGCGCGGCGAGCGCTGACGGGAGCCAGTGCGCGTGGACGAGATCGGCATCGCGCGCAGCCCGCCGCGCAGCGCGCGCATAGTTGAAGAGAAACGCAGGCAAGAGCAAACCGAGCCAGGGCCGCTCGCGCAGATTGCCGGGGATCCCGTGCCCATACGCGATGCCGAAGTGCCGGAACGACGCCGGCGAGACGACCTCGACCTCGACACCCTCGGCGCGTAACGCCTCGACCATGTCACGAACGAAGAGCCCGGCAACGTCCCGCTCGTGCCGCGGGTACGAGGTCGTCAGGAAGACGACCTTCACAGGCGCCGGGAGAAGACGATCGGCGCCGCGAGCGCGAGCATCGCGAAGGCGAAGAAGTAGTAGAAGGACATCGTCAGGTAGAAGGCATTCGACGCGATCGTGCCGACGAGCGCCGCGGTCATCCCCCACGCGAGCGGCCGGATCCGCGCCGAACCGAGCGTCCTTCCGACCGCACGCAGCCGCTTCAGCCGCCTGAAGACGTAGATGAGGAAGGCGACGAACAGGGCCGTGCCGACGAGCCCGGTCTCCACCAGCGTCGCGACGTAGAACGAGTGAGGGCCGAAGTTCGTCCGCCCGGTGACGAACTCGTAGTAGACGGAGAAGTTGTTCAGCCCCAGCCCGAAGAGCGGATGCGACGAGAGCACGTCCGGGATGAAGTTGTAGACGTCGAAGTGCGTCGACGTTCCGTTCGCCGAGGTGTCGATCCGCGTTCGCAGGACCTGCTCGAAGAAGTCCCACCGTGCGGCCAGCACGAGCGCGAGGACGGTCGCGACGGCGCCGAGCGGGAGGAGGAACTCCGGCGTGAAGAGCTTGCGCCGGTAGGGAACGGCCAGCACGAGTAGCCCGACGCCGAGCCCGAGCAATCCCGAACGGGAGAGCGTGGCGATCTCGACGAGCAGAAGGAACGCGAGGACGAGGGCGAGCGGGACCTTCAGCCGGTGGCCCTTCTCGAGCCGGAGGTACAGGGGCGTCAGCACGAGCAGAGGGATCACGAGCTCGATGCCCAGGTGGTTCGGGTCGCCCGTGAGCGCATTGGGCCGGAAGACGCTCTCGCCGCCGATCGCCCCGTAGATGTTGATCTGGCTCGCACCGCCCGTGATCGGCGAGAGCACGGACTGGTCGAGGTTGATCCCGAGCACCTCCGCCGAACCGAGCTGGACGATCCCGTAGAGCGCGTTCGCCACGAAGCCCGCCATGAAGACCGCGAACGCCGCCCAGTAGAACCACTCGCTCCGGCGGACGAGGTACGCGATCCCGACGACGAGGAAGAGGAAGTGGAGCAGGAACTTGAGCATCCCCTTCGCCCACTGGGCAAGCGCCTG
The DNA here is from genome assembly GCA_963749515.1 of uncultured Gaiellaceae bacterium. Lineage (GTDB taxonomy): Bacteria > Actinomycetota > Thermoleophilia > Gaiellales > Gaiellaceae > Gaiellasilicea. The sequence continues at coordinate 9,637 of CAVVMR010000004.1, forward strand.
CTCGGTCTCGAGGTTGTAGAAGCCGATCAGGTAGACGGCGAGGAACGCGAGGAAGAAGAGCGCCGCGACGGCTGCTCCCCAGGCGAGTCTCCGGTCTCCGGTGCCGAGGCGTGTCCCGGCGAACGCGATCAGGAAGACCGCGGTGAGAACGTCCGAGAGGCTGAGCGTGCCGGCGACCTCCCACTGCAGCTTCGCGAACGTGACCGTGAACACGGTCGCGAAGAACAGCGCGTCGACGACCGGACCTGGCCTGGCGCTGGTCACAGCGAGCGGACGAGCTCCGCGAGCTCCTCGGCGCGCGCGCGGCGCGAGAGACGGTGTCGTGTCGCCTCCGGGATCTCGGTCCCGGGCAGCCCGCCGTTCGCGAACCGCTCGTGCAGCTCGGCGAGTGCGCGCTTCAGGGCCTCGACGTCGTCGGGCGGCGCGATCACGCCTGCGCCGGTCTCGCGGATCAGGTCCGCGGCCGCCCCATCCGGTGGCACCGCGGCGAGGATCGGCCGCTCGGCGGCGAGGTACTCGAAGACCTTGCCGGAGAGAACCCCCTTGCCGCGACCGCCGGCATCAGGGATCAGGAGCAGCAGGGCCTCGGAGTCGCGCTGCAGCTCGAGCGCCGCCTGGCGCGGGGCATACGGGATCAACTCCAACCGGTCGCCCAGCCCTCGTTCCTCCGCCCAGGCGCGGTCGGAGGAGCGGAAGTCGCCGAGGAATCGCGCCTTCACGTCGAGACCGGACTCGTCGAGCGCAGTCAGGAACGGACGGGGGTCGCGCTTGCCGAAGAAACTGCCGGTGTGCGTGATCCGGAAGCGGCCGGTCGGGGTGTAGTCCAGGCCGGCGAAGTCGTCGAAGTCGCAGCCGTTCGAGATCGTCACCACCTTCCCGCGCGGCGAGAAGCCTCGCGCCTCCTCCGCGATCGCGTCCGACACGCACGTGATCGCGTCAGCCGAGCGGGCGACGAGCCGCGCCACCCCCTCGTCGACCTTCTCCTTGGCGCGGACCGCCATGTTCTCGGCGCGTCGGTGCGGATGGGCGACGAGGGAGTCACGGAGGTCGGTGACCCACTTCGCGCCGGTCGCCTTCTTCACCGCCGCCCCGACCAGATGCACCGAGTTCGGCGGCGAGGTGGTGACGACGACGTCGATCTTCTCCTTGCGCGCGATGCGGATCGCAGCCGGAATCGCGGTCAGGTTCCAGCTGACGTTCTCATCCGGGACGAGCAACCGCCGCGATGCGAGCTTCGCATGGACGAGCGCGCGCTCGACTCCCTCCTTGCCGTACAGCTCCTCGGCCGGCCTCCGGCCCTTGGGGCCGATGTAGCGCGCGCGGTGCACCCAGGCCTGCGTCGGGACGCGGAGATCGGCGTCCTCGTGGATCCACCTCGGGTTGTCCGGTGCGAGCACGTGCGTCTCGATCCCGAGCGCCGGCAGGTACTGGGCAAATTTCAGCGGGCGCTGGACGCCGCCGCCGCCGGCCGGCGGGAAGTACAGCGAGACGAGCAGAAGCTTCATGCCCGGCGATGGTACTGGGCCAACTACGGGATGACGTAGAGCGTGTAGCGGCTGTCGCGGTACACCGAGTCGAGCTGCGGAACGATGTCGAAGCGCCTTCGGTCGAGCACCAGCCAATCCGCTCCCGCACGGCGCGGAATCGCCACGTCGGCGGTGCGGAAGAAGCGGATGTTGTCCCGGCGCCGCTCGAACGGCCGGTTCTTCTCGGTGTCGGCGACGTGACCCGGCGGCGCGGCCGCGATGTAGACAGGCGCCTCGGCCGCGATTCGATAGCTCGTCTCGAGATCGGAGTAGACGACGGCCCCCTCAGGCACGTCCTCGCGCAGCGCCTCGACGAGGCCCGCCGTGAGCGGGCTCGCGGTTCGTGCCGGAGACGGGCTCCAGTTGGCGGCCGCGTGCACGGCGACCGGCAGCACGAAGAGGCACGCGGCAAGACCCACGACCGCGCCGGGCCGCCCGAGCGCCGAGCGTCGCCAGAGGCCGAGCACGAGCGCAGCAGCGCCCCCGCCCACCGCGATCCAGGTCACGAGCGCCGGCCCGCCTTCCCGGAGCGCGTAGTCGAACTCGCCCGGGTAGGCGAGCTGGAGCACGATCCCCGCCGCGAGCGCCAGGGGAAGAACGAGTCCCCGCATGAGGGCCGAGAGGACGACCAGGCCGCCGGCGAAGGCGAAGGAAAGTGGCCAGAACCCGGCTGCCCGCCGCGACTGCGAGATCGAGACGAGGTCGGAGAACACGACGAAGAGCGGCGAGACGAGCATCACCGCGGCGACCGCGAGGAAGCCTCCGAGAACGTACGCCGCCCAGCGCCGGCGGAGAGCGAGGCCGGCCAGAGGCACGAAGAGGAGCGCGACGACCGCGATCGCGCCCGCCCGGCCGAAGACCTCGGGGGCGAGCCGGTAGCTCGTGTCCGAGGAGACGTCGAGCTGTCCCGCGTACTGAACGAACGCACGCTGGAGGTCGTCCTTTCCCGGTGCATGAGAGGCGGTGTCGCGAACGACCGGCAGCAGCCACGCGAAGAACGCGCTTGCCGGGAGGACGAGCGCGGCGAGCGCCAACGCGATCCGTCTCGACTCCTCCCGCGCCGCCACCGAGCGGACGACGAGGAAGCCCGCGAAGGGGAGCCAGAGGAAGATCGCGTAGGTCGGATGGATCACCGCCAGGATGAATCCCGCGGCGGCGACCGACGCGAGCGTCCGCCGGTTCGGCCGCTCGACGTAGGCGATGGCGAGGGCGAGCGCTGCGGGGACGAGCAGCTGGCGCGACGCAGTCGCCGGCAGGCCGAGCGCCGTGTAGGCGCCGCCGTGAGCCGGCGCGAGGGCGGTAACGCCGACCTGGGCGCACACGACCGCGACCGCCGGGCCTACCCGCTGGAAGAGCGCATATCCGGCCTCGTAGGCAACGAGAAGCGCGAGCGGCGCGAGCACGGAGGCCTCATGCAGGACGACCTGAGATGGATCGACGAAGGCGACGCGCGCGACGAGCGCCAGGAAGCCGTGCCAGAGCGGAAAGGCGTAGCCGGGATGTGGTCCGCCGTCGGCGAACTCCTCGACCGCCCCGAGCGAGAGGGAGTCGAACTCATCCAGCTTGCGCACACGCGCCAGGTGGAAGAGGCCGTCGCCGCCGATCTCGCCCGCGACATGCCAGAGCAGCACCCCGAGCACGACGCCGGCGCCGAGCACCCACCACCGCCCGGCGATTCGCTCGGCCCGGGGCGCGCGGCGCACGAACGGGAGTGCAACGAGGCCCGCGCCGAGGAGCAAGAGGAGCGCCAGCGTCAGTGACGTTCCGGCGGCAAACGTGACGGCCAGCGCACCGAAGAGGAGCGTGAACGACCACACGAGGGTGATCGAGGCGCCGCGCAGGCCGAGTGCCCGCGCGACCACCGCTCCCGGCCACAGCAGAATGCCGGTCGCCAGCGCGAGACGCACGAGGGTCATCGCTCGAGCAGCTCCGGCACGTGCCCCGACGCAAGCCAGTCGGCCGCGTCGCGGTACATCCGCCCGCGCTCGTCCCGGAAGAGCCGAGCGCGCAGCCGCAGAGACCAGCGGAGCAGCCGCCGCGCCCGCTCCGCGTACGGAACGCCATGATGCTTCGCGAGAAATCGCAGGTGGCCGCGGACGTTCTCGCGGAACATCCGCCCGCCGTGCGAGGCGCCGCCGACGTGCACGCACTCGGCGCCGGGGAAGAAGAGGACCTTCCAGCCGGCCTCACGGAAGCGATAGCACCAGTCCGTCTCCTCGCTGAAGAGGAAGAACGACTCGTCCAGAGGGCCGACCTGCTCGACCGCCTCGCGCCGCACGAGCATGCAGGCGCCCATCACGACCTCCACCTCGCGCAGCTCGTCGTGCCGAAACGCACCCGCATAGAACCCGTTCAGCAGCCGCGAGCCCGGCGCGAGCTTGCGCAGGAAGAAGTACTCCGTCGCCAGCCGCCAGAGCGTCGGGAAGCCGCGCACCGAGCGCTGCAGCGTCCCGTCGGTGTTCAGGAGCCTGGGGCCCACGACCGCGGCCTCGGGATGGTCGTCTGCAAACTCCACGAGACGCGTGAGCGCGCCGGCGGTCAGCCAGGCGTCGGCGTTCAGGAGCATGAAGTAGCGGCCGGTCCCGACCGCCATGCCCGCGTTCCAGCCCGACGCAAGCCCGAGGTTCTCGCGTTCGATCAGTTGAGCCTGCGGGAACAACTCGCGGACGACGTCGACGGTGCCGTCGGTCGAGCCGTTGTCGACGACCACGACTTCCTCGTCCCGGACGCTCTCGATGCTCTGCTCGATCCACGGCAGCGCGTTGTAGGTGACCACGACGACGCTCGCGTCAGGCATGGGTCGCAGTCGGCCTCCTGCGCAGCCCCTCCCAGAGCAGGATCGCGCCGCCGGGAAGCGCCATCGCGACGGTGACGAGGAAGAAGAGGAACCCGGCTGCGAACGCCTGGTCGGCGTCGATGCCGACGCCGCCGAGGAAGCTGACGAAGAACGCCTCCCGGACCGCGAACCCGTTCAGCGTGAACGGCACGAGCAGGACGAGGAAGAAGAGCGGGCCCATCACGTAGTAGATCCGCGGCGACAGGTCGATCCCCACCGCCCGCGCCGTCGCCCAGATCGCGAGCACCCGCACCGCCTGGATCGCGACGGTGAACACGAAGAGCCCCACAAGCAGGCCGGTTCGCTCGCGGAAGGCGTGGATGCCGTCGTAGACCGCGCGCACCGGCCGTTCGAGCCGCAGCCGCCGCAGCAGCGGCGCGGTCGCACGCAGCATCGGCCTGGCAGAGCGGGAGAAGAGCAGGAAGGCGAGCAGGAACGTCAGCAGCACGAAGGCGCCCTCGATCCAGAGGTAGGCGCCCGACGTCGTAGCGGCCGATCGCGAGCAGGAAGCCCACTGCGCCGAGGAGCACCGTCGCCGCACCGCCGAGCGCCCGCTCGAGCAGGACGATCGCGGAGATCGCGCCGAGGCGCTCGCGGTGGCGGCGCGAGGTCTCGAGGATCCGGACGGCGTCGCCGCCGATCGAGGTGGGAAGGATCTGACCCGCTGCATAGGCGACGAGATAGGCCCGCGTCAGCCAGGGCAACCGCTCCTGCATGCCCTGTGACTCGAGGAGGCGGCGCCAGCGCTCGGCCATCGGCACGACGGTCAGCGTCATGATCGCCACCGCGAGGAGAAACCACCACGGGCTGGCATCGGCGAGGACGTCGGCGGTCTGGCCGACGTCGATCTTCCAGACGAGATAGGCGACCGCAAGGCCGGTGAGCACGAGCGTCGCGAGGACGCGGAGCCCGCGCTTCATGCGCTGCGGTCGCGGATCCGCCCGAGCGCCTCGATCACATCCGCGATGTCGTCGTCGGAGTGGGCGGGTGACAGCGGGAGCGACAGGATCTCGTCGCCCGCCTGCTCCGCCACCGGAAGCGACGGCTGGTCCGGGTAGCGCTCGCGGTACCAGCTGAGGCGGTGCACCGGCAGGAAGTGGATCGACGTCGAGATGCGCTCCGCCGTGAGCGCGCGCTGCAGCTCGTCGCGGGTCAGGCCGAAACGGCCGGCATCGACGCGGACGACGTACAGGTGCAGGGCATGCGTGTCGCGCGGATCGCGGGCCAGCGGCTCGATCCCGTCGAGCTCGGCGAGGCCCTCGTCGTAGAGCGCGAACTGCCGTTGCCGCGCCGTCGTGTGCTCGGGCAGCTTGTCGAGCTGGACGAGGGCGATCGCGGCGAGCACGTCGGAGAGGTTCGCCTTGTAGCCGGGGACGGTGATGTCGTAGAGCGATCCGTCGCCGCGGCGCATCAGCCGGAGATCCCGGATCGCGTCCGCGATGTCGTCGCGGTTCGTGGAGACGAGACCGCCTTCGCCCGCCGCGATGTTCTTCGTCGCGTAGAGCGAGAAGCAGGTCGCGTCGGAGAGGCCTCCCAGCTTGCGGCCGCGATAGGCGCTCTCGGCCGCGTGCGCGGCGTCCTCGATCACCGGGATCCCGAGCGCCCAGATCGGATCCATGTCGCACGGCTGGCCGGCGAGATGGACGGGCATGATCGCCTTCGTCCGCTCGGTGACGGCGGCTTCGATCAGCTCCGGATCGATGTTCAGGTCGCCCTCGCGGACGTCGACGAAGACGGGCGTCGCGCCCGTGTGGACGATCACGTTCGCGGTCGCCGGCCAGGTGATCGGCGCGGTGATCACCTCATCGCCCTCCCCGAGCCCGAGCGCGACGAGCGCCAGGTGCATCGCCGCGGTGCCGGACGCCACCGCGAGGACGTGCTTCACGTCCAGGTACTCGGCCATCCGCTCCTCGAGCAGGGCCGCACGCGGGCCCGTGGTCAGCCAGCCGGAGCGGAGCGCGTCCGCGACGGCCTCGATCTCCTCCTCGCCGATCGAGGGCGGCTGGAAGCCCAGTTGGGTCTCTCGTGTCATTCGACGACGAAGCGTATTTCGTCCGCCGCACGGCGGGCACGCGCGAGTGCGTCGTCGCGGCTCTCTCCGACCGCGATCACCGCACCCGCCCGGTCGGCGCCGCGTCGCAGCGGCCCGACCCGGAACCCAGGCTCGCGGTAGATCCGCACGTCCAGCACCCCCTCGACCGCGTGCGCCGCCTCGCGCCCCTCGACGGCGTGCAGCACGCCCTCGGGCGCGATCAGGAAGAGAACGCAACCGCCTCCGTGGAGACTTTGTGTTTCTGAAACACAAGCCTTCTTTCCGAGCGCGAAGTCGAGCGCCAGGTCGTTCAGCTTCACCCCCGTCGCGGCCTCGGTCAGCTCCGCGTCGTGACCGCCGCCGAGGCGCGCAGCCAGCTCAACCACGCGGGATCCGTCCGCCCCGACCCGGATCTGGGTGTACGTCGGCCCGTCCCGGACGCCGAGCGCCTCGGCGGCGGCCCGGGCGGCCTCGATCGGACTTTGTGTTTCTGAAACACAAGGCCAGGCGTGCGCCAGCGCGACACCGAACGCAGGCGGGTCGGCGGTGAGGCGATCGGCGACGAGGAGAGGGTGGAAGACGCCGTCGATCGACACGGCCTGAACGGTGACCTCGGGGCCGTCGACGTACTCCTCGACGATGTACGCACCGTTGCGCGAGGCCTCGATCGCCGCCTCGATCGCGGCCGGGAGCTCCTCGTCGGTGCGCACGAACGTCAGCCCGCGCTGGCCCTGTCGGTCGGGAGCCTTGACGACGCAGGGCGCGACCGGCTCTTCGAGCACGCGCGGCTGGGGCACACCGGCGACGGCCAAGCGCTCCCGCTGCCTGGACTTGGTGGTCACGAGCGCCGCGGTCGCCTCGTCGATCGGATGAGGGAGCCCGAGACGCGCCGCCACCCGCGCGGCGACGCCCACCGGCCAGTCCGCCCCGGGCGAGATGATTCCGTCGACCGCCTCCGCACGCGCAAGGCGGTCGACGGCAGGCTCGTCCTCGGTGGAGACGAGCGCACGCTTGTCCGCATACGCGAAGCCCGGCGCCGAGGGATCGCGATCGACCGCGATCACGAAGAGCTCTCGCTCGCGCGCCGCGCGCAGGAGGCCGATCTGGGCCGGCCCCGCCCCTAGGACGAGGAGACGCTGTCGGCGCTCAATGACCGCCACCACACCTCGTTCTCGCGGTACCAAGAGACCGTCTGCTCGAGCCCGCGCTCGAAGCTCGTGCGCGCCCGCCAACCGGTCAGACGCTCGAGCTTGTCGGTCGAGCCGATGTGGCGGTCGACCTGGCCGAGCCGCTCGTCGACGAAGACCTTCTCGACGTCCGCACCGACAACGGCGAGCACCGCGTCGGCGACGTCCCGGACGGAGATGTCGATCCCGGTCGCGACGTTCACGACCTCACCGGCGAGCAGGTCGATGTCCGCCGCGATGATCGCCTCGATCGCCTCGGCGTCGTCGTCGACATAGAGCCAGTCGCGGCTCGCGTGCCCGTCACCGTGGATCGTCAGCGGCTCACCGGAGAGCGCCTGCGTGATGAAGCGCGGGATCACCTTCTCCGCATGCTGGCGCGGGCCGTAATTGTTGAAGGGGCGGACGATCACGATCGGCAGTCCGTAGGTGACGTAGTACGAGTACGCAAGCCGGTCGCCGCCGGCCTTCGTGGCCGCATACGGCGAGCGCGGGTTGAGCGGGTGCAGCTCGTCCATCGGCGCGTACTCCGCCGTCCCGTACACCTCGCTCGAGGAGATGAGGATGAAGCGCTCGACCGGTGTGCGCCGGATCGCGTCGAGCAGGATCTGCGTCCCCTCCACGTTCGTCGTCACGAACTCCGACGCACCCTCCTCGATCGACTTCTCGACGTGCGACTCGGCGGCCGCGTTCACGATCACGTCCACCTCCGAGACCATCCGGGCCACGAGGTCGGCGTCGCGAATGTCACCGTGCACGAACGAGAGCCGCTCGTGGCCGATGATGTCGGCGAGGTTCTCCAGGTTCCCCGCGTAGGTCAGCGCGTCGAGCGAGACGACCTCGTGCTCGGTGTTCGCCAGCAGGTGCCGGATGAAGTTCGACGAGATGAACCCGGCCCCGCCGGTGACCAGAACGCGTTTTTTCAAAGCTCCTCCGAGATGGTGTAGAGAGGCCGCCCTTCGACCTCCCGCTGGATTCTGCCTAGGTACTCCCCGACGAGCGCGAGGATGAAGCCCTGGATGCCGAGGATGAAGAGGACCGCGACCCCGCCGAGCAGCGGGCCGGGGAAGTTCGAACGGTCGATCCAGTACCAGACGCCATAGGCGCCGAGCGCGACCGCCAGCAACGTGCAGACGACGCCCAGCGCGACGCCGATCCACTGGATCGGCTGCGGCCAGAAGCCGGCGAGGACGTGCAGCGCCAGGCGTGTCAGACGGAGCGGCGAGTAGCGGGAGCTGCCGGAGCGCGCCGCATGCCCGACGTCCACCTCGACGACCGACGCGCCGCCGGAGAGGATGAGCGCCTTCGTGAACTTCTGCTTTCCGATCGCGGGCAGCATCGGGACGACGACGTTTCGCCGGTAGGCGTTGAAGGCGCAGCCGAAGTCGGCGATGTCGACGCCGGTGAAGCGACGGAGCATGCCGTTGATCATTCGAGAGGGCAGCGTGCGTCCCCAGGAGTCGTTGCGGGCCGCGCGCCGCCCGCTGGCGACGTCGGCGCCGGCCTCCACCGCGGCGACGAGGCGCGGGATGTCCTCGGGCTGGTTCTGCAGGTCGCCGTCCATCGTCACGACGATGTCGCCGCGGGCGCGCGCAAGCCCCGCGTGCATCGCGGGGTGCTGGCCGAAGTTGCGCTTGAAGCGCACGGCATGGACGCGCGGGTCGTCGGCGTGCAGCCGCTCGACCTCGGCCCAGGTCCCGTCCGTGGAGCCGTCGTCGACCAGGATCAGCTCGAACGGCTTGCCGTCGAGGGCCGATACGGTGCGCCGGTAGAGCTCCTCGAGTGACTCCTGCTCGTTGAGGAGCGTGACGACGACAGAAAGATCGGGAGAATCGGCCATCGGCGGCAAGGAGCGTACAGACGCGGTTTGGCGCGATGTGCATCGGGGCCGGGTCTGGCGCGCCCAGGCGTGCCGGATCGTCGAGGAGTCGCCGGAGCTCGTCGCGCTCTGGATGCCTCCCGGGACTCTCACCATGCTTCCGATGGACGAGAACGGCAGGCGGCTCCGGATCCCGACCGAGCACTGGGAGCTCGAGCCGAACCAGGGTTGGACACGCGAGTCCGTCGTTCTCGCCCGACCCGGTCGGGAGCACTCGATCTACGTCTTCAGGCGCGATGGGGAGTTCGAGCACTGGTACGTGAACTTCGAAGAGCCGCTCCGCCGGACGCCGGTCGGCTTCGACACCTTCGACCACAAGCTCGACCTGATCGTGATGCCTGACGGGACGTTCCGCTGGAAGGACGAGGACGAGCTCGAGCAGGCGGCGGCGCTCGGCTTGGTCGACGCCGACGCGGTCCGGGCCGAGGGAGCCCGGGTGCTCGAGGAGTGGCCTTTCCCGACCGGCTGGGAGGACTGGCGGCCCGACCCGGCCTGGCCGATCCCACAGCTCCCGGAGGGCTGGGACCGCGTATGAGGCGGCGCGGGCCGCTCGCGGCGTTCTTCGCGTTCGGCTGCTTCTGGGGTGGCTGGGCTGCCCTCGTTCCCGCGGTCCAGGACGCGGTCGGAGCCTCGAAGGGCGAGCTCGGGCTCGCCCTGCTCTTCGTCGGTTTCGGCTCCCTGCCCGCGATGCTCGTCGCCGGCCGCGAAGTCGACCGTCGCGGCGCGCGCCTGATTCCCGGCCTGATCGCCGGACTCGGCCTCGCGGTGCTGCTGCCGGCGTTCGCCGGCTCGGTGCCGTCGCTGGCGGCAGCCCTCTTCGCGATCGGAGTGCTCACCGGCGCACTGGATGTCGCCATCAACGCCGCCGTGTCGGAGCTCGAGCTGCGGCGCGGTGAACGCCTCATGCAGCTTGCGCACGCGCTCTTCTCGGGCGGCGTGCTCGCCGGGGCAGTCGGCGCAGGCCTGGCACGACAGCTCGGTGCCGGCCGGCTCGAGATCCTGGCCGGCCTGGCCGCGGTGCTCTTCGTCGCCGCCGCGATGAACCTGGGTCACGAGCACGTCACGCGGGAAGCAGTCGCTGCCCGCGGCCTGCAACTGAGCAGGGCGGCGATCCCGCTGGGAATCGCATGCGCAGCGGCGTTCGTGATCGAAGGCGGCATCGAGAACTGGGGCGCGGTGTTCCTCGAGCGCGAGCTCGATGCCGAGCCGGGTGTGAGTGCGCTCGCGCCGGCGTCGTTCGGGGCGGCGATGATGCTCGGCCGGCTTTCCGGGCAGTGGCTCGAGCGCCGGCTCCGCGACACGGTGCTGCTGATGAGCTCGTTCGGCGTCGCGCTCGTGGGACTCGTGCTCGTGGCGCTCGCTCCCAACGTGCCGGTGGCCGTCGTCGCGTTCTTCATCGGTGGCGCGGGAATCTCGACCGCCGCCCCCGCGCTCTTCGGCGGCGGCGGGCGAAACGCTGCGCCCGAGGAGCGGGGCCGGGCGGTGGCCACCGTGACGACGATCGGCTACCTCGGCTTTCTGGTCGGCCCGCCGTTCGTCGGCGGTGCGGCCGAGGCGGTGGGGCTGAGAGCGTCCTTCGCCGCTCTCGCCCTGGTGGCCGTCGCGCTCATCGTCGTGACGCCCCGCCTCGGCCTGGGCCGGAAGTCTCCCTAGGCCGCCTCGAACGACGGCGCGGCGGCTTCCTGCGGCCGGCGCTTGCCCGGCACCCCCAGCGCGATCACGGCACCCACCGCGACGACCGCCGCTCCGACCCACGTCGCGGCCACGAGGCCGTCGTTGAAGATCGCCGGCGACTCGTATCCGCCCGTACGGGAGAAGATCGCGGCGAGCACGGCAACGCCGAAGACGCCTCCGACCTCGCGGATCGCGTTCGACGCACCGGAAGCCTTGCCCTCGTCCCGCTGGCCGACCGCGGTGAGAACGATGTTCGCCACCGGGGCGAAGAACATCCCCATCCCGATCCCGGAGACGATGAACGGGCCGATCAGCGACGAGTAGCCCACGTCGGCGGAGGAGACGGCTGCGATCCAGCCGAGCCCGATCGCCTGCAACGCCAGCCCGCCGGCCAGGAACGGCCTGCCGCCGATCCGGTCGGACAGCGCGCCGGCAATGGGGGCGACGATCATCGGCATCGCCGTCCACGGCAGCACCCGCAGTCCGGCCTCGAGCGGCGAATAGCCCTGCGCCGTCTGGAAGAACTGCGAGAGCAGGAAGATCGAGCCGAACATGCCGAAGTACATGGCGAGCGAGGCGCCGTTGGCAGCGGCGAACGCCCGGTCCTTGAAGAAGCGAAGCGGCAGCATCGGCTGCGGCGCCCGCGCCTCCCACGCCACGAAGGCGGCGAGGAGTGCGGCACCGACTGCGAGCGAGCCGACGATCTGCGGGCTCCCCCAGCCGTCGCCGTTTCCGTGCACGAGCCCCCAGACGAGGCCGAGGAGGCCGCCGCTGGCGAGCCCGAGACCGGGCAGGTCCAGGGCCCTGTCAGGTCCGTGGCTCTCGGTCAGCAGGCGCGTGAGGGGCAGTACGGCGATTCCGATCGGAACGTTGAGCCAGAAGATCCACTGCCACGCGATCCCGTCGACGACGGCTCCTCCGACGAGCGGCCCGGCGGCGACGGCCAGGCCGGCGATCCCGGACCAGGCGCCGAGAGCGACGCCGCGCCTCTCCGCCGGGAATGCGCCGGAGAGGATCGTCAGCGTCAGCGGCGTGACGATCGCGCCGCCGATGCCCTGGACTGCGCGGGCGGCGATCAACGCCTCCATCGAGGGCGCGAGTGCGGCCGCCGCCGAGGCGAGCGTGAAGATCGTCAGGCCGACGATGAACATCAGCCTGCGGCCGAAACGGTCGCCGAGCGCCGCGCCGGTGAGGAGGAAGACGGCGAACGTCAGCGTGTACGCGTTCACCGTCCACTCGAGCTCCTCGATCGTCGCGCCGAGATCGGTGCGGATCACGGGCAACGCGGTCGAGACGACGAGGTTGTCGAGGACGACCATGAAGAGCGCGACCGAGGTGATCGCGAACGTCCACAGCGTTCTGGTCTGGGTTTTCATCTCACTCCTCTCTAGTAACTAGTTACTTTCATAGCAACCGAAAAAAATGCGCTACTCGGCATCGCAGCCGGCGATCAGGCGGTCGCCCCACGGGGTCGGATCGTCGAAGAGCTGCATCGCGTTCATCACGGTCAGCAGCATCCCCTTGGCGAAGAAGGCGCTGACGACCTCCGGCGGCTCGCCCGACCGCTGCTCCGCGAGCTCCACGAGGTCCGCCCAGACGCGACGTACGGCCTCGCGGACCTCTGGATCCTCGCAGCCGGCGAAGCACTGCAGCATCAGCTGATGGCGCTCCCGATCCTCGATCAGGCCCATGTATGCCTCGCCCATGGCGTGCAGCGCGTCCGGGCCGGTCTTGCCGCGCGAGGCCCGCTCGAAGACCTGGTAGGTCTCTTCCATCTTGCGGCTGGTCGTCGCGAGGTACAGCTCCTTCTTCGTGCCGAAGAGGCGGAAGAGGTACGGCTGCGAGATGCCGGCGTCCTTCGCGATCGCATCGGTCGACGCGCCGTGCAGCCCCTTGCGGGAGAACTCCCGGGCGGCTGCCTCGAGAACGGCTTCCCGGCGTTCGTCGGCTGTGTGCCTTGCTGTGGTAGTGCTCATAGGTAGTGAGTATTCACTAACCGCACTCGCTCGTCAAGCGAAGCGCATGACGCCGGCGGCGACGCGGTCGAGATCGTCGTCGGTGAGGCGCGAGTGGAGCGGCAGCGCGAGCGCCCGGTCGAAGGCGGCATCGGCGCCGGAGAACGGGCCCTGGTCGCGATACGCCGAGAGCCGGTGCAGCGCGTACGTCCCGATCTGCACCTCGATTCCCTCGCCGCGCAGCGTCTCGAGCGCCTCGTCCTTCCGGTCCAGCCGGATCACGTACGCCTGCCAGCCGTGGATGTCTCCCTCGTCGGCGTCCGGGACGTCGACGGCGCCTTCGAGCCTCTGTGAGTAGCCGTCCGCGACGCGAGCGCGGTCGGCGTGCAGCTCGTCGAGCCGCCGAAGCTGCGGGATTCCGATCGCGCACAGGATGTCTGCGAGGCGGTAGTTCGTCGAGGGCCGGGCGATGTCGGCGCCGGCGTCGAGCCCGTGGTTGCGCAGCTGCCGAATCGACGTGGCGAGCTCGGCGTCCCGCGTCGTCACCGCCCCTCCCTCGCCCGTGGTGACGATCTTCCGGGGATGGAACGAGAGGCAGCCCATCGTCCCGAGCCCGCCGCAGGGCATGCCGCGCCAACGAGCGCCGAGGGCCCCGGCGGCGTCCTCGATCAGCACCACCTCCGGCGGCACCGCGGCCTGAAGCGACTCCCAGTCGAGCGGCCGCCCGAAGAGATGAACCGCCAGCACCGCCTTCGTCCGCGGCGTCACCGCGTCATAGACCTTCGAGACGTCGAGATTGAAGGTCGCTGGATCGATGTCGACGAGCACGGGCGTCGCGCCGGCCAGCCGGACGACGCTCGCGGTCGCCGGGAACGTGTAGGCGGGGACGATGACCTCGTCTCCCTCACCGATCCCGATCGCGAGCACGGCGAGATGGAGCGCAGCCGTGCCGTTCGAGACGGCGATCGCGTGCTCGACCCCGCAGGCGGCGGCGACGAGCTCCTCGAGCTCCTGCACCTTCGGGCCCATCGTCAGCGCGCCCGACTCGAAGACGGCGCGCACCTCCGCCAGCTCCTCCTCCCCAAGCTCTGGGAAGGCTAGGCGGACGGGCTCAGTGCCTTCTCTCGATACCAAGCGATCGTCTTCTCGAGGCCCTCGTCGAGATCCACCTTCGCCGCGAACCCGAGCACCTCTCGGGCCTTCTCGACGTTCGGGATCCGCAGCTCGACGTCGGCGTAGTGGAGTGGCTGAAAGGTGATGTCGACGTCCGCGCCGGTGATCCGCTTGATCCTCAGCGCGAGGTCGTAGATCGTCACGGTCGAGCGCGTGTTGCCGATGTTGAAGGTCTGGCCGACGGCGTCCGGGTGCTCCAGGCAGGCGAGCGTGCCGGCGACCATGTCGTCCACGTAGCACCAGGCGCGGATCTGGGAGCCGTCGCCGTGAATGACGAGGTCGCGGCCGGCCAGAGCGTTCTCGATGAAGGCGCGAATGGCGCCGCCGCCGATCTGTCCGGGGCCGTAGACGTTGAACGGGTGCACGGTGACGGCCGGCAGACCGAGCTCGTCGTGGTACGCGTGGGACATGTGCTCGCCCGCAAGCTTGGAGACCGCATAGGTCCAGCGGGCCTCGCCGACGGAGCCGATCGTCGACACCTGGCCCTCTTCGACGCGGAAGGCGTGCGTGCCGAAGACCTCGCTGGTCGAGAAGTCGATGAACCGCTCGACGGTATCGATCGTCCCGACAGCCGCCTCCAGCACGTTGTAGGTGCCGATGACGTTCACCCGCATCGTCCGGACGGGGCTCTCGAGCACGGTGTCCACACCGGCGATCGCGGCGCAGTGGACGATGTGCGTCGAGCCACGCGCCAGCTCGTGCATCGAATCGAGGTCAAGGACGTCGGCGTTGTGGAACGTGAAGTTGGGATGCTCGGCGAGATTCGTGCCGGTCAGCGCGTCGCGGTGCAGGTTGTCGGCCGCCACGATCTCGTTTTCGTCGACGAGACGCCGCGCAAGCGTCGTTCCGATGAATCCGGCGCCGCCGGTGATGAAGATCCGCTTGCCCTGAAGCACGACGGCGAGTGTATCGACGCGCTACCCTATGGCCCGAAATGCGAATTGCAATCGTTATTGCCGCTCTGATCGCCGTGGTCGGCTGCGGCGCCGGGTCCGCCGCGCAGTCGGCGTCCCCCGCTGCAACCGACCTCAAGATCACCGTTTGGCCGGATGGACGCGCGGAGGGTGACGCCAAGACGTACACCCTGCGTTGCGGCCCTGCGGCGGGCACCCTGCCCAAGGTGGCGAACGCGTGCAGCAGGCTCGTACCGCTGCCACGCCCCTTCGGGCCGGTGTCCCGCACCGCCATCTGCACGGAGCAGTACGGCGGCCCGCAGCAGGCCCTCGTCACGGGGAAGTACCAGGGGCGCTCCGTCTGGGCGATGTTCTCGGCGACCAACGGCTGTCAGATCTCGCGCGCGAAGCGGGTCGCGTTCCTCCTTCCGGGCTTCGCCACCAGCAGCAACGCGTAACCGCAGCGGCGCGGGTCTTTCCCACCGGGTTCTGACCACCCGGATAGCATCGCGCGCGACGTGAAGACGGTTCTCTTCGTGGGCGCGGGACGCCACCAACGCCGCGCCATCCTGCGTGCGAAGGAGCTCGGCCTCCGCGTCGTCGCCGTCGACCGGAACCCGGAGGCGCCGGGGCTCGCCGCCGCGGACGCGGGCGAGGCGATCGACTTCACGGACGTCGCCGCGGTCACGGCCGTCGCCCGCAGCCATAGCGTCGACGGCGTGCTGACGGTCTCGGCCGACCGGGCGGTGCCGGTCGTCGCCGCCGTCGCCGAGGCGCTCGGGCTCCCCGGAATCGGACCCGAGACCGCCCACCTGATGACGCACAAGATCGCGATGCGGCGCACGCTCGCGGACGCCGGCGTGCCGCAGCCCCGCTTCGCCGGGGCGCGCGACATGCTGAGCGCACGGGCCGCACTCGACGCGGTCGGGCTGCCGGCCGTGCTGAAGCCGGCAGACTCCGGCGGCCAGCGCGGCATCTTCTACATCGAGTCTCGGGACGAGCTCGACGCGCATGTGCATGCCGCGCTCGCCGAGTCGCCCATGGAAGAGGCGATCGTCGAGGGCTTCCACGACGGCCTCGAGCTGAACGGGATCGTGATCGCCCGCGACGGCGAAGCGTTCCCGCTCACCCTTTCCGACCGTCTCCGGCCGCCCGGCGCCGGCTTCGGCGTCGGCTGGATCCACGTCTACCCCGCGTCCATCTACGCGGACGTGCTCGCCGAGGCGGAACGGGTCGCGGTGCACTCCGTTCACGCCCTCGGGCTCCGCGACGGCATCGCCTTCCCGCAGCTGATCGTCTCGGACGACGGCTCGGTGCGCGTCGTCGAGGTCGCGGCCCGCATCCCGGGCGGCCAGATGGCGGACCTCGTACGGCACGCCGTCGGCGTCGACCTCGTCGAGGTCGCGCTGCGTCAAGCACTTGGCGAGAAGATCCCGGACGAGCTCGTGCTGCCGCAGTTCAAGCAGCCGCTCGCGATCCGGTTCCTGACCGCCCAGCCCGGCCCGCTGCCGACGGGAAAGGTGCTCGCGGTCGGCCCACTCGATCCGGTGCTCGCGGCGCCCGGAGTCGTGCAGGCGGACACGTACCTGCAGGTCGGCGAGACGATCCGGCCGGTGCGTCTCGACGGCGACCGGCGCGGGTATGTGATCGCGACGGCGGACACGTCGATCGAAGCGCTGCAGCGGGCCGAGGCCGCCGCGCGCCTGCTGGAGGTCGTGGTCGAGTGGACGAGGGCTCAGCTCGAAGCCACATGGCGCGACCATCTGGAGGCGTCCTTTCCGGAGGCGACCGACGACGCGCTCGTCGATCTCGCCGAGTACGACGGCCACGTCGCCGGGCTCGTGCAGAGCGTGATCGACAACCCGGACCACCCACTCGAGATTCCGCTGCAGGTCGACAGCGACCTCACCGGCCGGATCCACAGCACCGGGAACGAGGAGGCGATCGCCTACATCGATCGCCTGAACAGGCTGGTCGAGATCGCGAGCAGCGCGCAAGAGGCGGAGAAGCCGAGTTGACGAACGAGACTTTGTGTTCCTGTAACACAAGGGCCTTTCTCGCCGGGCGCGATGGCTCAACCATGCGGCTCGGCCGGGCCGGCCGGGGCGAGAGACGGGCTTGTGTTACAGGAACACAATCTCTCCGGCGGGCGGAGCGGTCGTGAGCTGCGCGTTCGATCTCGAGCACTACCGCGAGCTGCTCGACGCAGCCAAGGCGGGCGGCTACACGTTCGCGTTCTTCGAGGGGGAGCCGCGCCAGGGCGACGTGATCCTCCGGCACGACGTCGACCTCTCGCTCGATGCGGCGCTGCGCATGGCCGAGCTCGAGGCCGAGGCGGGTGCGGCCGCGACCTACTTCCTGATGACCGGCTCCGTCTTCTACAACCTCGGCTCACCGGAAGGGGAGCGCGCGCTCGGACGGCTGCGCGAGCTCGGCCATCGCGTCGGACTGCACGCCGTCTACCCGCGGCTCGACCTCGACGCCCGCTTCGACCCGGTGGTCGCGTGGCACAACCCGGATCCGGAGTACATGCGCTCGCCGGTCGAAGGCGCGATCAACGTGATGGAGACGCCGTGGTTCGATCCCGAGACGTACCGCTCCGACTCGAACCAGCACTGGCGGTCGGGCTGTCCGCATGAGGAGCTGCGCGACGGCGCGTTCCCCTGGCTCCAGCTGCTGACGCACCCGGAGATCTGGGTCTATCCCGGGACGCGCATGGGCGAGACGATGCGCGCGATGCTCGAGGAGGAGAAGGAGCGGCGGCTCGAGCAGCTCGCCGCCGACAGGATCGACCTCTCGTGAAGGACGTCACCGTCCTCGTCTCCGCCTCCGGAGCTCCCGGCACGGCAGCGCTCCTGAAGGGCCTGCGCGAGAACGGCGAGCGATCCGTACGGCTCGTCGGCACCGA
The DNA here is from genome assembly GCA_963749515.1 of uncultured Gaiellaceae bacterium. Taxonomy (GTDB): domain Bacteria; phylum Actinomycetota; class Thermoleophilia; order Gaiellales; family Gaiellaceae; genus Gaiellasilicea. Next base: position 27,697 of record CAVVMR010000004.1, read on the forward strand.
CATGAGCGAGCGGTCGGTCGGCCGCCATCTCTGCGATGCGTTCCACCGAGTCCCCGCCGGCTCCGATCCAGGCTTCGCCGACGCGGTGCTCGACGTCGTCGAGCGCGAGGGCGTCGACGTCGTCCTCCCCCAGTCCTCGTTCGACCTCGAGGGCCTGGCAGCGCACCGCGACCGCTTTCCGGTGCCGGTGCTCGTCTCCTCACCCGACACGATCCACCGCTCGAACGACAAGGCCGAGACCTACGCGCTGCTGCACCGGCTGGGCGTGAAGGGCCCCGACTTTCGCCGCGTCAACGGGGCGCGAGAGGTGGAGGCCGCGGCGCACGAGCTCGGCTACCCCGACCGCCCGGTGTGCTTCAAGCCCGTCTTCTCCTCCGGCTCGCGCGGCTTCCGGATCCTCGACCCGACTGTCGACCGCTCGCACCAGCTCCTGCACGAGCGGCCTGGAGCAGTCGCCATGCGACTCGAGGAGGCGGTCGAGCTCCTGCCCGGACGAGGGCGGGCCGGATCTGCTCGTGATGGAGCTCGCAACCGGCGGCGAGCGCACCATCGACGGAATCGCCGACGGCAAGCGCGTCGTCCTCGGCCATCCGAAGACACGAGAGGCGATGCGCGCCGGGCTCGCGATGTACTTCGTCACTCTGGAGGACGAGGAGCTGATGGAGACCGCGGACAAGCTCGTCGAGGAGCTCGCGATCGAGTGGTTCTTCAACATCCAGCTCGTCGGCGAGCACGTGATCGAGATCAACCCGCGCATCTCGACGATCGTCTACCAGGAGGATCTGAACCTCCCGTACCTCGGGGTGAAGCGGGCGCTGGGCGAGATCTCGGACGAGGAGCTCGCAGCGCTCCGGTCGCGCATCCGGCCGGGACGGGCGAGCCTGCGCTACTTCGACCAGGTCGACTTCGACGGGCCGGTCGTCGACTCGCGCGCGCACGCGCGTGGCTGAGCCGCTACGGGTCACGCTCTGCCCGGTCAACACGGCCGGCGTCCCGTGGACGAACGCGCAGGCTCTGCGTCGCCGAGGCGTCGAGGCGCGGCTCGTCGTCTTCGAGCGGTACAAGCTCCACCCGGAGGCCGACGAGTCGCTCGAGCTCCCGAGCAACAGCTCGCTGCTGCGCCGGCAGGCGAAGCAATGGGCGGCGCTCGCGCGGCTGTTGCCCTGCACGGACGTCTTCCACTTCCACTTCGGGCTGACGCTCGTGCCGCAATCGCTCCAGTTCCCGATCCTGCGCGCCGCGCGGAAGAAGTCGGTCATGCACTACCTCGGCTCGGACATTCGTGGGAAGACACCGGCGCAGCTCGCCTACGGCAAGAAGGCCGACGCGGAGGTCGTCGGCAGCTACGACGCGCTCCGCTGGGTGCCCGAGGCGGAGGTGATCCCACCCGGAGTCGACCTCGCCGCCATCGAGCCGGCGCCGCCGTCCGACCGCGAGCGCCCACTCATCGTCCACGCACCCTCCTCCCGGCGGCGCAAGGGCAGCGAGCACGTGATCGCCGCCGTCGAAGGGCTCGACGCCGAGCTCGAGCTCGTCGAGGGTCTCCGCCACGACGAGGCGTTCGAGCGCTACCGCGCCGCCGACATCGTCGTCGACCAGCTGAACGCCGGCTGGTACGGCCTCTTCGCGATCGAGGCGATGGCGCTGGGGAAGCCGGTCGTCACCTATCTGCGCGACGAGGCGGTGCGCCGGACCGAAGAGGCCACCGGAACTCGCGTGCCGATCGTCTCCGCGACCGCCGAGACGCTGCGCGAGGCCCTGCGGCCACTCGTCGCCGATGCGGCCCGCCGGCGTGAGCTCGGGGCCGCATCGCGCGCCTACGTCGAGCGGGTGCACGACCTCGAGACGGTCACCGACCGCCTGCTCGCCCTCTACGCTCGTCTCTAGATGACCTCGCTCGCAGTGCAGATGCGCCGCCTGGGCAAGCACTCGGTGGTGTACGGGCTGGGCGGGGTCGTTTCCCGCCTGATCGCCGTCTTCCTGCTGCCGATCTACACGCGCTACCTCGACCGGGAGGATCTCGGCGCCGTCGGCCTCGTCGTGGCTCTCTCCGCCGTCCTGGTCACGATCCTCCGGCTCGGCATCTCGTCGGCCTTCTTCCGCTTCTACTTCGACTCCAAGGAGGCGGCGCACCGGCTGCTGGTCGTCCGCACCTCGTTCTGGTTCACGATGGCGAGCGCGACGATCGGGCTGGCGGCCGGTGTCCTGCTCGCCGAGCCGATCGCAGACCTGCTCGGCCTCGACGACGCGAACCTCGTGCGAGCCGGCTTTGTCGGCATCTGGGCGCAGATGAACTACGAGCAGCTGACCTCGCTGTTCCGAGCAGAGGAGCGGTCGACCGCCTTCGTACTGGCCAGCCTCGCGAACATCGGAGTCACGATCGCCGCGACCGTGCTGCTCGTCGTCGTCTGGGAGAAGGGTGCGCTCGGCGTGATCGTCGGCAACTTCGCCGGCACGCTCGCCGTCTATCTGGCGCTGCTCGCCGTGCACCGCGCGCAGCTCGGTCTCCAGTTCTCCCGCCCGCTCCTGCGCGAGATGAACCGCTTCGGGATCCCGCTCGTCCCCGCCGCGCTCGCCCTGATCGTCGTCAACTTCAGCGACCGCTTCTTCCTCGTCCACCTCGCGAGCCTCGACGAGGTCGGGCTCTACGAGATCGGCGTGCGGATCGCATCGGCGATGGTGCTGCTGCTGACGGCCTTCCGGATGGCGTGGCCGGCCTTCGCGTACTCGATCGAGGACGACGAGGAGGCCAAGCGGACGTACGCGTTCGTGCTCACGTATCTGGTCGTCGTCGCGTCGTGGCTCGCGCTCGCGCTGGGGCTGCTCGCACCCTGGCTCGTGCGGCTGCTGACGCAGCCGGAGTTCTATGAGGGCGAACGAGTCGTGGCCCCGCTCGCCTTCGGCGGCATGGCGTACGCCGCGTACATCGTGATGGCGATCGGCGTCGGCCGCGCGAAGCGAACGCAGTTCAACTGGGCGATCACCGGTGTTGCCGCCGTCGTGAACATCGGCCTGAACCTGATCCTGATCCCGCCCTACGGGATGATGGGCGCAGCCGTCGCGACCGTCGCGGCCTACGGGGTGATGTTCCTCGGAATGACCTGGTACGCGCAGCGCGTCTTCCCGACGCCATACCAGTGGCGGCGAGTGCTGACGGCGGCGGCGGCGGCCGTGGGACTGCTGCTGCTGGGGCGAGGGCTGGGTGGCCTGGCCGTCGCGGTCGGCCTGACGCTGGCCTATCCTCTGGCGCTCGTGTTGCTGGGCTTCCTGCTCCCGGAAGAGCGGATCAGGCTGCGAGGAGCCCGGTCACATACATGATCGCGATGCCGGCCAGGAAACCGCCCACCGCGTAACCGGACCGGAGGTCGGCCGTGTCCCGCCGCGCGACGTAGCGCACGACCTCCGCGACGACCTCGAACGCGGCACCAGCGGCGGCACCGAAGAAGAGCACCGCGAGCACGTCGTTTGCGATGAACCCTCCCGTCCACGCCCCGAGAATGGCCGGCGCGCCGGCGATCAGCGTCAACATGACGAGGCGTGGCCACGACAGCGTCGCGCCGCCGTCGGCCGCGGGGGCGGCGATCCCGAGCCCCTCGGTCACGTTGTGGATCATGAAGCCGACGATCAGGAACGAGCCGAGCGTGAGCTGCCCGAAGGCGAACGAGGTTCCGATCGCCAGTCCTTCGCCGAAGTTGTGCAGCCCGATCCCGATTGCGACCAGCGTTGCGAGCGCGACGCCGCCGAGGACGCCGTTCGCGTTCGACGAGAAGCGACCGGAGATGAACGTCATCGTCAGGAAGCTCGTTGCCACTCCGAGCAACACAAGTCCGGGGCCTCCGAAGGCTCCGGGGAGCGCTCCCTGCAGCTCGAAGGCCTCGAACAGCGCCTCGACGCCGAGAAAGGAGAGCAGTCCGGCGGTGAGGGCCATGAACGCCGTCAGCCAGTGCTGCTCCACCCGACGCAACGACGGGAGCCAGAGCAGGCCGAGGCCCACAGGCAGCACGCCCACGAGAAAGCCGATGATCCCGTAACCGAGGAAGCCGCCCCCGGTGACTCCGGGTGTCTCGACGGCGGCCGGAATCTCTTCGACCGTCTCGATCCCGGTGGAGCTCGTGACCCCGACCAGCATCGGATCCTCCGGAGTCCAGTCGTAGGGGATGACGACCGTGCTCGAGCGCAGCCGGCCGAGCGTCTGCGGGCCGTCGACCTCGAAGGGCACGATCGCGTCGTCGACCGTGATCGAGGCGATCGTCAGGTCGTCCTGCTGCGGGTTCGTCACGCGGACACGGATCTCGCCCGGCTTGAACTCGACCCGTCGGATGTCGAACTCGTCCGCCTGCGGCGGGTTCGACCCGATCAGGCCGGCGAGCGAGGACCCCGACGCCACGTAGCCTCCGACCGCGACCGCCAGCAGGAGGATCGGAACCAGCGCCCACAGGCGCCAGGAAAGGTCGCCTCGCCGCTGCTCTCGCCGCTGGGCCTTCGCCGCCATCAGTCGATCACGTTGAAGAAGCCCATCCAGCCGAGGTCGGTGAACTCCGACTGGTGCGCGTGGAACATGAACCGGCCGGTATGCGTGAAGTCGATCTCCAGCACGCCGCGCTGCCCCTGGCACTGGACGACCGTGTCCGTGTACTCCCAGTGGTCGCCCGTCCCGGTCGGCTGGTGGCGGAAGAACTCCCCGTGCAGGTGGAAGGAGTTGATCAGGTCGAACTCGGTCAGGTTCGCGAGATAGATCCGCACCGTCTCGGAGCGGCGCACCGTGATCGGGTACTTCGTGTAGTAGAAGCTCCTGCCGTTGACGGTGTAGAAGTTGTTGCCGCCGTCGCCGTCGGTGTCGTAGCCGTTCATCACCAGCACGAGCTCCTTCGCGGGCGGCCGAGGCTCCTTCGGGTCGATGATGAACGCGCCGTAGAGCCCCTTGTGAATGTGCTTCTTCAGCGGTGTCGTATGGCAGTGGTAGAGGTGCAGCCCGGCAGGCTTCGCGGGGAACTCGTAGATGAACTCCTCGCCCGAGCGCACGACCTCGAAGACGCCGTCCATGTTGGCCGGGTGAATGCCGTGGAAGTGGATCGAGTGCGGGTGCGAGCCGGCATTGACCAGGCGGACGCGAAGGATGTCGTCCTCGGTCGCGCGGATCACAGGCCCGGGGACCGTGCCGTTGTACGTCCAGGCGGGGAAGAAGACACCAGGCGCGATCTCGATCTCCTTGTCGAGCGCGCGCATCTCGTAGGCACGCACCCGGCCCGGCTGGTACGGGAGCGGCGGCGGCGGGAAGAGGAGATCGTCGAGATCGCTCGGACCGCCGACCGCAGGAGCGTTCCCGCCGATCATCGCCGCGTGACCCATCGCCGGATGGTCGTGCACGTGTCCGTGCAGCTTTCGCTCCGCCGCCTCGGCGTCTCCGTCCAGGGCGATCTTGGCCAGGACGGGCGCGGCGACAATGGGGGCGGCTCCGGCGAGCAAGCGCCTACGCGTAAATTTAGGCACGACTAAACCTTAGCGAACCCTGCGGCTTTATGGTCCCCGACATGAAGCCGTCGCTCTTCCCCTCCCGCTCGCTCGGCGCGCGCGAGGTGCGTGCACTCGCCCATCCGCTGCGGCTTCGAATGCTGGAGTCGCTGCACGACGGCCCGGCCACGGCGTCGATGCTGGCGCGGGAGCTGGGCGAGTCGAGCGGCGCCACGAGCTACCACCTGAGAGCGCTGGCGGCCGCGGGGCTGATCGTCGAGGACCTCGACCGCCGGAAGGGGCGCGAGCGGTGGTGGAAGCGCGAGCCCAGCCGGGTCGGCCTCATCTCCTCGGCGCCGGCCGAGGATCCCGAGTACGACGCCGCCGTCGCCCAGCTCGAGAGCACGATGCTCGGCCGGGACGAGGATGCGATCCGCCGCTACATCCGATCGCGCGGCGAGGACGAGCACAGCGACGAGTGGCGCGAGACGGCGTTCATCGGCGGCTGGATGGTCTACGCGACGCGCGAGGAGGTCGACGAGCTGTCGGAGCTCGTCGTGCAATGGCTACGAGCTCGGCGGAAGCCGGAGGAGGAGCGCGAGCCGGACACACCGCTCGTGTACGTCACCTACCGCGCGCTGCCGCAGACTCCGACGACCGGCTAGCAGCTCGTTATTTCGGCGCCCAGTCGTAGACGAAGACCGGCTCGGCGTCGGTCTGCAGACGACGGGCTCCGCGGCCGTTCGGCTGGACTGCCCAGAGCGAGATCGGGCCGGTCTCCGAGGCGCACTCTCACGTCTACACGCACGCCGCCGTTGCGGTTCCCTCAGTCCAGCGCCGGCTCGGCGTCGAACAGGAAGCGGCCGACGAGCTCGAAGTACTCGGCCGGCTGCTCAGCCCACGGCCGGTGCGCGCTGCGCTCGAAGACGTGCAGCAGGCGCCGGCCGGGTGCGAGGGCGTCGAAGATCGCCTGCGCCACGCTGGGCGGCGTCACACGGTCGTACCGTCCGCTGATCACCAGCGTCGGGGCTCGGATCTCCCGCAGCCGGGGCACTGGGTCGTAGCCTCTGAGGGTTCCCTCGACCTCCCACTCCGGGTCGGCGCCGATCACCGAGTTGTAGACGCGCTCTTCGAACCCGCCTTCGCTCGGCTGCTCGAGCGGCGAGTGGCCCCACGGGTCGACCCACTCCAGATCGGGCAGCACCCGGGCGACCAGCGCCTGGTACTCGGGATCGAGCGACCGCACGCCCTCCTCACGCAGCCGGAGGATCTGGCGCCACGCCTCGGGGAAGAGTCTCTGTAGCTCCAGGTTGACGCCGTCGATGTTCGTCCGCTGCCAGCTCTCGGCGGAAATCTGGGCATTGCTCAGCACGAGCCGCCGGACGGAGCCGGGATGCCTGAGTGCGTACTCGACCGCCGGGAGCCCGCCGAAGGAGAGGCCGACGAGGTCGATCGAGTCGACCTCGAGATGCTGCCGCACCGCCTCGATGTTCTCCGCGAAGAGGGCGACCGAGTACTCGCGGTCGGCGGGGAGCCGGTCGGAGCGCCCGCAGCCGCTGTAGTCGAAGTAGACGACGGCCGACTGTGTTGCCAGCCGTGAGAACCAGGGGTGGTAATGGTCGTGACCGACACCCGGCCCGCCCGCTGCGAGGACGATCGCACCACCGGAGAGATCCCCTTCGCGCTCGACGTGGATCCCGCCGTCCGGCGTCGGTACGAGCGCCTCCACCTAGGCGACGATCCGGTAGACCTGGAACACCTCCGCGTACTCCCTGTTCACGTTGATCCCGTGCACGCGGGCGAGGTTCCAGACGTACTCCGGATTTGCGTAACGGCGGTGCTGCTGCGAGGCGTACTTCGCCAGCGCTGCGACCTTGCGCTCGACGTGCCGCTGCTCGAGCGCGACGTACGCGGCGTAGGAGAACTCGAAGTTGTTCCACGGGATCTCGTAGCCGAGCACCGTCGTGCGCTTGAACGCGCGCAGGCCTTCCTGCGCGATCGTCTGGTGATCCTGGTGGACGTCGTGGTGCGACGGCTGGAAGACCGCGTCCGGCTTCAGGTCCTCCCAGAGCGCGACGAGCAGCTCGAGGATGTCCTGCCGCCGCTCCGGGAACGTACGCACGTCGAAGTCGTGGACGGCGAGCTGCGAGTCCGGGATCCCGAGCTCACCGGTGGCCTCGCGCACCTCGCGAGCGAGTGTGTCCGGCGCGAACCCCTCCGGCAGCGAGCGCGTCGCGATCGAGAAGGCGTGGTAGTGGACCTCGACCCCGGCCTCGACGAGACGAGCCATCGTGCCTCCGCAACCGAACTCACCGTCGTCCGTATGGGGGGCAAGCACGAGCACGCGCTTCCAGGCGTCAATCATCGCGGGGAGTGGTATCACGGTTAGGCTCTTCCACGTACCGCACCCTTTCGATGGATCATGCTGACACCGCTCAACTTGCGGCCGTGCTCGGGGCACTCGGCGCCGCGCTCGTGCTGCCTGCGCGGACACGATCCATGCTCCTCGCAGGATTCGCACTCCTGGCCTGCGCCGAAGCGGGGCTGATCTGGTCGCTCTCGGGTGATGGAGGGACCGACCTCTCAGTCGGGCCGTTCAAGCTCGCCGCCGGTGCCGCAGGACTCGTCATTCTCACACTGGCCGTCGCCGCCCTCGTCCGCTGGCCCGGCGCGATCACACCGCTCGTGCTCGCCGCAGCGCCCTTTCGCCTGCCGCTCGATGTCGATCCGGACGCACGCTTCTTCCTCCGGGTCGGGGACAGCGGCGAGCTCGGACGGCTGCTCCCGCTCTACTGCGTGCTTGGAGCCGCCTGCCTGGCGCTGATCGTGCGCGTCCTGCGCGAGCGGTCGGTCCCGGTCCTGCCGATGCTCGCTGCGCTGCCGGCGGCGGCCTTCACGGCCTTCGCCGCCCTGTCGCTTCTCTGGTCGAGCGACCTCGAGGCCGGGACGACCACGCTGGCGTTCTTCCTGCTCCCGTTCACCGCCCTCGTGGCCGTCGTCGCCCGCTCTCCGTTCCCGCCCTGGCTCCCACGCGTGCTCGCGATCATCGCGGTCGCGCAGGCCACGTTGTTCGCCGTGATCGGGATCTGGCAGGCGCTGACACAAGAGCTGCTCTTCTTCGCCCCGAACCTGGAGGTGGCGAACACCTACGCGCCGATCTTCCGGGTCACGTCGCTCTTCCGCGATCCAAGCCTCTATGGACGACACGTCGTGCTCGGCATCGTCGTCGTCGTGGTCGCCGTGTGGCTCCGCCGCATCCCGACGCTGCCCGCGGTCGCCCTGATCGCGGTGCTCTGGACCGGGCTCTACTACTCCTACTCGCAGTCCAGCCTCGCGGCGCTCTTCGTCGCCGTGCTCGCGATCAGCGCGATCGCGGGTAGCCGCGGCGTGCGGAAGGCCGTGGCGGCGACCTCGATCGTGCTCCTCCTCGTCGGCGCCGCCCTGGTCGTCAACGAGGCGCTCGACACCTCGGTGCGGAGAGCGACGAGCGACCGGTCGCGGCGTGTCGAGCTCACAGCCCGCGTCTTCGCCGAGCATCCGATCGCAGGCGTCGGAATCGGGTCACAGCCGCTGGCCAGCCAGCAGCTCTCCGAACGCTCCGGGCCGAAGCCGAACTTCGTCTCGCACGCGACGCCGGTGACCGTCGCAGCCGAGCTCGGCGTGGTCGGCCTTCTCGCGTACGGCGCGCTGCTCGTCGCCGCCGCGTTCCTGGTCGAAGCGGTACGGCGGCGCGATGCGGCGCTCGGGCTCACCCTCGCTGCGACGCTGCTCGCCCTGTTCGTGCACTCACTCTTCTACAGCGGCTTCTTCGAGGATCCGATCACCTGGCTCGCGCTGGCGATCGCCGCCGGCTATCTCCTCTCGCGTGACGAACCGGCCGAGGAGGTTGCGACAATCGCGCCGTCTCCCGAACCGGCCCTCACCTGATGACGATCCCTCGCCCGGCCGTCTGGGCGCTGCTCGCGACGCTCGGCGTGCTCACTATCGTCGCCCTGCCGGACCTCGGCTCCGGCTCGTGGCCCTTCGCTCCCGCGAACGCCGACCCCGACGGTGTGCTCGGACCGCTCGTCCGCGCCGCCGACGAGGAGTGGGACCCCGACGTACCGCGCACGGCCGCGATGATCGCCGCTCTCGTCGTCGCGCTCGCAGGCGCCGTCGCCTGGCGCGCAGATGGGTGGCGCCGCAGCTGGGCGGTCGCGCTCTGCGCAGTCGTCGTCGCGCTCCTCACCGTCCCCGCCGTCTTGCTGCAGGTCGGGCTCCGCGACGCCACCGAGCCCTGGTACCACGTGAACGACTCCACCTACCAGATCGACATCGCGGGCGATCTCGTCCTCGACGGCGACAACCCGTACGGCCACGACTACCGCGACACCGGCCTCGAGCGCTGGTACCCGGCTGCAGGGGAAGGCGGGCGCCGGCAGGTCGCCCTCGATCACTTCGCCTACTTCCCCGGCACCGTGCTGACCGCCACCGCGTGGCGGCTGCTGCCCGCGCCGTTCGACGACTACCGGCTGCTCGTCCTGCTCGCGACGCTCGCACTCCTGCCTGCGGCGCTGCTCTTCCCGGCCCCGTTCGAATGGCGGCTCGCAGCGGGCACGGTGCTGGCGGCGAATCCGCTTGCGATCAAGGCAGCGTGGTTCGGGACGGCCGACGCTCCGAGCGTTCTCTGCCTCATCCTCGCCTTCGCGCTCGCGACACGCTCTCGCTGGGTCTGGGCCGCCGTCCTGCTCGCTGCCGCCGTGCTCCTCAAGCAATTCGCGCTCGTGGCACTCCCGTTCCTGGCCGTGATGTTCATCCTCCGCGGCGGATCGCGTACCACCGCGATCCGTGCCGGCGCCGCGTTCGGAGGCGTGTTGCTGGCCGGAGCGCTTCCGTTCTTCATCGCCGACCCGGGTGCCTTGTGGGACGACACGATCGCCTACGGCGCAGGCACGTACCGGATCGTCGGCTATGGGCTGTCGGCGCTTCTCGTCCGGGCCGGCGTGATCGACGACCGCTTCGACCCCTATCCCTTCACGCTCCTGGCGCTCCTCGTCTGGGCTCCGGTGACGGCGTGGCTCCTCTGGGGGCAGCTCCGGTCCCGCGCGCTGTGGACCGCGGCGGCCGGGTTCTCCATCTCGATGCTCGTGCTGCTCTTCCTCGGGCGGGTCTTCCAGACGTCCTATCTCGTCTGGCCGCTCGCGGGCGTCGCGGTCGCCTACCTTCTTGCTGCGGGCGAGCGCGAAGCGGTCTGACGAGGACGCACGACCACGCGCGCCCGCGCTCCGTGCCGGTTCGTCTCCACGAAGAGGAGGTAGCGGCCCGCGTCTGGCGCTCGGAGCACGAGCAATCCCGGCGTGCCGATGCCGGTCCGGCCGGCGAACCGCCAGCGGAAACTCTTCGCGTCCGTCGTCACACGGACTCCGAACCGCGTCTGGGCCGCGACCGGGATGGTGGTGCGGGCGAGCTCGATGTAGCGAATCGTCACGAAGATGGCCGGCGCCGTGCCAACGTTCCCAGCCTCGTCCGCTGCTGCCGGCACGAGCCGGTGCACGCCTGCCGGATGGGAGCGGCGGCTGGCCTTTCGCGTCCCGTTCCACTCCAGTGAGCCCTCGAGCGGCTGGAAGCGCGTATAGATGCGGCGCACCCCGTCGACGCGGAGAACGCCGTGGGCAGGCTCGTCGAGCCTGTAGCGCACGATGACCCTGTCGTTGCGTCCGTCCCCGTCCGGTGAGAAGACCTTCGACGAGACGCGTGTCACCGTGATCTTCGGGGCGCGGGTGTCGAGCTGGATCGGGTTGCGAAGCACGAAGCTGCGCGCGCCGCTCTCGAGCGTGAGCCGGGGACGGTAGGAGCCGTCCGGAACGATCCCGCCGCTGTCGTCCCGGCCGTCCCACTCGACACTCACCGCGCTGCGCGCACGGTAGCGCCGGCTGTCCACGAGCGTTCGCACCGGAGTCCCCTCGCTCGAGACGAGTTCCAGCGTCACCGTGTCCGTGCGCCGGAGGCCGATGACGATCGACGCGGTGGTCTTGTCGCACCGGCACACCGGCGACAGGATCGGATCGACGGCGATTCGGCCGACCGGGCTCGACTCGAGCTTCTGGCGCTGCGTGGTCACGAAGGCCGCCGCAGTCACTGCGAGCAGCGCGAGGACGATCGCGGTCGGCGCGTAGCGCTGCACCTCGCGGACGCTATCGCTTCGCGGTCTTGCCGGCGTTCTTCTCCTCGAGGCCGTAGACGCGGGTCCGGCCGACGAGATACACCCGATCGCGGTCCGCCACGACCGGCGAATAGGCGCCGTCGCCGAAGCTCCAGACGCGCTTGCCGTTCCGGGCATCCAGCGCGAAGGTCTGGTTGGCGCCGGGCTCGACGCGCCGCTGGTGCCTGCCCCCGAACGCTCCGAGCGTCGAGTAGTAGAGCAGCCCGTTCATCACCGTCGGCGCCCCGGACACTCCTCCGGGCGAGTCGTGGCGCCAGCGCGTCCTGCCGGTTGCCGCGTCGAACGCGACGACCCAGCCGTCCCACGTGCCGACGTAGACGGTCTTCCGCCACACCGCAGCGGCGGTGTAGACGTACGTGCCGGCCCGCTGCGCCCAGATCAGATGACCGCTCTTCGCTCCGTAGGAGTAGACGTACCCGTCCGCGTTGCCGATGAAGACGCGGCCGTAGGCAACGGTGGGCGTCGCATAGAAGTACTCGCGACGCCCGAAGCGGGAGAACGACGAGGCGCGCCAGCGCTCGCGGCCCGTCCAGGCGTTGATCGCGTACAGGTGGCCGTTGCTCGTCGGCACGTAGATCGTGCCGCGGGAGTAGGCGGGCCCGGCGACGACCTGGTCGTCCGCCCGGAAGCGCCACTTGACCTTCCTCGTCCGGACGTCGATCGCATAGACGTAGTGGTCCCACGAGCCGAAGAAGATCGTCCCGTCGACGATCAGCGGCGACGACTCGATCGCTCCGGCCTGCCGGAAGCTCCAGAGCTCGCGCCCCGTGCGGGCGTTCATCGCGATCAACATCCCCTTCGCGCCCGCCTGATGCTTCCGGCAGGGGAGCTCGTGCATCAACACCTGATAGACCACGCCCCGCCACACGGTCGGCGACGCCGCTGCGCAGCGGCGGAAGTTCTTCGTCCAGACCTGCTTGCCCGTCTTGGCGTCCAGCGCGTAGAAGCGGCCTCGCTGCTGCGCGACGAAGATCTTGTCGTAGGCGACCACGGGCGGGAACTCGATGAAATGCCGCGCGCGGTGCATCCACAGCCGCTTGTAGGGCGGCCGGTGCTTGGCCGGTGAGACATGCGTTCGCTGGACGTCACGGCCGTACGTCGGCCATTGCGCCTCGCGTGCGGGGGGCGGCGGCTTGGGTCCCGGCCCGGTCGTGGTCGGCGGCACGGTGGTCGTGTCCGCCGGGTTCTCGTCCGGAAGGAACTCCTCGGTCGAGGAGCCCGTGACCTCGCGCGAGCGGCCCTCGTAGAAGTAGTAGCTCACCGCCGCGCCGAGAGCGGCGAGGAGGAGGACGAGGACACCGAACACGAGCGTGCGCCGTCTGGGAATGAAGCGAGCGATGCGTTCCAGGGTAGCGAGCGTGCCGGGACGGTCCGTGCGCCAACTCGACCCGCTCGGCTACCGTCAAACCATGCTGCGCGCCGCGGATCCGTATCGGGACACATCGGTGATCGACTCGCGCGCACCGCGCTTCAACCAGGCGGTGATCGGCATCGTCTCGCTCGTCGCCGTGACGATCGGGCCGTGGTGGCTCCTCGCGCTGCTCGCAATCCAGCTGATCATCGGCCTCACGCTCGGCCGCCGCTGGTGCCTGCAGTGCATCGCCTATTTCGAGCTCGTTCAGCCGCGCTTCGGCGAGGGCCCGCTCGAGGACGCCCGGCCGCCGCGCTTCGCGAACCTCGTCGGCGCCGCCTTCCTCAGCGGGGCGAGCCTCGCCTTCCTCGCGGGCTGGGATCCCGCCGGCACGATGCTCGGCTCGATCGTCGCCGCGCTCGCACTGCTCGCTTCGATCACCGGCTTCTGCGCCGGTTGCGAGGCGTACAAGCTCGGCTACCGGCTCACCGGCCGGCAGTTCGTGGCGTGCCCGCTTCCGCCGCAGCCGGAACCGGCTTCGCGGAGCCTCTGAGCAGCTTCCGCACGCCTGCGCCGACGAGCGTCACAGCGGCGACCGAGACGACGACGAGAATCAGGATCTCGGCGCCCGGTACCTCCGCGAGCTTCAGGCCGGCGAGCGTCAGCGTGGCCGCCAGACCGAGGCGCAGAGCGCGCTCCGGCAGGCTGATCGACACCTGGCTGCCGAGCAGGACCCCGGGGATCGAGCCGATGAGCAGCCATCCGGTCGCACGCAGATCGACGTTCCCGGCGACGAGGTGGCCGGCCCCGGCAACCCAGAGCAGAGCCGCCGCGTGGAAGATGTCCGTGCCGACGACCTTCGAGGCGGTGAGGGGGAACACGAGCAGCATCACGAGCCCGAAGAAGGTGCCGCTACCGACCGACGTGAGGCCGACGATGAAGCCCCCGGCCACACCGAGGAAGAAGGCGATTCGCCGGTCGGATGCCGCCAGCGCGAACGGTGCGTCGCTCTTCTCGCGTCCCGTGAGGAACGTCTTGACGGCGAACCCGAGGCCACCGGCGATCAACGCAATGCCGAGGATGATCGCCGCCGTGTCCTCGAACCCGTCGCCGTAACGGTGAGCGAGCCAGGTCGAGAGACCCACGCCGACCAGAGAAAAGGGCGCCGACCCGAGCAGCATCCAGAGCGTCAGCCTCGCGTGGACGGTCCCCAGCTGGCGGTGCCGCACCGCGCCGAAGCTCTTGAAGATCGCGCCGTGAAGGATGTCGGTGCCGATCGCGACCGTCGGCTTGAAGCCGAAGAGAAACACGAGCATCGGCGTCATCAGCGAGCCGCCGCCCATCCCGGTCATGCCCACGAGCACGCCGATGAAGAGCCCCGCGATCGAGAGCTTCCAGTCCACGCGATCACGTTACAGCATCCCCACTAATACTGTCGATTAGCTCGTGTTATGAAGCCTGGTACGCTGTGGCCCGTGAAACAGACGGCCGACACCGACGTCGCAGCCCTGGCGGCGCGTTCCGAGGAGCTCTCTGCAGAGCAGCTGATCGGCGAGCTGGTCCAGCGCTTCGGCGACCGCGTCTCCCTCGCCTGCTCCTTCCAGAAGGAGGAGAGCGTGCTGCTCGACATGCTCTTCAACGTCGAGCCGAAGGCCCGCGTCTTCGCCATCGACACCCACTACCTCTTTCCGGAGACGCACGAGCTCTGGCGCCAGGTCGAGCAGCGATACGACACGAAGGTCGAGGTGTTCGAGGGCCCGAGCGCCGATCAGCTGACGGCGACTCACGGCGAGAAGCTCTGGGAGCGGAAGCCCGACCTCTACCTCGCGGTCGCCAAGGTCGAGCCGCTCGTCCGCGCGCTCGGAGAGCTCGACTGCTGGATCACGGGCATCCGCCGCGATCAGTCCGCGACCCGCGCGGACGCGCCGAAGCTCGGCTGGGACGCCGCGCACGAGCTGTGGAAGGCGAGCCCGCTCGCCGACTGGAGCGACGACGACTGCTGGGCGTACATCCGCGAGCGCGGGCTCCCCTACAACGCGTTGCACGACCGCGGCTACGCGTCGATCGGCGACACGCACTCGACGCTCCCCGGGGCCGGCCGCGAAGGCCGCTGGGCCGACAGCGACCGGACCGAGTGCGGGTTGCACGCTGATCCCCGCTCCGGCACCGGCGAAGCCGGCACCTCCGCTCTCTGGGGCTCCGTCGAGCCTACGCCGCCATCGTGATCGAAGCGCCGGTCCACCTTTCCCACCTCGACGAGCTCGAGGCGGAGGCGATTCACATCATGCGCGAAGTGGCCGCGGAGCTCGAACGTCCGGTGCTGCTCTTCTCAGGGGGCAAGGACTCGATCGTCCTCCTGCGCCTCGCCGAGAAGGCCTTCCGGCCGGGCAAGTTTCCGTTCCCGGTGATGCACGTCGACACGGGCCACAACTTCCCCGAGGTGATCGAGTACCGCGACCGCCGCGTCGCGGAGCTCGACGAGACGCTGATCGTCGCCTCGGTGCAGGAGTCGATCGACAAGGGCCGGGTGGTCGAGGAGACCGGGCCGCGCGCGTCGCGAAACCAGCTCCAGACGACGACGCTGCTCGACGCGATCGAGGAGCACCGCTTCGACGCAGCGATCGGCGGCGCCCGCCGCGACGAGGAGCGCAGCCGTGCCAAGGAGCGCATCTTCAGCTTCCGCGACGACTTCGGCCAGTGGAATCCACGCGCGCAGCGGCCGGAGCTGTGGAATCTCTACAACGCGCGCGTGCGCCGCGGCGAGCACGTCCGAGTCTTCCCGATCTCGAACTGGACGGAGCTCGACGTCTGGCAGTACATCGCCCGCGAGAACCTCGACCTGCCGCCCATCTACTTCGCCCACGATCGCGAGGTGTTCCGACGTGACGGGATGCTGTACGCGGTGAGCGAGTTCGTGGAGCGGATGGAGGGCGAGGACCCGTTCACCGTCTCGGTCCGGTTCCGGACGGTCGGCGACATGAGCTGCACGGGCGCGGTCGCGTCGGATGCCAAGTCGCTGGAGGAGGTCGTCGCGGAGATCGCGGCGACGCGGATCACCGAGCGCGGCGAGACGCGCGCCGACGATCGCGCCAGCGAGGCGGCAATGGAGGATCGGAAGCGCGTTGGCTACTTCTGAGCAGCTGATGGCCACCGACCTGCTCCGCCTGGTCACGGCGGGCTCGGTCGACGACGGCAAGTCGACGCTGATCGGCCGGCTGCTCTACGACACGAAGCAGATCCTCGCCGACCAGCTGGAGCACATCGAGGAGACGTCGAAGCGCCGCGGGGACGGCTACGTCAATCTCGCTCTGCTCACCGACGGCCTGCGTGCGGAGCGCGAGCAGGGGATCACGATCGACGTTGCCTACCGCTCCTTCGTCACGCCGCGGCGCCGCTTCCAGCTCGCAGATGCGCCGGGTCACGTCCAGTACACGCGCAACATGGTCACGGGCGCCTCGACCGCCGACGTGGCGATCATCCTCGTCGATGCGCGCAAGGGCGTGATCGAGCAGACGCGCCGCCACTCGTACCTGGCGGCGATCCTCGGCATCCCGCACGTCGTCGTCGCGGTGAACAAGATGGACCTCGCGGGCTTCTCCGAGCAGCGCTTCCGCGAGATCGAGCAGGAGCTGCGGGAGACGAGCGAGCGGCTGGGCCTGCGCGACGTCCACGTGATCCCGATGTCCGCGCTGCGGGGCGACAACGTCGTCGAGCGCGGTGAGGGGATGCCCTGGTACGACGGGCCGACCTTGCTCGACCATCTCGAGACGGTCGAGATCGCCGGCGACCGCGACCTCGACCACCGCCGCTTCCCCGTCCAGTGGGTGATCCGGCCGATCTCCGACGAGCACCACGACTACCGCGGCTATGCCGGACAGGTGGCCGGCGGGCTCTGGCGAGCCGGTGACGACGTCATCGTGCTCCCGTCGGGGCGGCGAACGTCGGTCGCAGCCGTGGAGACCGCCGAAGGGCCGCTCGAAGTGGCCGTGCCGGGCATGTCCGTCACGATCAGGCTCGCAGACGACATCGACGTCTCGCGCGGCGACATGCTCGCCGACCCCGAGCAGGCGCCGACGGTGGCACGCGAGCTCGAGGCGACTGTCTGCTGGATGGCCGAGAAGCCGCTCGAACCACGGACGAAGCTGGCGATCAAGCACACGACGCGCACCGTGCGAGCCATCGCGGACGAGTTGCTCTCCGTGATCGACATCCACACGCTCGAGGACCAGCCCGCGCCGGCGCAGCTCGAGCTGAACGACATCGCCCGCGTGCGTCTGCGCCTCTCGGAGCCGCTCGCCGTCGATCCCTACGGCGACAACCGCACCACCGGCGCGTTCATCCTGATCGACGAGGCGACGAACGACACAGTCGGCGCCGGCATGATCGTCTCCGCCTCCGGCTAGCGCGCGGAATCAGGCGAGAGCACGCTCGCCCAAGCGGAGTGTCATGCCTTCTGCTGGCGGCTCAGACTTCATAGGCTCTGGGCATGGCGGAGCTTGATGGGTGGCGCTGGATCCGACGCGCGAGCCTGTTGTGGGCCGTAGCGGTGGTCGCGGTCACCGCGTTCTTCATTACCCGGGGGTTCGGTTTCTGGCCGGACTCGCGTCTCCCTCCTGAGGAAACTGCTCGTCAGCTTAGGACGCAGCTTGACGTGGTGTGGACGTTCACTTGCACTCGGGCTGAGGCAGACGAGACGATTCCCGCCGACATCGACTACTACTGCCAGCCCTCGCGGTCGGAAGAGATCGGTTACTTCGTAGACACGGACGGCTCCAGCATCGAGATCGTCAGCCGCACAGGCCCAAGCGAAAGATCCGACCCTGTTCTGCCGATAACCAGGGCAGCGTGCGTGGCAAAGGGGATCGGGGTTACGTGATCGAGGATGAGCCCGAAGGGCGAACCCTCGTAGTGACTGGGCGCTGGACGGCCGCCGCTGAGGCCGCAGTGCAGCGCGAAGACGTGGATGGTGTCTGGTTGAACTACGCCCGCGGCTACTCAGAGCCCGACCTCTCGTTCCTCGATGCCTGGCCGATAAAGCGCTTACTCGTCATCGACCGATCCCTGACGGACATCGCACCACTGAGTCGCCTTGGCGTGTCTCTTGAGCGCCTCTCTTTTCAGGCCGCGCCTGGAACTGCAGTCGATCTCGCCGCGTTTCCGCATCTCGGGGACGTCGGGGCTGCTTGGGAAGATGTGCGCGAGACTCTGTACGCACCCGAGTATCTGCAGCGCGTGACGCTGTTCGACTACGACGAGATCGACCTTCAGCCGCTGGCCGTCCAACCGGCTCTTCAAGAGATACAGCTCAAGGTTGCTCCGAAGCTCGAAACGCTTGACGGCGTCGCTGGTTTCCCGACACTAGCCGCGTTGACAATCCAGGCTGCACGCGAGCTGCATGGGTTGGCCGACCTCGTGTCCCTCGCCCCGACGCTGCGTCGCCTGGTGTTCGAAGCCTGCCTCGACCTTGGTGACCTTGAGGCGGTCGGCGAGCTGTCCGAGCTGCGTTTCCTCGGGATCAGCGACTCTGGGAGCATCTCGTCGCTCGACCCGGTCGGCTCGCTGACGCTGCTCGAGCGTCTCTATGCCTGGGGAAGCACGCGAATCGAGGACGGTGACCTCTCGCCGCTCCTGCGGCTCGCCCACCTGAGTGAGATCAGGATGCGCGACCGCCGCGACTATCGGCCAAGGCTGGCGGACGTCAAGGCACAGCTTCACTGCGACTAGCGCTCAGGCGTCATTCCCGAACGCTGGCCCAGGTCAGGGCCGTACTTCGTTGCTTGAGTCTTTACCGGTCGTGGTTCCCGTCCTCTGGCCAGGGGTTGTTATCCGGACTGGAGCTAATCGACCATCACTCCACGGCGTCCCCACGGGAGGCCGTCGAACACGACCTCAATGCGCCGACGCGGGAGTCGTCGGAGACCTACGGCGATCGTCTCTGCTTGTGGGATACGTGCGTCGATCAAGATGTTGACGCCTTCGCTCGCGAGCGACTCAAACTCACAGTCCGCCCGGGGTGGGCGCGTATCAAGTTTGTCGACGACGAGGTTGGCGGTGAACTCCTCTTGCCAAAGGTAGAGCGAGCCACCGCGCCTCTCGATCTCGCGTCGTGCCGCCGGGCTCACCGTCAAATGCGTGGGCGCGGGCTGTGGATCGCTGTCCGGTGCAGGGCTCTGCTGCGGCGTCGACGCGAGCTGGGTCAATGGGTCGCCAGACGCGGCGGCGTCGACGTCTGCGTGCATCTCGGCCAAGAAATGGCCCGCGAGCGTCCAAGCCTGCTTGCCTCGTGAGAAGAGCCGAAAGACAAGGTGACGGTCCGGGGTTGTGAGTTGCAAGTACGCCCATGGCTGATCCTCTTTGACCGAAACCGCTTCGACGCGTTCTCGGGTGACCGACACCAATCCCCCTTTCCGCGCTCCCGACCGCCGAAAGAGCAGCCGGTTGTTCGTGAGCACGAGGACACCGTTCTGGTTTGGGTCCTGGCGCGTTGCGGGGACCGCGAGCAACACCTTCTCGCCAGCGCCGAGCTGAGCAAGAACCATCTCGACGTCAGCCCGGTAGAGCCACGTGCTGACATTCCGCAGCGTCGGGGCATCGAGAAGACCGCGACGCTTCCAGCGGAACCTCTCGACCACGGAGCTCCCTACTAGCCAGAGCACGAGAAGCACGCCGACCGCGACGAGCGCGGCCCACCAACCCCACACGTACCCAAGTACGACGAGCGCACCCAAACCTCCCATCGCGATGAGCGTCATGAAGTCGAGGAGTAGGCCACGACGGGACGCCTCGTTTGCCCGCATCCGCTCGATGATCGCAGGCGTCATTCCCGAACGCTGGCCCACGCGCAGCGCGCATTCCACAACGGTCGCTCAGGGGACATTCCCGAACTGTGAGTGTGCGCGGGTCCCGTCTGGGGCTCTCGTCAGGGTGGTGCCGGTGCTCTTTGTCTGTGACTGACTTCCGAATGACCCCGCCTGTGGGTGTCTTTCCAGTGATCTGTCCGGGCGAGGAGGCCGGTGTCGGCCTGGCGTCCGCTTGCTGGCCTGATCAGAAGCCTGTCCGCGTTGTGAGCGCGTGACCCGTCACAGTTCTGCCGCCCGCGGTTTCTACCCCAGACCGACACCGGATGTGTCCCCCAACGCTTGGCTGGAGGTCGGTCACGGATGCTCGCAGATCGGTTGGACTACGTCGTTGGTGTCGACCCTCACCGCGACTCGCATGCGCTCGCGGTCGTCGACGTTCAAATGGCACGGTCGTCTACGAGGCGGCCGTTGCGGCAAGCAGCGATGGCTATCGGCGAGCGCTCGTGCTCGGCGAAGAGCACGCGCCTGGGCGTCGTGTCTTCGCGGTCGAGGGGACAGGCTCGTTCGGTGCCGGTCTGACGCGCTTCCTCACGGGTCGTGGCGAGCAGGTGCTCGAGGTTGGCAGGCTGCGGCGAGAGCGCCGCTCGGGCGGCAAGACCGACGCGCTCGACGCGGTCCGCGCCGCCCGCAGCGTGCTCGCACAGCCGCGTCCGGCGAGGCCGCGGGCAGGTGGTGAACGCCAGGCGCTGCAGGCGCTGGTGGCCGCACGCGAAGGCGCCGTCAACGCCAAGCGTGCGGGTCTTGCCAGCTGCGCGATCTGCTGATCACGACGCCTGAGCCGCTCCGCGCGGAGCTGCGGCCGCTGACACGCGCGCGGCTCTTGCAGCGGCTCGCGGCAACACGGCCAGAGGGCAGACGTGATCCAGAGCTGCGCGGCAGCCTGCTCGCGCTGCGCTCCATCGCCCGACGGATCCTGCAACTGACCAACGAGGAGCGCGAGCTCGCACGCGAGATCGAAACGCTGACCCGCAAGCTCGCGCCGCAGCTGCTCGACCAACCCGGTGTCGGACCGACGCGCCGCACAACTCGTCCTCTCCTGGTCACACCGCGGCCGGATCGGATCAGAAGCCGCGTTCGCACGACTCGCGGGCGCCACACCGATCCCCGCCTCCTCCGGCCAAACGATCCGCTACCGCCTCGACCGATCAGGCGACCGCAAACTCAACCGCGCACTGCACATGATCCTCCTCACCCGCAAACGTTCGACACCCCGCCACGATCGCCTACATCGAACGCCGACTCGCAGAAGGCAAGACACGACGCGAAGCAAACCGCTGCCTCAAGCGCTACCTCGCCCGCAACCTCTACCGACTCCTCGAACACGGAACATCACTGGCGCCTTGACAGACATAGA
>CAVVMR010000005.1:0-66571 GCA_963749515.1 uncultured Gaiellaceae bacterium
GAAGGGCCGGCAATCGCCGGCCCTTCGCGTACAGCAGAAGCCCTGGGGCTTCCTACATCATCCCGCCCATGCCGCCCATGTCGGGCATGCCGGCCGCGGCGCCGGCCTTCTCGGGCGCCTCGGCCACGATGGCCTCGGTGGTGAGGATGTTCTTCGCGATCGAGGCTGCGTTCTGCAGCGCCGAGCGCGTCACCATCGTGGGGTCGATGATCCCGGCCTTGACCAGGTCCTCGACCTCGCCGGTGTCGACGTTCAGGCCCTGGCCCTTGGCGGCCGAGCGAACCTGGTTGACGACGACCGAGCCCTCTAGCCCGGCGTTGTAGGCGAGCTGGCGAAGCGGCTCCTCGAGCGCGCGCACGATGATCGATGCGCCCGTCTTCTCGTCGCCCTCGAACGTGTCGAGCTTGATCGCTCCGACGGACTGCAGGAGCGCGACACCGCCGCCCGGCACGATGCCCTCCTCGAGGGCTGCGCGGGTGGCCTGGAGCGCGTCCTCGACGCGATGCTTCTTCTCCTTCATCTCCGTCTCGGTGGCAGCGCCGACCTTGACGACGGCAACGCCGCCGGCCAGCTTCGCGAGCCGCTCCTGGAGCTTCTCGCGATCGAAGTCGGAGTCGGTGTTCTCGATCTCCGCCTTCAGCTGCTTGATCCGGGCCTTGATCCCGTCGGGATCGCCGGCACCGTCGATGATCGTGGTCGTGTCCTTGGTGATCACGATGCGGCGGCCGCGGCCGAGCTGCGTGAGCTTCGTGTTCTCGAGCTTGAGGCCCATCTCCTCGGTGATCACCTCGGCGCCTGTGAGGATCGCGATGTCCTCGAGCATGCGCTTGCGGCGGTCGCCGAAGCCCGGCGCCTTGACCGCGACGGCCGTGAAGGTGCCGCGGAGCTTGTTGACGACGATCGTCGCGAGCGCTTCGCCCTCGACGTCCTCGGCCACGATCAGCAGCGGCCGGCCCGCCTGGATGACCTGCTCGAGAATCGGCAGCAGATCCTTGACGGAGCTGATCTTCTGGTTCGCGACCAGGATGAACGGATCGTCGAGCACGGCTTCCATGCGCTCGGCGTCGGTGACCATGTACGGCGAGAGGTAGCCCTTGTCGAACTGCATGCCCTCCGTGAACTCGAGCTCGAGCCCGAACGTCTGGCCCTCCTCGACGTTCACGACGCCGTCCTTGCCGACCTTCTCGATCGCGTCGGCGATCACGTCGCCGATCTCGCGCTCGCGCGCCGAGATCGTGGCGACCCGGGCGATGTCCTCCTTGCCCGAGACCTCCTTCGACTGCTTCTTCAGATCCGCGACGACGGCCTCGACGGCCGCCTCGATGCCGCGCTTGATCCCCATCGGATTGGCACCCGCGGCGACGTTCTTCAGGCCTTCGCGGACGATCGCCTGGGCCAGCACCGTCGCAGTCGTCGTGCCGTCACCGGCAACGTCGTTGGTCGCGGTCGCGACCTCGCGGACGAGCTGTGCGCCCTGGTTCTCGAACGGATCCTCGACCTCGATCTCACGTGCGATCGTGACGCCGTCGTTGGTGATCGTCGGCGCGCCGTACTTCTTGTCCAGCACGACGTAGCGGCCCTTCGGGCCGAGCGTCACCTTGACCGCGTCGGCGAGGATGTTCACGCCACGCTCGAGTGAGCGCCGTGCGTCCTCGCTGAACTTGAGCTCCTTGTGAGCCATATTCTTCGTTCCTCCCGTTTCCCTAGACTGCCGCGCGGTCGCCGACGACCTTGGCCAGAACGTCGGTCTCGCGCAGGATCAGGACGTCGTCGGCGCCGAGCTTGATCTCGGTCCCGCCGTACTTGGAGAAGATGATCTCGTCACCCTCCTCGATGTCCATCTTGATGTATTCCCCGTCCTCGTCACGAGCGCCGGGACCGACTGCGAGGACACGGCCGCGCTGCGGCTTTTCCTTCGCGGTGTCGGGCAGCACGATGCCGCTGACTGTCGTCTCCTCTTCTTCGAGGATCTCGACGATCAGGCGGTCACCAAGAGGCTGCAGATCCATTGAGTTGCCTCCTAATAGTCAGACTTTGTGACAGCTACTGGCACTCTCACAGCGAGAGTGCCAGCACAACTATACCAGCATCGAGGCCACGAGCAAGCGGCAAGCGCAACCGCTGGCGGCGGTCTGTTACAAAGTAGGGATGCTGCGCGAGTTCTCGGCCGGCGGGGTGCTCGTCCGAAGGCTGCGAGGACGGTGGTGGCTGGCGGCGATCCGCCCGAACGGCAAGCCGGAGGGGGTCTGGGCGCTTCCGAAGGGCCTGATCGACGCCGGCGAGAGCGGCGCTGCCACCGCGGTCCGCGAGGTCGCGGAGGAAACCGGCGTCGCCGGCACGCTCGTCGAGAAGCTCGGCGACGTGCGCTATGTCTACAGCCGCGGCGGCGAGCGGATCTTCAAGGTCGTCAGCTTCTTCCTGCTCCGCTACCGGGGCGGCCGGATCGGTGCGCTGCCGCCCGGGATGGACCTCGAGGTCGCAGAGGCTCGCTGGCTGCCACTGGACGACGCGCCGCGCCTGCTGGCATACGGGGGTGAGCGCGAGATGGCCGAGAAAGCTGCGGCGCGGCTCGCGACTCTATGATCCTTCGGCCGTGGCCATGTACGCGCTCAACTTCTACTCCCCGCTCGTCGCCGACCAGCTCCGCACGCATCGCAAGACGGCGACGATCCGGCTCGGCGACAAGTCGGGCAAGTACAAGAAGGGGATGATCGTGACCGTGCTCGTGGGCGTGCGCTACGGGCAGCGGGAGAAGATCTTCGACGCGGTGATCGACAAGGTCGAGGTGAAGCAGATCAGCGAGCTCTCCCCGCGCGAGATCGAGCACGACAACCCCGAGATCCGCCGTCCCGACGAGATGTCGCGGTTCCTCGGCCAGCTGTACAACCGCGAGGTGTCAGAGGACGAAACGGTGACGGTGATCCGCTTCTCGCAGATCATCGGCAGCATGTTTTGAGGTTGACGAGCCGGGCGGGCGGCCGGCCAGGCGTCCTGCAACGACCTGACTGTCCGTCAACCGCACGAGCGGGGTCAGACCCCGCCTGTCGCGTTGACGCACAGACACGTGCTGCGCGATAGCCGCACACGGACACCACAGTCGTAGGATTGGCGCAGAAGCGCCGTGACCACCTCGACTCGCAAGCCGCTGCTCGTGGTCGCCGACGACGACCCGGCCGACCGCGCTCGCGTCGTGGACGAGCTCAACAGGCGCTATAGCGGCGACTATGCCGTCGGCGGCTGCTCGATCTCCGAGCTGGAGCTGACGCTCGACCGAGCGGCGGCGGACGGGGACGACGTTGCGGTGTGCCTCGCCGTCGGCGAGCGCGGCGCCGAGCTGCTGGCGGGCGTGCGTGCGCGCTTCCCGGCCGCACGGCGAGGCCTGCTGATCCCCTGGCTCGGCTGGACGGATCGC
This sequence comes from uncultured Gaiellaceae bacterium, assembly GCA_963749515.1. Lineage (GTDB taxonomy): Bacteria > Actinomycetota > Thermoleophilia > Gaiellales > Gaiellaceae > Gaiellasilicea. The sequence continues at coordinate 3,413 of CAVVMR010000005.1, forward strand.
GCGCTCGGCGGCCTCGTGCTGCGCGCGATGGCGCGCGGCTGGATCGACCTGTACGTCGTCCGCCCCACGCGGACTCCGGACGAGGTCTTCCACCGGACGATCTCGGAGCTCCTGCAGGAGTCGGCCAGGCTGAAGGGCGAGGGCCCGGCCGGAGCGATCGTGATCGCCGACCCGCGCTCGCGGCGCGCACACGAGCTGCAGTCGACGCTCGCGGGGCTGGGCATTCCGCACCGGGTCGAAGCTCCTCACCGACGAGAACGCCGTTCCGCTGGTCTCCCTCGCCGACGGCGCCGTCCTCGTCGACCCGACGGCGGCGGAGCTCGCTCGCGCCTGCGGCTTCCCGATCGAGCTCGATGCAGACGACGCCGACCTCGTCGTCGTCGGCGCCGGCCCGGCGGGCCTGGGAGCCGCGGTCTACGCAGCCTCGGAAGGGCTGCGGACGACAGTGCTCGACGCGGGCGGGGTCGGAGGCCAGGCCGGCTCGAGCTCGCTGATCCGCAACTACCTCGGCTTCCCGCGCGGGCTCGGTGGCGGCGAGCTCGCCCAGCGGGCCTATCAACAGGCGTGGCTCTTCGGCACGCGGTCGCAGGTCGGCCAGCGTGCCGTCGGGCTCGCACCGAGTGCACGCGGCTTCGTGGTCAGCACCGGGGACGAAGGAACCGAGGTCTCCGCGCGGGCGGTGGTTCTCGCCCTCGGCGTCGAGTACCGGCGGCTCGACGCTCCAGGCGCGGTCGACCTCGAGGGAGCGGGCGTGTACTACGGCGCGTCGATGTCCGAGGCGCAGGCGTTCGCCGGCGAGGACGTCTATGTCGTCGGCGGCGGGAACTCGGCTGGGCAGGCGGCGCTGCACGTCGCCCGCTATGCGCAGCGGGTGACGGTTCTCGTTCGGTCGGCGACGCTCGCGGCCAGCATGTCCCGGTATCTGATCGACGCGATCGGCAACACGCCGGCCGTCGACGTCCGATACTCGACCGAGGTCGCAGCCGCACACGGTGAGGGAAGGCTCGAGCGACTCGAGCTGCTGAACACCCAGTCGGGCGAGAGGGAGACGGTGGCCGCTGCCGCGCTGATCGTGCTCATCGGCGCCCTGCCCCACACCGAGTGGCTGCCGAACGAGATCGCGCGGGACGGCTGGGGATACATCGTCACGGGCGCCGAGGCCGGCGCGGGACGGCCGCTCGAGACGAGCCTCCCCGGGGTCTTCGCGGCCGGTGACGTGCGGGCCGCATCGGTCAAGCGCGTCGCGGCGGCAGTCGGCGACGGCGCTCTCGCCGTGTCGGGCGTGCACGCCTACCTCGCGCAGGTGTCGAGCCAGTGGCCCGCCAGCAGCTGACCCTCGTCACCGTCGCGCTCGCGGTGCCCGTGGCCGGGCTCGCGTACCTTCTCGCCGATCCGTCTGCCGACGTGCACTGGCAGCATCAGCCGTCCCACTTCTGGCTCGTGCTCGTGACTGCGGGCCTCAACGCGGTGCTCGCGTACGCGACCGGTGTCGCCGCCCGGCGGCGGGGGGACCAGCGAGTACACCTCGTCTCGCTTGCGTTCCTCGCAGCGTCCGGGTTCCTCGCGATGCACGCGCTCGCGACGCCCGGAGTCCTGCTCGACCGGCCCAACCTCGGCTTCGTGATCGCCACTCCGATCGGACTGGCCGTCGCCGGCGCGTTCGCCGCGGCGTCGGCGCTCGACGTCGTGCGGGTCCCGCCTACGGTGCTCCAGTACCTGCTCCTGGCCTCGCTCGCTGTCTGGCTCGTGGTCTCGCTGGCGTTGCTGCCTGAGCTCGACGAAGCGTCCGTTCCAGAGCGGATGTCGTGGCCGCTCGTCGTGCTCGCGTTCGTCGGCCTCGCGTCTTACGGCTTCGCCGTCGGCCGGTACCTCACGCTCTGGCGGGAGCGCGGCTCCAGCCTCATTCTCGCCCTGGCGGTCGCATTCATCCTCCTCGCCGAGTCGATGCTGGCCGTGGCGCTCGGCCGCAACTGGCAGGCGTCGTGGTGGGAATGGCACGTGCTGATGCTGATCGCGTTCGCGCTGATCGCCTTCATGGCGCACCGCGAAGGCCCCCAGGAACGCTTTGCCCGCCTCTATCTCGACAAGGACGCGCAGCCCATCACCGTGCTGTTCGCCGACCTGGAGGGCTTCAGCACGTACTCCGAGCAGCACGATCCGACCTCGGTGTCTCAGATGCTGAACGTCCTCTTCGACGCGGTCATCCCGGCGGTGGAAGAGTACGACGGCGAGGTCGACCGCCTGATCGGAGACGCGGTGTTCGCGACGTTCCAGGGTGACGGTCACCCCGAGCGTGCGGCGAGGGCGGCACTCGCGCTGCAGGCTGCAGCCGTTCCGCTCGCGGAGGCGCATCCCTACTGGCCACGATTCCGTGCCGGCATCAACACGGGCGAGGCGAGCGTCGGCGTGCTCGGCACCGGGAGCGGCCGTACCTACAGCGTCGTCGGCGACACCGTCAACCTCGGCGCCCGGATCGAAGGGCTCGCCCCGGCGGGCGGCGTTGCGATCAGCGGGGAGACGGCGCGCGGGCTCTGGGGGGCAACAACGGAGCCGCTGGGCACGATCGTGGTGAGGGGGCGCGAAGAGCCGGTCGAGGTGCTCCTCCTCCTCAGCCTGCCGCCACGTTGACCGCTTAACTTTGTCGTCGATGGTCGTCGAGCTCTAGCGGCCGGGCTTCCGGATCCTGACGCCGAGCACCTCGGGCGGCCTCACCGCGGCCCCGCACTCCTCGCACTCGATCGCGAACGCGGAAGGGAACGGCGCCGCGCACTCCGGGCAGCGGTGGCGGGTCTGGCCGCCGCAGTGCGGGCACGCCGCGGGAAGGTCGGCCTCGCCGTCGAGGAAGTAGCGCCAGACCGAGCCGCACGAGAGGCAAAAGCAGGTGTAGTCGCCGAGCGTCTTGCGGCGCTCCTCCTGGATCCAGTTCCGCTTCGGCTTCGGCTTTGGCCTTGCCATCGCCTAGCGCGACTGCAAGGCGTCGAGCGCGATGCCGAGCGAGACTGCCAGCCGTCGGTCGATCTGTCGTTCGACGTCGCCACTGACGTCCAGGTCGTACGTGTCGCGAACGCCGAACCGACGGTTCAGATCGCCGATGTGCCGCTCGCCGGAGTCGATCGTGAAGTGGAACGGAATGGGGACGAAGTCGCCGTAGGGGACCATGTCGATCACCCTGCGCAGGATCGCAATCGGCACGGACCGCTCCTTCGCGATCGCAAGCTGCTGCTCCCCGGAGTCGAGGATCTCCCAGGTCGAGCGGAGCAGGGACTTGCCGAAGACCTTCCCGAGGACACCGATCTTCTCGCCCTCCGGCGTCGTGACGTCATAGCGGCCCCCGAACTCCATCATCGAGCGCGCCTTGATCCGCCAGAGCTCGCGCGTCTCGTTCTCGTCTGCGAAGAACCGGATGTCCTCCTTGATCGCCATTCGCTTCTGCCGCACGAAGGCCACGGGCACCGGTCCCGCCGAGATCCGGTAGAGGTTGACCATCGGCCGGATCAGCTGATCGATGGTGAATCTGTCTTCGGAGAGCCAGTCAGACATGCGCCGCCGGATAGTACGTGCGCTCGTTAGAGTGGGGCCGTCCTTTCGACCCGACGGGGGTAGACGCGCATGGCGGTACGCGAGGCAGAGCCGCTCGGCTCGCTGAATGAAGTGAGAGAGGCGGGCCTCGACCGCGAGGACCTGCTCGGCATCTACCGCAACCTGCTGATCACCCGCGGGATCGAGGAGCGAGGCCACATCCTCTACAAGCAGGGGAAGATCCCAGGGTCGTTCTACACGGGCCGCGGCAACGAGGGCGCGGCCGTCGGCGTGGCGACCGCGATGGGCCCGAACGACGTCGGCACGCCGCTCCACCGCGACATGGGCGTGCACGTGACGCGCGGCGTCGAGGCCTGGCGGATCTTCGCCCAGTACATGGGCCGCGAGGACGGCCCGACCCGCGGCCGCGACGGCAACGTCCACATGGCCGACTCGAACCTCGGCCTGATCGCCATGGTCAGCCACCTGCCGGCGATGCTCCCGGTCGCCGTCGGCTGCGCGCTCGCGTTCCGGATCCGCGACGAGAAGCGGGTCTCGGTCGGCTGGTTCGGAGAGGGCTCCTCTTCCCGGGGCGATGCGCACGAGGCCATGAACCTCGCGGCCGTCCGCAACCTCCCGATGGTCTTCATCTGCGACAACAACCAGTGGGCGTACTCGACGCCGACCCACCTCGGCTACGCCGTCGAGCACCTCGCCGACCGCGCCGCCGCGTACGGCTTCGAGGGCGTCGTCGTCGACGGCACCGACGTGCTCGCCGTCTACCGCGAGGCGAAGAACGCGATCGAGAAGGCGCGCAACGGCGGCGGCCCGACGTTGATCGAGTGCCTGACACTGCGCATGGAAGGTCACGCCGTCCACGACGACGCGTTCTACGTCCCGAAGGAGCTCTTCGAGGAGTGGGCGAAGCGCGACCCGATCGAGCGGTTCCGCGGCTGGCTCCGCGAGAACGCGGATCTCAGCAACGAGGAGGAGGAAGAGATCACCGGCCGAGTCAAGAAGCTCCTGAACGACGCGCTCACCCGGGCCGAAGAGTCCCCGCAGCCCGATCCGGCGACTTTGATGGAGGGCGTCTACGCGACTCCCGAAGACCTCGACACGCCGCACCACAAATAATGGCCGAGAAGACCTATCTCCAGGCGATCAGCGACGGCCTCCGGGAAGAGATGCGCCGCGACGACCGCGTCTTCGTCCTCGGACAGGACGTCGGCGTCTACGGCGGCGCGTTCAAGGTGACGCTCGGCTTCCAGGAGGAGTTCGGGCCCTGGCGGGTGATCGACGCCCCGCTCGCCGAGACGGCGATCGTCGGCGCCTGCACCGGCGCCTCGATGATGGGCATGCGCCCGGTCGCCGAGATGCAGTTCGCCGACTTCGTCTCCTGCGCCTGGGACCACCTCGTCACGGTCGCCGCCAAGCAGCGCTTCCGCGTCGGCACGCCGGTGCCGATCGTCGTCCGGCTGCCGTCGGGCGGAGGCTTCTCCGGTGGGCCGTTCCACTCGCAGAACCCCGAGAGCTCCTTCGCGCACATCCCGGGCCTGAAGTGCGTCTGCCCGGCGACTCCGGAGGACGCGAAGGGCCTGCTCGTCGCGGCGATCGAGGATCCGAACCCCGTCCTCTACTTCGAGCACAAGCACCTTTACCGCCGGATCAAGGGCGAGGTGCCCGACGAGCGCTACGTGACACCGATCGGGAAGGCGCGCACGCATCGTGAGGGCGACGACATCTCGGTGATCACCTGGGGCGCGATGGTCTACACGGCCGACGAGGCTGCCAAGCAACTCGAGGAAGACGGCGTCTCGGTCGAGATCGTCGACCTTCGCACGGTGATGCCGTGGGACAAGGAAGCGGTGCTGGAGAGCGTCCGCAAGACGTCCAAGGTGCTCGTGCTCCACGAGGACAACCGGACCGGAGGCTTCGGAGGCGAGATCGCCGCAACGATCGCCGAGGAGGCGTTCGAGGATCTGGACGGCCCCGTGCGGAGGATTGCAGCGCCGGACTGCCCGGTACCGTTCTCCCCGGTGCTCGAGAAGGCGTTCATCCCGCAGGTCGAGGACGTCGTGAAGGGACTCAAAGCGTTGGCGGAGTACTAGGAACAAGGATGGCTACAGAAACTCAGGTCGAAGTCGTCATGCCGCAGATGGGCGTCTCCGTCTCGGAGGGGACGATCACGAAGTGGCTGAAGTCCGAAGGTGAGCCGATCGCACGCGACGAGGCTCTGCTCGAGATCTCCACCGACAAGGTGGACACCGAGATTCCGAGTCCCGCCGAAGGCGTCCTCGCACAGATTCTCGTCCAGGAGGGCGCGACCGTCGAGGTCGGCACCGTGCTCGCCGTGATCGCGCCGCAGGGCGCCGCAGTCTCCGCTCCCGAGGCTCCCGCTCCCGAAGCGCCGGCGCCCGAGCCCGCGACCGAGGAAGCGGCCGAGGAGGCCGCCGCCGTCTCGAGCTCCGAAGGCGACGCGCCCGTCGCTCCGGCTCCCGCTGCCGAGATTCCCGCACCGCCGCAGCCACCTACGCCTGTCCCGGCTCAGGAGTCGGGTAACGGCCGAACCTTCGTCTCACCGGTCGTCGCCCGGATCGCATCCGAACACGGTGTCGATCCGACCGCGGTGCAGGGCACGGGCACCGGCGGCCGCGTGACCAAGAAGGACATCCTGGCGTTCGTCGAGAGCGGTGGGCAGGCCGAAGCGGTACAAGCCCCGCAGCCCGAAGCTACGCCTGAAGCTGCGCCCGCACCTGAGCCGGTGCAGCCCACTGCGGCTCCGGCTGCGGCCGCGCCGCCACCGCCTTCTGCGTCGGTCGAGGCGCCCCCGCCCGAGCCTGCAGCAGCGCCGGCCGAGCCCGTGGCGCCCCCACCTGCGCCCGTCGCTCCTCCGGCGCCCGCGCCCGCAGCCGCACAGCCTCCACCTGCGGCCCCGGTTCCTGTCGCCGAAGCCGATACGCAGCCCGGCGAGAGCGTCGAGCCGATGTCCCCGATGCGCAAGGGCATCGCCGAGCACATGCGGCGCTCGCTCGACACGTCCGCGCACGTCACGAGCGCGATCGAAGTGGACATGTCCAGAGTGGTCTCGATCCGCGCGAAGCTGAAGAAGGAGTTCGAGGAGGCCTACGGGGTGAACCCGACCTATCTCTCCTTCGTCGCCCGCGCCGTGGTCGAGACGCTGCGCGAGTACCCCTGGATCAACGGCGAGATTCGCGGCGACAAGATCGTGACGCGGAACTACGTCAACCTCGGCTTCGCGGTCGAGCTCGCGGACGGCAAGGGGCTCATCGTCCCCGTCGTCAAGCACACCGAGGGTTTGAACCTGCTCGGGATGGCGCGTGGTGTCGCCGAGATCGCCCAGCGCGCGCGTGACAAGAAGCTCATGCCGGACGACGTCCAGGGCGGCACCTTCACGATCACGAACCCCGGCGGCTACGGCACCTTCCACGGCACGCCGGTGATCAGCCAGCCGCAGGCCGCGATCCTCGGCACCTACGCAGTCGTGAAGCGAGCGTGGGTCGTCCAGGACGAGCTGGGGAAGGACGTGATCTCGATCCGACCGATCATGAATCTCACGCTGACATACGATCATCGCCTGGTCGACGGCGCGCTCGCCGGCCGCTTCCTACGCGACTTGAAGGCGAAGCTCGAGAGCTGGGGCGAGTCGAACTATTAAGGGCGCGTATGTGATGCAGCTCGGCCTCGTCCCCTACGGCGAGGCGTGGGAGTTGCAGCGCTCGCTCGCCGGGGCGGTCTCGCAGGGCGCGATCCCGGACACGATCCTGCTGCTCGAGCATCCGCCGACCGTCACGACGGGACGGCGCACCGAGGAGGACGAGCTCCACATCCCCGACGGCGCCGACGTCGAGATCGTGGCGACCGACCGCGGCGGCAAGTCGACCTTCCACGGGCCCGGGCAGCTCGTCTGCTACCCGATCTTCGACCTGAAGCGGCACGGGCAGGACGTGAAGCGCTACTGCCGCGACCTCGAGGAGGCGCTCATCCTCACGCTGGCAAAGCTCGGCGTGCAGGGCGAGCGGATCGAGGGGCTCACCGGCGTCTGGCTGACCCGCCCCCCGCGCAAGATCGCCTCGATCGGGATCCACATCGCCAAGTGGGTGACGACGCACGGTTACGCGCTCAACGTCGACCTCGACCCGGCCCCGTTCACGCAATGGATCACGGCGTGCGGGCTCGAGGATGCGGCCTTCACCACCGTCGCCCGCGAGCTCGGCCGGCCGGTGACGGTGGACGAGACGCGCGGCCCGGCGCTCGAGGCGCTCGCCGAGGTGTTCGGGCTGGAGCTCGAGGAGCTGCCGGCCGATGCGGGCCACGGCCTCTGGCCCCAGCCGGTGCACGCCCAGCTCGCCCCGCGCTAGTACGACCCCACAAAAGCCGCGGCGAACCGCCCGTGACCGATTGACTTTGTGTTTCTGAAACACAAGGGAGTTCTCAGGCCCGGAGAACGGCTTCGTTCCGAGGGACGAGGAGAGCTTGTGTTTCAGAAACACAAAGCCTCCTCCCGACCCGCCCTCTCACGGCGCATCTAGACTCGACGCGATGGAGACCTCGCTTCCCGTCGCCGAACGGCCCCGCCGGCCGGAGTGGATGAAGGTCCGCGCACCGAGCGCAGACGGCCGCTACTTCGACGTCAAGAAGCTGCTGCACGGCCTGTCGCTGAACACGGTCTGCGAGGAGGCCCGCTGCCCGAACATCTCCGAGTGCTGGGGGCGCGGGACCGCGACCTTCCAGATCCTCGGCGAGACGTGTACCCGCGCCTGCCGCTACTGCTACGTCCACTCCGGCAAGCCGGAGAGCGCGCCCGACGCACTGGAACCGCTCCGCGTCGGCCAGGCGGCGGCGCAGATGGAGCTCAAGCACGTCGTCGTCACCTCGGTCGACCGGGACGACATCCCCGACCGCGGCGCCGGCCACTTTGCCGCGACGATTCGGGCGATCAAGGCCAAGCTGCCGAACGCGAGCGTCGAGGTGCTGACACCCGACTTCCTCGGCGTCGAGGAGGACGCGCTCCACACCGTGCTCGCCGCGCGGCCGGAGGTCTTCAACCACAACATCGAGACGGTGCGCCGGCTGCACCGGAGCATGCGCGGCGCGAAGGCCAGCTACGACAAGGCGCTCTGGCTGCTCCGGCGCGCAAAGGAGCTCGCTGACTATCCGGTCTTGACGAAGTCCGGGATCATCGTCGGCCTGGGCGAGACAAACGACGAGATCGTCGAGACGATGCGCGACCTGCGAGCGCAGGGCGTCGACGTCGTCACGATCGGCCAGTACCTACAGCCGAGCCCGAAGCACGCTGCGATCGACCGCTGGGTGCACCCGGACGAGTTCCGCTGGCTGCGGGAGCAGGGCGAGGCGCTCGGATTCGGCTCCGTCTTCGCCGGTCCACTCGTGCGCTCGAGCTACCGGGCGGACGAGCAGCGGCACGCAGCCGAAACAGGCCGCGGCGCCGTCGCCTACTAGTCCTACGGAAACCCCCCGTTTGCGGGGTGTATTGGCGATTGCCACCTGGCTTCATGTGTGCAGGAGGAAGAAATGCGCGCCGCTGCCGCCGTTGGTTTTCTGCTCGTGCTCGTACTTGCGCTCCCTGCATTCGGAGCGCAGCCGAGCCGTGCGTCGCTGGAGCTCCGCTCGACCAATCCCGTGGTGGTGCTGGGTCGCGGTTTCGTCTCGCGTGAGCCGGTCCTCTTGACCGCGACGGCAGGGACCATCCAGAGGATCGTCCCGCTGGTTGCGCGACGCAACGGCACGTTCAAGGCGCGCTTCCGGCTCCAGCTCGGGCGCTGCGCGCCGGTGACCGTCCTCGCGGTCGGCACGCGCGGAAGCCGCGCGATCCTGCAGGTCGATCCGGGTTGTCGAAGACCGCGAGGACCCGGCTGACCGGGTCCTCGCGCTTCGGCTTGGGTCAACCTCCAGGCTGAAGGACGCCGTTGACCTTGAGCGTGTACGGGGCGTACCGAGCGATCGACTCGGTCGGCTCGTCGTACATCACGAGCATCCCCACCGTCTCGGCGTCTCTGCCGAGCAGGAAGCGGAACAGGAACTTCGCGTCGAGCGAGTAGGTGCGCCCGCTCTTCACCGGTACCTGAACCAGCGTCGCCTGCTTGCCGTGCCTTGCTCCGATGCTGACGAGCTGGAGCGTGTAGCCGGAGATCGGCGGCGCCTCGGTGCCCCAGCCGGCGAGCGTTCCGTCCGACAGGAGCACTCCGCCGAGCTTGACGTCGTCGACCTGCCAACCGGCCTCGATCGGCCCGCCGTTGCCAAGCGTTGCCCCATCGGTCATCAGCCGGAACCGGAGCAGGACCGTCCGGCCCGAGTACGCCGAGAGGTCGAACGACTCGGCATGCCAGTCGGCGTCGCCGTTGAAGCCCGGCAGCTGACTCACGATCGCCGGGTCCGCCGCCGGATCGTGCTCGTCCGTCGTGCTTCCGTTGGCGAGGCTCGTCCAGCTGAGGCCATCGTCGGTCGAGACCTGGACGAACGAGAAGTCCCAGCCCGTCTCCAGCCCGTAGCGGGTGTCGAACGTGAGCGTGCGATCGCCGCTTGCGGGCACGGTGACAGAGCGGACGATCGAGCGGTCGGCGTTGTCCACGGCGCCTGCGGAGAGGACAGCGTCGCCGGCGACCGAGATGGACTGCCACTGCATCGGCGCCGGGGCGTGCCGCGCAGGGCTCGAGAACTCGATCGAGCGGACCCTCGACGACGACAGCGGCTTGCCGCTCGCGTCGCGGAGCTGCACGTAGTCCGACCCGTTCGGCGGCGCGCCCGGAGAAGAGTACGACTCCGGGTTCTGCCAGTAGATCGACGAGTTCAGCGTCTTCGTCTGGTAGCGCGACTCGCGCACGAAGCCGAGCAGCCTGGCACCGTCGTCGATCGCCTTGTCGAGCGCGACCATCGCGGCCCAGTCGTGGATCACCTGCATCGCCTTGTCGCCCGTCAGGTACTTGTCGAGGACGGCCTGGAGACCCTTGATCCCGTTGCCGTCCTCGTTGTGCAGGTCGGTCATGAAACGGGTGCCGTACCGGCCGGCGATGAACTCCATGAACGTCCAGGCCGCGCCGTAGTCGGCGAGCGTCTCGAGGCCGCCCTGATCGTCCCAGAGGGTGAGTGAGTTCTCCGCGCCGCCGTTTGGCTGCGGGATCTGGTTCGCCGGCGTCTGCAGGGCTCGCCAGCCGAGGAAGGTCTGGATGTGGCTCTCGTAGCCTGTCTCGAAGATCGAGCGAGCCGGGAAGCCGTACCCCGTGACCGTGATCGCGTAGTCCGCCAGTCCCTCGTCGATCCAGTTGAGCTCGCCGGGGCTGGCCCAGAACTCGAGCAGGTGCTGGTACTCGTGCGCGAAGATGGCCTCGTACTTCAGCGGCTGCGCCGGCCGGTTGCTGCAGAGGTCGGTGGACGGCTCGTTCGGCGGGTTCGTGCCGGTGCGATGCGCCCAGTCGAACGAGTCGACCGACATCACGTTCCGCTCGACGAAGGTGTTGATGTCACTCGAGTGGTAACCCGCGACGTAGGACGGGAACTCGATGTCCGTGTAGTTCTCGTCGTGGAAGTTCGCGATCAGGGTGACGACCTTGTCGCCAGGGCCGGCGTAGTAGCCGGGTGGCACGACCCCCGCCTGCTCGAGCAGGCCACCTACGCCGTCGCGCGAGGGCGGCGAGCTGAAGGCGGCTGTCATCTTCGGGTACATGTTCCCGTCGAACTGACCGGCGAAGTACGTCGACTGCGCATCTGTGATCACGTTGCGCACGCCGTCGTTGCGGCAGTCGGACGCGGGGAAGTCGAGGGTGTCCGAGACCCAGATCTCGATCTTCGTGCCGACAGCCCGCAGGGTGAACTGCTCGAAGTAGGCACCGCCCGTGTCGATGTCGATCAGCGGCCAGAACTTCTTCGTGCCGACCGGCGGGCTCTCAGCCGCAGCGGCGGTCACTCCCGCGCGCGCGGTCGCACCCTTGCTCCCCGCGACCGGGCTCGTCGTGGGCAGCTCGACCTTGGCGTTGCCGATCTCGATCACGTCGCCGCCCGGGCCTGCCAGCGCGGTGGTCGGGACGATGAGTGCGAGCGCCGCAACCGCGAGCGCCATCGCTGCTCTGCTCACTGCTTCCTCCCCCGTCTAGTGATCCGCGCGAGTCGCGGCTCGGCTCAGAGTACCCAGAAAAAGGGGGAATGCAAATACCTTTTGGATTGTGGAAGTGCGCCCGCCGAGCTACCGGCCCGCACCATCGTGCGGCTTGGCCATCTTGCGATAGTCGAGCGCCTCGTCGAGAGTCTTGTCGTCAACGCCCTCCTCGCGGGCCACTTCGCGCAGTGAGCGGCCCGACGCCGCGGCCTTCTGCACGATCTCCGTCGCCTTGTCGTAGCCGATGTAGGGGTTGAGAGCGGTCGCGGCCGACAGCGTCAGCTCGGCGTAGCGCTCGTTCTGCTCTCGGTTGGCCTCGATCCCGTCGACGCACTTCTCCGCCAGGAGCCGTGACGCCGCCGCCAGCAACTTGATCGAGTCGAGCAGGTTGCGGGCCATCATCGGCACGAAGACGTTCAGCTCGAAGTGCCCCTGCAAGCCGCCGACGGTGATCGCCTGGTCGTTTCCGATCACCTGCGCCGCGACCTGGGTGACGACCTCGGGGATCACCGGGTTCACCTTGCCGGGCATGATCGAACTCCCCTTCTGGAGCTCCGGCAGGAAGATCTCGCCGAGTCCCGCACGCGGGCCGGAGCCCATCAGCCGCAGGTCGTTCGCGATCTTCGTCAGGCTGACCGCGACCACCTTGAGCGCCCCGGAGGCCTCGACGAGGCCGTCGCGCGCGGCCTGCGCCTCGAACGGATCGGCGGGCGGGGAGATCGTGAGACCGGTGTCGGCGGTGAGGAGGTCGCGCACCTTGGCCGCGAAGTCCGGGTGCGTGTTCAAGCCGGTACCGACGGCCGTCCCTCCGAGCGGGATCTGGCCGAGACGCTTGCGGCTGTCCCCGACCCGCTCGATCGCCTGCCGCACTTGTGCGGCATAGCCGTCGAACTCCTGCCCCAGCGTGACCGGAACCGCGTCCATCAGATGCGTCCGCCCCGACTTGACGACGTCGTCGAACTCCCGCGCTTTCCGCTCGAGCGCGGTCGCGAGCGATTCGAGCGCGGGCAGGAGGTCGTGCTCGAGCTCGCCGAGCGCAGCGAGATGGACGGCGGAAGGGAAGACGTCGTTCGAGCTTTGGCCCATGTTGACGTCGTCGTTCGCGTGCACGTCGTCGCCGGCCAGGGCCGCGATCACCTCGTTGGCATTCATGTTCGAGCTCGTGCCCGAGCCGGTCTGGAAGACGTCGATCGGGAACTGGTCGTCGTGCTCGCCTCGGGCGATCGCGTCGCCGGCTGCTGCGATCCGCTCCGCCTTGTCGGCGTCGAGCAGGCCGAGCTCGGCGTTCGCACGCGCCGCAGCGGCCTTGACTCGGCCCAGCCAGCGGGCGACCGGAACCGGAATCGGCTCGCCGGAGACGGGGAAGTTGGCAACCGCCTTGCGCGTCTCTCCACCCCACAGTTCCCGCTTGATCTCGGTGCTCACGGGGCCGAAGTGTACCCCCCGACCCACGAGCATCGCGGCTACTCTGAAGGGCTTCATGTCGCTGCCTTCTGACATGGCACTCCTGCATCGCGTTCGTGTCGTCATCCTCGCCCTCGCCGCAGCCCTGGCCGGATCGGCCGGCGAGGCCTCGGCGTCGGAGCTGCTCGACCGCAACGCGAGCTACACGTCCTTGACCGTGAACAGCGGCGGCCAGGCGCTCGTCAGCTGGCGCGCCGACGGCCGCACGAAATCCGTGATCGCGTCCGGCGCGATCAACGCCCGCGCGCCGCAGCAAGGAGTGCCGCAGGTCTCGTTCCGGCTTCGGTACGGAGGCAAGAGCATCCTCTCGGGCGGCTGCCTGCGCTACGACGGGCCGCCGCTCGCGTGGCTCGTTCGCGCCTGTAAAGCGCCCGACGGCTCCTACTGGGCGCTGCAGAGCTGGCAGCGCACCAAGCCGAACTACGGCGGCAGCCGCGGCACCTGGGACCTCCGGCTTTCACACTGGTCCGGCCCGCTCCCGCAGCTCGAGATCTGGACCGACTGGGCCTACCGGCGGTTCGACCACCTCTACGGTCGCTACACCTACGGCGGCCAGGCGGTGTTCGGCTTCCGGACGACCAGCCAGGGCAACCCGCTCGACACCTACGGCCGGAACGTCTACGTCGACACGTACAACTCCCGCTACGGCAGCGGGTGGCACCGGGAGAACGGCTTCCTCGCCCAGAGGCCGATCGGGGTCTTCTGTTACGGCTTCTACCCGCACGGCTCGCGGCCCGCCGGCACGGGAACGCGCTACCGGGCGACGGTGATCGGACCGGGCGTTGCGCCAGACGTGATGTGGGAGGGCCCGGGCCCGGGCCCGTTCGACAGAGCCCGCGAGGCGCAGGCGAACGCCCACCAGCGCGGCCTCTTCGCCGGCGTCGGCCCGGGCGGCTGCAGGCCTCGCTAGCATCGCCGCGTGGGTGCGTCGGAATCTGAGAGTGGCGGGCTCGTGACCGTGTGCCCGAATTGCGGTGAGCCGCTCGAGGCCGAGGCCAAGGTCTGCAGGCACTGTCTCCACGTCGTCGATCGCGCAGCCTGGCAGGACCACGACGCGGGGCGGCTCGGCGCGGACAATCGTGGCGGCGGTCACCCGATCGAAGATCCGCCCGTGGAGCCGATTCCGCTCACAGGCGGTGGCATGGTGGGAGCCGGATCCGGTGGGATCGGCGCCGCATTCGCTGCGCTCGGAAGCGGGCTGCGACTGGTCACCGCCACGCTGCTGCGCCGACGCGGTTAGATCCTCTTCCAGAAGACGGTCGTGTCGCAGAACCGCCCGTCCGGGTAGAGCGCGTAGTCGGGGATCACACCGACGGTTGTCCAGCCGAGGCGCGCGTAGAGCCGCGCGGCGTCCCCTTCGGTGACGGCGTCCAGGGTGAGGAGCGTCTTGCCGTCCGCTCGCGCCTCTGCTTCGGCGCATTCCATGAGCAACTCCGCCAGGCCACGCCTGCGCGCCGAGCGGTGGACGAGGAGCTTTGCGATCTCGCCGCGGTGGGGCTGGTTGGGCGGCACCGACAGGATCACCTGCACCGTGCCGACCAGCTGTCCTTCCAGGAAGGCAGCCACGACGAGCCGGCGGCCCTGGTCGACCTCGGCGGCAAACCCTTCGAAGGCCCTCCGCGCCTCGTCCTGCGAGAACGGCGCCATGTAGCTGACAGACGCGCCGCCCGCGACACAGTCGTGGAGCACGGCCGCCAGCGCATCGAGCTGCGCGTGCACCTCGGTCGCGTCGAGCCGTCGGACCTCGATCTGTTCGGCCGTCACCTACGGATGACCACTGTTGACTATCAGGACAACGTTTCCCGTCTTCTGCCCCGTCTCGACGTACCTCGTCGCCTCGTGCACGTCCTCCAAGGTATAGCGCCGGTCGATCACCGCCCGGTACTTGCCGGCGTCGATCAGCTCCTTGAGGAAGAGGACGTCCTCCTTCGAGTACTTGGTGATCCCCATCGCCACCCGCCGGGACACCAGGGCCAGCGGGAAAACGTGCCACATGAATCCCGGGTCGGTGGTGACGTACATCCCGCCGGGCCTCAGTGAGCGCCTGCAACGCCTGAACGAGTGCTTGCCGACCGCGTCGAAGATGACGTCGTACGTCTCGCCGTTCCTCGTGAAGTCCTCCTGCGTGTAGTCGATCACCCGGTCCGCTCCGAGCGAGCGCACGAGCTCGAGGTTCTTCGTGTTGCACACCGCCGTCACCTCGGCTGCCCCGAGGGAGCCGGCGAGCTGCACACCCGCAGTACCGACGGAGCCGGAGGCGCCGTAGACCAGGATGCGCCGCCCGGTCAGTGACCCCGCCTTCCTCAGGCAGGCGAGCGCCAAGGCGACACCGTCGCAGACCGCCGCAGCCTCTTCGAAGCTCATGCCGGACGGCTTGTGCGCCAGCGGGGCGCCCTCCCGCATGCACACGAACTCGGCGTGCGCGCCGGAGCCCTTGACGCCGAACACCTCGTCACCGACCTCGAACTCGGTCACGCCCGCCCCTACCGCCTCGACCTCACCGGCCAGCTCCATGCCGAGGATCTTTCGCTTCGGCCGGCGAAGCCCGGTGACGAAGCGGCTGACGAAGTACTCGGCGCTGCGAAGCCCACAGTCGGTTCGGTTGACGGTCGTGGCGTGGATCTTGATCAGCACCTCGCCGTCGGCGGGCACGGGCCGCTCGACGTCCTCGAGCCGCAGAACCTCCGGCGGCCCGTAACGGTCGTGAACGACGGCCCTCATCGACTCAGCCCTTCTTCTCGTGGCGCTGGAAACGGTGGATAGGGCCGCCATGGCTCCAGGCGCGACCGGCCCGGTAGAGCTCCGCGGGCCGGCCGCCGGCCGGACCCGGCTGCGCCCGGCGGCCGGTCGGAATCACCCAACCCTCCTCGGCGACGATGCTGCGCCGGAAGTTCGCTGCGTCGAGCTGCACGCCCCAGAGCGCCTCGTAGACCGCCCTCAGCTCGGCCAGCGTGAAGGTCGGACCGACGAATGCCGTCGCGATCCCCGTGACCTCGAGCTCGAACCGGACACGATCGATCGCGTCGCGCACGATCGCCAGATGGTCGAACGCCAGCTCGACCTTTCCGCTCAGGACATCGGAGACCGGAATCAGGGCTGCTGCCGCCGCATCCGTCCCGCCCACGATCTCGCCCACGTCGCGGATCACCGCGAGATAGCCGACGGTGACGACGTTCATCCGTGGGTCGCGCCCAGGATCGCCGTAGGCACCGAACTGGGTAAGCGTGGTGGCAGCGTCGACGCCGGTCTCCTCGCGGAGCTCCCGCCTCGCCGCCTCGTCCAGGGTCTCGCCGGGACGCTTGAAGCCGCCCGGGATCGCCCACATTCCCTCGAACGGCGCCTCACCTCGGCACACGAGGAGCGCGTGCAGCAAGCCCTCGGACATCGTCAGGATCACCACGTCGACCGTCACCGCGAAGGCCGGGAACCCCGACGGGTCGTAGTCCAGCGGCACCCTCGCGTCCCTGGTTTTTGTCTTCATGACTCTTACTCTAGCAGACAGTTCTGGTCTTGTCGACCACAACTGCGTGCGGAGTAGAGGAAGGAAATGGCGAGGGCCGGACTTGAACCGGCGACACCACGGTTTTCAGCCGTGTGCTCTACCAACTGAGCTACCTCGCCTCAGGCGGCAACCAGTCTAGCCAGTAGGGTTTTTAACCGTGCCCGCAGGAAAGCAAGTGGCGATCATCGGAGCAGCGCTCGACCTCGGCGCAGGTCGCCGCGGCGTCGACATGGGGCCATCCGCCATCCGGTACGCGGGCCTTCACGACCGGCTCGACGGGATCGGCTACGACGTCCTGGACTGGGGCGACGTCGAGACGGCAGTGCAGGAAGCAACCGAGGAGTCGGACGCGAGTGCCCGCTACCTGCCGGAGATCAAGGCGGCGTGCGGGCGCGTCGCGCGGCTGGTCGGGCTTGCGCTGGAGCAGGACTCGCTGCCGCTCGTGCTCGGCGGCGACCACTCCGTCGCGCTCGGGACACTCGGCGGGCTCGCGCATTCGCGCGGCATCGGCGGCGTGCTCTGGCTCGACGCGCACGGCGACCTGAACACGCCGGAGACCTCACCAACCGGAAACGTCCACGGGATGCCGCTCGCCGCCGCGCTCGGTCTCACGGATGGCCGTTTCGCGAGCGAGATGTGGACGCTGCCGGCGGTCGAGCCGAGCCGCGTCGCCCTCGTGGGCCTCCGTTCGCTCGACACGCGCGAGCGTGAGCGAATTCGCGAGCTCGGCATCCGGGCGTACACGATGAGCGACATCGACCGGATCGGGATCGAGCGCGCGATCCGCGAGTCGCTGACACAGATCGCAGGCCCCGGCTTCGTGCACGTCTCGCTCGACATGGACGCGCTCGACCCGGAGGTGGCGCCCGGCGTGGGAACGCCGGTCCGCGGCGGCCTCTCCTACCGCGAGGCCCACCTCGCACTCGAGCTCGTCGCGGAGTCGGGGCTCGCCGGCTCGCTCGAGGTGGTCGAGGTGAACCCCATCCTCGACCGCGCGAATGCCACGGCCGCACTCGCGGTGGAGCTGGTGGCGAGCGCGCTCGGCAAGACGATCCTCTAGCCGGCGCCGGTGACCAGCGAGACGCCGGGGAGGACGTAGCCCTCGCCGCTGCGGAACCGCTCGATGCGGGCGCGCGCGCCGGCGTCGACGTCCGCCCTCGTGGCCTCGTCCAGCGTCCCGAGCAGCGCGCGGAGCGACGCCCCAAGCGAGGTCACCACGTGCACGTACTCCTGCCAGTCGGCGAAGCGGTACTCGACCGGGACCTCGGCGACCGTGACGTCGCTGAAGCCCGCGGCGCGGACCAGCGAGTCGATCTCCTCCTCCGTCGACAGCGAGAACTGGCCCGGTTCCCCCGGTTTCGGCGGCTCCTGCAGCCCGCGTTCGATCAGCACCGGGCCGTACGCCGTCGCCCAGGGGTTGCGATTCGCCGGAGCCCAGGTGGCAAACGCGAGTCGGCCTCCTTCACGGAGCACACGACGCGCCTCGCGCAGCGCCCGGTCTGGATCCGGCACGAGCATGTAACCGAAGCGGGAGACGACGGCATCGACGCTCGAGTCCGGGAGGTCGATCTGCTGCATGTCCATGGAACGATGCTCCGCATTGGCGACGCCGCGGCGTCGCGCCGCCTCGACCATCACCGGCGAGAGATCGGTCGAGATCACGCGCGCCACCAGGCTCGCGACGGCCTCGGTGACGTCCCCAGTCCCGGAGGCGAGGTCGAGCACGACGTCCGTGGGCTGCGGGCGAAGCGCAGCGACGAGCGCCTCGGTGACAGGCGCGTTGACCCGTGCGACGAGCTCGCGCTCGGCCTCCCAGCCTGCTGCGGCAGCGTCCCAGCGCCGCCGGACCTCGTCCGTCGACTCTACGCCGCGACCCCGCTGAACTGGGGCAGGATGTCGCGACCGTAGGTCTCGAGCGTCTCCTCCTGCCCGTGTGTCATCAGGTAGATGTTGAACTGGTCGACGCCGATCGACTCGAGCTCGCGGAGCTTCGCGATCGCCTGCTCGGTGGTGCCGAGCACGCAGAAGCGGTCGCAGATCTCGTCGCTGACGAACTCGCCGTGCTTCGCCCCGACGCGAGAGTGCTCGTTGTAGTCGTAGAACTTCCGCGCCTCGACGTAGTCGGTCAGCACCTTCGGCACGACCGATCCGTCGGTTCCGTAGCGGTCGATCAGATCCTGCACGTGGTTCGAGACCATGGCCGGGAACCAGCGCACCTGCTCGCGCGCGTCGGCCAGGTCGTCGGAGATGTGGCTCGGCGCGCTGACGATGCACTTGAGCGCGGCCGGGTCGCGGCCGGCCTCCTGGGCCGCCTGACGAGCCGTGTCCATGATCCACTGGATGATGTCCGGGTCGGCTAGCTGGATGATCACGCCGTCGCCCTGGCGCCCGGCGACCGCCAGCGCCTTCGGCCCGTAGCCCGCGACGTGCATCTCGATCTCCGGCAGCTCCGGGCGCACCCACTTCAGCTGGAGCTGCTTGTCGTTCCAGGTCACCTCCTTGCCGTTCATGAACGGCTTGACCATCACCAGCGCTTCCTCGAACTCGGCGACCTTCATCGGCTTGCGCCCGACGTAGCGCACCGACGAGTCGCCGCGGCCGACACCCATGATCATGCGGCCGTTCGAGATGTCCTGGAGCGTGGCGTACGCGCTGGCGAGCACCGTCGGGTCGCGGATCGCCGGGTTGGTGACCATGTGGCCGAGCTTGATCTTCGATGTCTGGTCGGCGAGGAGCGCCATCACGGGCATCGACTCCTGCCAGAGCACATGGGAGTCGTAGGTCCAGCCGTACTCGAAGCCCTGGTCCTCGGCCATCTTCGTGAGCTCGATCAAGCGCTGATAGGGCGGGTCGGGCAGAACGGTGACGCCGAAGCTGAGCATGGAAATGGGCCTCCAGATCGTCGCGATCGGACGAAACGAGTATGCGTCGAGAGCAGTGAGAAATCTAGTCGAGCCACACCGCGCCGCCGAAGCCGGTGCCGAAGGGAAGGCGGCAACGCGGCTGGACAGAGTCGCCCCCGGCGCTCATCGTTACGAGCGCCCATTTGCGGCCGTACGCGAGCCACTCGCCGTCGGAAGACCACGGACCCGGATAGCTGCCGACCCTTGGCACGCCACGCGGCGGCGCGACGGACGTTGTCAGGCGCCGCTTGTCCGTCCCGTTCGCGGCCATCGTCCACACCTCCCCGACGCCCCCCGGGCCGCTGCCGATGAATGAGATCCGGGAGCTGTCCGGAGACCAGGTTGGACTGCCGCCACGGGTGAGAGTCCGAACGGCGCCGCCGGTCGCCCGGACAGCCAGGATGCGTGCCGGATCGCCTGCGGCAAGCGCGATCGCCGACCCGTCCGGCGACCAGACCGGGGCGGGTTGCGACCCGTACGGTCCGGGATCGACCCACAGCGTGCGCCGCCCGCGGCCGGCGACGGTGATGACGTCGAGCGTG
The DNA here is from genome assembly GCA_963749515.1 of uncultured Gaiellaceae bacterium. Taxonomy (GTDB): domain Bacteria; phylum Actinomycetota; class Thermoleophilia; order Gaiellales; family Gaiellaceae; genus Gaiellasilicea. The sequence continues at coordinate 23,474 of CAVVMR010000005.1, forward strand.
GTGCGCAGCGTGCCCGCAGGGCCGTTACCGGTCGTCCTGGCGAACGCAAAGCGAGCGCCGTCGGGTGACCAGTCGAACCAACCGGCGGCAAAGCGCGCGACGAGCCGGTCGCCGCGGCCGTCGGCGCCGATCACGCGCAGACTGCGTTGCTGCAGATAGGCAAGCCGGCGTCCGTCCGGCGACCAGACGGCCGACCCGACGTTGACGCCCGCGCGGCGGAGCACCCTCGACTTGCCCGTCTCGAGAGTCACGAGCCGAAAACGCCCACTGTCGCTGGTTACCGCAACCGTGCGACCGTCGGGCGAGATCGCCGTCTCCGCGAAGGGCTCGAGCGTCAGCAGGCGCCTGCACCGGCCCCGATCGAGGTCTGCCTCGGCGACGGCGCGTCGCGGCGGGCCCGACTCGGAGGTGTACTGCACGTAGAGGATGCGGCCGGCCGGCGCTGCCGCTCCGCGCGACGACGAGGCTGCACCGGGCCAAGCTGCGACGAGAACGAGCAGCGCGACCGCCACGATGCGAGCGAGACCTTGCAGGGTAGAGCGATGATGCCTGGAACTGACCCCGGTGGGAAACGTCCCTTACTTCGCCTTTGCAGTGGCCGCCGGGGCCATGCTTCCGATCCAGTTCGGGATCAACGCACAGCTCGCGTCGTGGGTCGGCAGCCCGCTGCGGGCGACGTTCGTCTCCTTCGTCGTCGGCACCGCCGTGCTCTTCGTGGCGACGCTGATCTTCGCGCGCAGCTGGCCGGGCTCGGAGAAGCTCGGCTCCGCCCCGTGGTGGGTCTGGATCGGCGGCCTCCTCGGCGCGTTCTACGTTCTCGGAAGCATCGTCACGGCCCCGAAGCTCGGGGCGGCAGCGCTCTTCGCGTTCATCCTCGCGGGACAGGCGGTCGCGTCGCTCCTGGTCGACCACTTCGGCTGGGTGGGGTTCGACGAGAACCCCGTAACGCCCGGACGGCTGCTCGGCCTGGCCCTCGTCGCCGCAGGTGTGGCTGCCGTCCGCTTCCTCTGATGCGTCAGCGCGCGCGGGCCGCGGTGAAGAGCCGAGCCCACTGCCCGGCATCGAGGTCTCGCGCATGGGCATCCGGCCGGAAGCCGAGCACCGGCGCGAGCCGCTTCACCTGGAGCGGCGAGAGCAGCGGCCGAAGCGCGCTCCGGATCGGACCGCGAGAGGCGAACACGGCGGTGAGGAACGACCAGTAGGCCTCGTGCAGCTCGGGCGGGACACGCGGACGGCGGCGGGTGAAGCGGAGAACCGCTGCGTCGACGGTGGGCGGAGGAACGAAAGCCGTCCGGTCGAGGCGGCGAACGATCGCCATGTCGTGCCACGCACGCCAGTAGGTCGAGCGCAACGTCGCGGGCCAGACCGCGCCGTGCTTCGCCGCGAACTCCCACTGCACGATCACCTCGGCTCCCCGGAGCCGCAATCTCGGATCGCGGAACAGGTGCGCGAGAATCGCGCCCGAGCCGGCGAACGGCAGGTTCGCGACCACCGCGAACGGCGCCTCCGGCCAGGCGTGGGCTGCCGCATCGCCGGTCACCACCTCGGCGTCCTTGAACCGCCTGCGGAGGCCGGCGGCGAGAACCGGGTCGCGCTCGATCGCGATCACGACCGCACCTGCGCGGAGCAGAGCCTGCGTCAGGACGCCTGTGCCGCCGCCGATCTCGACGATCAGGTCGTCCGCGCCGACCTCGGCATCGGCGACGAGGTCCGCCGCGAGCCGGCTACTGCGGAGGAAGTGCTGGCCGGAAGCTCCCCTTGCGGAGCGCGTCCGGACGACCACGGAACGTCACCGTACCCATGGCCCGAGTCTACTCGAGGCCGACCGCCTCGCGAACGCGCGGATCGCTCAGCGAGTCGCCGACGAGGTCCGCCTCGTCGAGCAGGACTCCCGGAAACGACGGGATGCCGATCACGAACATTCCGGCGGCGCGCGCGGCGGCGACGCCCGTCGGAGAATCCTCCAGCGCGATCGAGCGGGACGGCGCCGCGCCGAGCAGCTCGCAGGCACGCAGGTAGACGTCGGGCGAGGGCTTCGGCTCGGGGACCTGGTCGGCGGTGACCACGACGTCGAAGCACTGCGCGAGACCGGCGCAGGCCAGGGCTCCGCGGACGAGGTGCTGCGGCGTGTTCGAGGCCACCGCGACCGGTACCCGTTCTCGCAGTTCTCGGACGAGATCCTCGGCGCCCGGAAAGGCAGTCGCCTCCTCGAGTAACCGCCGCTCGACGAGCTCCAGCAGCTCGAGCCCGAGCGGCTCCGCACGGCCTGGTTGTTCGAGCAGCCGCTCGAGCACGCGAGAGCCCGCGTAGGCCGAGGTACCGATCAGGACCCGCTTCTCGTCGTCGCCGAAGACCTTTCCGTAGCGCGCGAACAGCTCCGTCTCGGCGAGCGTCCAGCAGCTCTCCGTCTCGAGCAGCAGGCCGTCGCAGTCGAAGACGACGGCGGCGGGCGGCGAGGGCGCTGCGCTCAGGCGGACGCGACCTGAGCGATCGTCTTGTCCGCGAGGCGGTCGAGTGCCCGCACGGCCAGCTCGATGTGCTCGTGCTTCGTGTCCTCGAGCTTCGTGTGCGAGAGGCCGCGGAGGCTCTGGACGAAGATCATCACCGTCGGCACGCCGGCGCGCGAGACCTCGGCGGCATCGTGCAGTGGCCCGCTCGGCAGCTTGTGCGACGTGCCTGCAACCTCACGGATCGCCTCGTCCGCGAAGCCGACGAGCGACTCGTCGAACAGGATCGGCTCGATCTCCCAGATCCGCTCGTACTCGACCTCGAGCTGCTCCTCCTGCGCGAAGCGCTCGCACGCCTTGCGGACCTGCTCCCACATCGCGGCGAGCCTCGCCGCCTCGAGGTGGCGCATGTCGAGAAGCTGCTCGGCAGTCTCGACGACCGAGGTGACGATCCCCGGCTTGCAGACGACGTCGCCGCTCGTGAGAACGGCGCCGCCGCCGACCTGCTTCGCGATCTCACGCAGCTCGAGCGCGAGCTTGGCGGCGCCGGCGAGGGCGTCGCGGCGCTGATCCATCGGTGTCGAGCCCGCATGCGCGGCCTGGCCGCGCCACGTGATCCGGTGTCGCTCGACGCCGAAGGTGCCGAGCACAGCGCCGAGCGGGAGGTCCATCGACTCGAGCACGGGCCCCTGCTCGATGTGGAGCTCGAGGTAGGCGGCTGCATGCTCGAGCTGTGCGCGCGCCTCGAGCGCGCCGTTCAGGTCGACGCCGTGCTCGTGCAGCGCCTCGGGGAGGCCGATTCCGTCGCGGTCCTTCAACTCGCGCAGATCATCCTGGTCGGCCATCGAGCCGGCAGCCGCGGATGAGCCGAAAAGCGACCGGCCGAAGCGGGCGCCTTCCTCGTCGGCCCAGTTGACGAGGCGGACCGTCACGGGGGGCGTCCCCTCCGCCGCGATCCGCCTCAGGACCTCGGCCGCGGCCACGACATTGAGGCAGCCGTCGAGCCAGCCGCCGTTCGGGACCGAGTCGATATGGCCTCCCAGCAGGACGGCGCGCTCGGACTCGCCACGAAGCGTCCACCATTGATTTCCGGCCTCGTCGACCTCGTACTCGAGCGGCAAGCCGTCGAGCTTCGACCCGAGCCAGTCCTTCGCCTGCGCCCAGATCGGCGTCCAGGCGACCCGCTGCGCGCCGTTCTCGTCGCCGGTCAGCTCACGCAGCTCGCGCAGCTCCGAGACAGTTCGCGCCGGGTCCAGTGGCATCTCGCGACTCTAACCAGTGTGGTATCGAATACGTATGCCACCGGTGAAGGCGGCCACGTAGCGAAGCTCGAATGGCTCGCGGTAACGGCGCTCGCGACGCTCGTCGCGGTCGCGACAGTCGATGCGGTCCGCGGCCGGGAGGCGCCAGAGCCGGCTGCGCCGACCACCGAACTGCCCGCCCGAGCTGTGCTCGCCGATCGGCTCGAGGCCCTGAAGGCCGGCGGCGAGCTCGTCCTCTACGGAGACGGCTGCGCCGTCGAGCTGCTGGCGCTGCCGTCCCTCGAGCGGACGCAGGCTCCGGGCGGCTGCGCGCCACGCGGCGCGGTCTCGCCCGATCGCAGGCTGGTCGCACGCTGCCTCGGGCAGAGGACAGAGCTCTTCGAGCGGGACGCTGGCGTCCTCGTGCGCACGGTGCCGGGCTGCATGCCGGCCTGGCGGCCCGACGGCGTCCTGACTGTCTCCCACGAAGACGCGGTCGTCCGCTTCCTCGACGCGTGCCCCGCAGGGGGCGCGTGCATCCGGACGCTGATCAGCCGGACCGAGCTCCAGCGCGCCGCGCGACGCCACCCGACCGTCCCCGCGCAGTCCGTGCGCATGCGGGTGCTCGCCGACGGAATCGCCTGGCTTTCGCAAACGCGAGCTGCGGTCCAGGTTTCGATTCGCATGGGCGGCCGCCTCGGCGGCGTCGGCGCCCTGAGCGCGCTGGCCTTCTTCGAGAACGGCCGGCTCACCGAGACGCAGCCGTACTTCCGGATCACGAGCGGACGTCTCGCCGCGAGCTCACACGGCACCTATGTCACCCGGACGCCGGATGTCATCCTGCGCCGAGACGGGACGCAGATGAACCTCCCTCCGTACCTGCGCGACGCGACCGCATTCGCCTGGTCGGCCGACGAGCGCCTGCTCGCGCTTGCCACGCCGTTTGCCGTCTACGTCCTCGACGTCGCGAGCCTGGAGCGCTACGACGACACCGGCGCCGGCCTGCGCTCGGTCACGCTGCCACTGAGCGTGACCGAGCTGGCCTGGCGTTGACGCTCCTCAGCCTTCGTTGAACGGACGGACGAGCGGGTTCATCCCTGCGTAGATCCCGTCCGGGTTCGGATACCACGCCCAGAGGTGCAGCGTCACGAAGTCGGGGTGCCAGAACCCGAACGCGGCGCCGGTCTCGGGGCTCGTCTTCGCGCAGTCCGCCTCGGCGGCTGCGGGAACGAAGGTCCCGTCGGCGTAGTGGCACGCCGCGGCGAACGAGCCGTACTTCGCGCCGGGTAGCGGCGCCTTCTTCGGCTTCTCCGGGAACACCCACTCGAACGCCACGAGCTGCCACGCCTTGCCGCGCTTCACGTACACGAGGATCGGCGGCTTGCTCGCGTCGAAGGCGGTGATCTTCGGGTTCAGGAAGTGCCACCCCATGTCAGGGATCATCCGCGTGACGTTGACGGTGTAGCCGGCCTTGCGGGCCTTCTCGAGGCTCGTTGCGAACTTCGCCGTCGCGAGCCGCGCCTCGGCCAGGATCGGCGTGAGCGCCTTCGGCGTCGAGGACGCCGCGGATGCCGGATGCACGTGCAGCACCGGCGCCGGCGCGTCCGACCTCGCCGCCAGCGCGGCGATGGGCACTGCCGCGCAGAGGAGCGCGATCAGCGATGCGATGAGTGTGCGACGCATGACGTTCCTCCTAGCTCGCGGTCGTGGCCGGCTGCGGGTCCGGCCGGACGATGACGGTGTCGACGACGCGGACGATCTCGTCGATCGGCAGGTCGGCGGCGCTCGCGTGCGCCCGGATCGCCTCCGGGCTCGTCGCCTGGTAGACGCAGACCGTGCCGACGCCGTTTCCGTCCTCCAGCACATAGCTGCGGATCCAGCGCACGTCGTCGGCCATATCCTCGCCGACGGCCGTCGAGCGGGCCGCCGCCTCTGCCAACTCGTCGCCACTGCGCCAGCCGCCGCGGCGGAGGATGACATAGGTCTCCATCGAGACTCCTTTCATCGGGTGTCTCGACGCTACGGCCGCACGGGCGAAGCGACATCGGCGGAATCACCCATGTTGGCGTCGTCCGCTACCAATATTTCGCGATAGCGGGCTGCGGCCTCCACGCGCGTCCTGGCGCTGAGCTTGCGAAGAACTGAGGAAACGTGGTGATCCACCGTGCGCGTGGAGACGACGAGGCGCTCTGCGATCTCACGATTCTGCAGCCCCGCCGCGACGAGCTGGAGCACTTCGAGCTCGCGAATGGTCAGGCCGGCCGGGTTGCCCCGCGTCGCCTCGCGCGGCCCGCGCAGCCCGAGCCGCCGGCGCAAGGCCTCGAGCTCGGGTCGGGCTCCGAGCTCTTCAAGCTGTGCGACCGCAGACTCGTCGCCCGCGTCGGCCAGGGTGCGCGCGGCCTCGTATGGGCAGAGGTGCGTACGCCAGACGTCGGCGGCGCCGCGGGCATCACCCCGGAGCTGCAGTCTGTACGGCTCCGCGATCCAGCCGGGTGCATCGTCGAGAGCCCCTGCTCGCCACTGCCAATACGCAAGCTCACCCGCGTACCAGAGGTGTCGTTTCTCGAGCGCGAGCTCGTAGGCGGCAGATGCCTCCTCGATCGTACGGTCGGGGTCGCCAGCCAGCCACGCGGCCTCGGCCCGGGCCGAGTGGACGTGCCCGAGACGCTGGAGGTGGCCGCCGGGGCCGGCCAGCTCGAGCGCCTCGTCGAGCACATCGAACACACCGGGGTCGCCGCGCCGCGCCCTCACCCGGCCAAGTGCAATCAACGCTGAGATGCGGCTGATCGGATCGTTGACGCCCCGAAGGACGTCCTGCGCGAGGCTCGCTCCCTCGTCCCAGCGTCCGCGGTAGACATGCACGAGCGCCAGCCACGAACGCGGATACACCGGCCAGAGCTCGTGGGCTTCGGCGAATTCGATGCACTCTCCCAGATAGCGCTCGGCGCGCTCGAGCGCCATCATTTCGCCCAGCCCAGTCCCGAGCATGTTGAGCGCGGACATCGTGAAGACCTCATGTCCCGCCTCGCCGGCCAGCACGAGGCTCCGCTGCAGCTCCAGTATTCCCTCATCGATTCGGCCCGCCATGATCAGCGAGGTCCCGACCATGTTCAAGCCGTAGGCCTCGACCTCGCGGTCGCCGACTGCAGCAGCTGCAGCGACGGCTTTTCGCCCCCACGTGACGCCCTCATCGTTGTCGCGGCTGAGCATCCGCGCGTAGGCCTGAACGGCGAAGGCCCAAGCGAGCTCGCGTCCGGGCGGCAGCGACTGGAGGATCTCGATCGACTCGCGGCTGGCGGCCTCGGCCTCCTGGTTTCGCCCCAGCCGGGTGAAGGCATTCGTCAGCCTCGAGAGCGTCTCGCCCACCCGAAGGCGGTCGCCGAGCTCTCGGTAGAGCGCAAGCGCCGAGAGCCGCGCGTCGACCGACTCCTCGTACATGCCGGTCACGAGCGCTTCCTCGGCGTAGCTGTCGAACAGGTCGGCGCGCTCGACGGGGGAAAGACCGTCAGCGAATCTGAGCGCACGCGCGTACTGCACCGCCGCCTCCCGGTGTGAGCTCGCCGCCGCGGCCGCCCTCCCCGCAGCCGGCGCGTAGCGCAGCACCGCTGCGACATCGCCCGCCTCCTCGGCGTGGTGCGCGAGTCGGGAGAGATCACCGCGCTCGGCGAGCGCACCGAGCAGCGCCCCATGCAGGATCCGCCGCCGATGCGGCGCGAGCGAGGTCTCCACGGCGAGTCGCGCCAACTCGTGACGGAAGGCGACGCCGTCGCGGTCGGCCCGGATGACGCCCGACTCGAGACATGAGTCGAGCCGCTCGAGCTCGGCCGGGACGACGTGCTCGAGCAACCAGAGCTCCGCACGAAGCGGGATCGCGGAGATCGCCTCGATCAGCCTCCGGGCCGGCTCGTCGAGCAGCGCAACACGCGCAAGCACCGCGTCACGGACGGTCTCCGGCAGCTCGTCGCCCCCTGCCGCAAGGATCTCCGTGACGTAGAAGGCGTTGCCAAGCGTGAGCCCGTGCATCGCTTCGGCGTCCACGCCGTACGGCTCGGCCAACTCGCGGACCGCCTCGAGCGTGAGCCGCGGCACGCTGAGGCGCTTGACGCCGGGCGCGGACGCGAGCTCGCCGAGGACGATACGAAGCGGATGATCGCCCGTCACCTCGTCGTCCCGGTACGTGGCGACGACGAACGTCTCGGACCCGTCGACGCGCCGGCCGAGCACGCGGAGAACGTCGAGCGAGGCGCCGTCCGCCCAGTGCACGTCCTCCAAGACGATGACGCCGCCGCGCTCCAGCAGCGCAGCGGCAAGCGCGCGCGGCTCGGCGGGCTCGAGGCCGAGATCGAGGAACGGCCCAAGCGGGCTCGGGGCGGCGAGATTCTCGCACGACCCGCGTACCACGCCGCCGACGCCCGCCGCGAAAGCACGGACAAGCGCCGTCTTGCCGACGCCCGCCTCGCCGCCGAGGAAGACCATCCTGCCGCCTTCAGCGCGGGCGCGCTCGAGCTCCGCGAGCAGATCTCCTCGCTCGAGCAGCTCGGTCACGGCGAAGCTGCCTCCTAGCGCGTCTGCGGGAACCCCAGATCGACCTTCGAGGTGGCCGGATCCGGCCAGCGCGAGGTGACGACCTTGCCTCGCGTGTAGAAGTTGATCCCCTCGGGCCCGTAGATGTGGGTGTCCCCGAAGAGCGATGCCTTCCAGCCCCCGAAGGAGTAGTAGGCGACCGGGACCGGGATCGGAACGTTGATCCCGACCATGCCCGCCTCGACCTCGAACTGGAACTGACGCGCGGCCCCGCCGTCGCGGGTGAAGATCGCCGTCCCGTTGCCGTACGGGTTCTCGTTCACGAGCTTGACGGCCTCGTCGTAGGTGCCGACACGCGTCACTCCGAGCACGGGGCCGAAGATCTCGTCCTTGTAGGCGTCCATGTTCGGGGTGACGTCGTCGAGGAGCGTGACGCCGAGGAAGAACCCGTCGCTGTCGGGCGCGGTCTCGCGGCCGTCGACGACCACCGTCGCGCCCTGCTCGGCGCCTCCCTCGATGTACGAGGCGACCTTGTCGCGGTGCTCGCGCGTGACGAGCGGGCCCATCTCGACGCCCTCTTCGAGGCCGTTTCCGACCTTGATCTTCGGCAGGCGCAGCTTGATCGCCTCGACGAGCCTGTCGCCCGCGTCGCCGACAGCGACCACCTGCGAGATCGCCATGCAACGCTCGCCGGCGGAGCCGTACGCGGCGCTGACGGCCGCGTCGGCGGCCATGTCGATGTCGGCATCCGGGAGGACGATCATGTGGTTCTTGGCCCCGCCGAGCGCCTGCACGCGCTTGCCGGCACGCGTCCCGGTCTCGTAGATGTAGCGGGCAATCGGAGTCGAGCCGACGAAGCTGACCGCGGCGACATCCTGGTGCTCGAGCAGCGCGTCGACGGCGACCTTGTCCCCGTGGACGACGTTGAAGACTCCGTCGGGGAGGCCTGCTTCCTTGAGCAGCTCGGCGGTCCAGACCGACGCAGATGGATCCTTCTCCGAGGGCTTCAGCACGAACGTGTTGCCGCACGCCAGCGCCGGGCCCCACATCCACATGGGGACCATCGCGGGGAAGTTGAACGGCGTGATCCCCGCCACGACGCCGAGCGGCTGCCGGATCGAGTAGACGTCGATCCCGGTCGAGACCTGCTCGGACATGCCGCCCTTGAGCAGATGCGGGATCCCGCAGGCGAACTCGATCACCTCGAGCCCGCGCGTGACCTCGCCCATCGCGTCGGAGAGCACCTTGCCGTGCTCGGCGGTGAGGATGCGTGCGACCTCCTCGCGACGCTCGTGCAGCAGCTCGCGAATGGCGAACATCAGCTCGGCGCGCTTCGCCAGCGAGGTTGCGCGCCAGGCAGGGAAGGCGGCCTTGGCGGCCGCAACCGCGGCGCCGACCTCTTCTGCCGTCGCGAGATCCACCTCGCCGGACTGCTGTCCGAGCGCAGGGTTGTAGACCGGGCTCGTCCGGCCCGACGTGCCCGCGACGGACTTGCCGCCGAACCAGTGGCTGATACGGGTGAGTCCTTGCTTCTGATCGGTGGGCGGCGTCGCCAGCTCTGTCATTTCCTGCCTCCTCGAAAAGTGTCGAGGAGAAGCCTAGCGCGCTATGGGATCACGACATACTTGCCCGGACGGCTCCAGGCGTCGCCGAGCTCGTCCAGGGCGATTCGCTCGAGGGCGACGCTGATCTCGCCGGCGACCGCGTGACCGACCAGACGGCCGTACTCCTCGGCCAGAACATCGGCGGCGACGGCGAAGTTCGAGTAGCCGTAGAGCTCCAGCTGCTTCCCGCGGATCGCGGCCGAGGGCAGCGTCGAGGTCGGACCGGCGGACTGCCCGAGCTGAACGATGCGCGCCCCGGGTGCAGCGGCGGCGACCGCCCGTTCGAGCGGCTCGCCGCAGAGCGGATCGAAGACGTAGGTCGGTTCGCCGAAGTCACCGTCGAGACCGACGGCTTCGTCCGCGCCGAGCGCGAGCGCACGCTCGAGCCCCTCGGGATCCCTCCCGGCCGCCACGACGTGGGCGGCACCGAGCAGCTTTGCCGCCTGGACAGCGACCTGCCCGGCCGTTCCGGTCGCTCCGAGCACGAGCACCCGATCGCCTTCGCGCACCGGCGCCCGCCACGCAACCGGCATCCAGCCCGCGAGCCCTGCGATCCCGAGTGCACCCGCCAGCGCCGGGTCGGCTCCCTCAGGCACCTCGGCGACGACCGCACCGGGCTCGGCCCGCTCCGCCATCGCCCCGTTGCGGGCGAGGCCGAGGCCACCGCCGAAGGTCCAGACGATCCGCCCGCCCGCCTCGCGCCCGACGCATTCGCAGCCCGGAACGTAGGGCAGAGGCGGATGTCCGCCGTAGAACTGCCCCGCCGCCACCGAGCGGTCGACCGGGTTCACCGGCGCCGCGAGGACGTCGAGGCTCTCAACGTCGGGCTCGGGCGCCTCACCCGCGGTGGGCGGACGCCCGAGCTCCGAGATCAATGCTGCTTTCAACTGCCGCTAGATCTTCCCGCGGTTGCGCCAGCGCTGGAAGATGCTGCGGAACGAGCGGTCGTAGACCTTCGCCGCCTCCTCCGGCGTGCGCTTGCCCTGGGCCACCTCCGCGAACATCTGCGGGATCATGAACTTGTTGAAGATCTCGTCGATGGCCGCGTTCGTATTCCCAGGCCAGCCGGGATTGAGGGTGTACTTGTCCGCGATCTCGGCCAGCACCTTGTACTTCCCGGTCGGCCTCGCCGCGGGGTCACGCTCGACCCGGCGCGCAATGTTCGGCACCGCGGACGGCCACGAGGGGAAGTTGTAGAACCTCGAGTTCTCGAACGCGCCGACGTACTTCGTCTCGAGGTCGATCAGGAACTTCTGCGCCGCCGTCTTGTTCTTCGCGAACTTCCAGATCACGTAGGCGCCCATCACGTGCTCGAGCCCGAGCCGCCCGTGCGGGCCTCTCGGGATCGGCAGCAGCGAGATCTTGGCCGCGAGCTCCGGGTTGGAGAGCTCGGCCGTCCGCGTGATGGAGATCGCATTCATCGCCATCGAGAGCCGGCCTGCGACCATCGCCTGGTTGTTCGAGGCCGCGGTCCAGGCGAAGATCTCGTTCGACATCCCCTGCCGGAAGAGCTCGCGGGCGAACTTCAGGACCTCAACGGTCCCCTTCGAGTTGAGGGTGACCCGCTGCTCCTTGTTCTGGATGAAGGAGCCGAAGCACATCATCATCGCCATCAGGGCCATGTTCGAGTCGATCTCGTTCGACATGCCGATGCCGATCGGGTTGTTCATCGCCCTGAGCTTCGGCGCCGCCTTGAGCACGTTCTCCCAGGTGGTCGGCCTGAGCCCGACCTCCCCCCAGAGATCCGTTCGGTAGTTCACCGGGTCGGGGACGTAGTTGTCGGAGAAGGCGAAGTACTTCTTCGTCTTCGGGTTGTACGTCGACTTCAGCGCGACGTCTTTCATCTTGCCGCGCTTCTTCGTCACCTCCTGGACGATCGACGCGTGGTTGATCACCTGGTCCTCGTACGCCGCCGGCGGCGAGAGGAAGAAGAAGAGGTCGTGGCCGCTCTGGGCCGCCACCTCGGCGGCCGCACGTGCCGGGATGTCCGCCTGATTGATGTGGTCGACGAGCACCTCGGTGTCGTTGGCCTCGCCCCAGCGCTTGATGTAGATGTTGTCGAACCACTTGTCGTACGCCGGCACGAAGTGGCTCCACTGGATGATCCGGAGCGTCCCAGCCAACTCCTTGTGGCGGTACCTGGGTACGCCCGCGGCAGCGGTCTTCGGCACCGCTCCCCCATAGACGACCAGGAGCGATCCCGCGCCGGCCTTCTTCAGAATCTCGCGGCGCGTGACGCGCCCGCCCGCCACCTCCTCGGGCCGGTCGGTAGTCCTGCTGTCGTCCGCCATCTGGATCTCCTTTCCTCGGTGCGGACCGTGGGCTGACAGAGAATCGGTCAACGGAAAGCGCCGCCGGTGAACCCGGCGATGAAGCGGTCGAGGAACGTGTTGTAGAGCAGGGCGAGTGGGATCGAGGGAATCAACGTTGCGGCCATCAGCGCACCCCAATAGAAGACGTCACCGCGAATCAGCTCCGTGTAGATACCCGTCGAGACCACTTTCGAGTCCGAGTGCGTGATGAACGCGAGTGCGTAGATGAACTCGTTGACGCAGAGCGAGAACGTGAAGATGACGACGGTCAGGATCCCCGGCAGCGAGATCGGAAAGACGATGCGAAAGAGCGTGCGCACGCGGGAGGCGCCGTCGACGAGGGCCGCGTCCTCGAGCTCGGGCGGAATCGACTTGAAGAAGCCCATCAGAAGCCAGGTCGCGAACGGGATCGTGAAGCCCGGGTAGACGAGGATCAGCGACGCGAGGCGGTCCTGCAGGCCGACCTCGGCGATGAGGCGCGACAGCGGCAGGAACAGGAGCGTCGGCGGGACGAGGTAGACGAGGAAGATGCCGACCCCGAGGCTCTGGCCCCAGCGTCCCGAGAGCCGGGCGAGCGCATAGCCGGCGGGGAGCGCGATGACGAGCGTGATCACGACGACGACGATCCCGACGACCACGGTATTCAGAAGCCAGCGGGCGTACTGGGTGTCCGAGAACAGGAACCTGTAGTTGTCGAGGGTAGGCGAGCCGTCGCCGAACGAGAACGGGACGTTCTCGACGTTGTAGAGGTCGCGCTCGGACTTCAGCGAGGTCTGCAGCATCCAGTAGAACGGGAACGCGAGCACGATTGCGAACGGGCCGACGACGAGGTAGGTGAGCAGGCTGTCGCGGCGGCGTGTGGGCACTACGTCACCTCCACCCGGCGCGCGAAGAGGAGCATCAGCACGGTCACGAGCGCGAGCACGGGCAGCAGGAAGAGCGCGATCGCGGCGCCCTGGCCGAGCGAGCCGGCCTGAATCCCGGTCTGGAACGCCCACATCGGCAGCATCTGCGTCGAGTTGAACGGGCCGCCGCGGGTGAGGATGTAGACGACCGCCATGTCGGTCGCCGTGAAGACGATCCCGAAGAGAACGGCGATCGTCGCGATCGGCAGCTGCAGCGGCAGGGTCACGAACCAGAGCTTCTTGAGGCCCGTGGCGCCGTCGACCTTCGCCGCGTCGTCGACTTCCCTCGGGATCGAAGCGAGCCCGGCGATCATGATCACCGTCGCGAACGGAAGCAGCCGCCAGGCGTGCACGGTCGTGATCGCCGCCAGTGCCTTGTTCGGCTCGCCGAGCCATTGCGGTGGGTTGAACGCGTCGACGAGCGACAGGTGCACGAGCACCCAGTTCACGACCGAGAAGAGCGAGTCGAAGATCCAGAGGAACCCGATCGTCGAGAGCGGGACGGGCGCCGCCCAGGGGAGCAGGACCAGGAACCGGCAGATCCACTTGCCGCGGAACTCGCGGACCAGGAAGTGGGCGAGGATCGAGGCGCCGACGATGACGATCGCGTTGGCGAGCAGCGTGAAGACGATCGTGTTCCGGACCGCGGTGCGGAAGTTCGGGTCCGACCATTGGTCGGTGTAGTTGCGGAAGCCGACGAAGTCGCCGGTCAGCGAGCCGGCAGTCGCGTCGGTCAGCGAGAGGTAGACCGACATCACGAGCGGGGCGCCGACGAGAAGGCCGACGAAGATCACGGCGGGCGCGATCAGTGCGGGCGCGAGAAATCGGCGCTCCTCGAGCAGATCGCGTCTCCGGCGCCGGACAGGCTGCCCTACAGCCTCCACCAGGAACGCATACCCCTACTATGCTTTTCCATTCATGGCCGAGATCGCCCTGGAGAACGTCTCGAAGGTCTACGGTGACGGGACACGGGCGGTCCGCGACCTCGACCTCGCGATCGAGGACGGCGAACTGATGGTGTTCGTCGGCCCGTCCGGATGCGGCAAGACCTCGGCGCTGCGGATGATCGCGGGGCTCGAGGAGATCAGCGCCGGCACGATTCGGATCGGCGACGAGCTCGTGAACGACCTGCCGCCGAAGGACCGCGACGTGGCGATGATCTTTCAGAACTACGCCCTGTACCCACACATGGACACGTACGCCAACATGGCGTTCGCGCTCAAGATGCGCGGGATCGCCAAGCCCGAGATCGATCGCCGGGTGCGAGACGCGGCGCGGGTGCTGGGCCTCGAGGACGTGCTGACCAAGAAGCCGCGGACGCTGTCCGGCGGCCAGCGCCAGCGTGTGGCGATGGGTCGAGCGATCGTGCGGGAGCCGCGCGCGTTCCTGATGGACGAGCCGCTCTCCAACCTCGACGCGAAGCTCCGTGTGCAGATGCGGGCCGAGATCGCGCGCATCCAGCGCGCGCTGAGCGTGACCACGATCTACGTCACGCACGACCAGTCGGAGGCGATGACGCTGGGCGACCGCGTCGCCGTGATGCGGAAGGGCGAGTTGCAGCAGCTCGACACGCCGCAGAAGCTGTACCGGGCGCCCGTCAACCTCTTCGTCGCCGAGTTCATCGGCTCGCCCGCCATGAACCTCGTCGAGGCGCAGGTCGACGGCGGCAAGGTCCGGTTCGGCGCACACACGCTCTCCGTTGCCGGCGGCAGCGGTCTCGCTGCCTACGAGGGCAGGAAGATCGCGCTCGGAATCAGGCCGGAGGACCTGGAGGACGCAGAGCTCTCCGAAGCCCAAGCCGACACTCGGCTGCCGGTGACGGTCGACCTGCGAGAGGACATGGGCGCGGAGATCTTCCTCCACTTCTCCGTCGACGCCCCACACGTGGCCACCAAGGACGTCAAGGAGGCCGTCGAGACCGACGACGGCGTCGCGCTGGAGCCGCAGGCCGCGAGCGGAACGCCGTTCATCGCCCGCGTCGGGCGGGAGTCCCGCGCCCGGGAGGGCGACCGGATGGAGATCGCCGTGGACACGCGGATGCTCCACTTCTTCGATCTGGACACCGGCGCGGCGATCGAGCAGTAGGCTTTCGGCATGGCCACGATCGAGACCAACCCGCAGCTGGGTGCGCAGGTCAAGGCAGACGCCAAGGAGTTCGTCCTCCACTCCTGGTCGGTGCAGAACGCGATCGATCCGATCCCGGTGGCGGGCGCCGAGGGCCGCCACTTCTGGGACTACGACGGCAAGCGCTATCTCGACTTCGCCTCGCAGCTCGTCAACGTCTCGATCGGCTACGGGCATCCCAAGCTGATCGCTGCGATCAAGGAGCAGGCGGAGAAGCTCTGCACGATCGGCCCGCCGATGGCGACGGAGCCGCGCTCACAGCTCGGGCGCCTGCTCGCCGACGTCACCCCCGGGAACCTGAAGATGTCGTTCTTCACGAACGGCGGCGCCGAGGCGAACGAGAACGCGATCAAGGTCGCCCGCTGGGTCACCGGCCGCCACAAGGTCATCGCCCGCTACCGCAGCTACCACGGCGCCACGGGTGGAGCGATCACGCTCACGGGCGATCCGCGGCGCTGGCACGCGGAGCCGGGGTTGCCCGGCATCGTGCGCATGCTCGACCCCTACACGTACCGCTGCCCGGCCGGCCATCCGGACCCGTGCCCCGTCTGCACAGGCGCGCCGCACCTCGAGGAGATCCTCCAGTACGAGGGCGCGCACACGGTCGCCGCGGTGATCCTCGAGACCGTCGTCGGCACGAACGGGATCATCGTGCCGCCGGACGGCTATCTCCAGTCGATCCGGGCGACGTGCGACCGGCACGGAATCCTCTTGATCCTGGACGAGGTGATGGCCGGGTTCGGCCGCACCGGCAAGTGGTTCGCCTGCGACAACTGGGACGTGGTGCCGGACATCCTCACGGTCGCGAAGGGCATCAACTCCGGCTACGTGCCGCTCGGGGCGATGATCGTCTCCGAACCGGTGGCCGACCAGCTACGCGACCGCTTCCTCGCCGGCGGGCTCACCTACTCCGGCCACCCGCTCGCCTGCGCCTCGGCCGTCGCTTCGATCGAGGCGTTCCAGGAGGAGGGGATCGTCGAGAACGCCGCCGATCACGGCACCTACCTCGCGCAGGCGCTGCCGGCGCTCGCCGCGAAGCATCCTTCGATCGGCGACGTGCGCGGGCTCGGGCTCTTCTGGGGCCTCGAGCTCGTGAAGAACCGCGAGACGAAGGAGATGCTCGTCCCCTTCAACGCGTCCGGTGAGGCTGCCGCGCCGATCGGTCGACTCCAGAAGGCCGCACTGGAGTCAGGGCTCTATCTGATGACCCACTGGAACATGGTCATGGTCTGCCCGCCGCTGACGATCACCCGCGAGGAGCTCGACGAGGGCCTGGCCGTCCTCGACGAGGTGCTCGCGATCGCAGACGAGTACGTCGTCTAGCCGGAACAGGAGCCTTCGCCGACGCCGGGGAGCTTGCCGAGCAGCTCGGAGAGCTGGGCGACCTCGTCCTCGTCGAGCGAGCCCTGGAAGAGCGAGCGCATGACGTTCGTGTGATTGGCGCCGACGCACTCGAGCGTCCGTGCGCCTTCCTCCGTGAGCTTCGCCCACGTGACACGGGCGTCGTCGGCGCAATGGACGTTCTCGATCATGCCGGTGTCGACGAGACCGTCGAGCAGGCGCGTCACGCCCGAGGGCGAGAGCATCAGCAGCTCTGCGAGGTCGATGCGGCGCAGACGCTTGTCATCGGCGCGGCCGAGGTGCAGCAGCGCCTCGAAGTCGTTGAACGTCAGCCCGCGTGGCGTGAGCACCTCGGTTTCGAGCTCCCGGCGCAAGATCGTCTGGGCTCGCATCAGGCGGGCGAAGGCGGCGAGCTCAACTGGTTGCGTGGTCAATACTTGACTGCTCAAGAGTTATCCTCTATATTGATTGCGTACTCAAGTATAGACGACGAACCAAGGGAGAGCAATGAGCATCACGGAACAGAACACGAGCACGACCTCGATCCCCGCCGGCACCTGGAACCTCGACCCGGTCCACTCCAGCATCGGCTTCGGCGTCCAGTACGCCGGTGTCGGCACCTTCCGCGGCGCGTTCGACGAGGTCGACGCAACGCTCGCCGACGGTCGCCTCCAGGGCGTTGCGAAGGTCGCCAGTGTCCGCGTCGACGACCCGAACCTCGCCGGCCACCTGCAGAGCCCGGACTTCTTCGACGCCGAGCAGTACCCCGAGCTTCGCTTCAGCTCGAAGTCGGTCGAGCGCGACGGGAGCCAGGTTTCGGTCCACGGCGACCTGACGATTCGCGGCATCACGAACCCGGTCGAGATCGCCGGCAGCGTCACGGGTCCGCTGACGGACGCCTTCGGCCGCCAGCGGATCGCCTTCGACATCGAGACGACCGTCAACCGCCAGGAGTACGGGCTCACGTGGAACATGGAGCTCCCGGGCGGCGGCCAGGCACTCGGCGACGACGTCACGCTCATCGCGACTCTCGCGTTCGTGCAGGCGTAGACGATGAAGATCCTCGCGATCAGCGGCAGCCTCCGGCAGGGGTCCCACAACACGGACCTTCTCCGGGGCGCTGCGGCGGCCGCGCCCGACGGCGTCGACGTCGAGCTGTACCACGGCCTGAAGGAGATCCCGCCGTACGACGCGGACGACGACATCCCGGGGAACGCGCCGGCCGCGGTCGAGGACTTCAAGGCGGCGCTCGACGAAGCCGACGCCGTGCTGATCTCGACCCCCGAGTACAACTCGTCGATTCCCGGCGTGCTCAAGAACGCGCTCGACTGGGCATCCCGGCCGCTCGTCGAGTCGCCCGTTCGGAACAAGCCGGCAGCCGTACTGTCCTCCAGCACTGGAATGTTCGGCGGTGTCTGGGCAGGCGCCGAGACCCGCAAGGTGCTCGGAGCGCTCGGCGCCCGGACGATCGAGGACACGGTTGCCGTGGCGAAGGCCGACGAACGCCTGGCCGACGGCGTCGATGCGGCGCTGCTGATCGAGCTTCGCTCGGTCGTGGACGCGCTCGCCGACGCCGTCGACGCCCGAACGCACGCAGCGGCTGCCTAGACGGGCTCGGCCACTCGCGCTGAGGAGGTCTTGTCCGGCGGCGGCAGCAGCGACGTCCCGGAGACGACCCGGACGTAGGCCGCGACGACGGCGGGATCGAACTGGGTGCCGGCACACTTGACGAGCTCCTCGAGCGCGCCGACGAAGTTCCGCGACTTGCGGTAGGGGCGTTCTCCGACCATCGCATCGAAGGCGTCGCAGACGGACACGATGCGGGAGCCGAGAGGGATCCGCTCGCCGGCGAGCCGATCGGGGTAGCCGGTGCCATCCCAGCGCTCGTGGGTGTGCCGCACCAGCTTCGCGACCACGGAGAGTGCGGGCGCGGCTGCGAGGATGCGCTCGCCAATCTCGGTGTGGGCTCGGACGAAGGCGAGCTCGTCTTCGTCGAGCGGGCCGGGCTTCGCGAGAATCGCGTCCGGGATCGCGACCTTGCCGATGTCGTGCAGCTCGGCGGCCTGCCGAATCGCCGGCAACTGATCCTCGTGAACGCCGAGCTCACGCGCGAGTGCCTGCGCGATCTCGGCAACGTCGCCGACGTGGGAGGTCAGCCGTGGATCGCGTTCGGCAAGGGCGCTCAGGAGGACGTCGGCGCTCTGCCGGCTCGCCGACATCCGCCCGGCATTCTTGGAGCGGTACATGCGCTGGTCGGCGAGTAGGAGCGCCTTGTCCGGCGTCTCGACCTCGGTCAGCAGCACGGTGCCGTGCGAGTTTCCGATCGTGAACGCGTCGCCGTGCTCGCTCAACGCATCGACAGCGGCGGAACGCGCAGCGTCGGCGCCCGGCCCCGACACCAGGATGCAGAACTCGTCGCCGCCGAGACGGTACGCCTGGCCGGCCTCGGAGACGGCATCGGCAAGCCTCCGTCCGAGCCGCGCGAGCAACGCATCGCCCGCCTGGTGACCGAACGTGTCGTTGTAGGCCTTGAATCCGTCCAGATCGACGAGCAACAGGGTCATTCCGGGAGCGGTCATGGCCGCGTCGAGGTCGGCGAGCAGACGACGGCGGTTTCCGAGCTCGGTGAGGACATCCGTCACGGAGGCGATGTGGAGCTCCTCCTGCGTCTGGCGCATCGTGCGCCGCACGTCCTCGTTCAGCCGCCACGTGATCAGGCCGGCGACGCCTGCGGCTGCCACGAAGACCGCGTGAATCGTCGCCCACCTCCACGGATGGGCGTACTGGTCCGGCTGCGCGAAGACCTCGTCCGCGGCGAGCATGCCGAGCACGCCGTGATGAACGAGCACGAAGCCGACGGCGAGCGCGAAGACGAGCCAGTCCTCGTAAACGGTCAAGAGGACGACGATCACGAAGAACGCGAAGTGCGCCTCGATCACGCCGCCGGCGACATGGACGCCGAGAGCCGCGCCGGTCAGCAGGCCGACCGCGCACACCAGCGTGCGGAGGTGCTGCGACAGCCTGGCGCTCCCGGCCGCGACCGCCAGTGGCAGCAGCGCCGAGAAGTGCAAGAGAATGTGAGCGTCCCGGTACCCCGAGACGAAGGAAAAGACGGCGAGGATCGCAGCTGTCGCCCACAGCACGCGGGTCAGCGAGCGGTGACGGCGCTCCCATTCGTCGACGGGCAGCTCGCCCCCGGTCGGGAGGTGGTTGCGCATGAACCCACGAAAGTCCATGCGCAGTCAGTCGGCCGCCGACGCCGAATCTTGAGGAAATCTGCCTCAGGCCAGGAACTGCTCGATCGCGCCGGCCGTGGCGGCGAGCGCATCCCACAGCACGGTGTGCCCAGCCGGGATCCGGGCGACCTCGAGCAGGTCGCCGAGCGCCGCCGTGTGGTCGTCCAGCAGCGCGTCGTAGGGCAGGTAGGACGTCTCGCCGAGCAGTAGCAGCGTCGGGATTCGAACCCGCGCGAACGCCGGCTGCTCGCGCGTCATCTCGCCGTAGGCGGCGACCACGGCGCTCTGGCAGTACCGGTAGCGCCACCGGCCGTCCTCCGCGAGCAGCAGGTGCTCGCGCAGCTCCGTCTCGACGAGCTCGCGCGGCGCGGTCGTCAGCACGCTCTCCTCGTAGCGGCGGTCGATTCCCTCCTCGAACGAGACGTAGGACCGGTCGCGCCGCGCGTTCTCCGCCGACAGGAGCCCGACGTGCGGGGGAAGCCGGATCGCCGGGTCGAGCAGGACGAGCCGCTCGACGCGATCCGGCTCTGCCGCCGCCGTCTCGTAGGCAATACGGCCTCCGAACGAGTGGCCGAGCCAGGCGCAGCGTCCATCCGGCGCCGCGTCGAGCACATCGGCAACGTGCTGCTCGAGGTTCCACGGCGGCTCCCAGGGCGAGTCGCCGTGCCCGCGCAGATCGAGCGCGACAACGTGAAAGCGGTCGGCGAGCCGCTCGGCGAGCGGGCGGAAGTGGCGGCCGTGGCTCGTGACCCCGTGCAGGCAGACGAGCGGAGGCAGGCTCTCGTCCCCCCACTCGTACCGGGCGAGGGTCACTCCGAGGCTGCGGCGAGGGGAGCCGAGGTCAGCTCGCTCCGCCGGGTGTCGGCGTCGTTCACGAGGCTCCAGACGACGACTCCGTCCTTGTCGATCAGGAACGTGCCCCGGACGGGCGCCCCTTTGCTCTCGTCGAATACGCCGTACGCACGTGTGGCCTCGCCGTGCGGCCAGAAGTCCGACGGAAGCGTGTACGTGAGCCCCAGCTTCTCCTTCCAGGCCTGGCGAGTCGCGGAGGAGTCGCACGAGACGAGCAGCACATCGGTCTCGGCGCTCTCGAAGGCGGGCAGATTCTCCTGCAGGTCGAGCGCCTCCTCCTCGCAGACAGCGGTGAACGCGAACGGGTGGAAGACGAGCAGGACGTTGCGGCGGCCACGGAAGTCGGCCAGGCGCACGCGCGTGGAGCTGTCGACCTTGAGGTCGAAGTCCGGCGCGTCACTCCCGGTCTCGATCATCCCGTTCCTCCTCGCCGTTGCCCGAAGGCCGATAGTACCGCCGCCCCTTCAACTCATCCGGCAGGTAATCGAGCTCGGACCCGCGCGGATCGGTGTGCGGGTCGATGTATCCCTTGCCGTGCCCCAGCTTCTTCGCGCCGGAGTAGTGCGTGTCGCGGAGCATCGCCGGCGGACGAAGGTTGCCGCCCGTCTGCACGTCGTCCCGCGCAGACCAGATGGCGTTCGCGCTCGCCTTCGACTTCGGCGCGTTCGCCA
Source organism: uncultured Gaiellaceae bacterium (assembly GCA_963749515.1). GTDB lineage: Bacteria > Actinomycetota > Thermoleophilia > Gaiellales > Gaiellaceae > Gaiellasilicea. The sequence continues at coordinate 44,731 of CAVVMR010000005.1, forward strand.
GGTAGATCGCGGCCTGCGAGAGGTTGAGCTGCGCCTCGGGCAGGCCGACGTGCTCGAGCGCGTGGGCCGCAGCGACGGCGACCTGAAGCGCACGCGGATCTGCGTTTCCGATGTCCTCGGACGCGAAGATCACCATCCGCCGGACGATGAAGCGCGGGTCCTCGCCGCCCTCGAGCATCGATGCCAGGTAGTACACGGACGCGTCGGGATCGGAGCCGCGCATCGACTTGATGAAGGCCGAGACGAAATCGTAGTGCTGGTCGGCTCCCTTGTCGTAGCGGAGCGGGCGCTTGCGGGCCGCGTCGTCGATGTGCCGCTCCTCGAGCGGGACGCCCTCGGCCTGGGCGGTCTCCCAGGCCAGCTCCACCGTGCTCAGCGCCGTACGCGCGTCACCACCGGCCCGGCGGGCGATCACCTCCACGAGCTCGCTCGGGACCTCGGCCGCGATGGCCGCGGCTCCGCGCCTGACGACCTCGCTCAGGTCCTCCTCCGAGAGCGACTGCAGCTCGACGACCTGGCAGCGTGAGAGAAGCGCCGAGTTGACCTCGAAGTACGGGTTCTCGGTCGTCGCCCCGATCAGCGTCACGAGCCCTTCCTCGACGGCCGGCAGGAGCGCGTCCTGCTGGGCCTTGTTGAAGCGGTGGATCTCGTCCAGGAAGAGGATCGTCCTCTGACCGTTGCCGCCGAGCCGGTCACGTGCTCGCTGCATGACACCGCGCACGTCGTCCACGCGTGCCGACACCGCGGAGAGCTCCTCGAACGCCGCGCCCGTCTCGACCGCGACGATCCTGGCGAGTGTCGTCTTTCCCACGCCGGGCGGCCCGTAGAGGATCAGCGAGCGGAGCCGGTCCTCCTCGATCGCTCGGCGGAGGGCGGAGCCTTCGGCGAGCACGTGCCGCTGGCCGACCAGCTCGGCGAGCGTGCGCGGCCGCAGGCGCACGGCGAGCGGTGCGTGCTCGGCCGTTCGCTCCCGGGCGGCATCGGCGAAGAGGTCGCTCATAAGGTCAGTATGCTCAGGCCGTGGCGACGCACGAGGACTTTTCGGAGCCCGTCCTCGAAGGTGAGGGCAACAGCGACTACGAGCGCTACCTGAACACCCCGGGCCTGCTCGCGCTCCAGAAGAAGCCCGATCAGTGGGTCCATCGCGACGAGCTGCTCTTTCAGACCGTCCACCAGTCGTCGGAGTTGTGGCTCCAGCTCGCGTGGAGCGACGCCGAGGCGGCGACCGAGCACGTCCAGCAGGGCGAGATCGCGGCGGCGCTGCGGCTGCTGCGTCGCAGCACGCTCTGCCTCGTGTACGCGACAAATCAGCTCGACATGCTCGAGCACATGTCGCCCTGGGAGTACCAGGAGATCCGCAAGGTGCTCGGCCACGGGAGCGGGTTCGACTCGCCGGGCTGGCGCGAGATCCGCCGTGTTGTCCCGGCGCTCGGACAGGCCTTCCACGCGCTCCGCGAGGCTGCAGGTCTCCAGCTCGTCGACGTGTACGTGCACGGCCGCGAGCACGAGGAGCTCTACCAGCTCGCCGAAGCGCTGATCGAGCTGGACGAGCGGATCAACTTCTGGCGGATCCGGCACTACAAGGTCGTCGCGCGCGTGATCGGAGACTCGGTCGTCGGCACGCAGGGGACGCCCGTCGAGGTGCTCGGCCGCCTGATCCATCACGTCTTCTTCCCGGAGCTCTGGCGGGTCCGCAACGAGCTGACTGCGCTCTCGCAGGAGCAACAGTAGGCGTGAGCCTGCAGGACGAGGCGGTCGGCCTGCTGCAGCAGCTACTGCGGCTGAACACGGTCAACCCACCCGGCAACGAGACGATCGCGGCGGAGCTCCTGCGGGACTACCTCGAGGCGAACGGCGTCGAGGTGGAGCTGTTCGCGCGCACGCCCGAGCGGGCGAACCTCGTGGCGCGCCTGAAGGGCGGCGATGGGCCTTCGCTGTGCTTCCTCTCGCACACGGACACCGTCGTCGCCGATCCAATCGAGTGGTCGCGCGATCCGTGGTCGGGCGACCTTGCGGACGACCACATCTGGGGGCGTGGGGCGCTGGACATGAAGAATCAGGTGGCGGCGAGCGCCGTTGCGATCGCGTCGCTGGCGCGCGAGGGCTTCAAGCCTCCGGGCGACCTGGTGTTCATCGCCGCGGCAGACGAGGAGGTGGGGAAGAACTTCGGTCTCCAGTGGCTCTGCGAGGAGCATCCGGATGCCGTTCGGGTGGACTACGCGATCAACGAGGGCGGCGGCGAGCGAGTCATGCTGGGGGGCAACGCGTTCTACCTCTGCGCGACCGCGGAGAAGATGACCGCGCCGTTCCGCGTCGTCGTCCACGGTCGCAGCGGTCACGCGTCGATGCCGGGGATCGCGGACAACGCCCTCGTCAAGACGGCGCCGCTGATCGAGAGGCTCGCCGCTTTCCAGGCGGAGCCGTCAATCGGCCCCGAGGTCGCCGGCTTCCTCGACGCCGTGCTGGGCGAGCAGCCGGAGCCCGGCGACGTGCTCTCCCGCCTGGCTGCCGTCGACCAGCTTGCGGTGGAGACGATCGAGCCACTGCTCTCGTTCACGCTCTCGCCGACGATGATCGAGGCGTCGGAGCGACGCAACGTGGTGCCGGGCACGTGCGAGCTCATCGTCGACCGGCGCCTCCTGCCCGGGCAGACACCCGAGGAGGTCGAGCCGATCCTGCGCGAGATCCTCGGCGACGGCGAGTACGAGCTGGAGACGCTCGAGCGCTGGGGCGGGACTCGCTCCGCGCTGGACACGCCCCTCTGGACGGCCATCTCGGACTGGGTCGGCGAGTCGGAGCCGGGCGCGAAGCTGGCTCCTCTCTGTTGCGCGGGCTTCACCGACTCCCACTGGCTGCGCGAGGCCTTCGGCACGGTCGCGTACGGGTTCTTCCCGATGAAGACGATGGAGCCCGAGGTCGCGGCGCGCCTGATTCACTCGGCCGACGAGCGGACGCATGTCGACGATCTTGGGCTCGGCGTCGAGTTCCTGCGCGCCGCCGCCCGCTCGCTGGCGTAGCCATGCTCGAGCTGCGATCGCCTGACGGTGCGTTCGAGGCGATCGAGGCCTACCTGCGCGAGCACGGCTTCTTCGCTTCCGGCGGCGAGGACCTGGAAGCGGACCTCTATCTCGGCTACGGGCTCTCCGAGCCCCTCCGCCGCACGACGGCGCCTCCCCCACCCGAACCGTGCCCCCTGCCCCTGGCAGCCGTGTCCGTCCGGGACACGACGGGGTCTGACCCCGGACACGTCCGGATCGGAGAGTGGGAGCGGACGTGGAGCGATGCGGAGTACGCGGAGGCGGTGGAGGCCGTGCGCGCCGCGATCGGGCGTGGCGACGTCTACCAGGTGAATCTCGTGCAGCACCTCTCGGCGCCGTTCGGCGGCAGCCACGGCGATCTGGCAGCGCTGCTGGCCGGCTTCGCGCCCCGCACCATGGCCGGCGACGGCTGGGCGATCGTCTCCGCCTCACCGGAGCTCTTCCTCGCCCGCCGCGGGCGCCGGGTCTGGACGTGCCCGATCAAGGGGACGCGGCCGCTCGGCGAGCACGTGGAGGGCGAGAAGGACTCGGCCGAGCACGTGATGATCGTCGACCTCGAGCGCAACGACCTCTCTCGCGTCTGCGAGCCGGGCTCCGTCCGCTGGCCGGAGCTGATGGTGGAGCACGAGCTCGCCGGGGTGACGCACCTCGTCTCGACGGTCGAGGGAACACTCCGGAGCGGCATCGGCCTGGCCGAGCTGCTCGCCGCCACCTTCCCTGGCGGCTCCGTGACCGGTGCGCCCAAGATCGCGGCCCTCGACCTGATCGCCGCCCTCGAGCCGGTCGGCCGCGGTGCCTCCATGGGCGCACTCGGGACGATCCGCGGCAACGGCGACCTCGACCTCGCGCTGACGATCCGCACGTTCGCGGTCGCCGAGGAGCGAATCCACCTCTGGGTCGGCGGGGGAATCGTCTGGGACTCCGAGCCCGAAGCCGAGATCGAGGAGTCGTGGACGAAGGCCCGGCCGCTGCTCACTGCCGTCGGCGCACCGATCGAGGCAGGCACACGGTGACGCTGCTCGCGGTCGCGGTCAACGGGCGCGGTGTGGTCGACCCGGAGGAGCCGGTGCTGCGCGCCGACGACGACGCCCTCCTCCGTGGCAGGGCCGCCTTCGAGACAATCCGCGTCTACGGCGGAAAGCCGTTCAAGCTGCCCGAGCACCTCGACCGGCTTGCTGCGTCGGCAGAGAGCATCGGGCTCCCGGCGGTGAACCGACTCGAGCTCGACGAGCTCGCACGGCAGGCACTCGATGCCGCCGGCACGCCCGACTCCGTGCTGCGCCTCATCTGGACGCCGACGCCCGCCGCGCTCGCGATCGTCAGTGAGCTCGCCGACCACTACGACGACCTCCGGGCACGCGGCCAGGCGTTGATCTCGCTTCGCGGCATCCGGGCGGAGGAGCCGTGGATGCTGCCGGGGGTCAAGTCGACGAGCTACGCCGTGAACATGGCGGCCGAGTCCGAGGCGCGGCGCCGCGGCGCCGACGACGCCGTGTTCGTCGACGCAGCCGGGATCGTGCTGGAGGGCCCGACGACGAACATCTGGTGGCGGCGCGGGCGCACGCTCTTCACACCCACGCTCGACCTCGGCATCCTCGCCGGCGTCACCCGGGCGACGGTGATCGAGCTCGCCGGTGAGGCCGGGTACGCGGTCGAGGACGGCGCGTACGGCCTGAACGAGCTTCAGGCGGCCGACGAGGCCTTCACCTCCTCGTCCGTGCGCGAGGTCATGCCCGTCACGTCGCTCGACGACAGCCCGATCGCCCGCGGCACGGCCGCCGACGAGCTGCAGGCTGCGCTGAGGCGGGCCGCTGGGGCTACGCTGGCGACATGAGCAAGATTCGCCTGGGTGGCATGGCACTCGCGAACGGCGTGCTCGTGCACGGCCCGACCGCGTGGGCCTGCGCAATCCGCACGGCGTCGGGCGAGATCAAGGTCGCTTCGGCCCGCAAGCGCCTGTTCGCTCCCGGCATCCAGACGCCGTTCCTGCGCGGGCCGCTGCGGCTCGCCGAGTCCTTCGCCATGATCCCCGACCTCCGCCGCAGGCTGCCGGAAGCGCGACTCCCGTTCGAACGGCCCGCGGTGCTCGCGGCAACGCTCGGGAGCGCAGTCACCGTCCGCGCCGTGCGTGGGTCGACCAGGCTCAGCGCCGTGGCACGAGAGCTCACCTCGGGCATGCTGTCCCTCGCCCCCGCTCTCCTTGCACTCCGCGGCGGTGAGCTGGCCGCCTATCACGGCGCCGAGCACGTCTCGATCGGCACCTACGAGCACGGCGAGAAGCGCGCCAAGGAGCACGAGCGCTGCGGCTCGCACCTGATCGGCCCGCTGATCATCGCCTCCGCAGCCGGCAACATCCTGGCCGCCCGGGCGCCCGCCCACCTGCGCGGCCCGGCGAGGACGGTCAGCTCCATCGGCGCTGTCGGCGCCGCGGTCGAGGTCTTCGCCTGGATGACGCGGCATCCCCGCCATCCGATCGCGAAGGCGCTCGCCTTCCCCGGCCACGAGCTGCAGCACCGGATTGCGACCGCCGAGCCGTCGCCCGAGCAGCTCGAGGTCGCCGAAGCTGCTCTCGCAGCCTGCCTGGAGCTCGAGGATGGCGACAGAGCCGCGAACTAGACCCGGCCGCCTGCCGCCGGAGATCTTCGACCTCCCGGTCGAGAAGATGCGCGAGGGCTACTACACCGACGCGTACTTCAACCACACGCGCGAGACGCTGCTCAGGGACGGCCGCCGGCCGCGGGTCGTGATGCAGGTCTTCCAGCGCAACCAGGCGATGCTGGGCGGGATCGACGAGGCGATCGCGGTGCTGAAGCTCTGCTCTGACGACTGGGACGCCCTCACGGTGCACGCCCTCCACGACGGCGACCGGGTCGAACCGTGGGAGACGGTGATGACGATCGAGGGCGACTACACGCTCTTTGCGCGCCTGGAGACCGTCTATCTCGGCGTCCTGACCCGGCGGACGCTGATCACGACCAACACCGCCCGCGTTGTCGAGGCGGCGAACGGCAAGCCGATCATCTTCATGCCGGCACGGCACGACCACCACCGCGTCCAGACCGGCGACGGCTACGCGGCCTACGTCGCGGGCGCGATGATCGGCGCCGAGATCGGCGTCACCTCCGACGCCCAGGCGTCCTGGTGGGGCGGCCGCGGCGTCGGCACGGTGCCGCACGCACTGATCGCCTCCTATGGCGGCAACACGGTCCTGGCGGCAACGAAGTTCGCCGAGTGGGCCGGCGACGACATGAACGTCGTCGTCCTCGTGGACTTCGAGAACGACTCGGTGCGCACCGCCCTCGAGGTGGCGCGAGCGCTCGGACCGCGGCTCTGGGGGGTCCGGCTCGACACCTCGGGCCAGCTCGTCGACCGCTCGCTCTGGGCCGAGATGGGCGACTTCGATCCGCGCGGCGTCAACGAGCGGCTCGTGCACAAGGTGCGAGACGCACTGGACGCCGACGGCTTCGAGCGGGTGCGGATCGTCGCCTCCGGCGGGTTCACCGTCGACAAGATCGAGGCTTTCGAGCGGAAGAGTGTTCCCGTCGACGCCTACGGGATCGGTTCGTCGCTGATCCGAGGCCAGAACGACTTCACGGCGGACATCGTGCTCACCGACGGCCGGCCCTCCGCAAAGGTGGGCCGCCGCTACCGGCCGAACCCGCGGCTCGAGCTCGTGAGTTGAGCTAGCAGCGGGCTGTTATTTGGTCCCGCCACGACGCTGGGCGTTCTCGGCCTTCATCCGCTCGTACCGCTCAGGCCAGAGGACTTTGTGCAACCACGCCGCGGCGACAAGTGCGACGAGAATCGCAATGAGGATCCATACCGTCCACTCAAGCCATTCGGGGAGCGAATCCAAGACGCGCCAACCTCCGAACAGCACAAACGCAGTGGCAAAGCCCGCAGCTCCAAGGATTACCAGCGCCGCGTAGGCCCCGATCAGCACGAGCCAGCCAGCCGGCGAGGTCGGCGGCCACAGGCTGTCGGTCGATGCACGAATTCGTCGTCGACGCGTCGACGGAACGCTCGAGAGCCTCGGCGGCTCACGCCCGCAATGCTTCGCCCACGATGCCTGGCCACTCCTGCATCGGCATCTCCGAGCGGACGAGGTGCGCACCCGACTCGGCGAACCGCCGGAAGGCTTCGTCGGCCTCGTCGGTGAAATCGACGGATCCGGGCACGACCACCGGCGAGGTGCAGTCCTCGAGGAGGTAGACCTTCGACTGCAGGCCCCGCTCGGTCACGGTCGGGTCGGTGAGCAGGTCCTGGATCGTCCAGGCGACGCAGTGGCTCTTCGCCTGGCCCGCGATGACGACGGCGTCGTAGCGGAGCAACCGCTCGACGAGCGGCTGGTTGCGCTTCCCGAGCGGCTCGCCCTCACGGTCGTACTCGACCTCCGGGCCGAGCATCGAGTAGTGCTCGGTGAGGGGGTTGTCCCCCTTCGGCTGGAAGTCGAGCTGCGCCCAGCGGGCGGTCGAGTGGAAGAAGAGCGCCTCCTCGACGGCGGAGACGAGCGCATAGCCGATCCCGCCGAGCATGGCGTGGAACGGCCAGACCGTGAGGCTGTACTTGCCGCCCTCCTCCAGGGTCTGTGTGTAGTAGCGCAGATGCTCTTCGGCGTAGTCGGCATCGAGCCCGAGACCCTCGGCCGCCGGAGGGCTGATCCGCCAGCGCCCGGCCTCGACGTCAGCGGCCGTGACGGTCGTGAACGGCTCGGGAGGCCGGCCGTCGCCGTCGATGAGCATGATCGGGTGGAAGATCTGGAGCGCCTGATGCGTGTCGAGCGTCGGGACGATCTGCGTCAGCCGGTGCAGGTTGCGGTAGACGAAGTCGCACAACCGGCGCGAGTCGTCCAGCGCGCCTGTGCCGGACCGCCCGGCGACGAAGAGCTCGAACCCCGGTGTGCAGAAGGTGTTCTGGACGTCGACGACCACCAGGGCGACGCGGAACCGGTCGGCGGCCACGGGCAGCAGGCCGTTCTGGTCGCGCCAGCGCTCCGCGTCCTCGAACCGCTTCGCGTAGTCGACGCGGTAGACCTCTGCCACGCGGTCTGGATCCCAGTGCGGGGGCAGCGGAAGCGGATCGGCCACGGAAGTAGTGTAAGAACGTGACTCCGCAGCTCGTCGAGAAGGCGCTCGCCGAGGCGGCGCGCACCGGCTTCACGCGATCGTGCAGCACGGAGACGGGACAGTTGCTGCAGGTGCTGGCGGGCGCCCGCGGCCTCGAGCGCGTCGCCGAGATCGGCACCGGCTGCGGTGTCGGCTCGGCGTGGATCCTCTCCGCGCTCGACCCGGCCGTCGCCTTCACCACCGTCGAGTTGGACGAGGAACGTGCAGCCGCCGCCGCCGAGCTTCTCGCCGACGACGCGGCTGCGACCGTCCTCCACGGCGACTGGCGAGAGGTGCTCGCAGCGGACGCGCCGTTCGACCTGCTCTTCGCCGACGGCGGCCGGGCGAAGTACCACGAGGAGCTCGTCGGACTCCTCTCGCCGGGCGGAATGCTCGTGCTCGACGACCTGACGCCGGGCTACCTCGACCCCGATCCGGTGCGGGAGCTCTGGCTCGCGCACCCCCGTCTCGTCGCCGTGGAGCTCCAGGTTTCCCCACGGGAAGCGGTAATCGTCGGCACACTTCAGCCTCGCTGAGGTTCTGCCGATAGGAGGCTGGATGTCGGACGTGGGGAGATTTTTCGACCAGTTGCCCAGCTACGCGCTGACGTGGCTGCCGCTCGTCTTCTTCGCTGCGATCATCTATCTCCTCTGGCGGACGCTCCAGTACATGCCGCGCGTCAAGCCGCCGAAGCTCGAGGCGAGCGCCAGCTCCTCGGTCAGCTGGGAGGACGTGGCCGGCGTCGAAGAGGCGAAGGGCGAGCTCCGCGAGGTCGTCGACTTCCTCCGTCACCCCAAGCGCTTCCAGCAGCTCGGCGCCCGCGTTCCGAAGGGGATCCTGCTCTACGGACCGCCCGGCACCGGCAAGACCTTGCTCGCCAAGGCCGTGGCGAGGGAGTCCGGCGCCAAGTTCTACTCCCAGAGCGCGTCCGCCTTCGTCGAGATGTTCGCCGGCCTCGGCGCCGCCCGGATCCGCAAGCTGTTCGACGAGGCGCGCAGGAACGCGCCCGCAATCGTCTTCATCGACGAGCTCGATGCCGTGGGCACGGCTCGTGCCGGCGGCGGCTTCAACCGCGAGCACGACCAGACGCTCAACCAGCTGCTCGTCGAGCTGGACGGCTTCGACGAGGCGGCCCAGGTGATCGTGATGGGCGCGTCGAACCGCCTCCAGGATCTCGATCCCGCCCTCCTCCGTCCCGGCCGCTTCGACCGCCAGGTGATGGTGGCACCACCCGACCTCGCTGGCCGCGAGGAGATCTTGCGCGTCCACACGCGCGGCAAGCCGCTCTCAGAGGACGTCGACCTGACCACCGTCGCCCGCCACACCTCCGGGCTCACGGGCGCCGACCTGGCGAACCTCTGCAACGAGGCGGCGATCTTCGCCGGCCGCCAGGAGCGCAAGACAATTCTCGCCGAGGACTTCGAAGGCGCCATGGAGCGCGTCGTCGCCGGTCTGCAGCAGCGCCGCGTCGTCACCGAGAAGGAGAAGCGGATCCTCGCCTACCACGAGGCCGGCCACGCGCTCCTCGCCCACCTGATGGGCGACTTGCTCCCGATCCAGAAGGTGACGATCATCGCTCGCGGCGACGCACTCGGCTACGCCTACTACCTGCCGCTCGAGGAGCGCTACCTGCACACGAAGGAAGAGTTCCTGGACGTGATGAAGGTCGCGCTGGCCGGCCGGGCCGCGGAGCAGATCGTCTTCGGGCGGGTCACGAACGGCGCGTCGAACGACCTGGAGAAGGTGACCGAGATCGCTCGTGCGATGGTCTTCGAGTACGGCATGTCCGAGGCGTCACCCTCGCGGACGATGCGCGCCGACAACTACGCCCTCTCCGAGGAGACGAAGCGGCTGCGCGACTCGGAGCAGGCCCGCCTGACCGATCACGCGTACGAGGAAGCGCAGCGGCTGCTGATCAAGCATCGCGCGTCACTCGACCGGCTCTCGGCGCAGCTGCTCGAGCGCGAGACGCTGAACCGCGAAGAGCTGCACGAGCTGCTCGGCGACGTCGGGCCCGAGTCGCGGTCGTCGGAGACGATCGGTACCGTGCGCGCGCTCCCCGAGTAAGGGCTCCACCCACCCTGCGCCGACTGAGTAGCATCGAGCCGTGGAGACTCGCGGCATCCATCATCTCGGCGTCGCCGTTCACGACCTGGACGATGCGCTCGACACGTACGAGCGTCTCTTCGGCGCCGAGCTGGAGCATCGGGCACTCGTCGAGGACCAGGGCGTCGAAGCCGCGGCCGTGCTCGTCGGCTCGAGCCGGGTCGAGCTGCTGGCCTCGCTCGGCGACGAGACTCCCGTCGGCAAGTTCCTCGCCGACCGCGGTCCGGGGATGCACCATGTCGCCTACGAGGTCGAGGACGTGCTCGTGGAGCTCGGGCGGCTCTCGGCCGAAGGCGCGGAGCTCATCGACGAGGAGCCGCGCCAGGGTCTCTTCGGGCTCCAGGTCGCATTCGTCCATCCCGACGCCGTTCACGGCGTCCTGACTGAGGTGGTGTCCGTTGGCTGAACCCGATTCCGTCCGCGTCGAGCTGGCATTCGACGGCGGACCAGGCCTTTCAGCGCTCGTGACCGTCCAGGGAGCCGACGAGCTCGAGCGCGCGCTCGCAACCGAGGCGGGCGGCACGCGCATGCTCGACTCCAACGACGGCCGCTACACCATCGTCCTGGCGCGCGTGGTCTACATGAAGCGCTACGCAACCCAGTCGCAGGTCGGATTCGGGATCTAGGGCGCAGGGCACCCTTCTCTTGGGATGACCGAGACCACGGAGAAGGGACCCTCGGCCGCCGAGATTCGAAAGCTCGTCGAGCGAGGGCAGCAGGGCGACCGCGCTGCGCTCGAGGAGCTGTACCTGGTCCATTTCGACCGGATCTACAGCTACCTGCACATGACGGTCGGGAACCGGCACGACGCCGAGGATCTGACCACGCAGACGTTCCTGCGCATGCTCGAGTCGATCCGCAAGTTCCGCTTCCAGTCGGCGCCGTTCTCGGCCTGGCTCTTCCGGATAGCACACAACCTCTCGATGGACCACTTCCGTGCGAACCGCCGGTGGCAGCCGGAGGAGGACGTGCCGGAGCCGCTCGACTCCGCGGAGCGCTCGGCCGAGGACGAGGCGTTCCAGGCGATCGGGCGGCAGTCGATGCTCGGCCTGATCGAATCGCTGTCGCAGGAGCAGCAGCAGGTCCTGACGCTGAAGTTCGTCTTCAACTTCTCGAACGCCGAGGCGGCGACGATCCTCGACAAGACCGAAGGCGCGGTGAAGTCGCTTCAGCATCGAGCGCTCGTCTCGCTGCAGAAGCAGATCGCCGGCGCGGCCCCAGACGAGGAGGAGTAGTGGCTCTGGAGGTGGGGATCGTCGGCCTTCCTGGGGCGGGCAAGACGACGCTGTTCACCGCGCTGACGCGCGCGGGAGGCGCCGGCTTCGGCAAGGAGAACGTCGGCATGGCGTCAATCGCCGACGACCGGCTCGACAAGCTGGCGCAGCTCGTGAAAGCCCGCAAGATCACGCCGGCCACGATCAGGGTCGTCGACGTTCCGGGCACCGGCCCTCAGCTTCTCGGTGGGCTGCGCCAGGTCGACGCGATCCTCGCGGTTGCGGACGGGCACTCTCCCGGAGCGAAGCCCGCCGACGACTTCGAGACGCTCGAGCTCGAGCTCCTGGTCGCCGACCGCGACCACGTGGAGCGGCGGCTCGAGCGGGTCGAGAAGCAGGCGAAGTCGGGCGATGCGTCACTTCGCAAGGAGGTCGAGCAGCTGCAGGCGCTCCTTGCCCACCTCGAGGCGGGGCACAGCCTGCGCGACTACGAGGGCGAGCTGCCGCCGGAGCTCGAGCCGCTGACGACGAAACCGGTGATCACTGTCGAGAACGGGCCGGGCGGGATCGACCTCAAGCTGGAAGCCGAGCTGGCGGAGATGTCGGACGAGGAGGCGGCCGATTTCCGCGACGGCGCCTCCGCACTCGAGGAGGTCGTACGGCGTCTCCGTGACGCGCTCGATCTGATCACGTTCTTCACGGCGGGAGACAAGGAGACGCGTGCGTGGACGCTCCGCCGCGGCCAGACCGCGCTCGAGGCGGCCGCGTCGGTCCACACGGACATCGCGCGCGGCTTCATCCGCTGCGAGACGATCTCGACCGACGATCTGCTGGAGGCCGGCTCCCACGCCGAGGCCGCAAAGCGCGGCACGCAGCGACTCGAGGGCAAGACCTACGAAGTCCAGGACGGCGACGTCCTGAACATCCGCTTCAACGTCTAACGCAGGCGATCCGCCAGGTAGCGAAGCCCGGTCGGATACCGGTACTCGATCGCCAGGTGCGTGGCGTCGAAGAGCTCGACGTGCAGGTCGGGAACGCGGAGCGCCGTCAGCTCCCGCCGGAGCCACTCGGCGGTCAGGTCGAGATACCACTCGTCTCGTGTGCCGGCATCGACGTAGATCGCCCGGAATCCGCGCAGCGCGTCGGCATGACGGGGTACGAGCGTGGGGTAGTCCCACTCGAGCCAGCGCTCCCAGAGCTCCGGGATCACCTGGGCGGTGGTGACGTCGTAGGGAAGCCGGATCGTGCCGTCCTCGTCTGACGAGTACGCGGCCGAGAAGCCCCACTGGAGCAGGACGTGCAGGTCGTCCGGATGCGCAAGCGGGGCGGGGCTCGTGCGCAGCTCTTCGAGGAACCGCTCGACCGAGCCGCCGTACGCCTCGCGCAGCCGACGAGCGGCGACGCGGAAGAACGGGCGGATCGAGACCTCGAAGAGGCCGCCGCCGGCGTGGCTCGCGAAGCCGGAGAAGAGGTCGGGTCGGAGCATCGCCGTCACTGCCGCCCCTGTGCCGCCGCTCGACTTACCGGCGACCCCACGGAAGCCGTTCGAGTCGTAGCGGGCGTCCACGAAGGGCACGACCTCGTCGCAGATGTAGGTGTGGTAGCGGCCGCTGCCGTTCGAATCGACGAACTGCGAGCCCCCCACCGACGTGAACGCGTCGACGAAGACGACCCGGGCGTCGATGTCCTCGCGGTCGAGCAGCTCGAGGAAGGTCGGCCGGAAGGCGGCACGGTTCCGCCACATCTCGACCTGGCCGGTGAAGCCCTGCAGCACGTACACGGTGGGGCCACCCTCGTAGCCGGGAGGCGTGTAGACCCAGAGCGGCCGTTCGTGGGGGTCGCCGAGCGGGTTCCCCCGCAGCGCCTCACTGACGATCGTGTGCTCGTCGCGCTGGCCCGTCACCCCCTCATTCTCTCCTGTCCGGGCTGTTTCAGCCGGCGGTGATGAGGGCCGCGCCGACGAGCGCGACGCCGACACCCAGGCGCTGCGTTCGGGCGACCCGCTCGTGCAGGACGAGTGCCGCGAGCGCGACCGTGACCACCGGGTAGAGCGCGGAGAGCACCGAGACGATGCTGAGGAAGCCGCGCGTGGTGGCGAGTGAGAAGAGCATGTTCGCGCCCACGTCGCAGAGCCCGACCGCCGCCAGCACCGGCAGGGATCCCCGCCCCGATCGCAGTGCTGCGCCGACGACGAGCGCCGCGACGACCGCGAGCAGGAGCGAGACTCCGCGAGCCGTGGCGACGGCAAAGGGAACGCTCTCGTCGGCCGCCCGATCGGCGAACACGAAGTAGAAGCCGAATCCGAGCGCCGCCACGAGCGCGAGGCCGATCCCGGCGGCACGGCGTCCGCCTTCCTCCGTCGGCTCGCGTGACGCGATCGCGACGCCGGCCAGCGCGGCGACGATGCCGGTGATCTGCAGCACGCCCGGTCGCTCGCCGGAGCCGATGCCGACCGCGAACGGGATCACGGCGGACACGGCCGAGACCGGCGCCACGATGCCCATCGCACCGATCGCCATGCCGCGGTACAGCGTCGCGATGCCGATGCAGCCGCAGGCTCCGGCGGCCGCGGCGAACGCCGAGGCCGACCAGCCGGGGAAGCCTTCGCCCGCCGAGACGAACCAGACAAGCGCCGCCGTCAGGCCGAAGACCTGCGACACCACGAGCACCGTCAGGACGTGCAGCGTCCTCGACTTCAGTCCGCCGAGGAAGTCGCCGAGCCCCCACGAGAGGCTCGCGCCGAGAGCCAGCGCGATCGCAAGCATTAGTCGCCGACGGGTCGAGTCGCCGCGACGGCGTCGAGCTGGTTCGCGTGATAGAGGACAGCCGCCTCGGCGGTGCGGGCGGCGTTGCGATCGTGGTGCGAGGCGACCGCGTGCAAGAGCTCGGCGAGCGCGTCCCGGTCGAGACCGGCGGCGCGTTCCTCGATCAACCGCAGCCCCAGATGGATGTGCCCGAGCAATCGTCCCTCCTCGCTTGCGCGAAACGAGGGACCGCGGTTCAGCTCGCGCACTCTGCCGATGTCGTGGAGGAGCGCGGCTGCAAGCAGGAGGTCGGCACGAAGCCGCGGGTGGAGCTGCGAGGTCTCGCGTGCGAGCGTCGCCACACCGACCGTGTGCTCGAGCAGGCCGCCTGCGTAGGTGTGATGCGACTCGGCGGCCGGCAGCTCACGCATCGCCTTGCGAATCTCGGCGTCGCCGAAGAGCTTCCCCACGAGCGCCGCGAGCCCCGGATGCGACACCTCGCCTGCGAGGAACTCGAGGAACCCGTCGAGCTCGTCCGCGTCACGACGCATGCGCGGGGCGAGCCCGGCCGGATCGTCATCCGTCGCCTCGACCGAGCGGATCTCGAGCTGCAGACGGTTGTCGAAGCTCTCGACTCGCCCCAGCACGCGCACTGCGTCACCCTCGGCGAAGCGGCCGTCCAGCAGCTCGACGTCGTTCCAGATCCGGCCCTCGATCCTCCCGGTCGGATCGACGAGCTCCAGCACGAGGTAGGCCGCGCCCTTGCGCGTCGTCCGCCGTTGCTTGCGTGCAACCGCGTAGACGCCCTCGACCGTTCGGTCCGCCGTCAGCTCCGCAATGGTGCTCATGAGGCTGAGTCTAGGGCGTTGGTAGGCTCGCTCGATGGCCGTCGTCAAGCCCTTCCGCGCCCTCCGCTATGACGAGGCGCTCGCCGGGCCGCTCGAGAACCTGGTCGCACCGCCTTACGACGTCATCTCGGACGAACAGCGCGCGGAGCTGCGGGCGCGGAGCCCGTTCAACGTCGTCCACCTCACCCTCCCCGATTCCGAGGAGGACGCGGCGCGCGAGCTGGAGGAATGGACTTCGAGCGGCGTGCTCGTCGAGGAGCCGCCTGCCGTCTGGGCGCTCGAGCAGGAGTACGTCGGCCCGGACGGCGTCGCCCGCAAGCGGTTCGGGCTCGTCGCCTCGCTGAAGGTGGAGCCGTACGGAACGGGCACCGTGCTGCCGCACGAGCGCACTCACGCGGGTCCGAAGGAAGACCGCCTTCGCCTCCTGCGGGCGACGCGCGTTCAGCTGGAGCCGATCTTCCTGCTCTACGACGGGCCGGCGCCGGTCGAGCGTCCCGAGCGCGAACCGGACCTGGAGATCGAAGGCGCAAGGCTCTGGCGGATCGACGACCCGACGGTCGTCCGCCACTTCGACGACAGGCAGCTCCTGATCGCCGACGGCCACCACCGGTACGAGACCGCGGTCGCCTTCAGCGAGGAGGAGGGAATCCCGGCCAGTGCGCAGATGCCCGTCGTACTCGTCTCGACCGAGGATCCCGGGCTCGAGATCTTTCCCACGCACCGGTTGTTCTCGGACGAGAAGCACCTCGAGGGAGAGGAGGCGACAAACGGAGGGCGGCGCCCGGAGGTGACCGAGGTCACGCGCACCGGCTCGAGGGTCGTTCACGGCCCCGAGGGCATCCTCGACGTCCAGTTCGTCGACACGCTCGGCCACGAGGGGATCTCCTATACCCCGGATGCGGAAGAGGCCGAGCGGCGCGTCCACGAGGGTCGGGCCGCGGTTGCCTATCTGCTGCGGCCGACGCGGATCGCCGACGTCTTCGAGTACGCCCGGCGCGGCGAAGTGTTGCCTCAGAAGACGACGTACTTCTATCCGAAGCTGATCTCGGGCCTGCTCTTCCATCCTCTGTGACGCCCTGGCTCGAGGTGTGCCGCGATGCGGTCGGGGACATCCGCGGCGTGCTCGCCGAGCTGCCGACCCGGGTCGAGCGGGAGCCCGTGCTCGCCACAGGCGAGGGCGGCGACGAGACGACGGCGATCGACGCGGCCGCCGAGACCGCGGTCGTGCACCGGCTCGAGCAGCTCGACCTGGACTTCACACTCGTCTCGGAGGAGCTCGGCGAGCGCGTCTTCGGAACCGGAGAGCCCTGGCGCGTCGTCTGCGACCCAATCGACGGCTCGCTCAACGCGAAGCGCGACATTCCGTTCTTCTCGCTCTCGGTCGCGGTCGCGGACGGCGACACCATGGGCGACGTCGCGTTCGGCTACGTCTACGACTTCGGTACCGGTGAGGAGTGGACGGCAGAGCGGGGCGGCGGTGCGTTCCTGAACGACGCCCGCCTGGGCGCGGTCAAGCCGAAGGACACGATCGAGATTCTCTCGTTCGAGGCGACAACCACTGCTCAGGTCGCCGACAAGGCGGCAGCGATGGTCGGAACCGCATACCGGCTGCGGATCATGGGGTCGCTCGCGATCTCGCTCTGCCACCTTGCCGCAGGTCGAGTCGACGCCGTCTGCTCGCTCAAGCCCGCGCGCTCGGTGGACATCGCGGCGGGCCAGCTGCTCGTGCGCGAGTGCGGCCTCGCGATCGAGCTCTTCGAGGATCCGCCGTTCGAGTCGGCGCCGCTCGACCTCGTGGGACGTTCACGGGTCGTCGCTGCGGGAACGCCTGAGCTGTGCCGGACACTGGAGGCAGCGCTCACCGCATAGGTTGCTCGGGCTGGAACTACGACAGCTGGCGGCACGGAGTGTTCTACCCCGAGCGCTGTCCGCCACGGAAGTGGCTCGACTACTACGCCCGCCACTTCGACACGGTGGAGGTGAACGCGACCTTCTACCGCCTGCCGGCAGTGGAGTCGGTGCAGGCGTGGGTCGACCGGACACCACCCGACTTCGTGTTCGCGGTGAAGATGAGCCGCTACGTCACGCACGTGAAACGACTGCGCGACCTCGCTCCGAGCATGGAGCTCTTCTACTCCCGGATCGAGCCACTCGTGAGCTCGACGAAGCTCGGCCCGGTGCTCTGGCAGCTGCCGCCGACCTTTCACCGAGATGACGTACGCCTGGCCGAGACACTCGCGCAGCTGCCGCCCGGCCGCCACTGCTTCGAATTCCGTCACCAGAGCTGGTTCGTCCCCGAGGTGATGGCCCTGCTCCGAGGACACGGCGTCGCCCTGGTGATCGGCGACCGGCCGGAGGTGCACCGCTTTCAGACCCACGAACTGACCGCGGACTGGACCTTCGTCCGCTTCCATTCGGGGACGCGCGGCGCCCGCGGGAACTACTCCGAGTCGGAGCTACAAGAGTGGGCGGAGCGGCTACGCTCGTGGAGGACCCGAGAGGCGTTCATCTACTTCAACAACGATTGGGAAGGATTCGCGCCCAGGAACGCGCTCCGGCTTCGCGAACTTCTCGCAGAGGACCTCACTGACTAAACTTGCCGAAGTCCGGCTAAACTTGCCGAAGTCCGGCCCCCACCGCTTCTCCCACACGGTGGACCGAGCCCCAGAACCCACACCCGACACTGCGATCGCGACGATTCTCGTCTGCGACGATGATCCGAGCCTGCGCGAGCTTGTCCGAGCGGTGCTCGGCCCGCGCTACCGCTTCATCGAAGCCGCCGACGGGACCGAGGCGCTCATCGCCGCGAAGGAGCTCGACCCCGACCTGATCGTGCTGGACGTCATGCTCCCCGGTCTCAGCGGGATCGAGGTGCTCGAGGCAATCCGGAACGACGAGACCTTGAAGGACATGCTCGTGGTCGTGATCACCGCCTGGAGCCATGCCGAGCTCGATGCGCGGGTCGCAGGCGCCGACCGCTTCGTCTCGAAGCCGTTCGACCCCGACGAGCTCAGCGGTGCCGTCGAGGAGCTGCTCGGATGACGCTCGCCCGCCGGATGTGGCTCGCGAGCGTCACGCTCGCGTTCATCGTCGTCGCCGCCTTCGCGGCGCTGATCATCGCCATCAGCGCACAACGCGAGGCGACGGCGCGGGAGGCCCGCTCCAGCGACGTGACCGCGGCTTCGCTTCGGCTCGAGAAGCTCGTCGTCGACATGGAGACCGGCATCCGCGGGCTGACGCTGACGAACGACGACCGCTTCCTCGAGCCCTACACGAGCGCACTCGACGCCTTGCCCGCACAACGAGCCGCGCTGCAGTCGCTCGTGGTCGACGACCCGGTGCAGCGCCGGCGGGCGCAGGAGGTCGAAGAGAGGATCCGAGAGTACGTCGAGTTCGCGGAGCCGCTCGTCAAGCTCGTGAAGGAAACACCCGTGATCGGCACGGACCCGCTCGTCGCGGAAGAGGGGAAGCGGCTGACCGACGAGATTCAGAGCGTCTTCGCTGAGTTCCTCCGCGCGGAGGACGCGCTCGCCGCCGACGCCGGCCGCGACGCCGACCGACGGGCGAACCTCGCGGTGATCGTGGGCGCGATCGGCATCGGCGCCTCGGCTGCGCTGATCGTCCTCTTCGGCATCTTCCTGGCACGGTCGATCGGCCGGCCGGTGCGAGCGGTCGCGTCGGGGGCAACCCAGCTTGCGAGGGGCGAGTGGTCGCTGCGCCTGCCACTGCAAGGTCCCGGCGAGATCGGCGAGCTCACCCGGGCGTTCAACGAGATGGCGGAGCGGATCGAGCAGAACCACGCGGAGCTCGAGGAGCAGAACACAGAGCTCCGCGAGAGCGAGCGGATGAAAACCGAGCTGGTCAGCATCGTCTCGCACGAGCTGCGCACGCCGCTGGCGAGCGTGCTGGGCTTCACGGCCCTCCTGCTGAAGCGAGAGTTCGACCCGCCGATCCGCCGACACTACCTCGGGATCGTCGACGCCCAGGCACGCCGGCTCGCCGCCCTGCTCGAAGACTTCCTCGACGTCCAGCGAATCGAGCACGAGGGCCTCGAGCTGGCAACCGAGAGGGTCGACCTCGCCGCGCTCCTCGACGAGCAGGCGGAGCTCTATGCCGAGCAGAGCCCAAAGCACAAGGTCGAAGTCGATCTCGACGAGCGCCCCCTGTCCGTCCGAGGCGACCCGGACCGGCTGGCGCAGGTCGTCGGCAACCTGCTCTCGAACGCAATCAAGTATTCCCCGGAGGGAGGCACGGTCCAGCTCGCAGCAGAGCGCAGCGGCTCGGGCGTGCGCGTGATCGTCCGCGACGAAGGCCTCGGCATTCCCGAGGATCAGCAGGAACGGATCTTCACGAAGTTCTTCCGCGGTGATGCCGGCGCAACGGGCATCACCGGCACCGGTCTCGGCCTCGCGGTCTCGCGGGAGATCGTCGAGGCGCACGGCGGCACGATCGGATTCGACAGCGACCCG
This sequence comes from uncultured Gaiellaceae bacterium, assembly GCA_963749515.1. Lineage (GTDB taxonomy): Bacteria > Actinomycetota > Thermoleophilia > Gaiellales > Gaiellaceae > Gaiellasilicea. The sequence continues at coordinate 64,255 of CAVVMR010000005.1, forward strand.
TCGACCGGATCCACATTCTGGGTCGAGCTGCCGGAGGAACCTGGGGAGGTCACCGCGAACAACTCCAAGGAGACGCCCAGATGAAGACAAAAATCCAGTACGTGCTTGCGGGGGCGGTCGTGGGCATTCTCGTGATCAGCCCCTGGGAGGGAGACTCGGCGGCCGCAACCGGCCCGGCGACGATCCGGATCACGAACGTCGAAGACACCGTCGTTCGCGTCGACGTCGGCGCCAAGGGGAAGTCGCCCGGAGACATGGAGGTCATCCGGCAGCGGCTCTACAACCAGCGGGTGACGCAGCGGTCGATCGGACGATCCGAGCTGATCTGCACATTCGTCGATCGCCGGCGCTCGCGGGTCTGCCGCGGCACCTACTTCCTGCCGAGGGGAAGGATCGTCGTCGGCGGGTCGCTCCTGTACCGGCAGTTCTACGAGCTCGCAGTTCTCGGGGGCACCGGGCTCTACGACAACGCCCGAGGTTCACTGGTCGTAACCCGGATGGGCGTCAGGCCCGTCCGCGACCGCATGGTCTTCCGCCTCGTCGGCTGAGACCCTGCCGCTAGGCTTCCCGGTATGACTCCCGATCGCGACGCGATCCTTCGTGCGCTCGAGCACGTGATCGATCCCGAGCTACGCAAGCCGGTGACGGAGCTCGACATGGTCCGCGAGGTCGAGATCGACGGGAACGCCGTGTCGGTCACGATCGCGCTCACCGTCGCCGGGTGCCCACTCCGTAACTCCTTCCAGGAGCAGGTCGCCGAGCACGTCGGCAGCGTTCCGGGCGTCGAGCGCGTCGAGCTGCGGTTCGGCGTGATGACGCCCGAGGAGAAGTCTGCGTTGACGACGAAGCTCCGCGGCGGCCGTCCCGAGAAGTCGATCTCCCTCGATCCACGAACGCGCGTGATCGCCGTCGCGAGCGGCAAGGGCGGCGTCGGGAAGTCATCGCTCACGGTGAACCTGGCCGCCGCGCTCGACGGGCTCGGCCAGCAGGTCGGCGTGATCGATGCGGACATCTACGGTCATTCGATCCCGCACATGCTCGGCGTCCACCAGCGCCCAATCGTCGTCGACAAGATGATCGTGCCGCCGGTCCGGGGCCGGCTGAAGCTGATCTCGATCGGAAACTTCCTCGACGACAACGCTCCGGTGATGTGGCGCGGGCCGATGCTCCACCGGGCGCTCGAGCAGTTCCTCTCGGACGTTCACTGGGGTGAGCTGGACACGATCGTCATCGACATGCCGCCGGGCACGGGCGACATGGCGATCTCGCTCGGTCAGCTGCTGCCCCGCGCCGAGGTGCTGGTGGTGACGACGCCCCAGCCGCTTGCGCAGGAGGTTGCCGCGCGCGCCGCGATGATGGCGCAGAAGACGGGCCAGAAGCTGCTCGGCGTGGTGGAGAACATGAGCGGCGACGCGTTCGGGACGGGCGGCGGCGGCAAGCTGGCCGACGATCTCGGTGTGCCGCTCCTCGGAACGGTGCCTCTCGACACGGCGCTGAGGGAGGCCGGCGACGCGGGAACGCCCGTGGTCGAGGCCGACCCGGAGTCCGAATCCGCCCGCGCAATCGTCGCGATCGCCGAGGTCGTTCTCGCCTCGCGGCCGGGCGCGATCCGCAAGCCGCTCACCGTCCTCACGTAGAACGACGGAGGGCGCCCGTAGGCGCCCTCCGCAGTTCGTCGTCCCTCGTCAGCTAGTGCTTCTCGCGAACCTTCGCGAGCGTCCAGACACCCGCGACCTGGACACAGGACATCTCGACCTGGTCGTTCGCCTCGATGTTCTTCACCTGGTCCGCGTTCTTCACCGTGCAGGTCTGGTTCGCGGAGCCGTCCTTCGGCTTGACGGTGATCGCGGTCGCGCTGACCGAATCCACCGAGCCGCGGACGACCAGGAACACGCTGGGCCGCGTGGGCTTGTCGCCCTTGCAGCTGACGCGCTTGGCGATGACAGCAGTGTTCGCGCCGGAGCCGCTTCCGAGCGTGCCGTCGGTCAGGCCGCCCGTCTTCGAGAACGAGCCCGCCAGGCTGCCGAAGAGCTGGCCGCCGCGATGATTCGCGGAGCCGCGGAGCCAGCCGTCAAGCTTCCCATCGACGTTGATCGCGGTGAAGCTCGCGCGCGTGCGGCGGTCGGACGACCGCAGCTTCAGCCAGCCGTTGACCCAGCCGAGCTTGGTCGTCGTGTTGTAGGTGCTCTTCACGAACAGATCGACCGTGCCGTTGAGGTCGGTGGTCGTGCTCGTCGCCGTGCCGGAGTAGTGGCCGGACGTGACCTCGATCGTCTGGCCGTTACACGTGACCGTGTGCGTCCGGACGTTTGCCGCG
>CAVVMR010000006.1:0-555927 GCA_963749515.1 uncultured Gaiellaceae bacterium
GTCGGCGCGGACAGCGTCGCGCTCACCTGAGTGACGTCGCCGGTCTTCAGGTGCGCCACGGCGGCGCTGGCCGCCGTGAGGGCGCTGAGCGCTGCTGCGATCAGGATGAATCTCTTCATGTGGGGCCGCTCCTTTGTAGGTCTGCACAGTCCTAGATGCCCGACGGCGGCGTTTCCAGCGTGGCAACGCGTAAGGAATGCGTGAGGATTTCGTGAGGGCCGGCAATCCGACGTGGAGACGCGGCGGCATACACTCCGCCGCGTGAAGCGCGCCAGCAAACAGACTCGCATCGGCTGGGTGCTCGGCATCTCCGCGCTTGTGCTCTCGACCTTCAGCAGCGCAGCGAGCGGCTCGGCCGGATGGGTCGCGTTGGGGCTGGCGATCGCGTGCCTCGCGATCGGCACCCCGCTCGTCGGCTACGGCTGGTGGCTCGATCGCCAGCGGCTGCTTCGCGGACGGGCGGACAAGCCGACCGGCAAGTAGAGGTCACGCCCCTACGTACACTCGACGTGTGACCGCCGCCGCCTTCTTCGACCTCGACCGGACGCTCCTTCGCCGCTCGAGCGCGCTCGCGCTCGCCGGGCCCTTCCGGGAGTACGGCGTGATCGGACGAGGCCAGCTGGCGAAGGCCGCGGCCTGGCAGCTGCTCTTCGCCGCCCGCGGCGCGGGCGCCGAGACGGTCCGGAAGGCTGCCGAGGACGGGCTGATCGTCCTCAAGGGCTTCCGCGTCGACGACCTTCGCGAGCTCGTAGCCGGTGCGATGGAACCGATCCTCAAGCCGCTCGTCTACCAGGAGCCGCTCAACCTCGTCAAGCGCCATCGTGAGCGCGGCGAGCCGGTCTACATCGTCTCCGCCACGCTGCAGGAGATCGTCGAGGAGATCGCACGCGAGCTCGGCTTCGACGGCGCGCTCGGATCGACCTGCGAGATCGTCGACGGCGTCTACACGGGCCGCTCGCTCCGCGGCGCACACGGAGACGGGAAAGCGGCCGCCGTCCGAGAGCTTGCGGCGCAGGAGGGCTTCGACCTCGACGCGTCGACCGCGTACTCCGACAGCCACACCGACCTGCCGTTCCTCGAGACGGTCGGGAATCCCGTCGTCGTCAACCCCGACCGTCAGTTGCGGCAAGTCGCGGAGAACCGCGGCTGGCCGCGACTGGAGTTCAGCGAGCTCGCCTACCCGTCCGTGCCGCGACTGCGTCCCGCGCTGATCGGGATCCCGCTCGTACTCGGTGCGGGCGCGGCGGTCTGGGCAGCCCGTCGGCGTGCAGCCTGAAGAGCGGATAGCCGCCCTTGGCTTCTCCGAGGCGGACACCGCGACCCTTGCCGCCCACTTCCTCGATGCCGAGTCGCGCGGGAAGCTGGGACACGGTCTTGCACGAATCGACTGGCTCGAGACGCTCCCTGACCTGAAACCCGACGCGCGCCCTGTGCGGCTCCACGCCGACGCGGGCTACGAGCGCTGGGACGGCAACGGGGCGCTCGGCTACCTCACCCTCACAGCTGTCTGCGACGCGCAGCTCGCAGAGCCGCCGGAGCGCGCGCGCGTCGTCGTCGCGTCGAACTGCTTCCCGACCGGCGCGCTCGGCTGGTACGCACGCCGGTTGGCGGCAGGCGGCCTCGTCGCCGCCCTGACCGCGACGTCACCCGCGCGGCTCTCCCATCCCGACGGCGGCGAGCCGCTCTCGGGCACGAACCCGCTGGCGATCGCTATCCCGAGCTCGGACGGCAAGCCGCTCGTCGCCGACGTCTCGATGGGCGCCGTCACGCACGGGGACGTTCTTCGCGGCGCGGCGGCGCCCGAGGAGCTGGTGCCGTTCGGCGGCGAGAAGGCGCACAAGGCGTTTGCCCTCGCACTCGGCCTCGACCTGTTCGTGGGCGCACTCGCCGGTGACGGCTACGGCGCCGTACTCGTCGTCGCTCATCCGGAGGAGGACCCGGTTCCGGCCCTGCGGGACAGAGCTGCCGGCCTACGTCTCCCCGGCGATTCGTAGCGGCTCCAGGTCCTCGTCCTCGTCCGCCCACTTCTGGAACTTGGGATCGAGCTCGATCGATCGCGCGAGCTCGACTCGGGCCTCGTCGAGCCGTCCGAGGCGCGAGTAGATGCACGCCAGGTGGTAGTGGAGCGCCGGGTGGTCCGGAAGCTCGGCGAACCCCGCCTGCAGCTCGGCGACCGCGCGCTCGGGATCCTCGTCGACGACGCCGTAGGCGGTGAAGAAGTACTCCCAGGCGGAGATCGCGTGCGAACCAGGCTTGCCGCCGATCGCCAGCACGGTCGTTCCCGGCTCCTCGGCGCGCGCGTAGCGCTTCACCTTGGGATCTCGAAGGAAGACGGCCGATCCGGCGGGCACCTCCTTCTCCTCACCGTCGAGCACGAACGTCGCCCTGCCGGCCACCACGACGTAAAGCTCCTCGTGGCCGAGGGTCTCTTCCGTGTGCTCCTCGACGACGTCCTGACCCGCCTCGCCTGCGGTGTAGGCGCTGATCCCGAAGGCGGTGATGCCGAAATGCCTCCGCAGCGGCGTCCAGCGCAGCGTGCCGACCGCCTTGATCGACTCGATCTCCGTCAGGCTCGCGATCTCGTATCCGCTCATTCGCTCCTCCTCAACTCGTTCAGGACGACCGGGTCGATCTCGTCGTCGCCGTCGACGCGCTCCTCGAGGTTCGCCGCACCGGCCCAGTCTTGGAGACGCTCGTAGCCGAGGCTCTCCAGGCGCTCCGCGATCTCGGCGCGCAGCTCGTCGTCGACGGGCAGCCACTCGGCGCGCGGAGTCTTGCCGAAGAGCTGGTCGTGCAGGCCGTACAGGCGCCGAAGCTCTTCGATCGGGGTCTCGTGATCGTCGACGCGCAGGTCGACGAGGACGTCGGAGAGCGCGGCGTAGCCCCCGTCCCGCTCGACGACGAGAAGCGACGCGGACTGCTGGCCGCGACTGTCGCCGCCCGCGGCCTGGGCCGCAGCGAGGCTCGCCAGCAACCGCTCGGCGAGCGAGCCGCCCGTCGCCTCGAAGGTCTCGGCGAGCGCGTCGACGGTCTCGCCCGAGACGAGGATGTTGCCCTGCGCGGCGTACCCGGCGCCGGTGCGTCCGCCTGCCCAGTCGTTGCAGCCCGGGCCGGTGAACGACGCGCCGCGGCCGGCGGCATCGACGACTCCGAGCTGGCGCTCGTCGCGGCCGTCGTCGGCCTCGGTCAGGCGCTTGACGACCTCCTCGGCAGAGAGGCCCTGGCGCAGGAGCGCGAGGCCGTCGGGGCCGTAGCGGGGATTCGCGTACGCCTGCGTCGCAACAGCGCCCACCTGGGGCTCCGCCCACGGCACGACCGATCCCACGGCGAGGAACTTCGACTGCACGGCGACGCCCCACTGACCCGCGTCGAGGTCGCACGCCACGATCGAATACGTCGAGATCGGCTTAGCCGTAGGTCAGCTCCGTCAGATCCAGAGCGAGGAGCTCCTCGGTGGGAACGAGCACCGACGCGACCTCGGGCCGGGCGAGAGCCGCTTTCACAGCCTCCGGCGTAGCCGCCCGGACCACGACCGGCTTCCCCTGGGCATGAGCCTCGCGCAGGCCGGCGTCGTCCTCTATCCCGTCCAGAACGAGGGCGCCCTCGAGCTCGAGCGTGCCCTCCAGCGCCAGTTCGGGAATGCGCCTGCCCGTGTTGCCGAACCAGCGCTCCCTCACAGCTCGACGGATCCCCCGGGCTCCGGAGCGAGGATCTCGACATTCGGAGCGAGCTCGCGCAGCTTCTCGGGTGTGCCGGTGAGGATCGGGAACGTGCCGTAGTGCGAGGGGACGCAACGCCTGGCGCCGAGCAGCTCGAGAGCCACCGCCGCCTCGCGCGGACCCATCGTGAAGTGGTCGCCGATCGGGAGCACGACGAGATCCGGCTCGTAGATGCGGGCGATCAGCGCCATGTCGCCGAAGACGCTCGTGTCGCCCGCGAAGTAGAGCGTGAAGCCGTCCTCGAGCTCCAGCACGAGCCCTGACGACTCGCCCAGATAGACGAAGCCGTTGTCCCCGAACGTGCTGCTCGAATGGTTGGCGTCGGTGAGCGTTGCCTTGATGCCCTCCCACACGACCGTGCCGCCCTTGTTGTACGCCTCGGCGAAGTTCTCGGAGAGACCCTGCGTCGAAAGCCAGCCGCGCAGCTCGACCTGGGCGTAGACGGGACACGTGAACTTCTGTGCCAGAGCGAGCGTGTCGCCGACGTGGTCGTCGTGGCCGTGCGTGAGGAAGATCGCGTCGACGCGCTCCGGCTCCTGCTCAGTTTCCGGGCAGGTCGGGTTGCCGCTCAGGAACGGATCGACGTAGATGCGCTTGCCGCCCGGAGTGTCGATGCGGAAGGCCGCATGCCCGAGCCAGGTGAGTGTCGTAGACATGCCCGCAATTATGGGGGACCCGGCGCGACGCCAAAGAGAGAACGGTCTTACGCCGACAATGCGATCCAACTGCGGCGGGCGGAGCCGGGCTTGGCCCGGCGGGAGCCCCGACCCGCGCTCTCTCCCGCTGGCGAGGAAGAAGGGGGCTCACGGGGGAAACATGGTTTCCCCCGTGCAGAGAGGACCGTCCGGTGCGGCGGCGAACATCGGCGCATGACACTGCGACTCGCCTCCGTTCTGCTCATCGTCGGTGCAGCGCTTGCGGACGCCGCCGGCCGCCACTCCGTTGCCTACTACGCACTCGTCGTCGCCGTCCCACTGATCGCGCTCGCTGCACTCTCCGCCCTCGGCGACGTGCTCGACGGGAGCGCTGCCGAGCCGCACGACCGCGGCATGGCTGTGCTGACCGCGCTCGCGCTGCCCCTCGTGCTCCTGGGCGCCGCGGTGCGCGCGCCGCTCCTCGACGAGGGGCCGCCACCGGCGATCGGCGTCACGGCGGTCGTGGCCTGTCTGGCGGTCTTTGCGGTGCAGGCGCTGCTGGCCGCGACGTCGGCCGTGCCGCGCGAGCGCCTCCGCGCCGCCTTCCGCGCCAAGTAGCAGTCCGCTACTGCGTCAGAAGGGCAGGCTGGCAGCCGCGTCGCGTGCCAGGTCGATCAGCGGCTGCACGAAGACGAACGAGCCGATCGTGACGCCGACCGAGAGGAAGACGGCGCTCTGGAGCAGCGGGTCGCGTGGCGGCGAGCCGCCGACGACGACCGGCCGAAGCTCCACTCCGGGCCGCAGGTAGAGGGCGCGGATCACACCGAGGTAGTAGTAGAGCGAGATCGCCGTCGCGATCACGCCGGCGATGATCAGCCACCACAGGCCCGCCTCGTACGCGGCCGAGAAGACGTAGAACTTGCCGACGAGGCCGCCGGTCAACGGCATCCCCATGAAGCCGAGCATGAAGACCCACATCGCGGCGCCCAGAAACGGCCGCTCCCACCCGAGGCCCGCCAGGTTGTCGAGCGTCACCGGTGTCCCCAGCTCGCGCTCACGCGCCGCGACGACGGCGAAGGAGCCGATCGACATCGCCCCGTACGGGATCAGGTAGTACAGGAGCGCCCTGCCGCCGAGGTCGCTGTTGGCGGCGATCGCGATCAGCATGAAACCGGCGTGGGAGACGGACGAGTACGCGAGCAGGCGCTTCACGTTCCGCTGGACGAGCGCGGCGAGGTTCCCCACGGCGAGCGAGACGCACGCGAGGACGGCGATGGCGATCGTCCAGAGGTGCTCCTGCTCCGGGAACCCGACGACGAGGATCCGGAGAGTCAGGACGAGAGCCGCAACCTTCGTCGCCGCGGCCATGAACGCCGTCACCGAGGTCGGTGCGCCCTCGTAGACATCGGGCGTCCACATGTGAAACGGCGCCGCAGAGGCCTTGAAGCCGAGGCCGGCGATCAGCATCGCGAGCCCTGCGAGAAGGAGGTAGTCGTCGCCTGCGTTCGCGGCGGCGATCGCCTCGAAGCCGAGCTCGCCGGTGGCCCCGTAGACGAGCGCCGAGCCGAAGAGCAGGATCGCCGAGCCGAAGCTGCCGACGATCAGGTACTTCAGCCCAGCCTCGAGCGAGGTCTCGCGATGCGTGTCCAGCGCGCAGAGGATGTAGAGGGAGATCGAGAACCACTCGAGGCCCAGGAAGAGCGTCATCAGGTTCCCGGCGGTGACGAAGAACACCATCCCCGCACCGGCAGCGGCGAGCAGGGCGTAGTACTCGCCCGCGTGGTCGCGGCGATTCTCACCCCACGAGACGAGCACGGTCAGCGCGCCGGCACCGGCGACGACGATCGCCGCGAGCGCGCCCAGCCGGTCGCGCGTGAACGATTCCGCGATCAGGCTGCGCGCCTCGGCGCTCTCGTCGAAGACGATCGCGGCCAGGACGCCGGCGGTCACGAAGCCGGCGAAGACGGTGAGCGCTGCGAGCCCGCGGCGCATCCACCAGGGAACGAGCACGCTCGCGAGCAAGGCCACGCCGGACGCTCCGAGCAATGCGAGCGTCGGCGAGAGCGCGAGCCAGTCGACCTTCGGAGTCGGGATCACAGGCGCTCCGAGATCAGGGCCGGCCACGCCGACAGGAACAGAAGGAGCCCGACGAGCGGCACGAGCAGCGTCAGCTCGAACGGCCGGAGGTCGGGCGCGTCCTCGAGCACATCGAAGCCACGGGCCTGGTGCAACACCGCCGAGATCAGCCGGAGCATGTACATCGCCGCCAGCACGATCGCTCCCGCTCCGACAGCTGCCCAGCCCCAGCCGACGCCGTAGACACCGGCGAGGATCAGAAACTCACCCGCGAACGCAGCCGAGCCGGGCACCGCGAGCGCGATGATCCCCGTCGTCATCAGGAGCGTCGCGAGCACCGGCCTGCCCCGCGCCATCCCGCCGAGCACCGCGAACGCGCTCGTTCCGGTGCGGGTCTCGACCATCCCGGCGAGCAGGAAGAGCGTCGCGGAGATCAGGCCGTGCGCGACCGACTGGACGATTGCCCCACTCCGGCCGAGCTCGTTCAGCGAGAAGAGGCCGAGCACGATCAGGCCCATCTGCGCCATCGAGGAGTACGCGGTGACGGAGCGGATGTCCGGGGCTCGGAACGCGAGCAGCGAGCCGTAGACGAGCCCGATCGCCGCCAGGGCGAGGATCGTCACCTGGAAGTCGTCGACCGGCTCCGGGAACTTGTCGATCACGATCCGCAGCAGGCCGTAGACGGCGGCCTTGGAGACGACGCCGGAGAGGATCGCGGCCACCTCGGGCGGCGACTCGCGATAGGCGTCGACGAGCCAGCCGTGGAAGGGGAAGATCGGCGCCTTGACCGCGAAGGCGACGAGGAAGCCGAGGAAGACCCACTCGTTCGACGAGGTGCCGGAGTCGACGAGCGAGAACGTCCCCTGCGAGAGGCCGAAAACGACGATCGAGGCGAGCATCAGCAGCGAGCCGGCCATCGTGTAGATGACGAAGGTCACGGTTGCGCGCACGCGCCCCGGTCCGCCCCAGACGCCGATCAGGACGTAGATCGGAATCAGCATCGCCTCGAAGAAGACGTAGAAGAGGAGAAGATCCTGGGCGGTAAAGACGCCGACGATCGAGCCCGTCAGGAAGAGCAGCAGGCCGTGATAGGCGCGAGCGCGCTCGCGGTCGACCCACAGCGCGTAGCCGATGGCTGCGGCGCAGACCACGACCGTGAGCCCGGCGAGCCAGAGCGAGAAGCCGTAGAAGCCAACGTGGTAGGAGACGCCGAGATCGCTGAACCAGCTCTGTCGGTCCTGCTGCTGGAGGCCCTGGTCGAAGTCGAAGCCGCCGAGGACGACGGCCCAGAGGGCGATCTCGGCGAGCGCAGCGAGCAGGGCGAGCACACCCGAGACCCGGCCCGGCAGCGGCAGCAGCCACACGACGAGCGCCGCAGCCAGGGGGAGGATGATCAGCGCGGTCGTCATTGCACGGAGATGAAGACGACGATGAGCACCGCAACCGCGGCGGCGATCGCGAATGCGTAGCTCCGCAGGTAGCCCGTCTGGGCCTCACCGACTGCGCCGCCCGCTTCGCGGGCGCCGAGCGTGACGCCCGAGATCGAGCCGCCGATCAGCGGCTTCTCGATCCCGTCCCGAAGCAGGCGCGAGACGAAGACCGCCGGCCTGTAGAAGACCGCGTCGTACAACTCGTCGAACCAGAGCTTGTGCTCGAGCGTCCGCTGGACGGTTGGGACGCTCGGCACGGCCCACCTGCGCGAGCCGTAGAGCATCCAGGCCACCGCGATCCCGATCGCCCCGAGCCCGACGGCGAGGGCGCTCGTGACGTAGTCCTGCGTCACGGTCGGCTCCACGAGCGCAAGGTGCTCGCGCCCGAACGCGATGGGGTCGAGCCATTCGCCGAACGGATGCCAGACACCGGCTATCTGCACCCAGCCGCCGACGACCGCCAGGACTGCGAGCGCGGCGACCGGTGCGGTCATCGTCCAGGGACCCTCCCCGTGGGACGGCCCGTGGTCGTGCTCACGCACGAGCGGCGACGGCTCGCCGAGGAAGACGATGAAGAGCAGGCGGAAGGTGTAGATCCCGGTCAGCAGCGCGCCCGCAAGGCCCGCCGCAAAGAGCAGCTGCCCGTAGCCGCCGGCCGCCAGCGCCGAGGCGAGGATCGAGTCCTTCGAGAAGAAGCCCGAGAGCGGCGGGATGCCGACGAGCGCGAGGGAGCCGATCAGGAAGGCGATGTAGGTCCTCGGCATCGCCCGCCGGAGGCCGCCCATCTTCCGGATGTCCTGCTCGTTCGCCAGGTGGTGGATCACGAGCCCGGCGGCCATGAAGAGCAGCGCCTTGAAGAAGGCGTGCGTCATCAGGTGGAACATGCCGTTCCCGTACGCGCCGAGCCCGGCACCGAGGAACATGTAGCCGATCTGCGACATGGTCGAGTAGGCGATCACACGCTTGATGTCGGTCTGCACGAGCGCAACGAGGCCGGCCACGAGGAGCGTGATCGCACCGAGCCCGGCAGCGAGATCGGAGATCGAGGGCGCGAGCTCGAAGATCGGATGCGCGCGCACGATCAGGTAGACGCCTGCCGTGACCATCGTCGCCGCGTGGATGAGGGCGGACACCGGCGTGGGGCCTTCCATCGCGTCCGGGAGCCACGTTTGCAGCGGGATCTGGGCCGACTTCGCCACCGCCCCACCGAGCAGGCCGAGCGCAATCAGGTTGACGAGCGTCTGCGAAAGGTCGCCCGAGCCCTCGAACGCCGCCTCGAAGTCGAGCGTGCCGGTCTGCCAGATGAGGACGAAGAACGCGAGCGCCATCGTCGCGTCGCCGAAGGCGTTCATCACGAACGCCTTCTTTGCAGCCGCGACCGCCTGTGGCCGTTCGTGCCAGAACCCGATCAGCAGGTAGGAGGCGAGGCCGACGAGCCCCCAGCCGGCGAGCAGGAGGAGGAAGTTCCCGCCCTGGACGAGCAGCAGCATGGAGAAGACGAAGAGCGACATGTAGGCGAAGTAGCGGCGCTCCTCGGGGTCGCCGTCCATGTAGCCGATCGAGTAGAGGACGATCAGGCCGCCGACGCCGGAGACGATCAACATCATCGTCACCGAGAGCGGGTCGACGAGCAGCGAGAGGCCGACGTCGAAGTTCCCGGCGGCGAGCCAGGTCCACGCGGTCGTGACCGCCTCGCGCTCCTCGTGCTCGCGGCCCAGCAGCCCGACGAACGCCGCGACGGCGCCGCCGAAAGCGGTGAAGACGGAGAGCGTCGAGAGCCACGCCGCGGTGCGACGAGAGATCGAGGTCCCGAGCACGGTGATCAGCAGCGCGCCCGCGAGCGGAGCCAGCAAGCACAGCCAGGCGCCGGCGATCATCCGCGCAGCACCCTGAGCCGGTCGACGTCGAGGTCGAGGCGCTTGCGCGCGATCGCGACGATCAGGCCGAGGCCGACCACGACCTCCGAGGCGGCGACCGCCATCACGGCGAGGGCGAAGATCTGCCCGTCGTGGCCGCCGTGCAGGCGCGCGAAGGAGATCAGCGCGAGGTTGCCGGCGTTGAGCATGATCTCGAGCGAGAGGAGCACGATCAGCGGGCTGCGGCGGAGGAGCACGCCGGCGGTGCCGATCGAGAAGAGGATTGCGGCGACGATCAGGTACCAGGCGACGTCAGGCCCTTGCACGCGCGACCTCCTCCTCGTCCTCGGCGCGCGAGCGCGTCCCGAGCACGACGCCGCCGACGGCGGCGACCAGGAGCACGATCGAGGTGATCTCGAACGCGAGCAGGTGATCGGTGAGGAAGAGGCGGCCGATCTCCTCGGGGCTCCCGAACGACCGACCGACGGCGGCTTCGTCGGCGAGGCCGTCGCCGGCCTTCAGGCCGATCACGACGACGATCTCCACGAGCAGGGCCGCTGCAGCCGTGAGCGCACCGAGTGAGACCCACGACGGGCCACTGGAGAACGGGCCCTCCGCGGAGCGATCGCCGAGGTAGGCGATCACGAACAGGAACATCACCATCACCGCGCCGGCATAGACGAGCACCTGCGCCGCGGCGAGGAACTCTGCGGACGCGAGCAGGAAGAGGACGGCGAGGGAGCCGAGGTTCCCGATCAGCGCGAGCGCCGAGAAGAAGGGGTTCGTGAACGAGATCACGGCCAGACCCGAGCCGAGGCATGCCGCCGCGGCCAGGATCCAGATCACCCAGACGAGGAAGTTGCCCATCTACGAGCGGGCGCGGTACGCCGGGATCGGGGTGTCGTACAGGTCTCGGTCGGCGACCGGGGTCTTCTTCATCGGCTCGGCGAGGAGGATGTCCTTCGTGTAGATCAGGTCGTCGCGCGAGTACTCGGAGATCTCGTACTCGTTGCCGAGCGTGATCGCATCGAACGGGCAGGCGAGCTCGCAGTAGCCGCAGAAGATGCAGCGGCTCATGTTGATCTCGTAGATCCGCGCGTAGCGCTCGCCCGCCGAGACACGATTGTCCGGTGTGTTCTCTGCTGGAACAACACGGATGCAGTCGGCAGGGCACGCGGCGGCGCAGAGCGAGCAGCCGACGCACTTCTCGAGCCCGTTCTCGTGCACGTGGAGCCGGTGACGGCCGCGGAAGCGCGGGTAGACCGGCCGCTTGAACTCCGGGTACTGCTGCGTGATCGGCTTGTTGAAGATCTGCCGGAAGGTGACGCCGAAGCCCTTGGCCGTCCCGAGGGGCATTAGTGGGTCTCCCGGTGACGACTACGCGGCAGAGGCGCACTAGTTGTTGCCGGGAGGCCCACTACAACCAGACCACCAGGACGGCCGTGACGACGGCGTTGATCGTCGCCACCGGCAGCAGGACCTTCCAGCCGAAGCGCATCAGCTGGTCGTAGCGGAGGCGCGGCAGCGTCGTCCGCATCCAGATGAAGACGAAGAGCAGCGCGAAGAGCTTCAGGACGAACCAGAGCGGCCCGAGGCCCTCGAGCACCGGGAAATGCCAGCCGCCGAGGAAGAGCGTGACCGCGAGACCGGAGAGCGTGATCAGGTTGACGTACTCGCTCATCGTGAAGAGGCCGAAGCGCATGCCGCCGTACTCGGTGTGGTAGCCGGCGACGAGCTCCTGCTCCGCTTCCGGGAGATCGAAGGGCGCGCGTGCGGTCTCGGCGGTGCCGGCGAACATGAAGACGACGAAGCCGACGAACTGCGGCACGACGTACCACCAGTCGTCCTGGGCCGTGACGATCTCAGGCAGCGACAGGGACTGCGCCATGATCACGACGCCGAGGACGCTGAGCGCGAGCGAGACCTCGTAGCTCACGAGCTGGGCGCACGTCCGCATCGAGCCGAGCAGGGCGTACTTCGAGTCGGAAGCCCAGCCGCCGACGATGAAGCCGTAGATGCCGATCGAGCCGACGGCGAAGATCAGGATCAGGGCGATCGGAACGTCCGCGATCTGACCGTCGACCTGGGTGCCGAAGATCTCCCAGCCCGGCCCGAAGGGGATGACGGCGAACGTCGACAGCGCCGTGAACGCGGCGACGAAGGGCGAGAGGATGTAGAGCGTGTCGACGGCGGAGCCCGGGAAGAAGCTCTCCTTCCGGACCAGCTTCATCAGGTCGGCGATCGGCTGCAGGAGCCCGAACGGTCCCGCTCGATTCGGCCCGTAGCGGAGCTGCATGCGGCCCATCACCTTCCGCTCGGCCAGCGTCAGGTACGCGAAGGCGCCCATCACGAGGTTGATGATGATCAGCGACTTGATCACGCTCACCCACCAGGGCTCATTCATGCCTTCACCACCTCGACCTCGCGATGGAGGTCGGCGGCGTGCTCCTCGGCGATCCGGGCGGTGCCGGCGACCAGGGCGCGGCTGAGCCTCGCCCGCAGCGCGACCGACGTCCCGTTCGAGCGGACGTTGACGCTGTCCCCGTTCACGATCTGACGGCGCTCGGCATCTGCGGTCGCGAGCTCGATCACGGGTTCCGGCCGCTGGAAGGCGAGCTCGGGGACGCGCTCGACGGCCGGTCCGGCGAAGAGCGGCCGGTAGCGCTGCAGCTTCAGCGTGCCGAGGAAGTGCTCACCGGGCGGAGCCGCCGCGGGCAGAACCGGCGCGACGGGTGCCGGCTCCGGCGCCTCGTACGGAGTCCGGTCGGGCAGGGGAGCGCGCTCCCCCACTGCACCGAACGCCATGCCGCCGTAGATCAGCTCGGAGAGCTCGGCGAAGACGGCGGACGCGTGCGGCGAGAGCTCGACCTCGAATCGCTCCGCAAGCTTCGCGAGCCAGGCCAGCTCGTCCGGCACGGGCGGGATGACCGTACGGCGCAGGCGCTGCAGGCGGCCTTCGAGGTTGAGGTACGAGCCGTCCCGCTCGAGGTAGCTCGTGCCGGGCAGGACGAGGTCCGCCCAGCCGACCGCGAGGCCGTGGAACATGGTGATCGCGATCACGTGCTCCGCCTGCTCGGCGAGTGCGCGCACCGCCGGGTCGGACGCGGCCTCGTCGCCGGAGACGATCAGTAGCCCGATCGGCTCGGGATTCTCCTCGTCGCCTTCACCGGCCGCGGCCCAGGCATCGGCGACCCCGCGGGCATTCGGCGTCGAGGGCAGGTTGAACGCAGCGCAGCCGGGCTTCCCGTCGAGCCCCAGCCGATGTCCGAGCTCTGCCAGCCGAGCACCGCCGCCGCCTGCGCGGCCGGACCAGATCAGGACCGCGCGGTCGGAGGCGGAGACGCGCTGCTCGAGCTTGTCCCCGAGCTTCGGCTCCGCCACCCGGACGACCTCGGCCCCGTTGCGGCGGGCCTGCTTGATCCAGAGATCGACGATCGGTGCGCGGTCCGCAACCTCCTCGTCTCCGATGACGACCACGATCTCCGCGGCTGCGATCGTCGAGAGCGGCGCCCGAAAGGCATCGAGTGCGAAGGAGGTTGCCTCCGGCAGCACGGCCGAGTTCGCGCCGAGCCCCTGGCGCAGCAGCTTGGCGAGCGCGTACGCCTGCTCGACCGTCTCGGAGCCGGACAGCGCTGTGACGATCCTTCCCTGCGACTCGCGCAGCAGCGCCTCGGCGCGGTCGAGCGCGTCGTCCCAGGAGAGCTCGCCGAAGCCGCGGCGGCGCACACGCTCGAGCGGATCGAGGATCCGGTCGGCGGCGTACAGGTACGGGAATGCGAAGCGGCCCTTGTCGCACAGCCAGCCCTGGTCGACCTCGGGGTGGTTGCGCGAGATGACCCGCTTGACCTTGCCTTCCCGGGTCGTCGCCGAGACGTTGCAGCCGACCGGGCAGAGCCCGCAGACGGTGGGCACGTTCTGGATCTCCCAGGGCCGCGCCTCGAACCGGTACTGCGTCGAGGTCAGCGCGCCGACCGGGCAGAGCTCGATCACGTTGCCGCTGAACGGCGCGCGATACGCCTCGTCCTCGAAGGTCGCGATCAGCGACTGCGCGCCACGGTTCCTGGCCACGAGCTGCCCGTCCTCGGCGACGTCGGAGGAGAAGCGGGTGCAGCGGTAGCAGAGGATGCAGCGCTCGCGGTCGAGCGCAATCGTCGGCGAGATCGGGATCGGCTTGTCGAACGTCCGCTTGGGAAACGTCATCCGCGTCGAGCCGGGGCCGTACTTGAAGGTCAGATCCTGAAGCGGGCACTCGCCGCCCTTGTCGCAGACCGGGCAGTCGAGCGGGTGGTTGACGAGGATGAACTCGAGCGTCGCCTCCTGCCCTTCTGCGGCCTTCTCGGACGACCGAGCGGTGCGTACGACCATCCCGTCCTGGGCGGTCAGCGTGCAGCCCGCCTGGAGCTTCGGCATCCCCTCGATCTCGACGAGGCACATCCGGCAGGCGCCGACCGGCGGGCCAAGACGGGGCTCGTAGCAGAAGACCGGGATCTCGATCCCGGCCGCAGCGGCCGTTTCGACGAGGCCGGTGCCCTTGGCGACCTCGACCTCGCGGCCGTCGACTGTGACCTTGACGGCCTCGGTCTCGGTGGCGCTCACGCGGGCACCTCGGCCACCGGGCCGTGCGTGTGCTGGTCGACCGGAGCGAGGACGTGCTCGAGCGACGACTCGCCGTGCATCGGGCAGCCGCTGTCGATGTGCTCCTGGAACTCGGCGCGGAACTTGTCGATGTAGCTCGCCACCGGCATGGCCGCGGCGTCACCGAGCGGGCAGAGGCATTTGCCGAGGATCCGGTCGCAGACGTCGAGCAGCAGGTCGAGGTCGCCCTGCGACGCGGTCCCCGCCTCGATCGCCTCCAGGATCTGCACCATCCAGCGCGTCCCCTCGCGGCACGGCGTGCACTTGCCGCAGCTCTCGTGCATGTAGAACTGCGCGACTCGGAGGCCGAGCTGCACCATGCAGCAGCGGTCGTCGATGACGATGATCGCGCCGGAGCCGAGCATCGAGCCCGCTTCCGCCATCGAGCTTGCGTCGAGCGGCACGTCGACCTGGTCGGCGGTCAGCACCGGCACGGAAGAGCCGCCCGGAATGACCGCCTTCAGCTCGCGCCCGCCGGGAATGCCGCCGCCGAAGTCGTAGATCAGCTCGCGCAGCGTGACGCCCATCGGCAGCTCGTAGTTGCCTCCGTTGACGACATTGCCCGAGAGGGAGAAGACGCGGGTACCTGACGAATCGGGTGGGACGCCGATCTTCGCGTACTCCTTCGCACCGAGCTCGATGATCTTCGGCACGGTCGCGATCGTCTCGACGTTGTTGATCAGGCTGGGCGAGGCGTAGAGCCCGGCGACAGCCGGGAAGGGCGGCTTGGTGCGCGGCTGGCCGCGCTTGCCTTCGAGCGACTCGAGCAACGCGGTCTCCTCGCCGCAGATGTAGGCGCCGGCGCCGCGGTGGAGGACGATCGTGACGCCGCCCAGCAGCTTCGCCTTGTGCACCTCCTTGAGCGCGTCGCGCAGGAGCTCGAACTCGTGCAGATACTCGCCGCGGATGTAGATGAAGACGCGGTCGCACTCGATCGCATGGGCGGTGATCAGGCAGCCCTCGATCAGCCGATGCGGGACGCGGAACATGATCTCGCGGTCCTTGAACGTCCCCGGCTCCGACTCGTCGGCGTTCACGACCAGGTAGGTCGGCTTGCCGGTGCCCTTCGCGAGGAAGCTCGCCTTGCGCCCGGTCGGGAAGAACGCGCCACCGCGGCCGCGCAGGCCGGAATCGAGGATCTCCTGCACCACGACGGCCGGCTCCATCAGACGAGCCTGCTCGAGCGAGGCGTAGCCGCCGGCGTCACGGTAGTCGGCAAGCTTGAGGAGCGCCTTCTCCTCGGCGCCCTGGAGGACGACGTGCTGCTCAGTCGCCACGTCGGAGCTCCTCGACGATCCCCGGTACGTCGTCGGGTCGCACGGGCTCGCGGTACTTGTGGTCGACGGCGACGACCGTCGCCCAGCCGCAGCCGCCCGCGCACTCGACCGTCCGCAAGGTCACCTCGCCGTCGTCGGTCGTCTCGCCGGCATGGATCCCCAGCTCCGACTGAAAGGCCTCGAGCACCTGCTGCGCGCCGACGAGCGCGCAGGAGACGTTCGTGCACACCTCGACGAGATGACGACCCACCGGCTTCAGGTGGTACATGTCGTAGAAGGAGGCCACCGACATGCAGTACGCGGGCGTCTCGTCGAGCGCATCCGCAACCTCGCGGAACGCCTCCGGCGAGAGCCAGCCGTACCGCTCCTGCGCGAGCCTGAGCGCCGGCAGGGTCGCCGAGCGGGAGACGGGGTAGAGCGCCCGGATCTTCTGGATCTCGTCGTACAGCGTCGTCTCCTGGGCGCTCACCGGTCGACGTCTCCCATGACGGCGTCGAGCGAGCCGACGACCGCGATCAGGTCGGCGACCGCTGCGTCGGTCATACAGGCCGCGGTGGCGTGCAACGCTGCGAACGAGGGGGCTCGGAACTTGACCCGCCACGGCTTCGGGCCGCCGTCGGAGACGATGTAGCAACCAGACTCGCCGCGCGGGGACTCGACTCCCACGTAGACCTCGCCCTCCGGTACGCGATAACCCTCGGTGACGATCTTGAAGTGGTGGATGAGCGACTCCATCGAGGTGTGGAGCTCCTCGCGCGGCGGCAGCACGACCTTGCGGTCGTCCGCGATCCACGGCTCGCCCTGCATCTCCTCGAGCCGGTCGATGCACTGGGCGATGATCCTCGTCGACTCCCGCATCTCGTCGACGCGGACCTTGTAGCGGTCGTAGACGTCGCCGCCGTAGTAGACCGGGACGTGGAAGTCGACCTGGTCGTAGGCGAGGTAGGGCTCTCGCCGGCGGAGATCCCAGTCGACCCCGGAGGCGCGCAGGTTCGGCCCGGTCTGGCCGAGCGCGATCGCGTCGTCGGCGGAGAGCAGGCCGATTCCCTTCGTTCGCTCGAGCCAGATCTTGTTCGAGTTGAGGATCGCCTCGTACTCGTCGACCGCCTTCGGCATCCGCTCGCAGAACTTGCGCGCCTCGTCGTAGAAGCCGCGCGGGATGTCCTCGGCGAGGCCGCCAACCTGGAAGTAGCGCGTGTGCATTCGCACGCCGGCCACCATCTCGAAGAGGTCGAGCACCAGGTCGCGCTCGCGGAAGCAGTACCAGAACATCGAGATCGCGCCGATCTCGAGCGCGGAGGTGCCGAGATAGACGAGGTGAGAGTGGATCCGGGAAAGCTCGCCGAGCGCCATCCGCATCCAGGTCGCCTTGCGCGGGACCTCGAGCTGGAGGAGCTTCTCGACCGCGAGCACGTAGACGAGCTCGTTGTACTGGAAGGAGACGTAGTCCACGCGGGCCGGGTAGGTGACGCCCTTCCACCAGGTCTTCTGCTCCATCGTCTTCTCGAACCCCGTGTGCAGGTAGCCGATGACGGCTGCGACCCCGACGATGTGCTCGCCGTGCAGGTCGACGATCAGCCGGAGCACCCCGTGCGTGGAGGGATGGTTCGGCCCGAAGTTGACGGTGAGGACGTCCTCGAGCGCCGGGTCGGTCTGGAGGACGGTCGGGATCGGATGCGGGATCCGGGAGCCCGAGTAGATCGCGGGTCGCCGCTCGGTGACGGCCATCAGTGGCTCTCCCGGTGACGGTTTCTCGTCGCTGTGCGAGCTGAAGGTATGGACGCGACTGAGGACGCGGCATCGCGCCGCAGATCGCGCGGCAGCGGCGCCCTAACTGTCGCCGGGAGGGCCACTTACTCCTCCCCCGAGAAGCGCACCGGCTCGCCGCCGATCGGATAGTCCTTGCGCAGCGGGTGCCCTTCCCAGTCGTCCTCCATCAGGATCCGGGTGAGGTTCGGGTGCCCGTCGAAGGCGATGCCCATCATGTCCCAGGCCTCCCGCTCGTGCCAGTCGGCGGTCGGCCAGACCGGGACGACGGTCGCAACCGACTCGCCGTCCTCGAGCCGCACCTGCAGCCGCACCCGCGCCGAGTCGTCGGCGAGCCTGAGCAGGTGGTAGCTCAGCGTGAAGCGGGTCGGCTTGGGATCGGGCGTGCGCTCGTAGCCCTGAGCCGCGGGATCGTTGAGGTCGCGCCCGCCCGCCGTGCCGTAGTAACCGGCGACCGGCGTCTCCCCCCAGCCGAGGTAGTCGGTCGCGGTGATGTCCAGCAGCAGGTTGAAGTCGAGCTCGTCGCGCAGGTACACCGACGCCTCGACGAGGCGGGCCGGGTCGACGACGAGCGTCGTCTCACCGAACGCCTCGTTCGTCTCGACGAGGCCCGGCACCCCTTCGTAGCTGGGCACTAGGAGGCCACTCCGCGGATCTGGTACGCCGGCGGCACACCGGCCAGCACCTTCTCGTGCAGCCGCAGGATCCCCTCCATCAGTGCCTCGGGCCGGGGCGGGCAGCCCGGCACGTGGATGTCGACGGGGACGACCTTGTCGACGCCCTGCAGGATCGTGTAGTTGTTGAACATCCCGCCGGAGCTCGCGCAGGCGCCCATCGCGATCACCCACTTCGGCTCGAGCATCTGGTCGTAGACCTGGCGCAGCGGCGCGGCCATCTTGTGAGCGACCCGGCCGGAGACGATCATCAGGTCGGCCTGCCGCGGCGAGGAGCTGAACTTCTCCATCCCGAAGCGCGCGATGTCGTAGCGCGAGGAGACGATCGACATCATCTCGATCGCGCAGCACGCGAGCCCGAACGTCGCGGGCCACATCGACCTCGTCTGCGCCCAGGCGACCGCCTTCTCGAGCGTCGAGAGCCCGAGCGCGTCCTCCAGGTTCTCGACCTCCTCTTCGAAGACCGCCTTCTTGGTCGGCCACAGCAGGCGCTCCGACTGGAGGCCGGCCTTGGCGAGCGGCCGCTTGGAAGCGCGCTGGGGATCGACGGACTTGTCTAGTGCCACTCGAGCGCTCCCTTGCGCCAGATGTAGATGTAGGCCACGGCAAGGATCGCGATGAAGACGAGGAACTCCGTCAGCCCGAACCAGCCGAGCCGCTCGAGCACGATCGCGAGCGGATAGAGAAAGACGATCTCGATGTCGAAGAGGATGAAGAGCATCGCGGTCAGGTAGAAGCTCACCGTGAAGCGCTGCTGGGCGGGCGGGCCCTCGGACACGCCTGACTCGAACGGGAGGAAGCGCGCCTTCACCCGGCGCTGCGGAGGCTGGGCGAAAATGAACGTGAAAACGATCATCGAGGCCGGGATGGCAGCCGCGAGGAATGCGTAGACCAGGAACGGAAAGTAGTCGCCCAGCATCCGAGTCTGGCCTACGCTACCAAGCTTGCTCGGCCCGCACGAAGAGAGGTGCAAGCGCAGGAGTCAAGCCTGACGCCGCTGTTACAAAGTCCCCTTTCTGGGGACGACTTTCCGCCCTGCTACCATCATCCTATGGAGATCGTTGAGCGCCCCGACACTCTCGTTTCGCTGACCTCGAATGCCGCGGACAAGATCCGCGAGCTGATGGCCGAGGATCCCGACGGCGAGAGCTCGGTCCTGCGCGTCGCGATCCAGGGCGGTGGGTGCTCGGGCTTCCAGTACGGGCTCGGCTTCGACGCCGGCCCGGTCGCCGACGATCAGACGCTCGAGCAGCACGGCGTCACGATCGTGATCGACCCCTACAGCGCCCCGTACCTCAAGGGCGCGACGATCGACTTCCTGAACGGCCTCGAGGAGTCCGGGTTCAAGATCGACAACCCGAACGCCTCCGCGTCGTGCGGTTGCGGCCACTCGTTCACGGTGGAGGAGGGCGCAGACGCCCCCGCCGACGAGCACGGCAGCGCCTGCGGCTCCGGCTGCTCGCACTGAGCGAGCCCACGTAGCTCTTCCGGGCGCCTAGCCCTTCAGCTCGTGCAGCTTGCCGAACTTCTCGTCCAGCTCCTCGTCGGCGGGTAGCTGTCCCTCCGGCGTCACCTGATCGACGACGTCGGGGAGCACCTGCGCGACCGCCTGCGCCGCCTCGTCCTCGGAGACGCCGAGCTGGTTCGCGATCTTGGCGAGCTCGTCCTCGCTCAGGGCAGCGCGGATGTCGTCCGCGTCAGCCGGCTCGTTGGGCCCCGCTGCAACCCAGGACTGCCCCTTCGTTCCCTTGCCGCTCTCCTGCAGCCGGCCGAGGATCTTCTGGAGCCCTCCGTTCATCAGCATTCCCGCGACCATCGGCAGAAGCATTCGGAGAATCGGGTTGCCCCCCAGTCCGCCACCGCCTGTGAGGCTCCCGCCGCGGGCCCCGCCGCCGAGGATGCCGCCGAGCAGGTCGCCCAGGCCACCCCCGCCCCCACCCTGCGCGCCCTTCAACAAATCGTCCAGACCCCCCATTGCCAGCTCCCTCCATCGTTGTGAGTGTCTAACCCTAGACTCACGCAGGTGGATTCTCTCCGCGTCGCGGTGGTCGGCTCCGGGCCGGCCGGGTTCTATGCGGCCGCCGCACTGCTTGCGAGCGACCTCGAGGTCGAGGTCGACATGATCGAGCGGCTGCCGACGCCGTGGGGCCTCGTTCGGCTCGGCGTCGCACCCGACCATCCGAACATCAAGGCCGTCTCACGCGCGTTCGAGCGCACAGCAGCCCAGCCGGGGTTCCGCTTCTTCGGCAACGTCGAGGTCGGCAAGGATGTCGAGCACGCCGAGCTCGCGCTCCTCTACAACGCGGTCGTCTACTCCGTCGGCGCGCAGACGGACCGCCAGCTCGGGATCCCCGGCGAGGACCTGCCGGGCTCGTGGGCCGCGACCGAGTTCGTGGCCTGGTACAACGGCCATCCTGACTTCCAGGAGCTCTCGTTCGACCTCTCCGGCGAGCGGGCGGTCGTAATCGGGAACGGCAACGTCGCCCTGGACGTCGCACGCATGCTGGCACTCACGCCCGAGGAGCTCGCCACCACCGACACGACCGACCCCGCGATCGAGGCGATCAACGACGCGGGCGTCCGCGAGATCCTCGTCGTGGGCCGCCGCGGGCCCGTGCAGGCGGCCTGGACGCCGGTCGAGGTGGGCGAGCTCGGCGAGCTCGCGGGGGCAGACGTAATCGTCGCGCCGGCCGATCTCGAGCTCGACGAGGCCAGCGCAGCCGAGCTGGAGGCCGCGGCGCCGACCGTCCGCCGCAACGTCGAGCACCTGCGCGATTACGCCGGGCGCACGCCCACCGGCAAGCCGCGCACGATCCGGCTGCGCTTCTTCTCGTCCCCCGTCGCGATCCACGGCGACGGCAAGGTCGAGGCGATCGAGCTCGTGCGGAACGAGCTCGTCGGCGGACGCGCGGTGCCGACTGAGGAGCACGAGACGATCCCGTGCGGAATCGTCTTCCGGAGCGTCGGGTATCAGGGCGTCGCAATGCCGGGCGTTCCCTTCGACGAGGGGTCGGCGACGATTCCGAACGAAGGCGGCCGCGTCGAGCCCGGCCTCTACGTCGCGGGCTGGATCAAGCGCGGCCCGAGCGGCGTGATCGGGACGAACAAGAAGGACGCGACCGAGACGGTGGCACTGCTGCTCGACGACGCGCGCGCCGCGTTGCTGCCGTCCCGAGGCGAGGGCACGCTCGAGGCGTTGCTCGAGGAGCGCGGCGTCGAAGCGGTCCTCTACGCGGGCTGGGAGGCGATCGACGCCGCCGAGCGAAACGCCGGCGAGCCGCTCGGACGCCCACGGGTCAAGCTCTGCAGCTGGGCCGACCTGCTCTCAGCCGCGAAGACCAAATAGCTCTCGCGCCGGAATCCCCCGTTCCGGGGACAGCGGATCCGGCATTTGACGCCGACAATTGAGCTGTGGATTCGCTCAAGGTTGAGTGTCTCCGCTGCGGACATGCGCGACAGTTCACCCCCGGCCCGCGGCGGCATGAGGAAGCAGGCGCCTGCCCGCGCTGCGAGTACGTGGGCTGGGCCTATTCGACCGACTTGACCGAGAAGACACGCCGGCTCTTCCGGGATCTTCCGCTCGAGCAGCGTCTGCGGCTCCGGCCGATCTAGTCCCCTCCCCAGGGCGCGGCGGTTGCATCCGTCCGCCGCGCCTCTCATTCTCTCCTGCGCAGGGGTCAATCGACGCCACAAGGAGACCGCAATGTCTGAGCCTGCGGCACACGCTGGGGACACGTTCCTCGAGCGTCGCTTCCGCTTCGCCGCGAACGGGACGACGCTCGCGCGCGACACGATGGCCGGCGTGACGACGTTCATCGTCATGTCGTACATCATCTTCGTGAACCCTCAGATCCTCAGCTTCGCGGGGATCGACGGCCTGCAGGAGATCGGGCTGCCCTTCAACCAGGTGCTGGCGGTGACCTGCCTCGTTGCGGGCGTGATGACGATCCTGATGGGCCTGTACACAAACCGGGCGTACGCGATCGCCCCCGGTCTCGGGCTCAACGCAGTCGTCGCGTTCAGCCTCGTTGCCGGCGAAGGGCTCTCCTTCCCCGCCGCGATGGGCCTCGTCGTCGTCGAGGGCATCGCGGTCACGATCCTCGTGCTGACGGGCATGCGCGAACGGATCATGGACGCCATCCCGCTCGACCTGAAGAAGGCGATCGCGATCGGGATCGGGCTCTTCATCGCCTTCATCGGCCTGACGAGCTCCGGCGTCGTCGTCAGAGGCGAAGGCACCGTGGTCGACCTCGGCCGCCTCACGACCTGGCCGATCTTCGTCACGTTCTTCGGGCTCGTTCTCACGATCGCCCTGCGGGCACGCGGCGTCCGTGGCGACCTGCTGATCGGGATCATCGCCACGACGGTCCTGGCCACGGTCATCAACGAGCTCGACGACAACGCCGCGGGCTTCACCGCGGGCGCCAGCTGGCCGGGTGACGTCTACGAGACGCCGGACCTGGCCCTGCTCGGGAACTTCAACTTCGACGCCTTCACCGAGCTCGCCTTCATCTCGGCCGTCGTCTGGGCGTTCTCGCTCTTCCTCGCCGACTTCTTCGACACGATGGGCACGCTGGTCGGCGTCGGCAAGCCCGCGGGCTACCTCGACGAAGAGGGGCGGCTGCCCGAGATCCGCAAGCCGCTGCTCGTCGACTCGCTTGCTGCCGTCGCAGGCGGAGCCGCCTCGAGCTCGTCCGCGACGACGTACATCGAGTCGGCGTCGGGCGTCAGCGTCGGCGGGCGAACGGGCTGGG
Source organism: uncultured Gaiellaceae bacterium (assembly GCA_963749515.1). Taxonomy (GTDB): domain Bacteria; phylum Actinomycetota; class Thermoleophilia; order Gaiellales; family Gaiellaceae; genus Gaiellasilicea. The sequence goes on from CAVVMR010000006.1 coordinate 22,824, forward strand.
TCGCAGTCGTGGCCGGAGCGCTCTTCTTCCCGTTCATGTTCTTCGCGCCGATCATCGGGATGGTGCCGCCACAGGCGACCGCCCCCGCACTGATCCTCATCGGCTTCCTGATGATGACCGCGCTCACCGAGGCGCAGGAGGACGCCGAGGGCAGGCAGGACGGCCTCAAGCTCGCGGGAATCGACTTCACCGACCTCGGGATCGGGCTCGCAGCGGCGCTGACGATCATGTTCATGCCGTTCACGTTCTCGATCACCGACGGCATCGGCATCGGCTTCCTGGCCTACGTCGTCGTCCGCCTGGCACAGGGGCGGTCGAAGGAAGTGCATCCCTTCATGTGGCTCGCGTCCTTCGCGTTCCTCGTCTACTTCCTCGTGCCCTTCCTGCAGGACACCTTCGACTGGATCTAGCAGCCGAACGACGAGGGGGGCCGACCTGGCCCCCCTCGTCCCGCTCAGCCGACGCCCGGCTCCGGCGCGTACTCGCCCAGGAAGCCGCGCGAGATGATCTGCTGCTCGACAGCCGCCTCGCCCAGGTAGCACCGCCACTCCCGTCCGTCGGCGCGGAGCGAGCGGCAGCCGCCGTTCACGTGCTTCGTCGCATCGACCGTCGGCTCGACCGTGCCGGTCAGGTCGTCGACCTCCGGCGCTGCGGGCAGCCGCGTCAGCACGCAGTGATACTCGACGCCCTGCTCGACGACGGTGCACCGCGGATCGGTGCCGGCGAGCATCTTCGTCCCGGCCGGCAACCCTGCCGCCACCTCCTCTGGCCCGATCAGGGCATCCGCCGCGAACGCGAGCCCGGGCACGGCGACCGCGAGGACGGCGACCGCGAGCGCGAGCCGGCTGGAGACCCGCCGAGGCCGCCGGGCGAGGTCAGCCGTTGCGGCGCGCTCGAGCTGGTCGCCGAGCGTGGCAAGCTCTGGAGTCTCGTTCGTCATCGATGTGCCTCCTTGGTCTGAAGAAGTCGAGAGCGAAGCGCTCGCAACCCGCGGTGCACGCGGACGCGCGCTGCTCCGGGCGTCGTGCCGGTCGCAGAGGCAACCGCGCCGTAGCCGAGGTCGTCCACGACCCGGAGCTCGATTGCTCTGCGCACCTCGGGGTCGAGCTCCTCGAGCGCCTCGTCGAGGCCGTCCAGCCAGGCGCTGTCGGGCTCAGGAGCGGCACCGGCCCGGTCGAGCTCCAGCAGGACGCCGAGCCGGTCGCGGGCCGTTCGCTCGAGCTCCTTCCTGCGGACGGAGGCGACGAGCACGTGCCGCGCGATCGCGTAGAGCCACGGCCGGGCCGAGCCGCCAGCGAGGTCGCGGAACCGCCCGCGCGCCAGCCACGCCTGCGCGAACGTCTCGGCCGTGAGATCGAGCGCGACCTCACGCTGCCGTGTGCGCCCGAAGTGGAAGCGGTGAATCGCCTCCGCGTACCGGTCGTACAGCTCGCGGAATGCGCCCGCGTCGGTACGGGCGGCTGCAAGGAGCTCGGCGTCGGTCTGCACGTTCACGTTGGCGTTCCCATTCGCACCTCCGGGTTGGTGTACACGATGAGATGGCGCGGAGGACGCCTGGTGTTACACGACGGCCGCATGGGGCTTGGGCGACATAGGGTTGCGCGATGAGCGAGCTCGCGTTTCTCCCCGCGACCGAGCAAGCGCGACTGGTCCGGGAGCGGGGGGTCACGCCACTCGAGCTCGTCGAGCTCTACCTCGAGCGGATCGGGCGCCTCGACCCCGAGCTCGGCGCGTACGTCACGGTGTGCGCCGACGAGGCGCTCGCCGACGCGCGCGCGAAGACGGACGTCTCGGCCGCGACGCCGTTCCACGGCGTCCCGATCTCGCTCAAGGATCTCGACACCACAGCCGGGATCCGGACCACGTTTTCCTGCCCCGCCTTCGCGGCCAACGTCCCGGACTTCGATCTCGCACACATCACACGGCTCAGAGCGGCCGGCTTCGTCATCCTCGGGAAGACGAACGCGCCCGAGTTCGGAACGACGGCGTTCACGGACTCGGAGCTGAACGGACCATGCCGGACGCCCTGGGACGTCTCGCGGAACGCCGGCGGTTCGAGCGGCGGTGCGGCCGCAGCACTCGCGTCGGGTCTCTGCGCGATCGCACAGGGGTCCGACGGGGGCGGCTCGATCCGCATTCCCGCCTCGTGCTGCGGCGTCTTCGGCATCAAGGCGTCGCGCGGTCGCGTGTCGAACGCGCCGTTCGTGCCGGGGATCGGCCTCGGAACCACAGGGCCGCTCGCACGCACGACCGCGGATGCCGCGGCATACCTCGACGTCGTCGTCGGCTACGAGCCGGGCGACCCGTTCCCACCGCCCCCGCCGGACCGGCCGTTCGCGGAGGAGATCGGAGTCGACCCGGGGAGGCTGCGGATAGCGCTGACGACTGCGTCCCCGGTCGGCACCGAGGTCGACGGCGCATGCGTCGCCGCAGCGCGGGCCGCGGCCGAGTTGCTGACGTCGCTCGGCCACGACGTCGAGGAGGCGGCACCCGAATGGGGCGGAGACGAGCTGATGGAGGACTTCAAGCCCGTCTGGCAGGTCGCGCCGTCGCTGTACCCGGTGCTCGACCCGTCCGTGCTCAGCCCGCTCAACCAAGCATTCCTCCGCGGCGCCGTCGAGACGTCGAGCGCGATGTACGCCGCCGCGGTCTCCCGCCTGCAGCTGCGTGCGCGGAAGATCGTCTCGTTCTGGTCGAGCTACGACCTCCTGCTGACGCCGACGCTCGCCATGCCGCCGGCGCCGGTCGGCTGGGAGGCAGAGCCAGAGGACCCGTGGGAGCAGTTCGACCGCGCCGTGCAGTTCACGCCGTTCACCGCCGCCTTCAACGTGACCGGGCAGCCGGCGGTCTCGCTGCCGCTGTACTGGACGGACGCGGGGCTGCCGATCGGCGTCCAGCTTGTCGGCCCGCCACTCGGCGACGCGCTTCTCCTCCGCGTCTCGTCGCAGCTCGAGGAAGCCCGTCCCTGGACACGGCGTCCCCCGCACGCCTAGACGGAGACGCAAGGTAGGGCCGCGCCAGCGGCCCCTTTAGGGGTCTTCGCGCGATCGGGATCCGCTCCCGCGGATCCTGATCTTGCGCAAAGAAAGGACGTCCGGGACGGTGATACCGCTCCGCGAACGCCCTTATGGCGGGGAGAGTTACAGACGCCCGCCCTTGACGCAAGTCAAAGGCGGCCGACGTTGATCCTGATCGACTGCCCGGCGCGGGCGTGCAGCATCTCGGCAGCGTCGCCGTTGCTGATCGCGACCGACATGTTCCGGTAGGAGTCCTCGTAGAGCATGATGTCGCCCGCACGCGCGTCGGCGAACGTCCGAGCGGCGACGGCGTAGAAGCGCTCGCCCCCGAGCTCCAGCTCCACCTGCGTACCCGGGACGATGCCCACTTCCGCCACGTGCTCGCGGGTGACATTGAGGGCGATGTTGCCGAATGAGTCAACGTAGAGCACGGTGCCTGCGATCCGGTCGGCGCCGACCTCCGGCTGGGGGATGTCGAGCCGGACGAGCGCGTCGGGAGCCAGCGGCGGGCCGAGCTCGTCGATGGCTACGCCGCGGGCGAGGTGCGCGGCCGCAGGCGAGAAGAGGTCGCGCCCGTGGAACGTGCGCGAGATCGTGTCCAGCGCGTACTCCGGGTTGGCGAGCTCGTGCGCGGCCTCGATCCCGGCGAGGTCCGCCGCCGGGACGAGGAGGCCGTTGTCTGGACCGACGAAGAATCGCCCCTCTCGATCGCGCAGCGCCAGCGGCCGCCGCGAGCTGCCGACCCCGGGATCGACGACCGCAAGGTGGACGCCGACCGGCATGTACGGCAGCGTGCTCGCGAGCACCAGCGCGCCCTGCAGCACCTGCTGCGGCGGTATCCCGTGCGTGATGTCGATGATCTCCGCCTCGGGCGCAATACGCTTGATCACACCGTGGCACGTGCCGACGAAGTCGTCCTGGAGCCCGAAGTCGCTCAGGAAGGTGACGAACACGCGCGGGAGGTTACCGCCGCCAGCAGGCCCGCGACGTCGTGCGTGTCCGCCTCGGCGACAACCTGCACGCCTACCTCACGTGCCGTTGCGCTCGTCTGCGGCCCGATGCTGACCGCCGGGACCGCGACACCGAGCCGGCCGAAAGCGCGGGCCGCCGAGGCCGAAGCGAGAACGACGAGGTCGCCGGCCGGTGGCTCGTCCGGCGCGAGCTCGCGGGTGCGGTAGAGCGGAACGAAGGTGGCGCCGAGCTCATCGACCAGCAGCGGCCGTGCGCCCTCGGCCGCGGCGAAGAGCACACGCCCGGCTGGACGCGGGAGCTCGGCGAGCAAGCCTTCCTGGGTCGATACCGCCGGCACGAGGTCGGCGCCGCCGAAGGCGGCTGCCGTCGCGGCACCGATCGCGGCCACCCGCTTCGGCGCTCCCTGCATCCGACGCCGCAGCTCGCGCGCGCCGTTCGGGCTCGTGACGATCACCCAGTCGTAGCCGCTGACGTCGACCGGCTCGTCGCCGAGCGACTCCGGCTCGATCAGGGGGCAGTGAACGACGTCGTGGCCGAGCGCCTCCAGGCCGCGAACGAGCTCCTCTTCCTGCCCGCGCGGCCGGGTGACGATCACCCTCACGACACGAACGCGAGCAGGTCGCGCGCGACGGTCTCCGGATCCGCGCCGGAACGCCGCTCGATCCAGGCGCCGTCCTCGTCGGCGACGAGCGCCGTCAGGAGCGAGCCGTCGTGGTGAGCCGCAACCGGCGCCAGGCAGCCGCCGCCGACCAGAGCGACGCAACGGCGCTCCGCCTCGACCCGCCTGCGCGTCTCCGCATCGTCGGCCGCCTCCACGAGATTCTCCTCGCCGGCGCGCACCTGCAGCGCGAGCGAGCCCTGGCCGGCCTCGGGGAGCATCTCCGCCGGGTCGAAGCGCAGTCCGATCTCCGCCTCGAGCCCGAGCCGATCGAGCCCGCAGGCGGCCAGCACGATCGCATCCAGACCGCGCTCGCCGCGCTTGCGCAGGCGCGTGTCGATGTTGCCGCGGAGCGGCTCGATCGAGAGCGACGGCTCCAGCGCGAGCAACTGCGCGCGCCGGCGCACCGAAGCCGTCCCGATCCGCATGCCCGGCCGGATGGCGTCGGCGCCGCACAACGCGTCCCGGGGGTCCTCGCGCGGCGGGTAGGCGCCGACCGCGAGGCCCTCGGTGTCGGTCGAGGTCATGTCCTTCGCCGAATGGACGGCAACGTCGATCCGGCCCTCGAGCAACGCCTCCTCGAGCTCCTTGACGAAGACGCCGCGGCTCCCGATCTCACCGAAGGGTCGAGTGCGATCGCGATCGCCCGCCGTGGTGATCGGCACGAGCGCAATCTCGATGCTCTTCCCACCAACCCTGGGCCCGCGCAGCCGCTCTGCGGCCAGCTCAGCCTGGGTGAGAGCGAGCCTACTGCCGCGGGAGCCGACGCGGATCAGCACAGCTTCGCCGGGAGACGGGCCTCGACTCGCCGCAGCCCCGCGCGCCGTTCAGCTGGGTGCTCGGCCGGATGCGAACGAACGCCGTCGGCACCTGCAGCGGGAGTGGCCTGCTCGACATGAACCTCGTCGTCATCGCCGCCGCTCCTCCTCCTCCAGCCCGAACAGATGCTTCACGACGTCAGCATAGACCACTCCATCGGCTGCCGCAGCTGCCTCTTTCAGACGGATCGTGGGCAAATGCAGGAGCTTTGCGACGATCTGGGAGGTCACGGATTCGATGTGCTTGCGCTCCCGCTCGGAGAGCCTGCCGCCGGCCTTCAGGAGCTCCCGGTCACGGATCTCTTCCGCGAGGGCGCGCAGCGACGCGATCGTCGGGACGATGTCGAGTGAGGCCTGCCATTCGCGGAAGCGGTCGGCCTCCTCGGCCACCAGCTGCTCGGCGTGGGCCGCCTCGCCACGCCGGCCGGAGAGCGTCTCGGTCACCACGGCCTCGAGGTCGTCGACGTCGTAGAGGAAGCAGCCGTCGAGCTCGTTGATCGCCGGGTCGAGGTCGCGCGGGACTGCGAGGTCGAGCAGCAGGAGCGGGCGGCCCTTCCGCGCCCGCAGGACGGCTGCGACGGACTCCCGCGAGAGAACGAGGTCGGAGGCACTCGTGGCCGAGACGACGACGTCCGCGCGCTCGAGCTCCGCGGCGACCGTATCGAGCGCAACTGCCCGCGCCCCGAGCTTTCGCGCCAGGTCCTCGCCGTGCTCGAGCGTCCTGTTCGCGACCACGGCGATCTCGGCGCCGCGGGAACGGAGGTTACGAGCGGCCGCTTCGCTGATCTTCCCCGCTCCGAGCAGGAGGACGCGGTGGCCGGTGAGGTCGCCGAACACCTGCTGGGCGAGCGCTGCGGCCGCCGACGGGACCGAGGCCGGGCTCTCGCCGATCGCCGTCTCCATCCGAACGCGCTTCCCCGTGTGCAGCGCCTGTCGGAAGAGGCGGTCGAGAAACGGGCCCGCCATTCCGCCTTCGAACGCGGCCCGCACCTGGCCGAGGATCTCGCCCTCGCCGGGTACGAGCGAGTCGAGCCCGGCCGCGACGCGAAAGAGGTGCAGCGCCGCTGCTTCGTCCCGTAGGCGATACAGCGCGGCGGCAAGGTCGTCGGCCCGGTCGCCGGCCAGCTGGACGAGCGCGTCGACCGCCTCGTCGTCCGCGTGCTCGTCGCGGACGAGATAGAGCTCGGTGCGGTTGCACGTCGAGAGCACGACCGCCTCGCCGCCGAGCCGCTCGGCGAGGGCGCGACAGGCATCGCGGTCGAGCGCGACGCGCTCCCGCAGCTCGATCGGAGCTCGGTGGTGCGAGACGCCGGCGAGAGTGAGCTTCATGACGCGAAGTGGGTCAGGGGGAGGACGATCGCGACGAGTGCGAAACCGGCGAGGATCAGCAGCGCGCCCCTCCGGCCACGCCAGCCCTCGTGCCGAAGGACGAGAAGCACGGCGTAGTAGGCGAGGATCACGAACGTCACCGCCATCGCGGCGTCGAAGTCGCCCCGCTCGAAACTTGCGGCGCCCACTCCGATACCAAGCGTCAGCAGGACGATGGAGGCGAGAATGCCGCGCGCCGCGAGCCGGTCGAGCGCATCGAGCGGCGGCACCCGCACGCGGAGCACAGCCCGCTCGTGCCGTTTCAGCCTTCGCTCCTGCCAGACGTAGAGCGCAGCCATCCCGGCAGCGAGCGTAAGACCCGCGAACGCGGCCAGCATCAGGGCGACGTGGATCGCGAGCGCAGCGCCGGAGCGCTCGCCCTCGTCCAGCGCCGTGCCGCCGCCTGCCCAGGCAAGCGCCAGCAGCGCGACGGCGATCGGCATCACCGTGAGACCGAGCAGCCGGTAGCGCGGCGTGCAGCCCCAGATCAGGTAGGCGCCGACAACGAGCCAGACGAACAGGTTGAGCGAGCCGGCCCAGGTTCCCCACGGGAATCCCTCCGCGGATGCGGCCTGCCCGGCGAGCAGCGCGGTCTGGGCCAGCCATCCGAGCCGAACGCCCCAGGTCGCGAGCCGGCCGGCAAGGCCGGGCCCGCGCAGCTCGCCGGCGTAGGCGAACGCGGCTTCGCCGTAGGCAAGCAGTGCCGGGACGACGAGGAGCTCAGCCATCTGCTCGCCGACGTGCGAGCTCCGCCAGCTCGGCGGTCTCGCGCTCGAGCCGGGAGAGCTTCGCCGCGATGATCACGACGTAGACGAGCACCGTCACGAAGACGACCGCGTACGCGCCCGCGACGTATTTCTCGCCAGAGCTCACGACAGCGCCTCACGCAGGTCGCGCAGGTTCGCGTCGAGGCGCTTCCCGAGCAGCTCGACGCGGTAGAGCGCGTAGGCCAGCGCAGTGATCGCGAGCCAGCTGACGCAGAAGGTGAAGAACATCGTCCCTGTCATCTGTGGGCCGTCGCGCGTGAAGGTCGTGGGGTGGATGAAGTCTTCGGCCAGCCGGATCGCGAGAAAGCTGACCGGAATCAGGGCGACCCCGAACAGCGCGTAGACGGCGGAGACGTTCGCACGCCGCGGTCCTTCCTCGATCGAGAAGCGCAGCATGAAGTAGGCGGAGTAGAAGAGGAAGAGCACGAGGAAGAGCACGAGCTGGTTCGAGTCCCACACCCACCAGTGACCCCACGAGGCCTTGGCCCAGATGGATCCGGTGGCGAGGGTGAGCGCGCCGAAGATCGTGCCCTGGTGGATCGCGACGTAGCTCTCGAGGTCGTAGCGCTCCTCTCGCCTCCAGAGCAGCAGCACCGCCTTGTATGCGCCCCAGCCGAAGCACGCGTACGCGGTCAGCGCGATCGGAACGTGGAAGTAGAAGATCCGCTGCGAGATGCCCTGGTCGGCATCCTCGGGCGCAACGAAGAAGGCGAGAACGATCGAGAGCCCGACCAGTCCGGCGGCAGCGGCCGCGAGCACTGGAACGGAGATCTTCGGGGCCGAGCTATTCGGAGACGACGTACTCAAAGGACGCCCAGCACAGTATCGCGAAGACCGCGTCGTACAGACCGAGAAACGTGAGATAGCGCACAGGTTCGGTCGAGACGCTGGCACCGACGCCCCCGACGACAAGCGGAATCGCGAGCGGCAGGAAGAGCAGCGGCAGGATCAGCTCGCGCGTCCGGCTCGCGGCCGCCATCGCCGCGAGGAGCGTGCCGACGGCGCAGATCCCGATGTTCGCGAGCAGGACACCGAGTACCGCGGACGCTCCGAGCGGCGAGAAGAAGAGCGCGAATGCGGGCAATGCGACGAGCTCGATGGCGACCAGGAAGACGAAGACCGCAGCCGACTTTCCGAGCCAGATCGCGCTCCGGTCGGATGGTGCGAGGACAAGACCCTCGAGCGCTCCGCCCTCTCGCTCCGGCGCCCACGCCCGCGCCAGGCCGAGGAGAGCCGTGAAGATGAGCGCCACCCAGAGCAGTCCCTGCGCCGCGACCTCGTCCGCTCCGGTCGGAAGCGCGAAGTGGAAGACGACGAGCGTGGAGAGGACGAAGAGCACCATCGCCGGCAGCGTGTCTCGCGCACGGAGCTCCAGCCGGAGGTCCTTGCGGGCGAGGGTCGCGACGTCGGCGAGATAGGTCATGCCAGATAGGTCATGTCAGCGCCAGCCGGGAGGTTGCGAGGGGCTCCACCCGGCGAGGGTCGTGCGTCGAGAGCAGGATCGTGGCGACGCCGCCGAGCTCGGTGAGCTGGCGGTCGAGGAGCTCGGCGCCCTCGGTGTCGAGCGCCGTGAACGGCTCGTCGAGCACGAGCAGGCCGGGCTCGTGCAGAAGAGCGCGGCAGAGCGCGAGCCGCTGCGTCATGCCCCGCGAGTACGACGCGACGCGCTCGGCGCGAACCTCCCAGAGCCCGAAGCGCTCGAGCAGCATCCCGATCCGCTCCCGCCGCTCGCGCACGCGGTACAGGCGCCCGTAGAGATCGAGATTCTCGAACGCGGTCAGGTCTCGGTAGAGAAGCGGCTCGTGGCCGACGAAGCCGAGCTCGCCGCGCGACGCATCGACGTCCAGCTCGCCGCCCGTCGGCGCTGCGAGGCCGGCCACGAGCCGGAGGAACGTCGTCTTCCCCGACCCGTTGGCGCCGGTGACAACGAGAAAGCCACCGGGCTCGAGGTCGAGGTCGATCGGCTTCAGCGCTCGCCGGCGGCCGTAGCGCTTCTCGAGCGCCCGGGCCCGAATCACAGCAGCACGTCGGCGAGGACGAAAGCGAAGAAGACGATGCTGATCACGCCGTTGACGGTGAAGAACGCAGCGTCGAGCCGGCGCAGGTCGCCGGGCCGGACGAGCGAGTGCTCGTACGCCAGCAGGCCGGCAACGGCCACCACACCGAGCCAGTACAGGACCCCGACCTCGAGCCCGAGACCGGCTGCCACGAGAAGCGCGACGGTGCCCAGGTGGAAGAGCCGCGCACCGCGGAAGACTCCAACCTCGCCGAAGCGGGTCGCCCACGACTGAAGCCCTTCAGCCCGATCGTGCTCCAGGTCGAAGAGCGAGTAGAAGAAGTCGAAGCCGGCGACCCAGAGCGCGACCGCGCCGCCGACGGCCCAGGCCTGCCACGGCAGCTCGCCGGTGAGAGCTGCCCAGGCACCGACCGGCGCGAGCCCGAGCGAGGCGCCGAGCCAGAGGTGGCAGAGCCACGTGACGCGCTTCAGGTACGGGTAGACCGCGAAGAGCACCACCGGGACGGGCCAGAGCCAGCGCACGAGCGGGTCGAGCTGGAAGACAGCGAGCAGGAACACCGCGAGCGCCAGCGCGCACAACGCGGCGACCTGGGCACGAGAAAGCGTCCCGGCGGGCAGCTCCCGCGTCGCGGTCCGCGGGTTCCGCGCATCCACATCCGCGTCGATCAGCCGGTTCAGGCCCATCGCGAGGGTCCGGGCGCCGACCATGGCCACCGTCACCCAGAGCCAGTCCGCGGCCGCGGGGACGTCGGCGACCGACAGCAGCATCCCGACGTAGGCGAACGGCAGCGCGAAGACCGTATGCTCGAGCTTGACGAGCGATGCGAACCTGCGCGGGAGGGAGATCGCCGTCGCGCTCATGTCTGCTTGTGGGTCGTCTCGGCGCCCGCCAGCAGGCCGAGAGCATGGGCCAGAGCGGGCTGTAGCACGGCGAAGCCGTCGCGGCAGCCGCCCGGCGAGCCGGGCAGGTTGACGACGAGCGTCCGTCCGTGCACCCCCGCGATCCCACGCGAGAGAAGCGCGTGAGGGGTCTTCGCGAGCGAGTCGGCACGAATTGCCTCCGCGATCCCGGGCGCTTCGCGATCGATCACCGAGCGCGTCGCCTCCGGCGTGACGTCGCGCGGTGCGACGCCGGTGCCTCCGGTCGTGAGCACCAGCGACGCGGCCTCGGCGAGCGCCTCGATCGCGGCGGCGATCTCGCCCGCCTCGTCGGGCACGACCCGCCGCTCGACCTCGTAGCCGTCGGCCTCGAGGAGCTCCGCCAGGATGTCGCCGCTCTTGTCCTCCCGCGTGCCGGCGACCACGCCGTCCGAGACGGTCAGCACCGCCGTCCTCATACGTCTGCCTTGGTCTTCTCGACGAGCGTGATGTCGGTGACGACCATCGCCTTGTCGATCGCCTTCGCCATGTCATAGACGGTCAGCGCCGCAACCGATGCGGCGACGAGCGCCTCCATCTCGACGCCCGTCTGCGCCGTCGTCTCGGCGGTCGCAGTGATCTCGACACCGGCCGCGACGACTCTCAGCGAGACGTCGACGACCGAGAGTGGCAACGGATGACAGAGGGGAATCAGGTCGCTCGTCTTCTTCGCCGCCATGATTCCGGCGACCTGGGCGGTCGTCAGCGCATCGCCCTTCGGCAAGTCGCCCAGCCGCTGGGAGGTCTCGGGCGCCATCCGGACGGAAGCGCGCGCGACGGCCCGGCGCCGGGACATCGGCTTCGAGCCGACGTCGACCATGCGCACCGCCCCGGACTCGTCGACATGCGAGAGGTCGCTCATGGGCGGCCTTTCCTGCCCATGAGGTTTAGGGGGTGTGGGGGAACTTGCAAGTTCCCCCACAAAGCAGAAGAAGGGGGCTCGTGGGGGAAACATGGTTTCCCCCGCGGGAGCGAGCCGAAGGTGAGCGACCTCATCGCTGGCGCATCGTACTGGCGCGGTCGAGGTCGGAAAGCTGCGCGTCGATCCAGCGCGAGAGGTCGTGCCGGCGAACGTGGTTCCTGATCGCGTCGAGCCGCGCACGGCGATCCTCCGCCGGTAGTGCGAGCGCAGCCTCGAGCGCGTCCGCCTGGCCCTCCACGTCGAACGGGTCGACAGGCACCGTCCAGGCACCGATCTCCTCGTGTGCGCCTGCGTTGACAGATAAGACAACAACACCGTCGCACACGTTCACGTACGGCGCCTCCTTGGCCACGAGGTTGAGACCGTCCATGACGGCGTTCACGAGCAGGACGTCGAATTGCTTGTAGGCGGCGATCGACTGGTGGAAGTCGTCCGCGATCCGCAACCGGAGAGCACCCGGGAACCGGGCCTCGACGGCGGCAGCGGCCTCCTCGATCCGGCTGCGCTCGGCAGCGTACTCCGGGATCTCCTGCCGCGACGGGTCGAGCAGGGCGAGCATGCCGACGCGCCCGCGCAGGTCGGGGCGGCGCTCCAGCAGAAGCGCGAACGCCTGGAGCCCCCTCGGGACATTCTTCGCCGGGTCGGTCCGATCGACTCGGAGGATCATCGTCTCGGGCCGCGACTCGAGCAGGTCGCGCTCACGCTCGAGCACCTGCGGGCTCGTGGCCAGCGCCGTGAACTCATCCGGATCGATCGAGATCGGATGTGCGGTCACGAGAGTGTGACCGTCGTCGAGGCCCAGCTCCCGGCACATCGACCCGAACGCCTCACGCCAGCGATTCGTATGGAAGCTGGCGACGTCGCAACAGAGCAGGCTCGCGTGGATCGCCTCCACGATCTCGTCCGGCAGCACCGACCAGCCGTCCGGACCGACCCACGGGATGTGCGTGAAGTGCCCGATCACCGACTCGGGCAGCCGCTCGCGCACGAGCCGCGGCGCGAGATACAGGTGGTAGTCGTGGAAGAAGACCGCCGTGCCCGGATCTCGGTCGAGCTCCTCGACGACCGCGTCCGCAAAGGCCCGGTTAACCGCGGCATACCCCTCCTCCCAGGCCGGCCGGAGGTCGCGCTCGGACTCGTGCTTGAGCTCCCACAACCCGTGCTGGACGAACCAGAGGGCCGGATTGGCGACGACGTGGTAGTAGAGGTCGTACGCGGCCGGATCGTGCGCGACGAGCCTCAGCCTGTAGCGCGAGCCGTCTGCAGCGGTCGCCTCGACCGGCCCTTCGGCCGCGACGACCCGGTCCTCGTCCGAGAGCGCGCTGGCGATCCACGTCACGTCGTGGTGCGACACGAGCGGCGCGAGCGCGGTCACGAGCCCGCCGGCGCCGCGCCGGGCAACGCGCTCTCCGCCCTCGCGGGCATACCCGATCGGGCCACGATTCGAGACCACGATCAGCTTCCGCCGCGCCTGCACGGGCGGGAGCCTAGAGAAGCTTGACGAAGCGGAGGCGCGAACCGCGGCCGTCGGGGCCGCCGCCGATCTCGACCTCGTCGGCAATCGAGCGAATGATCGCGATTCCGAGGCCGCCTTCGGAAAGATCCTCCTCGCCGTTCTTGTCCGACTCGCCCAGCTCGAAGCCGGATCCATCGTCGGCGACCTCGACGATCAGCCGGTCGTCGAGTAGCTCGAAGCTGATGTCGACATGGCCTTCATCGTCGCCATAGGCGTGGCGGACCGAGTTCGAGCACGCCTCGGTGAGCGCGAGCTTCAGATCCGCGAGCGTGTCCTCGGGAAGCGCGCGCACGCGCGAGAGCCCGGCGAGGGCCAGGCGGGACAGCGTGATGTACTCCGGCTTCGCCGGAATCGTCAGCCGAACCACTCTGCCTCCGTCGGCGGCCCCGTTCGGGGCGGCCTCGTAGTCGCTCACGTTTCCTCGTTTCTCCTCTTCTACCGAAAGCTCGCGAACTCTCGCAACTTCTACGCAGGATTGTTACCCGAGTCGGCAGGGCCTAAACGCGGGAACCGCTAGCTGTTCGGGTTCAGGGGCCGGTCGATCAAGCGGAGCCGGACGGTTTCCCGCTTGCCGGTGCCTCCGCGGACAACAGTCACCGAGACGGTCTGTCCGGGACGGAGACGATTCGTGACAATTGCCGCAATATCGGCGGCGCGCTCGACACGCTCGCCTGCGAAGGCGACGATCAGGTCGCCGCCGAGGTTGATCGAGATGCCGTTGAACGGCTCGAGGTCGCTCCCGCCGCGCAGGCCGGCGGCATCCGCCGGCGCGCCGTCGATCACCGACTGGATCAGCGCGCCCCGCTGGGCGCCGAGATCGAAGCGGCGAGCAACGGCCGGCGTCACATCCTGGGTCGTGACGCCGACGTAGGCGTACCGCACCTTGCCGGTGCTGATCAACTGCTCCATCGAGCGGCGAGCAGAGTTGATGGGAATCGCAAAGCCGACGCCCTCCGCGTTGCCGGAGTCGGAGCGGATCTGAGCATTGATTCCGATCACCCGGCCGCGGGCGTCGAGCAACGGGCCGCCCGAGTTGCCGTGGTTGATCGGGGCGTCGACCTGGATCGCGCCCGAGACGTCGTAGTCCGAGGTCAGAGACTCGATCGAGCGCTCGGTCGCCGAGACGACACCGACCGAGAGTGAGCTCTCCTGCCCGAAGGGGCTGCCGATCGCGGCGACGGGCTCACCGACGACGACGCGGCTCGAATCGCCGAGGGGCACCGGCGACACCGCGTGGTCCTGCGGATCGACTTTGACGACACCGATGTCGTTGAACAGATCCCACCCGACGATCTCGCCGGGAATGCGGTCGCCGTCGGCAAAGACGACGTAGACGCGGGACGCACCGCGCACCTCGTTGTCCCCACCGGCGTCGGTGACGACGTGGGAGTTGGTGAGGACGTGACCGTCGTCCGAGACCACGAAGCCGGAGCCCTGCGAGCGTTGGCCGCTCGTGAAGAACGAGTAGATCGTGACAACGCCGCCCGAGCGGCGAGCGTAGATCCGCGCCGGATCGAAGCCGTTTCCGAGCAGAGGCGTCCGCGTCTGGATCGCGCCGGTCTCGGTCGGCGCCGTCTCGAAGACGACAGCGCGCGGACCGTCGCCCTCGCCGATCCAGCCTGTCAGGGAGCCGACGAGCAGGACGACGGTCGCGCCCAGCACGGCTGCCACGAGTGCGACGACGGCCAGAGCGGTGGATCGCATGCAGGCAGGGTAGCGGCGCGCGTTTTCACGTGGAAACGCGCTCGCCGACCGCAGGCGAGGCCACCGAGGTCGGCGCGGCGCCCAGCACGACCCGCACCACCGTCCGGCCGGGCTCGGATTCGAGCACGACCTCTCCGTCCATGAACGTGACGAGCTCGCGTGCGATCGCGAGCCCCAGCCCGCTGCCGGAGGCGATGCCGCCCTCGGCGCGGTAGAAGCGGTCGAAGACGTGGGGCGCGTGCTCCGCGGGGACGCCCGGGCCGTCGTCCTCCACCTCAAGGAAGGCGTGCTCACGGTCGGCGTACGCTCGCAGCGTCACCCGCGAGCCCGGGGGCGTGTGCACGAGGGCGTTGTCGACGAGCGCACGGCACACCTGGAGCACACGCAGCTCGTCGGCCCGCGCGATCGGCCGGCCCTCGACGCCGACCTCGAGCAGGTGGTCCTTCTGCTCCGCCACCGCCACGAACTCCTCCGCCACCGCCTGCGCGACCGCGCCCAGGTCGACGGGCTCGTGCTCGACACGCATCCGCCCGGCATCCAGCCGCGAGAGGTCGAGCAGATCGGTGGCGAGCTTCGCCAGCCGGTCGACCTGCTCGCGCATCGTCTCGAGAAACTCCTGCCGCGTCGTCTCGTCCAGCTCCTCGTCTGCCATCAGCTCCAGGAAGCCGGCCAGCGAGAAGAGCGGCGTGCGCAGCTCGTGGGAGGCGTTGGCGATGAACTCGCGCCGTGCTCGATCCAGCTTCTCGAGCCGCACGCGCATCCGCTCGAACGCCGCGGCGAGCTCGCCCAGCTCGTCGTGGCCCGTGTCGACCACCGGCTCGTCGAAGGCGCCGCCGGCGATCCGCTCGGCCGCACGTTCGAGCCGCCTGATCCGGCGGGCGTGCATCGTCGCCAGCGCGTAGCCGCCCACGATCGCGAGCAGAAGCCCGATCGCGCCGGCGATGAGCAACCGCCTCTCGATCAGGTGGAGGCTCGCGAGCGGGTCTGCAAGCGAGTCGCTGAGCATGACGACGGAGCCCGGGCCCGCCGGGAGCGCGACCTCCGCAAACAGCCGCCCGTCGCGCGTGACCGTGCCCCGCTCCAGTTTTCCCGTCCCGGCGGCGCGTTGCGCAATCGGGTCGCGCTCGACGTCGCGGGAGTCGGTCGTGCTCGAGTCTCCCTGGATCAGGACGATGCTCTCGAGCTTCGTGTAGATGACGACACGGGCGGAGAAGAGCGCCGCCGCCTGCGCCGCGAAGTCTTGTTCTCGGCCGATGTCGGTCTGATAGTTGAGGGCCACCGTCCTGGCGTCCTCCTGGAGCTGGTCGAGCTTGGCGTTCACGAGCTCTGCCTCGAGCGAGGGCACGACGATCAGATAGACGACGGCGAGCACGCCGGTGACGACGAGCACCAGCGCCACCGAGAGCCGGAGCCGGATGCCCTTGATCAGGGGGCGCCGCATCGGCGCCTATTGCTCGCGGAAGCGGTAGCCGACGCCCCGCACGGTCAGGATCAGCTCCGGCTCGTGCGGGTTCCGCTCGATCTTCTCGCGCAGATGGCGAACGTGGACGTCGATCGTGCGGGGCTCGCGGTAGTCGGCGCCGCCCCGGAGACGCTCGAGCAGCTGCCGGCGCGAGAACACGCGGCCCGGCGCGGCGGCGAGCGTTCGCAGCAGCTCGAACTCGACGAAGGTGAGCTGCACCTCCTCGCCGCGCACCTCGACCGTGCGGCGGGGGACGTCGATCCGGACCTCGCCGGCCTCGACGACCTCCTCGTCCTCCCTCTCGCCAGGCCGTGGCGCAGCGGCGCGGCGCAGCAGGGCGCGCACACGGCTCCGGAACTCGCGGATCGAGAATGGCTTGGTGATGTAGTCGTCCGCGCCGAGCTCCAGCCCGAGCACCTTGTCCAGCTCGTCGTCGCGGGCCGTCAGCATGATGATCGGAACGGTGCTCTCTGAGCGAAGTCGCTTGCACACCTCGAGCCCGTCGAGCTTCGGCAGCATCAGGTCGAGCACGACGAGATCCACGTCCTCCTCCGAGAACTTCGCGAGCGCCTCCTCGCCGTCCCAGGCGTGGACGACCCGGAACCCCTCGCGCTCGAGCGGGTACGTGAGGAGCTTCTGAACGGACTCCTCGTCGTCGACCAGCAGGATGGTGGGGGGATCCGCCATGGACCTCCTAGGTTAGAGGCGACCGTCTCGTTCCCTACACTGATTCGTGCCATGGCGCCGCCCAGACGAGCGCGCGCGCCGCACGCGCGCCCCCGCCGCGGCTCCGTCGAGCGGCCGATCAATGCCCGCCTCGTACGCGGGACGTGGCTCTTCGTGGCCCTGCCGCTGTTGCTCGCCGCCTTCACCGTCGGCCGGCCGCAGCCGCTGCCGGCCCCCACGCTGCCGGCCGCATTCGACGGGACGACCGCCGAGCAGCTAGCGCGCGAGCTCGCGCGAAACTACCCGGATCGAGCCCCAGGCTCCGCCGGGAGCCTCGGTGCGGCCGAGTGGGTCTCGGAGCAGCTCGCGCTCTACGGCCTACCGCTGCAGACCGACCGCTTCCAGGCGACGATTCCGGGCCGCGGACGCGTCGAGCTCCAGAACGTGATCGCGGTCGCACGGGGCGACTCGCAGCGCGCGATCGTGATCACCGCACACCGCGACAACAACGGCGAGGGCCGCGGCGCGAACGACAACGCCTCCGGAACCGCCGCGCTGATCGAGCTCGCGCGTGCCTACGCGCCCGTAGCCGGCACGACGGTGCAGACGCGGCCGTCACACACTCTCGTCTTCGTTTCCACCGACGGCGGCGCGTTCGGCGCACTCGGCGCAGCCCGGTTCGCCGAGCGGTCCCCGTACCGCGCCGATCCGCTCGCGGTGATCAGCCTCGACGCAATCGCCGGCAGCGGGCAACCCCGGCTGCTCATCTCGGGCGACACCGCACGATCGCCGGCGGCTGCGCTGGTGCGCACGGCCGCCGTTCGCGTGCTCGAGCAGACCGGTAGCGAGCCGGAGCGCACGCCTGCCCTGCGCCAGCTCCTCGAACTCGGCTTTCCGTTCACCTTCGGCGAGCAGGGCCCATTCGTAGCGCAGGGGATTCCGGCCGTGACGCTCACCACCGTTTCGGACGTCCCGTCGCAGGTCTTCGAGGACGACCCGCTCAGCGCCGCACGCCTCGGCGAGCTCGGCCGGGCAACCCAGAACCTCGTCGGCTCGCTCGACGCCGGCCTCGAGCTCGCCCAGGGCACGTCGAGCTACGTCTATCTCGGGGCGCGCTTCGTCCGGGGCTGGACGATCGAGCTCGTGCTCCTGACGGCGCTGCTGCCGTTCGTGATCGGCGCCATCGATCTCTTCGCCCGCTGCCGGCGGCGGCGGGTTCGGCTCGGTCCCGCGGTGCGCAGCCTGCGCAGCCGGCTCCTCTTCTGGGGCTACGCCGGACTGCTCCTCTTCGTCGCTGCGAGGCTCGGCGCCTTCCCGGAGGCGGAGCCGCGGCCGCTTCCGGTCGAGCGCGGCCTCTACCAGCCCTCGCCGGTCGTCCTCGGCACGATCGCTCTGCTGCTCCTCGTCGGCTGGCTCGTCGTCCGCGAGCGCCTGATCCCGCGCCGCCCGGCGCGAATCGAGGAAGTGATCGCGGGCCACACGGTCGCTCTGCTTGCGCTCGGTCTCACCGCGCTGGTGGTCGTCGCCACCAACCCGTTCTCGCTGATCTACCTACTGCCGTCGCTCTACGCCTGGCTCTGGCTGCCGCAGACACACGCCGCGCACCCACTCGTGCGCTTGACGCTCCTTGCGATCGGGTTCACCGGTCCGCTCATCCTCACGCTCTCGTTCTCGACGCGGTTC
Organism: uncultured Gaiellaceae bacterium; assembly: GCA_963749515.1. Lineage (GTDB taxonomy): Bacteria > Actinomycetota > Thermoleophilia > Gaiellales > Gaiellaceae > Gaiellasilicea. The sequence continues at coordinate 41,312 of CAVVMR010000006.1, forward strand.
GATCTCGGGCTCGAGGCTCCGTGGTATCTGCTCTCTCTGGTTGCGGTCGGCTACGTCCCCTGGATCGCCGTGCTGCTCGGTCTCGTCTGGCTCGCGATCGGCGCGCAGCTGGCAGCCCTCACGGCCGGTCGATACGGGCCGTACTCCGCCGCTCGCACCGGCGGTCCACGCGCGCCCTTCGGCACGCTGTTCTCCCGCCGCACACCACTCCGAGAGGTCGGAGACGCCGAGGCCCTGGAGGGCCCGGGCTAGGCCAGCGGCAGGTAGCGCGCGGTGTCTCCGGCCGCGAGCTCGCCGTCCCCGGCGCGAACGAGCACGAGCGCGTCGGCACCCGCGGCGCGGGCGATCATGTGCGACTCCTGACCGCTGACCGGCTCGAGCACGGTCTCGTCGCCCTCGCGGACCCGGCGCGCGCGCACCAGCTCGTCGCGGGCCGCGTTCCGGCGGACGGAGGCTGCGAGCCGAGCCGTGGCGTAGTTGGGGCCCGGGCTGGAATCGCCCTGCAGCGCGCGCAGGGCGGGCCGGACGAAGAGCTCGACCGCGACCAGCGCCGAGACGGGGTTGCCGGGCAACCCGAAGACGAGCGTCGCTCCTCGAGCCGCGAAGGCCAACGGCTTGCCGGGCCGGACCGCCACGCCCCAGAAGTCCTCCTCGACACCGAGCTCGCCCAGGATTCGGCGAACGAGATCGTGCGGCCCCACCGACACGCCGCCCGAGCTCACGAGCACGTCTGCCTCGAGCCCCCACTCGAGCGCACGGCGATGCTCCTCCTCGTCGTCGGCGACCGGACCGATCCGGTCGACGAGCGCGCCGGCGGCCTCGAAGGCGGCTGCGAGCATCGGGCCGTTCGACTCGTAGATCTGTCCCGGCCCGAGCGCCTCGCCGGGTGCGCGGAGCTCCGTGCCCGTACTGAGAACGACCACCCGTGGACGGCGGCTGCACGAGACCTCGGCGATCCCGGCCGCGGCCAGCGCGCCGACCTGAGCCGCGCCGAGCAGCGTGCCGGCGGTCAGGAGGGCGTCGCCGGCACGCACATCCCCTCCGATCGGCCGGATGTGCGCGCCCGAGGTGACAGGATTCGGCACTTGGAGTCTGTTGTCTATCTCGACAACGTTCTCAATCGGGACGACAGTATCGGCGCCGTCCGGCACGCTGCCGCCGGTGGAAATCTCCATCGCCTCGCCTGCCGCCAGCGGTCGCTCGGCAGGCACGCCGGCGGCGATCCGAAAGACGATCGGCAGCTCGCCCGGAACGTCCGCCGCCTTGATCGCAAAACCGTCCATTGCGGAGCTCGGAAACGGCGGCAGGTCGATCAGGGCGGCAACAGCCTCCGCGAGCACGCGGCCCGCCGCCTCGGTGACCGGAACACGCTCGGCCTCGAGCGGGCGGACGCGCGCGAGGACCCGCGCGAGAGCTTCGTCGATCGACAGCAACTGGGGCATCGGGCGCATACGCTAACGCGCGTGATCTCGGTCATCGTCCCGGTACACGACGAGGAGCGCAGCGTCGCCCTCTTGCACGACGAGCTGTCGTCGGCGCTCGGACAGCTCGACGAGCCGTGGGAGGTCGTCTTCGTCGACGACGGGTCGACCGACGGCACGTTCTCCGCGTTGACGCGCCTGCATGCCGGGCACGAGAACGTCCGCGTCGTTCGGCTTCGGCGCAACTTCGGCAAGGCGACCGCGCTCCAGGCGGGGTTTGCGGAGGCGCAGGGGGACGTCGTCGTCACGATCGACGGCGACCTTCAGGACGATCCGGCTGAGATCCCGCGGCTGCTGGCAAAGCTCGAGGAGGGGTTCGACCTCGTCTCCGGCTGGAAGACGAAGCGTCGCGACCCTCTGACCCGGCGCATCCCCTCCCGGATCTTCAACGTCGTGACGGGCCGGCTCTCGGGCCTGCGGCTGCACGACCTCAACTGCGGGCTGAAGGCGTACCGCGCGGACGTCGTCAAGGGCATGCCGATCTACGGCGAGCTCCACCGTTTCATCCCGGTGCTCGCGCACTACCGTGGCTACCGCGTCGCAGAGCTGCCGGTGAACCACCGCCCGCGTGAGCACGGTCGCTCGCGCTACGGGATGGAGCGGTACGTGCGTGGCTTCCTCGACCTCCTGACCGTCACCTTCATGGGTCGCTACCGGCACCGGCCGCTGCACCTCTTCGGCGGGGTCGGCCTGCTGCTGGGCGCGCTCGGCACGATCGTCCTCCTCTACCTGACGGTGCTCAAGCTGACCGGTGAGGCGATCGGCCACCGGCCGCTCCTGACGCTCGGCGTCCTGCTCGTCGTCGTCGGCGTGCAACTCCTGTCGCTCGGCCTCGTGAGCGAGCTCATCGCCGGCCACCACGAGGAGCGCACCGGCAGCGGCCGGACGACCGAGCTGCACGTGGACGAGATCCTGCGCTGACCCTGACCGTTCTCTACTTCGGGACCTACGAGCGCGACTACCCCCGGAACGCGCAGGTGATCTCCTGCCTCCGTGGCGCCGGGGTCGAGGTGATCGAGCGGCACGCACAGGTGTGGGAACGGCGGCGGCACAACTGGTCGCTCGGAATCGGCGCCGTCCTGCGAGTCGGCCTCGCCGAGACACGACTCCTGCTCGGCAGCCGGCGCACCCGTTTCGACGCGATGATCGTGGGCTATCCCGGCCACTTCGACGTGCCGGCCGCGAAGCGGATCGCACGCGGCAGGCCGGTGATCTTCAACCCGCTCGTATCGCTCCACGAGACCCTCGTCGAGGACCGGCGGCGCTTCCGGGCCGGATCGGTCCACGCTCGTTTCCTCCGCCGCGTCGACCGGAGCGCCCTCCGCCACGCCGACCTCGTCGTCGCCGACACGGAGGAGAACGCACGCCACTTCGCCGAGCTCGGCGCGTTGTCGCCCGAAAGGCTGGCGGTCTGCTTCGTCGGCGCCGAGGACCGGCTCTTCCGGCCGGGCTGGCAGCCGCAGGAAAGCTTCCACGCACTCTTCGTCGGCAAGCTGATCCCGCTGCACGGGCTGGAGACGATCCTCGCAGCCGCACGGCTCGCTCCGGAGATTCCATTCCGGGTCGTCGGCAGCGGCCAGCTCGACGCGATGCTGCTCGAACGGGCGCCGAACGTCGAGTGGGTCGAGTGGATCGACTACGAGCGGCTGCCGGAGGAGATCCAGCGCGCCGGGTGTGCGCTCGGCGTCTTCGGGACGTCTGCAAAGGCGGGCCGCGTAATCCCGAACAAGGCGTTCCAGGCGCTCGCCTGCGGGACGCCTCTGGTCACCGCCGACACGCCTGCGGCTCGAGAGCTGCTGCGGGACGGCGAGAGCGCGCTGCTCGTCCCTCCCGGCGACCCCGAGGCACTGGCCGCGGCTGTGCGTCGCCTCGCCGCCGAGCCGGACCTCGCGCAAAGGATCGGCGCCGGCGGCCTTGCCGCCTACCGCGCGCGGGCGAGCGAGGACGTGCTCGGGGAGCAGTGGCGCAGCCTCGTCGAGCAGCTCGTCCGGCGTTGACGCCTCGCGCGCTCGTCTGGCTCGCAGCGGTCGCCTTTGCAGGCGTCTTCGGCACGGCGTCCGTCCTCCGCCACCGCACGTTCGGCAGCGGCCGCTTCGACCTCGGAAACATGACGCAGGCGGTCTGGTCGACCGCGAACGGCGACTTCCTCTCGGTCACCGACGTCCACGGCGAGCAGATCTCCCGGCTCGGCTCGCACTTCGATCCGATCCTGGCTGCGCTCGCCCCGCTCTGGTGGGTGTGGCCGAATCCCGAGGTGTTGCTCGTCGTGCAGGCGGTCGCAGTCGCCGCGGGCGCGATCCCGGTCTACTGGCTCGCGCTCAAGCATTTCGACGCGGAGTGGCCGGCTGCTGCTCTCGCCGTCGCCTACCTCGCCTTCCCGCCGGTGCAATGGCTGACGATGAGTGACTTCCATCCGGTCGCGCTCGCATGCCCGCTCCTCCTCTACGCGTGGTGGCACCTCGACGAGAGACGGCTGTGGGCGTTCGCGCTGCTGGCTGCGGCGGCCATCGCCACGAAGGAGCACGTCGGCCTCGCCGTCGCGGCGATGGGCATCTGGTACGCCGTTCGCTACCGCTCGTCGCGGTCGGGCGCAGCGATCGTCCTCCTGGGCGGCGCCGCGGCTCTCCTCGCGACGCTCGTCGTCGTCCCGCACTTCGCACCGGCAGGATCCTCCGCGTTCGAGAGCCGCTACGACTCCCCCTCGCTCGACGGGCGTGACCTCACCTACCTCGCCTCGCTGCTCTTCCCGCTTGCCTTCCTTCCGCTCGTCGGTCCGTTCGCCTTGCTGGCCGCCATGCCCGAGCTCGGGCTGAACCTGCTCTCCTCGACGCTGACGCAGACCTCCGTCAAGACGCACTACGCCGCCGTGGCCACACCGGCGCTGGTCGCCGCCGCCGTCTTCGGCGCCGCGCGACTGAGCTCGCGGCTCGCCTACTTCGCCGTGCTGACGGCGGTCGCCGGGATGCTCCTGCTCGGCCCGCTGGGCCGAGTCGACCTCGACGCCGACGAGCACGACGCGGCGGCCCGGCGCGCGCTCGCGATCGTCCCCGACGATGTGCCCGTCAGCGCCACGAACTCGCTGGGGGCACATCTCTCGGACCGCAGGCGGATCTTCAGCTTCCCGGTGCTGCGCGAGGCCGGATGGGTCGTCGTCGACGAGAGGCGGCTGACGTTTCTCGACAGCCTCAGGCCCGGACGCTCGCGGGCTGCGCTGGCGAACCTCCGGCGCAACCCGAGCTGGAGGCGCGTCTTTGCCGAGGACGGCGTGCTCGTCTTCCGACGGGGTTAAAGAGGAATCGTCTGCGGCAGGAGATAGGCGCAGAAGCCGAGTGCGACGAGCTGCGCCCGGCGATCGTTCTCGGCGGCCGCAAGGGGCACGGCCCAGATCACGTACCAGGCCGTGAGGTACGGCGTCGTCGCCAGCACGAGGCACGCCGCGAGCCCGAGCCGCGTGCGGCCACGCCAGGCCTCCCGCGCGAGCCAGGCGAGGCCGGTGCCGAGCACTGCGATCGCGACGGCGAGCGCAACCGCGTGGGGAGCACCGAGCTGCTCGAGCCGGTGCGGCAGCGCATAGCTCGTTTGGCTTTCGGCGTTCCGGGCCAGCAGGCGGAAGGCGCGTAGCCAGTCGAAGCCGTAGCGCCACGTCGCCAGCCCGATCACAACCACGGCCGCTGCGGCCAGACCAGCGTGACCGACGCGCCGGCGGGCCGTCCGCGCCTCGATCGCCCGGAGCGCGAAGAAGACGAGCGGAATCCATTTGACCAGCACCGCGAGCGCCCAGCTCGCCCCGGCGAGCCCCTTGCGGCCACTCGCGGCGAGCGCGAGCGCGCCGAGCGCGAGTGCCATCAGCAGCGCGTCATTGTGGCCGCCGCCGGCGAAGTGGATCGCGAGGAGCGGGTTCCAGCCGACGAACGCCGCGGCATACGGTCTGTCCCGCGCCAGCCTGGCGGCAAGTACGACGCAGGCGAGAACTCCGAGCGCGGCGAGCACCTTGAAGATCCATGCTGCCGCGGCCTCCGACGAGCCGGAGACGAGCGCAACGACCTCGGTGACGAGCGTGAACGCCGGCCCGTAGACCGACGTCGTCTCGCGCCAGGCGGCGCCGGCGTCGTCGTAGGCCGGGTCGTCCGGGAACTCGCTCGGCGTGTCCACGTAGGGATTGCCGTCGTGAACGGCCGCGATGCGCCCGTACTCCCAGTACGCCCACGCGTCGGTCGAGAGCAGCAGCGGCGCTGCGAGCGGCAGGATCTGGATGACCGCCGCCACGACGAGCGTCGCCCGCAGCGCCGGAGGCCGGCGCCGCACGAGCAGGAGCGCACCGAGGTAGACCACAAAGGCCACGACGAGCAGCGCGAGGAACAGGACACCGAGCTCGCCGCCGTCGGCACGACCTGCATCCGCCGGGACAATCGGAGCCCGCTCGACCCACGCGCAGGCGACACAGCCCGCGATGAGGAGCGCGATCGCCCCGGCCGCGACGAGCGGGGCGCGGTTCGAGGCTCGATCGATCCGCTCGGCTACTGCGGCTCGACGGTGGTGGTGGGTGGAGACGGCGGTGGCGGTGGCGCGGCCGGCGGGCGGGACGCAGGCGGAGCAAGCGGCGTCGAGGGCTTCTCCTTCTTCTTCTCCGAAGGCTCGGCGGGCTCCTCTGGCGTCGTCTCTTCGGTCGCCGTCTCCTCCGTGGTCGCCGGCGCGACGTAGTTGGGATCCCGGTAGTAGCCGAACGAGCGCGCGTACTGGCCGCGCTCGAATTCCTTCCACTCGGGCTCTTGCACCGGCTCCGGGAACTCCACCGGGTCGAGCTGACCGATCGCGGAGCTCATGAAGAGGTTCCAGATCTGCGCCGGGAAGCTGCCGCCGGTGACCTGAACCCCGTGCACGCTCGTCATCGAGATCTTCCCCTTCGGGTACCCGACCCAGACGGTGGTGCCGAGCCGCGGGGTGTAACCGCAGAACCAGGCGTCGGACCACTCCTCGGTCGTACCGGTCTTCCCAGCGGCAGGATGCCCGTAGTCAGCAGCTACGCCGGTGCCGTAGTCGATGTTCTCCTCGAGGATGTCGGTGACCGTGGCAGCGACGCCGTCCGAGATGACGCGCTTCCGCTTCGGCTTGCCCCAGCCCGTGCTCTTGTCCTCGCCGTCGGGGAGGACGACCTTGCGGATCGCCATCGGCTCGGAGTAGATGCCGCCGGCAGCAAGAGTCGCGTACGCCGACGCCATGTCGAGCGGAGAGACGTCCATCGCGCCGAGTCCGATCGACGGCACGTAAGCGCCGTCGACGTCGAGGCGCGAGCGGACGCCGAGCTTCTGCGCCATCTTCGCGACCGCCTCCGGGGTCACGTCGAGGGTCAGCTGGGCGTACACCGTGTTGTCGGATCGAAGCGTGGCCCGTTCTATCGACGTCCAGCCGGTGTAGTCGTGGCCGTAGGTCTCCGGGCACCACCACGTACCGTCCTCGCAGTTGCCGTTCGGGTCCGGCCGGTAATAGAACGGGGCGGAGAGGTACGTCGTCGTCGCGGGATTGATCCCCTTCTCGACCGCCGCCGCGAGCACGAACGTCTTGAACGTCGAACCGGACTGGCGGCGCGCCTGTGAGAGCAGGTTGAACTGGTTCTTGCTGTTTCCGGGCGTCACCGCGGTCATCGCGCGGATCGCGCCGTTCTTGGGATTGATCGAGATCACCGCGGCGGCAGGGTCGTCACGGTCGTACAGGGTCTCCTTGATCGCCTTCTGCGCCGCGCGCTGGAAGCGGGGATCGATGGTCGTGTAGACCTTGAGGCCGCCGCTGCGCACGGTCGCGGCGCCGTACTCCGTGATCAGCTGGTCGCGGACGTAGCTGAAGAAGTACGGCTCGCGGATCGTGGTGTAGAGCTTGCCCGCCTTCAGGCCGAGCGGCCGCTTGACGGCCCAGTCGTACTGGTCGCGCTTGATGTACCCCTCGTTCAGCATCGCCTCCAGGACATGGTTCCGGCGTGCTGTCGCGATCTCGGTCCGGTTGAAGGGGTCGTACGTGCTCGGAAGCTGCGGCAACCCGGCCAGCAGCGCCGCCTCGGGAAGGTTCAGCTCGACCGCGTTCTTCGAGAAGTACGTCTGTGCGGCCGCCTCGATCCCGTAGGCGAGATTGCCGTAGTAGACCTGGTTCATGTACGTCGCGAGGATGCGGTTCTTCGACCACGCGTCGTTCAGCTTGATCGCGAGACACGCCTCCTTCAACTTCCGCTGGACCGTGCGCTCGCGGCTGATGTAGAGGTTGCGGACGAGCTGCTGGGTGATCGTCGAGCCACCCTCGACCACCTCGCCGGCGTTCACGTTCTTCCAGAGCGCCCGGGCGATGCCCTCGACGTCGATGCCGCCGTGGTGGTAGAAGCGCCGGTCCTCGATCGCAACCGTCGCCTTCGGCATCCACGGGCTGATCCGCGAGAGCGGCACCGGCTGGCGATTCCGCTCGGCCGGGATCGCGCCGAGGATCGAGTTGTTGGCTGCGTAGATGAAGGAGTTCTGGCCGATCGAGACCGGCCGCAGGGCGTTCAGGTCACAGCTCGAGCCAAAGGTCGCAACGCCGGTGACGGCCGCGCCGGCGACGACGAAGAGGAGCCCGAAGACCGCGACGACGCTCAGCACGGCCGCGCGGCGCCGATGCCGCTTCCGTCCGGACCGCTTTCGCTTCCTGCGACGGCGCGCGTAGATCTCGTCGTCGAGCCCACGGCCCCCACGTGGGCTCATGCGTAGATCCCGAGGTCGCGCAGGCGGGTGTGCACACGCAGGCGGAGATCGCGTTCGAGCTGCTCAGCCGCGGGCTCGCTCTCGGTCCACCCGCGAAGCGTCAGGGTCGGCGACCCGTCGAGCGAGCTGACGAACACCTCGTCCCGCTCCCCGGGCACCTCCTGCCGGAGGGTCTCGACGAGCGAGCGAAGGTCGGCTGAAAGGGGAACCTGCACTGTGACCTCGGCGTACTTCGCTGCGCTGCGAATCGTGGAGTTGCGGATGGTATCCGAGGCCAGCTTCTCGTTCGGGATCACGAGCCTGGCGTTGTCCTCGGTGCGGATGAACGTGTACATCAGCCCGATTTCCTCGACGCCCCCTTCCACGCCGCCGACCTCGACCCAGTCGCCGAGCCGCAGCGGTTGCGTCGTGGCGATCATCAGCCCGGCGACGAAGTTTCCGAGCGTCCGCTGAGACGCGAAGCCGATGATCAGGCCGAGGATCGCCGAGGACGCCAGGAGGCCGCCGGCGACGGCGCGCACCTGTGGGATGACGAGGAGCGCCGAGAGCAGCCCGATCGTCACGATCCCGACCGAGATCGTGCGGCGCAGGACGCGGTAGCGGGTCATGGCCTCGGGCGACCGGTCGGCGCCGAGGATCCGGCGGTCGATCATCCGCGCGACGACGATCGTCATGGCGAGGACGGTCCCGATCACGAGCAGGCGTTGCCACGGCTCCATGGCTTCGGGTTTCGACGGCCGTGCGTTCGTCCCTATCATCCGCACCTCGTGGAGACGCCGCACGCCCAGCACGGACGCGAAGGCTGGCGGCTCGGGACGTGGTCTGGGCTCGTCCTGCTCCTGATCGTCCTCGGCTACGGGGGCCGCCTCGCAGCGGGCGACCCGCCGGCGGACGCGCTCTACCGCTACTCGACGGCGATCGGCTCGATCTTCATCTACGGGGTCTTCTTCCTGATCCTGCTCGTGATCGCTCGCGGGCTGCCGGCCCGGGAGTTCTTCGCGCTGCACCGCCCGGCGTCATGGCCGAGGGCGCTCGGGCTCGCCTTTCTGTCGTACGTCACGATCTTCATCGGCGCCGGACTGATCATCTGGGTGCTCGGCGCCGGCGACGAGCAGGGCCTGACGCCCGAGGCCTGGGACTCGAGCAAGGCCGGTGCGTACGCGGCGAACTTCGTGGCGGTTGCGCTCGTCGGGCCGATCGTCGAGGAGCTCATGTACCGCGGGGCCGGAATGACGCTGCTCCTGCATTTCGGCACGCCGGTTGCGGTGCTCGTGACGGCCGTCGCCTTCGGCCTCGGACACGGGTTGCTGCTCGCCCTTGCCGCCCTGGTCTTCTTCGGCCTGGTGATGGCCGTGCTCCGGCTGAAGACCCAGAGCGTCTATCCGTGCATCGTCGTGCACTGTCTGTTCAACGCCACGAGCCTGATTCTGGCCGTAACGACCTGACGCAACGCTATTCTCGCCTGGTGCGTGGCGCGATCGTCCTGCTCGCCGGTCTCGCCTTCACGGCTTCCTCCCACGCTGCGCCGCCCGCGGTCACCGCGACCGCCGCCCCGGCAACCGGGGTGGCGCCCTTCCGCGTCACGCTTACCGCGACCGGAGACGCCGCGTCGTACTCGTGGGCGCTCGGCGACGGCGCGACCGCAGCGGGCCCGGTCGTCACGCACGTCTACGGGGTCGGGAAGTTCGTCGCCACCGTGACCGCGACGAACGCTGCCGGTGAGGTCTCGCAGGCCCAGGTGACCGTGACCGGAGTCAAGCGAACGCTCACGTTGAGAGGGCCGACGCGTGCGGGCTACGACGAGCCGGCGGTGCTCACCGGGTCCCTCCAGCCCGCGGTCCGCGGCGCGCGCGTTCAGATCTACCGCGGCCGCACCTACGTCACCTCGGCGCGGGTGGGCGCGAACGGCCGCTTCAACGCGCGACTGCTCCTGCGCGCGCCCGGGCCGTATCACGCCCGCTTCGGAGCCGCGCGATCGAGCGAGCGCCTCGTGCGCCTCAGCCCGACGATCGAAGCTCCACTGATCTCGACCGCGGTCGTCGGATCGACGGTGACGCTGCGTCCGCGGCTCGTGCCGGTTCGGGCCGGATCGCTCTCCGTCCGCGTCTCTCTCGATGGCCGCCGCGTTCCCGTGCGCCGCGGAGCCGTGAGGCTCCCGACCGGCAAGCCGGGCCGGCTACGGGTGGAGCTCGTCTCCAAGCCGCGCGCGGGCTACGCGCCGGTTCGCAGGGTCGTCGAGACGCAGGTCGTCGTTCCATCCCTCATTCCTGGCTCGCGTGGACCGAGCGTCGTCGCGCTCGAGCGGCGCCTGGCCGAGCTCCACTACGCCCTGCAGCGCATCGACGGCTACTACGGAACCGACACGTTCGAAGCGGTGCTCGCGTTCCAGAAGGTGAACGGGCTGCCGCGCACCGGCCGGGTCGAGCCGTGGCTCTGGCGCCGGCTCGCGCGCGCCGGCGTCCCTCGTGCGTACCGCAGCGGTGACTACATCGAGGTGGACAAGACCCGCCAGGTGCTGATGGTGGTTCGCGGCGGCGTCGCGACGAAGGTCATCCATGTCTCGACCGGCGCCACCGGCAACACGCCGCTCGGGAGCTGGCAGGTCTATCGCAAGGTGGTCGGCTGGGACTGGGTGCTCTGGTATCCGATGTACTTCAAGGGCGGCTTCGCGATCCACGGCTATCCGTCCGTCCCGGCGTTCCCCGCCTCCCACGGCTGCGTGCGGGTGCCGATGTGGATCGCGCCGTCGCTCTACGGCGCCAACGACTACGGCACGACTGTGGTCGTGCACCTCTGAGCATGTCCGGCCCGGACGCCACCGACCCGGTGATCGAGGAGCTCCGCGCCGAGCTCGCGGAGAACGACGTGAAGATCGTCGAGGCGCTGAACGTACGACTCGAGCTGGTCGCGCGGCTGAAGCGGGTCAAGGAGGAGCGGGGGTTCGACTTCCTCGACCCGGCACGCGAGGCGTGGCTGCTGCAGTACCTGGCGGATGCGAACCGCGGCCCGCTCTCGGCGGACGGCCTGCGCGAGATCTACACGGAGCTCCTGGCTCTGACGAAGCGCGAGCTCGGCCGCTAGGAGTCGTCCGGGTCCGCAGCGAACTCGTCCGGCGAGACCGAGTCGAGAAAGGCGCGGAACTCGTCCGGGTCGAGCTCGGCCAGCGGGGGAACGCCGGCTGCCGCTGTGATCTCGTCGTCGGTCGCGTCACCCTCGAACTCCACGCCGGACTCGTCGATCACCTCGTCGGCGACGAAGATCTTCGCGCCGGCGCGGACCGCAAGCGCGATTGCATCCGAGGGACGCGAGTCGACCTCGATCTCGGACCCGTTCTGCTGCAGCGTGATCCGCGCGTAGTAGGTGTTCTCGCGCATCTCGGTGACGGCGATCGAGACCACTTCGGCGTCGAGCTGGCCGAGCATGTCGTTGAGGAGGTCGTGCGTCATCGGCCGCGCCGGCGCGGCGTTCTGAAGCTTGACGAGAATCGCCGCCGCCTCGGGGTGGCCGATCCAGATCGGCAGGAACCGGTTGCCGTCGGCCGTCTTCAGCAAAACGATCGGCTGTTTGCCGACCATGTCGAAACTGACTCCGTAGATGACCATCTCACGCATCGTCAGCGGCCTCCCACCCAGTGTAGCCACGCCCCGCGCGGACGAATTCTCAGCCGGGGGTGAGCTCGGAGCATGGGACGCGAATCACTTCGCCGGTTTCGGCGTCCTCGATGTCGGCGAGCCGGTCGGGAACGCCCATCGGGTCCAGGCCACGCAGGACGTAGCGCTTTCCCCGATAGGTAACTGGTTCGTCGATTCGCATTGCTCCGCAGGCGCCCGCCGGGCGCATACGTAGTGTGTCGACCACGGCAGGGGTAGACGCCATCCCTGATTCGGGGAGGCCGTATCCCGGTAGGTGATGGCGCCGTTGACCCATCATGATCGACCTCTGGCTTCACGACATCGAATCGCTCGAAGCGGTGACGCAGGACGAGCACACGCGGCGCATCTGCCTGCGCATGGCGGCGATGTCGCGGGCCGGCACGCTGGGTCCGTTCATCGCGACACTGCACCACGACACCGAGCTCGACGAGATGACCAAGGGCACGATCGCCGAGATCGCGTGCGACGCGAACTTCCTCCTCGCGGTGGAGGACTACGTCCGCCGCACTCACTACCTCCACTGATTCCGTGGCTACAATCGCCGCTGGCTCGGGCGATTAGCTCAGTTGGTTAGAGCGCCGCTCTGATAAGGCGGAGGTCCCTGGTTCGAATCCAGGATCGCCCATCAAACCGTGCCTGGCGCAACGCTCAGAGCGCCTCGAGGACCTCGACGAGCTCTTCGAGCCGGAGCTCCTCGCCGAAGTGGATCTCGAGCTTGCCCGCGCTGACACGCACAGGCAGCCCGGTGAGCCGCTCGGCGGCGCCGCGAGCACGCTCGGCGAGCGCCGGATCGACCTTCGTCGCCGCCCTCGGCTTGCGGGCCGCCCCGCCCTCCTGCGCGGCCTTCTCCGCCGCCCGCACGGACATGCCGTCGCGGACGATCCGCTTCGCGAGCTTCTTGCGCGCGTCGTGGTCGGGCAACGCGAGGACGGCGCGCGCATGGCCCTCGGTGAGCTCGCCGCGCGCGACCATCCAGAGCACCTCTTCCGGCAGCTCGAGGAGGCGCAGCCGGTTCGAGACCGAGGGCTTCGAGCGGCCGACCTTCTCCGAGACCTCGCCGAGCGACAGCTCGAACTCGTCGACGAGCGAGGCGTAGGCGCGCGCCTCCTCCACCGGCGAGAGCTGCTCGCGGGCGACGTTCTCGACCAGGGCGAGCAGGAGCGAGTCGCGGTCGTCCGCTTCGCGCACGAGCGCCGGCAGCGTCGCCAGGCCTGCTTCGCGTGCGGCACGCCAGCGGCGCTCCCCCGCGATCAGCTCGTAGCCGCCCGCCTGCCGCGGCCGGACGACGATCGGCTGCAACAGGCCCTGTTGCTTGATCGAGCTCGCGAGCCCCGACGTCGCCTCGGGCTCGAAGCGGCGCCGCGGCTGGCGCGGATTGGCGTGGATCGCGTCGACCGGCAGCTCCGCGAGCTGGGTCGGGCCGGCCTCGGCGCCGCCGATCAGGACCTCGAGGCCGCGGCCAAGACCGCGGCGGGCGCTAGCTCCGCTCGACAAGTTCCATCGCCACCTTCCAGTACGCCTCGGCTCCCGAGGAGCGGCGGTCGTACGCGATCGCAGGGAGACCGTGGCTCGGGGCCTCGGCGAGGCGGACCGAGCGCGGCACGGTCGTGGTGAACACGAGGTCGCCGAAGTGCCGCCGCACCTCGGCCTCGACCTGGGCGGCGAGGCGCGTGCGCCCGTCGACCATCGTCAGGAGGATGCCGGCGAGCCCGAGCTTCGGGTTCAGGCGAGCTTTCACAAGCTCGATCGAGCCCAGCAGCTGCGACAGGCCCTCGAGCGCGTAGTACTCGGCCTGCACCGGCACGATCACGGTGTCGGCGGCGGCAAGCGCATTGACCGTCAGCGTCCCGAAGGACGGCGGGCAGTCCAGGAACACGTACCCGTAGCTGTCGCGCGCGCCTTCGAGCGAGGTCTGCAGGTAGCGCTCCCCGTCGGCGTGCCGTGAGAGCTCGACCGCCACGCCGGCGAGGTCGGGTTTGGCCGGTACGAGCTCGAGGTTCTGAAACCGGGTCGGGCGGGCGATCTCCGCGATTCCGGCGCCGTCGAGCAGGTCGAAGCTCGAGACACCGTTCGCCTTCTCGCCGAGACCCGAGGTGGCGTTCGCCTGCGGGTCGAGATCGACCAGCAGCGCACGCTCGCCGGCCTCCGCGAGACAGGCCGCGAGATTGATGGCGGTCGTCGTCTTGCCGACGCCGCCCTTCTGGTTCGCGAGTGCGATGATCCTGCCGGCCACGAATCGAGTCTAGAGACGGCCTCGGACTATCCTCTGCCGGTGCGTGAGCCCGCTCCTCCCTACGCGAACGAGGGCCCGCACGCGCTCTGGCACGTCAGCGAAAACCCCGCGATCGAGCGCTTCGAGCCGCATGTGAGCGAGACGGCCGAGGAGCGCGAGCCGCTCGTCTGGGCGATCGACACGCGCCATCTGCCGTTCTACTGGTTTCCGCGCCAGTGCCCGCGGGGGACGTTCTGGGCCGACCGCTCGACCGATCCCGCCGACGCGGCACGACTGCTGGGACGCTCGACCCGGGTGCACGCGATCGAGGAGGGCTGGCTCGAGGCGATGCGCACGACCGCGGTCTTCGCGTACCGCCTGCCCGAGACCTCGTTCGAGCCGCACCCGGAGGTCGGCGGCTACTGGATCGCGCGGACGACGGTCGAGCCGGTCGACGTGCAGCCACTCGGCGACCTCGTCGACCGCCACGAGCGCGCGGAGATCGAGCTGCGCGTCCTACCGAACCTCTGGCCGCTCTGGGACGAGGTCGCCGCGTCGACGCTCGAGTTCAGCGGCATGCGGCTCCGGAACGCCGTTCCGCGTCCCTAGGCGAGCGGACGCTTCTTGGCCATCCCTGGCCGCCGGGGAAAGCCGGCCGGGGTCGGGCCGGTCTTCCTGAGGACGAAGAACCCCGGCGGGGAGGCCTCGAGCTCGCCGGCCAGCTTCGCCGCGGCACGAGCGACGGCGTCGCGGTCCGCCGACGGCCCGACCCAGAGGATGGCGGCGCCGCCCTCTTCGACCAGCGGCAAACACCACTCCGCGGCCACCGGCGGCGGCGCGAGCGCCTTCGCGACCGCGACGCCAAACGTCTCGACGGGATGCTCCTCGGCGCGCCCCCAGACGACCGCGAGATTCGGGATCTCCGCCGTCCACCGCTCCAGGAACTCCGTCTTGCGGCGCTCAGCCTCGAGGAGCGTCACCTCGCGGTCGGGCAGCGAGACGGCGAGCGGGATCCCGGGCGTCCCGCCGCCACTGCCGACATCGACGACCGGGCCGGCGTGACGGCGGACGAGCTCGAGGCCGGCGAGAGCGTCGTCCAACAGAACGCGGCGCGCCTCGGCCGGATCCTGCAGCGCGGTCAGCCCCGGCGTCGCGACGACGGCCGTGAGCCAGCGCTCGAGGAGGTCAGACTTCGACGTGGCGGGGGATGATGACGACGAAGCGATTGGGCTCCGTCCCTTCACTGGCGGTCTCGACCTCGGGGTCGTCCTTCAGCTTCTCGTGCACGATCTTCCGCTCGACCGCGGTCATCGGCTCGAGCTCCACACGCTGCCCCGTCGCCGATGCCTGCTCGGCCATGCGAAGTGCGAGCGCGTCGAGGGTCGCTTGCCGGCGGTCGCGGTAGCCGGCGGCGTCGACCACCAGAGGCTTGCGCTCGTCGTAACGGCCGCGGAAGAGGATCGCGCTGGCGAGGTACTGAATCGAGTCGATCGTCTGGCCGTGACGGCCGATCAGCATCCCCAGGTCGTGGCCGTCGCAGACGGCGCGGATCTCCTCGTCGGTCTCCTCGATCTCGACGGTGCACTCGACGCCGATCTCGTGCGCAATCCTCTCGACGACCTCGCGCAGGCGCGCCGCGTCGTCGCTCTCGTCGTCGCGGCGGGCGCTCTCGACGGGCTCGCGGGCGGGCGCCGCCTCCTCGTCCACGCTCGCCACCACCCGCGCCGGCTCGTAGCCGACACCCAGGAGTCCGCGTTCACCTTCGGTGACGACCTGGAAGCGCACGGCGGCCTTGTCCAGGCCGGGATGCATCCGCTCGAGCTCGCGGACGGCGGCCCACTTGGCCTCGCCCACGGTCTCGCCGGTCATCTCGACCGAGATCTCGCTCATCGCCTCGAGCCGCCCTTCTTCCGCTTCACCTTGCGAACGCGCGGCGGCGTGGTGGCGGCGCCGGCCGGCTTGGCGGCAGCCGCCTTCGCCGACTCGGGCTCCGGCTCCGGTGGCGGCGCGTCCTTCGGCGGCGTGCGAGAGCTCCGCTTGGGCGGCGGCTGCGGCTTCGGCGTCAGCCTGCGGGTGATCAGCCCCTGCCCGGTCGTCCAGAGGTTGGTGGTCAGCCAGTAGAGCATCAGGCCGGACGGGAAGTTGAGGACGAACGGGATGAACGCGATCGGGAGGATCAGCAGCATCGCTCGCTGGGCGGGCTGCATGTTCTGCGACATCAGGTACGACGAGGTCAGCTGGCTGATCCCGTACAGGACGATCAGGAGCGGCCCCCAGCCGACCTTCGTGTCGTCGGTGATGTTGATCAGGCTCAGCCACTCGAGCGTCGACGACGGGAACTGGGGGAGGACTTCCTTCTCGAAGTCGCGCAGGACGAAGAAGAGCCCGATGAAGATCGGAAACTGCGCCAGGATCGGCAGGCACGAGGCCGCCGGGTTGATCTGGTTCTCCTTGTAGAACGCCATCATCTCCTGGTTCATCCGCGCCCGGTCGTGCTTCCAGCGCTGCTGGATCGCCTTCATCTCGGGCGCGTGCGCCTGCAGGTTCTGCATCGAGTGGATCTGGCGGACGGTCAGCGGCACGAGCAGCATCCGCACGATCACGACGAGGGCGACGATCGACCAGGCCCACGACAGCCCGACGGTGTCGTGCAGGTTCGTCAGGACCCAGGTGAGGAGGTCCTCGAGCGGCGTCAGGATGCTGGCGACGATCACGCCGGGTCGACTCCGCCGTGGCTCCAGGGGTTGCACCGGAGGAGGCGCCAGCCGGCCTTGGCCGATCCCCTCACCAGGCCGTGCGCCTGCAGCGCGTCGAGCGCGTACTGCGAGCAGCTCGGGTGGTACTTGCACGTGCCGGCCGGCGTCAGAAGCCCGAACGTGTACCGCCACGCATAGACAAGCCCTATCCCGAGGTATCTCATGCCGCCGCCTTGTCGAGCACCTCGGTCACGCGCTCGGCGAGCCAGGCGTGGCCGCGGGTGTCCGCCGGCTCGGCAAGTCCCGGCCGCGCGACGAGGACGTAGTCGTGGCCGGGGCGCACACTCCCAGAAAGCTCGGCCCACGTCTCACGCAGCTGCCGCTTCACCCGGTTGCGGACGACGGCGTTCCCGACGGACTTCGGGACGGCCAGGCCGAGCCGCGGCTCGTCGCTCTCGCCCTCCTCGCGCGGGAACCAGTAGAGAACGAGAAAGCGCGTGGAGGCCGAGCGGCCGCTGCGATAGACGGCGTCGAAGTCCCGAGAACGCGACAGGCGGTTCCGGCGTTGCACGTTCGGAGGATAGACCGGCGGGCTCAGGCGGAGAGCCGCTTACGGCCCTTGGCCCTGCGACGCTTCAGGATCGCCTGCCCGGCACGCGTCGACATGCGCGCACGGAAACCGTGCTTGCGCTTGCGGCGGCGGACGTTGGGCTGGTAGGTGCGCTTCAAGAAACTCTCCGGACGAAAAACGAAGCCGCCGGACGGCGGGGAGCGGAAGTATAGACGAGCGGTTCAAACCCGGTTATTCACAGTGAGTCGCCGGAGGCGAAAGGGCCGCAAACCGCCACCTTCGACGAGGTTCTCCCCCAGGTTCTCCACACCTGTGGATTGTTGTGTGGACGTCGAAAAAGTCCTGCAAACCGGCGCTTTTTCGGATCCGAGACGCGTCTTGAGGGCGCCCCAGGACGCTGCTATGCTCGCCGCTCTCGACGAGCGAAAGAGGGGGCCGGCCGCAGCGTGGAGCACCAAATCGAGCTGACTGCGGAGAGTCTGTGGGACGAGGTATCGAGTCGGCTCAGGGGGGCGCTCAACGAGGCGACATTCGGCACGTGGTTCGGGGATGCAGCCGGCGCGTCACTGAGTGACGACGCCTTCGCGCTCGCCGTCCCGAACGACTTCACGCGTGAGTGGATCGAGGGCCATTTCCTCGGCCTGATCCGTGCCGCGGTCAAGGATGCGACGGGGCACGAGCGCCGCATCCACCTGACCGTTCGCGACGACATCGTGCACCCGGAGCCGATCTCCGACGGTGCGCCGCTCGAGCAGCCCGTGCGCCGTGCGCCAGAGCCCGCGGCGAGCGGCTCGATGAGCCTCAAGTACACGTTCGACCTCTTCGTGATCGGCTCGTCGAACCGCTTCGCGCACGCCGCGGCGCTCGCCGTTGCAGAGGCCCCCGCGCAGGCCTACAACCCCCTCTTCATCTACGGCGGCACCGGGCTCGGCAAGACGCACCTGCTGCAGGCGGTCGGCCAGTACGTCGGCGAGCACGGCAACGGGCTGACGGCCCGTTACGTGACGAGCGAGACGTTCATGAACGACTTCATCAACTCTCTTCGCGACAAGCGCATCGAGGGCTTCAAGCAGCGCTACCGCACCTACGACGTGCTCCTCGTGGACGACGTCCAGTTCTTCGAGGGCAAGGAGCGGATCCAGGAGGAGTTCTTCCACACCTTCAACTCCCTCTACGAAGCCGGCCGGCAGATCGTGATCTCGTCCGACCGGCCTCCGAAGGAGATCGCCACCCTGGAGGAGCGGCTGCGCTCACGCTTCGAATGGGGCCTGATCACGGACATCCAGCCGCCCGACCTCGAGACGCGGATCGCGATCCTGCGCAAGAAGGAGAAGACCGACCGGATCCACGTGCCCGACCCCGACGTCCTCACCTACGTCGCCGAGCGCGTGACGACCAACATCCGCGAGCTCGAAGGAGCGCTGACGCGGGTCGTCGCCTTCTCCTCCCTCACCGGCCGGCCGATGACGGTCGAGCTCGCCGAGGACGTGCTCAAGGACGTGTTCCCGCAGGGGCAGCCGGTCGAGATCTCGATCCGCCGGATCCAGGAGACCGTGTCGGAGCGCTTCGGGATGACCGTCAACGAGCTGTGCAGCGCAAAGCGCTCGCAGTCGATCGCCTATCCGCGGCAGGTCGCGATGTACCTCTCGCGCGCACTCACCGACTCGTCGCTGCCGAAGATCGGCAAGGAGTTCGGCGGCCGCGATCACACCACCGTGATGCACGCGAACGCGAAGATCGAGGGGATGATCCGGGAGGATCGCTCTGTGTACAACCTTGTGCAAGAACTGACTGCACGCATCAAGCAGGCAGGCTGATTCTGTGGATTCCTTCCGGAAAGGCTCTGAGCCTGTTAGCTCCTCCCAGGTTGTGCACCGCGTGGACCCACCGGGCAAACGGCGCTCCCATGCGGGATAGTGCCGTCGTCCCCGTTGTCCACACTCCCTATGACTTCTACGAAAGGATTTAAAGAATCATGGAACTAGAAGCAGTGGGAGCCCAGGTGGCAGAGAATGGGACCATGGCGGACGTGAGTGCAGGCACGGGGATGAAGCTCAGCGTCGGGCGGGACGAGCTCGTCGCGAAGCTCGGTCTCGTCTCTCGCGCTGTCTCGACGCGGGGGACCGTCCAGGTGCTCTCCGGAATCCTCCTCTCCGCCGAGGGAGGCGCGATCACCCTCGCCGCCACCGACATGGAGCTTTCGCTGCGGACGACGCTCGATGCGCAGGTCGACGGTGACGGAGCGGTCGTCATCCCCGGCAAGCCGCTCGTCGAGCTCGCACGCCTGCTCCCCGAGAGCGACGTGACGATCGAGTACCGGCCGGCGGAGGGCACGGTGCAGATCGTCTCCGGCCCGTACAACTCGCGGCTCAACGTCTTCAACGCCGAGGACTTCCCACGACTCCCTGCCGTCGACGCGCAGCTGCACTCGATCGACCGCGAGGCGCTGCTCGAGACCGTCGACCGCGTTGCCCGGTCGGCGTCGCGGGACGAATCGCGCCCCGTGCTCACCGGCATCCTCGTTCGCTTCGAAGCAGGGAAGCTGGTGATGGTCGCCACCGACTCGTACCGCCTCTCGGTGAAGGAGACGGAGCTGGGCGAGGCTGCGCCCGAGCTCGAGGCGATCATCCCGGCGCGCGCCCTGACAGAGCTTTCGCGCCTTGCGGGCGGCGATGCCGTGGAGCTCGGCGTGCACGAGAACCACGTGGTCTTCGGTACCGGCGACGCGTGGCTGACGACAAGGCGCATCGACGGCCAGTTCCCGAACTACCGGCAGCTGCTCCCGGACGCCTTCGAGGTCGAGCTGACGCTCCCGAAGTCCGAGCTGGCGGATGTCGTGCGCCGCGCCTCGGTCCTCGCGCTGCGGAACTCGCCGCTGCGCCTGCGCCTGGCGGAGGGCGAGCTCACCGTGTCGGCGCAGACCCAGGACGTCGGCGAGACGCACGAGACGATGCCCGCGGCCTACTCGGGCGAGGAGTTCGTGATCGGGTTCAACGCGGAGTTCCTCCGCGACGGGGTGGACTCGATCGTCGGCGACGACGTCAAGGTCAAGTTGATCAACCCACTGCGTCCGGCGATCCTGGAGGACGCGGCCGGCGATTTCACCTACCTGATCATGCCGATCAGGTTGGCCGGCTAACTGATCGTCCGAACGGTCACTCTCCGCGACTTCCGGTCCTACGAGCGGCTCGAGCTCGCCCTCGAGCCGGGTGTCGTGCTCGTGACGGGCGCCAACGGGGCCGGCAAGACGAACCTGCTCGAGTCGCTGCACGTGGGCACGCAGGGGTTCTCGCCGCGCACGCGCGCCGATCAGCAGCTCGTCCGGTTCGGCGCCGCGGGAGCGCGGATCGCGCTGGCGGGCAACCGAGGCGACCGGCCGGTCGAGCTGGAGGTGACGCTGCAGCAGCAGGCCGGGAAGCGGGCCAAGCTGAACGGTGCGCCGCTGCGGTCGGCCGAGCAGCTCCGCGGCGAGGTCACGACGCTCGTCTTCACGCCGGACCGGCTTGCCGTCGTGAAGGGCGGCCCCGCCGCGCGCCGCGCCTACTTCGACCGGACGCTGACGCGGCTGTTGCCGAGCCGGGCGTCGCTCCCGGTCGAGTATGCGGCGGCGGTTGGACAGCGGAATGCGGCCCTTCGGCGGGTCTCGTTCGGCGCCTCGACCCGCGAGGCCGTTGCGCCCTGGACCGAGCAGGTTGCCACGCTCGGCGCCTCGCTCGTCGCTTCACGCCAGGAGGCGCTCGCCCTTCTCTCGCCGGTCTTCGCCGAGCGCGCGGACGAGCTCGGCCTACCTGGGGCCGCGCTCGACTACGCCGGTGAGCCACCGACGACCGCGGCGCTCGAGGCCCGCCTGGAGCGCGATCTGGAGCGAGGCGTCACCGGTCTCGGCCCGCACCTCGACGACGTGACCGTCCGCTCGGGAGAGCGGGACCTCCGGAACTTCGGCTCCCAGGGCGAGCAGCGCCTGGCCGTGCTCTCGCTCCTGCTCGCCGAGGCCGAGGTGATCGCCGAGCAGCGGCAGACGCCGCCGCTCGTCCTCCTCGACGACGTTCTCTCGGAGCTCGATGCGGCTCGCCGGCGGGCGCTGGCCGAGAGGATCGGGCGCGTCGGACAGACGATCGTCACCGCCACGAGTGCCGACGCGCTGCCGCTGGACCCCGCGCAGCTGCTCGAAGTGACTCCCGGCGTGGTGAGGGCGGCCTGATGGACCGCCTCGACCGCCAGGTCCGGCGGGAGCTCGGCCGGATCGGGCCGATGGACGGGGACATGACGGCGATCGTGCGCGTGTGGTCCGCCGCGGTGGGCGAGACGGTCGCGCGGAACGCCTGCCCCGCACGCCTGGCGCGCGACGGCACGCTCCACGTGAACACCGCGTCCGCGACGTGGGCCTTCGAGCTCGGGAGCCTCGCGCCGACGATCCTGGAGCAGCTCCGGGACGAGCTCGGCGAGGCAGCGCCGCCGGCGCTTCGCTTCGCTCCGGGACCGATTCCGGACCCCGTCGCGGAGACGGCCGAGCAGCGTGGTCCGACCGCGCCCGCGGTCGCCGCCGAAGACCGCGCGGAGGCGTCCGGGATCGCGGCCGGGATCGAGGACGAGGAGCTCCGCGAGCTCGTCTCGAGGACCGTCGCCGCAGGCCTCGCGAAGGCCCGGTCCGACCGGGGTTTCTGATAGACTGTGTTCCGCCCGCAAGGTGCTTATTTGCAGGGCTTTTTTGATGGCTGAAACCGCATATACCGCAAAAGACATCACCGTTCTGGAGGGTCTCGAGCCCGTTCGGCTCCGACCCGGGATGTACATCGGCTCCACCGGTCCGCGCGGCCTTCACCACCTCGTCTACGAGGTCGTCGACAACGCCGTCGACGAGGCGCTCGCGGGACACAACGAATCGGTCGAGGTGACCCTCCATCCGGACAATTCGGTCACCGTCGTCGACCGTGGCCGGGGCATCCCCGTGGACCTGATCGAGGACCAGGGGCTGTCTGCGATGACGGTCGTGCTGACCAAGCTCCACGCCGGCGGCAAGTTCGGCGGCGACGGCTACAAGGTCTCGGGCGGCCTGCACGGCGTCGGCCTGTCGGTCGTCAACGCGCTCTCGGAGCGCCTCGTGGCCGAGGTGCGCCGCGACGGAGAGATCTACCGGCAGGAGTTCGAGCGCGGCGTCCCGCTCGGGGACATGGAGATCATCGGCAAGGCGGAGAAGGGCGACAGCGGCACGAAGATCCATTTCCTGCCCGACGGCGGGATCTTCGAGGAGATCGACTTCTCGACCCCGACCCTCGTCCAGCGCCTGCGCGAGACGGCGTTCCTCACACGCGGCCTGCGGATCATCCTCACCGACGAGCGCGAGGGCGAGGACCGGCACGAGTTCTACGCCGAGGGCGGCATCCGGGACTTCGTCGCCTACGTGAACGACGCGAAGGACCCGGTCCACAAGCACATCGTCTACTTCGAGGGCGAGAGCGAGCACGGCCACGTCGAGGTGGCGATGCAGTGGAACACCTCGTACGTCGACTCGGTCTACTCGTTCGCCAACAACATCAACACGCACGAGGGCGGCACGCATTTGCAGGGATTCCGCTCCGCCCTGACGCGCACGCTGAACAAGTACGCGCGCGACAAGGGGCTGCTGAAGGAGAAGGAGGACAACCTCGAGGGCGAGGACGTGCGCGAGGGACTGGCGGCGGTGATCTCCGTCAAGCTCGCGAACCCGCAGTTCGAGGGCCAGACGAAGACGAAGCTCGGCAACCCGCCGATCGCCGGCCTCGTCGAGACCACGGTCAACCAGAAGCTGGCCGAGTTCATGGAGGAGAACCCGCAGGACGCCCGCCAGATGATCATGAAGGCCATCTCCGCCTCGCGCGCCCGGCAGGCGGCGCGGAAGGCACGCGAGCTCACGCGCCGCAAGAGCGCGCTCGAGAGCATGTCGCTCCCGGGCAAGCTGGCCGACTGCTCGATCAAGGATCCGGAGTCGGCGGAGCTCTTCATCGTCGAGGGCGACTCCGCCGGCGGCTCGGCCAAGATGGGCCGCGACCGCACCTACCAGGCGATCCTGCCGCTGCGCGGGAAGATCATCAACTCGGAGAAGAACCGGATCAACAAGGTTCTCTCCAACAACGAGATCCAGGCGATGATCACGGCCATCGGCACCAGCCTCGGCGACGAGTTCGACATCGCGAAGCTGCGCTATCACCGGGTGATCGTGATGACCGACGCCGACGTCGACGGCTCGCACATCAGGACGCTGATCCTGACGTTCCTCTACCGGCAGATGCCGGAGCTGATCGAGCGCGGCCACATCTACATCGCCGTGCCGCCGCTCTACAAGGTCAAGCTCGGCAACCAGGAGTACTACTTCGAGAAGGACGCGCAGCTCGAGGAGCTGCTCGTGCGCGAGCGCGTCGGCGACCTCGAGATCGGCTCACGCGGCGGCGAGGCGCTGAAGCTCACCGAGGCTCGCTGGGGCCGCTTCGTGCGCGCGCTGGCGGAGTTCGAGGGCTGGCTGGCCCGGCTCCGCGCCGACTTCGGAGCGCCTGCGGCCGACTTTGTCATCACGCACCGGATCGTGGAGAACGACGCCTCCTCGATCATCGAGCTCGGGAAGGCGATCGACGCCACCGTCGACAACGGCTATGCGCTCAGCATCCTCGGCCAGGCCGAGGGCACGCTCGAGGTGAAGGTCGTCGAGACTGAGACGAGCTCCGCCACTCACATCACGGTGCCGGCGGAGCTGCTGGCCTCGCCGGTGTACGCGAACCTGCGCCGGGCGTACGCGAAGCTGCTCGACATCGTCGGTCCGCCCCCGTTCAAGCTCGCGATCGGCAAGAAGACGCGTGAGGCCGAGACCTTCGGCGCGCTCCGGCACGAGTCGCTCGAGCTGGCGAAGGAGGGACTCCAGCTCTCGCGCTTCAAGGGGCTCGGCGAGATGAACGAGGAGCAGCTCTGGGAGACGACCATGGACCCGGCCCGCCGTCTCCTGGTCCGAGTCGACGTCGAGGACGCCTCGGCGGCCGACAAGATGTTCTCGACCCTGATGGGTGACCAGGTCGAGCCGCGCAGGGCTTTCATCGAAGAGAACGCGCGCGACGTCCGCTTCCTTGATGTCTGAGTTCTTCGAGATGTCGCCCGAATGTGACGGCTCGTTGCCGGAGGCCGGCTTTGCCGGCCGGGAGCCGCGGGTCGCTGGTTACGACGCAACGAGGAAGGAGGGGGCTCATGGGGGAACCATGGGTTCCCGCATGCCATGACGGACATCATCGAACCTCTCGGCGGCGGCCGGGTCGAGTCGCGCGAGCTCGAGCAGGAGATGCGCTCGAGCTACCTCGATTACGCGATGAGCGTCATCGTCGGGCGTGCGCTCCCCGACGTCCGCGACGGGCTCAAGCCGGTGCACCGGCGCGTGCTCTACGGGATGCACGAAGCGGGGCTGCAGCCGAACCGCCCGTACAAGAAGTCCGCCGCCACCGTCGGCGACGTGATGGGCAAGTACCACCCGCACGGCGACGCCTCGATCTACGACACGCTCGTGCGGATGGCGCAGCCGTTCTCGCTGCGCTACCCGCTCGTCGACGGGCAGGGCAACTTCGGCTCGATCGACGACGACCCGCCGGCGGCCATGCGCTACACGGAGGCCCGCCTCTCGAAGATCGCCACCGAGATGCTGCGCGACATCGACTCCGACACGGTCGACTTCGAGCCGAACTACGACGAGTCGCGCAAGCAGCCGTCCGTGCTGCCCTCGCGCTTCCCGAATCTGCTGGTCAACGGCTCGGCCGGCATCGCCGTCGGAATGGCCACGAACATGCCGCCGCACCGGCTGGGCGAGATCGTCGACGCGATCGTGCAGCTGATCGACGAACCGGGCTCGAACGTCGACGACCTGGCGAAGCACGTCAAGGGGCCTGACTTCCCGACCGGCTCGATCATCCTCGGCCGGCAGGGAATCCGCGACGCCTACCGGACTGGTCGCGGCCGGATCGTGATGCGCGCGCGCGCCCACATCGAGGAGCTACGCGGCGGCAAGACCGCGATCATCGTCACCGAGCTGCCCTACGGGACGAAGAAGGGCGGCGAGACGGGGGTGATCAAGAAGATCGCAGATCTCGTCCAGGACAAGGTGATCACCGAGGTGTCCGATCTCGCCGACCACTCGGACCGCAACGGCATGCGCATCCAGATTGAGCTCAAGCGCGACGCGATCCCGCAGGTCGTGCTGAACAAGCTCTACAAGCACACGGGGCTCCAGGCGACGTTCGGCTACAACGCCGTTGCTCTCGTCGACAATGTGCCGCGGACGCTCTCGCTGCTCGAGCTCATCACGCACTACCGCGACTTCCAGCGCGTGATCGTCACCCGCCGCTCGAAGTACGACCTCCGCAAGGCCGAGGACCGGGCGCACGTCCTCGCCGGCTACCTCATCGCCCTCGACAACCTCGACGAGGTGATCCGCGTGATCCGCGGCGCCGACGACACCGACGCCGCGCGCGAGGAGCTGATGTCGCAGTTCTCGCTCTCCGAGATCCAGGCGACGGCGATCCTCGATCTTCGCCTCCGCGCCCTCACCGGCCTCGAGCGCAAGCGCGTCGAGGAGGAGTACGCCGATCTCCAGGAGCGCATCGCCGAGCTCCGTGCCATTCTTGGCGACCCGGCTCGCATCGACGGACTGATCCGCGAGGAGCTGCTCGAGATCAAGTCGATCTACGGCAAGTCGGACGACCGGCGCACCGAAATCATCGCGGCCGAAGGCGAGTTCTCGCTCGAGGACATGATCGCCGAGGAGGACATGGTGATCGCGATCACGCGCTCCGGCTACATCAAGCGGCTGCCGGTCACCTCCTACCGCGAGCAGCGTCGTGGCGGCGTCGGCGTGATGGGCATGGATCTCAAGGACGAGGACTACATCGAGCACCTCTTCGTGGCCTCGACGCACGACTTCGTCCTCTTCTTCACCAGCGTCGGCAAGGTCTACCGGCTCAAGGTGCACGAGTTGCCGCTCGGATCACGCCAGTCGAAGGGCCGCGCGATCGTCAATCTGCTGCCGTTCCGCCAGGACGAGTCGGTGCGGGCGGTGATCGCCACGCGCGACTACAAGGAGGCGAAGTACCTCGTCTTCGCAACGAAGCGGGGCGTCGTCAAGAAGACCGAGTTTCTCGCCTACAACACGCCGTTGAAGGCCGACGGGATCATCGCTATCAAGATGCGCGAGGACGACGAGCTGATCGGCGTGCGGCTCTCCGACGGCGACGACGACATCCTGATGGTCTCGCGCGGCGGCCAGGCGATCCGCTTCCACGAGTCCGACGTGCGGGCCATGGGCCGCGACGCGTCAGGCGTTCGCGGGATGAATCTCCGCAGCGGTGACGAGGTGATCGAGGTCAACGTGGCCGAGGACGACGCCGACCTGCTCGTCGTGACCGAGAACGGCTACGGCAAGCGAACGGCGCTGCACGAGTACCCGGTCAAGGGTCGTGGGGGGCTCGGTGTGAAGACCGTTCAGCTGACCGACGCGAAGGGCAAGCTCGCCGGCGCCCGCGTGGTCCGCGACGGCTACGCAGTGATGCTGATCTCGACCAGCGGCACGGTGATCCGGATGCCGGTCGAGGACGTGAAGCGCCTCGGACGCTCGACCCAAGGCGTGATCGTGATGCGCCTCCGGGGCGACGACGAGCGCGTTTCGAGTCTCGCTCCGGTGGTCGAGAGCGAGGGCTCCGACTCGACTGTCGAGGCCGCCGCCGATGCGGCAGTCGAGGCCGGGATCGAGCCGCTCGCGGAGCCGGACTTCGACGAGGACGGTTTCCCGCCGGCAGGCGATGCGGACGAGGACGACGCCGAGCTCGACGAGTAGCTGCGAGAAACCTACCGTTTTCTCCTGACTCCCTTCCCAAACACGGAAAAACCGTGTATATCTTTACTCTTGGGTGGTCGTAACACTCGTCGATAAAGGGATCAGCATGGCTTACAACACGCAATTGAACATTCTCGAGCCGGTGAACCTGTCCGAGCACCTGGACAAGATCGAGCTCTACCTCGGGCAGGTCTGCCAGATCGCCGGCATCTCGAAGATGCAGCTCGACTACTGGACGAACAAGGCCCAGATTCCGACCAAGGGCAAGAAGCAGCGCATCTACGACATCGAGGCGCTCGAGACGGTGATGCTGATCAAGCAGGCCAAGGACAAGGGCCTGAACCTCGGTGCGGCGATCGAGGCTGCCCGCCGCTTCCGGAGCGCGAATGCTCCGCTGGGCTAGCCCGCTCCGCTAGCTCTCGATCGTTCCGCCGCCGCCCGCTTTGCCCATGAAGGCGGTCAGCATGTCGATCGGCGCCGGGAAGACGATCGTCGTCGCATTCGTCGCGCCGATCTCGAGCAGCGTCTGCAGGTAGCGCAGCTGGAGGGCCATCGGCGACTTCGCCATCACGTCGGCGGCGTCGGCCAGCTTCTGGGAGGCCTGGAACTCGCCTTCGGCGGCGATGATCTTGGCTCGCCGCTCGCGTTCTGCCTCCGCCTGGCGCGCCATCGCCCGCTGCATCCCGGCGGGGATCTCCACGTCCTTGACCTCGACGATCGAGACCTTCACACCCCACGGCGAGGTCGCCTCGTCGATGATGTTCTGGAGGATCGCGTTGATCTTGTCGCGCTCGGAGAGCAGCTCGTCGAGCATGTGCTGGCCGAGGACGGAACGGAGCGTCGTCTGCGAAATCTGGGAGGTCGCGACCATGAAGTTCTCGATCTGCACGATCGCGTTCTTCGGCTCCACGATCCGGAAGTAGGCGACGGCGTTCACGCGCACCGGCACGTTGTCCTTCGTGATCACCTCTTGCGGGGGGACGTTGAGGGTGATCGTGCGCAGGTCGACCTTCACCATCCGGTCGAGGATCGGGATGAGGAAGAAGAGCCCCGGCCCCTTCGGCTCGGGCAAGAGCCGGCCGAGTCGGAAGATGACGCCCCGCTCGTACTCGCGTGCGACCTTGACCGCGGCGAAGATGACCATCAGCCCGATCAGGGCGATGGCGGCGATGATGATCAGTGCGACGGACACGATCAGGTCCTTTCGACGGGTTCCGGGCTCGTCTCGACGACGAGTTGCAACGTTTCCTGCTCGACGAACTCTACGCGCACGTGGCCGCCCGGCGGCAGCGGCTCGCCGTCGTTGGTGCGGGCGCGCCAGAGCTCGCCGTCCACGAAGACCAGGTTCTCGGCGCGTACCTGGCCGGTCTCGCCGACGAGCCGGTGGGTGCCGACCTCGGGGCTCGTGCGCCGGAGCTTGACGGCCTTCGTCAGCGCGAAACCGAAGAGCAACACCAGCGTTGAGGCAATCGCGACCGCCACCGGGAGCGAGACCTGATACGCGTCGCCCGCGGGATCGAAGAGCATCAACGAGCCGATGACGAAGGTGATCGCACCCGCGAGAGAGAGCGCCCCGTGCGAGATGATGAACGCCTCGGCGACGAAGAACCCCGCCGCGAGCAGCATCAGGAGCAGCCCGGCGATCGAGACGGGCAGCACCTGGAGGCCGTAGAGGCCGACGATCAGCGAGATCGCGCCGACGGTGCCGGGGAACACGAGACCGGGGTTCCAGAGCTCGACGACGATCCCGATCAGGCCGATCGAGAGCATCAGGGCGATGATGTTCGGGTCGATCAGCAGGTCGAGGATGCGCTTCCAGGCCGACATCTCGATTCGCTCGATGCTCGTGTCGGCCGGCACGGCGACGGTCAGTCCCTTCGGCTTCGTCTCGAGGCCGTCGATCTGGCGGAAGAGATCCGCGTAGTCCGTGGCGAGAATGTCGATCACGTCCTGCCGCAGCGCCTCGCGGGCGCCGAGGTTCGTCGCGACCGTGACCATTCGCCGCGCGACCTGGACGTTGCGGTCGTGCTCGCGGGCGAGCTCGCCGATGTAGGCGGCGGCGTCGTTGACGATCTTGCGCCGCAGATCGTCCGAAATGTCCTCGCCGCCGATCGAGACCGGGGTCGACGAGCCGATGTTCGTCTGCGGCGCCATCGCGAGCACGTCGGCCGCCATGCCGATGACGGCCCCGGCCGAGTCGGCGCTGGCGCCCGGGGGCGCGACGTAGACGATCACCGGAATCTTCGCGGCCAGGATGCCCTTGACGATGTCCCGCATCGAGGAGCCGAGCCCACCGGGTGTGTCCATCTCGATCACGACCGCCGCGAAGCCCTCCTCCTCACCCCGGTCGATCGCATCCAGCAGGTACTCCTGCGTCACCGGGTTGACGTCGTTCTCGAACTCCACCACGAGGACCTTCTGCTGCGTGGCGGCCGTGGCCGAGCCGGAGAACGCAGCGGCTGCGACCAGCGCCGCGAGAGCGATCAGACCCCGCGAGAGGGGAGCGTTCAAGACACTCGAAAGTCTACGCGCGGCCGCGGTTCTGGAAGGAGTTGTCGAGCGCCGCGCGCAGCCCGACGGCGAGCGCCCCGGTGAGAACGGCCGCGTCGCCGAGGCTCGAGACCTCCACGCGCGGCGGGTACGGCAGCCAGCGGGAGAGGAGATCGCGGGTCGGGTCGAGGAGGAGGTCCGCGTTGACGCCGATGCCGCCGCCGAGGACAACGAGCGCGATGTCGGTGACCGCTGCGACCGGTGCGAGATGAAGGGCGATCCGGCGTGCCTCCTCGGCGACGACCTTCCCGGCGATCGCGTCGCCGGCGCGTGCCGCCACGAAGATGCTGCGGACGTCGTACGGCGGCTGCAGCGTCGTCGCAACGCTGTTCTCGGCTACGAGCCGTTCCGCGAGCGCAGAGACCGCTGCAGCACACGGGTCGATGTCGTCCGTGCGGCCGGCGGCGACAAGGTCGACCTCGCCGGCGGCGCCGTGGCGGCCGCGGTGGAGCTCACCCCGCAGGATGAGCCCGGCGCCGAGACCGGTGCCGACCGAGAGGAAGACGAAGTCCTCCACGCCGCGCGCGACTCCCTGCCAGCGTTCGCCGACAGCCGCCAGGTTGATGTCGTTCTCGACGGCGACCGGGATTCCGAGCCGGCTGCGAATGTCGTCACCCCAGTGCCGTCCCTCGAGGCCGGCGACGTTCGTCGCGAGCCGGAGCTGGCCGGTGTCCGCGTCGACGACACCGGGCACGCCGACGACCGCGCCGTCGATCAGCTCCGCGGACAGCCCGCAGGACTCGGCGAGCGAGTCGCGGAGGACGCCGATCGCCTCGATCGCCGCGTCGGCGTCGGCTCCGTCGAGCTCGACGTCCTGGCGTGCTCGGATCTCGCCCCGTAGGTCGCAGATCGCGCCGCGCAGGAAGCGGGCGCCGAGGTCGAGGCCGAGGACGAGCGCCGCTTCCGGCACGAGGTCGAAGAAGACGGCGCCGTAGGTCGGGCGACCCGGGTCGGGCTCGGTCTCCTGCACGAGCCCCGCCTCGAGCAGCGACTGCAGCGCCAGCGACACGGTCGGTTTCGAGATGCCTGCCCTGCGTGAGATCTCAGCGCGCGAGATGGGAGCGCCGGCCCGGATCGTCTCGAGCACCGTTCGCTCGTTCAGATCCTTCAACAGCGGCGGAATGGCAGCGGCTCGCGTCATCTGGTCAACAACCTTACTCGTTTTGCCGGACATTCCCAGCAAACTTGACTTCCTTGCGGAAGAAGTTCAGAGTCGCGTTCGGAAAGTTAACTAACTGACCTGCGCTCGATCGCGTGGGCGGGGGACGGGGACGCGATGACGTCCGGACACTCCAGAGGAGGGCTCAGATGAAACGCATGGCGACGGTAGTCGTCCTGCTCGTGGCACTTGCGCTCGTGGCGGTCGCCGCTGCGGCCGTGTCGGAGGATGTGGCGTCGACCAGACCCGCGGCGAAGAGCGGCGGCACGGCCGCCACCACGCTGACGGTGTGGGTCGGCTGGAGCGCCCGTGAGCTCAGCGAGTTCAAGAAGGTCGCCGCCGAGTACGACAGGAAGAACGCGGCGGTCACCGTCAACGTCGTCGGCGGCATCAACGACGACAAGATCATCGCGGCGCTGCGCGGCGGGAACGCTCCCGACGTCGTCAGCTCGTTCACGTCAGCGAACGTGGGCATCTACTGTCCGTCGGGAGGCTGGATCGACCTCGGGCCGTACCTCAAGCGGGACAAGATCGACATGAATCAGTTCCCGGCAGCGACGCGCTACTACACGCAGTACCAGGGCAAGCGGTGTGCGCTGCCGCTGCTCGCGGATGTCTACGGCTTCTACTACAACAAGGCGCTGTTCGCCGCAGCCGGGCTCAAGGGACCGCCGAAGACCCTCGCCGAGCTGACGACGTACGCGAAGAAGCTGACGAAGAAGAACCCCGACGGCTCGCTGAAGGTCGTCGGCTACAACCCGTTCTTCGGCTTCTACCAGAACACGTCCGGCGCGTACCAGCCGCTTGTGAACGGCAAGTGGTTCGTGAACGGGAAGTCGAGTCTCGGCACGGATCCGGCGTGGCAGAAGCTGCTGCGCTGGCAGAAGAGCCTCGTCGACTACTACGGCCACAAGAACCTCGTCAAGTGGAACGCCGGCGCGGGCGACGAGTTCTCCGCCTCGCATGCGTTCGAGACCGGCAAGCTCGCGATGATGATGGACGGCGAGTGGCGTGTGGCGTTCATCTCGGCCGAACACCCGGAGCTCAAGTACGGCACCGCGCCGATGCCGGTCGACGCGTCCGTCTCGAGTCGGTATGGCTCGGGCTACATCAACGGAACGATCATCGGCATCCCGAAGAACGGCAAGAACCGTGAAGAGGCCTGGAAGTTCGTCAGGTACATGACGACGAACGACCACGCACTCGCAACGTTCTCCAACGGGATCCGCAACGTGCCCTCGACGCGCTCGTCGGCGACGTCGAAGGAGCTCAAGCCGGACGCGAACTTCGCGACGTTCACGAAGATCTTCGCGAACACGAAGTCGCAGACGGTGCCGATCACCACTGCTGGCTCGGCCTATCTCGACACGTTCGCCAACTTCCTCGCGAAGTGGCAGTCGGGCAAGGTCGGCAACCTTCAGAAGGGCCTGCAGGAGGTCGACAAGCAGATCGACGCCAAGCTGAGGCAGTCAGGCGGCGGCGTTCCGTGATCCAGTCGCCGGTAGCCGGGGCGGACCCCGCCCCGGCTCTGCCGGCGGTCGATCGCCGGCGAGCCAGGAGGAAGGCAGCGTGGCGGCGACGCGGCCTCGTCCTCGCCTTCATGAGCCCCTGGCTCGTCGGCTTCTGCGTCTTCATCGCGTATCCGCTCGTCTACAGCGCGTATCTCTCGCTCCACTCGTACGATCTCCTCAGTCCGCCGCGCTGGGTGGGGCTCGCGAACTACCGCTACCTCTTCAACGAGGACCCGGAGGTCGGGACCGCGGTGCGCAACACGCTCTGGCTGATCGCGATCGCCGTCCCGCTGCAGGTGCTGTTCGCCTTCGGGATCGCGGTGATGCTGACGCGCGCGAAGCTCGGCGTCGGCATCTTCCGAACGATCTTCTACCTACCCGCACTGGCGCCCCCCGTCGCGGCCGCGCTCGGCTTCGTCTACCTCCTGAACCCCGCGACCGGCCCGGTCAACACGGTGCTCGGCAAGCTCGGCATCGAGGGCCCGCTCTGGTTCAACGACCCCGGTTGGTCGAAGCCCTCGCTGACCCTGCTCGCGATGTGGGGCGTCGGAAACATCATGGTCATCTTCCTCGCGGCGATCCTGGACGTGCCCAAGCACCTGCACGAGTCGGCGGAGCTCGACGGCGCCGGCGCGTTCCGGCGGCTGCGCTTCGTGACCCTGCCGACGATCAGCCCGGTGATCCTCTTCGCCGTCGTACTCGGCGTGATCCAGGCGCTCCAGTACTTCACCCAGGCGTATGTGGCGGCGGCGATCGCGGCCGGCCAGGCCTCGCAGGCAGGGACGGTCAGCACGCTCGAACAGGGCTATCCGGAGGGCTCGACGCTCTTCTATCCGATCCTCCTCTACTACCACGGCTTCCGCTTCTTCAACATGGGCTACGCCTCGGCGATGGCGATGCTGCTGCTCGCCGTCTCGTTCGCCGTGACGCTGCTGATCGTCCGCAACTCGCGCCGCTGGGTGCACTACTCGGGAGCGGTCAGGTGAGCGACACGGCTGTCACAGCACCTTTCGAGCGCCGGAAGCTGCCACCGCACGTGCGCCGCCAGCGGTTCCTGATCTCGGTCGCCGAGCACAGCCTCCTGATCGCGGCGGCGATCGCGTTCCTCGCACCCGTCATCTTCATGACGCTGACGGCGTTGATGACGACGAATCAGGCGCTCTCGCCGGATCTCTGGCCGAAGACCTTCGAGTGGGGGAACTTCACCGAGGTCTTCCACAAGTCGCCGCTCTGGAAATGGACGGTGAACACGATGATCTACGCCGGCCTCGCCACGCTCGGCGTCGTTCTCTCGAGCATCCCGGTCGCCTACGCCCTCTCACGCCTGCGCTGGAAGGGCCGCGACGCCGTCTTCCTGGTCGTCCTCGTGGCGCTGATGCTGCCGCCGCAGGTCGCGGTGGTGCCGCTCTACGTGATGTGGGCGAAGCTCGACCTCGTCGGGACGCTCTGGCCGCTGATCATCCCCGTCTGGCTCGGCGACGCGTTCGCGATCTTCCTTCTGCGCCAGTTCTTCCTCACGATTCCCGAGGAGTACCTCGACGCCGCCCGCGTCGACGGGTGCGGAGAGTTCCGGATCCTGACCACCGTCGTCGTGCGGCTCGCGAAGCCGGCGATAGCCGCGGTCGCGCTCTTCTCGGTCCTCTACTGCTTCAACGACTTCTTCCTGCCGCTGCTCTACGTCGGCGAGAACCCGGACAACTGGGTCGTCTCGATCGGCCTCTCGCAGTTCCGCTCGCTGCACCAAGTGCAGTGGAATCTCGTGATGGCCGCGACCATCGTCGTGATGCTGCCGGTGATCATCCTGTTCTTCCTCGCGCAACGGGCATTCGTCGAAGGCGTCACCCTGACCGGAGTCAAGGGATGAAGGTCGCGGTCGTCGGCGGCGGCTCGACCTACACGCCGGAACTCGTCTCGGGGCTCTCGCGCGAGCGCGACAAGATCGACGTGCGCGAGCTCGTCCTGCACGACATCGACGCGGAGCGGCGTGACGTCGTCGGCGGCCTCGCTGCGCGGATGCTCGAGCGCCAGGGCTATGCGGGAGAGCTGCAGGTGACCGGCGACCTCGATCGCGCGCTCGACGGCGCCGACTTCGTGCTGATCCAGATCCGCGTCGGCGGACAGGAGGCACGCCTCTCGGACGAGACCGTCCCGCTCGCCTGCGGCTGCATCGGCCAGGAGACGACCGGTGCCGGCGGCTTCGCGAAGGCACTCCGCACGGTGCCGGTTGTGCTGGCGATCGCGGAACGGGTGCGGGAGCTCTCCTCGCCGGACGCGTGGATCGTCGACTTCACGAATCCGGTGGGAATCGTCACGCGCTCGCTGCTCGATGCCGGGCACCGCGCAGTCGGCCTGTGCAACGTCGCGATCGGCTTCCAACGCTCGTTCGCGCGCCATCTCGGTGTGCAGCCGGGCCAACTCGTCGTCAACCAGGTCGGCCTGAACCATCTGACCTGGATCCGGTCGGTGAGCCTCGACGGCCGCGATGTGCTGCCGAAGCTGATGGCGTCATACGGGGATGCGGTCGCCGACCAGGCTGCCTTGCCACGCGAGCTGCTCGACGAGCTCGGAGTCGTCCCCTCTCCCTACCTCCAGTACTTCTACCGTCACGATGCGACCCTGGCCGGGCAGCTGGAGTGCACCCCACGCGCCGAGGTCGTCGCCGAGATCGAGCGCGGCCTGCTCGAGCTCTACCGCGATCCGGCGCTGAACGAAAAGCCCGCGCTGCTCGAGCAACGCGGCGGCGCCTTCTACAGCGAGGCGGCCACGGGCCTCGTGACGTCTCTCGTGACGGGCGACGACGTCGTGCACGAGGTGGACCTCCGCAACGAAGGCACACTCCCCGGTCTTGCCGACGACGATGTGGTCGAGGTGCCCGCCCGGGTCGAGAGTGGGCGGCTCGTCCCGCTCCCACAAGCGCCGCTCGCGCCGGAGCTGCTCGGCCTGACCCAGCACGTGGCTGCGTACGAACGGCTCGCCGCAACGGCCGCGGTGACCGGCGACGCTGCGATCGCTCGCAAGGCGCTGCTCGCACATCCGCTGATCGGGCAGCACCCACTGAACGAGGAGCTCGTCGAGAGCCTGCTGGCGGCGGAGGCCAAGCGGCTTCCGCGCTCCGGCACGGAGGCAATGGCGTGACGTCGCCGATCGTCCTCGCCGTCGACGGCGGCAACTCGAAGACCGACCTCGCGCTGGTCGGCATCGACGGGCAGGTGCTCTCGGCCGTCCGCGGTCCGCTCAGCTCCCCGCACCACCTTGGCGTTCCCGGGTGCCTCGACGTGCTCCAACGGCTCGTCGACGAGGCGGTCGAGCAGGCCGGCCTCGACGGCGCGAACGGGCCTGTTGCCGAGGTGGCCGTCCTGCGCATGGCCGGCGTCGACTTCCCGGCCGAGGAGGACGCTCTGCATGCGGTCGTCAGCGAGCGTGGCTGGGCGCGCCGGACTTCCGTCGGCAACGACACCTTTGCCGTCCTCCGCGCCGGCACCGAGCGCGGCTGGGGCGTCGCCGTCGTCTGCGGCGCCGGAATCAACTGCGTCGGCGTCGCGCCCGACGGCCGCCAGGTTCGCTTCCCCGCGCTCGGCGAGATCACCGGTGACTGGGGTGGCGGCTACGACGTCGGGATGGCCGCGGTCTCGGCGGCGGCGCGAAGCGAGGACGGTCGCGGCCCACGGACGAGCCTTCAGCATTCCGTGCCGGCCCACTTCGGCCTCACGAGCCCGCTCGAGCTGGCCGAGGCGATCCACAACCAGCAGATCACGCGGCGCCGGGTGATCGAGCTGCCGCGGCTCGTGTTCGCCGAGGCTGCCGACGACGCCGTCGCCGCAGGCATTGTCACCCGCCTTGCGGGCGAGGTGGTCGCCCTCGCACGCGCCGCGCTCACCCGGCTCGAACTGACGCAGGAGCCGGTGGAGGTCGTCCTGGGTGGAGGCTTGCTGCAGGCGGCCGACGGCCCGCTGTCCGGCAAGGTAGCCGCCGGTCTCGCCGAGGTGGGTCCGCACATCACCGTTCGCCCGGCCGCCTCCGCACCGGTCGTGGGCGCCGCGCTTCTGGGACTCGATGAGCTCGCGGCTACATCCGCAGGCGCAGGAGCGGCTTCGCCGCGAGCTCGCCGGAACCGACAACAAACCGACCATGAGGACGGCTGCAGATGGCTGATGTCCGCTTCGAGCAGGCAACGCGGATCTACCCGGGCACCGACGCGCCGGCGGTGGACGCGCTCGACTTGGAGATCGCCGACGGCGAGTTCGTCGTCCTCGTCGGTCCCTCGGGCTCCGGCAAGACGACGGCGCTGCGCATGCTCGCCGGTCTCGAGGAGGTCGACTACGGCTCGATTCTGATTGGAGGCCGCGACGTCACAGATGTGCCACCGAAGAAGCGCGACGTGGCGATGGTCTTCCAGAACTACGCGCTCTACCCGTACCTGACGGTCGCCGCGAACATGGCCTTCCCACTCAAGATCGCGCACGTCAAGAAGTCGGAGCGCGAACGTCGCGTGAGTGAGGTCGCCGAGCTGCTCGGGCTGACGGAGTTCCTGGAGCGAAAGCCCGGCCAGCTCTCGGGCGGTCAGCGGCAGCGAGTGGCGATGGGGCGGGCGATCGTACGCGAGCCCAGTGTCTTCCTGATGGACGAGCCGCTCTCGAATCTCGACGCGAAGCTGCGCGTCCAGATGCGCGCCGACATCGCCGCGCTGCAGGCGCGCCTCGGCGTGACGACCGTCTACGTGACGCACGATCAGTCCGAGGCGATGACCCTCGGGCACCGCGTCGCCGTGCTTGCCGGAGGGAAGCTGCAGCAGTGCGCCGCCCCGCGCGAGCTGTACGCCCGGCCGGTGAACACGTTCGTCGCAGGCTTCATCGGCTCGCCCGCGATGAACCTCTGCGTGGTCCCGGTCGGCGCGAACGGCTCCGTCTCGTTCGGCGGCGTGTCGATCGAGCTTCCGGGTGAGGCCGCCGGCGGCGGTTGGCCCAGCATCGTGGTCGGGCTGCGGCCCGAGTCGCTCGAGCTTGCGGCGGACGGGGTTCCGGCAACCGTCCAGGTCGTCGAGGAGATCGGCGCGGACGCGTACGTCTTCTGCACGGCGGAGGTCGGCGGCTTCGAGACGAAGTTGGTGGCGCGCAGCGACGCGCGGCATGTGCCAGGCCAGGGAGAGCGCGTGCACCTCAGACCGCAGGCGGACGAGGCGCACCTCTTCCACCCCGAGTCGCAGGAACGAGTGGTGGCCTCATAGTCCTGTAAGGATTCGGTCAAACGAGGGTCGTAGGTCTTGTCGGCGAAGGGGGAAGCAGCCACCCTTTCCTTGACGCTGTGCCCAGACGACTCCTCCTTCTCATAGGACTTGCCCTCGCGCTGCCTGCTCCGGGCGCCGCGCAGGACGCGACGATCGTCTCTCGCGACGTCCCGCTGGGCTCGCAGCGCTCCCTGTCGGCGGGGCAGCCGTCGACGCAGTTCAACCTCGTCGGCCTCCACTGGCGCGGCGGCGGCGCCGTCGAGTTCCGGACACGGTCGCTCTCGGGGCGTTGGAGCGGTTGGATGGATGCGGCGCCCGAGGCCGAGGACCGGCCCGACGTGGGCACCGACGAGCGAGCGCGCCTGGCCTCCTGGCGGCTGGGGAACCCGTGGTGGGTCGGACCCTCCGACCGGATCGAGTACCGGCTGCGCGGCAAGGTCACCCGGCTGCGCGCCTACTTCGTGTGGAGCCCGCCCGCAGGCGTTCCGGCGCGGACGCTCCAGAAGGCGGGCTCGCCCGCGATCGTCCCCCGGAGCGGCTGGAATGCGGACGAGACGATCCGGCGCAGCACTCCCTCGTTCGCGACCGCTATCAGGCTGGCGGTGGTTCACCACACGGCCGGTGCCAACGGGTACACCGCAGCACAGTCACCGTCGATCGTGCGGGCGATCGAGCTCTACCACGTGAAGGGCAACGGCTGGAACGACATCGGCTACAACTTTCTCGTCGACCGCTTCGGGACGGTCTTCGAGGGCCGGTTCGGTGGTGTCGAGCGCAACGTCATCGGCGCGCACGCCGAGGGCTTCAACACCAGCTCTGTCGGCGTAGCGGTGATGGGCGAGTACAGCTCACTCGCCGTGGCGGCAAAGGCGCGGGACTCGCTCGCGCGGCTGCTCGCCTGGCGCCTCGATCTCGCACACGTCGATCCCGCCAGCACGCTGTCGTTCATCTCCGGCGGCAACGCACGCTTCCCGGCGGGCCTGCCGGTCTTCCTCCGCACGGTCTCCGGCCACCGGGACACGGGCTTCACGGACTGCCCGGGAACCGCGCTCTACAACCTGTTGACCACCATTGCGGGAGAGGTTGCGACCATCGGCCTGCCGAAGCTCTACGCGCCTTCCGTCACGGGATCGGTGCCCGGGCCCGTCCGGTTCCGCGCACGGCTCTCGTCAGCCCTCCCCTGGACCGTCGAGGTCTTCGACCCTGCGGGGCTCGCATACGCATCGACATCGGGGGTCGGTCCGAACGTCGACTGGACCTGGGATGCGTCACTGGCACCGCCCGGCACCTACACGTACGCGATCCGGTCCGACGTCAGCGTGACGCCGGCTGTCGGGACGATCGGCGGTGGGAGTGCCGGCGTCTTCACGGTCACCGGGCTCGCCGCTGACCCCGAGACGGTGACGCCGAACGCCGACACGATCGCCGACCAGACCACGATCACCTACACGCTCTCCGAATCGGGCAACGTCACCGTGACGCTGCGAGACATCTCGGGCGCGCCGGTCGCCACGATTTCCAACAAGGCGTGGAAGCGCGCCGGTGAGCACGCGATTCGCTTCGACCCGGCCCATCTGCCGGACGGCGTGTTCCAGATCGAGATCCTGGCGAACGCGATTGGCGCGCGTCAGGCAACGGCCACGACCCAGATCGTGGTCAGCCGGACGCTCGGCAAGGTGACGGCCGCGCGGCTCGCGTTCTCGCCCAATGCGGACGGTCGCGCAGACCGGATCGGGTTCCGCTTCGAGCTCGCCGCTCCGGCGGAGGTTCGGCTCCGGATCCTGAAGCAGGGCAAGTGGGTGGCAACGCCGTTCAAGGGCCCGCTCCAGCCGGGCGTGCAGAAGGTCGACTGGGACGGCGCGAAGCGAGTCGGCCGCCTGCTCGACGGCGAGTACGAGGCGGTGGTCGAGGCGATCGACGCGTTCGCGACGTCGACGGTCGCCGTGCCGTTCAGCGCCGACACTCGGGAGCCCAAAGTCAGGATCGTCCAGCGCAGCCCCCTCAAGCTCTGGGTCAGCGAGCCGGCAACGGTCACGCTCCGCTTCGGCACGCGGCGGCTGGTGTACAACGCCCTCAAGGTCGGCGAGGCGCGCGTCATGAAGGCGCCGAAGCTGGGGATCGTCCGGGCGGTTGCCTGGGACCCCGCGGGCAACAAGAGCAAGCCTGCCTCCCGGCGCTAGCTCTACACTCGGCGGGTGCAACCGCCCGTGCGCAGATCCCGTCGAATCAATCAGGACCTTCGGCCCGAACGGCCACTGGTCTACGGGAAATTGAGCGATCCCATCTTGGTGAAGAGAGCAAAGGACGGCGATGCGCGGGCGCTCGATGCGCTCTGCGAACGGCACGCACCCCGCGTGGAGCGCCTCGCCCACCACATGCTCCGCGACCCGGAGGACGCACGCGACGCCTCGCAGGAGGCGCTCGCGAAGCTCTGCGTGAAGCTGCGGCAGTTTCGCGGCGAGTCGTCGTTCTCGACCTGGCTGCACCGGCTGACGGTCAACGCGTGCCGGGATGTCGCACAGCGCCAGGTCGCGCGCCGCTGCGAGCCGCTCGACGAGGACCGTCGCGAGGCACGCGACGGCGACCCGGCCCAGGCGGCCGAGGCCTCCGAGCTCCGTTCCGAGCTCGGCGCCTGCCTGGCCGAGATCTCGCCCGCGCAGGCCAAGGTCGTCGTCCTCAAGGACGCGTTCGAGTTCAGCTTCGAGGAGATCGCGGGCGCCGAGGGGATGCCGGTCGGAACCGCGAAGTGCTATGCCCAC
Source organism: uncultured Gaiellaceae bacterium (assembly GCA_963749515.1). Taxonomy (GTDB): domain Bacteria; phylum Actinomycetota; class Thermoleophilia; order Gaiellales; family Gaiellaceae; genus Gaiellasilicea. Next base: position 81,688 of record CAVVMR010000006.1, read on the forward strand.
CGCGGCCGCAACGGCCTGCGGGAACGGCTCTCGGCGTGAAGCTGCCCATGGACAAGGCGGCGATCGAGGCAATCCTCCCGCACCGCGATCCGTTCCTCCTGCTGGACGAGGTGACCGAGCTCAGCCCCGGCGCACGCGTGGTGGCCCTCAAGCTCGTGACCGAGGACGATTGCGCAGGCCACTTCCCCGGCAACCCGATCATGCCCGGCGTGAAGATGGTCGAGGCACTCGCGCAGGCGGGCGCAGTCGCGGTTCTCAGCGAGGAGGAGAACCGCGGCAAGATCGCTCTCTTCGCGGGGATCGACGACGTTCGCTTCAAGCGCGTCGTGCGTCCCGGCGACCAGCTGACGCTCGAGTGCGATCTCGAGACCGTGCGCGGCCCGATCGGCCGAGGCAAGGCGCGCGCGACCGTGGACGGGGAGCTCGCCGTCCGCGGCACCCTCACCTTCGCCGTGGACCGGTCGTCGTGATCGGCTCGGCCAACGGCAGGAAGATCGGGATCACGGGCCTCGGCGTCTACGTCCCGGACCGGGTGTTCACGAACAAGGATCTCGAGCAGTTCGTCGACACGACGGACGAGTGGATCGTCGAGCGCACCGGAATCCGTGAGCGGCGGTTTGCGACCAAGGACCAGGCGCTGACTGACATCGCGGCGCCGGCAGCAATCGCCGCCCTGGCCGACGCAGGCGTCGACGCCTCGTCGATCGACCTGATCGTCGTGGCCACGGTGACCCCGGACATGATGTTCCCGACGAGCTCCGCGCTGCTCGCCGACTCGCTCGGAATGCCGGATGCGGCCGCCTACGACCTGCTCGCCGGCTGCACGGGGTTCATGTACGCCCTCGCCCAGGCCTACAGCATGGTCTCTTCCGGCCTCTCGAAGCGCGCACTCGTGGTCGGTGGCGACGTGCTCTCGAAGATCCTCGACTGGACCGATCGCTCGACCCTCGTCCTCTTCGGCGACGGCGCCGGCGCGGTCGTCGTCGAGCCGGTCGAGACGGGCGGCTTTCTCGGCTTCGAGCTCGGTGCGGACGGCGGTGGAGGCGACACCCTCTGGCTTCCGGGGAGCGGCTCACGGCACTTCGAGGATGCCGACAAGCTCGTGAAGATGAACGGCCGGGAGGTCTTCAAGTTCGCGACCCGCGTGATGGTCAGCTCCGCAGCAAAAATCCTGGACGAATGCGGCCTGACGGTGGACGATGTCGATGTGTACGTGCCGCATCAAGCGAACAAGCGCATCATCGATCACGCCGCAGGGAAGCTCGGGATCCCGGCTGAGAAGATCGTGGTCAACGTCGACCGCTACGGCAACACGTCGTCGGGCTCGATTCCGCTTGCGCTCGCAGATGCAGCTGCAGACGGCCGCTTGCACGAGGGAGAATTGGTGTTGATGACCGGAATGGGAGCGGGCCTCACCTGGGGCTCCGCCTTGATCGAATGGACGAACGGGAGGGTCGCCGCGTGAGCAAGATCGCCTTCATGTTCCCGGGCCAGGGCTCGTACGAGGCCGGGATGGGACGCGACGTCGCCGAGGCAGTGCCTGAGGCGATGGCCGTCTACGAGGCCGGCAGCGCGGCCTCCGGGTTGGACCTCAGGCAGGTGTGCTTCCACGGCCCGGTGGAGGACCTGCTCGACACGAAGCTGCAGCAGCCCGCACTCGTCACCACGAGCCTGGCGATCAACGCTGCAATTCGCGCGCACGGGATCGTGCCCGACTATGTGGTCGGCCATTCCGTCGGCGAGTTCGCTGCGCTCGGTGCAGCGGAATCGCTCAGTGACGCCGACGCGATCGGGCTCGTGCGCGAGCGCGGAATCGCAATGGCGGAGGCGGCGCGCGCGCGCCCCGGCTCGATGGCCGCCATCCTCGGGCTCGCCGACGAGGTCGTCGAGGGCCTCTGCCATCGGATCGCGAACGTGTGGCCGGCGAACTACAACTGCCCCGGCCAGATCGTCATCTCCGGTGAGGATGACGCGGTGGGCGAGTGCTGCGTCGAGGCGGAGGAGGCGGGGGCTCGCCGCGCTGTTCGGCTGCGCGTGTCGGGAGCCTTCCACTCGCCGCTCGTCGAGAAGGCGGCCGAGAAGCTTCGCCCCGCGGTCGAGCGAATCCACTTCGCCGACCCGCGGACGGCGTTCATGTCGACCGTGACGGCGAAGCTCGAGGATGCGGGCCGCTATCGCGAGCTGCTCGTCGAGCAGCTGACCGCGCCTGTCAAGTTCACCCAGGCCGCGCGTGAGCTGATCGGCAAGGGCGTGACGGTGTTCGTCGAGGTCGGCCCCGGCAATGTGCTCAGCGGTTTACTGAAGAGGATCGACAGGAGCGTGCGCACCGTCTCCGTCAGCAACATGCAAGAGCTGCGCGAGCTGGAGGAAACGCTTGCCTGACTTCGCGTCCCTGGACGGGAAGACAGCGCTGGTCACAGGAGCATCTCGCGGAATCGGTCGCGCGATTGCGACCGAGCTCGCCGCTGCGGGCGCAAGCGTGGTCGTCGGCTACCGGTCGGGGCAGGAGGAAGCCGAGGCGCTGGCGGCCGAGATCGGCGGCCGCGCGATCCAGGCGGACGTCTCGAACGCGGACGAGGCGCGCCGGCTCGTCGAGGAGGCCGGCGACCTCGACATCCTCGTCAACAACGCGGGTCTCACCCGCGACGGTCTGCTGGCGCGGATGTCGGACGAGGACTGGCGAACGGTGATCGACACCAACCTTTCGTCCGTCTTCTACACCTGCCGCGCGGTGACGAGGCCGATGATGAAAAAGCGCGCGGGCTCGATCGTGAACATCTCGTCCGTCGTCGGCGTGCACGGGAACTGGGGCCAGACGAACTACGGGGCGTCGAAAGCGGGGATCATCGGCTTCACCAAGTCGCTCGCCCGCGAGCTCGGGTCCCGCAACGTGCGCGCGAACGTCGTTGCCCCGGGCTATGTGAAGACGCAGCTCACGGACGTGTTGCCAGAGGATGCGACCACGGCGATGCTGCAGAACACACCGCTCGGCCGCCTCGGCGAGCCGGAAGACGTAGCCGGAGCGGTACGCTTCCTTTGCTCCGAAGCAGCCTCGTTCATCACGGGTGAGGTGCTGCTCGTCGACGGTGGACTGGGGATGTAGTGAGTACGAACGGCAGAAGACGCGTTGTCGTGACCGGCCTCGGAATGGTGACGCCGCTCGGCAACGACGTCGAGACCAGCTGGGAGAACCTGATCGCGGGTGAGTCCGGCGCGGCCGACATCCAGCAGTTCGACGCCAGCGAGTTTCCCGTCCACTTCGCCTGCGAGCTCAAGGACTTCGAACCGACACAGTGGATCGAGCGCAAGCAGGCACGGCGCATGGACCGCTTCGCGCAGATGATCGTTGCCGCGTCGCGCCAGGCCGAGTCCGACTCGGGGATCGACATCGCCAAGGAGAACGACCGCGTCGGGGCGTCGATCGCAACCGGAATCGGCGGCCTCGGGGCGTTCCAGGACTGCTACCAGACGCTGATCGACCGCGGTCCCGATCGCGTCAACCCGTTCTCGATCACCGCGATCATCCCCAACATGGGCGCCGGCTGGGTCTCGATGGAGCTCGGCACGCGAGGCCCGCTCTCGTCCCAGTGCACGGCCTGTGCTGCCTCCAACATGGCGATCGGCGAAGGCGCGGACGCGATCCGGCTCGGCCGTGCGGACGCGATGATCTGTGGCGGCACCGAGGCCGGAATCACGCGGGTCGGCATCGCCGGCTTCGGCGCGATGCGCGCGCTCTCGCGCCGCAACGACGATCCGAAGCGCGCTTCCCGGCCGTTCGACGCCGGCCGCGACGGCTTCGTGATGGGCGAGGCCGGCGGCGCAGTCGTGCTCGAGGAGCTGGAGCACGCGAAGGCGCGCGGGGCGAAGATCTATGCGGAGCTGATCGGCTACGGCGTCTCGTCCGACGCGAATCACGTCACCGAGCCGGATCCCGCCGGCACGAACCCGGCACGCGCGATGAAGATGGCCTTCGGCGACGCGGGCATCGACCCGTCGGAGGTCGGCTACATCAATGCGCACGGCACCTCGACGCCGCTCGGAGACACGTCGGAGACGCGGGTGATCAAGCTGGCGGTGGGCGAGGAGAACGCCTACAAGATCCCGGTCTCCTCGACGAAGGGGGCCACCGGGCACTGTCTCGGGGCGGCGGGCGCGGTCGAGGCGATCTTCACCATCCTCGCGACTCAGCGCGGCGTCCTGCCGCCGACGATCAACTACGAGAACGAGGATCCGTCGTGCGATCTCGACTACATCCCGAACGAGTCGCGGAAGGCAGACATCACGGTGGGCGTCTCGAACTCGTTCGGCTTCGGCGGCCACAACGCGTGCGTCGTGTTCCGCAAGCACGACGGCGAGTGACCCCGCCGGTCATTCGTCCGGCGACCTCGCAGGATGCCGCCGCCGTCGCCGCGATCTGGCGTGACGGCTGGCGCGACGGCCATCTCGGTTTCGTGCCGGACGCCCTCGTCGCCGTGCGTACGGACGAGTCGTTCGACACGCGCGCAGTGAACCGTGTCGGTGACACGACTGTCGCCGTGGTCGGCCAAGAGGTGGCGGGGTTCGTGATGGTTGTCGGCGACGAGGTCGAGCAGGTCTACGTCTCCTCACGGCACCGCGGCGCCGGTGTCGCCGACGTGCTGCTGGCCGAGGCGGAGCGGCAGGTGCGCGAGAATGGGCACGCGGCTGCATGGCTGGCCGTCGCCGACGGCAACGCGCGAGCGCGGTCGTTCTACGAGCGAGCGGGATGGCGTGACGAGGGCGGCTTCGACTATGCCGCCGCGGTCGAGGACGGATCCTCCGTCGCCGTTCCCTGCCGCCGCTACGTGAAGACGCTCTAGAGCCGCAGCTCAAGCAGAACGACGTCGCGCCAAGCGCCGCCCAACTCGCCGATCCGCTCGCGCCTCCCGACTTCGCGGAAGCCGTGCGCACGGTGCAGGCGGAGGCTCGCCGCGTTCTCCGGGAAGATCCCTGCCTGCAGGGTCCAGAGGCCTCCGTCGCGGGCGCTCGCGATCAGCGCCGAGAGGAGGGCCCGGCCGACGCCTTGCCCGCGCGCGCCTTCGGCCACGTACACGCTCTCCTCGCCCACCCCGCGGTAGACGGCGCGGCTCGAGTACGGAACGACCGCGATCCAGCCGGCGACATCGCCGTCGATCTCGGCGACGAACCGGTGCTCGGCCAGGTGGCGGGCGTCCCACTCCTCCCAGGTCGGCACCGCCGTCTCGAACGTCGCGTCACCGGTTGCGATCCCCTCGGCGAAGATCGCCGCGACCACGGGCCAGTCGGAGTGAAGCAGCGGGCGGATGATCACGACGTGATTCAATCGCGTCGGATGGACGAGGTGAACGTCTACGACGACGAGTGCACCGACGGCACCGAGGAGCCGGGGTTCCGCAACCGCGAGCGGCCGCTCGGGGAGACACTCGGTGCGCAGAAGATCGGCGGCACCGTCTACCTGATCGAGCCCGGCCAGCGCATCTGTCCGTACCACTGGCACTTCGGCGAGGAGGAGTGGATGCTCGTCCTCGAGGGGGCGGTGACGCTACGGACGCCGCCGGGGGAGCGTGAGCTTGGCCGAGGCGACGTCGTCGCGTTCCCCACCGGCGCCGGCGGTGCGCACGACATCCGTTGCAGCGGCGAGCAGGAAGCGCGCGTCCTGATGCTCTCGACGATGTCCGACCCGGAGATCTGCGTCTACCCGGACAGCGAGAAGCTGGGCGCATCGGCCGGGTACTCGCGAACGGACGGCGCCCGCGCACGCCTGCTCAACCGTGAGGCCGCCAACCTCGAGTACTTCGACGGGGAGCGCGCCGAATGACCCGCTGGGCGACGTTCGACTGCTACGGGACGCTGATCGACTGGAACGCCGGAATCGCGGGTGTGTTGGAGCGACTCTTCGGTTCCGAGCGAACACCGGATCTGCTGGCCCGCTACCACCGGCTCGAACCGGAGGTGCAGGCCGAGACCTACCGCAGCTACGCGGAGGTGCTCACGCTGACGCTCGAGCGGCTCGTGTCGGAGACCGGCCTGTCGATCCCGGAAGGGGAGTCGGGGGCGCTTGTCCACTCGCTGCCTGACTGGCCGCCGTTCCGAGAGGTACCGCAGGCGCTCGGCGAGCTTCGCAAGCGCGGCTGGAACCTTGCCATCCTCTCCAACACCGATCGCGCGCTGATTTCGGAGTCGGAGAAGTCGCTGGGCGCACCGATCGACCTCGTCGTCACGGCCGAGGACGTCGGCTCGTACAAGCCCACCCACGGACACTGGGACCGCTTCTTCGAGCTGACGACCGCCGACCGCGAGCACCACGTGCACGTCGCGGCCAGTCTCTTCCACGACGTCGCTCCGGCGCGTGAGCTCGGGCTGAAGATCGTCTGGATCAACCGGCTGGGCGAGGAGCCCGAGCCTGAGCCAGACCGCGAGCTTCCCGACCTGTCTGCGCTCGCCGACACGCTCGACGAGCTCGTCCCCGCCCCGGGATGACGCTCCGTCCACCGGGGGACGACGACTTCGACGCGATCCTCGAGCTGATGAACGCACATCAGCTCGCCGCGTTCGGCGAAGCCGACTCGACCGAGGATGAGCTGCGGACGTGGCTGACCACGCCCTACGTCGTGGTCGAGCGTGACATCCGTCTCCTCGAGCAGGACGGGCGGCTCGTCGGGTACATCGACGTCGATCCGAACAAGGCGGACCCGCCGCTGTGGTGGTGCGATCTCAAGCTGTCGCCGGACGTGGACGCGGATGCGGCGGCCGCAGAGCTCGTCGCCTGGCTCGAGGACCGCACGGAGGGAGTCGGGACGCTGCGGGTGTGGACCTCTGCCACCGACGCACGCGTGCTCGGCGCGCTCGAGCGGCTCGGCTTCGCGCCCGTACGGCATTCCTACCGGATGGAGATCGATCTCGCGAACGGGGCGGCCGAGCCCGTCTGGCCGGCCGGGATCACGGTTCGCGCGTTGACTCACGGGGAGGAGAGGCGCCTCTACGACGCGTTCGTCGAGGTCTGGCAGGACACGTCGGACCCACCTGACGAGACCTTCGAGGAGTGGGCCCACTGGTTCACCAGGGCGGAGACGTTCGAGCCGTCCCTCTGGTTCCTCGCGCTGGCGGACGACGAGCTGGCCGGGTTCGCTGTCTGCCGGAAGGACACGAACGATCCGGACGCCGGCCACGTCGAGCTGCTCGGCGTACGGCGACCCTGGCGACGACAGGGCCTCGGCGAGGCGTTGCTCCTGCACTCCTTCCAGGCATTTCGCCGGCTGGGCTGGTCGCGTGGGACGCTGGGAGTCGACGCCTCCAGCCCCACCGGCGCGACGAGGCTCTACGAGCGGGCCGGAATGCGGGTCTACCGGGACACGGTCTTCCTCGAGCGGCCGAGACGGGGCTAGGCTTCCCCCGTGGTGAAGGCCGAGCTCGTTTCCGCTTCGTCCGCCGACGCTCCGCGGATCGCCGGGCTGCTGAACGCGATCAGCGAGCAGCACTACGGCGAGGCCGATCTGACCGCGGCCGAGGTGGCGACGTGGTTCGACCACGAGGAGCTCGAGGTGCTGCTCGCCCAATCGAGCGGCCGGCTCGTCGGCTATGCCGACCGGTGGCGCGAGGCCGAGCGCGACCGCGCCTGGCTCGACGTGCGCGTGCTGGAAGGCGAGGTGGGTGCGGGCGGCGAGCTCCTGCGCGAGAGCGAGCGGCGGGCGCAGCCGGACGTCGATCCGGGCGCGCTGGCGATGACGTACGTGGCCGCCGTCGACGAGACGATGCGCGACGTCGTCGAGGCAGGGGGCTACACGGCGATCCGCTCGTCCTATCGCATGTCGATCGCACTCGACGCCCCGCCCGCCCCTGAGTGGCCGGACGCAATCGAGGTGGCGACCTACACACCCGCGGATGAGGCGGCCGTCCACGAAGCGCATCAGGAGTCGTTCCTTGACCACTGGGAGCACAAGGACGAGTCGATCGAGGAGTGGCGGAAGTGGTTGATCGGCAGCCCCAGCTTCGACCCGAATCTCTGGTTCGTCGCGCGTGATGGCGGCGAGGTCGCCGGCATCTCGCTCTGCGGCGTCGCCGCCTCCGGCGATCCCGAGCACGGGTTCTGCCGGGTGCTCGCCGTGCGGCGGCCGTGGCGGCGGCGGGGCCTCGGCCTCGCGCTCCTGCAGCACTCGTTCGTGGAGATGGAGCGGCGCGGGATGACGAAGGCCAGCCTGGGCGTCGACGCAAAGAATCTCACCGGCGCCGTTGCTCTGTACGAGCGCGCCGGGATGCACGTCGAGCGACGCTCGGACTGCTGGCAGAAGGAGCTCGGGTGAGCCGGCTCCGCGCCCGCTGTCCTGACTGCCGGACGCTGACCGCGGTCGCGCTCGGGCCGGAGTACCAGTGCCACTCGTGCGGGCGCGAGTTCGCGGCCGGCCTCGTCCGAGTGCCGCGCGCCTGGGGGACGGGCGGCGAGGGGATGGCCGAGGCGGCGTTCCACGAGCTTCCCTACCCGGAGGCCGCGGTGATCGAAGCCGACACGCTCGCCGAGCAGACGCTGCTGCTGGCCTCGGAGCTGCCCGACCGGCCGATCGTGCTCGGCGGCTGCTGCTGCTCCCACGTCGGCGCGATCGAGGCGCTGTCGAGCGGCGAGGAGCGCCTGGCGGTCGTCTGGATCGACGCCCATGGGGATTTGAACACGCCGGAGACTTCCCCCTCGGGCAACGCGTGGGGGATGCCGCTGCGGATGGTGCTCGACGACGGCGCCGTGCTGCCGCAGCACGTTGCGCTGGTCGGCGCCCGCAACCTCGATCCGCCCGAGGTCGAGTTCATCAGGACGAGCGGGGTCGTGACCGGTGAGGGTGCGATCGAGCGAGCGCTCGAAGGAGCGGACGCGGTCTACGTCGCGTTCGATGCCGACTCGGTCGAGCCGGGAGAGCTCGCCGTCTTCATGCCCGAGCCGGATGGACTGCGCCTCGGCGAGATCGAGAAGCTGCTCGCCGAGGTCGCCGCGCGGAAGCGGATCGCAGGTCTCGGCTTCACCGGGTTGCTGCGAGACGAGGCCAACGAGCCGAAGCTCGCCCGCCTGGCGACAGCCCTCGGACTCTGAGTCCAACCTGTAACCGTCTCGCAGGGGCGCAGGTCTAAACTCCCGCAATGGCCGAAACCACCAGGATCGACGTCTCGATCGAGAACAAGCAGGCACCTGAGCCTGAGGCCAAGAAGCATCCCAACACCTGTCCCCAGTGCGGCTCGCACTACCGGGACGACGAGCTCGCCGCGAATCTGCGCGTGTGCACGCACTGCGGCCACCACTTCCCGGTCAAGGCGCACGAGCGGATCGCGCAGGTCGTGGACGACGGCAGCTTCTCCGAGGAGGCCGGCGACCTTCGCTCGGCCGACCCTCTCAAGTTCTTCGACCTCCGCGCCTACAACGAGCGGCTTGCCGAGGCGGAGATCGCGACCGGGCTCGGCGATGCGCTCGTCATCGGCAGCGCCACGATCGAAAACCTCCGGTGCGAGCTGGCGGTGATGGACTTCTCGTTCATGGGCGGCTCGATGGGCTCGGTCACCGGCGAGAAGTTTGCGCGCGCGTGCGAGAGCGCGGGCAACGCCGGCGTGCCGCTGATCTCGATCTCGGCGTCGGGCGGCGCTCGCATGCAGGAGGGAATCCTGGCGCTGATGCAGCTGCCGAAGACCGTCGTCGCCGTCGAGGAGCTGCACGAAGCAGGGTGTGCGCTGATCTCGGTGATGGCGCATCCCACGACCGGTGGCCTGCTCGCGAGCTTTGCGAGCCTCGGCGACGTGCTCCTCGCCGAGCCGGGCGCGCTGATGTCGTTCGCCGGACCGCGCGTCGTGGCGCAGACGACACGCGAGAAGCTGCCCGACGACTTCGGCCTCGCCGAGTCGAACCTTCGCTTCGGGCACGTGGACGCGATCGTCCCGCGCCGGGAGCTGCGACCGACGCTTGCACGGCTGCTCCGCCTCTTCGGAGAGGAGTAGGGTGGCGCGTGATGCAGAGATCAGGCTCCGGGATCGGTTGAGCAAGCTGGGGGGACTCGATCTTCTGCGCGGCGCTCGCCTCTCCGGTGAGCTCGAGCGGCTGAAGCGCCAACTCGACCGGATCGAGGCCGAGCCGACAGACGAGGAGATCTGGACGAAGGTCGAGCTGGCCCGGCACGAGGACCGGCCGTACACCCTCGACTACGTCGACCGGATCCTCGAGGACTGGTTCGAGCTGCACGGCGACCGCGGGCGCGCCGACGACGCCGCGCTCGTGGCGGGGATCGGCAAGCTCGAGGGCCGCACGATCGCGCTCATCGGCCACCAGAAGGGACGCGACATCAAGGAGCGCTCCAAGCGGAACTTCGGGATGGCCTATCCCGAGGGCTACCGGAAGTCGATGCGGGTGATGGAGCTGGCCGACCGGCACCGGTTCCCCGTCGTCACCCTGGTCGACACCCCGGGTGCGTATCCGGGGATCGCGGCGGAGCAACATGGCCAGGGCGGCGCAATCGCGCGGTCGCAGGCCAGGATGGCGCGGCTTCGCGTGCCGACGGTGGCGTGCGTGATCGGGGAGGGCGGCTCGGGAGGAGCGGTTGCGATCGCGCTCGCCGACCGTGTCCTGATGCAGGAGAACGCGATCTACTCGGTGATCTCGCCGGAAGGCTGTGCGGCGATCCTGTGGCGCGACGCCGGGGAGAAGCGGAAGGCGGCTGCAGCGTTCAAGCCGGATGCCGCCCATTGTTTCGAGCTCGGCGTCATCGACGGGATCATCCCGGAGCCGGTGGGCGGGGCGCAGGAGAACCCCGACGAGGCGGCTCGCCTGCTCGCTGCGGCGGTCGCGGACGCCCTCGACGAGCTCGATGACGTTCCCCAGGACGAGTTGCGCGCGAAACGGCGTGCCAAGTTCCGTTCGATGGGCGTGCTCGCCTGATCGATCAGGCTTTCCACAGCTTCCACAGGCTTTTCCCCTGTTCCGAATGTGCTCTGGAAACAGACGTTATGTGTGTTGTAGTCAGTAAAAGAGCGCCTCAACGGCATTGAAACAGGCGAGCCCGGAGAAGAGCTGCACGTGGGATCGCTGAAGGACTACGAGCGGAAGCGGTCGCGGGGGAAGACGCCCGAGCCTTTTGGCAAGGGGCGTAAGAGCAAGGAGCCGATCTTCGTGATCCAGCGCCACGACGCGCGGCGCCTGCATTACGACTTCCGGCTCGAGCGAGACGGCGCGCTTGCGAGCTGGGCGGTCCCCAAGGGCGTGCCCCTCGAGCCCGGGACACAGCATCTCGCCGTCCACGTCGAGGACCATCCGCTCTCCTACGGGAGCTTCGAAGGCGAGATCCCGGCCGGGAACTACGGCGCCGGAACGGTCGAGATCTGGGATCGCGGCACGTATGAGCTCGTCGAGGAGAAGGCGAACGGCGGTCTGACCGTCCATCTGCACGGAGAGCGGCTCGAGGGCGTCTGGACGCTCGTACCGGCGAAGCTCGGCGGCGACCCGAAGAACTGGCTGCTCGTGAAGAAGAAGGACGATGCGCCGCCCGCGAAGCGTCGCAGCTACGCGCCGATGCTGGCGACGCTCGCGGGCGAGGTGCCCACCGGCGAGGGGTGGCTCTACGAGGTGAAGTGGGACGGCTTCCGGGCGATCGCGACGATCCGGGGCGGTGACGTCGACCTCCGCAGCCGGAACGACAAGTCGTTCGTCGAGCGTTTCCCGACGGTGGTTCGCACGCTCGAGCGCGCGCTCCGGACGCCGGACTGCGTGCTCGACGGCGAGGTCGTGGCGGTCGGCGAGGACGGCCGGGCGACGTTCTCTGCGATGCAGCAGGGCAAGGAAGGCACGACGTACCTCTACGTCGCGTTCGACCTGCTCGAGGTGGAGGGGACGCCGCTGGTCGACCTGCCGCTGACAGAGCGGCACGAGCGGCTTGCGGAGCTCGTCGACACGCGGCAGCGCGGCATTCAGATCTCCGCCACGTTCGACGACGGCCAGGCCCTCTACGAGGCGGCGCAGGAGCAACGCTTCGAGGGGATCATGGCCAAGCGCGCCGACTCGCGCTACGAGCCCGGGAGGCGATCGCGGAACTGGCTGAAGGTGAAGACCCAGGGTCGGCAGGAGCTCGTGATCGCGGGGTACACGAAGGGACAAGGGCGTAGGTCCGACGTCTTCGGCGCGCTGGTGCTCGGCGTGCACGAGAACGGTGTCCTCCGCTGGGCGGGGAACGTCGGCACCGGCTTCGACGACGCAGAGATTCGGCGGCTGCTCGCCCGCCTGAAGCCCCTGCGACGCGACGACTCCCCCTTCGCCGAGGTGCCGAAGATGCCGAAGGTGCGCAAGGTCGACGTCGTCTGGGTGGAGCCCGAGCTCGTCGCGGAGGTGCGCTTCGCCGAATGGACGCACGACGGCAGGCTGCGGGCGCCGGTGTACGAAGGCCTGCGCGAGGACAAGGAGGCGGATGAGGTGCAGCGCGAGCGACCGTCGATCGAGCCGGAGATCACGAAGGGCAAGCGCGTCCTGAAGCTGTCGAACCTGGACAAGCCGTTCTGGCCGGAGGAGGGGATCACCAAGGGCGACCTGCTGGCGTACTACCGGGACGTCGCGCCGGCGATCGTGCCCCACCTGAAGGATCGCCCGTTCACGATGAAGCGCTATCCCGACGGGTGGAACGGGAAGTTCTTCTTCCAGAAAGACGCGCCGAAGCACATGCCCGACTGGATCCCGACCGCGCGCTTCGAGGCGTCCACCAGGGACCGCCCGCCGCAGCGACGCCTGATCGACTTCCCGCTCGTGAACGAGGAGCTGGCCCTGCTCTGGGTGGTGAACATGGGCTGCATCGACATGAACACCTGGTACTCGCGGGTCGACAAGCCCTCACGGCCCGACTGGGTGCTGTTCGACCTCGACCCCTCGCCGGACGTCGGCTTCCCCGAGACGATCCAGGTTGCGCTCCTGATCAAGGAGACGCTCGACCTGCTCAAGCTCGAGTCGTTTCCGAAGACGAGCGGCTCGGAGGGGATCCACATCCTCGTCCCGGTGGCGCGGCGCCACACCTACGCCCAGACGCGAGAGTTCTCGGAGATCATCGCCGGCGCGATCGCCCGCGCTCATCCGGGGCTCGCGACAACCGAGTGGACGAAGGCGAAGCGCCGCGGCGTCCTGATCGACTCGAATCAGAACGGGGAGGGGAAGACGATCGCTTCCGTCTACTCGGTGCGGCCGAAGGCCGGCGCCCCGGTCTCGACGCCGCTGCGGTGGGACGAGGTGAACGAGGATCTCGACCCGGGGGCGTTCACCATGGACGCCGTCCTCGAGCGGATTGCGAAGGAAGGCGACCTCTTCGAGGGCGTGCTGACGTCGAAGCAGTCACTCTCGGACGCGTTGAACACGCTCCGCTAGGGAGCGATCTGGGCCGGTCGCAATTCCGCGGGCGAACGGCGGTGGAGGAGCGCCCTGACGCCCACGACGACGAGGCCGCCCGCGAGGCTCGCGATCGCGCCCTGCGCGATCAGCTGCTGGAAGACGTGCCACGAGAACGTCGACTCGATCGTCCACGCGCACGGTCCGGGGTTGAGCGACAACGGTGTTACACAGCCGCCCGCGGTCGGTCCCCCGACGATGCCGAGCCAACCGAAGCAGCCTGCGACGAACGACGCGCCGAGCGCTCCGACGAGACCTCCGTGCCACGCTCCCGCCGCGCCCGCGACGAGCTGGACGAGGATCGCGATCGTGACCATCGTGACGAAGAACGACAGGAGGGTGGCGTCCATGGCGCGTGTCTCGGCGCTGACGCCGTAGTGCATGTAGAGGCGGATGAGCGCAGCGAGGACGAGGAAGGCGAGGCCGGCCAGCGCTCCCAGCGCCAGCGGTAGGAGCGGGCGGAGGGTCAGCGCAGGCGTTCGGAGCCGGCCTCCTGGATCCAGAAAGGCCCACGGCGCTTCGAGCGGACCACGGCGGGCGAATGCCGCTGCGAACGGGAAGAGGATGAGCAGCGCGAGCACGGGTACGAGGTACGGCTTGTGCGCGATCACCATCAGCTCGCCGTCCATCACGAACTGCCAGGCGCGTTCGGGAACGGCCCAGACCTGGGCGTCGACCAGCTGGTGCTCGGCGGACGAAGCGTCGCGTGAGAACGCCAGGCTCGGGCGCAACTCGCGAACGGTTGTGTAGACGGCCGTGAAGGTACTGAACGCGGCGCCTGCGACGAGCAGTCCCGCGGCCTGAGCGAGGAGCGGCCTGTGGCCCCCGAGAGCGCGTAGCCACCAGGATGCACTCGTCCGGATCCAGGCCACCAGAAGAACGAGTCCGGCGACCAGGGCTGCCGCCCAAAGCAGCCCGTCCAAGCTGTCTAGCTCCCGGAGAAGCGATTCGTCTCCCACGGGGGTGGCGATGCGGTCGAGTGCCAGCTCCGGGCCGATTACGAACCCGGCCGCGAGCGCCACTGCGTCTACCCAGGGCGAGGCAGGCTCGCGGCCGTCCGCATGAGCTGCGAACGCCTCACGCCAGATCGCGACGCCGACGACGCCGGCGGCGAGCGGAACGAAGACGAGACCGGCGAGGAAGCGAAGGTCGAACGGATCGTCGACGAAGGTGGACAGAAGCGTCACGACGCCGTCGTACGCGATCGTGGCCGTAAGGCCAGCGGCGAAGGCGACGATGGCACCGAGCGGAAAGAGCGGGCGAGTGTCGTCGATCGCAGTGAGCCGCCGGCCAGGATCGGGGTGGACGCTTCGCAGTCGGCTCAGAGGATCCCCACTCAACCGCGGGAGGCCGGCGAGCACGCGCCGAAGGGCGCCGGCCGGCCCATCCGGGACCGAAGCACGGAGGTCTGCGTAGACCTCGCGTGATCTCAACACCGCGTTCCGTGTCAAGTAGACGACGAGAGCGAGTACGGCGAGCCGCCAGGTGACGTTCGCAAGCGTGTCCTGGTCGTCCAGAACCGTGACGATGAAAGGCAGCACGGCGACGAGCAGGAACGCATACCAGACGGCAAGCGTGAAGTACGTGATCCCGACGTCGCGGTTCCGAATGTGGGCGAGCTCGTGGCGAACGATCGCCCTGAACGCGGGCGGATCGGCCGTCTGCTTCACGACGAGCCCGCCTCCGATTGCGACGCTGTAGCGGCCTGGATGTCCGAACGCAAGCCCTCCTGCGGATGCATCGAGCGGGTTCCAGAGCAGCCGGGGAGGGTCGAGACCCTGTTCGCGCGCCAGCTCCTCCATCTCGGCGACCACGGCGGGCGCGTCGGCCGTGGTCAGGGGGCGGAGCTTGCGTCGGCGCGTGATCCAGAGGGGAGCCGCGAGCATCAGCCCGATCGCGACGAGCAGAAGCGCGGCCGTGCCGCCCAGCATCCATCCCACCTGGTAGCGATAGACGCTGGCGAGACAGGCACTGAACGCATCGGTCGCCGCCGCGAACTGCTCCGTACTGGGTGCGCCGGTGGGCGAGAGCCCGAGGCACGTTTCCACCCCGGTTATCACCTCGTCGCGGTCAGACGTGTTCGCGATCCACTGCCAGACGTAGAGGTTCGCTCCCAGCACGGCGGCGACGAGCAGCCCGAACCGGAACGCCGTGTCGGATGGGAAGGCGAACGGATTCAGGCGGGGGCGGCGCTCCGGCTCCGACGCCACGAGCGCTCATGCCAGCGCCAGACTCCCGACGAGAGAATCTGCGAGCAACGTCGCCCGCTCGTCGGAGAGCTTCAGCGCCCGGCCCTTCTTGATCGCGAGCGCGCGCACCTGCTCGAGCTGGTCGTCCGTGAGCTCGGCCACCGGTTCTGCCTCCGCGTCACCGTCGCGGTTCACGAGCCTGGCGATGACCCGGTCGATCGCGCCCTCGCCCTGCTCGCGAGCGCGCTCCCGCAGCTGCTCGCCGAGAAAGCCGATCACGTCCTTCGCCACCTGCAGCACGACCGGTGTGAGGAGCACCACCGCGGCGTCGACTCCGAAGCCGAGCATCTCGTCCTTCGCGGCCTTCTGCTCGAGGGCCTGGGGATTCTCGAAGTACGCCTCGCTCGTCGCGTGGAAGAGCGGAAGCTCTTCGGGTGCGGCCTTCTCGACGGTTGCGCGGGCCAGCGCGGCGACGAGCGCGTCGCTCTCAGCCGCGCTCACCGCGCGAGCTCCCTGGCCGCAGCAACGGATTGAGTGCGCACGCGCGTCTCCCTCGTCGCCTGCCTTCGACGATAGCGAGTTGCCGACCGAAGTCCAAGGTCATTCCAAGCGGTGCGGGTGGCCGAGCCCGGAGAGCTCGGCGATGTCGCGGCGGAAGAAGAGCGCAGTCGTCCAGTCGACGACGACGCGGATCTTCCGCGTGACGAGCGGCAGCTGGAAGAGGTGGTAGCTGCGGGTGACGAACCAGCCGGGAAAACCACGGATACGTATTCCGAGTACGTCCGCAATCCCCTTGTAGCGGCCGAGTGTCGCGACCTGCCCGAGCATCCGGTACGCGTACGGCTGCGGCTCGCCTGTGAGGTTCTTCGCGAGCCTGCGTGCCTGGCGGAGCGCGTGCTGGCACGTCGGCGGGTCGACGCGGCCCGGCGTCGCCTGGTTCGGCACGGCCGCGCCGTCACCGAGGGCCCAGACCCGATCGTGTCCTTCGACGTGCAGGAGCGGATCGACGCGGATGCGGCCGCGCTCGTCGAGTGGGAGACCGAGCTCCCCGAGCGTCGGGTTCGCCTTCACGCCGGCGGTCCAGACGAGCGTGTGCGTTGTGATCCGTTCGCCGTTCGAGAGAACTGCTTCGCTCTCGGTGAGCGACTCGAGCGTGGTCGAGACGTGGATCTCGACGCCTCGCCGTGCAAGCTCCCGCGCGGCGTACTCGCCCAGTCTCGGCGGGATCTCGGGCAGGATCTTCGGCGCCGCGTCCACGAGCACCCAGCGCTGGCGCGCCTCGCGGAGGCGCGGGTAGTAGCGCAGTGCGTCGGCCACGAGATCCGAGAGCTCGGCGAGCGCTTCGACTCCCGCGTAGCCGGCGCCGACGAAGACGAACGACAGGTGGGCGGCGCGGCGCTCCGCGTCGAGCTCGGTGTCGGCGGCCTCGAGCTCTCGCAGGACGTGGTTGCGGAGGTTGATCGCGTCCGGGAGGTCCTTGAACCCGACCGCGTGCTCGGCCAGCCCGGGTACCGGAAGCGTCCGGGCGACCGCGCCGAGTGCGAGCACCAGGTGCTCCCAGGCGATCTCGAACGAGCCTGCCTCCGGCGTCTCGACGTGGGCGGTCCGCTGCTCCGCGTCGACCGCGGTCACGCGGCCCAGCAGCATCTCGGCATGCGGGCACATCTGTCGCAGCGGTACGACCACATGCCGCGGCTCGAGCGTGCCGGACGCGGCCTCCGGCAGCAAGGGCGTGTAGAGCATGAAGTTCTCCGGGCTGACGATCGTCGCGCCCCGCCGCCCCAGGAGCCGTGCGACATAACCGCCGGCGAAGCCACCGCCGGCGACGAGCACCCCGCCACGTGCCTGACGTGCCGCCTCCATCAGGACATTCCTACCACGACTCCATACTTATGTGACGAATAGATTTTGCTTATGATACGACCTTGTTCATCGGAAAGGTGTTCTTTGCGGCAGCCGGGTGCGCCCGGCAGTAGGTCAACGACTCGAGGAGGCTTCATGAAACGGAGCACGTTCGTCTGGGTTGCAGTCCTGATCGCGGCGGTCGTCGCTGCGATTGCCGGTGCGGCGGCGGCTACCGCAGCCGAGGCAAAGAGCCAGGCAGTCACGCTCAACCTGGTGGCCTATTCGACGCCGCGCCCGGTCTTGACCAAGCTGATCGAGGAGTTCCGGGAGACGCCGGCGGGGGACGACATCAACATCCGGGCGTCGTACGGGGCGTCCTCGGCCCAGGGCCAGGCCGTCGCCAACGGACTGCCCGCCGACGGCGTGATCCTGAACACGGGCAACGACATCAACGACCTCGTCGACAAGGGGCTCATCAACAAGAACTGGGACAAGCAGAGCTACAACGGCGTCGTCTGGAACTCGGTCGTCGTCTACGGCCTGCGCAACGGCAACCCGAAGAAGATCAAGGGGTGGAACGACCTGCGTCAAGCCGGGCGTCGAGGCCGTGACCGTGAACCCGTTCACCGGCGGGATCGCCAAGTGGAACATCCTGGCTGCCTACGTCGCGCAGCGGCGGCTCGGGAAGACCGAGAAGCAGGCCATCGACTACCTGCGGAAGTTCTACAGAAGCAACGTCGTCTCGCAGGATTCGTCGGGGTCGAACGCCACGAACACGTTCCTCTCGGGGAAGGGCGACGTCCTGCTCACGTTCGAGAGCGAGGCGATCAACGGCAAGATCCCGTTCGTCATCCCGCGCCAGACGATGTTGATCGACGTCTACATCGCGGCGATCGAGAAGAGCGAGCACAAGGCCGAGTGGAACGCGTTCTCGCGGTTCCTGAAGACCTATCCGGCGCAGAAGATCCTGGCCGAGAACGGCTATCGCCCGGTCAACAAGCAGGCGCTCACCGAGTTCCGGCGCAAGTTCCCGGTCCGCGCCGGCGAGACGAGGATCACGCACAAGCTGCTCGGCGGCTGGCGCGCGGTCGACAAGAAGTGGTTCGACCCGAAGAAGAGCATCATGCAGCAGATCACTCGGGGCGTCCCACTGGCAGCTAACGCTGTCACCGAGGGGCCGGGCCTTCCGGCGCCTACCGCGCACCACAGGGAGAGAGCCACGTCGGCTCTCTCCCTGCAGGTGGGGTTCGTCACGAGCTTCCTGATGATCGTGGTCGTCCTCCCGATCGCGGCCGTCGTGTGGAAGTCGACCGGTAACGGGTGGTCCGGCTTCTGGGACGTCGTCTCCGCCCCGCAGGCGGTCGCGGCGCTGAAGCTGACGATGATCGATCTCGACCCTGGCGGTGCTCACGACCACCGTGTTCGGGACGATCATCGCCTGGGTCCTCGTCCGCGACTCGTTCCGCGGCAAGAGCGTCATGAACGCGATCATCGACCTGCCGTTCGCCCTGCCGACGATCGTTGCAGGCCTCGTGATCATGGCGCTCTACGGCCCCCGGACGCCGCTCGACTTCACCATCGGCTCGTTCCACTTCGACGCCGACGTGACCTTCACACGCGGCGCGATCTACGTCGCCCTGCTGTTCGTCACGCTGCCCTTCATCGTCCGCACGGTGCAGCCGGTGCTGATCGAGCTCGACACCGAGCTGGAGGAAGCGGCGAAATCGCTCGGCGCAAGCAACCTCGCGACGTTTCGGCGCATCGTCCTGCCGAACATCCTCCCGGGCATCCTGTCCGGAGTCGCGATGGCCTTCGCGCGGGCGGTCGGCGAGATCGGCGCGATCGTCCTGATCGCGGGCAACCTCCCGTTCAAGACCGAGGTCGCCTCCATCCATCTCTTCTACCGGATCGAGCAGGACCCCGAGGGCTCCGCTGCGGTTGCCGTGGTGCTTGCTCCTGATCTCGTTCGCGGTCCTGCTCGGGATCGGCTCGCTTCGCTGGTTCGTGACGAGGCACGACCGTGGGTAGGCTCTCGCTCCGTTTCGTCGCGCTCGGCTACCTGGCGCTCATCCTGATCGGGCCGATCGCGATGATGGTGTGGCGCACCGCCGAGGACTTCGACGGCGCCTGGGCGGCGATCACGAACCCGGACACGATCGCCGCTTTCAAGCTGACCTTCCTGGTCATGGCGATCGCCGTGGTCGTGAACACCGTCTTCGGGATCGTCTGCGCGCTCGTGATCGTGCGCGGCAACATTCCGCGGCCGGGGCTTCCTCAACGCCTTCGTCGACCTACCGCTCTCGCTCTCGCCGGTGGTCGTGGGCTTCTCGCTCGTCGTGCTCTACGGCGTCAACGGCTGGTTCTCGCTGGTTCCAGAACAACGGCTACGAGATCCTCTTCGCGACGCCCTCGATCGTGATCGCCACGATCTTCGTCACGCTTCCTTTCGTCGCGCGCGAGGTCGTGCCGACGCTGCGCGAGATCGGCACCGAGCAGGAGCAGGCGGCGCAGACGCTCGGCGCTTCGGGCTGGCAGACGTTCTGGCGGATCACGCTCCCGTCGATCCGGTGGGCCGTCATCTACGGCGTCGTGCTCACCGCTGCTCGCTGCCATCGGCGAGTACGGGGCGGTGGCGATCGTCTCCGGCAACATCGTCGGCGAGACGCAGACGGCGACGCTCAAGGTCGAGGACGCGTACCAGTTCGCGTACGGAAACTACGCCCCCGCGTACGGCATCTCCTTCGTGCTCGCGGCGACGGCGATCCTGATTCTGATCCTGATGATCGTCGTCCAACCGAAAGAGACCAGTCACTGATGTCGATGACCCCGATCCGATCCAAGGAGGCCGTCTAGTGTCCATCGTCGTCAACGGTGTCTCGAAGCGCTTCGACGACTTCACCGCGCTCGACGAACGTCTCGCTCGAAGTCGAGACGGGCTCGCTGACTGCGCTCCTCGGCCCGAGCGGCAGCGGCAAGTCGACGCTGCTGCGCGTGATCGCCGGGCTCGAGCAGCCGGACGAGGGCGAGATCGTGATCTTCGGCGACGACGCGACGCGGGTCGCGCCGCAGAAGCGCGGCGTCGGCTTCGTCTTCCAGCACTACGCGGCCTTCAAGCACATGACGGTGTACGACAACGTCGCCTTCGGCCTGACGATCCGCAAGCGGCCGAAGGCCGAGATCAAGGAGCGGGTCGCGGAGCTGCTCGAGCTCGTCCAGCTGCGAGCCGTTCGCGCACCGCTACCCGGCGCAGCTCTCCGGCGGTCAGCGGCAGCGGATGGCGCTCGCCCGAGCGCTCGCGGTCGAGCCGAAGGTGCTGCTGCTCGACGAGCCTTTCGGGGCCCTCGACGCGCGGGTGCGCTCGGAGCTGCGCGAGTGGCTGCGCCGTCTGCACGAGGAGGTCGCACGTGACCACCGTCTTCGTCACGCACGACCAGGAGGAGGCGATGGAGGTCGCCGACCAGCATCGCCGTCATGAACAAGGGCGTGATCGAGCAGGTCGGCGGCCCGCGCGACCTCTACGAGCATCCCGAGTCCGAGTTCGTGATGAGCTTCATCGGCCCCGTCAACCGCGTCGGCGACACCTGGGTGCGGCCGCACGATCTCGAGCTTCTGTCAGACCCCTCCGACGGCACTGACGAGGCGATGATCGAGCGGATCGTTCATCTCGGCTTCGAGGTGCGCATCGAGCTCACCCGTGCCGACGGCGAGAGGCTCTGGGCGCAGGTGACGAGAGACCGCTGCGAGGAGCTCGAGCTCGAGGAGCATCAGATCGTCTACCTGCGGCCGCAGCACGAGCGGGTTTTCAGCGAGACGGTCTAGCGCGAGCGCTCGACGAGGTCGGCAAGCGAGGTCTCCTCGAGCACTCCGCGCATGCTCGTGCGAAGCTCGATCCAGACGTCCTGCAGGGCGGTCGCCGCGCCCGTATAGGTCACGTCCTCCGGCCGGCTGCCGCGGACGCTGGCGATCGGCCCCTCGACCGCACGGACCACGTCGGCGAGGCTGATCTCCGCCGCCGGCCGGCCAAGCCAGTAGCCGCCGTCGGCGCCGCGCCGGCTGGCGACGATCTCCGAGCGGCGGAGCTCGAGCAGGATGTTCTCGAGGAAGTTGAGCGGGATCTCCTGTGCGCTCGCGAGCTGCTCGCCCTTCACCGGCTGCCCCGGCGGCGCCGCGGCGAGCTCTGCCAGTGCGCGGAGCGCGTAGTCGACCTTCGCCGAGACCCGCATCGGCGCATTCTCTACGTGACGTCAGCCAGCCGCTGCGTGAGGAAGGCGCGATCGGCAGCGTTCATCTCGAGCGCGAGCGCGCTGCGATACGCGTCGGCCGCCTCGCGGGGACGGTCGAGCCGGCGCAGGAAATCGGCGCGCGTGGCGTGAAGCAGGTGGTACTCGGGCAGGTCGATGCGCTCGACGAGCTCGAGGCCGAACTCCGGGCCGTGCGCCATGGCGACGGCGACCGCCCGGTTCAGCTCGACGATCGGCGTCGGCTCGAGCCGGGCGAGCTGGTCGTACAGCGCTGCGATCTGCGGCCAGTCCGTCTCACCCTCCTCGACGTGCAGCGCCGCGATCGCGGCCTGCAGCTGATAGCTCCCGGGCCGGCGGTGGGAGAGCGCGCGCTCGAGCACGCGGGTGCCCTCGTCGATCCGCCCGGGGCTCCAGCGAGCACGGTCCTGATCCTGGAGCAGCACGAGCGAGCCGTCGGGCGCGGTGCGCGCCTCGCGCCGGGCGTCGTGCAGCAGCATCAGGGCGAGCAGTCCGAGCGCCTCGGGCTCGTCCGGCATCAGCACGGCGAGGAGCTTCCCGAGCCTGATCGCCTCGTCGCAGAGCGAGGCGCGCACGGGCTCCTCGCCCCCGGTGGCTGAGTACCCCTCGTTGAAGACGAGATAGAGCACCGCGAGCACAGAGCGGAGGCGTTCGGGCAGCACGTGATCGGGCGGGACCCGGAAGGGGATGCCGGCGTCCCGGACCTTGCGCTTGGCGCGCACGAGCCGTTGAGCCATCGTCGGCTCGGCGATGAGGAACGCCCTCGCGATCTCCGTCGTCGTCAGGCCGGCGACCTCGCGCAGGGTCAGCGCCACCCGCGCCTCGGCTCCGAGTGCGGGGTGACAGCACGTGAAGACGAGCGCGAGCCGGTCGTCGGGGATCGAGCTCACGTCGTCCTCCTCCGCCGGAAGCGACTCGAGGCGTGCGAGCAGCTCGGCCTTGCGGGCGAACGACTGCTCACGCCGAAGCCGGTCGATCGCCCGGTTGCGGGCCGTGGTGATGACCCAGGCACCGGGATTCGCCGGTGTCCCGTCGCGCGGCCAGCGCTCGAGCGCCGTCGTGAAGGCATCCTGCACCGCGTCCTCGGCTCGGTCGAGATCGCCGAGGACGCGGGTGAGAATCGCGACGGCACGGCCCCATTCCTCTCGAAAGACCGCGCCAACGTCCGTCAATGCTCGATCACGGGCCTCAGCTCGACGGATGCGCGGAAGACGACCGGAATCCGGGCTGCGATCGAGATCGCCTCGTCGAGGTCGTCAGCGTCGAGGACCATGACGCCGCCGATCTGCTCCTTCGTCTCGGCGAACGGGCCGTCGGTGACGATCGTCTCGCCGTCGCGGACACGCACGGTCTTCGCGGTCTTCGGTGCGTCGAGCTCTGCTCCGAAGCCGAGCTTGCCGGTCGGGCCGAGCTCGTTGAAGAGCGCCTCCCACCTCGGCACCTCTTCGGCCCTCGCGGCTGCCGCCTCCTCGGCGCTCATCTTCTCCCACGTTGCGATGTCGTCGGCGTTGCTCGTGAGGATGGCTGCGTACTTCATGCCGCCTCACCCCCGTCGTCGTGCACCGGCCGCACCTCGATCGCCCCGTGCCTCGCGGCCGGGATCTTCGCCGCCCAGGTACAGGCCTCGTCGATCGAGTCGCACTCGAAGACGTAGTAGCCGCCGAGGACTTCCTTCGACTCGACGAAGGGGCCGTCGGTGACGAGCGTCTCGTCGTTGCGGACGCGGACCGTCGTCGCGGTGGCCACCGAGTCGAGCTCGTGGCCGCCCCTGGTCACGTCTGCTTCGGAGAGGGCCATGTACTCGCCCATCTCGCGCTCCCGGTCCTCCGACGACAGGTTCTCCCAGCGAGCCTCGTCGCCGTAGATCAGTGCCAGATACTGCATCCGTTCCTCCTCTCGAACGTCGATTTCACCACGTAGACGAACTGGGCGTCACGAAATCGACATCCGCCGCAAAAGGGTCAGCGCGCCGTCCTTGTCGAGATAGTCGTTCAGGTTGCCGCACTTCGGGCTCTGGACGCAGGAGGGGCAGCCCGCCGCGCACGGACAGCCGGCGAGCATCTTCGCCGTGTCCTCGACCCAGCCCTCGAAGCGCTCGAATCCGCGCTCCGTGATCCCGACACCGCCGGCGTGCCCGTCGTAGACGAAGATCGTCGGCAGCCCCGTCTGGTGGTGGATGTTGGTCGAGAGCCCGCCGATGTCCCAGCGGTCGCACATCGCCCACAGCGGCAGGAGCGCGATCAGGGAGTGCTCGGCGGCGTGGAGCGACGACAGGAGCTTCGGCATCTCCTCCAACTCGGCGAGCTGGCGTGGCGTGGGCGAGAACCAGATCGCTTCCGTCTCGAAGCTCGTCTCCGGCAGGTCGAGCGGGATGGTGTCCAGCGTGTCGCCGCCGCTGATCGACTTCCGCTGATACGCGATCACGCGCTCGGTCACCGAGACGCGGCCGAAGAAGAGCTCGAGGCCCACCCTGCTCTCCGAGCGCAGCGGTTCGACGATCGAGGTCTGGGTCTCCTTCTTCGCCTGTGTGTACCAGTCGACGTTGGCGCGGCTGACGAGAGCGGTGCGCGCGTCGACGTCGAGTCGCTTCACGAGGTACTGCTCGCCGAGGTGGAGGTAGACGGCGCCGTCGTGGATCGTCGAGTAGGCGCGCGAGCGCTCGACCATCCCGAGGACCGCCCCCGTTTCCGTGTCCACCACGGTGAAGGAGTCGATCTCGCCCGAACGCAGGAGGACGCGTGCCGCGGGGTAGTCCTTCCCCGCCCACACCCAGCCGGCGTCCGTCCGCTTCAGCTCGGGCAGCGCTCCGGCGCGCTCGAGTGCCTCCGGGCCGAGCGTCTGCGCGTCCGCCTCGTCGATCGGGCCCTCGAACGCGGCCGAGAGGACGTGGCCGTCCAGCACGCGCGGGTTCGAATGGTCGAGGATCGCCGCCTCGACCGTCCGTGTGAGCAGGGTCTCGGGCTCGCGCATGAAGTACTGGTCGAGCGCGTCCTCGCTCGCGACGAGGACCGCCAGGCCCGGACTGCGGCGGCCGGCGCGTCCCCACTGCTGCCGGAGCGACGACACGGTGCCGGGAAAGCCGACGGAGATCGCGCAGTCGAGGGTGCCGATGTCGATCCCGAGCTCCAGCGCGTCGGTGGCGGTGACGCCGAGCAGTTCGCCGGACATCAGGCGCTGCTCGATCTCCCGCCGCTGCGACGGCGTGTAGCCGGCGCGGTAGGGGGCCAGCCTGGCGGCGGTCTTCGGCTCGACGCGGTCGGATGTGAATCGGTGGATGAGCTCGACGGCCTTGCGGCTCTTGGCGAAGCAGATCGTGCGCAGGTCCCGTTCGACGAAGGTCGCCAGCAGGCGCGAAGCGTCGCCGAGCGAGCTTGCGCGGACACCGAGCTCTGCATCGATCAGCTCCGGATTCCAGAGCGCGATCGTCCGCTCCGTCCGGGGCGCGGCATCGCTGTCGATCACCGTCGCCGGCTCGCCGAGCAGCGATTCGGCCAGCTGGGAGGCGTTCGCGATCGTCGCCGAGGCCAGGATGAATTGAGGCTCTGAGGCGTAGGCACGAGCGAGCCGGCGAAGCCGCCGCAGCACGTTGGCGACGTGGGACCCGAATACGCCGCGGTAGACGTGCGCTTCGTCGACGACCACGTAGCGGAGGTTCGCGAGGACGTCGCCCCAGCGGTCGTGATGTGGCAGGACGCCCACGTGGAGCATGTCGGGGTTGGTCAGGACGACGTTCGCCCACTTGCGGATCTGCCAGCGGCGCTCCGTTTCGGTGTCCCCGTCGTAGATCGCCGGCTTGATGCCCTTCACGCCGAACTCGCCGAGGGCGCGCGCCTGATCCTGGGCGAGCGCCTTCGTCGGATAGAGGTACAGCGCCCGGCTCTTCGGCTCGCGGGCGAGCAGGTCGAGCACGGGCAGGTTGAAGGCGAGGCTCTTCCCGCTTGCGGTGCTGGTCGTGACGATCGCGTTGCCGCCTGCGCGGAGCGCCTCCCAGGTCTCGGCCTGGTGCGTGTAGAGCCCCGTGATCCCCTGGGCCACGAGAGCGGACGCGACGCGCGGGTCGAGGTCTTCCGGGAACCCCTCGGTCCGGGCGGCCTTCGGCGGCTCGACCGAGAGGTGCGCGAGCTCTTGGCCGTGGAGGAGCTCCAGCCAGTTGGACGCCACGGCACTCACAAGCCCTACGCTAGCCTTCGACCTACCGGGGTGCCCATCGGGCTGAGATCACACCCGTCGAACCTGATCCGGTTAGGACCGGCGAAGGGAGCTGAGTGATTCCACGCGTGTTGACGATCGCCACGTCCGACTCGGGCGGCGGAGCCGGCATTCAGGCCGACCTCAAGGCGTTTGCCGCAGCGGGCGCACACGGGATGTCGGCGCTCGTCGCGCTGACGGCTCAGAACACGACAGCGGTCACCGCGGTCCACGAGCTGCCGCCGGACTTCATCCGTGCGCAGCTCGACGCGGTCTTCTCCGACATCGGCGTCGACGCGGCGAAGACGGGAATGCTCTTCTCGCGTTCGATCATCGAGACCGTCGCGGAGTTCCTCGAGGGACATCGAGTGCCGCTCGTCGTCGACCCGGTGCTGATCGCGAGCTCCGGCGCGCAGCTCCTGCAGGACGATGCCGTGGAGACGCTGGTCGGCCGCCTCTTCCCCCTGGCGACCGTGGTGACGCCGAATCTTCCCGAGGCGGAGACGCTGACCGGGCTGCAGGGGTCGACTCGGCGAGAGCTGGCGGAGCGTCTCGTCGACCTCGGCGCGGCAGCGGCCCTCGTCACCGGCGGCCACGGGGACGCCGCCGCCGATCACCTTTTCGATGGTCAGACGCATCTCGAGCTGCCGGTCGAGCGCTTCGACATCCCGGCGACCCACGGCGCGGGTTGCACCCACTCGGCCACGCTCGCTGCCCTGCTCGCGGGCGGGCTCTCCCTCGAAGACGCGGCACGGGGCGCATCCGAGGCCGCCTCGGCCGCCGTCGCGCACGGTCTGGTCGAGCTCGGCTCGGGCGAGGGGCCGGTCGACGTCCTCAACGTGAAAGGAATGGCATGACCATCGATCCCGGCACCACGCTGGGTGTGATCCGCGGCCGTAAGCCGCTCGTCCACAACATCACCAACTACGTCGTGATGAACGAGACGGCGAATGCGATCCTGGCTCTCGGCGCGCTGCCCGTGATGGCGCACGCGAAGGACGAGGTGCGCGAGATGGTCGGTCTCGCCGGCGCGCTCGTGCTCAACATCGGCACCCTCTCGGAGCACTGGATCGAGGCGATGCTGCTGGCCGGTACGGCTGCGAACGAGAAAGGCATTCCGGTCGTGCTCGATCCGGTCGGCGTCGGCGCGACCGGATACCGCACCGCGACGGCTCAGCGGATACTCGCAGCCGTCGAGGTCGCCGTCCTTCGCGGCAACGCAGGGGAGATAGCCACGCTCGTGGGGGTCGAGGCCGAGGTGCGCGGGGTCGAGTCAGTCGGCGCGGCCGGGGACTCGGCCGAGCTCGCCCGCGAGGCGGCGCGGACGCTCGGGCTGGTCGCGTCCGTCACCGGGCCCGTCGATCACGTCTCGGACGGCGAGCGGTCGGCGGCGGTGGCGAACGGCCACCCGCTGCTCGCGGCGATCACCGGCACCGGCTGCATGTCGACCGCGATGACCGGCTGCTTCCTCGCGGGCAAGGACGATCGCTTCGAGGCCGCGGTCGAGGCGCTCGTCGCGTTCGGCGTCGCCGGTGAGGACGCCGCCGTGGACGCAAAGGGCCCGGGCAGCTTCCACGTCAACCTCTACGACGCCCTGGCCGCCCTCGACCCGTCGACCCTGTCCGAACGAGCCAAGGTGGACGTGGGATGAAGCCTTGTGTTCCTGTAACACAAGCTCCTCTCGTTTCGCTCAACCAGGCGGTTCGACTTTGTGTTCCTGTAACACAAGGCGAGGTTTCGTGAGGTTGCACGCGCTCGTGTCGGACGAGGAGACCGCGCGGCGGGCTGCGGCCGGTGGGGCGACCGTCGTGCAGCTGCGCTTGAAGAGCGCGCCGACCGACGCAGTCGTCGCACTCGGGCTCGCGCTCGGTGGCCTCGACGTCCAGCTCGTCGTCAACGACGACGTCGACGCTGCGCTCGAGCTCGGCTGCGGTGTCCATCTCGGCCAGGGCGACCCCGGGATCGAGCGGGCGCGTGGGGCCGGCATTCCGCTCGGCATCTCGGTCACGAAGCGGCGCGAGGGCGCGGTCGCCGAGTTCTCCGGTGCGACGTACCTCGGCGCCGGGCCGATCTGGGAGACGCCCTCGAAGCTCGATGCGGCGCCGGCGATCGGGCTCGACGGGCTGCGCGACATCTGCCTCTCGGTCTCGATCCCGGTGGTCGCGATCGGCGGCATCGACGCGTCGAACGCCGCCGACTGCATCCGGGCCGGGGCCGCAGGGGTCGCCGTCATCCGCGCCGTGGCCGAGATCGAAGCCCTGCGGGCGGTGGTCGATGAAGCTCTCTGACGCAGGCGAGCTCGGTCTCCTGCGCGAGCTGGAGGCGCGCGGGCTGATCGTCGGCACCGAGCACGACGCGGCCGAGCTTCCGGGCGGGCTCGTCCTCACCCAGGACGCGCTCGTCGAAGGCGTCCACTTCCTGCTCGACCGCATCTCCTGGTACGAGCTCGGCTTCCGCGCAGCGGCGGTGAACATCAGCGATCTCTCGGCTTCCGCCGCACGGCCCGAGGCGCTCTTCGTCACGCTGGCCCTGAAGGAGGACACGCACGTGGAGCAGGTCGTCGAGCTCTACGAGGGCCTGACCGAGGCCGGCGTGCCTGTGCGTGGCGGCGACACGACCCGCGCGGCCCAGACCGTGGTCAGCGTGACCGCTGTCGGCCGCTCCCAGCGCGTTCCCGGCCGGAGCGGGGCCGAGCCGGGAGACGTGATCGTCGTCACCGGCCCGCTCGGCGGGGCCGGCGCCGCGTTCCGCCAGCGCCGGTTCGAGCGGCCGCCGGTGCGAACGCTCGAGGGCATGCGGCTGGGTGTCGTCGCGACGGCGATGCTCGACGTCTCCGACGGGATCGCGGTCGATGCGGGTCACCTCGCGCGGCGCTCCCGCTGCCGTGTGGTCATCGACCTCGACGCGGTGCCGCGCAACGGCGAGCTCGAGGATCTCAGCTTCGGCGAGGATTTCGAGCTGCTCGCGGCGGTCCCGAACGAGTCGCTGTCACTCGGCTTCCCGGTGATCGGCCGCTGTGAGGAAGGAGAGGGCGTCCTCCTGCTCCACGACGGCGAGCCGTACGCCCTCCCCGGCTACGAGCACTTCAGGCCGGGCTGAGCCAGGGCGCCCACGAGCGCTCGTAGTGCGAACGAGGCCGCGCGCCGACGACGGTCGAGCGGGGCTCGCCGTCCTCGAACAGGATCACGGTCGGAAGCGAGAGAACGCCGTAGCGAGAGGGCACGGCGAGGTGCTCGTCGATGTTCAGCCGGACGAGCCCGAGCCCGTGGTCGGCGGCGATCGCCTCGAGCACCGGTGCGATCGCCTCGCACGGCTTGCACCACGGCGCCCAGAAGTCGACGATCGTCCGGCCCTCCGCCGACAGCACCTCCGCCTCGAAGGTCGCGTCCGTCACCTCTCTCACAGCCGTCCTCCCAGGGCGGCCAGCCGGATCAACGGCACCTTCCAGATCGCCTCGAGCACGATCGTCCGCGACATCTTCGAGCCGCCGACCTCACGGTCGACGAAGCGGATCGGGATCTCCTGGACCCTGAAGCCCTTGCGGAGCGCGCGGTAGGTCAGCTCGATCTGGAAGGCGTAGCCGCGGGAATGAATCGCATCCAGGTCGGTCGCCTCTAGGACCGCACGCCGGATGCACTTGAAGCCACCGGTGAGGTCGCGCACACCCACCCCGAGGATGATCCGGGCGTAGAGAGAGCCGCCCGCCGAGATGAAGCGCCGCAACGCGTTCCAGTTCTCGACGCCTCCACCCGGCACGTAGCGGGAGCCGAGCACGACGTCCGCCGACTCCGCGGCCTCGAGCAGCCGTGGGACGTCGTTGGGGTCGTGCGAGAAGTCGCAGTCCATCTCGAGGACGAGCTCCGCGCCGGCGTCGAGCGCACGGCGGAAACCGGCCAGATACGCCGGCCCCAGTCCTTCCTTCCGCTCGCGGTGGAGCACGTCGACGTACCCGAGCTCCACAGCCAGCTCGTCGGCCCGCGCGCCCGTCCCGTCGGGCGAGTTGTCGTCGATCACGAGGACGCGGTCGTCCGGGCCGAGGACACGGCCCAGCTCGCGCAGCATCGGCTCGATGTTCTCGCGCTCGTTGTAGGTGGGGAGGCAGACACACGCTCTCACCTCCGTATCATCGCTATCGGTGGCTGACACCCTGCCGAGGAACGACGTCGTGGCCGACCAGCTGGAGCTGCTGGCCGACCTGAGCGAGCTCGAAGGAGAGGATTCCTTCCGCGTCCTCGCGTACCGCCGTGCCGCGACGAGGATCAGGGAGACGGGCGGGCCGGTCGCGCAGCTGGCGCTCGAGGGGAAGGCCAAGAGCCTGTCCGGGATCGGCAAGACGATCGAGGACAAGATCGTCCAGATCGTCGAGCTCGGCGAGATGGAGGCGCTGACGAAGCGCAAGAAGCTCGTGCCCGAGGAGGTCGTCAAGTTCATGCGGCTGCCCGGCCTCGGTCCGAAGACGGCGCGGCGGATCTGGAAGGAGCTCGGGGTGACGACGCTCGCCGAGCTGAAGGAGGCGGCCGAGCAGGAGCGGCTGCGCTCGCTCGCCGGGCTCGGCGCGAAGAGCGAGGAGAAGATCCTCAAGGCACTCGGGGAGGAGCCTCAGGACCCTCGTGAGTCGAGGCGGCTGCTGGGCAGCGGCCTGCCGGTGCTGCTCGAGCTCGTCGAAGAGCTGCGTGCGCATCCCGCCGCGATCAAGGTCTCGGAGGCGGGCTCGGCGCGCCGACGGCGCGAGACCTTCCGCGACCTCGACGTGATCGCCACCTCGACGGACGCACCCGCGCTGATCGAGCACTTCACGAGCCGCAAGAACGTCGCCGACATCGTCGCGAAGGGGGACACGAAGGCGACCGTGATCACGAACGAGGGCTTCCGGCTCGACCTTCGGGTCGTCCCGCCGGAGTCGTACGGCAATCTGCTCCAGCACTTCACGGGCTCGAAGGACCACAACGTCGCGCTGCGGGAGGACGCCGTCCGCCGCGGCTTCTCCGTCTCCGAGTACTCCGTCACGACGACCGAGACCGGTGAGGAGTTCACGGCTGCCGACGAGGAGGAGCTGTACGCGCACCTCGGCTACGCGTACATCCCGCCCGAGCTGCGCGAGAACAGCGGCGAGCTCGACGCGGCAAGGAAGGGCGAGCTGCCGAAGCTCGTCGAGCGCTCCGACCTGCGCGGCGACCTGCACTGCCACTCGACGTGGTCGGACGGCAAGGCGACGTTGGAGGAGATGGCTCTCGCCGCCCAGGCGCTCGGCCACGAGTACCTCGCGCTCTGCGATCACTCCCCGCGTCTTCGCGACGGCCGGCTTCAGCGCCAGTGGGAGGAGATCGACGCCCTGAACGCCACGCTCGCACCGTTCCGGATCCTGAAGGGGATCGAGGTCAACATTCGCACCAACGGCGAGGTCGACGTCGCCGACGAGGTGCTCGCTCAGCTCGACTGGGTGATGGCTTCCGTGCACGCGAGCTTCGACAACGACCCGACCGGTCGCGTCGTGTCCGTCATGGAAAACCCGCACATCGACTGCATCGGCCACCCGACCAGTCGCAGAATCGGCGTGCGCTCTCCGTCCGGGATCGAGGTGGAGAAGATCGTTGAGGCCGCGCTCGCGACCGGCACCTTCCTGGAGATCAACTCGCAGCCGGACCGGCTCGACCTGCGCGACGCGAACGCCCGGCTCGCCGGCGAGGCGGGGCTGAAGCTGGTGATCTCGAGCGACGGGCACTCGACGAATGCGCTCCGCTATGTCGACCTGGGTGTGGCTCAGGCGCGGCGCGCCTGGCTGACGAAGGAGCAGATCGTCAACACGCGTCCGTGGAAGGCGATCGAGAAGCTGCTCAAATGACCTTCCGCGACGACGGTGCTGCGGCGGTCGAATGGGTTGCCTCGTATCTCGAGCGCCTGCGCGAGTTTCCGGTGCTGGCGCAGGTCGCGCCAGGGGACCTGCGCGACCGGCTGCCGGCGTCGCCGCCGGACCACGCCGAGCCCTTCTCCGCGGTGCTGCGAGACCTCGACGAGCTGCTGCTCCCGGCGGTGACGCACTGGCAGAGCCCGCGCTTCTTCGCCTACTTCGCCAACACAGGCTCCGAGCCGGGGATCCTGGCCGAGCTGCTGATCGCCGGGTTGAACCAGGTCGGGATCCTCTGGCGCACCTCGCCGGCGCTGCAGGAGCTCGAGGAGGTGACGCTGGCGTGGCTCGCGCAGCTCCTCGGTCTTCCGGATGGCTTGCACGGCCACCTCGAGGACACCGCCTCGACCGGGACGATGGCGGCCCTCGCGGCTGCCCGCCAGGCCAGGCCGGGAGCCCGTGTCGTGGTCTGCTCGGAGCACACGCACTCCTCGGTCGACAAGGCGTGCCGGCTACTGGAGCTGGAGGCTCGCGCGACCCCCGCCGACGACGCGTTCCGGCTCCGCCCGGACCTGCTCGATCTCGAGGGCGCCTGCGCCGTCGTGGCGACGATCGGGACGACGTCCACGAGCTCGGTCGACCCGGTCGACGCGATCGCCGACGCGTGCGAGCGCGCGGGCGTCTGGCTGCACGTCGACGCTGCCTACGCCGGCTCGGCGGCCGTGTGCCCGGAGCTTCGCGACGCCTTCGCCGGCTGGGAGCGTGCGGACTCGATCGTCGTCAACCCGCACAAATGGCTCCTGGCGCCGATGGGCTGCTCCGTGCTCTGGACCCGCCGCCCAGAGGAGCTGCGGGCGGCGTTCAGCCTCGTCCCGGAGTTCCTGCGCGTGAGCGAGGACGTGGCGAGCCTCTCCGAGTACAGCCCAGCGCTCGGCCGCCAGTTCCGCGCGCTCAAGCTCTGGGCGGTGCTGCGCTGCTACGGCCGGGACGGGCTGCAGGAGCGGATCCGCGAGGCGATCCGGCTGGCTGAGGTCTTCGAGGGCTGGGTCCGCGACGAGCCGGGATGGGAGCTGATGGCTCCGCGTCCGTTCTCACTCGTCTGCTTCCGCCGCGACGGGTCGGACGAGGAGAACGAGGCTCTGCTGGAGCGCGTCAACGCGTCCGGCGAGATCTTCATCTCACACACGAAGCTGAACGGCCGCTACACGCTCCGTCTCGCGATCGGCAACGCGCGGACGACGGAGGACGACGTACAGCTCGCCTGGGACGTGATCAGACGAGAAGCGGCTCGGGTGTAACCGACTTCGGCCCGAACGCGTCGATCATCCGCTCCAGCACCTGGAAGTCGCCCTCGATCCGAACGCCCTCGGTCTGGCGGTTGACGACGAGGTGGTAGAAGCCGATCGCGTCGCTCTCGACGAAGACGTCGGGATCGTCGACAAGACCCGGTCGAGCGATGCCGTCGACGAGTGACGCCTCCTCCTCGCCGATCCTGAACGCAAGCCGCCCGGCCGGCGAGACCGGCGAGAGCGCGAGGTCGAGCGCCTCGACGAGCCAGCCCTCCTCGAGTGCGTCGAGCGGAGGCGGCCCCATCAGCCGCGCGCCGAATCGCGCCAGCTCGTGCAGGACCGGGCGGAGTTGCTGGCCGCTCGGCGTCAGCTCGTACACCGTCGACGCGGCGGGCGGCGGCAGCTTTCGCCGCTCGACCAGCCCCGCTGCTTCCAGCTCCTTGAGCCGCGCGGCGAGGATGTTCGTCCCGATCCCGTGCAGCCCGTCGACCAGGTCCGTGTAGCGCTTCGGCCCCTGCATCAGCTCACGGACGACGAGCAGCGTCCAGCGCTCGCCCACGAGACCGAGCGAGCAGGCGATCGGGCAGTACTGGGAGTACGCCTTGCTCATGCGGTTACTGTACCCACTACTTCACATTCTGCAACATCTACTTGCGAAAAGCAAGTCCATCCTGTATCTTCGCAAGCATTCGATTCCGAGAGAAAAGGAAAGCATGGTTACCTCACCTCGTTTGAAGTGGTTTGCGTTGGCGCTACTCGGGGCGGTCCAGTTCATGGTCGTGCTCGACATCGCGATCGTGAACGTCGCTCTTCCCTCGATTCAGACCGACCTCGATTTCTCGCAGGCCAACCTCCAGTGGGTGATCTCGGCGTATGCGCTCGTCTTCGGCGGCTTCCTGCTGCTCGGCGGGCGGACGGCCGACCTCCTCGGCCGCCGCCGCATCTTCATGGTGGGCCTGGTCGCGTTCGCGATCGGCTCGCTCCTCTGCGGCCTGGCCTGGGACGAGGGATCGCTGATCGGCGCTCGCGCCCTGCAGGGCCTCGGCGCCGCCACGATCTCACCCGCTGCGCTCGCGATCCTGATGACCACCTTCGCCGAAGGCAAGGAGCGAAACATCGCTCTCGGCGTCTGGGGAGCAGTCGGCGGCTTCGGTGCCGCCGCCGGCGTGCTGCTCGGCGGGGTTCTCACCGACGCGCTGTCGTGGGAGTGGATCTTCTTCGTCAACATCCCGGTAGCGATCGTTGCCCTCGGCCTCGCTCCGGCCCTGCTCGGCGAGAGCAAGGACACTCGCGTCAAGACCTTCGACGCGCTCGGTGCGGTTCTCGTCACTGCAGGTCTCACCACACTCGTGCTCGGCATCACCCAGGGACACGAGTGGGGTTGGAGCTCGGGCCGCGTGATCGGCGTCTTCGTCGCCTCGGCCGCTCTCCTGGGAGGGTTCGTCGCCTGGGAGCAGCGCGTCGCAGAGCCGCTGATGCGGTTCGGGATCCTGCGCACGAAGACCGTCCTCGGGGCGAACGTCGCCGGATTCATCCTCGGCACGGCGCTCTTCTCGATGTTCCTGATGCTGACGCTCTACATGCAGCAGGTGCTCGGCTACTCGGCGATGAAGACGGGTGTCGCCTACCTTGCGGTCGCCGGCACCTCGATCATCTGGGCGAACGTTGCGGCGATGCTCGTCGGCCGCGTCGGAGTCCGGCCGCTGATCGCCGGCGGTATGGCGATTCTCGCCGTCGGGATGGTTCTCTTCACGCAGGTGTCGGTCGGCGGCTCGTACGCCGCGAACCTGCTGCCGGGCTTCCTGATCATCGCGCTCGGGATGGCGCTGTGCTTCGTGCCGATCTCGATCGCCGCACTGGCCGGGGTCTCGCAGGCCGAGGCGGGCATCGCCTCAGGGCTGATCAACACCTCGCAGCAGATCGGCGGCGCGGTCGGGATCGCCCTGCTCTCGACGATCGCGATCTCGCGCACCGAGAACGAGGTAGCCGCCGGCACCGCCGTGCCGCAGGCGTTGACCTCGGGCTTCCAGCTGGCCTTCTGGGTCGGCGCCGCGATCGCAGTGGCGGGTGTCATCGCCGCGCTGGCGCTGATCCGCCAGGAGGAGATCGTGGGGGCAGCCGCGCCCGCGCTGGAAGGCGCCTCCTAGCACGACTTCGAGCCGGGGCGGGAGCGAACGGTGCTCCCGCCCCGGTTTGACAACGCCGGAGCCGCAGTGCAAGGCTGACGTGGTGCCGGTGGAAGCGGTTTCATGGAAGTAGGCGGCGATACGGCCGGCGAGCGGCTCGGGCCCCCGACGATCGCGGACGTCGCGGCCCACGCCGGTGTCGGGGTGGCGACCGTCTCCCGCGTCTTCAACGGCCACCCGAACGTCGCCGATCCGACCCGTGAGCGCGTTCTCGCCGCCATTCACGAGCTGAACTACCGGCCGAGCTCGGTCGCGCGGAACCTCTCGCTCCGCAAGACCTTCGTGATCGGCGTCGTCGTCCCGTTCTTCACGAATCCGTCCGCGGTCGAGCGCCTGCGCGGAATCGTGTCCGGGCTCGAGGCGTCTCCCTACGATCTGGCGCTGTTCGACGTCGAGTCGCCGGATCGCCAGCGACGCGCCTTCGACACGTTCGGTCGTGGCGACCGGGCAGACGGTCTGCTCGTGGTCTCGCTCGTCCCACCCGATGTCGAGCTCGTGCGCCTCAGGGCGGCGCAGATCCCGTGTGTGCTCGTCGACGCTCCGCACCCGGCCCTCCCGACTGTCCTGTCCGACGACGTCGAGGGCGGCATCCTCGCCACGCGCCATCTGCTCGAGCTCGGCCACCGGCGCATCGCCTTCATCGGCGACAAGCCGCCCGACCGCTTCCGGTTTCACTCGAGCCGGGACCGGACCGAGGGCTACGTGCGGGAGCTCGCCCGGGCGGGTGTCTCGGTGCGCCACGACTACGTGCGCGAAGGAACGCAGAGCCGGCACGTGGCGCGGAGCGTCGCGGAGGAGCTGCTGCGACTCCCCGAGCCTCCCACGGCGATCTTCGCAGCCTCGGACACCCAGGCACTGGGCGTGCTCGAAGCGGCGCAGGCGCTGGGCGTGCGCGTCCCGGAGGAGCTGTCGGTTATCGGTTTCGACGACGTCGAGGCCGCCTCGTACGTGGGCCTCACCACCGTACGCCAGCCGCTCTTCGAGAGTGGCCGGCGCGGCGCCGAGCTGTTGCTCCAGGCGCTGGCCGGCGGGTCGCTCGACGCCCGCTCGGAGACGCTGCCGCTCGACCTCGTCGTTCGGACGACGACCGCGCCCCCGCCTGACGCCGGCTAGTCCTCCCAGACCCGCACGGCACCGTCCTCGACCGCCGCTGTCCACGTCGATCCCAGCGCGGGGATGCTCTCGAGCCGGAGGCTGTCGAGCCAGTCCGGCAGGCCGCCGGTGGCGGTCGAGACGAGCCGCCCTTCGGCGGGCTCGATCCCGACGAGTAGCCGCAGCAGGAGGACGATCGTTCCGGCCGCCCACGCCTGCGGCTTGGACGCCGTCGGGTAGACGATCGGATGTGGCGCGTCGTCGCGCGAGAAGCCGGCGAACACCTCCGGCAGCTGGGAGTCGAAGAACGACGCCGCCTCGAGCATCGACTCGATGATCCGCAGCGCCTCCTCCTGCCGCCCGTAACGCGCCAGCCCCCAG
Source organism: uncultured Gaiellaceae bacterium (assembly GCA_963749515.1). Taxonomy (GTDB): domain Bacteria; phylum Actinomycetota; class Thermoleophilia; order Gaiellales; family Gaiellaceae; genus Gaiellasilicea. The sequence continues at coordinate 118,340 of CAVVMR010000006.1, forward strand.
GCGATGAGCGAGTTGTCGTGGGGCCAGACCGTGCCGTCGTGGTAGGCGAGCGGGTTGTAGCCCGCGTCGTCGGAGGCCATCGTCCGGACGCCCCAGCCGGACCAGAGCGTTGGCCCGAAGAGCTGCTGCACGAGAGCGTCGACGCGCTCCTCGGGCACGATGCCGCTCCAGAGCAGGTGCCCGACGTTCGACGTCAGTGAGTTCACCGGGCGCTTGTCGCCGTCGAGCGCGAGCGCATACGTCCAGCCGCCGGGACGCTCGCACCAGAAGGCGCGGTCGAAGCGCTGTCGCAGCTCGGCCGCCTCGCTCTCGAGCCGGGTGGCCAGCGCCTCGTCGCCCCACACGTCACGCGCCAGCTCCGCCAGCCGCCGCTTCGCGTCGTAGACGTACCCCTGGACCTCCGCAGCTGCGATTGCCCCTCGCGCCCGGGTGCCGTCGTGGAAGAGCTGCGAGTCGTGCGAGTCCTTCCACGTCTGGTTCTCCAGACCGTGCGCGACGCGCCGCTCGTACTCGACGAAGCCGTCGCCGTCCGAGTCTCCCCACTCGTCGATCCAGGCGAGTGCGAGCAGGGCGGGCTCGCGCAGCTCGCGTGCGAATGCCTCGTCCCGCGTCCACCGCCAGACTTCGGAGAGCAGGACGAGGAAGAGCGGGGTCGCGTCGACGGTTCCGTAGTAGCGGGCGAAGAATGCGCTCGCCCCCTTGCCGGAACGGAGCTCGTGCACGATCTTGCCCGGCTCCGCGTCGATCGAGGCGTCGTCCTCGGTCGCCTGCAGCCGCGCCAGCTCTCGTAAGGCCGTGCGCGCGAGGTCCGGTCCGAGCAGGAGCGTCTGCAGGCTCGCGATGATCGTGTCGCGTCCGAAGACGGTCATGAACCACGGCAAGCCCGCGGCGATCAGCTCGCCGTTGTCGCCGGCCCGCAGCCGCAGCGCGGCCAGGTCGTCGATCGCGCGGTCGTAGGAGCGCTGGAGCAGGGGCGCGCTCGTCGTGAGCTTCGGAACCGTCTCACGCCACGCACTCAGGGACGTCTCGACGCGCAACGCCTCGGCTGGCAGCGCACGAACGGCAGCCTCGGCCTTGGCGGCGTTGAGGCCCGGAGCGAACTGGAGCTCGAGCTCCCACTCGCCGTGCGGTGCGAGGGTGACGTGAAAGCCGACACCGTTCTCCGTGCGCCGGCCGGGTTGCGAGAAGGTGGCGATGGTCACGAGGTCCGACGCCGTGTCGGCGAACCGCAGCACGCGAGCCTCGTCGTCGAGCTCCGCCGGCGCCGGCCCCGGGAGGGGATCCATGTCGACCGCATCGCCGAGGCTGAAATCGTGCGCCTTGACGGCGAAGATGTCGGCGAAGTCCGCCGTGAGCTCCAGCTCGACGTCCAGTTCGACGTGGCGCGCACCGAGGTTGCGCACGACGAGCTGCTCCTCGAGCCCGACCGAGATCCGGCGCCTGCGGACGATCTCCAGCTCGTCGTGCTCGAGCCCGCCTGCGAGCGGGTTGCGGCTGAAGTACGAGGCCGCGTGCGGATCGCCTCGCCGTCCCGTCAGGAGCTCGGGCCGGGTGCCGTTGACGAGCAGGACGAACCGCGACAGGAACCGCGTGTCGTGGGCGAAGAGCCCGGCGGGCGGGACATCGATGTCGCCGCGCTCGTCGGCAATGCAGAACGTCGAGCCGGCGAGAATCGTATTCGGCACGGCGGGCGAGCTTACCCCCTGGCCCCGCGGCCGCGAGGGCCTTGCGCTGCGGGTTTGCATTCGCTTGAAAAGGTTGTTTTACTCCGCGGCGGGTACTCTATGGAACCGGTTCCATAGATTGCAACTTTTCACCAGGAGGGGCACATGAAGCGTTACCGCCTACTCGCCGCCGCGGTCTGCACGGGTCTGCTCGTGCTGGCCGGGATCGGTGCCACCACGACCCAGGGGAAGACGGCGGAACCTGCCGCCACGCAAGCGTCCGGGACGGTCACGCTCTCCGGCTGGGCCTCCTCGCCCACCGAGACGAAGCTGCTGAGAGAGGTGATCCGGGGCTTCGAGAAGACGTTCCCGAGCATCAAGGTGCAGTACTCGCCGGTCTCGGGTGACTATCCGGCGGCGATGCTCGCGCAGTTCGCGGCGCGGACGCCGCCGGACGTGTTCTACGTCGATTCGAACGTGGCGCCCGACTGGATCAAGCAGCGGGTTCTCGAGCCGCTGGACCCGTTCGTCGCCCAGAGCAAGATCAAGACGGCTGCGTTCTATCCGTCGCTGCTCAACGGCTTCAAGGGGCCGGACAAGAAGCTCTACGGCTTCCCGAAGGACTGGTCGCCGCTCGCGATGCAGACCAACAACCGGCTGTTCAAGAACTCGAACGTGAAGATTCCGAAGACGTGGGCGGAGCTCAGCGCGGTAACCAAGAAGCTGAGAGTTCCCGGTGGGCGGGCGGTCTGCCTGTCGCCGAGCTGGGACCGGCTGCTGGCGTTCGTCTACCAGAACGGCGGCACGTTCCTGAATGCCGCGAAGACGAAGTCGACCGTCAACACTCGGGCGGTCACCCAGGCCGTCCAGTTCTACGTCGGCCTGATCAAGAGCGGCGTCGCTGGGACGCCCTCGCAGCTCGGCGTCGGCTGGTGTGGAGAGGCGCTCGGCAAGGAGAAGGCCGCAATCGTCTTCGAGGGGAACTGGCTCGTCCCGTTCATGGGCGAGACGTTCCCGCAGGTCAGGTTCACGAACAACAGGATGGTGCGGGGCAAGCAGGACGGGAATCTCGCCTTCACCGTCTCCTATTCGATGGCCCGCGACTCGAAGAACAAGCCGGCTGCGTGGCAGCTGATCCGCTACCTCGTCGGCCAGCCCGGCATGAAGACGTGGACCTCCAAGGGTCTCGCGCTGCCCTCGCGCAGCGACGTCAAGCCGGCCGCCGGCCGGGCGTCGTTCATCGCCGCAGCCCCGGCCGCTCGCCCGTGGCAGTTCGCACCGGCGTTCACGAAGGTGATGGACGTGGCGAACAACGAGCTCTCGGCCGTGCTGGAGGGGAAGCAGACCATCCCCGGCATGCTGAAGAAGATCGAGACCACGGCGAACGACGCCCTCTAGGCAACTCGTTCCGTCCTCCTCCCCCGCGCGTTTGCCATGCGGGGGAGGAGGAGATTCATTCCCGACACGCTGAGCGAGGCGCGAGTGGCGGCGACGGCGAAACGACAGACTCTCGGCAGCGCCCGCCTCCGCGAGGCGCTCACCGGCTACGCGTTCATCGCGGTGCCGATGGGCCTCTTCTTCGTCTTCTTCATCTACCCGCTCCTCTACTCGGTGTACATCAGCCGCTACGACTGGGGCGTCTTCGGGAAGATCGAGACTCTCGGCGGGGACAACTATCGCGAGCTGTTCGACGACGAGATCTTCTGGCGAGCGATCAAGAACACGCTCCTCTACACGCTGGTCGTCGTCCCGGTCGAGATGGCGCTGGCGCTGGCGCTCGCCGTGATCGTGAACGCCGGCATCAGAGGCAAGGCGTTCTTCCGCTCCGCCTTCTACTTCCCGTCGCTCGCGTCCTCCGCGGCGATCACCGCGATTGCCATCTACATCCTCTCTGCCGACGGTCTGCTCAACGCCGTGGTCGGCGGCAACCGGTCGTGGTTCGGCGACTCCGACACGGCGCTCTGGGCGATCGCCGGCCTGAACGCCTGGACGACGTCCGGGACGATGATGCTGTTCTATCTCGCTGCACTGCAGGCGATTCCGACTGACGTCTACGAGGCGGCTGCGATGGACGGCGCCAAGACGTGGCGGACGTTCTGGAAGATCACCTTCCCGCTGTTGAAGCCGGGCCACTTCTTCGTCTCGGTCGTCGCCGTGATCGGGGCGCTCCAGGTGTTCGACCAGGCGTTTCTCGTCTCGAACGGCTCCGGTGGGCCGAACTACTCGACCCTCACTGTCGTGCTCTACCTCTACCGGACGGCAATCCCGGACGTGCGGTTCGGCTATGCGGCCGCGATCGGGATCGCGCTGTTCGTGCTGATCTTCACGCTGACGCTGATCCAGCGCCTCCTCTTCGGCAAGGCGGAGACGGCCTGATGGCGATCGACGTCGCCCAGGTCGACAGCTCGCCGCGGCCGATTCCGGCCCGAACTCGGGCCGAGCGCGCTCGCCGGGTGCTCACCTACGCGATCCTGCTCGCCGTCTCAGCACTCTTCTTCGTCCCATTCCTGTGGACGATCTCGACCTCGCTCAAGTCCTTGCCGGAGACGACGGGGTTCGACCTGCTGCCGAACAACCCGAGCCTGCGGGCCTACCGTGAAGTCCTGACCGAATTCGACTTTCTGCGCTACGCCGCCAACAGCTTCTTCCTCGCGGGGATGATCACGCTGGCAAATCTCGTCCTTTGCTCGATCGGCGGTTACGCCTTCGCACGCCTCCGGTTTCCCGGTCGCGAGGTTCTGTTCATGCTCGTCCTCGCGACGCTGATGATCCCGGACCAGCTGCGGCTCGTGCCCGTGTTCGTGATGCTCAGCGGCTGGGGCCTGGTCGGGTCGTTCAAGGGCTACATGCTGATCAAGCTCGTGCTCGCGGCCAACCTGTTCTTCATGCGCCAGTACTTCCTGACGATTCCCCGCGACTTCGAGGAGGCGGCGAAGCTCGACAACGCCGGGCACTTCAAGACGTTCCGCAAGGTGATGCTGCCTCTGGCCGGCCCGGCGCTGGCGGCGATCACGATCCTCACCTTTCAGGGCATCTGGAACGAGTTCTTCTGGCCCCTGATCCTGCTCGGTTTCGGCAATCCGGACCACTACACCGTCCAGCTGGGGATCGCGCAGTTCACCTTCCAGTACCAGACACAGTGGCCGCAGCTGATGGCGGCGAGCGTGATCGCGATCCTGCCGATCGTCGTCATCTTTCTCTTCTTCCAGCGGTACTTCGTCGCCGGCGTCGTCGCGAGCGGGGTCAAGGGATGACGGTGAGGACAGCGCTCCGGTGCGCGCTGCGCGACATGTACGAGCAGTCGTGGCGGCTCGCGCTCCTCAACACCGCGCTGTCGGCGGTCGTGCTCGCTGTGCTCGCGCTGGCGAGCTACACACCAATCGCGCTCGTGCTCGGCATCGGCATCGGGCCGCTTGTCGCAGCGTTGATGCACTGCGCCGTTCGCCTCGTCAGGGAGGGGGACCTCCGGCTTGCGACCGCGGTCGAGGGGCTGCGGCTGCACTGGCGTCGTGGCCTCCAGCTGGGGGCGCTCGCCGGCGTGGTCGTGGTCGCCGGGGTCGTGGCGGTGCGCCTGTACGGCTCGTCCGGCGTGCTCACGTGGCCGCTTGCGTTCGTCGCCACCTACCTGCTCGCGCTCTTCCTGGTCTTCCAGCTGCTGCTCTGGCCGCTCGCCGTCACCGAACGGGATCGTCCGCTGCGACGGCTGCTCGCGGATGCCGGCACGGCGCTCGTTCGGCGGCCGGTTGCGTCGATCGGGCTGGCGCTCGCGCTGCTGTTGATCAACGCGCTCGGCGCCGCCGCGGCAGTGCTGCCACTGCTCACCGTGACCATTGCGTACTCGTTCGTCGCGGCCGCGCGCTTCGCGCTGCCACCCCAACTCGAGGAGGGCCCCGTCTGATGGCAAGCGTCACCTTCGACGACGTTTCCAAGCGCTTCGACGTGAACCTGGTCGTCGCCAACCTCTCGCTCGAGATCGCGGACGGCGAGTTCCTCGTCCTGGTCGGCCCGTCCGGCTGCGGCAAGAGCACGGCGCTGCGGATGCTCGCCGGCCTCGAGGACCTCACCGAGGGCCGGATCCTGATCGGCGATCGCGTCGTCAACAACCTCGCGCCCGGGGCGCGCGACCTGGCGATGGTGTTCCAGTCCTACGCGCTGTACCCGCACATGACCGTGTACGACAACCTGGCGTTCGGGCTGCGCAACACGAAGGTCGACAAGGCGGAGATCGACCGGCGTGTGACGGGCGCCGCGGAGATCCTCGATCTGAGCGAGCTGATCAAGCGCAAGCCGAAGCAGCTCTCCGGCGGGCAGCGCCAGCGCGTTGCCCTCGGTCGCGCGATCGTCCGCGAGCCGGCCGCCTTCCTGATGGACGAGCCGCTCTCCAACCTCGATGCGGCGCTGCGCGTCCAGACTCGGGCGGAGATCCTGAAGCTCCAGCGCCGCCTGTCGACGACGACGATCTACGTCACGCACGACCAGGTCGAGGCGATGACGATGGGCGACCGAATCGCCGTGATGAAGCTCGGCGTGCTCCAGCAGATCGGATCGCCCGAAGAGCTGTACATGCGGCCCAAGAACGTCTTCGTGGCCCGCTTCATCGGCTCGCCGTCGATGAACCTGGTGCCGGCGGGGCTGATCGAGGGCGCCGGCTCCACCGGGATGCTCGCCGGCTTCAGGCCGGAGCACGTCGAGCCTGCGAACGGCAAGGTCGACGGCGCGCACTTCGAGGCTCTGGTCGAGGTCGTCGAGTACCTCGGCGACGAGCAGCTCGTCCACCTGCGGCTGAAGGACACGCCGCTCCTCGCCAAGCTCGACATCGAGCAGCGCCTCGCGACCGGGGAGCAGCAGACGTTCAGGATCCCCCCGGACAAGCTGCACCTGTTCGACGCGGAGACCGAGCAGGCTCTGGCCCGCTAGAGCGAGCGCAGCAGCTCGAGCATCGCCGGCGGCCCGTCGACCACGATGTCGGCGGCTTCACGTAGCTCGGCCGGGCCCTCGGACGAGGCGACCGCGACGGTGACGCCGAGCTCGAGTGCCTGGAGGGCGTTGAACGCGTCGAGGTCGGTCGAGTCGTCCCCCGCGTAGAGCGCCCGTTCGAGGCCGCGGTCGCCGAGCAGGTGGGCCACAGCCGTCCCCTTGTGCGCACCGACCGGCGGCCGCAGCTCCAGCACCTTCCGGCCGAAGCGCGCGACGAGCCCCTCGTGGCGCGCACGGGTCGCGACCGCCTCGAGCAGCTGGAGCGCCTCGCCCTCGTTCTCAGCCCGCCGGTAGTGGAAGGTCACCGTCAGCGGCTTGCGCTCGATGTCCTCCCAGTCGATCGTCGTCGCAAAGTGCTGGAGACGGTCGCTCCACGCGGCCGCTTCCGGCTCCAGCTCGAGCCCGTGCTCGCCGACGTAGACGAGCTCGTCGAGACCCACGACCCGCCGCGCGTCGGCGCCCGAGCGGCCGCTGATGCAGGCCACGAGTGCGTAGCGCTCGTTGAGGCGGCGCAGCTCGACCCGGGTCTCCTCGGGGACGGCCGAATCGTGTGGGACGTCGACGATCGGGGCCAGCACGCCGTCGACGTCCAGCAGGATGGCCGTCCGCTCCGGCGCTTCGGCGAGGCGGGCGAGCAGGGAGTCGCCGTTCACCACCCTAGGATACGAGCGGTGGCGCTGAAGCTCGTTCTCATCGGCCTGGTCGCCGGCCTCTTCAGCGCCCTGTTCGGCGTCGGCGGCGGCATCGTCATCGTCCCGCTCCTGATCCTCCTCCTCGGCTTCGAGGGCCGTCTCGCAACCGGGACGTCGCTGGCCGCGATCGGGATCACCGCCCTCGCCGGCACGATCCTCTACGCGTTCGAGGGTCACGTCCACGTGGGCCATGCAGCGCTCGTCGGCCTTCCAGCCGCCGCCGGCGCGGTCGCAGGGACGGCGTTCCAGCAGCGCGTCTCCGGCCGGGCGCTGACGCTCGCGTTCGCGGCCCTGCTCGCGGTGATCGCGATCTGGCTGCTCGTCGAATGAGCGCGACCACCGTCATGTTCGCCATCCTGCTCGGCTTCACGGCGGGGGTGCTCGCCGGGTTCTTCGGGGTCGGCGGCGGGATCCTGTTCGTCCCGACACTCGTCGCGCTCGGGCTCTCGCAGCTCGGCGCCGAGGCGACCTCGCTGCTCGCGATCCTGCCGACGGTCGCAGCGGGGACGTGGCGGCAACGGCGCTACGGGAACGTTCACTGGCGGACGGCGCTCGCGCTCGGGCTCTCTTCGATCGCCGGCGCTGCCGTCGGCGTCCAGATCGCGACGACCCTGTCGGAGGACACGCTGCGGCGGCTCTTCGCCCTCTTCCTGCTGACCGTCGCCGCGCAACTCGCGTGGCGTGCCCGGCGGCCCGCCCCGTATCCTTGACCGATGACCGAGCACGAGGAGATCTGGCTCCCGCTCGTCGACGAGCCGATCGGCGGCATCGTCGCGCAGATTCAGGCCGACGATCCGGAGATCGAGCGTCTCGTCGGCTCGCCGCGGCGCATCCTCGCCTTCAAGACGTTCGCCTACATCAGAGCGGGCATGAAGCTCGGCGAGCTGCTCGTCGAGAGCGATCTCCCGCCCTACGACGGCACGGAGACGTGGGTCGAGCTGCTCCTTCGGGATCCTGCGAACCGGGCTGCGATCGCGCAAGAGGTCCGGGCGGTCGCCGAGGAGGTCGCCGCAGACCCGCGTTACGGAGACGACGAGCCGCTCGGGCCGGATGACGAAGCTCGGGCGCGCTTTCGCGAGTTCGCTCGCAAGCTCGAGTCCGAACCCTCCTGACACACCGTCCCGGGATATCCGGATAATGGGCCCGTGCCTCTCAGGCTCCTCGCGCTCCTCGTCCTCGCCTGCGGTCTGGCCTTCGTGGGGGCGAGCACCGGCAGGACGGCGAAAGCGCCCGTCGTCTCGGCCGGCGCCTACGCGGTGCAGGTGAACGTTCCGGGCCAGCCCGGGACGAGTGCGGGCGCCACCACCGCGCCGAGCGAGGTGACGACCGCGACCGCGGACGCGTTCGCGCACCCGGCCGACGGAACCGCAGTCAAGTCGGGCGGCCTCTCGTCCAGCGCGTACGCCGAGGGCACGACTGCGCAGGGCGTCAGCGACGTTCTCGGCATCTCGCTCTTCAACGGTGAGATCACCGCCGAGAGCGTGGCCGCCAGGGCAAAGGCTTCGACCACCGCCGCGGACGCCGTAGGATCCGCCGTCACGAACCTCGTCCTCCTCGGGCAGGGAGTCACCCCGGCGCCGAATCAGCGCTTCCCACTCGGCGACTGGGGCTATGCGATCACCCTGGAGCTGGCGGCTGAAGCACCGGTCGCGGATGACACGCGCAACGCTCGCGCGGCCGTGACTGCGCTTCGCATCGTGCTGCTGGCCGATCACGGCGGGCTTCCCGTCGGCACCGAGATCCTGATCGGCCACGCCGAGGCGTCGTCGTCGACGCCCGTCGCGCTCACGACCATTCCGCCGGTCACGCAGGCCAAGAAGCCTTCCAAGCCCGGTCGACCCGCAGGCGTGCCGCCGAAGAAGAAGAAACCGCTGCCGAAGCCGCCCGAGCCGGAGCCGGGCCAGCCCGGAACGGTCTTCAAGCTGCCGCCGACCGATGTCTCCGCGCCGCTCTCACCGGACGGCTACGTCTTCCCCGTCTACGGCCCGTCGTCGTTCACGGACACATTCGGTGCGCCGCGTGCCGGCGTCGGCTGGCACCACGGCGAGGACATCTTCGCTCCGCTCGGTGCGCCGCTCCTCGCGGTCGCCGACGGCACGATCTTCTCCGTCGGCTGGAACGACCGCGGCGGCTTCCGGTTGTGGCTGCGGGACCGCCAGGGGAACCAGTTCTACTACGCGCACCTCTCGGCGTTCTCACCGCTCGCGGTGGACGGTCGGGAGGTACGAGCCGGCGCGGTGATCGGTTTCGTCGGCAACACCGGGGACGCCCAGAGCACTCCCTACCACCTGCACTTCGAGATCCACCCCGTCGGCCTGCTGCCGATGGGCTACGACGGGGTCGTCAACTCGTTCCCGTATCTCAGCGCGTGGCGACGGCTCGAGGACATCTCGTTCGCCGCCGGACGGGGCTGGGCACCGCCGGTGCCTCCGACCGCGACGGCTCCGAGGCCGGGCGCACTGCTGCTCGGCTCGACGGACATCTCGAGTGCGAGCGGACTCGAGCCGGGATCGCTCGAACGGGCGCTCGTCGCTCCGGTCGCAGCCGAAGGCGACGGCGCCCTAATCCGATCCGGCTAGACCTCGCCTACGCAGCCGGCTCCGACGGCGGCGGCGTGTACGAGTAGTCGTCGGTGCTCTCGCCGGTGATCTTCTGCATCAGCCACTCGCGGGTCTGCGGCCCAGTCATCGGGTTGAAGAGGATCCCGAGGGTGATGCCGGCCAGCAGCAGCATCGTGTTGCGGCCGCTGTGGTCCTCCTTGCCCTGGATCCGGTTTGCAGCCGTACGGAGCTCGTCGACTGCCTTCCGGAGGTTCTCCTGGACGTCCTTGTCGGTCGCCGCCCGCACCGCGGTGCCCGTCAGGTTGCGATTTCCGAGCAGCTCGGCGTAGACCTCCCGGGCGGCCGTGAACGCTTCCTTCAGGTTGTCGTGCAGCGCGTCGTCGTGCAGCGCCCGGTCGACGTAGGGACGCATCGTGTCGGCGGTGTCGTACAGCTTGTCCTTCGTCTTGGCCATTCGGCCCTTCCTTTCGGGTACTTGTGGTCAGCGGTTGATTCTTGCCGTTCGGCGATCCTTGCAAACAGCGTCAGCGTCCGGAAGCCGCCGCCCGTCGTTCCAGCAGCGTATGCCGCGCGCGACGGGCGCGTCCCCTCGGGGTGAAGGCCTCGTCGAGGACCTCCTCGACATGATCGACAAGGACGAACTCGAGCTCCCGCCGCGTCTCGGGCGGAAGGTCGTCGAGGTCGTGCACGTTCTCGAGCGGCAGGATCACCCGCTTCAGGCCCGCCCGCTGCGCCGCGAGGACCTTCTCGCGCACGCCTCCGATCGGCAGGACCTGCCCCGTGAGCGTGATCTCGCCCGTCATCCCGACGTCGTCGGCAACCGGGATCCCGCGCACCAGCGACGCGAGCGCTGTGGCCATCGTCACTCCAGCCGACGGGCCGTCCTTCGGCACCGCGCCGGCCGGGACGTGAATGTGGACGTCGTGCTCGGCAAACCACTCGGGGGGCAGGCCGAGCTCCTCGGTGTGCGAGCGCACCCATGAGAGCGCCGCCTGTGCGGACTCCTGCATCACCTCGCCGAGCTGGCCGGTGATGGTCAGCTTCCCCTTTCCGGGATAGGCGGTCGCCTCGATGAAGAGCACGTCGCCGCCGACGGCCGTATAGGCGAGGCCGGTCGCGACTCCCGGGTCGGCCGTGCGCTTGCGCACGTCGCCGGAGAAGTGCCGCGGCCCAAGCCACTCCCGCACACGCTCGTCGTCGACCTTGAGCTTCTCCTTGTGCCCCGTCGCGACGAGTGTCGCTGCCTTGCGACAGAGCGTCGCGATCTGGCGCTCCAGATTGCGGACGCCAGCCTCGCGTGTGTACTCGGTGATCACGAGCCGGACGACGCGATCGGGGATCGCAAGCTGCGAGCGCTTCAGCCCGTGCGCCTTCAGCTGCTTCGGAACGAGGTAGCGCTTCGCGATCCCGAGCTTCTCCTCGTGGGTGTACCCCGAGAGCTGGATGACGTCCATCCGGTCGAGGAGCGGGCCGCGGATCGTGTCCAGCGTGTTCGCGGTGCAGATGAACAGCACCTTCGAGAGGTCGAACGGAAGGTCCAGGTAGTGGTCCCGGAAGCTCGAGTGCTGTTCGGGATCGAGGACCTCGAGCATCGCCGAGGCCGGGTCGCCCCGGAAGTCCGAGCCCATCTTGTCGATCTCGTCGATCAGGAACACGGGGTTCGCCGACTCGGCGTCGCGGATCGCGCGGATGATGGTGCCCGGCATCGCGCCGATGTACGTGCGCCGGTGTCCGCGGATCTCCGACTCGTCGCGGACGCCGCCGACCGAGATCCGCGCGAACTTCCTGCCGAGGGCGCGCGCCACCGATTGCCCCAGCGAGGTCTTGCCGACGCCGGGCGGCCCGACGAAGCAGAGCACCGGGCCGGACAGGTCGTTTTTCAGCTTCGAGACGGCCAGGTACTCGACGATCCGGTCCTTCACCTTCTCCAGGTCGAAGTGATCCTCGTCGAGGATCTGTCGCGCATGCTCGAGGTCGAGGTCGTCCTCCGTGACCTCGGTCCAAGGCAGCGAGATGATCCAGTCGAGGTAGGTACGGATGACGCCGTATTCCGCAGCGGCCGACGGCAGCTTCTCCAACCGCGAGAGCTCACGGAGAGCCGCCTTCAGCACGTGCTCGGGCAGATTCTTCTCCTCGAGCTGGCTGCGCAGCTCGTTGATCTCGGCCTGCTGCTCGTCGCCCTCGCCGAGCTCGTCCTGGATCGCCTTCAACTGCTGCCGGAGGAAGAACTCGCGCTGGCTCTTGTCGATCTCGCTCGCGACCTGTGACTGGATCTTCGAGCCGAGCTCCGACATCTCGACCTCGCGGCTGAGGATCAGCGAGACCGCCCGCAGGCGCTCCGCGACGTTGACCGTCTCGAGCAGCTCCTGCCGCTCGTCGGTCTTCAGGCGGAGCGTCGACGCGATCAGGTGGCAGAGAGCGCTGGGGTCGTCGACGTTGGCGGCCGCGAGCTGGAGCTCTTCGGGCAGGTACGGGGTCATGCCGATGATGTGGGCGAACTGCTGCTGCACGTTCCGGGTCAGCGCCTCGACCTCGGGTGAGTCGGGCACGATGTCCGGCAGCTCCTCGAGGTCGGCGACGAGATAGGGGTCGTCCTGCTGCGGCGCGACGAGCCGGATCCGCTGGAGGCCCTGAACCAGGATGCGTAGCGTCCCGTCGGGGACCTTGATCATCTTGTGGACCACCGCGAGCGTGCCGACCGAGTAGAGGTCGTCCCAGCCCGGCGGATCGGCCTCGGTGTTGCGGACGGTCATCAGCGCGAGCATCCGCTCGCCCGAGAGGACGTCGTCGATCAGCTTGATCGAGCGCTCCTGCCCGACGGCGAGCGGCGTCATCGACTCCGGGAAGACAACCGTCTCCTTCAGCGGCAGAACCGGCAGCTGCAGCCGCTCCGCGCCCTCCGTCGGGTTGTCCGCGCTCATCCGTTCCTGCGGACGACGATCGCCACCGTGCGGCTGCGCGTGGCCCGCTTCGCGATCGGCAGCGTGATGCGCAGCATCCCGGCCTCGTACGTCGCGGACGCCGATGCGGCGGCGACGTCGTGGCCGAGCGGGATCAGGCGCTCGAAGTGCCCGTACTCGATCTCGGCCTGCTGGTACACCTGTCCGCCGATCCGGGGGCGAGCGCGCTCGCCGGAGATCATGAGGGCCTGCTCGTCGACCACGATCTCGATCGACGCGGGCTCGACGCCGGCCAGCTCGACCAGCAGGTTCAGCTGGTGCGGGTCGTCCGTCACATAGCAGTCGACCGCCGGCCGGAATCCATGCCGGAGACCGGCGAAGCGGGGAACCTGCCACAGGTCGGCGAAAAGCTCTTCGATCTCGCCCTGCAGTCGATCGATGTCCCGGCGCGCCATGCCGCTCACAGTACCCCGCTGCGTAGGATTGAGACATGACGCTGGTCCGGCGCATCTTCAAGCTCCTGCTCGCCGGGCTCGCTTTCGCGACCTACGTCTGGTTCGCCGCGGTGCGCTACGTGCCGCTCGTGAAGGCGCGCAAGCGGCGGCGGCGCGCATCGTTTACAGGATCTTGATGTGTCGGATGAGAGGCGCCGGGGAACCCGGCTCCAATGCGCCTTCTCCTCGCAGCCCTGATGTCGTGCGCCCTTGTCGGCCTCGGAGCCTCGGAGGCGCCGGGCTCGACGGGTGTGCGCTACGGCATCCAGGACGACTCCTGGTTGATCCACGGCGCCGGCACGCTTGACGACCGGCTCGACCGGCTTCAGAGCCTCGGGGTGGAGATCGTCCGGTTCAACCTTCACTGGGACCGGATCGAGCCAGTGCGCGGCGAGCAGGACTGGGAGGAGAGCGACCTCGTCCTGAACGGGCTGCGCGAGCGGGGCATTCCGGCGGTCGTGGGGCTGGTCGGCTCACCGCGCTGGGCGAACGGCGGCAGGACGCCCAACTTTGCGCCCGGGGCGGCAGCGTTCTCGGCGTTCGCGCGAGCTGCCGCGACCCAGTACAGCTGGGTCACCCAGTGGCTCGTCTGGAACGAGCCGAACCAGGCGCGATGGCTTCGTCCGACGACGCCGGCGGTGTACGTGCGCCAGCTCCTGAATCCCGCCTACAAGGCGATCCACGCCGTGATTCCACGGGCGAGGGTCGGCGGCGGTGTCACCGCTCCACGCGGCTCGACGGCCGGCGTCTCGCCCGTGAACTGGATCCGCGGCATGCGCACGGCCAAGGCGCGACTGGACGCCTACGCACACCATCCCTATCCGGCGACGAGCCGCGAGACGCCCTTCCCGAACGCCAGCTGCAAGTACTGCACGACGATCACGATGGCCACGCTCGAGCGGTTGCTCACCGAGGTGAAGCGGGCATTCGGCCCGAAGCGCATCTGGTTGACGGAGTACGGCTACCAGACCGGATCCTTCGGAGTCACCCAGCAGCGCCAGGCTGAGCTGATCGGCCAGTCCGGGATGCGGGTGCAGAAGGCACCGCGGGTCGACATGCTGATCCACTACCTCGTGAAGGACGAGCCGGAGGCGGCGCGCTTCCAGAGCGGCCTGTTCCAGAACTCTGGCCGGCCGAAGCTCGCGGCGCTCGCCTTCCCGTTCCCGATCGCGCAGGCGGGCCGCAGCCGCGGAAACCTCGTCCTCTGGGGGCAGATCCGGCCCCGCTCGGGCGCACAGACCTACCGCGTTCAGGTTCGCACGACGGGTGCGTGGCGCTTCAGCGGCGGTACGCGCAAGACGACGGCGCGCGGCTTCTTCAGCACCGCCGTCGCCGCGGCGCCGGGCGCGCGCGTACGGATCTATTCGCCGCGCGACGCGGCGTACAGCATCTCGATCCGCGCCAGCTGAACCCCTACGGCTAGGTTCCGAGCTGTGCGGGCGCCTCCGGTCCTCCACGGCGGACTCGGCGCGCGCTACGCGGGCCTCGTCTTCGGGCTGTTCCTCTGCGCTGCCGGGATCGTGGCCCTGCTCGAGACCGAACTGGGCCTCTCGCCCTGGGACGTGCTGCACCAGGGGCTCGCGGAGCACACACCGCTGAGCTACGGGACGGCGAACATCCTCGTCGGGGTGGTCGTGCTCGCGCTCTCCTGGCGCCTCGGCGCGCGGGTCGGCATCGGGACGGTGGCGAACGCGGTGCTGATCGGCCTCTTCATCGAGGTGCTGGTACGGGTTCCGGCCGTCCGTGCACTCTCGGAGGAAGGACTCGCAACGCGGAGCGTCGTCATGGCCGTGGGCATCCTGCTGGTCGCAGTCGGCTCGGCCTTCTACCTCGCAGCTGCCTTCGGGGCGGGCCCCCGCGATTCGCTGATGCTCATCCTCGCTGTCCGCACCGGGTGGCGGATCGGCGTCGTGCGGACGCTGCTCGAGTCGAGCGTCGTGGTCATCGGCGCGGTTCTCGGCGGCACGATCGGGATCGGCACGATTGCGTTCGCGGTACTGATCGGTCCCACGCTCGAGGCGTCGTTCTGGCTGTTGGGCCGCACGGCGCTGGCTGGTCCCGCAGTAGCATCGGCCCCGGCATGAAGGCAAAGGGACTCATCGCGGCCGGCGGCGAGGCGACGCGGCTGGGAGAGCTGACGCGCGTCGTCAACAAGCACCTGCTGCCCGTGGGCGCCTGGCCGATGATCTTCTACCCGCTGCAGCTGCTCCAGCTCGCAGGCGTCCGAGAGGTGATGATCGTCACCGGGCAGGGCCATGCCGGCCAGCTGATCGACCTGCTCGGGAACGGGCGAATGAGCAACCGGGGATCGTCGACGCCGCTGTTCGACCTCGATCTCACCTACAAGGTGCAGGTCGAGGCCGGCGGAATCGCGCAGGTCGTCGGCATGGCCGAGAGCTTCGCCGGCGACGACGATCTGGTCGTTTGCCTCGGCGACAACATCTTCGAGTATTCGGAGGAGAACGCGATTCGCTCCTTCGTCGAGGGCGACGACGGCGCAGCGGTCTTCGTCAAGGAGGTTCCCGACCCGGAGCGCTTCGGGGTCGTCGTCTACGGCGACGACGGGCGCGTGGTGGACGTGGTCGAGAAAGCCGGCGTCGTCGATCTCCGCTATCCGTCACCGCCTTCGAACGACGCGGTGGTCGGTCTCTACGCCTACTCGCCCGATGTCTTCGACGTGATTCGCGGGCTGACGCCGTCGTCGCGGGGCGAGCTGGAGATCACGGACGTCAACCGCCACTACGCCGAGCAGGGAACGCTTGCGTGTCACCGTGTCAGGGGCTGGTGGGAGGACGCCGGCACGCAGGAGTCGCTGCCCGAGATCGGTGCGCTGATCGGCCGTACCGGCGTGAACAAGGTCGAGCCGTGATCAACGGGCTGCTGCGAATCCCGCTCCAGCGCTTCGAGGACGAGCGGGGCTGGTTCATGGAGCTCCGCCGCGAGAGCGCGCTGCCGAAGCCGACGACGCAGACGAACGTCTCGTTCTCGCGCCGAGGCGTGATCCGCGGTCTCCACTACCACGAGCGCGGCCAGGACGATCTCTTCGTGTGCCTGCAGGGAATGGCGCGTGTCGTCGTGCTCGACCGCGAGACCGACGAGACGTTCACCGAGGACATCGGGGACGAGAATCCGGTCGCGATCTACGTCCCGGGGCGAAACGCGCACGGCTTCGAGGCGCTCACCGATCTCTTGTTCTGCTACCACGTGACCGAGGAGTACGACCCGGCCGCCCCGGACGAGCAGGGGCTCTGCTGGGCTGACCCGCGCGTGAAGCATCTGTGGCACACCGACGCGCCGATCCTCTCGCCGCGCGACCTGGCAGCGTGTACCTAGTCACGGGCGCCCGCGGCCAGTTGGGCCGCGCGCTGACCGAGGAGTTCGCCGAGGACGAGCTCGTCGCGCTCTCGCACGCCGACTGGGACGTCTCGCTCCCACCGCCTCCGACGCTCGACCGGCCCGACCTCGTCCTGCACACCGCGGCCTGGACGGACGTCGACGGCGCCGAGGACGATCCTCAGGGCGCCTCCGCGGTCAACGTCGGCGGGACGCTGAACGCCGCCTCGCTCGGCGCCCCGCTCGTCTACTACTCGACGGACTACGTCTTCGACGGCCTGAAGGGCGAGCCGTACGTCGAGTCCGACGGCCCGAACCCGCTCTCCGCCTACGCTCGCTCGAAGCTCCACGGCGAGGCCGCTGCCGGCGAGCGCGCGTGGATCGTCCGCTCGTCCTGGCTCTTCGGCCCGACGGGCACGAACTTCGTCCGCACGATGCTGCGGCTGGGTGGCGAGCTGGAGGAGGTGGGGGTCGTCGACGACCAGCGAGGCTCGCCGACGTACGTCGGCCACCTCGCCGCCGCGACGCGCGAGCTGCTCGAGCAGCCGTTCGGGATCTGGCACGTCGCCGCGGCCGGTGACTGCACGTGGGCCGACTTCGCCGAGGCGATCTTCGAGGAAGCCGGCCTGAGCTGCCGTGTGCGCCGGATCTCGACGGCCGAGCTGGGACGGCCCGCTCCGCGGCCCGCCTACTCGGTCCTCCGCAGCGAGCGGCCCGGTGCGCCGGAGCTGCCCCACTGGCGCGACGGCCTGCGCGAGACGCTTGCAGCCATCCGCCTCGAGGAGCCGGCCGAGTAAAGAGGCCATGTCGAGCTACTCCTTTCTCACGACCTGGATCCTCGATGCGCCGCGCGAGGCGGTGTGGGAGGCGATCTACGAGATCGAGCGCTGGCCCGACTGGTGGCCGGGCGTCAGGCGCGTCGAGAAGCTGGAGCCGGGGAGCGGAAACGGCGGTGTGGGGGCGCTCTACCGCCATGAGTGGCGGAGCGTGATCCCGTATCCGGTTCGGTTCGAGACGCGGATCACACGCGTCGAGCTGCCGCACCTCATCGAGGCAGACGCCGACGGCGAGCTCGCCGGGACCGGCCGCTGGCGCTTCTTCGAAGGGCGAGAGACCGCTGTGACCTACGAGTGGAACGTGCGGACGACGCGGGCGTGGATGAACCTTGTCGCACCGGTTGCCCGCCCGATCTTCCGGTGGAACCACAACGCCGTCATGCACCAGGGAGGCCAAGGACTGGCCGATTTGCTGGGGGCGCGACTGCTCGCCGTGACGTAGCCTGATGTCGATGCGTGTTCTCGTCACAGGCGGCGCCGGGTTCATCGGCTCTCACTTCGCCAAGCGGCTCCAGGCCGCCGGCGACGAGGTCCGCGTGCTCGACAGCCTCACGTACTCGGGCAACCCGGCGAACCTCGAGGGGACCGGGATCGAGCTCGTCGTCGGCGACATCTGCATCGCCGCCGACGTCGCCAAGGCTGCCGTGGGCTGTGACGCGATCGTCAACTTCGCTGCCGAGACGCATGTCGACCGGTCGATCCTCGGCGCGACCGACTTCGGACGCACGGAGTTCTTCGGGACCCAGGTCCTGCTCGAGGAGGTGCGCCAGAGCGGCGCCCGCTTCGTCCAGGTCTCGACGGACGAGGTGTACGGCGACCTCGCGGGCGGCGGCTCCTCGGTTGAGACCGACCCGGTCAAGCCGTCGAGCCCGTACAGCGTCGCGAAGGCGGCCGGCGACCTGCACATCCCGGCGTACGCCCGGACGTTCGGCGTCAACGCCTCGATCACGCGCGGCTCGAACACGTACGGGCCGAACCAGTATCCGGAGAAGCTGATTCCGCTGATGACGACGAACGCGATCGAGGGCGAGCCGCTGCCGGTCTACGGCGACGGGAAGCAGATCCGGGACTGGCTCTGGGTCGAGGACCACTGCGCCGGGATCGAGACGGTGCTGCGCAAGGGCGCTCCGGGTGAGGTCTACAACGTCGGCGGCCGCGACGAGCTCGAGAACGTCGAGGTCGTGGGCCACATCCTCCGGCTCACCGGCGCCGACGAGTCGCTGATCCGTCACGTCGAGGACCGCGCGGGCCACGACCGCCGCTACTCGCTCGACACGAGCAAGCTGCGCGGGCTCGGCTGGGAGCCGCTGAAGCCCTTCGAGGAAGGGATCGAGGAGACCGTCTCCTGGTATCTCGCGAACCGCAGCTGGTGGGAGCCGATCAAGTCCGGGGAGTACAAGGCGTACTACGAGAAGCAGTACGCACAGCGGCTCGCCTCCGCCAGACCCTCCTAGCGCTCCTCATCGCCGTCGCCGTCGCCGCAGACCTTCTCCGCCTCGCGGCGCACCCTGCGGATCTCCTTGCGGTCGCCCTGCACCTGCTCCGAGCGGTCGAGCAGCTCGGCGACGCCGTCGCAGCGCCCTAGCGCCAAGCGCGTCACAGCCAGGTTGTAGCTCGCGTAGGCCTCTGCGGTCTCTCCGCTCCCCGACAGCCCGGCAACCGCCTGCTCGAGCAGAGGCAGCGCGCCCGCGAAGTCGCCGGCGCGCATCAGCTCGAAGCCCTGGTTGTTCAGCTCCGACGGGCTCGCGGACGGCGCGGTCGTCTCTGCAGTCGTCGTCGGCGCCGCCTCGGTCGTCACGGTCTGCACGATCGTCGTCGCCGGGAGCGTGACGGTCTCCTTCACCGTCCGCGGGATGGTCTGCGCGGCCTCCTCCTGCGGGTCGCGGGCAAGCAGCACTGCGGCGAGGACACCGGCGATCAGGAGCGCGGCGAGCGCGATCAGGGCGGCCGGCCAGCGGCGGCTCCTGCCCTGCTCGACCGGGACCAGCCCACCGACGGTAGTCCGTCCCGCAGCCTCGTCGAGCGCGTCACGGAGCGCATGCACGAGGTCCGCCGCCGAGGCATAGCGGTGCTCGGGCTCCTTCGCGAGCCCACGCGCGAGTGCGTCGTCCACCTGTGACGGCAGCTCCGGATTGATGCTCGACGCCGGCGGAATCGGTGCGCGCACATGTGCCAGCGCCTCGGCGGTCGAGGACTCGCGCTCGAAAGGTCTCGTGCCGGTGAGCAGCTCGAACGCCACCACGGCGAGCGCGTAGCGATCGCTCGCAGGCGTCGCCTTCTCACCGCGCGCCTGCTCCGGCGCGAGGTACCCGGCCGTGCCGACGACGGTCCCCACCTCGGTGAGCGAGCCGAGGCCGACCGCACTGGCGACGCCGAAGTCGGCGACCTTGACGCGGTCGTCGTTGTCCAGGAGGAGGTTTGCCGGCTTGACGTCGCGGTGGACGACGCCGCTTGCGTGAGCTGCGTCGAGGGCCGCAGCTGCCTGCCCGAGCCAGTCGAGCGAGCGGCCGAGCGGCTGAGCGCCGTCGCGGCCGAGTCGATCGGCGAGCGAGCCGCCGGGGAGGTACTCCATCACGATGTACGGGTGGTCGTCGTGCTCGCCGACGTCGAAGATCGTCACCGTGCTCGGCGCGTTCGAGAGCCGTGCGGCGGCCAGCGCCTCACGTGTGAAGCGCGCGCGAATCGCCTCGTCGTTGGCGTAGCGGTCCGCGAGCACCTTGATCGCGACGATGCGCTTGAGGTCGGCGTCCTCGGCGCGAAAGATCTCCCCCATCCCGCCGCGGGCGATCCGCTCGGGGTTCCGGTATCTCGGTGGCAGATGGCTGTCGTTCACTGTGACCGAGTCCCCACGCTACCCGGGCCGGAAACGCCGTGTGCGAGTTGAAGGTTCGGTAAAGAGACCCGGAAATCGGCAGGTCTTCCGCTAGCCTCAGCGGCGGAGGTCAACGATGCGGCGAATGCTTCTCGCTCTCACCGGTCTCGTTCTCGCGCTCGCGGCCTCCGCGCTCGCGGGGCCCCGTGCGCCCGTCCCGGCGAAACCTGCTGCGGTGACTGCGACGACCTTCGTCGTCAGTGGCCGCGGCTGGGGACACGGCGTCGGCATGAGCCAGTACGGAGCCCTGGGCTTCGCCAACGAGGGCCGGACGTACGACCAGATCCTCGCTCACTTCTACGTCGGGGCCGAGCTCGGGCCGGCACCGGTTGCCCGCGTACGGGTGCTCGTCGGCGAGGCGAAGGGGGCGGTGAAGCTGCGCTCCGCCGTTCCGTTCCGCGTGCGCGACGTGTTCGGGAAGACCTATCCGCTCCCCGCCGGCGAGCTCGTCCTCGGGCCCAAGCTGTTCGTGACGATGAACGGTGCGCCGACCCAGCTGGCGGGGCCGATCCTCTTCCTTCCGGGAACCGCGCCGCTCGAGCTCGACCGTGCCTACCGGGGTCAGATCGAGGTGAGCGTCACAGGGCAGAAGCTGAACGCCGTCAACGTGGTCGGGCTGGAGCAGTACCTCCAGGGTGTCGTGCCGCAGGAGATGCCGAGCGCGTGGCCCGACGAAGCGCTGAAGGCGCAGGCCGTCGCCGCACGCTCCTACGCCCTCTCGCACCGGGTCAGCGGCAAGAGCTTCGATCTCTACGCCGACGTCCGCAGCCAGGTCTACGGCGGCATCGTTGCCGAGAACCCCCGTACGACGGCCGCGGTCCAGGCGACGAAGGGAGAGGTGCTCCTCTGGGAAGGCAAGCCGATCGACGCGCTCTTCCACTCGACGTCCGGCGGCAAGACGCTGGCCGCAGCCGAGGTCTTCGGCAAGCCGGTGCCCTACCTCGTCTCGGTCGACGATCCGCACAGCGCTCTCTCGCCGGTGAACCGCTGGGGGCCGACGCCCGTCGCCGAGACGACGATCCGGAAGGGGCTCAAGCTGCGGACGCCGCTGACCGCGGTGAAGCTCACCCGTGGCGCCTCCGGCCGCGTGCTGAGCGTCGATGTCGCGACAGCAGCCGGGAGCTCCAAGGTGACCGGTGCGACGCTTCGCTCTGCCGCAGGGCTTCGCTCGACCTGGATCACCAGCCTGGCGACGCTCTCGCTCACACGTCCAGGCGGCCCTGCGCTCTACGGCAGGCAGCTGACCGTGAGCGGGAAGGCGGCCGGCGTGAAGGGCGCCGTGCTGTCACAGCGGATCGACGGCGTCTGGACACAGGTTGCCGGGCCCGGCGCGACGCTGGCGTTCAAGGTGAAGCTCCAGGCACCGGCGAGCTTCCGCATTACGGCGGGCAAGCTGGCGAGCGCGGTGCTGAAGGTTCCGGTTGCTCCGGTGGTGACCGCGCGCGCTGATGCCACGTCGACCGTGACCGGGGCCGTGAAGCCGCCCGCCCCGGGCACGACGGTCGAGCTGCAGGTCGACAACGGGAACGGCTGGTCGACGGCGGCGCAGACCACCACCGGGCCCAGCGGCGAGTACTCGCTCTCGCCCCCGGAGCCCGGCGTGTACAGAGTCCGTGTCGCCCCCGCGCAAGGGTTCGCCGAGGGACTTTCAGGACAGATCGAGCTTCGGTGAAGCGGTTCGCGCTCGTGGTCGTTGCGGCGGCGCTCCTTGCGCCCGCTGCGGATGCCGCTCGCTACGCCGTCGGTGTGCGCACGACCGCCGACCTGCCGCGTCTCCGAGCTGCGCTTCCGGGGGCAGAGAGCCTGGCGCCGATTCCCGCGCTCGTCGTCGAGCGGGCGACACCGCCGCGGCTGGCCGAGCTTCCCGGTGCGGTGTACGTGGAACGGCTCCGCTCGCGCCGGGTCGCGTTCGTCCCGAACGATCCTCTGGCGGTCAAGCAGTGGCATCTCAACGCGACGCGCGCCTTCGACTTCTGGGAAACGAGCGCGCTCGCCCTCGCCTTGCCGCCGGTCCGGGTCGCGATCATCGATTCCGGAATCGATGCAACGCACCCCGACCTCGCGAACAAGATCGTCGAAGGCGGCATGAAGAGCTTCGTCGGCGGTTCGGCCTCCGTCGACCACGAAGGCCACGGCACCTTCGTGGCGGGGCTGATCGCGGCGACGGTGGACAACACGGCGGGGATCGCGGGGATGGCGCCGACAGCCGAGCTGCTGATCGCGAAGGTGGTCGTCGGCGGGGACGTGATCGACGTCGAGGCGGAGGCGAAGGCGATTCGCTGGGCGGTCCTGAACGACGCGAAGGTGATCAATCTCAGCCTCGGAGGTCTCCGCGACCCGCGCGATCCCGACCGCGACACGTTCTCGCGGCTCGAGGCGGCCGCAGTCGCCTACGCACACGGAAAGGGCGTCGTCGTCGTTGCGGCGGTCGGGAACGCCGAGCAGGGTGCGACCAAGCCGTGGCCGTTCGCGAGCTACCCGGCCGCGCTGCCGCACGTTCTCGGTGTCAGCGCACTGGCCCGCGACGGCTCCGTGCCGCTGTTCTCGAACCGCGACAAGATCTACAACGACATCGCGGCACCGGGGGCCGGGATCGTCTCGACGATGCCGCTCGAGATGACCGCGCCGTTCAAGGAGTGCCTCGATCAGGGCTTTTCGACCTGCGGCCCGGAGGAGTGGCGCAAGGGCGAGGGGACATCCTTCGCGGCTCCGCAGGTCACGGCCGCCGCGGCGGTGCTCCTCTCGGTGCGCCCGAACCTGCGTCCCGAGCAGGTCACCGCGCTCCTGACCGAGACCGCCCGCGACGTCAACGCCGCAACCGGCTGCCAGGTGTGCCCACCCCGGCGCGACGCCTTCACCGGCTGGGGGCGCGTCGATGTCACCGCGGCGTTGCGCCAGCTCAGCGGCGTGATCCCTCCGCGCGACCGCTTCGAGCCGAACGACGACGCTGGCACGGACGCCGCGATCCTCTGGGGCCGGACGAGGCGGCTCCAGGCCACGCTCGACTTCTGGGACGACCAGAGCGACGTCTATGCGATCCGGCTGAAGCGCGGCCAGCCGGTCTTCATCAGCGTGCGCGGGCCTGCGGACACGGACACGAACTTGATCCTCTGGCACCCGCGCACCAGGCACGTCGACGACCTCGCGTCGCTGCAGCTCGTCGCGCGTCAGTCCGCTCGCCCCGGCCCGCGCGAGTACCTCCCCTACACCGCGCCCAAAACCGGCATGTACTACGTCCAGGTGAAGCTCGGCTCACGCGGCTCGGGGAAGTACAAGCTCGCAATCGTCAAAGCCTGACCCGCGTCGCCTCGCGCCGCTCGCGCCGCTCCAGCCGGCGGCCCGTACCGCCGTACTGTTCCACCGGCCTCCGCAGCGCGAGCGGCGCGCCAGGAACGCGGGCGCGCTACTGGTTCTCGAGCAGCTCCTCGTCGGGCACGTCGCGGATGCGCCGGGCGGGGTTCCCGACCATCACCGCCCGCGCAGGCACGTCCTTCGTCACGACGGCGCCGGCGCCGATGAACGCCTCCTCGCCGATCTCGATCGCGGGACAGAGGATCGCGCCGCCGCCGACCCGCGCACCGCGGCGGATCGTGGGGCCGCGCATCAGCTCCAGCCGCTTTTCCGTGCGTCCCATGAAGTTGTCGTTCGTCGTGACGACACACGGCGCGATGAAGACGTCCTCTTCGAGCGTCGAGTAGGCGGTCACGTACGCGTCCGCCTGGATCTTCGTCCGGTCGCCGATCGTCGTGTCGTTCTCGACGTAGGAGCCGCGCCCGAGGACGACGTCGTCGCCGATCTCGACGCGCTCCCGCACACAGGACTGGTCGCCGAGGATGACGCGCGCTCCGATCTGCGAGCCGGCGAAGACGATGGCGCCCGTCGAGACGATCGTTCCGTCTCCGATCGTCGTCGGCCCGAGCGGCTCACGCTTCGCGGTCGAGCGAGGCGAGAGGGTCGGCTGCTTGCCGACGATCGCACCCTCGAGGATCTTCACGTCTTCGCCGAGAACGGTGCCCTCGTAGACGGTCGCGGTGGGGTGAACCTCAGGCACGGAGCGACTCGGTCAGGCGATCGAGCGCCCGGACGACCATCGCGCCGTCCTCGGCCACGATCCGCCTGTCGCCCTCGCCGGCGATCAGCCTGAGGAAGGCCTCGCACTCGAGCCGCAGCGGCTCCGAGGTGTCGACCTTCGGGATGTGGATGTCGCCGGTTCGCGTCTGCCACTCGCCGTAGCCCGCCGAGCGCTGCCAGGGGCCCTTCTCGTACACGGTCACCTTCCGCTCGAGCTCCATGTCGTCGAAGACGACCATCTTCTCGTTGCCCACCACGGTCATTCGCCGCATCTTGTGCGGGTCGAGCCACGACAGGTGCATGTGGGCGATCTTCCCGGACGGGAAGCGGAGATAGCAGAAGACGACGTCCTCGACACCCTCGTTCAGGAAGTCGCGGCCGTGCGCGACCGCCTCGACCGGGTCCTCGCCGATCAGCCAGAGGATCACCGACAGGTCGTGGACGCCGAGCGACCAGAGCGCGTTTTCGTTCGCGCGGACGATCCCGAGGTTCTGGCGGTTTGTGTAGACGCAGAGGACGTCGCCGAGCGCACCCGAGTCGACGAGCTCCTTCAGCTTCACGACTCCCGGGTGGTAGAGGAGCAAATGGCCGGGCATGAGCACGAGGTCCCGCGCGGCGGCGAGCGCGACGAGCTCGCTCATCTCGGAGCCCTTCATCGCCGGCGGCTTCTCGACGAGGACGTGCTTGCCGGCCTCGAGCGCCTGCTTTGCGAGCGCGTAGTGCGTCGGGACGGGCGTGGCGATCACGACGGCGTCCAGCTCCGGATCGGCGAG
The DNA here is from genome assembly GCA_963749515.1 of uncultured Gaiellaceae bacterium. GTDB lineage: Bacteria > Actinomycetota > Thermoleophilia > Gaiellales > Gaiellaceae > Gaiellasilicea. The sequence goes on from CAVVMR010000006.1 coordinate 143,513, forward strand.
CAGCTCGGCGTAGTCAGCCGTCACGCGGGCGCGCGGGTAGCGCGAGGCGAACGAAGCGCGGTGCTCCTCGTCGAGGTCGCAGAGCCAGGCGAGGTCGGCGAGGTTGTCGAAGTTCCTCGCCAGGTTCGGGCCCCAGTAGCCGAGGCCGACCAGGCCGACCCGCGTCACTTCCTCACAGCTTCCAGACTCGGTCGCTCGTTCGGCCCTTCTTGCCGGTCGCGTTGCGGAAGTCCACGATCACGGTCTCGCCGTCGACGAGCGCCTCGTAGTCGATCCCCTTGTGGTCGGTCACGATCGCGAGGCAGTCGAACTTGGCCGGCTCGAGCGGCACCGAGGTGAGGTCGAAGTCGCGCAGCTCGGGGACGTGCTCGTCGTGGTAGGAGACGTGGGCGCCCGCGGTCTGGAGCAGCTCGATCAGCTTCAGGGCCGGGCTCTCCCGCATGTCGCCGATTCCCGGCTTGTACGCGACTCCGAGCACGAGGATCTTCGAGCCCGAGAGCGACCGCTGCTTGCCGTGGTTCAGGGCCTGCGAGATGAGCGAGCGGCAGTACCAGGGCATGTTCTCGTTCGTCTTGCCCGCGAGCTCGATGAACTCCGTGTAGAAGTCGTACTCGCGCGCCTTCCACGTGAGGTAGAAGGGGTCGATCGGGATGCAGTGGCCGCCGAGCCCGGGGCCGGGCTTGAAGCTCATGAACCCGAACGGCTTGGTCGCGGCGGCGTCGACGACCTCCCAGAAGTCGATCTTCATCCGCTCGCACAGCTGCGCGAGCTCGTTGACGAGCGCGATGTTCACCGCCCGGAAGATGTTCTCGAGCAGCTTCGTCAGCTCGGCCGACTCGGGTGAGGTGACCCGGTGCACGGTGTCGACGGCCGAGCCGTAGAGCTCGGCGGCACGGTCGGTGCACGCCTCGGTCAGCCCGCCGACGACCTTGGGGACGTTCTTCGTCGTCCAGTCCTCGCGGCCGGGATCGACACGCTCGGGCGAGAATGCGAGGTTGAAGTCCTCGCCGATCTTCAGGCCCGAGGCCTCGAGCCGCGGCAGGATCTCCTCGCGCGTCGTGCCGGGGTACGTGGTCGACTCGAGGACGACGAGGTGCCCCTTTCGCAGCCGCTGCGCGACCTCCTCGGCCGCTCCGTTCACGATCGACAGGTCCGGCTCGCGCTGCTTCGAGAGCGGCGTCGGCAGCGCGATCAGGATCGCGTCGGCCTCGCGCAGCTCGTCGTAGTCCGTCGTCGCGCGCAGCCCGTGGTCGTCCACGAGCCGCTTCAGCGTCTCGGAGGGGACGTCCTCGATGTAGCTCTCGCCGCGGTTCAGCATCTCCACGCGCTCGGCGTCGCGGTCGACGAGCAGCACGCTGCGGCCCGCCTCGGCGAACACCTGGGCAAGTGGGACGCCGACGTAGCCGGCTCCGATGATGGCGACGTCGGTCATCGGCGCGCAATCGTACAGAGAGGGGCCGACCTCGGCCCGGCCGAACGTGTTGCGGCGGCTGGCTACTATCCTTCGCCGCGGGGCCGTTAGCTCAGCTGGTAGAGCAGGGGACTCTTAATCCCAAGGTCGAAGGTTCGAATCCTTCACGGCCCACTCGAAAGCCCCCGCAGGGGCTTTTTCGTGTCGGGCCCAGCCGGGACTTAACCTGCCGTAAACAATGAAGTGGCGCTGTCAACCCCCGATGGGGCATATCGTCAAGCGCAGATCGTCGCCTACCCTCGAAGTGTGGCTCAGACCCCTCCACCCATCGTTTGCGCGAACTGCGGCCGGCCGGGTCAGGTGGCCGACGCGATGGAGAAAGGCTGGCGCTACTACCGGAACGGCGCCGGCGAGCTCGTGATCTTCTGCGCGTTGTGCACCTACCGCGCGCCTTCGCCTGACACGCAGCTTCAGCCGACGGAGTAGGCGCGTCAGCAGAATCTCCTCTCGTGGAGCGCGTGAGGAACTGGGCCGGGAACGTCACCTACTCGACGAGGCGGATCCTGCGGCCGCGAACCGTGGACGAGGCGCAGGAGATGGTCGCAGTGGCCGAGGCGGTTCGGGCACTCGGAACACGCCATTCGTTCAGTCGCGTCGGCGACTCCTCGGGCGTCCTCGTCTCGACCGAGAACCTCAACCGCGTCGTCGAGATCGGGGGCGGGACGGTCACGGTCGAAGCGGGTATCCGCTATGGCGAGCTGAGCAGGGAGCTCGAGGCCCACGGGCTCGCGTTGCCAAATCTGGCCTCGCTGCCGCACATTTCGGTCGGCGGCGCGATCGCCACGGGCACGCACGGCTCCGGAGTGAGAAATCAGTCGCTGGCTGCTGGGATCGCATCGCTCGAGCTCGTCGGTGCGGACGGGTCGATCAGCCGGCTCGGTCGAGGCGACGGAGACTTCGAGGGCGCGGTCGTGAGCCTCGGTGCGCTCGGCCTCGTGACCCGCGCAACGCTCGACGTGGTGCCGGCCTTCGAGCTTCGCCAGTACGTCTTCGACGACCTCCCATGGGCGACGCTGGAAGCGGAGCTGGACGGGATCCTCGAGGGGGGCTACAGCGTCAGCGTGTTCACGCTCTGGTCGGAGCCGGCGAGCCAGGTCTGGGTGAAGACGACGGAACGGCTGGACTCGCAGTCGTCGTACTTCGGCGCGACGGCCGCGACGACACCGCGCCATCCGATTCCGGGAGCGGACTGGGAGAACTGCACCGAGCAGCTCGGCGTACCGGGGCCCTCGGGCGAGCGGCTCCCGCACTTCCGCCTCGGGTTCACTCCCAGCGGCGGCGACGAGCTCCAGTCGGAGTACGTCGTCGGGCGGGAGCACGGCGCCGACGCCGTCCGGGAGCTGCGACGCCTCGGCTCGGTCGTGTCTCCGCTCCTGCTGACATCTGAGATCCGGACAGTTGCCGCAGACACGCTTTGGCTCAGTCCGTTCCACGAGCGCGAGAGCATCGCGTTTCACTTCACCTGGAAGCCGCTGCTGGAGGAGGTGCTCGCCGTCCTGCCTCGGATCGAGAGCACACTCGAGCCCTTCGGCCCGCGCCCGCACTGGGGAAAGCTGTTCTTGACGTCAGCGACGGATCTCGAGGCCGTCTACCCGAGGCTGCCGGACTTCCGTCGGCTCCTGACGAAGCTCGACCGCGCCGGCAAGTTCCGCAACGAGTTCGTTGCGCGCTCTGTCCTCGGCGAGGTCGGCTCTCAGCCGGGAACGTAGGCCATCCGGTCCGGGTGCGGCCCGTCCCGACCCTCCTCGCCGCGGTCGAGCGCATCGATCTGCTCCACGTCGGCGGGCTCGAGCTGGAAGTCGAACAGCTCGAAGTTCTCCGTGATCCGGGCCGGTGTCACCGATTTCGGAAAGACGATGTTGCCTCGCTGGATGTGCCAGCGGAGGGCGACCTGCGCCGGAGACTTGCCAAGCCTGTCGCCGATCCCCTTGAGCACCGGATCGTCGAGCACCTTGCCCTGCGCGATCGGCGCCCACGCCTGGGTCGCGATCCCGTGCGCGCGGCCGTACGCGTCGACCTCGCCGTTGCCGAAGTACGGGTGCAGCTCGATCTGGTTCACGGCCGGCACCACGTCGCACTCGGCGGCAAGCCGTTCGAGGTGCGCTCGCTGGAAGTTCGAGACGCCGATCGAGCGCGCGCGGCCGTCCTGACGGAACTCTTCGAGCGTCTTCCACGTCGAGACGAAGTCGCCGTCGTAGAGCGTCGGCAACGGCCAGTGGATCAGGAAGAGATCGACGTACTCCGTGTCCAGCTCCTCGAGCGTCTGTGCGAATGCCCTGCGCGCCTCGTCCGGCACGTGGAAGCCGTTGTTGAGCTTGCTCGTGATGAAGACATCCGCTCGGTCGAGTCCGGAGGCGCGGACGGCCTCCCCGACCCCTCGCTCGTTGCCGTACATCTCGGCCGTGTCGATGTGGCGGTACCCGACTTCGAGGGCGACGCTCACGGCTCGGGCAGTGTCCCCGGGAGGAATCTGGAACACCCCGAAGCCGAGCTGTGGAATGGTGTGACCGTCGTTGAGGTCGATTGCCGGAACGGCGCTCGTCCGAGCGTTGCTCATCCGTTCTCCTTCATTCGCTGGTGGCTCCGCAAGATATGGGATCCGCAGGAATGGAGGCGCGCAGGGCGCGGCCCGCTGCGTCTTTGTGCGCGAAGGCATTATTCGACCGGATGGATCCCCTCACCCAGCCCGAGATCGGTGTCGCGCGGCCCGTAGACGTCCCACTCGGGCACGAGGAGCTCGCCTCGATCCTCGCGAGCGTGGCCGACGGGATCACGGCCCAGGGCGCGGACGGCAAGCTCGTCTTCGCGAACGACGCCGCAGCACGGCTGTGCGGCCTGGAGTCGAGCGCCGAGCTGCTCGAGCTCTCGGGGCCGGAGCTGCTCGGGCGGTTCGAGATCATCGACGAGGACGGCGCGCCGATGCCGGTCGACAGGCTTCCGAACCGGCTCGCATTCGCCGAGCGCTCGCCGCGGGAAGCCGTGCTCGGCTATCGCATCCTTCCGACGGGCGACGAGCGCTGGTCGGTCCTCCGATCCACGCCCCTGCTGGACGGCGCGGGTGAGGTGCACCTGGTGATCAACGTCTTCCACGACATCACCGACGCGCGGAGCGCGGAGGCCCGGATCCGTTTTCTCGCCGAGGCGAGCACACTTCTCTCCGCCTCGCTGGACTACGAGGCAACGCTTGCCGACCTCGGTCACCTGCTGGTCCCGCGGATCGCGGACTACTGCATCGTGGACATGATCGGCGAAGACGAGGCAAGCCTCCGGCAGGTTGTGATCTCGCACCGGAACCCCGAGCGCGAGGAGCTGCTCCGTGAGCTGCGGCGACGCTACCCGCCGGAGGCGAACGAGTCCCATCCCGTCTCGGAGGTGCTGGCGACCGGCGAACCGATCCTGATCGAGGATGCGCGGGGCGAACCGCTCGCGCACGCAGCCGTCGACGAGGAGCACCTGGCGCTCTATCACGCGCTCGAGGCGATGTCCTACATCGTCGTGCCGCTCCAGGCGCGCGGCAGGCTGCTGGGGACGATCTCGCTTGGCACCGGGGAATCCGAGCGCCGGTTCGGAACGACCGATCTGGAGCTCGCGCACGAGATCGCGCGGCGGGCGGCGCTGGCGATCGACAACGCGCGTCTCTTCGGAGCCGCGCAGGAGTCGTATGCACAGCTCGACACGCTGCTCGTGTCCGCCCCGGTGGGGATCGGCTTCTGGGACCGCGAGCTCCGCTTCGTCCGCGTGAACGACGCGCTTGCCGCGGTCAACCGCAAGACGCCGGAGGAGCACGTCGGCCGCACGCTCGAGGAGGTGATCCCGACGCTCGCGCCGGCCCTCGCGCCGCTCTACCGGCAGGTGCTCGAGTCGGGCGAGCCGCTCGTTCACACTGAGTCGACCGACGACGATGCGCTGATCATCGGCGAGCGGCGCCACTGGCTCTCGAGCTACTACCCGGTGCGCACCGCCGAGGGCGAAGTGATCGGAGTCGGCGCGGTGATCATGGAGATCACCGATCGCCGGCGTGCGGACGACCGTCTGCGTCTTCTCGCGGAGGCGGGGGAGCTGTTCTCGAGCTCCCTCGACCGCGACGAGATCGCCGCCAGGATCGCGCAGGTGACCGTGCCGCGGCTCGCCGACTCGTGCAACGTCTTCGTGGCTTCGGCCGACTCGCTCGTGCGGGTTGCGTGCCTGAACAACGACCCGAAGCTGCAGCCGCTCCTCGAGTTGCTGCCGTCCAGGTACGCGCTCACCGGCGAGGATGCGGGACTGCTGGCGCACGCTTTTCGCTCGACCGAGTCCGTCCTCTTCAGCACGGTCGAGCCGGATTACTTCGAGGAGCTCGAACGACTCGGCGCCGATCCGAAGATCTTCGAGCCCATCGGCACCCGTTCGCTGATGCTCGTTCCAATCGTCGCCCGCGGACAGTCTCTCGGGATCCTGACGCTCGGCTCGCGCCGCGAGAACCGATTCGAGGAGACCGACCTCGACCTGGCGCAGGAGGTTGCCCGGCGCGCCGCAGTGGCGATGGACAACGCGCGCCTCGTCGGCGAGCTGCAGCGCCGCGCCCAGGCTGCGCAGGCGCTCGAGTTCGTCGGCGACGGTGTCTTCCTCGTCGACCGGGACGGCGTCGTCAGGCTCTGGAATCCGGCGGCCGAGCGCATCACGGGCCTCGCGGAGCGCGTGATCGCCGGGGCGCGTGCCTCGGACGTGCTGGGCGCGTGGCCGCTCGAGCAGGCGGCCGAGCGGCAGCAGTCGTTCCCGCTCGACGGCCCCGGCGGCGAGCTCTGGCTCTCGCTCACGGCCGCCGAATTCCCGCAGGGCACGGTCTATGCGTTTCGGGACCTGACCGAGGAGCGGGCCGTCGAGCAGCTCAAGAGCGACTTCGTCTCGACGGTCTCGCACGAGCTTCGCACCCCGCTCGCAGCGATCTACGGCGCGGCGATGACGCTGCGGCGCGACGACGTCTCGCTCAGCGTCGACCAGGAGGAGGGGATGCTCGACGTGATCTCCGGCGAGTCGGAGCGGCTCGCGCGGATCGTCAACGACATCCTGCTCGCGAGCCGGCTCGACTCCGGCGCGGAGGAGGTCTTGATCGCCCGGACCGATGCGACCGAGATCGCCCGCGCCGTCCTTGCCGCCGCGGAGACCCATCTGCCGGCGGACGTCGAGCTGGTGCTCTCCGCACCTGAGACCACCCTGCACGTCCAGGCGGATGCGGACGGCCTCCGGCAGGTGCTCGTGAACCTGGTCGAGAACGCCGTCAAGTACTCACCGGGCGGCGGCCGGGTGGAGCTCGAGATCGCGTCCGACGAAGGGCTGGCCCGCTTCGCCGTCCGCGACCGCGGGCTCGGCATCCCGCCGTCCGAGCACGAGCGGATCTTCGAGAAGTTCTTCCGGATCGACCCGAACCTCTCGCGTGGCGTCGGCGGGACCGGGCTCGGCCTCTACATCTCGCGGGAGATCGTCCGGCGCATGGGCGGCAGGCTCCGAGTCGAGTCTGAGCCCGGCGCAGGCTCGACGTTCCTGTTCGAGCTGCCCGTCGCGTGAAGCGGACTCTTCTCGTCCCCATCGGCTTGCTGCTCGTGATCGGCGCGGTGATCGCAGTCGCAGCCTGGGAGCCGTGGAGGTCACACGAGCGCGAGCACGAGGTCGACTGGCTCACGGCGTACGCGGCGTGGAGCGATCGGATCGACGCCGGGCTCGCAGACGGCGACAACGCGCCTGGTGCGAACTGCGAGAAAGCGTACGCGGAGGAGGTCGGCAAGCCGCCTTCCCGGCTCGCGCCGGCAGCACGGATCGCGCTGTCCGGCTGCCGGCAGCTGCAGCATGCGCTCGACGACTCGGTGCCGTCAGTCGGCGGCTCGGAGTGGCACGGCGTCCGCAACGCGATCCTGGTGGATCTGACGGATCGACGTACACGTGCGTCGGCTCCCGACCGGTCCCCGGCGCTCGCCGCTCAGGCTGCGCCCCTGGCCGCCGAGGATCCGGAGGTGCTCTGCTGGTCGAGCACCAACTGGGAAGAGCTGAGCGAGGAGTGGCGTCTCATCCGGGTGGACGAGCTCTGGCCGATCGGCTTCGCAGACCTCCAAGGTGGACGCATCCATCTCGCGCCCCAGATCTGTGGCCCACTTCACCGCTTCTTCGGCGGCGACTATGCACCCAGTCTCAACCTTCAGAGCCTCGAGCTCGCGATCGCGCTCGTCACGCTCGCGCACGAGGCCGAGCATCTGCGGAGCCCGGCGGCGACCGAGGCGCAGGTCGAGTGCGTGGCCATCCAGCGTGTGCGCGACCTCGTCCGTTCTGCCGGCCGTTCAGCCTCGTACGAGGATCTGATGACGGGTCTCGCGTGGGACGTCGGCTATCCCAACGTGCCACCCTCGTACCGAACGGCCGAGTGCCACGATGGGAGCGAGCTGGACGTCCGGCCGAACACGTCCGAATGGCCGTAAGAGCTCCCGGGAACGAGAAGAGGCGGCCGGAGCCGCCTCTTCAGGACGTTCGCAGCTGCGCTGGATGCTAGTAGCGCGGGCCGTCCTCGACGTAGGTCGTCGTCCGGCGCCGATCGCCGGCCAGGCCGCCCCACGATGACCAGAAGATCATCGAGAGCACGAGGCCGAGTGCCCCAACGACCATCAGGATGACTCCGATGGTGGTGAGCTCGAGACCCGAAACCGACGCATTCACAGCCCATGTAAGGATCGCCCCGACGGCGATCAGAAAGATGCTCACTCCAAGACCCATTTTCCCGTCCTCCTCAGAGAGGGTTATGTGCTTCGTGGTGCCCCCGAATGGCGGGGCCATGTAGGAAACGTTGGGTGCGCCGGATCGGTTACGGCGTGATGTAGGCTCGCCGCGGATGCGCAGGGGCTCGATTGTCCGCATCACGATCTACGGCGTCCTAGCGGGAATCCTGGCGTCGGTGGTCGCCGTGCTCGTGCCCTGGCTGCCGACCTCGGCTTCCGAGGAGATGGACCGGATCGAATTCACGTTCTGGTTCACGACCGTCATCTGCATCGCCGTCTTCGCCGTGGTCGCGGCCGCGATCGTCTATTCGGTGCTCAAGTTCCGCGTCCAGCCAGAGGACGAGTCGGACGGGCCGCCGATCCACGGGCACACGGGGCTCGAGATCGTCTGGACGGCGATCCCCGCGGTGCTCGTCACCGCGATCTCCGTCGTCAGCGCGATCGTGCTCGCGAAGAACGACGACGCGGGGCCGAACCCGCTCCGGATCGCCGTCACCGCGCAGCAGTTCGCGTGGAAGTTCGAGTATCCCGGCGAGAGCAAGGTCACCTCCGGCCAGCTCGTGCTCCCCCTCGGGCAGCCGGTCAAGCTGACGCTGCGCTCGCTGGACGTGATCCACGCTTTCTGGGTGCCGGAGTTCGGGCAGAAGTCCGACGCCGTCCCGGGCGTCGAGACGACGCTCGTGATCACGCCGACCAGGCTGGGCGAGTACGCGGTGGTCTGCACGGAGCTCTGCGGGCTCGGACACCCGACGATGAGAGCGCATGTGCGCGTCGTGAGGCGCAACGAGTACGACAGGTTCCTGGCCGACGCTTCGGCCGGCGCGAGCGAGAACCCCGGCGAAGCGGCCTTCACGACGGCGGGCTGCGGCTCCTGCCACGCGTTCGAGCCGGCCGGCACCGACTCTCAGGTGGGCCCGGCCCTCGACGCGATGGAGCCGCCGGGCGGGCAGCCGCTCGAGGAGTTCGTCCGCGAGTCGATCGTCGAGCCGAATGCAGAGATCGCGGATGGGTATCAACCTGACGTGATGCCGAACACCTTCGACGCGTCGCTCTCCGACGACGCGCTCGACGCGCTGGTGCAGTATCTCGTCGACGGACAGAAGGGGAGTAAGTGACCGAGGTCGCCCATACGCACGACACGCACACGCCGGCGCCGCCAAGGCGCGGCCGCGAGCGCGTGACGAAGCCCGGCATGCTTCGCGCCGTCTGGGTCACGCCCGTCTTCTGGGCAATCGGGGCCGGAATCGTGCTCTTCTTCCGCTGGCTCGGCCACTACGACCCGACCTGGGACTGGGTCGTGATCGCAGTCGTCGCGTTCATGACGACGGCGCCGATCGGCTTCCTGACCGGTATCGGTGCGTTCGACTACTGGCTCCACTACATCTCGGGCCGCCCGACGCGCGAGGAAGACCACTCGGGCCACGGCGCCTACAGCTGGCGCGACTACTTCAAGGTCAACACCGACCACAAGGTCATCGGCATCCAGTACCTCGTCACCACGTTCTTCTTCTTCATCTGCGGCGGGCTGATGGCGATGCTCTTCCGCGCCGAGCTCGCGAATCCCGACATGCAGTACGTCGACACGCAGACCTTCAACGGTCTCGTGTCCGAGCACGCGGCGCTGATGATCTTCCTCTTCATCATCCCCGCCTTCGCCGGCCTCGCCAACTTCGCGGTGCCGCTGATGCTCGGCGCTCCCGACATGGCGTTCCCGCGCCTGAACGCGCTCTCGTTCTGGCTGCTGCCGATCGCCGGGATCATGTTCCTCGCGGCCTTCCTCGCACCCGGCGGCGCCTTCGCGGCTGGGTGGACGGGCTATCCCCCGCTCGCGACCACCGGCACCGACGGCAACGTCTTCTTCCAGATGGGCGTGCAGTGGGCCGGCGCGTCGTCGATCATGACCGCGCTCAACTTCCTGGTCACGATCATCACCATGCGGGCGCCGGGGATGACCTTCTGGCGGATGCCGCTCCTCGTCTGGGCGAACTTCACGACCTCGCTGCTCGTCGTGATCGCGACGCCGTTCATCGCCGGGTCACAGTTCTTCGCCCTCTTCGACCGTGTCATGCACACGAACTACTTCAACGTCGCCGAGGGCGGCTACGTGCTCGGCTACCAGCACATCTTCTGGTTCTACTCGCACCCGGCCGTCTACATCATGATGCTGCCCGGGTTCGGGATCATCTCCGAGGTGCTGGCGGTGATGAGCCGTAAGCCTGTGTTCGGCTACCGGCTGATGGCTCTCTCGCTGATGGCGATCCTCGTGCTCGGCTTCTCGGTCTGGGCCCACCACATGTTCGTGGCGGGGATGGCTCCCTGGCTGCGCGTCCCGATGATGGTCACGTCGATGATCATCGCGGTGCCGACGGGGATCAAGGTGTTCTCCTGGCTAGCAACGATGTGGGAGGGCAAGCTCCACTTCCGAACTCCGATGCTCTTCGCGCTCGGCTTCCTCTCGATGTTCGTGCTCGGCGGGCTCTCCGGGATCTTCCTCGCTTCGGTGCCGATCGACATCGCCGCCTCCGACACCTACTTCATCGTCGCGCACATCCACTACGTGCTCTTCGGAGGCTCCGTCTTCACGATCTTCGCGGGGATCTACTACTGGTTCCCGAAGATGACCGGCCGGATGTACAACGAGCGGCTCGGGAAGCTTCACTTCTGGCTCACGTTCATCGGCTTCAACGGCACGTTCTTCCCGATGCACTGGGTCGGCCTGCAGGGAATGCCTCGCCGGGTGGCCGACTACTCGGCCGAGTTCGGGGACTGGAACCTGATCATCTCGATGTTCTCGTTCCTCCTCGGCGCCTCGACGATCATCTTCTTCTACAACGTGATCGTGAGCTGGACTCGCGGCCCGATCGCTCCCTCGAACCCGTGGCGCGCGCTGACCCTCGAGTGGCAAGTGACCTCGCCACCGCCCGTCTTCAACTTCGACGAGATACCGCAGGTCGTCGGCAGTCCGTACGAGTACGGCGTGCCGGGCGCGAAGCACGCGGTGCTGAACGGCGGTGCGGCCGCTGCGACGAAGGACGAGGAGGAGGTCGTACGGTGAGCGAGCGGCGCAAGATCCTCGTCGTCGCGAACGAGACGCTGACGGGAGAGGAGCTGCTCGACGCGGTGCGCAAGCGGGTTGCCGGAGCCGACGCGCTCGTCGTCGTGATCGCTCCCGTGAACGCTCCCCGTGAGGGGTACGTGGTCTACGAGAACACGCGCCGCGCTGCGGCGGGCCGGCGGCTCGACAAGGCGCTCGAGCAGCTCCGCGAGGCGGGGATCCCGGCTTCGGGGCATGTCGTCGACAACGATCCCCTCACGGCGGTCAGAGACGCGATCGCGATGGAGGAGCCCGACGAGCTCGTCGTCTCCACTCATCCCGAGGCGAAGTCCGGCTGGCGGCGGCGCAACCTGCTCGAGGAGATTCGGAAGGCGGCCGGTGAGCGGCCGGTCGAGCACGTGGTCTCGGAGGTCGCCTCGCGCACCGGTGCGCAGAACATCCTCGTGGTCGCGAACGAGACCGTGCTCGGCGCGCCGCTGCTCGACCGGATCCGCGAGAAGGCACGGACCGGTGGCGAGGGGACGAGCTTCCTGATCGTCTCGCCGCAGAGCGATCCCGACCAGGGCGCGCATCCGGAGGCCGACCGCCGGTTGCGCCAGGTGCTCGCGCAGCTGCGATCGGAGGGCATCGAAGCGCACGGGCAGGTTGCGCATCCGGATCCGTTCACCGCGGCGATGCACGCCGTCCGCGACGAGAGCATCGACGCGATCCTGGTTTCCACGTTCCCCGAGCAGCGCGGCTCTTCCTGGCTGCGCCGTGACCTGGTCGGCCGGCTGACGAGCGAAGCGAATGTCCCGGTCGAGCACGTGGTGGTCGAGCCGTCGGAGGTGGGTGCGTGAGCGCGCACGCGGACACTCCCCATCACGGCCCGCCGATCGCGAACAAGAGCTCGCGGATCGAGGCGACGGTCCTCGGCATGTTCCTCTTCATCGCGTCTGAGGCGATGTTGTTCGGCGCCTTCTTCACGGCGTACTTCTTCGTCCGTGTGGTCAATCCGGAGGCGCAGGCGTGGCCGCTTCCGCCCTTCCATCTGCCCGTGTTCGTGGCGGGCGTCAACACCGCCGTGCTGCTCACCTCGAGCTTCACGATGCACTGGGCGCTGCAGTCGATCAAGCGCGGTAACCGCGCCGGCATGAAGGCCGGGCTGGTGCTCACGCTCCTGATGGGCCTCGCGTTCCTGCTGACGCAGATGCTCGAGTACGCGCGGATCGGCTTCAACCCCTCCGACGGGGCGTTCGGCACGATCTTCTTCGGCCTCACAGGCCTGCACGGGGCTCACGTGTTCGTCGGGCTGACGCTGCTCACGATCGCGACCGTGCGTGCCTTCCGCGGCCATTTCACCCCGGAGCACCACCACGGGGTCGAGATTCCTGGAATCTACTGGCACTTCGTCGACGTAATGTGGATCGTGGTGTACGCGACGATCTACCTGCTCTAGCGATGGCACGAAACCCGTTCCGCAGCGAAGCCGAGGCCTACCGCTTTCTGCTGCTGACGGTGGGGTACTTCGCGCTGATCGTGGCTGCCGCGGCGATCGAGACGTGGCTCGGGCTGGTCGTGTTCGTCGCCCTCACCGCGGCGGCGATCTGGTTCTGGATGCGGTCGCGCTCGAACGAGCCGGTGATGAAGGCATCGGTGCCGCAGGTCGGTAGCGACAACGAGCGGCGGATTCTCGTGATCGCCAACGAGACCGTCGGCGGCGACGAGCTGCTCGCGATCCTGCGCCGGAAGGCGGAGGGCATTCAGGAGAGGATCCTCGTCGTCTGCCCGGCTCTCAACTCGCAGGTTCGGCACTGGGCCTCGGACGAGGACGGTGCTCGCGCTGCCGCCCAGGAGCGGCTCGACGCGAGCCTCGCGCAGCTTCGGCGCGACGGCGTCCAGGCGGAAGGCGCGGTCGGGGACGGCGATCCGCTGCAGGCGATGGAGGACGCGCTGCGCACATTCGGCGCCGACGAGATCGTGATCTCCACTCATCCCGAGGGCCGCTCGCACTGGCTGGAGCGGAACGTCGTCGGCGCGGCCCGAGACCGCTTCGACGTCCCGATCACCCACGTCGTCGTCGACCTCGAAGCCCGCTAGACCCACGTCTCCTTGGGACGCGTCCGGGGTCAGACCCCGTCGTGTCCCGAACCGCCACTATCGCCCGCGCGATTGCGCCGCTACCTTCGCGGCGTGCCTCGTCCACTCCGTGTCCACGTTGCCAACGGGGTTTTTCACGTCACGCAGCGTGCGACAGGGCACGAGACGCTCTTCATCGACGCGACCGATCACGACACGTTCGACCGGCTCCTTGGGCTCGCTGTGAAGCGCGCGAGGTGGAAGCTGCACGCGCACTGCCACATGTCCAACCACGTGCATCTGCTCGTTCAGACGCCCGCGCCAACACTGCCGCTAGGCATGCAGTTCCTCACCTCGCAGTACGTTCAGGAGTTCAACCTGCGCCACGGCCGGCGAGGCGCTCTCGTCCAGGGCCGATACAAGTCCGGCCTCGTCGAGACGCCTGAGCACTTTCTGTCCTGTCTGCAGTACTTTGCGCTCAACCCGGTTGCGGCCGGCCTCTGTGACCGGCCTGAGGACTGGCCGTGGAGCAGCTACACGGGCCTGGCGCGGATCTTGAAACGTGAGTTCGACATGGCCTTCGCGTAGGCGCTCTGACGACACGGCCGTTTCGGACACGACGGGGTCTGACCCCGGCCAGGGCCGTTTCGGCCAGGGTGGCTAGCCGCCGGCGCTCTGGGAGACGTAGTCGGCGACTGCTGCGATCTGCTCTTCCGAGTACGAGTCCTTGAATGCCGGCATCACGCCCTTGCCGTTCGTGACGCGGTCGATCACGAGCTCCTTCGACGGCTTCGCGTCGTCGAGGTTCGGCCCGACCGTGCCGCTCGCCCCTGCCGCCTCGAGGACGTGGCAGCCGCCGCAGCCGGCCTCGGCGAAGATCGACTCGCCGTCCGCTGCCTCGCCCTCGCCACCACCACCGTCGCCCTCACCGCCACCACCGGTCTCGGTTCCGGGCTGGGCGCGCACCGGCAGAGCGGCCACGGAAGCGATGTACAGCGCGACCGAGTCCGCATCCTCACCGGTGACGATGTCTGCCGGCATCCCGGGAGCGCCGGTCGGCGGCTCTTCGACCGGATACGCGATCTGGCTGCGGATGACCGACTGGATCGTCAGCTCGCCGAGACCGTCGGTCCGTGACTGGCGAAAAGCGTCGTCGAGGTTCGGCCCGATCACGCCACGTGTGCCGGCGTCGGCCAGCGTGTGGCATTGGCCGCACTTCTCCCCGAAGAGCTCCTTGCCGCGCGTCGTGTCGCCGGAGCCGGCCTCAGGGAGACCGGTGGTGCCGCAGCCGGTCGCGGCGAGCGCCGCGATCAGGACCGCGCAGGCACCGGCCAGCCCGCGCAACCGCACCCTAGGCGGCAGAACCCGTGCCGAGGGCAGCGTCGAGCGTCGGGTGGATCGCAAAGACGCGGTCGAGGCCGGTGATCTCGAAGATCTTCGTGATGTTTCGGTCGCTGCAGACGAGCGAGAGCTGCCCTTCGTTCGTCCGTAGCCTTTTCACGCCGCCGACCAGCACGCCGAGGGTGGTCGAGTCGATGAACGTCGTGTTGCTGAGGTCGACGATGACATCGCGGCCCCCCTGCTCGATCACCTCGAGCAGTTGCTGCTTGAACTCCGGAGCCGTGTAGAGATCGACCTCACCCGAGAGGGAGATCACGTACTGGCCGTCGGTCAGCTTCTCGGTCTTGACGTCGAAATTCATCTGATGTGTGCCCCCACTGATTGCGAACAGGTTGGGGTTGTCTTTCCGGTAGCTGCTGAGTCTAACCCGACGGTGCCGGGGCCTGTGTGGCCTTCAGCTGCGCGATCTGCTGTTTGACGATGCCCGCGCTCGGGTCGTCCGGGGCGAGCTTCAGAAACGCCTCGTACGCAGAGATCGCCGTGGCGACGTCGCCGCCCTGCTGTGCCGCCTGGGCCAGCTCGAGCTGGATGTTCGGATCCTTCGGTGCGAGCACGACCAGCCGCTGATACGCCTGCTGCGCGCTCTGGTACGCCGTTTGGGCCTTGGTGTACGCGGAGTTGACGGCTTCGCTCGCCTCGGTCGCGATCGCCTGGTCGATCGGGTCCGGCCCGATCGTCGCGCCCTTGCCGAGGTCGAGCGACGAGCCGAACGTGGAACCGAAGGTGACATAGCTGGCGCGCAGCTGGGCCAGCTGCGCCTCCTGGGCGAACTGGCTGCCCTGACCGAGGTGGAGGCCGGCGAGCTCGCGCAGCGCCTCCTGATCCTTCGGCCTGAGGTCCAGGTAACCGTTGAGCGCGACGATGGCCTCGTCCGTCTCGCCGTCCGTCTCGAGCGCGGTCGCGAGGTTCCGATGCGCCTGCGCGCTCTTGGGGTTCTTCTGCACCTGCTCGCGTGCCTCGGACACGGAGACGTTGCCGCCCGCGTTGCTCCCGTCGTTGCGGAGGAGCTCGCCGATGCCGCCGCCGCTGCCTGAGCCGCCGACGTTGAAGACCACGAAGCCGATCAGGAACGAGAGGGCGAGGAACACGAAAACCCACTTCGCATGGCTGCGGATGCGGGTGAAGAAGAGGGTGTCCTCTATGGCGGCGAGGTCGCTGTCACGGCGGGGGGTGTCGCGCCGGCCGGCGCCAGCATGCGACTTCGCGCGCTGGACGCGGCGTCGATCAGCTCGTGCCATTCGAATCCTCCTCTCTCGTACCGTGCCTCGCCGTCGACGAGGGTAGCCAGGACGCGCTCCGGGCTACCGCCGTACACGACGGCGGCTGCCGGATCCTCCCATGGTAGATACGGCGAGCCCGAGAGGGAGAGAATCGCGAGATCGGCGCGTTTGCCGGGCACGAGCGAGCCGATATCGGCTTCGAGCCCGAGCGCTCGAGCCCCGCCGAGCGTGGCCAGATGGAGCGCTTCGGCCGGCGAGAGGGCGTCGGCGCGCTCGCTGCGGGCTCGGGCGGCTGAGATCGCTGCGCGGAGCTCCTCGAACGCGTCGTGCGAGGGTACGGACGAGATGCCGTCGGTGCCGATGCCGACTCGAAGTCCGGCGGCGCGCAGCTCGGCCAGCGGCGCAACACCGCACCCCAGCAGCCCGTTCGAGCGCGGGCAGTGGACGACGGCGACGTCGCCGCGAGCGAGCAGGCCGATCTCCTCCGCATCCACCTTGACGCAGTGCGCGGCGACGATGCGTGGGTCGAGAAGACCTGCGGCCGCGAGGCGGCGGATGCCGCTCTGCCCGTCCGGGTCGATCAGCAGCGGCTCGACCGGCTTCATCGGGCCCTCGCCGCGAAGCAGCCAGTCGAGCTCATCCTGGCTCTCGTTGAAGTGCGTCATCAGCGGCACGTCGAGGGCGAGGCATGCGGCATACACCTCCGTCGAGCACGTGTACGGCGCGTGCGGCGACACGCCGATCCACACCCGGTCCGACAGCGCCGAGCCGACGTATGCAGCCTTCTCCTCGAACTGCTGCATCGCCTCGGCCGGGTCGCGGCCGAAGACCTCCAGGTAGACGATCGCCCGCAGGCCGAGCTCGGCGCAGGCATGCGCGCTCGCTCCGGTGAACGCCGCGTCCCCGACCGTCGTGATTCCGGACGCGAGGCATTGCGCGGCGCCGAGCCTGGCGATCGCCTCCGTCTCCGGCCGGTCGATCCGCGCCTTCCGCTCGATGTGCGTCGCGAGCCACGGCGCGAACGAGAGCCCGTCGCCGAAGCCCGCGT
This sequence comes from uncultured Gaiellaceae bacterium, assembly GCA_963749515.1. Lineage (GTDB taxonomy): Bacteria > Actinomycetota > Thermoleophilia > Gaiellales > Gaiellaceae > Gaiellasilicea. The sequence goes on from CAVVMR010000006.1 coordinate 160,506, forward strand.
AGACCGCGTACTCGAGATGCGAGTGGGCGTTGACGATCCCGGGCACGATCGCGGCCTCCGTGAAGCGATCGCCGGCGCCGAGCTCCTCGACTGTCCCGACCGCTGCGATGCGCCCGTCCTCGATCGCCACCGCACCGTTCTCGATCGGCGCTCCCTCGACCGGGAGCACCCAGTCGGCGGAGAGAACCCTCACTCCACCGCCCAGCGCGAGCGCTCCTCGGTGATCTCCCAGCGCTTCTCCATGAACGAGGCGAGCCAGATCGAGAACTCGAAGAGGATGAGCAGCGGGAAGAACTCCAGCGCGAGCGACACAGGGTCGACGGTGGGAAGAAGGACTGCGAAGACCAGCATCCCGGCGATCCCGATCCGGCGGTTGCGGCGGAGCTTGGCGGCCGTGAGGATCCGTAGCCGCACGAGCGCCAGGATGAAGGTCGGCATCTGGAACGCCAGCCCCGTCGCGAGCATCGTCACTGTCACGAACGAGAAGTAGTAGCTCGCCCGGATCTCGACCTGGAAGACGTCGTCGTTGAAGTTGGTCAGAAAGTTGAGCGCGCGCGGCATGACGACGAAGTACGAGAAGGCGACCCCGCCGGCGAAGAGCAAGGTAGAGAAGGTGGCGAAGATGGCCACGGTCCGCTGCATGCTCGACTCGAGCGCCGGCGCCAGGAACGCCCACACCTGGTAGAGCAGGATCGGCAGCGTCACGGCGACCGCGGCCGCGAGACTCACCTTGATCGCCGTGGTGAACGGCTCGATCACGCCAAGCGTGACCAGCTCCTTGTCGTCCGGCAGTGGCCTGCTCAGCCACTCGATCAGCCGCTCCTGGAACGCGAAGGCGACGCCGAATGCCGGCGCCAGCGTGAGCAGGCTGATCAGCAGCCGGCTGCGGAGCTCGCCGAGGTGCTCGACAAGCGTTGCTTCCTCGCCGTGCTCCAGGCGCCGGGGCAGCCGCTTCAGTGCCATGGGCCGCCGGAGCTAGGAGACTTCGCGCTCGCGCGCTTGCTGCTTCGCGACCGGGTGCTCATCCGCGGGCGGGAGCTCCTCCGCGAGCCGGTGGTGCACAGGCTCGTCGTCGTCGTCCTTGCCCGAGATCGAGTCCTTGAACTCGCGCATCCCCTTGCCCAGCGACCGGCCCATCTCGGGCAGCCGCTTCGGCCCGAAGATGATCAGCAGGGCGACCAGCAGGATGACGAGCTCGGTGACGCCGATTCCGAAGGGCATGGCCCTCACCTTACCACCGTTTGTGCCGACTCAAGCTCGGGGACGCTGGGGTCGTGAAGAGACCGGTCGCAGAGCAGGTGATCGTCGTTTCCGGCGCGTCGAGCGGGATCGGGCGCGCGGTGGCGCGGGCAGCCGCTGCTCGCGGCGCCAGCGTTGTCGTCTCGGCCCGCAACGTCGAGGCGCTCGACAATGCGGTTCGGGAGCTCGAGGCGGCCGGAGGCCAGGGCCTCGCGGTGCCGGGGGAAGCGACGAGCGAGGAGGACGCGGAAAGCCTTTGCCGGCGCGCGATCGAGCGCTTCGGCCGGATCGACACGTTCGTCGCAACGGTGATGGTGACCGTCTACGCAGAGGTCGAGCGGCTCGAGGCGGAGGAGCTGCGCCGGGTGCTGGACGTCAACTTTCTCGGTCGCGCGCACGCCTACCGCGCCGCGCTGCCGCATCTGAAGGCCAGTCGCGGCACGTTCATCGACGTCAACTCGGGGCTCGCGTACCGGGGGATTCCGCTCCAGGCCGCGTACTGCGCCTCGAAGGCGGCCGCGCGCGCCTACTTCGAGTCGGCGCGGGTCGAGCTCGAGAAGGAGAAGGCGGGCGTCGATCTGTGCCTGATCCTTCCGGGTGGGATCAACACACCGCAGTTCGACCGGGGCCGCCAGAAGCTGGGCGCGCAGCCCCAGCCGGTGCCTCCGATCTACCAGCCGGAGATCGTCGCGAAAGCCGTTCTACACTGCTGCGAACGGCCGCAGCGGGAGCTGCCGGTGACCTGGGCGGCCCAGAGGCTTCTCTGGGGTCAAAAGCTCTCGCCGCGGCTCGGCGACCTCGTGCTGCTTCGCAACGGCTGGGAGGGGCAGACGACGGGCGAGCCGAAACCGGCCGACTCGCCTGACAACCTGTGGGAGACGATTCCCGGCGACCCGGGCGCACACGGCCGGTTCGACGACGTTTCGCACACCGCGAGCGCCTGGACTGAGGCGCGCTTGCGTCTAGGTAAGGTGGGGTCGATGGCCGCTTTGGCCATCTCCGCTGTCGGGGCTGTGATCGGCTACCATAGGATCACGAAGCGGCGCGCAAAACCGCTCTAATCCTGGGAAAGAGGGATCACAAGCTTGGCGTTTTTGGAGATCAAGAACCTGCACGTTGCGCTCGAAGACGGAACCGAGATCGTCAAGGGCGTCGACCTCGCGGTCGACCTGAACGAGAAGCACGCGATCATGGGCCCGAACGGCTCCGGCAAGTCCACGCTCGCCTATGCGCTCATGGGTCACCCGGCCTACGAGATCACCGAGGGCGAGATCCTGCTCGACGGCGTGAACATCGTCGAGGCCGGCGCCGACGAGCGCGCACAGAGAGGGCTCTTCCTCGCCTTCCAGTACCCGCATGCGATCCCGGGTGTGACGGTCACCAACTTCCTGCGGAGCGCGATCAACGCGATCCGCAAGGCGAGGAACGGTGGCGAGGACGACCCGATCCCGGTCAAGGAGTTCCGGACCGAGATCCTCGCTGCGATGGAGCGGCTGAAGGTGCCGCGCGAGCTCGCCTCCCGCTATCTGAACGACGGGTTCTCCGGCGGCGAGAAGAAGCGCGTCGAGATCCTCCAGATGGCGCTCCTGCAGCCGAAGATCGCGATTCTCGACGAGACCGACTCCGGGCTCGACATCGATGCGCTCCGCATCGTCGCCAACGGCGTCAACGAGCTCGTGAGTGCGGAGATGGGCGCGCTCGTGATCACGCACTACCAGCGCATCCTCAACTACGTCACCCCGGATCACGTCCACGTCTTCGTCGGCGGCAAGATCGTCGCAAGCGGCGGCGAGGAGCTGGCGCACAAGCTCGAGGCCGAAGGCTACGACGCCTTCATTCCGAAGGAAGAGGGGGTGCCGGCGTGACCACGTCCGAAACCGACGTCGTCAAGGGAATTCGCTCCGAGTACCAGTACGGCTTCTCCAACTCGGACGAGGCCGAGAACTACTTCTTCAAGTCCGGCCGCGGCCTGTCTCACGAGCTCGTCGAGGCGATCTCCGAGCACAAGAACGAGCCCGACTGGATGCGAAAGTTCCGGCACAAGAGCCTGGACTACTTCCTGGCGCGTCCGCTGCCGACCTGGGGCGGCAACGTCGCCGAGATCGACTTCGACAACATCTACTACTACATCAAGCCAACCGAGAAGCAGGCCTCGAAGTGGGAGGACCTGCCGGCCGACATCCTCGACACCTGGGACAAGCTCGGCATCCCCGAGGCCGAGAAGAAGTACCTCGCCGGCGTCGGCGCCCAGTACGAGTCAGAGGTCGTCTACCACAAGCTGCAGGCGGACCTCGAGGCGCAGGGCGTGCTCTTCCTCGACATGGACTCGGGCCTGCGCGAGCACGAGGACATCGTCAAGCAGTACATGGGGACGATCATCCCGCAGAACGACAACAAGTTCGCGGCGCTCAACTCCGCGGTCTGGTCGGGCGGCTCGTTCATCTACGTGCCGCCGGGCGTCCGGATCGAGCTGCCGCTCCAGGCCTACTTCCGCATCAACGCGGAGAACATGGGCCAGTTCGAGCGCACGCTGATCATCGTCGACGAGGACGCCTACGTGCACTACGTCGAGGGCTGCACCGCACCGATCTACTCGTCCGACTCGCTGCACTCGGCGGTCGTGGAGATCATCGTCAAGCCGCGCGGCCGCTGCCGTTACACGACGATCCAGAACTGGTCGAACAACGTCTTCAACCTCGTCACCAAGCGTGCCGTGGCCTACGAGGACGCGACGATGGAGTGGGTCGACGGCAACCTCGGCTCGAAGCTGACGATGAAGTACCCGGCCATCTGGCTGATGGGCGAAAGGGCGCACGGCGAGGTGCTCTCGATCGCGTTCGCCGGCAAGGGCCAGCATCAGGACGCGGGCGGCAAGGTCGTCCACGTCGCGCCCAAGACGACATCGGTGATCACCTCCAAGTCGATCTCCAAGAACGGCGGCCGCGCGGGCTACCGCGGACTGCTCGAGGTCGCGAAGGGCGCGGTCGGTGCGAAGTCCAAGGTCGTCTGCGACGCCCTGATCCTCGACGACGAGTCACGCTCGGACACGTACCCGTACATCCAGGTCGACGAGAACGACGTCGACCTCGGGCACGAGGCGACCGTCTCCAAGATCGGCGAGGAGCAGCTCTTCTACCTCATGTCGCGCGGGCTCTCAGAGTCGGAGGCGAGCGCGATGATCGTGTCCGGCTTCGTCGAGCCGATCACGAAGGAGCTGCCGCTCGAGTACGCCGTCGAGATGAACAGGTTGATCCAGCTGCAGATGGAAGGCAGCGTTGGCTAGAGGCAGTGTTGGCTAGTCCGCTTCACAAGGTCGACTCGATAGGCATCCCTTCGACGAACACGGAACGCTCGCGGGCGTTTTACGTCGAGACCCTCGGATTGCAGCCCGATGAGCGCTCGGGGAACGAGTTTTGGATCGGCGAGAGCTGCTTCGGCATCTGGGAGCCGGCTCGCTTCGGGGCTGAGTTCCGACCGCAGTCGAACAGCATCGTCCTGATCCACGTCGAAGACGTCGAGTCCGCCCGTAAGGAGCTCGAGGCGAAGGGGGTCGAGTTCGACGGGGAGACGTTCGACACCGGCGTCTGCCACATGGCGAACTTCAAGGATCCCGACGGCAACCCGCTCACGCTTCACAAGCGCTACGCACCGTACTCCGACGGCTCGACCCCGTAGTCATGCAGGTCGAGCACGTCGACTTCGTGTCAGTTCTGACGCAGGATCTCCAGCGAGCCAAGCGCTTCTACGTCGAGACGCTCGGGCTCGAGATCGAGACCGAGGGCGAGAGCGACCTCGAGCTTCGCTGCGGCCAGGTGACGCTCGACGTCTTCGACCCGTCCAGCATCGGGCAGCCGTTCGCGCCCTCGCCGGCGGGGATCGCATTGCGCGTCGACGACGTCGACGCCGCCCGAGTCGAGCTGGAGTCGAACGGCGTCGTCTTCGACGGCGACACGATCGTCACGGGTGTCTGCAAGCAGGCGTGGTTCAAGGATCCGGACGGGAACGCATTGATGATCCACCGGCGGTTCGACGTATGACCCGTCCCGACCTGCTCGAGCGCTACCGCGCGCTGCCGCTGCCGACGACGAGCGACGAGTCGTGGCGCTTCACCGACCTGAAGGGGTTCGATCCGGAGACGTTCTCCGCGAACGGCGCGACCGAGGTCGCCGCCGCGCCGGGGTTGCTCGAGCTCGAGGCGGCGGGCGTCGTCCGCGTCTCGGAGAGCAGCCTCGAGATCGACCGCGCGCCCGAGGGCATCACCTTCGAGCCGCTCGAGAGTCATCCGCTGCTCGGCGAGCTCGTTGGCTCGGACGAGAAGTTCGCGGCGCACAACGCCGCCGAGTGGAAGCACGGCCTGCTGGTGCACGTCCCGAAGGACGTCGTGCTCGAGCAGCCGCTGATGATCCGGATCGTCAACTCGGTCGAGGGCGGCTCCCTCTTCTGGCGGCTGCTGATCGTCGCCGATCCCGGCAGCCGCTTCTCCGTGATCGAGGAATACGCCTCGACGACGCCCGAGCTCTCCGGCTACGTGAACGCCGCGGTCGAGATCTTCGTCGCCGACGGCGCCAGGGTCGAGTACGTCTCAGTCCAGAACGTCTCGCAGGAGACCTGGCACTTCGGGACGCACCACGCGCGCGTCGAGCGCGACGCCGAGCTCGACTGGGTCACGGCTGGGTTCGGCTCCAAAAAAGGCAAGATCAGGATCCAGAACGACCTGGCCGGCCAGGGCGCGACCTCGCGCGTCACCGGCGCCTACTTCGCGGACGGCGTCCAGCATCTGGACTACGACACCTTCCAGGAGCACATCGCGCCCAACACGACGAGCGACTTCGCCTTCAAGGGCGCGCTGCGCGACGAGTCGAGCTCCGTCTGGCGCGGGATGATCCGCGTCGAGAAGGACGCGCAGAAGACGAACGCCTACCAGGAGAACCGGAATCTTCTGCTCTCGAAGAAGGCGCATGCCGACTCGATCCCCGGCCTCGAGATCCTCGCCAACGACGTGCGCTGCACCCACGGCGCGACGCTCGGCCAGGTCGACCGCGAGCAGCTCTTCTACCTGATGGCGCGGGGACTTTCGCGCGGCGAGGCCGAGCGGATGATCGTGCGCGGCTTCTTCCAGGACGTGCTCGACCGGATCGAGCTCGAGCCGGTGCGCGAGGCGCTCGGCGCGGCGCTCGAAGCCCGCATCCCGCAGGCGTAGCGTCCGGCTCCGACAGGAGCGGCTTGACATGTTACGGCCCGAAGATCGAGACTCAGGGTCAGGATCCCGCGCTTCCGACCGAGGAGAAGAGCCATGCGCCGACTGTCCCTGACGATGCTCGCCGCTGCGATCGGCGTCGCGCTCTTGTCGGTGCCCGCGGGCGCCAAGCCGGTGCAACGGGCACTGGACACGATCGACTATGCGACCTCGTTCGGAAACTTCGGCCGCGACGCATACGTCTACGTCGCGATCGAGAAGGGCTACTTCCAGCAGGCCGATCTGCAGGTCAACGTCACGAGCGGTCCCGGCTCCGTCGACAACATGAAATTCGTCGCGGCAGGACGGCTGGACTACGCGCCGGTCGACATCGGCGCCCTGGTCGTGACTCGCGCGAACGAGAACGTGCCCGTCAAGACCGTCAGCGTCGTGCATCAGAACACGATGTCGGCGATCCTCTCGCTGCAGGAGAGCGGCCTGCAGCGCCCGCAGGACCTCGTTGGCAAGACCCTGGCCGACTCGCCGGCCTCGACCGTCCGCGTTCTCTTCCCGCTCTATGCGAAGAAGGCCGGGATCGATCCCTCCCGCGTCACCTGGCGCGATGCTGCGCCGCCCGCGCTGCCTGCGCTGCTGGCGTCGAAGCAGGTGGACGGGATCGGGCAATTCGTCGTCGGCCGTCCGTTGATCGCGACCGCAGCCGGCAAGCCCGTCACCGCCCTGCGCTACTCCGACTTCCTCCCTGGCCTGCTCGGGATCGGGATCATCGCGTCGGATGACAAGATCCGCTCGAGGCCCGGCGAGGTTCGGCGCTTCGTCCGCGCGATCAACCGCGGCCTCAAGTACGCGCTCGACAATCCCGTCGAGGCCGGCCGGATCCTGAAGAAGCACCAGCCGCTCGTGAACGAGGAGGTCGCGGTGCGCGAGCTCAGGACGATGAAGTTCTTCGTCGAGACCAAGGGCGCGCAGAAGTTCGGCACGGGCTACATCGACGTCCAGAAGATGAAGTCGACCACGAGCGTCGTCGCGAACGGGTTCAAGCTGCAGGGCAAGATCAAGTACACCGACATCTACGCCCCGGGGTTCGTCAAGACGGCGACGTACGTCCCTCCGAAGGGATGACGACCACGGCTGCCAGGCCGTGATCTCGATCGAGGGCGTCTCGAAGCTCTTTCCCGCCAGAGGACGGGGGCAGCCCGCGCTGCGCGCGCTCGACCGGGTCGACCTGGAGGTGGCCGAGGGCGAGCTCGTGACGCTCGTCGGCCGCTCGGGCTGCGGCAAGTCGACGCTGCTGCGGGTCCTCGCCGGGCTGATCCCGGCCACCGAGGGACGTGTCACGATCGCGGGGCGCGAGGTTCGTGGACCGAGCCGCGATGTCGCGCTCGCGTTTCAGAGACCGGCGCTCCTGCCGTGGCGGAACGTGCTCCAGAACGTGCTCCTGCCGGTGGAGATCCTCGGCCTCGACAAGCGCGCCCACCGCAAGAAGGCAGAGGAGCTCCTCGCCCTCGTCGGCCTGGCGGGCTTCGAGGATCGAGCGCCCTACGAGCTCTCGGGGGGCATGCAGCAGCGTGTGGCGCTGTGCCGGTCGCTCCTCTACGAGCCGCGGGTGCTGCTCATGGACGAGCCGTTCGCCGCGCTCGATGCGTTGACCCGCGAGGAGCTCTCGCTCGAGCTCCAGCGGATCCTGGCCGAGCGAGGCAAGACGATCGTCTTCGTCACGCATTCGATCTCCGAAGCGGTGCTGCTGGCCGACCGGGTAGTCGTGATGACGCCGAGGCCGGGCCGGATCGCCGAGATCGTTCCGGTTGGAGCCGACCGTCCGAGGTCGCTCGGGATGGCCGGCTCGGAGCAGCTGATGCACGCCAGCGCACGCGTGCACGACCTCCTCTTCGCGCCGGACGTGGCGGCGGCATGAGCGTCGTCGTGCAGCCGGCCTCCGGGACGCGGCCGCGCCGCGCGCAGGCTCGAGCCGTCGCCGGCTTCGTGCTGCCGCTCGCGACGCTGGCGCTGCTCGTCGTCGCCTGGGAGCTCGCGACGCGGCTCTTCGACTGGCCGATCTGGCTCGTGCCGGGTCCGGACGACGTGGGCAGAGCGCTCGTCGACAACCGGTCGCTGCTGCCGCACCACTTCTGGGTCACCCTGGTGGAGACGCTCGGCGGGTTCGGGCTCGGGATCGCTGTCGGGATCCCGCTCGCCGTCGCGATCGCCTATTCCCGGCTGCTCGAGCGCACGATCTACCCGCTGCTCCTGGGCCTGAATGCGGTGCCGAAAATCGCGATCGCGCCGATCCTCGTGCTCTGGATGGGGTTCGGCTACGGGCCGAAGATCGTCGTCACCTTCCTGCTCTGCATCTTCCCGATCGTGATCGCGACCGCGACCGGGCTGAAGGCGACGCCGCCCGAGCTCGTGGAGCTCGTGCGGTCGCTCGACGCGTCCCGGCTCGAGATCTTTCGCCGCGTCCGTTTTCCCTCGGCGCTGCCGCACGTCTTCGTCGGCCTGAAGGTCGCGATCTCACTTGCCGTCATCGGCGCCGTGATCGGCGAGTTCGTCGGCGCCGAGGCGGGGCTCGGACACGTGATCATCGCGTCGGGGAGCAACGTCGACACGTCGCTCGCATTCGGTGCGATGGTGTTGCTGGGCGTGCTCAGCGTCGCGCTCTTCTATGCGCTCGTCGGACTCGAGCGGCTTCTGGTCCCCTGGGCTCGATACGAGGAGCGCTAGATCACCGGCATTGCGTTCGATCCGCTCGATCCTGTCCAGCGTGAGGACCCGTTTCCGGTCCTCGCCCGTGCCCGCGAGGCGCAACCGGTCTTCTATGCGCCGCAGTTCGACCTCTGGGTGGTCACGACGTACGACGACGTTCTCGCGGTCGTCAAGGATCACGACACGTTCTCGTCGGCCGGAGCGCTGAAGTCCTCCCCCGAACCGTTTCCGCCTGAGGTCGAGGAGGTGCTCGCCGAGGGCTGGCCCGCGATGCCGTACATCATCGAGATCGACCCGCCGCTGCACGAGCGGATCCGCGGGCTGGTCACGAAGGCGTTCACGCCGAGGCGGATCTCCGAGCTCGAGCCCAGGATCCAGGCGATTGCTGCCGAGCTCGTGGACGAGCTTGCACCGCTCGGGCGCGCCGACGTGATCGAGAAGGTCGCCTGGCCGCTGCCGCTTCGCGTCCTCGGCGAGCTGCTGGGATTTCCGCGTGAGGATCTTGCCCAGCTGCACGAGTGGGGGACGGACTGGCTGCTCCTCCAGCAACCGGGATCACTCGAGCAGCGTGTGCAGCACGCGCGCGGGCTGGTCGCGCTCCAGCACTACATGGTCGGCGCTCTCGAGGAACGCGAGCACGAGGCTCGCGACGACCTGTTAGGCGCGCTGATGGCTGCGCGGGCCGAGTCGGACGATCCGCTGTCGCTCGAGGCGGTCGCCGGTCTGCCTCTCGACCTGGTGGTCGCCGGCCACGTCACGGTGACCCGAGCGATCGGCAGTGCGCTCGCGCTCGTCTTCCGCCATTCCGAGCTGCGAGAGCACCTGCTCGACCCGGAGCTCGCGCCGCCGGCGATCGAGGAGATCCTCCGCCTGGAGTCGCCCGCCCAGGGGCTCTTCCGCGTCACGACGCGGCCCGTCGAGATCGGCGGTGTGGAGCTGCCCGAGGGTGCCCGCGTGATGGTGCACTTCGGCTCCTCCAACCGCGACAGGTGCGTCTTCGCCGACGCCGACCGCGTCGACCCCGGGCGCGACGGGCTCGGCAAGCATCTCGCCTTCGGCAAGGGGATCCACTTCTGCATCGGCGCACCGCTCGCGCGGCTCGAGCTGAAGACCGTGTTGCCGCTGCTGCTCGAGCGCCTGCCGGGGCTGCGGCCCGCCGGCGACTTCGAGCGAGAGCCGGTCTTCTTCGCCCGCGGCTTCCAGCGCCTGGTGGTCGAGTGGGACGTCTAGAGCCTGGCCGCGATCAGCGCCCACTCGGGTGTACGTGGGTCGATCAGCTCGAAGTGGCCGGCGCCGGGAAGGGTCAGAAGCTCCCCACCGGAGGCCGCTGCGAACGCGCGGCTGTAGTCGAACGGCACCCGGTCGTCCTCCGTCCCGTGCGCCAGCAGCACGGGGACGGCGAGCGGCAGGCTGCGCATCGGGTCGGCGTGCGCCGGTGGATCCGGCCCTGCGAACTCGAGCACTGCGTCGGAGCCGATGCCCTCGCGCGCCGCTCGCGCGAGATCGCTCACGCCGGCGAGCGAGACCGCCTTGCCGATCTTCCCCGCGCCGGCTGCCCACAGCACGAGATGCCCGCCCGCCGAGTGCCCGATCGCGACGCCCAGGCCTGTGACGTCGAGCACGGCGTCGATGTCGGCCAGCGTGTCGGCGAGCCCGCTGCGCCGGTACTCGACGTTCCACGTCGTCCAGCCCTTCAGCGCGAGGTCGACTGCCAGCGCCCGAGTGTTGGCGCGGGTGAACGCCGGCCGCCAGAAGCCGCCGTGGACGAGGATCGCGGCGCGCTCTCCGCCTCGACGTACGTCGGCGACCTGGTCGGGGTGGTCGCCGTACGCCACCGTCTCGCAGCCCGGGTCGCGCTCCTCAGCCCACGCTGCGAGCTCGGCGAGGAGAGCGTCGAGATCCACCGGAGGAGTCTATGAGCCGGGAAGTCGCCGTCGTCACCGGCGGCGCCCGTGGCCTCGGCCTCGCCTACGTCGAGGGCCTGAAGGGTGCGGGCTTCGACGTCGTCGTCGCCGACGTGCTCGAGAGCGACGCGGGCGACCTCTACGTGCCGGTCGACGTGAGCGACCCGGCGTCGACGGAGGCGATGGCCGACGCGGTTGTCGAGCACTTCGGGCGCATCGACGTCCTGATCAACAACGCCGGCTACTTCACACAGATCGTCAAGAAGCCGTTCGACGAGCTGACGGTCGAGGAGTGGGACCTCGCGTTCGCGGTCAACGTCCGCGGCACGTGGCTCTGCTGCCGCGCCGTTGCGCCGACGATGAAGGCGCAGCGCTCGGGCAAGATCGTCAACACCTCGTCGATGACCGTCCCGAGCGGGATTCCGGGCTTCCTCCACTACGTCTCGTCCAAGTCGGCGGTCGTCGGGCTCACCCGTGCGCTGGCGCGCGAGCTCGGCGAGTGGGGGATCTCGGTGAACACGATCACGCCCGACTACGTGCCACACGACGAGGAGTACGCGGCGCGCCAGCCTGAGATGGCCGGCTTGCTCGCGAGCCAGCGGGCGTTCAAGCGCGATCAGGTACCGGAAGACCTCGTCGGCACGATTCTCTTCCTCGCGGGGCATGGCTCCGACTTCGTCACCGGCCAGGACTTCTGGGTGAACGGCGGCCGGCTCTTCAACTAGCTCAGCCGCTCTCGCTCGGGTCGTAGCCGAGCGTTCGCTCGAACGCGATGTTCGTGGCGAGCGGCCGAACGCGGCCGTCGGCATCGACGAGGCAGAGGAGGCTCGGCGCGTGGTTTGCGATCGCGTTCAGCAGCTCGCGCTCGCGCTCGAGCTCAGCGGTGCGCGCCTGAAGCTCTGCGAGATCGGGCTTCTTCGGACGAGTGGCCATCCGGCCATCGTAGAAGTGTCAACGGTCTGCGGCGAGCCGGATTCGGCGAGGCGCTAGCGCTGGAGGCCGGCGCGAAGCGCACGAACGACGGTCTTCAACGACAGGAAGAGAAAGAGAGCGCCGAACGCTGTGCGGATCGAGTCCTGCGAGAACCGCGTGTGCCGCGCCAGCGGTTGCTCGACCTTCTTGGCCAGGTGGCCACGCGGCCCGTGAACCGTTGCCTGAGTCATTCGCTTCAGTCGTGTCACAACGGGTGCTTACCCGATCCTTCCCTACCTAACCGGGCCGGCGGAGGCGGCGAGCCGGATTCCGAAGGCCACGAGGCACGTTCCGGTGAACGCGTCGAGCGATCGTCGGAACCGAGGCCTCCGCAACAGGTCGCCGGCGCGGGCGATGACGAGCGAGTACGCGGCCAGCCAGGCAAGCGTCAGCGAGCAGAAGAGAAGCCCGAGCGCCAGCAGGCTTCCGATCGAGCTGCCGAACTGGGGCAGCAGGCTGGTGAAGAAGATCGCCATCTTCGGGTTGCCGAGGTTGCTCAACAGCCCCTGGCGAAACGCGCGCGGCGCAGCGAGGGGCGGGCCGCCGGCGTGCGCGAGAGAACGGCTGCCGGGTCGGATCGCGTGGTGGAGCGCCTGAAGGCCGAGAAGGACGAGGTACGCGGCGCCCGCCAGCTTGAGCGCGACGAAGACCGGTTCCGAGGCGACGAGCAGCGCAGCCAGACCGACGCTCGCGGCGATCGTCCAGCAGGCCTGGCCGGCGGCGACGCCCCCCGCAGTCGCCACGCCCGCCGGGCGGCCGCCGAGCATCGTGTTCCGGATCGTCAGCGCCGTGTCCTGGCCGGGCGTGACGATCACGAGGATCGCGATACCCAGAAAAGCAGCGAGCTCGCCCACGGCGAGAGGCTAGCCGAGCCAGCGACGGCGCTTCGGCTGCGCTCCTGCATCCTCGCCGAGCAGCCGCGCGGCCTCGACGAGATCGTCCGCCTCGAGTGTCGTCACCTCATCGCGGCCCAGCTCCTCGAGCGCACGGCCCTCGAGGCGCGCGAGCCGGAGTGCCTGCCGGTTCAGCGCCTGCTCGAAGATCGTGCGGGCGTAGCGGGCATTCCCGAAGCCCTCGCCTCGCGCCGCGCCGGCGAAGATCCGTTCCAGGGCGTCCTCCGCGCCGGCGCCGAGCTCGTACTCGTGCTCCGCTGTGAGGCGCCGCGTGATCTCCAGCAGATCGAGCGTGGAGTAGTCCGGGAACGAGATCTCGCGCGCGAAGCGGGAGCGGAGGCCGGGGTTCGACGCGAGAAAGGCCCGCATCAGCTTCGGGTAGCCGGCGACGATCACGACCAGCCGGTGCCGGAAGTCCTCCATCCGCTTGAGGATCGTCTCCACCGCTTCCGCGCCGAAGTCGAGCCGGTCGCCGCCGCCGGGCGTGAGCGAGTAGGCCTCGTCGATGAAGAGGACGCCGTCGAGGGCCCGCCGGATCGCCCGGTCGGTCTTGATCGCCGTCTGGCCGACGTACTGGCCGACGAGCGAGGCGCGGTCCACCTCGACGAGGTGGCCCTTCTCGAGCAGCCCCATCGCTCCGTACATCTCGGCCAGCAGGCGGGCGACCGTGGTCTTCCCGGTGCCTGGGTTGCCGAGGAAGACGAGGTGCTGGCTCGTGGCCACCTCGGGCAGGTCGTGCTCCTTGCGTCGCGCCTGAACCTGCAGGAACGCGACGAGACCGTGAACCTGCTCCTTGACCGTCTCCAGGCCGACGAGCCCGTCGAGCTCGGCCTGCACCTCCGCGAGGGACCGCGGCTCAGGCCGCGTCCCGAACCGGTCGGCGAAGAACTCCTCCACCTCGGGACCGGCCGTGCGCCGCAGCTGGTCGCCGAGGGTCTTGATCGTGCCGCGGAGCTCGTCGAGCGGATTCACGCGGGCAAGGTAGCGCCTAAGCCACTTCGCGCTGGCCCCACGCGAGCATCAGCACCTCGCTCACAGCCACCGCAGCGAGGAAGACAGCCGCCGCGAGCACGTGATCGGCGGCGGCGAGCGCCGCCCCGGCCGCGGCGAACAGCAGCAGCTCGAGCACGAGGCGCGCCGGGTCACGGAGCCGCCTCTTCGCCTTCGGCGCAATCCAGAGGCCCCACACGACAGCCGCCACGAGCGGAGCCGCGATGCCGAGCACGGCGTTCTGCGAGAAGCCCCAGATCCCGAGTGCGACGAGCAGGCAGAGCTCCAGCGCGAAACGCAGCCCGAGGTTGAGCGGCTTCAAGGCTCGTCGAGCCTGCGCTGCAGCTCGGCCACCTGCTCCTCGAGCCGGGCGACGCGCTCCTCGAGCCCGTGCGCTGCGGGCTCGGCCCACACGGCCGCTGGGGCAGCGTCCGGCGTTTCGCCGCCGCCGAGCAGCTGGACATAGCGATCCTGGCTCTGCCCGGGCCTGCGCGGCAGGCGCTCCACGAGCTCCGCCTCGGCCAGGGCGTCGAGCGCCTTCTGGACGTCCTCGAGCGAGCCGTAGGGATAGAGGCGCTCGACCCGCTGCTTCAGCTCTCCCGGTGTCTGCGGCCCGCGCAGCATGAGCACCGCGAGGAGGGAGATCTGCGACGGAACGCGGCCGAGTGCATCCTCGAGCAGGTGCCGGAACTTGGCGACGCGGCTGCCGGGACCGCTTGCCAGGCGCACCCAACCGCGGCGCGACAGCTTGTCGATCGCCTCCCGGATCGTCGCCTCGTCGTAGTCCACGACCGGCTCGCGGTTCGTCGCCTGGTTGCACGCGAGCCGCAACCCGTTCAGCGAGAGCGGGTACTGGTCAGGCGTCGTCCGCTGCTTCTCGACCAGGCAGCCGAGCACGCGAACCTCGACGGGGTCTGCGTCCACGCTCCAAAGCTACAGAGGCGCCCCCGCTTCTGGGGAGCAGAGTGAGGGGCGCCTCTGTAACGCCGCTAGAACGCAGGCGTGATCGGATGATTGGAGCGGATCATGTCTGTCGGATCGACGATCGCCTTGATCCGGCGCAGGCGGTGGTAGCTCGCGCTCGAGAAGAGCGAGGACGGCTTCCGCCTGGTCTCGGCGAAGTTCATGTACGTGTGCTCGCCCTCCCAGGGCGCGAGCATGCCGCGGAGCCGCGCGACCGCACCGTCGACGACCTCGCGTGCCTCCGGTGTCGGCGCGATGCCGACCGCGTACATGATGAACGGCGCTTCGAACACGTCCACTGCGCCGTGCTGCAGCGAGCGCCGTGCGACCGCGCCGCCGAGGTGGCGGATCTCGGCCGAGAGGATCGGCGTCCCGACCACGTGCTCGACGAACAGGTCGATCAGGTGGTCGTCGACATCGTCGAGCATGCCGCCGTCGCCCGTGCCCGGCGCGGGGCCTTCGGGGTCCATGTGCAGCCGGCTCAGCTCCTCGACGGGAATCGCTGCGACGGTGTCCATGACCGGCCCGAGCGCGCGCAGCGGCTCGAGCAGGCGCTCACCCTCGCCGGGCTCGCCGGACCAGATCGCCTCGACGACGACGAAGGACTGTCCGCGAATCGGCTCCGGGATCTCGGGAATCGGCGGGAACTGAAGGATCCGGCCGACTGAGGTCATCTCGTCCGGCAGGTCCTCCGTCCACGCGCGCCACACTTTCAGTACCTCGGCCGCACGATCGACCGGGTACCAGAGGATCCCGGCGTAGACCTCCTCCAGCGGGAAGAGGTTGAACTCGATCGCGGTGACGATCCCGAACGCGCCGCCGCCGCCGCGAAGGGCCCAGAAGAGATCCGGCTCGTTCGCCCAGTCGGTGCGGACGAAGTCTCCCGACGCGGTCACGACCTCGATCGCCGTCACCTGGTTGGCGCCGATGCCGTGCTTCCGGGCCAGCCACGACAGGCCGCCGCCGAGCGTGTAGCCGACCACGCCGACGTCGGGGGAGGAGCCGGCGAGCGCGGCAAGGCCGTGCTCAGCAGCCGCCTCGACGACGTCGATCCAGATTGTGCCCGCCTCGGCGCGAGCGATCCTCGTATCCGGGTCGATCGTGACGTGGCGCATGCGCTCCGTCTTGAGCAGGATCGTGTCGTCCAGCCGGTCCAGCGCGGCGGCGCCGTGGCCGGTGCCCTGTGGGGCGACGCGCAGGTCGTTGGCCCTGGCGAACGCGACGATCGCGACGACGTCCTCCGGGGACTCGGGCAGCGCGACGGCAACCGGCCTCTGATCGACTGTGAGATTCCAGGCCTGGCGCACCTCGTCCCACGCGTAGTCGCCCGGGACGACCACGTCGCCCTCGATCAGATCGCGCAGCAGGGTCAGGTCGGGGCCGGGCTGAAACGTTCTGGTTCTCAGAATTTCGCTCATGCGTGTCACCTCCGGGTCAGTACCTGCATGGTGCGGTGCGGGAGGTGCCCGGCACATCGGCCGGCGGGCGGAAGATCCGTTGTCCGGAGGGCTGATCGTGCATCCGCCGCGAGGATGACCTCGCGTGGCCGTCAGGAGGACTCGCGGACGGCTAGCGCGGAGCTTGAGCGGGCTCGAGCCGCTGCCGCAGCGGCTGCGAGCCGATCGCGAGCGCGATCGCGGCGGCAGCGAGTGCTGCGATTGCGCTGAGCGCGAACGTGAGCGTGAACGCCCGCTCGGAGGGGATCGAGGAATCGCCGATCGTGTGCGCGGTCAGCGCTGCGGCGGCGAGCTGGCCGCCGATCACCGAGCCGATCATGCGGACGACGGTGTTCATCCCGCTCGCGACTCCCATCTCGAGCGCATCCACGTTGTCCGCGATCAGGGCCGCCATCGCCGCGAACGCTGCACCGACACCGATGCCGAGTAGCGCGCTGGCGACGAGCACCGGCAGCGGATCGTCATGCGCAGCGGCAAAGAGCAACGCTGCAGCGCTCACGATCAGCATCCCGCCCGCGAGCGGCCACTTCGAGCCGTAGTGGCGGCCGAGGGTTCCCGCCAGGGGGCCTGCAAAGAGCATCGCGATCGAGCTGGGAAGTAGGTAGAGGCCTGCCTTCGTCGCGCTCGCGCCAAACCCGTAGCCGTGCTCGGAGGACGTCTCGACGAACGTGGGCAGGAGGACGAAGCAGCTGAAGAGCGCGAAGCCCGAGATCAGCGTCGCGATGTTCGTCAGCAGCACGGGTCGGTGCGCAAGCATTCTCATGTCGACCATCGGCGAGCTCGAGCGCAGCTCGATCATCCCCCAGAGGAGGAAGAACGCGCCTGCGACGACCATCAGCCCGAGCAGGCGCGGCGACGTCCAGCCCCAGACTTCACCCTCGGTGAGCGCCACCATCAGCGAGAGCAGGCCGCCCGAGAGCAGGAGGGCGCCGGGCACGTCGACGCGGGACGGCGACCGGATCGGCGACTCCGGCACGTAACGGTGCACCAGGGCGATCGACAGTGCGACGGGGATCGAGCCGAGCAGGAAGAGCAGCCGCCACGAGAAGTGGTCGACGATCACGCCGGAGAGGACGATGCCGAACCCGCCGCCGACGCCGAACACGGCCGACAGGAGCCCGATCGCGACCTTGACCTTCTCCGGCGGGAACTCGTCGCGGATGATCGCGAAGCTGAGCGGGAAGAGCGCGCCTCCCGCGCCCGAGACGATGCGGAAGGCGATCAGCGACCAGATGTCCCACGCAAAGGAGGCACCGAGACAGCCGGCGAGGAAGAGCCCGAGACTGACGAGCAACATTCGCTCCTTGCCGAACTGGTCGCCGAGCTTGCCGAGGATCGGGGTCGCCACGGCAGCGGAGACGAGGAACCCGGTCAGCACCCACGCGGTCCACGCCGTGCTGGCGCCGAACTCCTCCTGGAAGGTCCCGAGCGCGGGGAAGACCATCGTCTGCTGCAGCGCGAACGCGGCGCCGGCGAGCGTCAGGATCCCGAGCGTGACGTTGTAGTGCTGCCGGTCGGGCTCCATCAGAGCCGCTGCCAGAGGTCGACATTCGGGACGAGCGCGTCGATCGCCGGCAGGTCTTCCTCGACGGCGGTGCGAGGCACCACGTCGCCGCGCCTTGCGATCACCGCGCTACGCGCGGACAAGAGGCTTGTACTTGATCCGGTGCGGCTCGAGCGCCTCGGCGCCGCGGGTCTCCTTGACCCACTCCGCGTACTCCTCGTAGCTGCCTTCGAACCACGTCACCTGGCTGTCGCCCTCGAACGCGAGGATGTGCGTCGCGATCCGGTCGAGGAACCAGCGATCATGGCTGATCACGACCGCGCAGCCCGCGAAGTCGAGCAATGCCTCCTCGAGCGCGCGCAGAGTGTCGACGTCGAGGTCGTTCGTCGGCTCGTCGAGCAGGAGCACGTTGCCGCCGCTGCGGAGGAGCTTCGCGAGATGGACACGGTTCCGCTCGCCGCCCGAGAGGTCGCTCACGCGCTTCTGCTGGTCGGAGCCTCGGAAGTTGAACCAGGAGACGTACTGGCGCGAGTTCACCTCCTTCTTGCCGAGCTCGATGATGTCCTGGTTGCCCGAGATCTCCTTCCACACCGTGTTCTCGGGCGTCAGGTCGGCGCGCGCCTGGTCGACGTAGGCCAGCTCGACCGTCTCGCCGATCCGGAGAGCGCCGCTGTCGGGCTGCTCCTCGCCGGCGATCATCCGGAAGAGCGTCGTCTTGCCGGCGCCGTTCGGCCCGATCACGCCGACGATGCCGCCGGGCGGCAGTGAGAACGTCATGTCCTCGACGAGCAGGCGGTCGCCGAAGCCCTTCGCGATGTGGTCGGCGTCGACGACGACGTCGCCGAGCCGCGGGCCTGCCGGGATGTGGATCTCGACCTTGTCGAGCTTGACGTTCTGCTCGTCGGCGAGCAGCTTCTCGTAGGCCGTCACGCGAGCCTTCGCCTTCGCGTGCCGCGCCTTGGGGCTCATCCGCACCCACTCGAGCTCGCGCGCCAGCGTGCGCCGCCGTGCGGACTCGGTCTTCTCCTCCGTGGCGAGGCGGGCCTGCTTCTGCTCGAGCCAGGAGGAGTAGTTGCCCTGGAACGGGATCCCCTTGCCTCGGTCGAGCTCCAGGATCCAGCCGGCGACGTTGTCGAGGAAGTAGCGATCGTGGGTGACCGCGACCACGGTGCCCTTGTAGGACTCGAGGAAACGCTCGAGCCAGGCGACCGACTCGGCGTCGAGATGGTTCGTCGGCTCGTCCAGCAGCAGCAGGTCGGGCGAGGAGAGCAGCACGCGCGCGAGTGCGACGCGGCGGCGCTCGCCACCCGAGAGCGTGGTCACGTCGCGGTCGCCCTCCGGCAGGCGGAGGGCATCCATCGCCCGGTCGAGGGTCGCGTCGAGGCTCCAGGCATCCGCTCGGTCGATCTGCTCCTGCACCTTCGACTGCTCGGCGAGGAGGGCGTCGAAGTCCGCGTCGGGCTCGGCGAACTGCGCGGAGATGGTGTTGAAGCGGTCGAGCAGGTCGCGCAGCTCGCGCACGCCGTCCTCGACGTTCTCGCGCACGTTCTTCTCGGGATCGAGCTCCGGCTCCTGCGCCAGCATCCCGACCGTCGCGCCCGGCGCGAGCTCGGCGACCCCGCTCGACGGCTCCTCGATTCCGGCCATGATCCGCAGGACGGTCGACTTGCCGGCGCCGTTCGGTCCCAGCACTCCGATTTTCGCTCCTGGCAGGAAGGACAGCGAGATGTTCGACAGCACCTGCCGGTCGGGACCGTAGAACTTGTCAGCTCTGTACATCGTGAAGACGTAGTCGCTCATCGCCGGCCACGATATCCATAAGCTGCGCCGGTGCCCGACCTGTACTTCGAGGACTTCTGGCCGGGCCAGGTGGTCGAGCTCGGCAGCCACACGGTCACCGAGGAGGAGATCGTCGCCTTCGCGCGCCAGTGGGATCCGCAGCCCTTCCACGTCGACCCGGAAGCCGCGAAGGAAACCGTCTTCGGCGGCCTGATCGCGAGCGGCTGGCACACAGGCGCGATCTGGATGCGCTGCTACGTCGACACGCTCCTCGGGCCGTCGAGCCAGGGGTCTCCCGGTATCGAGGAGCTGCGCTGGCTGGCGCCGGTCCGGCCCGGCGACACGCTCTCCTCCCGGCTGACGGTGTTGGAGACGACGCCGTCCGAGCGCCGTCCCGATCGAGGCACCCTGCGTCTCCGCGGCGAGATGGTCAATCAGGAGGGCGTCACCGTGCTCTCGATGGTCTCGCGCGGCCTCTTCGGCCGGCGACCTCCCGAGTAGGCTTCCCGACATGAGCGAGCTGGGACTCTTCCCGCTCGGGATCGTGCTGCTGCCGACGGAGCAGATCCCGCTGCACATCTTCGAGGAGCGCTATCAGGAGCTGATCGGCGAGTGCCTCGACCTGGAACTGGAGTTCGGGCTCGTCTACGCCGACGAGGAGGGACTGCGCGACGTCGGCACGCGGGCCCTCGTCACCGAGGTCCTCGACCGCTTCGACGACGGCCGGCTGAACATCGTCGTCGAAGGCGGCGAGCGGTTCCGGCTCCTGGAGCTGACCGAGGGCCGGTCGTTCCAGACGGGGCTGGTCGAGCCGGTGGAAGACGAGGCCGACGCGGCGGATCCAGAAGATGCCGACCACGCGCTCAAGCTCTTCCACCGCCTCGTGGAGCTGACAGGCGCGGAGGTCGAGGAGCCGAGGCTCTCGGCCGAGCAGCTCTCGTTCGAGCTCGCGGGCCGCTTCGAGTTCGCGCCGGAGCTGAAGCAGAAGCTTCTCCAGCTCACCTCGGAGCGGCAGCGCATGCATCTCCTGGCCGAGATCCTCGCCGGCGCGGCGGTCGCGGTCGAGCGCGAGCGCGATATCGCCAACCGCGCGCAGGGCAACGGCAAGGTAGACCCACGCACCTGACCAGCGGCCTCTGACCGGCTGCGCCTCCCGGCCGGCGGAGCCGGCCTCCGGCGCAGCCTCGCGGCGCTCCAGCCGGCGGCCCGTACGCCCGTACTGTTCCACTGGCTTACGCACCGCGAGCGACGCGTCAGAGACCGCTGGTCGGTCAGTACGATGGACAGATGGCGGTAACTGCCCAGGAGAAGCTCGACGTCGAGCGCGTCCGCGCCGACTTCGCGTATCTCGAGGATCTCGTCAACGGCAAGCCCGTCGCCTACCTCGACTCGGCGGCCTCGACCCAGAAGCCCCGGCAGGTGCTCGACGCGATGCGCGACTTCTACGAGCACAGCTATGCGAACGTGCACCGCGGCGTCTATCGGCTCGCCGAGCGCGCGACGGAGGGCTACGAGGGTGCGCGCGAGAAGGTGCGCGGGCTCCTGAACGCCCCGGCGGCGCGTGAGGTCATCTTCACGCGGAGCGCCACGGAGGCGATCAACCTCGTGGCGTACGCCTGGGGCACCGACAACCTCGGTCCCGGCGACGTCGTCGTGATCACCGAGCTCGAGCACCACTCCAACTTCGTCCCGTGGCAGTTCATCGCCAACCGGACCGGCGCCAGCTTCAAGCACATCCCGATCGACGACACGGGCGAGCTCCAACTCGATGCGCTCGACGGGATCGCCGCCTCCGGGAACGTGAAGGTCGTCGCCAACAACCTCGTCTCCAACGCGCTCGGGACGGTCAATCCGGTCGAGAAGCTCGCCGCCTGGGCCCACGAGCAGGGCGCGATCATGGTCGTCGACGCGGCCCAGGCCGCACCGCACCGGGCGATCGACGTTCAGGCACTGGGATGCGACTTCATCGCGATCTCGTCGCACAAGCTCTGCGGCCCGAGCGGCATCGGCGCGCTGTGGGGGAAGCCGGAGCTGCTCGAGCGGATGCAACCGTTCAATCTCGGCGGCGAGATGATCCGCTCGGTCGCGCTCGACCGCACGAGCTGGAACGAGCTGCCGTACAAGTTCGAGGCCGGCACGCCCGCGATCGCGGAGGCGTACGGCTTCGGAGCCGCCATCGACTACCTGAGCGAGATCGGGTTGCCGGCGATCGAGGCGCACGAGCACGAGCTGACCGAGTACGCGCTCGGCCGCCTCGCGGAGCTCGACTGGATCCGCGTGTTCGGCCCTCCCGCCGACAGGCGCGCCGGCATCGTCTCCTTCGAGGTCCAGGGCATCCACCCGCACGACGTCGCGCAGATTCTCGACTGGGAGGGCGTCGCGGTCCGGGCCGGGCACCACTGCACGCAGCCGCTGATGTCGCGTCTCGGCGTCTCCGCGACGACGCGCGCGAGCTTCTACCTGTACACGATCCCCGAGGAGATCGACCGGCTGGTCGACGGCCTGCACACGGTCAAGAAGAACCTCGGCTGATGTCAGAGTTCGATCAGCTGTATCGCGAGGTCATCCTCGACCACTACAAGAACCCGCGGGGGCACGGGCTGCTCGAGGCGCCCGATGCGCAGGCCGAGGGGCAGAACCCGTTGTGCGGCGACGAGATAACGGTCTCGCTGCGCTTCGACGGCGACACCATCGCCGACGTCGGCTTCGAGGGCCGGGGCTGCGCGATCTCACAGGCGGCGACGTCGATGCTGACGGAGATCGTCGTCGGCCGCAGCGCCGACGAGGTGGCGCGGATGCCGAAGGACGAGCTGCTCGAGGAGATCGGGATCCCCTTGACGCCGGTGCGGCTGAAGTGCGCGATCCTGGGCCTCGGCGTGCTCAAGGTCGCGCTGCACAAGTCGAAGGGGACGCCGCTCCCCGACGAGTGGACCCAGGGCGACGACCTGACGATCACGTAGCCGTGGCCACCGTCGACGTCTGCCCCGAGGCGGAGCTGCCGCCCGGGCACGTGAGGATCGTCTGGTCGGGGCCGATCGCAATCGGTGTCTACAACTGCAACGGCAGCCTCTACGCGATCGAGGATCGCTGCTCGCACGACGACGGCCCGCTCTGCGAAGGCGAATGGGAGACCGACGAGTGCATCGCCATCTGCCCTCGCCACGGCGCGCGCTTCGACATCACGACCGGCGCGGCGCTCACGCTCCCGGCGTACCAGCCCGTCGACACCTTCCCCGTACGGGTCGAGGACGGCTGGGTGCGCGTCGAGGTCTAGAAGCGTCTAGCCGCGGTCCGGCGAGCGGCCGCGGAGCTTCTGCACGAAGGCATCGGGGTCGTCAACGGTCAGGGCGAGGCGGCGGTATTCGTGGCCGGTGAGGTCGAGCACGACCGCGCGCTCGCGGTCGTCCACGTCGAAGAACGACCACCTGCGGTGCTCTCGGAAGCGGCCGCGCTGGGTCTTTCCGAACGGCGGCGTCGAGAGGCCGATCTTGACGGCGAGCAGTCCGGGCGGGTCGGTCAGTCCGATCGAGACCGAGCCGATCGACGTGTACGGGACGCGCAGCTCTCGCGTCAGCGTCGTGAGCGCGGCGAGCCCGTCGAAGCGGATGACGAGGGCGTCGTCCTCGAAGTCGATCCGGCGGCTCATGGCTGACATGGTACGTCGCTGCCGCCTGCTACATTCTCGCTATCCGCGGAAAGGAGGTGGTCCGGCAGTGGAGATTTCCAGTACGGGCAGTGGAGGTGCTAGTCGGTAGGGGCGTGTCCCTTGGACCCGCAAGGGGAACCGCCTAGCCCGCGTTAGGGACTCGCGCTTCGCGCCGCTGAGTTGATCAGCCGGAAGCGCCCCTACCAATACAGGCTAGTACCGAAGGATCGAGGGGCCGCGAAAGCGGCCCTTCGTCCTTCCCGGACACGACTCGGTCGGACACGACGGGGTCTGACCCCAGACATGTCCGCTTCGACCACGCGGCGCGTGTGCGCCGTTTGTCGCCTTTTGCAGGCAAACCGTCGCGCCTGGACGCGGCTGTTCGAGGCATGACGGGGTCTGACCCCGGACATGGCCGTCGCCGACATGGCGGGGCCAGGACCCGCGTGTCCGGTGCGGTCAGGAGGTGCTGCGGCGCAGCTGCTCGTCGAGGGGGACGAGCGGGAGCCCGAAGGTGTCGACGGCGTCCGAGTTCGAAACGACGTTGTCGCCGGCAGCGAGCATCTTCAGCTGGTCGCGCGTGACGGGCGGGTTCGGCAGCTTCTCGAGCACCATGGCCTGAGCCCGCATGAGCGCGAAGGGCAGATGGATCGACGGCCGGCGAATGCCGAGCGCGCTCTTCAAGCGCGACCAGAACTCGTTCCAGCTGACCGCGTCCGGCCCGCCGAGCTCGAACGTCCTGTTCGCGGCCTCGGCCTTCTCGACGCCGGCCGCGAAGTACGCGGCCACATCCTCGATCCAGATGGGCTGAATCAGCTGCGTGCCGGGCCCGACGATCGGGGTGACGGGGGCGAGCTTCGCGATCCGGGCGAACCGTTGCAGCGCGCCGCCACCGGGGCCGAAGATGAAGCTCGGACGGAAGATCACGTATTCGAGCCCGGAGCCCATCACGGTCTGCTCCATGTCCCACTTCGCGTGGTAGTAGGGCACGAGATCCTTCGTCCCCTCGTCCGCTCCGAGCGCGGCCATGAGCACGAAGCGCCGGACGCCCGTGTCCTTCGCCGCGGCGACGAGGTCACGCGTCCCCTGCTCCATCACACGCTCGAACTCCTCGGGCGGACCGGCCAGGAGCGCGACGAGGTGCACGACGACCTCCTGGGCCTCGGTGGCGCGCCGGAGGCTCGCGGCGTCGGTCATGTCGCCTTGCACGGCCTCCTGATTCGGCAGCTCGGCGCTTCGCCCGGTCTCGTGCTCCAGCACTCGCACCATGTGCCCGGCGTCGACCAGCGCCCGCACGATGGCCGGCCCGACGAACCCCGTTCCGCCGGTGACGAGGATCCTCACGTCTCGAAGTTCTTCCAGTAGCGGCTCGGCGTCGGGCCTTTCTGGCCCTGGTACTTCGAGCCGAGCCCGCCGGAGCCGTACGGCTTCTCTGCCGGCTCGGACAGCTGCACGAACGACAGCTGGCCGATCTTCATACCGAAGTAGATCGTGATCGGGAGGTTCGCGACGTTCGAGAGCTCGAGCGTCACATGCCCGTCCCAGCCCGGGTCGATGAAGCCCGCAGTCGAGTGGATCAGCAGCCCGAGCCGCCCGAGTGAGCTCTTTCCCTCCAGCCTCGCGACGAGGTCGTCCGGCAGCTTGACGCGCTCGAGCGTCGAGCCGAGAACGAACTCACCGGGGTGGAGGATGAACGCCGTCTCGTCCTCGATCTCGACGAGCTCGGTGAGCTCCTCCTGCTCCTGCTTCACGTCGATGAACGGGTAGCGGGAGTTGCGGAAGACCCGGAAGTAGCGGTCGACGCGGACGTCGACGCTGGACGGCTGCATCAGCGAATCGTCGTACGGCTCGATCTCGATTCGCCCTTCGCCGAGCAGGCGCCTGATCGTCCGATCGGAGAGAACCACGCGCGAGATTCTACGGTTCGCCTGCCCACGGGACGTTTTCCACAACGGTTCCGCTTGCGAAAGAGACGTTTTCCACATAGCGTTCCCGCGCCCGTGTCGATGTTGTTCGAGCAGATGGAGCCGAACGAGCGCTTCCGTGCGCGACGTGAAGAGGCGCGCAGGAGACGTAGGCGACGTCGCGCGGTCCTCGTCGGGCTGTTGCTCGGAACGACCGCCAGCCTCGCGGCCGGGGCGCGGTTCGTGATCGGGGAAGACGCGGCCTCGAACGCCACCCCGCCGGTCAAAGCGCCGGTCAAGGTCCAGCCCAAGAAGCCCGTGGCAGCGCTGCCGACGCCGCGTGCGCTTCCGGACGAGGTCCGCGGGATCCACGTGACGATGGCGCTCGCCTCGCTCGACGGGAAGATCGCGGAGTACCTGAAGCTCGTCGACGAGGGCATGAACACCCTCGAGCTCGACGTCAAGGACGAGAACGGTGAGGTTGGATTCATCCCGTCCTCGGTTCCGCTCGCGCGCGCGGTGGGTGCCGCGAAGCCGTACTACAAGCCCCGCGAGGCGGCGCGGCTCGCACACAGGAAGGGCGTCTACCTGATCGGACGCGTCGTCGTCTTCGAGGATCCGGTCCTGGCGTCCGGCCGGCCGGAGCTTGCGATCAAGAACCGGGACGGCTCCATCTGGCGTAACCAGGCGGGGCTCGGCTGGACGAACCCGTACGACAAGCGGGTGTGGGACTACAACGTCTCGATCGCCGAAGTCGCCGCGCGCGCCGGGTTCGACGAGATCCAGTTCGACTACGTCCGCTTCCCGACCGACGGCGACGTCGAGGCGATCGTCTACCCGGGCAAGACCGCGACGCCGCCCGGCTGGGTGATCGCCGAGTTCGTGCACTACGCGACGAAGCGGTTGAAGCCCCTCGGCGTTCGTGTCTCGACCGACCTCTTCGGGCTCGCCGCGACGCGTGATCTCGGTATCGGCCAGGTTCCGAAGCGGATCGCGAAGTACGTGGATGCGATCTATCCGATGGTCTACCCCTCGCATTTCGGCAGCGGCGAGTACGGGCTCGACGATCCGAACAACGCGCCGGGCGCGACCGTCGAGTGGTCACTCTCCGACTTCCGGCAGCAGATGAAGAACGGAAAGGCCGAGCTGATCCCGTGGTTGCAGGACTTCTCGTACGGCCGGACGTACCGGCTGGCCGATGTGCGGGCGCAGATCGAAGCCGCCCGCCTGATGGGCGCGCGTGGCTATCTGCTGTGGAATCCGCTCGGGATCTACACGCCCGGCGCTCTCGCACCCGCCTAAAAGAGCGTTACACTCCGCACAAGGCATGGCGATCGGCGATGTCATGAGGACGCGGGTGGTGACGGTCAACACCGACGACTCCGCGCGGCTTGCCGTGCTGCGCATGCTCGAGGAAGGCGTCGGCTCGGTCGCCGTGTGCGACGCCGGCAAGCTCGTCGGCATCTTCACCGAGCGGGATGTCCTCGGCCTGGCGGGCGAGGGCACCGATCTCGACGCCGTCCGGATCGGCGACGTGATGACGCGTGAGCCGTTCACCGTCGACGCCGGTGTCGCGGTGCTCGATGCCGCCCGTCTGATGGGCGAGCGGAAGATCCGGCACCTGCCGGTCGTCGAAGGCGATCACATACTCGGGATGGTCGGGATTCGCGACGTGCTCGGCAGCCTCGTCGAGCGCCTCTGGCAGACTCGCGACCCCGCCGCACACGACACGGCGCGCTCGCTCTTCAAGACCTGACTCAACCCTCCTACGGCGCGAGCCGCCTCAGCTCCCAGCCTGCATCCGCGCGCTCGTAGCGCGCGCGGTCGTGAAGCCGGTTGTCGCCGTGCTGCCAGAACTCGTAGGCGTCGGGCTCCAGACGGAAGCCGCCCCAGTGCGGCGGTAGCGGCACCTCGTCGCCCGGAAAGCGCTCTGCGGCTTGGACGTACAAGCGCTCCAGCTCCTCCCGGCTCGCGAGCGGTCGGCTCTGAGGTGAGGCCCATGCGGCGAGGCGGCTCTCCAGCGGGCGCGTGACGAAGTACGCCTCCGACTCCTCGTCCCCAATGCGGGCGACCTGGCCCTCGATCCGCACCTGCCGGCCGAGCGGCTGCCAGTGGAAGAGGAGCGCTGCGGACGGGTTCGCTTCGAGCTCCCGCCCCTTCCGGCTCTCGTAGTGCGTGTAGAAGTCGAAGCCCCTCTCGCCGGCGCCCTTGAGAAGCACCATTCGGACCGACGGCCGCCCGTCGGGCGTAGCGGTCGCGAGCGCCATCGCCTCGGGCGCGGCGAGGCCGGCGTCGCGGGCCTCCGCGAACCACTTCTCGAACTGCTTCAGCGGGTCGGAATCGAGGTCGTGCTCGTCCATCGCAGCGAGAGTAGTGATCCGGCCGATGTGGCCGATCGGTGAGCTAGTGTGGACGGGTGGCGACCACCAAGACCATCGACATCCGGACCGCGATTCCCGGGCCCCGCTCGGCGGCGATCCTCGAGCGCAAAGCGCGCGTGATCGCGAACGCGAAGACGATCGCGATCCCGATCGTGGCGCAGGAGGGCCGCGGCGCCACGCTCACCGACATCGACGGCAACGTCTTCATCGACTTCACGGGCGGCGTCGGCTGCCTGAACGTGGGCCATGCGCACCCGCGTGTGCTCGAGGCTGCGGCCGAGCAGATGGCTCGCTTCGTGCACACCGACTTCACGGTCGTCCCGTACGAGCCGTACATCGAGCTCGCCGAACGGCTGCTGGCGCTCGCGCCTTTCCGCGGCCCCGCGAAGGCCGCGTTCTTCAACGCCGGCACCGAGGCGGTCGAGAACGCGATCAAGTTCGCGCGCCTGTACACGAAGCGCCCTGCCGTGATCGCCTTCGAAGGCGCCTTCCACGGCCGCACGCTGCTCGCGATGACCCTGACCTCGCGGCCGCATCCGTACAAGCTCGGCATGGGCCCGCTGGCGCCCGAGGTCTACCGGTCGCCGTTCCCGCAGGACTATCGCGGCCCCGACGCCGAGACGGCGCTCGCGGAGCTGCGGCAGCTCTTCCTCACGCAGGTCGCCGCCGAGCAGGTCGCGGCGATCATCGTCGAGCCGGTTCAGGGTGAGGCCGGCTTCCTGCCCGCGCCGCAGGAGTTCATGGCCGGGCTGCGGGCGATCTGCGACGAACATGGAATCTGCCTCATCGCCGACGAGGTGCAGACCGGCTTCGGCCGCACGGGCAAGCTGTTCGCGATCGAGCACTACGACGTCGAGCCCGACCTGATCACCGTCGCGAAGTCGATCGCCGGCGGCTTTCCGCTGTCCGGAGTGCTCGGCAAGGCCGAGGTCCTCGACGCGGCCCACGACGGCGCCGTCGGCGGCACTTTCGTCGGCAACCCGGTCGCGCAGGCTGCGGCGCTCGCCGTCCTGGACGTGATCGACGAGGAGGGACTGCTCGAACGCGCCGCGGCGATCGGCGAGACGGTGCGTGCCCGGATGCTCGCCTGGCAGGAGCGGTTTCCGGCCATCGGCGAAGTGCGCGGCCTCGGCGCGATGCTCGCGATCGAGCTGGTCGAAGACCGGGCGACGAAGCAGCCGGCGCCGAAGCTCGTCCAGGCAGTCATCGACGCGGCAATGCAGCGCGGGCTCCTGCTGCTCAAGGCCGGAGTGCACGGGAACGCGATCCGCGTTCTCTCGCCGCTCGTGATCACGGATGCCGAGCTCGACGAGGCACTGGGCGCCTGGGAAGACGCGCTCGCGCACGTGCTCTCGTAGTTCGTTTTTCGAGCACGCGGGAACGGTAGTTTGATGGTGGTGCGGCCACAGACCATTGCGGGCCGGTACGAGCTCAAGCACGTGCTCGGAACCGGCGGAATGTCGAGCGTGTACTGCGCGTTCGACACGCTGCTCGAACGCAACGTCGCGCTGAAGATCCTCCACGACCAGTACGGCGGCGACGAGGAGTACGTCGAGCGCTTCAGGCGCGAAGCCCGGTCGGTCGCGCAGCTCTCGCACCCGAACATCGTCACGGTGATCGACCGGGGCGAGGAGGAGGGGAAGCAGTTCATCGTCTTCGAGGTGATCGAGGGCGAGAACCTCAAGGAGCTCGTCGAGCGCGGTGGGCCGCTGCCCGTACGGCGGGCGCTCGAGCTGGGGCTCGAGGTGGGCCGGGCGCTCACGTTCGCTCACAGCCAGGGGCTCGTCCACAGAGACGTGAAGCCGCAGAACGTGCTGCTGAACGACGAGGGCCACGCGAAGGTGACCGATTTCGGAATCGCCCGCACCCTCGACGCCGTGGGTCAGACGGAGACGGGAACCGTGCTCGGCACGAGTCACTACATCGCCCCCGAGCAGGCTCGCGGCGAGCAGATCGACGAGCAGACCGACATCTACTCGTTCGGTGTCGTGCTCTACGAGCTGCTCACCGGGGAGCTCCCCTACCCGGGCGACAACTTCCTCACGGTTGCGATGAAGCACGTCAACGATCCGAGCCCGAGCGTGCTCGACAGCCGTCCGGACACACCGCTGCGCCTCGCCTCGCTGGTCGAGCGCTGCATGGCGAAGCTGCCGGCCGACCGGCCTGCCTCGATGGACGAGGTCGTGGCCGAGCTCGACGCCTGTCTTGCGGAGCTGGACGCGAAGGACGGCGGCGAGGGGACGATGATCATGAAGCGACCCAAGCCGGGGAAGCCCGCGCGACCACCGAGGAAGCGGCGGCAGCGCTCGGGCCGCGTCCCCCTGCTGCTCGCGCTCGTCGGCGTGCTGTTGCTCGCGGCCGTGGCCGGTGGGATCTACCTCGCGGCCCGCGGCGACGATCCCGGTTCCGGGACGGCGAGCAGCGACGCGGTGACGCTCAGCGGCGCCGGCGCGTTCGACCCGGACGGCGGCGACGGAGAGCACGACAGCGAAGCGCCGCTGGCCACCGATGGGAACGCCACCACGGCCTGGAGGACCTCGCGTTACCGCTCGAGCCTCAGCGATATCGGCAAGTCGGGCGTCGGCGTCGTGCTCGACGCCGGGACACCGAGCGCGCCGTCGCAGATCGCAGTCACGACCGACACACCAGGCTTCAAGGCCGAGATCAGGGCCGGCAACACGGAGCAGGGCCCGTTCGAGACGATCGGGGCTGGCAAGACCGTCGAGGCCACGACGACCTGGGACCTGGACGGCCGCGACGCGCGCTACTACGTGGTCTGGATCACCGACCTCGGCGGGCAGTCGCAGGTGCACGTGAACGAGGTGAAAGCCACCTAGCAACCCGTCACAATGGGTGACGTGGAGGCCGCCGAGCGCAAGCTGGCCACTGTGCTGTTCGCCGACCTCGTCGGCTCGACGGCGCTCGGCGATCAGGAGGATCCGGAGCGGACGCGCGTCCTGCTCGAGCGCTTCTATGACGCGATGGCCGACGAGATCGACCGCGCCGGCGGTACGGTCGAGAAGTTCGCTGGCGACGCGGTCATGGCGGTCTTCGGCGTTCCGGAGGCGCTGGAGGACCACGCCGAGCGCGCGTTGCACGCTGCGCTCGCCATGCATGAGCGCCTGAACGTCGTCTTCGACGGGAGGCTCGAGCTCCGCATCGGCGTGAACACGGGTGAGGTCGTCGTCGGGGCGGCGCGCGAGGGCAGCTCCTTCGTCAGCGGTGACGCCGTCAACGTTGCGGCGCGGCTCGAGCAGGCAGCGGAGCCCGGCGCGACCGTGGTCGGCGCCCGGACCGCCGAGGCGGTGCGCGGCGCCTTCGAGCTCGGACCCGCCTTCGGGATCGATGCAAAGGGCAAAGCCGCGCCCGTCATGGCGCAGACGCTCGTGCGCGCGCTGACGCTGATGCGGCCGCGGGGCCTCCGGGGCGGCGCCCGAGCCTTCGTCGGCCGGGGCACGGAGCTCGAGCTGCTGCAGGCGATCTTCCGCCATGCGGAGGAGCAGCGCGAGCCCCATGTCGTCACGCTGATCGGCGACGCGGGTGTGGGGAAGACGACGCTGGTGCAGGAGCTCTGGCGGTGGCTCGCCGATCAGGCGCCACAGCCCGTCCAGCACACCGGCAGGTGCCTGGCATACGGCCACCTCACCTACTGGGCGCTCGGAGAGATCCTGCGAGAGCACCTGGGAATCCTCGAGAGCGAGTCGCAGGCGGAGGTCCGCCGGCGGCTGGGCGAGCGTGAGATCCTCGGGCTGGCGCTCGGCCTCGATCTGACGGGCGACGCGCACCCGCTTGCCGTTCGCGACCGGTTCCAGGAGGCCTGGGTCGAGCTCCTGTGCGAGCTCGCGGCCGAGACGCCGACGGTGCTTCTCGTCGAGGACCTGCACTGGGCCGAGGATCCGCTGCTCGACCTGCTCGAGCGGGTCTGCCGCGAGGTTCGCGGGCCGCTGCTCGTGATCGGAACCGCCCGTCCCGAGCTGCTCGACCGGCGCCGTTCGTGGGGCGGCGGGCGCCGGAATGCCTCGCTCGTCTGGCTGGACGCCCTGTCACCGGTCGAGGCAGCGGCGATGCTGCAGGAGCTCGTCCCCGGCGAGCTCTCGGAAGAGACGCAACGGGCGCTCGTCGCGCGGGCGGAGGGCAATCCCTTCTTCCTCGAGGAGCTGCTTGCCGCCTATGTCGAGACGGGCGCGGTCGAGGAGCTACCCGACTCGGTTCAGGCGATCCTCTCGTCACGCGTCGACAGGCTCGAGAGCCCGGAGAAGGCTGCGCTTCAGGCGGCGTCCGTGATCGGCCGGATCTTCTGGAGCGGGCCGACCCTGGAGCTCGTCGGCGGGGAGTCGATCGACTGGACGGTGCTGGAGGATCGCGGCTTCATCCGTCTCCGGCCGACGTCGTCGATCGGGGGCGAGACGGAGTACGCCTTCAAGCACGCGCTGACCCGGGAGGTGGTCTACGGCAGCGTCCCCAAGGCCCGGCGCGCAAGGCTCCACGCCCTCATCGCGGCCTGGCTCGAACGGACGGGCAGTGGGCGGGACGAGGACGCGGCGCTGCTCGCGCATCACTACGCGCAGGCTGCCAGTCCCGAGCTGGCCGACCTCGCCTGGGCGGACGAGCCCGAGGAGCTGGAACGGCTGCGTGTGCGCGCGCTGGGCTGGCTCCGGCGCGCCGCCGACCTGGCAATCAGGCGCTACGACCTCGATGAGGGCGTCGCCAACCTGCACCGCGCGCTCGAGCTCTGCGACCCCGACGAGCGCGTGGACCTCTGGCGCGCGATCGGCCGCGCGAGCGCGCTCAAGTTCGACGGGGAGCGCTTCTGGGAGGCGATGAAGCGCGCGCTGAAGCTGACCGACGACCCCGACACGCAAGCAGACATCCTGGCCGACCTTGCGTGCCAGACGTCGATCCGCTCGGGTATGTGGCCTCTGCGCCCGGACACCGACGAGGTCGAGGGCTGGATCGGGAAGGCACTCGAGCTGGCGCGGCCCGACAGCCAGGCGTACGCCCGCGCGCTGATCGCCCGTGCGTACTGGAATCCGTCGGAGGAGCGCGCTGCGGCGATGGAGGGGAGCGCGCTCGCAGAGCATCTGGGCGACCTGGCACTGCGCTCGTTCGCCTGGGGCGCGCGTGCCTCGGCCGCCTTCGCCGAGCGCGACTACGAGCAATCCTTCGACTGGGCGCTGCGCCGGGTCGACCTGCTGCCCGAGATCGCAGACCCCGACCACCAGACGGAGATCTACGAGGAGCTGATCCCGCCCTGCGCGCTGATCGGCCGCTTCCAGGAGGCGTTGCGGCTCGTCGGGACGCACGCAGAGCTCGCGCGGCGGCTCACACCTCACCACCGAATCCATTCGATCGCGATGGAGCTCGAGGTGCGGGAGCTGATGGGCGACTGGCCGTCGATCCAGGAGCGCAGGCAGTCCGTCGAGCGTCTCGTGGCCGAGAACCTCGACACGCCGTGCATCCGGAACGCACGCTCGCTGCTCGTCGAGGCGGTCGCGCACTCCTACGGCGGCGACCCCGGCACGGCCCGCAGGCTCGAGGAGCGCGCGCTCGAGATCGCCTTCGAAGGCTTCGGGTTCCGTCTCTTCGGCCCGCGCGTGCGGCTCGCGCTCTTGCGCAACGAGCTCGACGTGGTCGAGGAGATGATCGACGAGGACGTCTCCCGCCGCGGCCACGACTGGATGGTGACGATGGCGACCGTCACGACCCGGCTCGACGGCCTGCTTGCGCTCGGACGGCGCGAGGACGTCGAGCGGGAAGCCGCGCCGTTCACCACGGCGCGCTCGGTCCTGCGGCCCTTCGCGCTGCGCGCGCTCGGCGCGGCACGGGACGATGCGGCGTTGCTGCAGGAGGCGATCGAGCGCTTCGAGGCGTTCGGGCTCGGCTGGCACGCCGAGCAGACGAGGCTGCTAGTACTCCAGTCCTGAGCGGCGCTCGTGCCGATCCAGCGCGAGCTGGATCAACCGGTCGAGCAGCTCGGCGTACGGGATCCCGGACGCCTCGAAGAGCCGTGCGTAGACGCTCGTGGCCGTGAAGCCGGGGATCGTGTTGAGCTCGTTCACGACGACCTCCCCGTCCTCGCGCACGAAGAAGTCGACCCTGGCCATCCCCTCGCACTCGGTCGCGATGAACGAGTCGACGGCGAGCGCCTGCACCCGCGCCGCAATGTCATCCGGGATCCGGGCCGGGACGATGATGTCCGAGCCGTCGGGGTCGTACTTGGCCGCGTAGTCGTACCACTCGCCGTGGGGGACGATCTCGCCGACGACCGATGCGATCGGCGCCGGCCGCAGGTTGCCGAGCACACCGCACTCGACCTCGGTTCCGCCGACGAACTCCTCGACCAGCACCTTCTCGTCGTGACGCCGCGCCAGCGCAACCGCCGTCTCCAGCTCGGCCTCGTCGTGGGCCTTCGAGATCCCGACCGACGAGCCGAGGCGCGCCGGCTTCACGAACACGGGGTAGCCGAACGGATTCTCGATCTCATCGCCGAGACGGATGGTGGTGTTGCGGGCGACCGGGATCCCGCGATCACGGAGCACGGCCTTGAAGAGGTCCTTGTCCATGCAGAGCGCGGATGCCGCGACGCCGGCTCCGA
Organism: uncultured Gaiellaceae bacterium; assembly: GCA_963749515.1. Taxonomy (GTDB): domain Bacteria; phylum Actinomycetota; class Thermoleophilia; order Gaiellales; family Gaiellaceae; genus Gaiellasilicea. The sequence continues at coordinate 194,630 of CAVVMR010000006.1, forward strand.
CGTACGGCACGTTCGCCAGCTCCAGCAGGCCCTGGACGGTGCCGTCTTCCCCGAACGGGCCGTGCAGGACGGGCAGGACGACGTCCACGGAGCCGATCGCCGCCGCCGGCTTCGAGTCGGCGAGCACGGGAAGACTTTGTGTTACAGGAACACTTTCTCCCTCGAGCCGAGCCTGCGGGTCGCTCGCGCCCAGCTCCCACCGGCCGTCGCGACCGATCGCGATCGTCGTCGTCTCGTATCGCTCCGGATCGAGCGCCTCCAGCACCGAACGGGCCGACGCGAGCGAGATCTCGTGCTCGCTGGAGCGTCCCCCGGCGACGACGGCCACCCTGATCCGCTTCGTCACGGGATGGGGATCGTCGTGGTATCCGCCGGGGGCGCTTCCTCGAAGCGGCCGACCACGACGACCACGGTCGTCCCCTGCTCGGCGTCGCTGCCGCCCTCCGGATCCTGCGAGAGCACGCGGCCGTCGAGGCTCGGGTCGTCGACGATCTCCTCCACCACCTGCACCGCGAAGCCCGACTGCTCGAGCTGCGCGCGGGCGTCCGCCTCGGTCTGGCTCGTGACGTCCGGGATCTGCGAGGTCTGCGGGCCGGCGGACACCTGGAGCGTGATCACGGATCCCTTGCTCTGCTGGGTTCCGGCGGCCGGATTCTGGCCGACGACGGTTCCGGCGGCGGCGGGATCCTCGACCTCCTCGCGCGCGACCGCGAAGCCGGCGCCCTGGAGCATGGATTGCGCGCTCTCGAACGCAGATCCGATCACGTTCGGCACCGTGACCGGCTTCGGGCCCTTCGAGACGTTGACGCGGACCGTCGAGCCTTCGATCAGCTCCGTGCCGGCCTTCGGGGCCGTCGCGAGCACCGTGTTGACGGGCTGAAGCGAGTTGATCGACACGACGTTGGCTCTCAGGCCCGCGCTGACGAGATCCGAGACCGCCTGGTCTCGGCTCTGCCCGACGACGTCCGGGACTCTTGTCTTCGGCGGGCCGGTGGAGACGACGATCGTGACGAAGTTGCCCTTCTCCGTCCGGTCGCCCGGCTGCGGGTCCTGCGCGGAGACGAGCCCGGACTTGACGTCTGCGTTCGGCTCGCGCTGGATGAGCTCCTTCAGGCCGGCCTCCTGGACTCTCGCGACCGCGAGCCGCTCCGTCAGGCCCTTGACATCGGGCACGGCGACCGGCTTCGTGGCGCTGAGCTGGTCCTGCAGCGCTTCGTAGGCGAACCAGCCGCCGACCAGGCCGCCCGCGATCAGCAGCACCGCGAGAAGCCACGGCCAGATCGTTCGCTTGCGCGGCGGCTCGTCGTATTCGTAGTACCGGCCCGGCGTATAGGTAGTGCTCGTCACCGCCGCCGGCCCGATCGTCGTCGCCGCCTCGCCGACGTCTGTCTTCGAAAGGACCGTCGTGGCCGCCTCGGCCGTCTCGGCGGAGACGCCGATCCCGCGCGCGATCCGCTCGAGGTCGGAGTCCATCTCCTCGGCCGAGTGGTAGCGGTCGCCCGGATCCTTCGCGAGCGCGCGCAGGACGACGTAGTCGAGGTCGCGCGGGATCTCGGGGCGGTGGGCGGAGGGCGCCACGGGCGCCTGCGAGAGGTGCTTCATCGCGATCTCGACCGGTGTCTCGCCGGTGAACGGCACCGAGCCGGTGAGCAGCTCGTAGAGCACGATCCCCGTGGAGTAGAGGTCGGAGGTCTGGTCGACGGGCGCGCCGCGTGCCTGCTCGGGCGAGAGGTACTGCGCCGTGCCGATGATCGAGCCCGCCTCGGTCATCTGGCTCGCCGCGCCGGCGCGAGCGATGCCGAAGTCCATCACCTTCACGCGGCCCTCACCGTCCACGATCACGTTGTGCGGCTTGATGTCGCGATGGACGATCCCGTTCCGGTGCGCAAAGCGGAGCGCCGAGAGGATCTGGCGCGTGTAGTCGATGGCGATGCCGAGCGGCGAGGGGCCGCGGGCGACGAGCAACTCCTTCAGCGTCCGTCCCTCGACGTACTCCATCGCGATGTAGTACGTCCCCTCCGAGTCGCCGCGGTCGTAGATCGAGACGATGCTCGGATGCGAGAGCCCGGCCGCGTTCTGCGCCTCGCGGCGGAAGCGCTCCACGAACTGCTCGTCGCGGGCGTGCCGGTCGTCGAGGATCTTGATCGCCACGCGCCGGCCGAGCTCCTGGTCCGCGGCGAGATAGACGTTCGCCATCCCGCCGGAGCCCAGCTTCCGGATGATCAGGTAGCGCCCGTCGAAGAGTGTGTCGATGAGGTGGTCGCCGGCGGCCATACGGTTCCAGGTTAGGAGTTCGCGCTCTCCCCCAAGAGCGCCTGCAAGACGTTGCGGGCCACCGGTGCGGCCGTCTCGCCGCCGGTGGAGTTCTGCTGCTCGACGACGACCGCAATCGCGATGTCCGGCCGGTTGCGGCCCGCGTAGCTGATGAACCACGTCGTGTTCAGGCCGGCGATGCCGGTTTCCGCGGTTCCGGTCTTGCCCCCGACCGTGACGCCCGAAATGCGGGCGGCGGTACCGGTGCCGCCTTCGACCGCCTCTTTCATCATCGCCGCCACGGCCTGGGCCGTCTCGGGCTTGATCGCCCGGCCGAGAGAGTCCTTCTTCGTGCGCATCACAGTCGATCCGTCGGGCGCGACGACGCGGTCGACGACGTAGGGCCGCATGACGACGCCGTTGTTGGCGACCGTCGCCGCCAGCATCGCCATCTGCAGCGGCGACACCAGCAGCCGCTCCTGGCCGAAGGCGAACCGGCCCGGATCGACGTCGGTGTCCTCCTTCGGGTCGAAGAGCTTCGTCCCCTGGTAGAGGCCGCTCGGCGCGCGCTCGTTCGAGGGGGTCTCGAGCGGCGGGGTGGAGTAGAAGCCGAAGCGCTTCATGTACTCGACGAGCTTCTTCGCGCCGAGCTCCTTGCCGATGTTGCAGAAGACGGAGTTGACCGAGTACTTCAGCGCGGTCGCCAGGTCGAGGCGGCCGAACGGCGAGGAGGTGTCGTAGTTGTTGACGCGCTTTCCGTAGACCTCGCAGTAGCCGGGGTCGAAGAAGCTCGACGAAGGCTTGAACCGGCCGGAGTCGATCGCCGCCGACGCCGTCAGGACCTTGAAGGTCGAGCCGGGCGCATACAGGCCGGCGGTCGCGCGGTTCAGGAGGGCGTCGGGGCGCTTGCAATCGGCGCCCACACCCGTCACGCGGTCGAACTGGCCCTCGACGAGATTCGGGTCGTAGGTGGGGGACGAGGCCATCACGAGCACCTTGCCGGTGGACACCTGGAGCGCGACGACAGCGCCGCAGCGGGTGCCGAGCCCGTCGAGCGCCGCCCGCTGACCTCTCGGATCGAGGGTGAGCACGAGGTCGTTGCCCTTGATCGTCGCCCCCTTGAGCCGGTCGAGCGTCGTGTCGAGCACGGTCGAGAGGTTCGCGTTCTGTCCCGTCAGGTAGTCGTTCATCGACCGCTCGAGCCCGGTGCGGAACCGCGACTGGGTGGAATAGCCGTGAACGTGGGCCGCCAGCCCGCGCCTCGGGTACTCGCGGAAGTACAGAGTCCGCCCCCCGACCTTCTCCGCCCGGTTGATGGCGTAGTTGAGGCCTCGCGACCTGATGTCGCCACGTTCGATCGTGAACTGCGCGACGCGCTCGATCTGGTTGTCCTGCCGGTCGGCGAGGTCGCCGGCAGCCCAGGCCTGCCAGTAGGTGGTGGCGACGACGAGCGCGACGATCAGGCCCATGCCCGTCAGGGCGAGGCGCGTGATCTGCCTGTTCACGGGAGCCCTCTCGTCTGCTCGTTCGCCCGGTTCGAGACGAGCATCAGCAGCGCGAGCAGGATGAAGTTCGCCACCACGCTCGAGCCGCCGTAGGAGACGAAGGGGAGTGTGATGCCCGTCAGCGGGATCACCCGCAGGACGCCGCCGACGATGATGAAGGTCTGCAGCGCGAAGCCGAACGTCAGCCCGGCGGCGAGCAGCTTCGAGAATCCGTCGTCCGCCAGCAGCGCAACCCGGAAGCCGCGCGCGACGAAGAGCATGAAGACGAGCAGCAGCCCGGCGGCGCCGACGAGGCCGAGCTCCTGCGCGATCGCGGAGTAGATGAAGTCCGTCTTGAGGAAGGGGATGATTGCGTCCCCGGCGGTCGTCGTGAACGTCCCCTTGCCGAGCCCGGTGCCCCCGAAGCCGCCGTTGCCGATCGAGTAGAGGCTCTTCACGAGCTGGAACGAGCCGCAGTCCTGCCGCAGCGCCAGCTCCCCGGTCTGCGCGCAGAAGACGGGATCCTCGGTCCACGGGTTGAGCCAGATCGTGACGCGCTCCCGAACGTGACCGACGTACTGGTAGACGAGAGCCGAGCCGACGAGGAAGAGCCCGAGCCCGACAGCGGCATAGGCGGCGCGCCCGGTCGCGACGTAGAGGATCGCGAGGAAGATCCCGAACTGAAGCAGAGCGCTCCCGAGGTCGTTCGTCTGGACGAGCACGAGCATCGCCGCGCCCCAGATCAAGAGCAGCGGCCCGAAGTCCTTGAGCCGCCCCTGTGCGAGCACCTCACGCTTGTCTCGCAGGTAGCCGGCCAGGAAGACGATCAGGAAGATCTTCGCCAGCTCGCCGGGCTGGAACTGGAACGACCCGACCTTCACCCAGAGCCGTGCGCCGTTGATCGTCTGCCCGATGCCGGGCAGCGCAGGCAGCATCATCAGCAGGATCGCCGTGATACCGAACAGGTACTTGTACGACTCGAGCACCCGGAAGTCTCGGCGCAGCAGGATCAACGTGAGCGCGAACAGCGCGACGCCGATCACCACCCACATGCTCTGCCGGAACGCGTCGTCGGGGTTCAGCCGGTAGATCATCGTCACCCCGAACGCGGAGAGCAGCGCCGCCAGCGGCAGCAGCACCGGGTCGGCCCACGGCACCGTGTAGCGCGCGACGAGGTGCGCGGAGAGGTAGAGCGCGACGAAGATGCCCGCGTAGGTCAACGAGCCCGCGTCGACCAGCGAGGAGCGGGCGATGTAGACGCTCGCAAAGCCGATCGCCGTGAGGAGGCCCACGGCGATCAGGTTCAGCAACTCACGGTTACGGAGGGTCAGCGCGAGAGCCCCCACGCAGCGAGCACGATCAGCGCGGCGATCAGCAGCACGAGCACGATCAGCGGCAGGACGCGGCGCCGAGGCTTTGGCTGGGCCGGCTCCTGCTCCTCCACGCGCAGCAGGTGCTCCTCGACCACGGCCGCCGGAATCACCGCCGTGTCGACGACAGGCACGGGGTCGAGGCCGGAGAGCGTGTCCTCGTCGTCGTCCACCGGCTCCGGCTCGGCCACGGGCATCTGCGCCGTCTGCTCCACCTCGCCGCGGTCGCCGATCTGGAAGAGCACGACGGTGATGTTGTCCTCGCCGCCGCCGGCGTTCGCCGCCTCGACGAGCGCGCCCGCCGACACCTCGAGATCGTCGCCGGCGTCGAGCACGGAGAAGATCTCGTCAGCGGAGACCATGTCCGTCAGCCCGTCCGAGCAGAGCAGGTAGAGATCGTCCGCCTGGGCCTCGACCGTGAACGTGTCGACGTCGACGTCCGGCTCGGTGCCGAGCGCCCGCGTGATCACCGAGCGCTGCGGGTGCGTCTCCGCCTCCTCCGGCGAGAGCTTGCCGCTGCGGACGAGCTCGCCGACGAGCGAATGGTCGTCCGTGAGCTGCTCGAGCCGGCCGTCGCGGACGCGGTAGGCGCGCGAGTCGCCGACGTGGCCGAACGCGATCGTGCCGCCCGAGCTGTCCACGAGCGCCACGGTCATCGTCGTGCCCATCCCGGAGGTGGTCGCGTCCTCGTTCGAGCGCTGGAAGACGCGCCGGTTCGCCTCCTGGATCAGCGACGCGACGCGCTCCTCGCCGCGCTCGTCGCCCGCACCCTCCTCGAGCACCGCGGCCGCGAGGCCGGAAGCGACCTCGCCCGCCTGGGCGCCGCCCATCCCGTCTGCGACGGCGAAGAGCGGCGGCGCGCAGACGTAGGCGTCCTCGTTTCGCCGCCGGCGGCGCCCGGTGTCGGAGACGACTGCCATCCGGCCGACCATCAGATCTCCACCCGGAAGTCGGTCTGGCCGACGCGCACGATGTCGCCCTTCGAGAGGCGTCGCGGGGTCGTGACGCGTGCGCCGTTGACGAACGTGCCGTTCGTCGAGCCCACGTCCTCGACCCAGAGGCCGTCGCGCTTCGACTCGAAGCGAGCGTGCTGCGCGGAGGCGAACTCGTCGCCGTCGAGGGGGATCTCGTTCTGGCCGCCGCGGCCGATCCCGACCGGCAGCGAGTCGACCGGCACCTCCTCGCCGGCATCGAGCGCCGGGCTCTTGATCACGACGAGCTTCGCGCGCTTCACGGTCGCGAGGCCGAGGCTCGCAGCCTCGGTCGGCCGCATCAGCACGCTCTCCTGCGCGGACAGCATGCCTGGGCCGGTCCGGAAGTCGCGGCTCGCGCTGCGGACGATCCGCCAGATGAAGAGATAGAGCAGGACGATGAACGCGACCTTGAGAATCAGAAGGGCTTCGTCGACATCGACGTTCACGCGCGCACCTCGCCGGCGCCGGCTCCCGCCGGGCAGAGCCGGGCTCCGCCGCCGCCTGCCGCCGCTCGAACGTAGAGGGTTGACGTATGCCTCATGTGGTGCTCGCCTTGCCGAAGACGAGGTCGGTGGCGCCGAGCGTGATCGTGTCGCCCTCCGACAGCTTGGCCTTCTGGACGCGCTTGCCGTTCAGCTCGGTGCCGTTCGTCGAGTCCAGGTCGACGAGCCACCATGTCGAGCCTTCGCGCCGCAGCTCCGCATGCCTCCGCGACACGTTGGCGTCCTCGACCTGCACGTCGCAGTCCTTCGAGCGCCCCAGGACGGCCTTGGCGCCCTCGATCGCGTAGCTGCGGCCGTTCATCCTGAGCGAGAACGACTCGGGCTCGATACCGAGCTCGACGGGCGAGGCGGCCTCTGTCGGCTGCGGCGCCTTTGCCTTGTAGATCATCGTCGCGCCCGGCTCGACCTGCGCCGCAGGCTCGTCGAGTTGCGGGCCGCGCTTGCCCTCGGGCTGCACCATCCGTGTCGCGATCCCGAACTCGCCGATCGACAGGTCGGCGTCCGTCTTCATCAGCACGTTCGGCGGCGTCAGCATCGCGTAGCTCTCGCGCCGGGCGTGCTCGATCAGATAATCCTGCAGCTCGCCGATCAGAGAGCCCTCGTAGCCCGTGAACTGCTCGCGGTCGGCTTCGGAGAGGTAGACCGAGTACTCGTTCGGCACATAGACGCGCGAGACCGAGATCGTCCGATGCTCGTCCATCTCCTTCGCCAGCTTTCGCGCCAGCTCGACGGGCTGAACATGCGTTCTGAAGGCGCGACCGAACATCCCCTCGAAGAGGCCCTCGATCTTCTGTTCGATGGTGCGGAGCACGCTCATGCCGTCGGGGTCAAGTGTTACCCCCGCGGAGAACTCTAATGCGCACCCCCGCGCACCCGGCCGGCTGAGCCCCCGGGCTGCGCCACCGCCCTACGCGTCGCGAGCGACGCGCCAGGAGTCGCGGGAGGCTCGAAACGCGAGACCCGCGCAGGTGAGCCACACAGCCGCGACGAACGGCAATGCCGGAGTGGCCGGCACCGCGAGCAGCGCGAGCGCGAGCGCCCCTGCCCCGAGGCCCGCGATCCGCCACGGCGTGCGGGCGAACGGGACGGCGACGGCGATCGCCGCGAGCGCCAGGCCGCCGAGCACGAGGCCGATCGGGACGGCGTGGGCGACTGCGACCGTTGCATCGACGGCACTCGCGGTTCCCGCAACGTCGGGCGTCCTGGGAGCTCCCTGGCCGAACGGGAGCTCGCTGCCACGCAGCCCGGCGACGAGCGCGGCGACGGCCACGGCTGCGAGCGCCTGCGCTCCGCGGCGGACATGACCCTTGACCGGTTGCACGGCGAGTGGGACGAGTGCGATCAGCCCCAGCGCGGCGAGGAGCGGGCCGGCCAGGAAGGCGAGCCCGGCGCGCGCATCACCCCACGAGAGGACGAGCCAGCCGAGCGCGATCGCGGCGTACAACAGCGCCAGCCCGAGCGCGACGTTCCCGAGCGGGAGAATCGGTGCGGCGAGCGCGAGCGCGAGACCCGCGCGCGGAGCGCGAAGGGCGAGAGCCGCCACAGCCAGGGCAAAGGCGGGCGCCCAGAAAGCGGGGAAGAAGGGAAGCATCGTCGCTCCGGCGAGCGTGGCCGCGAACGCCGCTGCTGCCGGCAGGCCACGCTCGGCCAGCGAAGAGCGGTTCACGTCGACGTGGACTCTCTGGACGACGCGGCGACGGTCCCCGAGGCCGCTTCGCAGCTCCTTGGCGAGCGCCGCGGCCGGAGGCCGCTTCTTCGGGTCGTTCGCGAGCGCGTGTCCGATCGCGCTCACGAGCCGCTTCGGGAGGTCGGGCCGCTCGGCCAGGAGCGGCGGGGCGCCCGTCTCGATCGTGCCGGCCATCCGCTGCAGCGGAATGCCCCAGAACGGATGCTTGCCGGCGAGCGCCTCCCAGAGCAGGATGCCGACTGCCCAGACGTCGCTCGCCGGGCAGGCCTCCTGTCCGCGCAGGCGCTCGGGCGAGATGTAGGCGAGCGTGCCCGGCACATCGCCGACCGCCGTCAGCGTCTCCGCTTCGTCGAACTGCGCGAGCCCGAAGTCGAGCAGGCGGACCGAGATGCCGTCGTCTTCCGCCAGCAGCACGTTCGACGGCTTCACGTCGCGGTGGATGATCCCGCGGGCGTGCGCGTGCGCAAGGCCGTCGAGGATCTGCGCCGCCGCCTCCACCGCCTGGCCGTCACGCAGCTCGCCGGAGCGCATCGCTTCGCGCAGCGTGCGGCCGCCGACGTACTCGTAGGCGATGTAGACGTGGCCGGAATCGGAGCCGAACCCGTACGCGCGCAGGCACCGCTCGTGCCGCAGGCGCGCCGCCGCCTCGGCCTCGCGCTCGGCTCGGTGCGCCGCTTTTCCCTCGCGCGGAATGATCTTCAGGGCGACATCGAGCCCCGTGCGCTCGTCCCGGGCAAGCCAGACGGAGCCCGATCCGCCGCTTCCCAGCGGCCGCAAGGGGCGGTAGCGGTCGAGTACGAGCTCCTGGCGTGGGAGCGCTTGTGGAACGGAAGACACGGCTTCAGGTGGGTTGGCCGCCACGGAACCGATTCCTTCACGTGCTTCACGGCCGAACCGATCGTTACAGTGGCGCAATTCGACCGTGTTTCGATCGCGTGAGACCCTGCGATGAGTGACCGCGAACCCGATATCGAGTTCGACTTCTTCGAGGAGCCCGAGACTCAGGAGGTTTCCGGTCGCAGCGACCGCACTCTGCGCCGGCCTCTCGGCCGCGGCGGTCGCGGACCCCGTCCGCCGCGCGGCCCGGTCCGGCCGCGTGCCGGCTTCACGCCGCTTCTGCGCCTGCTCGGCCTGATCGCGTTCGCGATCCTGATCGTCGTCCTGCTCCTGCTCTGGGCGCAGAGCTGTCAGGAAGACCAGAAGCGCGACGCCTACGGCAACTACATGCGGGACATCTCAGCCGTGGGGCGCGACTCGGAGCGCGTGGGCCGTGAGCTGAGCGACACGCTGACGACCCCGGGGATCAAGCCGGCCGACCTGCAGAAGCAGCTCAACGGCCTCGTCCGGCAGCAGGAGATCGGCACGACGCGCGCGCAGGGCTTCGATCCGCCCGGCCCGCTCCACGATGCGCACGAGGCGGCCATCGAGTCGCTCGAGTTCCGGGCAGACGGTCTTGCCGGGCTGGCCGAGGCGTTCCGGCGGACGCAGGGCTCCAAGGACGCCGCTGCCGCGGGAGCACTTCTCGCCGCGCAGGCCGAGCGGATGGTGGCGAGCGACGTGGTCTGGGACGACCTCTTCAAGAACGCGGCGGTGGACGTGCTCCAGCAGGAGAAGGTGACCGGCGTCGAGGTGCCCGACTCGAACTTCGTGCAGACGCCCGATCTCGCGAGCACAAGGTCGATGGTGCCGATTTGGGAGCGGATCAACGGCTCCGCCGCCTCGGGCGGCGGCGGCACGACGACGGGGCTGCACGGCACGAACATCGAGTCGGTCACGGTCGTCCCCGGCGGGCAGGTGCTGTCGGCGTCGACCGAGAACACGGTGGAAGCGTCGACCGACCTGGCCTTCGCGGTTGCGGTCCTGAACTCCGGCGACAGCCAGGAGGTCAAGATCGAGGTGACGCTGACGATCCAGCAGAGCCCCACCCCGATCGTGAAGAAGCAGACGATCGAGATCATCAACCCGGACGAGACGAAGAGAGTCGTCTTCCGCGACTTCCCGTCGGTCGACTTCGGTGAGCGCCGGATCATGCGCGTCGACGTCGACCCGGTGCCCGGCGAGACGAATACCGGCAACAACTCGGCCGAGTACCCGGTCATCTTCTCCCTCGGCGCCTGATGTCGGTCGAGCTGGCTGTAGCGATCGCTGCCGCGGCGGCCGCCGCCATCGCGCTCGGAGCCTTCGCGTGGCTCTGGGTGCGCGTGCGGCGCCTGCGGGCGGCGCAGCGGGTGCTGCTCGGCGGCGGTCGCTCCGACCTCGTGGAGTTCGCGGTGTCCCTGCAAGGCCGCATCGACGATCTCCATCGCGCCGTCGACGAGATCGCCGCCGGGCTCTCGCGCGTCGACCGCCGGGTCGACGGCTCGCTCACGAACACGGCCGTCATCCGCTACGACGCCTACGCCGGCACCGGCGGCCACCAGTCGGCGTCGTTCGCGTTCCTCGACTCGAACCGCACCGGTACGGTCGTCACCGCCATCCAGGGACGCGACTACGCGCGGCTGTACGTGAAGGAGCTCGAGCGCGGCAAGGCGCCCATCGCTCTCTCACCAGAAGAGCTCGAGGCCGTCGAACGCGCAATGGCCAGATAAAGCCGAAAACCGCCCTTACGCTGGTACTCTCCAGTTGAGTTGCAACAGGTTCTCGTCCTGAACGCAAGTTACGAGCCGCTCAACGTCTGTTCGGTGCGGCGTGCCCACGTGCTCGTGTGGAAGGGCAAGGCGGAGGTGATCGAGAGCCTCCCGAAGGGCCTGCGCTCCGCGACCGACACGTTCGTCTGGCCGCATGTGATCAGGCTCGTCCAGTACGTTCGCGTGCCGCGGGCGATTCAGCGGAAGATCTCGCGGCGGGCGCTCTTCGCGCGCGACGGCTGGCGTTGCGTCTACTGCGGCGCCTCGAGCGGGCGTCTGACGCTCGACCACGTCGTGCCGCGCTCGCGGGGAGGCGAGTCGATCTGGGAGAACGTCGTCACGGCCTGCGCGCCGTGCAACCTGCGCAAGGGAGACCGTCTGCTCGAGGAATCCGGGCTCCATCTGAAGCGGCCGCCGCGGCCGCCGGCGCCGGTCCTCTTCATCCATCTCGCGACGCCCACGATTCCGCAGGTCTGGCAGCAGTACCTACCGGGCTCGGCGACCGCGGCCTAGTGGCCTTCACCTGTGACGTCTGTGGCGAGACGCACGCGGGCGAGACGCGCGACATCCGCATGGGCCTGCCGCAGCCGATCTTCCTGCTCGACGAGGAGGAGCGCCTGAGTCGCGCCTACGTCGAGGAAGACTTCGCGGTGCTGCACGGCGGAAACGGCGACCGTTACTTCGTGCGGGCGCTGCTCGAGCTGCCGATCGTCGACGGCGACGACGCCTACTTCGGCTACGGCGCCTGGGTCGAGGTGAGCGAGGCGGACGCCGCCGCGCTCGGAGAGCTCTGGCACGACGAGGAGGGCGAGCGGGCGGATCCCTTCGCGGGCGAGCTCGCCAACGAGCTGAGCCCGTACGCGTTCACCGAGGGCCTGCCGGTTCGGATCCGGCTCCGCGACGTTCAGCTGCTGCCGCACGTGGAGCTCGAGGACGGCGAGCACGAGCTCGTCCGCGCGCAGCGCTACGGAATCTCGCCGCACCGCGCGCATCAGCTCGCGGCGACTGTCTCCTAGCCGCGCTCCACGGGCCCGATCGCGTACCACTCGCTCCACGAGCCCGGATAGAGCCGCGCGTCCGCCCGTCCGGCGAGGTGCAGCTCGTGCAGCACGGCGCAAGCTGTCACGCCGGAGCCGCAGTAGACGACGAGCTCGTCGGCGTCGAGCAGATCCTGCGGCAGCGGCGTCTCGTCCTGGAAGAAGCGGTTCCGGGCGCCCGGGATCCGCCCTGCCACCGGGTCGATCGGCTCGACGTCGCCGCGCCAGCGCTCGGGCGCGCGGGCGTCGACGAGCGTGATCGCCGGGTCGCCGAGCCGCTCGAGCAGCTCCGGTGAGCGCGCGACGTCATCCGTTCGCGGGCGCGGCACGAACTCGGCGCGCTCGATCGACTCCTCGTCCGGGCGCAAGCGGACCGTGCCAGGCGTCGAGCCGGATCACGGCGGCGCCGTCGTGGCCGAAGTGACGCAGGAGCCACCAGAGGCGTGCGGCCCAGCCCGTGTCCTCGTCGTAGGCGACGACGAGGGTCTCGGGGCCGATGCCCGCCAGCGATGCCCAGGCGGCGAACGCCTCGGCGGTCGGAAGCGGATGGCGGCCACCGCCGTCCGTGCCGGTGAGATCGGCCTCCGGGTCGGCGTGCGCGGCTCCGGGCACGTGACCGGCGAGATACGCGTCCCGTGGGCGGCAGTCGACGAACCGGTAGCGCATATCCGAAGCCTAGCGGTGCATGAAATCCACTTTTCATGCATACTATGCAACATGGCCAGGACTGCAGTAGTCGCCTTCTCGGGTGGGCTCGACACGAGCTGCATCGTCAGCTGGCTGAAAGAGGACTGGTACGGCTTCGACGAGGTGGTCGCCGTGCTCGTCGACGTCGGTCAGGAGTTCGATCTCGAAGCCTCGATCGAGCGCGGCCGGGCGGCCGGTGCGGACGATGTGGTGCTCGTCGACCGCAAGACGGCCTTCGCCGAGGAGCAGTGCATGCGCGCGATCAAGACCAACGCCCTCTACGAGGGCAAGTATCCGCTCGTCTCGGCGCTCTCGCGTCCCGTGATCGCACAGGCCGTCGCGGAGCTCGCGGCCGAGATCGGGGCCGAAGCCGTCGTGCACGGCTGCACCGGGAAGGGCAACGACCAGCTCCGCTTCGAGCTCTCCTTCAAGGCCACCGACCCGGGGCTCCATGTGATCGCACCGCTGCGCGACCGGATCTGGAGTCGAGACGAGGAGATCGAATACGCGATCGCCAAGGGGATCCCCGTCGCGGCGACGCAGGCCTCGCCGTTCTCGATCGACGAGAACCTCTTCGGACGGGCGATCGAGGCCGGAGCGCTCGAGGATCCATGGGCTGCGCCGCCGGAGGAGCCCTACGCGCTCACCGCGGATCCCGCGACGGCGCCGGAGCCGGTCGAGGTCACGATCCGCTTCCAGGCGGGCGTTCCGATCGCACTCGATGGAGAGGAGCTGCCGCTCGCCGAGCTCATCGCCCAGCTGAACGCTCTCGCCGGCCCCTACGGGATCGGCCGGATCGACATGATCGAAAACCGGGCCGTCGGGATCAAGAGCCGCGAGGTGTACGAGGCGCCCGCCGCGATCGTGCTCATCCAGGCCCACTCCGCGCTGGAGGACGTCGTGCTGACGAAGGACGAGGCGCGGATCAAGCGCGGCCTGGAGCAGCGCTGGACGGAGCTCGTCTACGAGGGACTCTGGTTCAGCCCGGCCCGGGAGGCGATCGATGCGTTCGTCGACCGGACGCAGGAGCTGATGGACGGTGACGTCCGGGTCGAGCTGCGGCCGAACGCCGCAGTGGTCACCGGCCGCCGCTCTCCGAACATGCTGTACGCCGAGACCCTTGCCTCCTACGGCACGGGTGAGACGTTCCCGCACGCGGCAGCCGAGGGGTTCATCAAGATCTCCTCGTTGGAGGTGGAGCTCGCAGCTGCCCGCGCGCGGGCGAAGACCGAGGCATGACGCTCTGGGGCGGGCGCGTCGGCCGCCCGCTCGATCCGGCGGTGAGCGCGTTCCTCCGTGCGGACGACGCCGAACTCCTGCCCTACGACTGCGAGGCAACGGCCGTGCACGCGCGGCGGCTGCACGCTGCGGGCCTGCTGGACGAGACCGAGCTCGCCGAGGCGGAGGCTCGGCTCGCTGAGATCGCTAGTGGCACGGTGCCACTAAGTCCCGAGGACGAGGACGTCCACAGCGCGATCGAGCGGCTGCTCGGCGAGGTCGGGCGGAAGATCCACGCCGGCCGATCCCGCAACGATCAGGTTGCTGCCGCATTCCGGCTCTACGTGGCCGATGCGAGCGCCGAGGCCCGCGCTGCGATCGTCGGGCTCGCCGGGGCAGCGCTCGAACGAGCTGAGGCCGAGGCGGAAACGCCGATGCCGGGCTACACCCACCTCCAGCGCGCCCAGCCCGTGACGGTCGGCCATCACCTGCTCGCGTGGGTGGAGATGCTGGAGCGCGACCTGACTCGCTTCGCGGCGGCGGGTGAGGCGGCGTCGGCCAGCCCGCTCGGCTCCGGCGCACTTGCCGGCTCGACGCTCGACCTGCCCGCACCCGAGCGGCAGCTGCGGAACTCCCTCGACGCCGTCGCCGACCGGGATTTCGCGCTCGACTACCTCTACGCCGCCGCGACCTGCTTCGTCCACCTCTCGCGGATCGGCGAGGAGCTCGTGCTCTGGACGACGGCCGAGTTCGGCTTTGCGTCGCTGCCGGAGGACGTGGCGACCGGCTCGTCGATGATGCCGCAGAAGCTGAACCCCGACGTCGCCGAGCTCGTCCGCGGCAAGGCGGGGACGGCGATCGGCCGGCTGACCGGCCTGCTCGCGACGGTCAAGGGGCTCCCGCTGTCGTACAACCGCGATCTCCAGGAGGACAAGCCGCCTGTCTTCGCCGCGCGCGCCGACCTTCGTGGCGCCCTGGGTGCGCTGACCGCGCTGCTCCGCGGGCTCCGGCTCGACCGCGAGCGGCTCGCCGCCGCCGCTTCTGACCCGCTCCTGCTCGCGACCGACGCGGCGGAAGCGCTCGTGCGGCAAGGCACGCCGTTCCGCGACGCACACGAGCAGGTGGCCGGCGCCGTGCGCGACGGGACCTTCGAGCCGCCGGAGCCGGCTCCACGAGCCGCGCCGGGGCCGGGTGGCGTCCGTGAGGCGATCGCCGCCGCGCGAAGGCGTCTCGAAACCGTGTGACGACGCCGCCTCCGGCGGCGTATCCACGGGTATGAACAGACGAATCTTCCTCATCGCAGTACCACTCGTCGTCGCCCTCGGGCTCGCCGCCGTCACCCTGCCGGGGTCCGCCTCGAGCGCGGCTGCCGAGGCCGGCGGCATCACCGTCCAGGGATCGGCGTCCGTGACGTCCGCCCCCGACCGCGCCGAGCTCTCGTTCGGCGTCGAGAGCAGGGGCGCGAGCGCTCGTTCTGCACTCTCGGCCAACGCCGCCGAGATGCGGCGCGTGATCGCGGCGCTGAAGGCCGCCGGCGCGACCGATGTCAAGACGCAGTACGTGTCGCTCTCGCCGCAGTACAACGAGAAGTCCGAGGCGCAGGGCTTCGTGGCCACGAACACCGTCTCGGCGACGATCAAGGAGCTCGCCAAGGCGGGTGCCGTGATCGACGCTGCGGTCGCCGCAGGTGCGAACCAGGTCTACGGCCCGACGCTGTCGCACGGCGACCAGGACTCGCTCTACCGCCAGGCTCTCAAGGCCGCGGTCGCCAACGCGCGGGCGAACGCGCAGGTGCTCGCCTCCGCGGCGAACGTCTCGCTCGGCCGCATGACGGCCATCGTCGAGGGCGGCGGTGCTCCGCAGCCGGTCCCGTTTGCCGCCGCCGACAAGGCGAGGGCCGAGTCGACGCCGATCGAGCCCGGCACGCAGCAGACCACCGCGACCGTGACGGTCACCTTCTCGGTTTCGTGACCTGACCGCTACGGACGTGCCGGGGCCAGGACCCGGCACGTCCGCTTCGGTCGGTCTGCGTCCTAGGCCGTGGGCTCCAGCGCAGTAGCCTGCGCGATCGCCGCCGGCGCCGGTGCTGCCCGCGAGGCGGCGTGCGAGACGCCCAGGTGCCCGTGTGTATCGGTGCCGTAGCCGCCGGGAACCGGGATGTAGAACTCGGGATAGCCCCACATGCCGTGCTCGGAGACGTCCAGGCCGGCTGTCTCCACATCTTCGTCGGTGCGGATCCCGATCGTGACCTTGAAGACCCAGAGGACTCCGAACGACGCGGCGAACGTGAACGTGCCGACGGCAGCCAAGCCGAGCGCCTGCGTGCCGAGCTGGTGCAGCCCGCCGCCGTAGAAGAGGCCACCCGTGCCGGTGGCGAGCTTCTCGGAGAGCGCCGGCACTGTGAAGAAGCCCAGCGAGAGCGTGCCCCAGACCCCAGCCATGCCGTGCGCGGCGAGCGCGCCGACCGGATCGTCGATCCCGATCCGCTCGACGAGGAGGACGCCGAAGACGACGATCACGCCCGCCCCGAGGCCGATCACGATCGCGGCCCAGGGGGCCACAAACGCGCAGGCTGCGGTGATCGCGACGAGCGCCGCAATGGCGCCGTTCAGCATCATCGAGAGGTCGGGCTTCTTGATCACGAGCCACGAGGTGATGACTGCGCCGAGCACTCCGGCTGCGGCCGCGATGTTCGTGTTCAGTGCAACGTAGGCGAAGAAGCCGACACCGCCGAAGTCGACGCTGAGCGTCGAGCCCGCGTTGAAGCCGAACCAGCCGAACCAGAGGATGATCACGCCGAGGGTCGTGAACGCCATGTTGTGGCCCGGGATGGCGTTCGGCTTCCCGTCGTGCGCGAACTTGCCGATCCGCGGCCCCAGCAGCAGCGCTCCGGCCAGGCCGGCCAGCGCACCCTGGTAGTGGACGACGGTCGAGCCGGCGAAGTCCTGCATCCCCTTCGCGAACAGCCAGCCGTCCGGGCTCCAGATCCAGTGCGAGACGAACGAGTAGATCAGCGTGTACGCCACGCCGAACGCGAAGTAGACCCAGAGCCGCGTCCGTTCCGCCATCGCGCCCCAGACGATCGCGAGCGAGACGGCACAGAAGACGACCTGGAACAGGTAGCCCGCGGCCGCAGGAATGGACGCGAACCAGCTGAACGGAGCCGTGCCGACCGCCAGCAGTTCGTCGACCGATGGGAAGAAGCCTGAGCCGCCCCACACCCCGTTGCCGCCGTCGCCGAAGGCGATGCCGTAGCCGACGAGGTAGTAGACGATCGACGCGATCGCGAGCACCAGGACGTTCTTTGCGGCGATGTGGCCGACGTTCTTCATCCGCGTCAGCCCGGCCTCCAGGAAGGCGAAGCCCGCCTGCATGAACATCACGAGGATCGCGGCCAGGACGACCCAGATCGTGCTCGTGGCGATTGCCAGTTCCTTTGTCGTCATGCGACCTCGACCTCCTCGAGCTTTGCTCCTGTGCGGTTGTGGGTGACGTCGAACACGGGCGTCGTCCAGACGATCCCGTCGCCCGACTCGTGACCGGTGCGCGCGGCGTCGACGATGGCCTCGACGACGCCGCCGGCGATCTCGTCCTTCACGACGAAGAAGAGGTACGCCTTCGGCAGGAACCTCGACTCGAAGATCCGGCCGCGGTACTCGTGTGTGATCCCACGCTGCCGGCCGTGACCGACCGCTTCGATCACGGTGACGCCGACGTGACCGGTGTGCTCCTCGACGGCATCCATCACCGTCTCCACCCGGTCGCGTACGACGATTGCCTCGACCTTCGTCATGAAGCCTCCTAGCAGTCGTAGTAGAGGGAGAACTCGGCCGGGTGCGGGCCGGAGCCGGACGACGTCGACCTCGTTCTCGCGCTTCCAGTCGATCCACGTCCGGATCAGGTCCTCGGTGAAGACGCCGCCGCGGAGCAGGAACGCGTGGTCGGCCTCGAGCGCGTCGAGCGACTCGGCGAGCGAGCCGGGGACCTGCGGCACGTCGTGTGTTCATTGTTTGGGCCGCTTCCTCGAAGAGGTCGTAGTCAGCCGGAGCGCCTGGATCGAGACCACGCTCGATCCCGTCGATGCCCGCCATCAGCATCGCCGAGAACGCGAGGTACGGGTTCGCCGCCGCATCGGGGCAGCGGAACTCGATCCGCTTCGCCTTCGGCGAGTCGGAGTACATCGGGATCCGGATGCAGGCCGAGCGGTTGCGCTGCGAGTAGACGAGGTTCACGGGCGCCTCGTAGCCGGGCACGAGCCGGCGGTACGAGTTCGTGGTGGGCGCGCAGAACGCGAGCAAGGCCGGCGCGTGGGCCAGCAGCCCGCCGACGTAGGCGCGCGCGAGCGCCGACAGACCCGCATAGCCGGAGGAGTCCGCCATCAGCGGCGTGCCCTCCTTCCAGAGCGACTGGTGGCAGTGCATCCCCGAGCCGTTGTCGCCGAAGACCGGCTTCGGCATGAAGGTGACCGACTTGCCGTGCGCCCGGGCCACGTTCTTGACCACGTACTTGTAGGTCATGACCTGGTCGGCCATCCGCGTCAGGCTCTGGAAGCGGAGGTCGATCTCGCACTGGCCGCCGGACGCGACCTCGTGGTGGTGGAACTCGCACGGGATGCCGAGCCGCTCGAGCGTCAGCACCATCGCCGTGCGGAGGTCGTGCAGCGAGTCGTGCGGCGCCGTCGGGAAGTAGCCCTCCTTCGGGCGGGACGTGTAGCCGAGGCCGGGCTTGCCGGAGTTCCAGAAGCCCTCGCTCGAGTCGACCAGGTAGTGCGCGGCGTTCGGGCCGAGGTCGTAGCTCACCTCGTCGAAGACGAAGAACTCGCACTCGGGCCCGACGAAGCACGTGTCGGCGATGCCGGTCGACCGCAGGTACTCCTCGGCGCGCCTCGCGACTTGGCGCGGGTCGCGCGAGTAGCCCTCCTTGGTGATCGGGTCGACGATCTCGCACACGAGCGAGAGCGTCGGCGCCTCGGTGGCGGGATCGAGGATCGCCGAGGTCGGATCGGGCATCAGCAGCATGTCCGACTCGGAGATCCCCTGCCAGCCGCGGATCGAGGAGCCGTCGAAGCCGAGGCCTTCCTCGAACGCGTCCGAGCCGAAGGCCCGCAGCGGCAGCGTCATGTGCTGCCACGTGCCCAGCAGGTCGCAGAACTTGAGGTCGACCATCGAGACCCGCGTCTCGGCCGCCCACTCGAGCGCCTCGCGGGCGTCGGGGAGCGTCTCGCTCCCGTTCATCAGGTAGTGCTTCGACTCCAGCTCCGACATCTCCGTTCCTCTCTCGTGTTGGACCACAAAAAAAGCGCCCACAGCTGAAAACAGCTGTGAGGCGCCATTGCCTCGGATCCACCTTCGGCGGCGGAACCTGCACTCACCGTAGCCGAGGGTGCGGACGCAGGTCAAGGGGGATTTTCTGGCGCGTCGCCGGGAGCGCTGGTATCCTCGCCCCCGATGAGACTCCTCTTCCACGTCTAGGACACCCGTTGCCGCGGCCCGCCGTAGTGCGGGCGTCGCGTGCTGTGGTCCTCGAGTTTCGTGTGAATTGAAGGAGTGGGAAGTGAGTGAGGTCATCGAATTGCAACGTCAAGCGCCTGCCGTCGACGTACGGGACCTCCGCAAGGAGTTCTCGCGCCGAGACAAGAAGGCAGGCCGGTTCGCGCGCAAGAAGCGCGCGGCCCTGCACGGCGTCACGTTCACGATGGAGCGGGGCGAGTGCGTCGCGATCCTGGGCCAGAACGGCTCGGGCAAGTCGACGCTGGTCCGCTTGCTCTCGACGCTGCTCTTCCACGACGGCGGCAGCGCGTACGTCTTCGGCCACGACGTCTTCACCAACCCGCGGCCGGTGCGCAGGCTCGTCAACCGCGTCTCCGTCGAGGCGAGCTTCTTCAAGAAGATGTCGGCGGGCGAGAACCTCCACTACGCCGCCCGCTACTACGGCATGGGGCCGCGCGAGACCCGCGTGAAGATCCCGGCCATCCTCGGCAAGGTCGGCTTCCCGATCGACCGCCGCAGCGAGCCGATGGAGAACCTGTCGCGCGGGATGCAGCAGAAGGTTGCGCTGGCGCGCGCCCTCCTCACGTCGCCCGTGCTGCTGCTGCTCGACGAGCCGACGACCGGGCTCGACCCGCGCTCCAAGCTCGAGGTGCAGACGTTCATCCGCGACCTCAGGCGCACCCACGACTCGACGATCCTGCTCTGCACGCACGACCTCGCCGAGGCGGAGGCGCTCGCGGACCGGGTCGGGATCCTCGACCGCGGCGAGCTGCTCTTCCTGGAGACCGTGCCCGAGATTCTGGAGCGGTTCAAGGTCGAGACGCTCGAGCAGGCGTTCTTCGCGGCGACCGGCCGCGAGTTCGAGGCGGAAGTGGACGAGGACGACGAGGACCGGGAGGTGTTCGCATGACCAGGGGTGCTGCAGCGACTCTGCGAGCAGAGCTGATCGGGCTCGGCGGCGTCGTCGAGCGCAACGTCTACCTCACCCGCCGCTACATCTGGTGGGACGTCGCCTTCATGGTCTGGACGATCGCGAACACGCTCACGATCGTCTTCATCGCGAAGGGGATCGAGGCGACGGGCGGGTCGATCGACGTCACTCGCACCACGACGACGCTGTTGATCGGCGCCGTCGTCTGGGCTTACCTGGGAATCCTGTTCGAGTTCATGACCGAGACGGTCGCGTGGGAGCGCTGGGAGGGGACGATCGAGTACACGTTCATGGCGCCGCTCTCCCGCGCGATGCACCTCGCCGGCGCGGGGTTCTTCGCCGTGCTCTACGGGCTGATCCGCGCGATCATCCTCTTCATCGTCGTCGCGTTCTTCTTCGACCTCGAACTGCCGAACGCGAACTTCGTGGCCGCCTTCGTGGTGCTCGTCGCGGGCTCGCTCGCGTTCATCGGGATCGGGATCATGACCGCGGTGCTGCCGCTGATCTCGCCCGAGAAGGGCGCCCAGCTCGGGTTCGTAGCGCAGGGGATGCTGCTCGTGGTCTCAGGCGTCTACTACCCGACCGACGTGCTGCCCCGGTGGATGGAGTGGCTCTCCGTGATCTCGCCGGCGACGTACGTGCTCGACGGGATCCGTGAGGCGATCCTCGACGGCGCCGGGCTCTCGACGATGTGGGATGAGATCTGGCCGCTGCTCCTGATCGGCGCGGTCGCGGCTCCGATCGGGCTGTGGGTGTTCCGGCGCGGCGAGATCTACGCGAAGAAGCACGGGAAATTGAAGCGGAGTGGATAGTAGGAGGGTTTGGCGAAATATCGGCTGAGCTGCCGGGCCGCGCTGCTCGCCCCGAGGCCGCGTCCTCAGTCGCGCCGATAGCAACCGCTTCGCGCTCCCTGCGTCCTTGCCTCGGAACGAGCATCGCACCCCGGCGACGAGCGACATTCCACCAAACCCTCCTAGTGCGTTAGACTCGCCGAGGTTTTCGAGGCGACGGGGCCTCAGGCGGCTTCCGCCTGGGGCTCTTTGCGTTTCTGGACCTTTCTGTTGACAAGGGTGACAAGGAGGAAGACGGCATGGGGATGATCGAGAGCAAGCATCGCGCGACGTCCGACCCCGATTCGCGGAAGCGCGTGCTGAAGGAGATCGAGAAGCAGGAGGTCGCATACGTGCTCTTCTGGTTCACCGATCTCGAAGGGCACCTGAAGAGCTTCGCGATCACCCCGAGCGAGGTCGCAGCCGCGCTCGACGACGGGATGGGCTTCGACGGCTCGTCGATCACCGGCTTCAACGCGATCGAGGAGTCGGACATGGTCGCGATCCCGGATCCCGACACGTTCCGGATCATGCCGTCCCGGCCCGGCGAGACCGTCGTCGGCCGGATGATCTGCGACGTGGTCACCCCCGACGGGCAGCCGTACGAGGGCGACCCGCGCTACATGCTGCGCAAGGCGCTCGAGCGGATGCGGTCGATGGGCTTCGACACCTTCAACATCGGCCCCGAGCTCGAGTATTTCCTCTTCAAGGACAACAAGGGGACGGAGACCCTCGACGAGGGCGGCTACTTCGCGATGACCGCGCTCGACGCCGCGACCGAGCTGCGGAACGAGACGATTCAGGCGCTCGAGAGCGTCGGCATTCCGATCGAGTACCACCACCACGAGGTAGCGCCGTCACAGCACGAGATCGACATGCGCTACGCACCCGCGCTCGAGATGGCGGACGCGACGATCACCTACCGGCTGATCGTGAAGGAGATCGCGGCCAAGAACGGCGTCTACGCGACGTTCATGCCGAAGCCGTTGTTCGGCGAGAACGGCTCGGGCATGCACACCCACATGTCGCTCTTCACGGACGGGCGGAACCAGTTCTTCGACGGCGCCGACGCACATCACCTTTCGCCCACGGCGAAGGCGTTCATCGCCGGCCTGCTCCGCCACGCGCGCGAGCTCTCCGCCGTGTTCGCGCAGTGGGTCAACTCCTACAAGCGGCTGGTGCCGGGCTACGAGGCGCCCGTGTACGTCGCCTGGTCGCAGCGCAACCGCTCTGCTCTCATCAGGATCCCGCTCTACAAGCCGGGCTCCGAGCAGGCGACACGCGCCGAGATCCGTTGCCCCGACCCGGCGTGCAACCCGTATCTCACCTTCGCCGCCCTCCTGCACGCGGGGCTGGAGGGAATCGAGCGGGGTTACGAGCTCGAGGAGCCGATGGACTCGAACCTCTATCACCTCTCGGCGGCAGAGCGGCAGGAGCGCGGGATCGTGGCGCTGCCGGGCACCCTGGGGGAGGCGGTCGAGGCCCTCGCGGAGTCGGAGCTGATGCGGAAGGCCCTCGGTGAGCACATCCACGAGCGGTACGTCGAGATCAAGCGCCGCGAGTGGGACGACTACCGGATTCAGCTGACGCAATGGGAGCTGGACCGCTACCTAGCTGTGCTTTAGAACAGCGGTTCCTGGACTAGACAGAAACCGGCGCAGAGGGGCATAATTGTCGTAGGGCTGCGGCGCAAGGCGAGCGCCGCGACCTCAACTGACGGCCGATCGCGGGCTCCCTTCGAGGAGCCCGTGGTCGTTCACCGCCGGCGTGCTACGGCGCGCAAGCGCTTGCGCTCTCCTTGCGCAAACGGGCAGCGGGCTAGAGGAACTTGCGGATCGACTCGCGCATCACGCGGAGTCCGATCACGCGGGAGCCTTCGTCGATCTCGCCGATCGCCTCGGCGGGCACGAGCCGGCGGCCCCGCAGGAAGCCCGAGCGGACGGCGAGTGCGTCCGGGATGTCGGGCTGGCTGCCGTACATCGGCGACTCGACCCGGCCAATGACGCGACCCCGCACGTCGGCGACGAGGAAGCCTTTGACGCTGCGGAGATCGAGTTCTACGGCACTCATCAGGATGAGAACGTATTCGCGCCGTTTGAAGTTTCTGGCATGACTTCGGTAAGAAGTTTGTAAGGGCCTGTGGATAAGCGCGACCTACACTCTGACGGTGGACGCGTCCGCGAGGCATCTTCGACTGCTGACCGAGACCATCGCCGCGGTCAACTCGACGCTCGACCTCGAGGAGGTGCTCGCGCTCGTAGCGAGCAAGGTCGCGGACGCGCTCGGGGCGGACGCCTGCTTCGTCTACCTCTACGACGAGCGCGCCGACGAGCTGGTGCTCCGCGCAACGCACGGAACCGCCGTCGACGAGATGACGCGGCGGCCGCGCCTGCACCTCGGCGAGGGAATCACGGGCACCGCGGCGGCGGAGCGCGCGCCGATCGCGATCGCGTCGTCGGCGCATCTCGACTCCCGCTTCAAGCAGTTCCCGAACCTCCCCGAGGACGAGTACGAGTCGATTCTCGCCGTCCCGATCCTCGCGCGGGAGACGCTCGAGGGAGCGCTGAACGTCCGCACGCGCGCCGCCCGCGACTACACCGAGGCCGAGATCGACCTGCTCGTGGCGATCGCGTCCCAGGTCGCACAGACGATCGAGCACGCGAAGCTCTATGCCGACGCGCAGCGGCGCGTGCACGAGCTCGAGGCGCTGGCACAGATCTCGGAGGCCGTCTCCGAGTCCCTGTACCTGGAGGAGTCGCTGGAGGCGATCGTGAGGACGACGATCACCGCGATGGGGGCGACCGGCGCGGCGCTCGTGCTCGAGGACGGAAAGATCGCGTGGCCGGAGGGCCGGGCCGGGAAGCACGCACTGCGCCTGCCGCTGAAGTGGAAGCGCCGCCAGATCGGAGAGCTGGTCTGCGACCGCGACACGCCCTTCAGCGACGACGATCGCGCCCTGCTCGAAGCCATCGCGCACCATGCGGCCGTCGCGCTCGAGCACGGGCGTGCGGTGATGCGCGGCGTGCTCGCGCAAGAGATCCACCACCGGGTGAAGAACAACCTCCAGACCGTCGCCTCGCTGCTGCGGCTGCAGGCGCGGGCGGCCGAGGTCGACCCGCGCCGCGCGCTCACCGATTCGGTCAACCGGATCCTCGCGATCGCAGCGGTGCACGAGGTGCTCACCGAGCACCGCGAGGACGACGTCGATCTCGCCGAGCTGATCGAGCGGCTCCGCGCGATGCTCGTGCAGGGCCTCGTCCACGAGAAAGCGGTCGAGGCGAACCTCGAGTCGGTGTCCCTTGCCGGCCACCGCGCGACGGCGCTTGCACTCGTCTTCAGCGAGCTCTTCCAGAACGCGCTGGAGCACGGCGGCGGCACAGTCCGGATCGAGCTGGCTCAGCGCAACGGCGGCGTCTCGCTGGCGATCGCGGACGACGGCGGCGGGATTGCGAGCGGCGACGGCGAGAGCACCGGGCTCTCGATCGTGCGGGCGCTCGTCCGCGACGAGCTCGGAGGCACGATCGTGCTCACGAGCGATCCGGGTCTTCGTGCCGAGGTGGTCTTTCCGGCGTGAGAATCCTGATCGCGGAGGACGAGACGATTATTCGCATGGACCTCCGGTCGCTGCTCGAGTCGGCCGGGTTCGAGGTATGCGCGGAGGCCAAGGACGGGGAGGAGGCGGTGGAGCTCGCGCGGCAGGAGCACCCCGACCTCGCCGTGCTCGACGTGAAGATGCCGCGGCTCGACGGCATCGAGGCGGCGCGCCGGATCCTCGACGAGCGGCCGATCCCGATCGTGATGGTGACTGCGTACGGCGAGCGGGAGCTCGTGGCGCGGGCGGTGGAGGCCGGTGTCTTCGGCTACCTGGTGAAGCCGTTTCGCGAGACCGACCTGCTGCCGGCGATCGAGACCGCGCGGGCGCGGCACGACGAGCTGCAGGCGCTGCGCGAGGAGGCGGAGTCGCTGGCGGACGCGCTCGCAGCCCGGAAGAGCATCGAGCGCGCGAAGGGGCTTCTGATGACGAAGGAGGGCCTGTCGGAGCAGGACGCGTTCGCGCGCCTGCGGAAGGCGAGCCAGGTCTCCGGCCGCCCGCTCAAGGTCGTCGCCGAAGCCGTGGTCGCGACGCTGGACCCGGAGCCGTCCTGAGCGAGCACCCCGATGCGGCGATCGTCCGCGCTCAGCCGCTCGAGGAGCGGGCGTTCGACGACTTCTGGACGTAGGTCAGCTGTCGGCGAGGACCTGCGCCAGCGCGTGCGAGGCCTGCCGGATCATCCCGGGGTTGGTGTCCCAGTAGTACGGAAGCGCCACGACGGCCTGGCAGAGCGCCCAGCCACGCCCGCGCAGCCACGACGCGTCGTCGACGTCGAGCTCGGCTCGGTACCGCGCGCGACTCTCGCCGGCAAAGACGTTCCAGGCGGCCTGGAGGTCGCAGGCCGGATCGCCAACGTTGAGGCCGCCGAAGTCGATGACCGCCGAAAGCCGGCCGTCCACCACGAGCAGGTTGCCGGGGAGCAGGTCGCCGTGCAGCCAGACACCCTCGCCGTCCCACTCCGAGGCGTCGAGCGACTCCTGCCACGACCGGAGAGTGGCAGCGCCGTCGACGCGGTTGCCGAGCTCTGCGACCGACCGGCGAACGTGCTCGTCCAGCTCGGCGAGTGGTGAGCCTCGTCCGCCGGGCGGACGCCGGTGCGCGCCGGTGGTGTCGAACTGACGCAGCGCGCGCACGAATGCGGCCAGATCGACCGCCGCCTGGTTCAGGTCGTCGATCGTCCCGTTGGCGTTCTCGCCGGGCAGCCACTCGTAGACCGACCATTCGAAGGGGTAGCCCTCAGCCGGCCGCCCCATCGCCAGCTGCACAGGAACCGAAAGCGGCAGGTGCGGTGCGAGCTTCGGCAGCCAGAGCGCCTCCTTCGCCGCCTGCTCGGTCGCCCACCCGATGCGCGGCAGCCGAGCGGCCAGGTGGTCACCGAGCCGGTAGATGTCGTGATCGGTTCCGTACGACACGACCGGTTCGACAGCCAGGTCTCTCCATTGCGGGAACTGCCCAGCGAGTAGGCGCCGGACGAGCGCGACGTCGGTGTCGACTTCGTCGGCGTGCATCCTGCCTGCGGCCATGCCTTGATGATGACCCAGGAGGTCCGCTGCGCGGTCGCTTACGATCTTCTCCTCGTGCCTGCACCAGGCTTCATCGATCACATCGGGATCGGCGTTCCGGATCTCGCCGCGGCCAAGGCGTACTACGACGACCTGATGAGCGTCCTCGGGCTCCGGACGTGGTTCGAGACCGGCCCCGGAGGACCGCTCAACTACGGGCCCGACGGTGCTCTGGGCTCACAGCTGTTCCTCTACCAGGCAGAGGAACCGGGTAACTACGCGCGCGGCCAGACGGGCCTTCACCACCTCGCATTCCTCGTCGAGAGCAGAGAGGTCGTTCGAGCAGCGCACGAATGGGCACGCGCACACGGAGCCACCATCCTGGACGAGCCGGGAGAGTTCCCTCAGTACGGGGAGCATTGCTTCGCGACCTACTGGCTCGATCCTCATGGCTTCAAGCTCGAGGCGGTCTGCCACACTCCCGAATCGGCCTAGGTCCGGCGCCCATTGGCGGTGCACTCCGGGGCGTGCGACGATTTCGGCATGCCGCGGGATGAGATCGACCTCCGCACGCTGGTCGCGGAGCAAGCGGCCCTGAACCGCGTGGCGGTGACCGTCGCGACCGAGACGTCGGCAGACCGCGTCTTCGATGTCGTCACCGAGGAGGTCGGTCGCCTCCTCGGCGCAGACGCCGCCAACCTCGTGCGCTTCGACCCGACCCCCACATCAGGGGTCATCGTCGGCAAGTGGAGCGAGCCGGGCATCCAGATCCCCGGCGCCGGGACGATCGTTGCGATAGAAGACGGCAGTGCGCTCACCAAGGTCGCGCGGACAGGAGCGCCGGCTCGCCAGGGGACGGAGGACACAGGCGTTCCTGCGGAGCTCCACGGCCGGCTGACCGCGCTCGGCGTGACATCCCTCGTCGCGGCCCCAATCGTCGTGTCGGGGGACATCTGGGGCGCCGTCGTGGTGTCGCTCACGGGCGAACGGCGGTTTCCGGCGAACGCCGAGGAGCGACTCGGGCAGTTCGCGGCGCTCGTCGCCGTCGCGCTCGCGAACACCCAGGCCCGCGAGGAACTGGCGACGCTGGCCGAGGAGCAGGCCGCGCTCAGCCGAGTCGCGGTCGCTGCCGCCACTGAGCGACCCGCACGGCTGTTCAACATCGTGACCGAGGAGGTCGGCCGCCTGTTCGGCGCGCGCGCCGCTGCGACCGCGCGCTATGTCGCCGGCGCGGAGGAGGCGGAGATCGTGGGCGGCTGGGAGCGGGACGGCCGGTTCGAGGCCCCCCTCGGCGTCCGTCTGCCGTTTCAGGGCGGTGCGATCGCGCGCGTTGCGCATACCGGCCGAGCCGCGCGGATCGACCTGGAGAACGAGCCACCTGACGTTCAGGAGCACATGGTTGCGGCGGGTGTGACCTCCGGTGTTGCGGCGCCGATCGTCGTTTCCGGGCGACTCTGGGGCTCGACCTCGATCTCGATCAACGGGCCTGAGCGGTTCCCAGCGGACGTCGAGACGCGCCTCGAGAAGTTCACGAGCCTCGTCGCCGTCGCGCTCGCAAATGCGGAGGCCCGCGAGGAGCTGACCGCGTCGCGCGCCCGCATCGTCCAGGCCGGCGACGCCGAGCGGCAGCGGCTCGAGCGGAACCTGCACGACGGCGCACAGCAGCGTTTCGTCTCGCTCGCTCTCGGACTTCGGCTCGCCCAGTCGCAGCTGGCGGCCGACCCGGCATCCGCGGCGGATCTGCTCACGCAGGCAAGCGAAGAGCTCGCGCTCGGTCTCGAGGAGCTCCGTGAGCTCGCCCGCGGCATCCATCCGGCGATCCTCACCGATCGCGGCCTCGCGCCGGCCGTCGAGGCGCTCGCCACCCGCGCCACGCTCCCGGTGGAGATCAACGGCTTGCCGTCGGAGCGGCTGCCGGAGCCGATCGAGGCCGCCGCGTTCTACGTGGTCTCGGAATCGCTCGCCAATGTCGCCAAGTACGCAGACGCGAGCCGAGCGCAGGTCGATCTCGCTCGCGACGACGGTGTGCTCGTGGTCGAGGTGTCGGACGACGGCGTCGGCGGCGCCGACCCGGGCAAGGGATCGGGTCTCCGAGGTCTCAGTGACCGGGTGGAGGCACTCGGTGGCCGTCTGCGTGTCTCGAGCGAGCGCGGCCTGGGAACCACCGTGCGGGCCGAGCTCCCTCTCGACTAGTTCTGCTCGAGCAGGCGGGTGGTGACCTGCCTGCGCCGCAGCCGAAGCGCGAGCCAGACGAGGAAGCCGACGAGGAGGAACGGGCCGGCGACGACGAGCACGTAGAGGAGCCCGATCGCCTCCCATGCAAGGACGTCCTTGATGTTGTCGAGCGGGCCGCCGCCGACGGCGCCGGGCTCGATCTTCTCGGTCGTCAGCGAGAGGTAGACCGTCGCCGTCTTCGCCTCGGCGCGCGTGCCGGCGAGCCCGTCGCGGAGCCCTTTCAGCTTGGCGCGGGCGTTCGAGAGCCGCGACTTCAGCACGGCGCGGTTGGCGTCGGAGAGGGTCGTGCTCTCGAGCTGGCCCAGGATCCCGGCGATCTGCCGCTGCGTCGCCTCGATCTGCGACTGGAGCGTGTCGGCCTGCACCTGGAGATCCTCGATCCCGTAGCGCTGGCCGACGATCGTGCCCAGCGCGGACAGCTGCGTCATCGCGCTCTGCACCTTGGAGATCGGGACGCGGAGCGTGATCTGCGCCGAGCCGATGCCCTCGGACGGCGCGTCGTACTGGAGCGAGGCAATGCTGCCGCCGCTCGAGAGCGCGATCTGCTGGGCGCTCTTCGTCGCGCCCGAAAGCGCCTCGACATCGTCCACGCGCAGGCGAAGCTCCGCCTCGTAGCGCTGCAGCTGCCCTGTTGCCGGAGGGACGGGCGCGCCGGAGTCGGCAACGGCCGGCGGTGCGGCCTTGAGGGCGGAGTTGGGCTCCGTCTGAAGTCCTCGGTAGGCCGGGGAGGTGGTCGCAGCCTCGCCGGCGCCGGAGGAGGCGATCCGGTCGTCGCCGACTCCCGTCACGGCGCCGTCGCGCGTCAAGCCGATCACCGTCGCCGCGGAGAGCGCGAGGACGAGCGTGGCCGGCGCGACCAGCACGAGCTGGCGCCAGCGGAAGCGCGAGAGAAAGGGCTCGCGTGCCGGCTCCTCGGCGGACAGCGCGCGCACACGGTCGCGGAGCGTGGAGGGTGCGACGGGCTTCGCGGCGCGGATCTCGTTCAGCAGCGACTCAGACATGGATGCTCACCTTCTCTTCGAGCTTCTTCAGGGCCCGCGACAGGCGGGTGGATACCGCGGTCGGGCTGATACCGAGGACGCGTGCGGCCTCGTCGCCGTCGAGCTCGAGCAGGATCCGGAGTGCGATCACTTCGCGCTCGCCGGCGCTGAGCTCGGCGAGGGCGGATTCGAGGTCGGGCGACAGGCCTTCGGAAAAGGGTGCGTCGACGTGCTCCGCCGGCGCGGCTCGCTCCTCACGGCGCTTCCGGCGCTCCTCGGCGCGGAACCAGTCGAGCGCGGTCGTGCGGGCGATCTGGCAGAGCCACGTGCGGGCGCTGCCGCGGCGGGCGTCGAAGCGGCGCCACGAGCGCAGCGCCTTCTCGAACGTGTCCGCGACCAGATCCTCGGCGAGCGAGCGGTCGCGGGTCAGATACACGAGATAGGCGTACACGTCGTCGAGATGCTCCTCTGCGGTCGCGGCAAACGACGCCGACAGGGTCGGCTGGCTCCGTGCGGAAAGCGTCATCGCCTGCACACCGTTCCTACGCCGCCGGACGGCCAATCGTCACACTTGCTGCGCGGACTCGAACAGCTGCTCCCAGCGCTCGAGCAGTCCCTGCAGGTCCTCTCGCGCGACCTTGTGCGCAGCGAGGGCGTCCGCGTCACCCCAGTCCTCGGCCAGACGGCGCTCGAGGTCCGCGATCTCGAGCTCGCGCTCCTGGATCGTGGACTCGACGAGCTCGAGCTCGCTC
This sequence comes from uncultured Gaiellaceae bacterium, assembly GCA_963749515.1. Lineage (GTDB taxonomy): Bacteria > Actinomycetota > Thermoleophilia > Gaiellales > Gaiellaceae > Gaiellasilicea. Next base: position 224,781 of record CAVVMR010000006.1, read on the forward strand.
CGGCGGGGCGGCTTCGGCTTCTCGGGCTTCGGCTTCTCCTTGCGCTCCTTCGGCTTGGGCGCTTCCGGGGCGTCCTCGCCGGCGCGGATGCGCGCGTAGTCCGCCCAGCCGCCCGGGTAGGAGCGGAGACCTCCGTCCTCGACGGCGACGATCCGCTCGGCGACGGCGTCGAGCACGGCACGGTCGTGGGAGACGAGCAGGACGGTTCCCGGAAACGCCTCGAGCGCAGCCTCGAGTGCCTCGCGGCTCTCGAGATCGAGATGGTTGGTCGGCTCGTCGAGGACGAGGAAGTTCGCCCCCGAGGCGACGACGAGCGCGAGTCCCAGCCTGCGGCGCTCTCCGCCGGAGAGCTGGTCGACTCGCTTCTCGTGCTCGTCCCAGCCTGAGAAGAGGAACCGGCCGAGCAGCGCCTGCGCCTGTGGCCGCTGCAGGCCCGTGGCGCCCATCGTGCACTCGAGCACGCTGCCGCGCTCGTCGAGCTCGACCTCGTGCTGCGAGAAGTACGCGAGCTCGACGCCGTGACCCATCCGGCCGACCTCGCCCGCCACGATTCCCTCGAGCAGCGTCGACTTGCCGGAGCCGTTCGGCCCGATCAGCGCGACATGCTCTCCGCGCTCCAGCACGAGCTCCGCGTCCTCGAGCAGCTGCTTCGTACCCGCCGCGAGGTCGAAGCCCTCGGCCTCGATCACCATCCGGCCGCTCCGCACGGGCTTCAGGAACTCGAAGCCGAGCGTGCGCCGGCCCGTCCGCGGCGCCTCGACGCGCTCCGCCTCGATCCGCGCGATCTGCTTCAGCTTCGCCTGCGCCTGCCGGGACTTCGTGCCGTACCGGAAGCGGGCGACGAAGCGCTCGAGCCGGGCGATGTCCTCGGCCTGCCGCTGCGCCCAGGTCGCCTGGTTCGCGAGCCGCGCCGCCTTCTCCTGGCGCCAGACGTGCCACTTGCCCGGGAAGAAGACGGAGCTTCCGCCCTCGAGCTCGAGCACGGACGTGGCCACCGATTCGAGGAACCAGCGATCGTGCGCGACGAGGACGACGGCGGCGTCGATGGTGGCGAGCTCCTGCTCGAGCCACTCCATCGAGGCCATGTCCAGGTGGTTCGTCGGCTCGTCGAGCAGGAGTAGATCGGGGCCGCCGGCAAGCGCTCGTGCCAGCGAGGCGCGCGTCAGCTCTCCGCCCGAGAAGCTTTCGAGCCCGCGGTCGAGGTCCGCATCCGCGAAGCCGAGGCCGCGCAGCACGGCAGTGGCGTGGTCGCGCCAGCCGTAGCCGCCCGCGTGCTCGAGCCGTGCCTGCGCCTCGCCGTAACGGCGGAGGGTCTCCGGGCCGTGGTCGCCTGCAGACATCGCCTCCTCGAGCCGGCGCAGCTCGCGCTCGGTCTCGATCAGGTCGGATGCGCCCGAGAGCGCGTATTCGCGCAGCGTGAAGCCGCCGAGCCGCGGTGGCCGCTGGTCGTGGAGCGCGACGCGGGCGCCCTTCTCCCAGGCGAGCTCACCGCCGGCGAGCTCGGTCTCGCCCATCAGTGCGCGCAAGAGCGTCGTCTTGCCTGCGCCGTTCGGACCGGCGAGGGCGAGCCGGTCGCGGCGCTCGAGCTTGAACGAGACACCGTCGAAGAGGGGCTCGCCGGAGAACTCCTTGCGCAGGCTCGATGCGATCAGGACCGCCATGCTCGAAGGGTAGTGCCCGTTGGCTCTGCGCTGACAGCGGGCGGAGGCATATCGTTGAGGCTGTGAGCGACGACGCAAAGATCCGGAAGCTCTCGATCGACACGATCCGGGCGCTCGCGATGGACTCGGTCCAGAAGGCGAACGCGGGTCATCCGGGCACGGCAATGGCACTCGCCCCGCTCGCCTACGTGCTGTACCGGAACGTGATGCGCCACAACCCGGCGAACCCGGACTGGCCAAACCGCGACCGCTTCATCCTCTCAGCCGGCCACGCCTGCATTCTCCAGTACGCCACGCTGCACCTGACCGGCTACAACCTGTCGCTCGAGGAGCTCAAGCGCTTCCGGCAATGGGGCTCGCGGACGCCGGGCCATCCGGAGCACTTCATGACCGAGGGCGTCGAGACCACGACCGGCCCGCTCGGGCAGGGCTTCGCGAACGGCGTCGGCTTCGCGATCGCCGACCGCTTCCTTGCCGAGCGCTACAACCGGCCCCACCACGACGTCGTCGACCGTCGCGTCTACGTGATCTGCTCGGACGGCGACCTGATGGAGGGCGTCAGCTATGAGGCCGCCTCGCTCGCGGGCCACCTCGGTCTCGGCCGGCTCGTCTACTTCTACGACGACAACCACATCACGATCGACGGCACCACCGCGCTCACCTTCACCACCGAGGACAAGGCGAAGCGCTTCGAGGCGCAGGGCTGGCACGTGCAGTCGGTCGAGGACTCCGAGGACGTCGCTGCGCTCGAGCGCGCGATCCGCGCGGCGCAGGCCGAGGAGGAGCGGCCGTCGCTCGTGATCGTGCGCAGCCACATCGCCTACGGCGCGCCGAATGCGATCGACACGTCGAAGTCGCATGGCGCTCCGCTCGGCGAGGACGAGATCCGGGCCGCAAAGGAGACGCTCGGACTCGACCCGGACCAGCACTTCGACGTCGCCGACGCGGTCTACGAGCACATGGACATGAGGCCCGCCGGGATCGAGGCGGAGCAGGAGTGGCACGACCGCTTCGAGCTCTGGGCCGAGACGTTCCCGAAGCTCCGCGAGGAGTGGGAGGCGGACCGGACCGGCAAGCCGCGCCCCGGCTGGGTCGATGCCCTGCCGGAGTTCACGGCCGGGGAGGAGGTGGCCACCCGCGACGCCGGCAAGAAGGTGATGCAGGCGCTCAAGCCGTTCACGCCGACGATGGTGGGCGGAGCCGCCGATCTCGTCGAGTCGACGAAGACGGAGTTCGAGGGTGCCGGCGTGTTCTCGTCCACCCACGCCGGGCGCAACATCGCCTTCGGCATCCGCGAGCACGCCATGGGGTCGATCGTGAACGGCATCTCGCTCACGGACGGGATGCTGAAGCCGTACGGCTCGACGTTCCTCATCTTCTCGGACTACATGCGCCCCGCCGTCCGGCTCTCCGCGCTCGGCCACATGCAATCGCTCTGGGTCTGGACGCACGACTCGGTCGGCCTCGGCGAGGACGGGCCGACCCACCAGCCGGTCGAGCACCACATGACGCTCCGGTCGATCCCGAACCTCTGGTACGTGCGGCCGGGCGACGCCAACGAGACGTCGATGGCGTGGCGGATCGCGCTGGAGCGTGAGGGCGGTCCCGTCGCGCTCGCGCTGTCGCGGCAGAAGCTGCCGACGCTCGACCGCTCGGAAGTGGCTCCGGCCGAGGGAGCGCTGCGCGGCGCGTACACGCTCTGGCAGTCGGGCGACGGCCTGCCCGACATCCTGCTGCTTGCGACCGGCTCCGAGGTGAGCGTCGCCTACGAGGCCGCGCTCGCGATGGACGCCAACGTCCGCGTTGTCTCGATGCCGTGCTGGGAGCTCTTCGCGGAGCAGCCGCAGGACTATCGCGACGAGGTGATCCCGCCCGACGTCGGCGCGCGTCTCTCGATCGAGGCGGGGATCTCACTCGGGTGGGAGCGCTGGATCGGCGAGGCCGGCGCGTCTGTGGCGGTCGACCGCTTCGGCGCCTCCGCACCTGGTGACGAGGTGCTCGAACGGCTCGGCTTCACGGCGGAGAACATCGCCGCGCGCGCCGTCGCGCTGCTCGAGCGCGTTTCCTAGGAGCCCTCCTAAAGCAGCTCGGCGATCAGCTCGGCCGCGCGCCTTGCGCCGCCCGGCTCGACGTCCAGATAGTCGACGGGCTCGGAGAGAGCTGCCGCAATCGCGTCGGCGATCGTCTCCGGCTCCGCTGTCTCGATGTCCAGAGAGCGGTCGGCGCCGTAGCGGGTGAGGCGGTGGCGGACGTGGAAGTTCTGCTCGAAGTGATCCCGGAGCGGGAAGTAGAGAAACGGCGTCTTTGCCGCGACGAGCTCCATCCCCGTCGTGAGCCCGCCCTGCACGACCGCCACGTCGCACACCCCCAGGTGCCGGTACAGCTCGTGCACGTATTGCCGAACCTCGACGCCCTCGGGAGCCGGCAGGGAGCTTGGGTCGATCCGCGGCCCGCACACGACGACCATCCGCAGCGCCGGGATGCTCGCCTTCGCCTTTGGGTAGGCGGCAAGCACGCGCCGAAGCAGGTCGATGCCGACGCCCGAGCCGCCGACGGACACGATGCACACTCGCTCGTCCTCCGCGTAGCCGAGCTCGGCGCGCACCGCAGCACGGTCGAGCCTCTCGGCCGCGGGCGTGACGTAACCGCTGAACTCGAAGTGCTCGGCGACCCAGTCGCGGATCTGGGGCAGGCCGGGCCCGAACGACTCCGGCACGACGTCCTCCGGCTCGCCGATGAAGATCGCCCGGTCGCGAACGTGGGGGAAGCGCGCGATCTGCTCGATCATCTCGGCGTTGTAGTCGGCGGTCAGAAACGCGTCGCGGTCGCGACCCGGCATCGGCAGCCAGCCGACGAAGTCCGTCAGCCAGCAGTACGTCGCGCTCTTCAGCTCCGGGTTCTCGTGCAGGTAGTAGTCGAGCTCCCACGCCTCGTCGCCGATCCAGAGGTCGTACTGCTCGGCGCGGGCGACGTCGTGGAAGATCATGAAGTTGGCGAGCAGGATCTCGTCCATGCGCCGGATCGCCTCGAAGGCGTGCAGCTGCTGCCCGTCGGACTCGGCCACGATGTGGCGCGACTCGTTCGCCAGGTGGCGGCTCGCCGGATGGATGCGCTCACCTGCCGCCTCGAGGACTCGCGTCACGGGATCCTGTGCGAGCCAGTCGACGGTCAGCCCGGGTCGAAGCCGCCGCAGCTCCTGCACGATCGCGACGTCGCGCCAGGCGTGGCCGAGGCCGATCGGGGACGAGATGTAGAGCGCCCGCTTCGACCGCGTGACGGCGCGGCGCCAGGTCTGTGGCTCCTGCGGACGGCCCCAGCACGCACTCGCAAAGTCGGAGACGATCAGGTTGAACCGGACGGGATCACGAGCGTGCGGGCTGTGGCCGGCCCCTTCCATCGTCACGAGCCGGCCGCCGGTGGCAGCCGCGAAGGCAGCGCCGCGGTCGGCTGGAATGAGGGTGTCCTCGGTGCCCTGGATCACGAGCAGGGGACAGCGGACGAGGGACATCAGCTCGTGCGATCTCGCCGCGTCGAACCCAGATGGCCTCACGGTGAGCTCGAGCGTCTCCGGCGTCGTCTCGAGCGCCCAGCCGATGCCGTCCTCGATCTGCTTCGTGGAGTGCGGCTCGGTGAAGCAACGGCCGAAGAAGAACTCCAGGAAGCCGGGGTAGTCCCGCTGCCAGTAGTGACGGTTCTGCTTCGCCCAGCCTTCGTCGGTCGGCAGTGGCTCGGTGAACGACATCACCCGCTCCGGCAGCGGCGGCGTGATCGGGAGCGCCGGGGACATGAAGACGGCGCCCACGAATCGCTCCGGGTGGTGTGCGGTCAAGAGCAGTCCCTTGTCAGCGCTTCCGCAATGAACGACGAGGAAGACGCGCTCGAGCCCGAGCTCGTCGAGGAGCGCGAGTGCGTCCGCGGCCGTGACCTCCGCTCCGTACTCGTCCGGTGACTGGGGCCGGTCGGAGCGGCCGTTGCCGCGCGGGTCGAAGGTCAGGACGCTGAAGTGGCGGGAGAGGTACGGCACCTGCCCCTTCCAGAAGCGCGAGTGGTTGATCGCCCACGGCGGCAGGAGGAGCATCGCCTCGGGGGCGTCGCCGAACAGCTCGTAGAAGATGCGCACGCCGTCGCGGTCGAGGTAACCCTGTGCACGGGGCTCGACCGCCCGTCCGGCGGCGTGCGGTGTCGCGGACGGCGCGACAGCGGCCATCAGGCGGCGACACCCTGCTTCAGCTCGCGCACCGCCTCGGTCGTCAGCGGCTTGCCGCCGAGTCCCCACTCGCCGCTCTTGACCTCCTCGAGCACGACCCACGTCACGCCACGCATGTTCTCACCCTCGATGCCCACCATCGTCTCGGTGAGCTGTTCGATGATCTCCTGCTTTTCCTCGGCGTCGAAGACGCCCTCGATCAGCTTGACAGTGATCAGCGGCATTTCCGCCTCCTCAAGTAGTTGGTTGAACGACCAACTAATATAGTGGTAAGGTGCGCCCATGTCAAACGAGGTGAAGGACCGGCGCTCCGTGCGGGGGGACGCGACCAAGGAATTGATTCTCGAGGCGGCGCGGGAGTCGCTGCGCGAAGAGGGGTACTCCGCCACGAGCATCCGGGCCGTGGCCGAGCGGGCGGGAGTCCAGCTCTCGCTCGTCCACTACCACTTCGGCAGCAAGCAGGCGGTGCTCGTCGCCGTGCTCGAGCGCGAGAACGCGAAGCTCCTCGAGCGCCAGCAGGCGCTGTTCGCCGGGCCCGAGCCGTTGAGCGCGAAGTGGCGTGCGGCATGCCGCTTTCTCGAGGACGACCTGGAGTCCGGCTACGTGCGGATCCTGTGGGAGCTGTGGGCGGCCGGGCTCGCCGACGAGGAGCTCGCCGGCCGATGGCGCGAGGCCACGGCAGGCTGGCGCAGGTTGATGGCCGGGGTCGTCGAGGAGTGGTCACGCGAGGTGAAGCTCGAGCTGCCGATCTCCGCGGCGGCGGTCGCGACGCTGGTGGCGAATCTCTTCCAGGGTCTCGAGGTCGAGATCCTGGCCGGCGTCTCGGAGGCGGAAGCGCCGCACCTCGAGGTGCTGGAGGCGGTGGCACAGCTGATCGAAGGCATCGAGGCTCGCGCCTCCCGCTGACCCTGCCGCTCTTCGCCATACTCACAGCCGATGCGTGTCGCAGTCGCCTTCGACCACCGCGGCGTGAAGCTGCGCGACCGCCTGCTCGAAGAGCTCGACGGGCTCGGGCACGAGGCGGTCGACCTCGGCACGGACACGGACGCGAAACGGGTCGACTATCCGGACAAGGCCAAGGAGCTTGGCGAGGCGATCCTGCGCGGCGACGCGGAGCGCGGCATCCTCGTCTGCGGCTCCGGTGTCGGTGCCTCGGTCGCCGCCTGCAAGATGGCCGGGATCCGCGCCGCGATCTGTCACGACGTGTACTCAGCGCACCAGGGTGTCGAGCACGACGACATGAACGTGCTCTGCCTCGGCTCGGAGGTTGTCGGCGCCGAGCTCGCTGTCGACCTCGTGCGCGCCTACCTCGGCGCGCGCTTCGACGGCGGCGAGCGGTACGTGGCGCGGTTGAGAAAAGTCGCAGCAATGGAGAAGGAGATGAAGGATGGCCAGGTCACGACTGCACGAGCTCTCTGAACAGGGCGTCAGCGTCTGGATCGACTCGCTCTCGCGCGAGATGCTGGAGACGGGCGAGCTCGCCCGCCTGATGAAGGAGGACGCGGTCGTCGGCGTCACCTCCAACCCGACGATCTTCCAGAAGGCGCTCTCGTCGGGCGACTGGTACGACGAGCGGTTGGCGGAGGTGCTGAAGACCGAGGACGATCCGGTTGAGATCTTCCTCGCGCTGGCGAAGCAGGACGTGCAGGACGCCTGCGATCTGCTGCGTCCCGTCTGGGACGAGGGCAAGGGCCAGGATGGCTGGGTCTCGCTCGAGGTCGACCCGACGCTCGCCTACGACCGCGAGGCGACGTTCGAGCAGGCGATCCGCTTCCACGAGGAAGTCGACCGGCCGAACCTGTTCGTGAAGATACCCGCCACGCTGCCGGGGCTCGCCGCGATCGAGGACTGCATCGCGAAGGGCAAGGCGATCAACGTGACGCTGATCTTCTCGCTCGATCGCTATGCGGCGGTCGTCGAGGCCTACATCAAGGGGCTCGAGCGGCTCGTCGCCGCCGGCGGTGACCCGACGCTCGTCGCCTCCGTCGCGAGCTTCTTCGTCTCGCGGGTCGACACCGAGGCGGATCGCCGGCTGGACGAGATCGGCGGCCAGGCCACGCGCTTGCAGGGGAAGCTTGCGATCGCCAACGCCAAGCTCGCCTACCGGCACTGGCAGGAGGCCTTCACCGGCCCGCGCTGGGAGTTCCTGGCTGCGAAGGGTGCGACCGCTCAGCGCTGCCTGTGGGCGTCCACCTCGACGAAGAACCCGGAGTACCGCGACGTGATGTACGTCGAGGAGCTGATCGGACCGAAGACGGTGAACACGATGCCGGCGGAGACGATCGTCGCCTTCCAGGATCACGGGAAGGTCGTCCCGGACACCCTCAGCGAGGGTGTGGCCGAGGCGCGGAAGCTGCTCGAGCGGCTGGCCGAGGTCGGTGTCGACTACGACGACGTGGTGGCGACGCTCGAGGCGGAGGGCGTGCAGAAGTTCGCCGACTCCTTCGAGGAGCTGCTCGATGGGATCCGGGCCAAGCGCAGCGAGCTCGCGACCGCGTGAGCGGAGTCGTCGAGCGGATCTGGGGCTATGACGCGTCGCTCTGGAGCAACTCCGGCGAGGATCGCTGGCTCGGGTGGCTCGACGTCGTCGACCGGGTCCGCCCGCGCATCCCTGAGCTGAACGCCTTCGCGGAGGCGGCGGTCGAGCAGTTCGACGACTTCGTCCTGCTCGGGATGGGCGGCTCGTCCCTGGCGCCGGAGGTGCTCCGACGCGCCTTCGCGGTCGAGTCCTTCCATGTTCTCGACACGACGCATCCCGCCGCGATCAGGCGACTCGAGGGCGAGCTCGACCTGGAGCGCACCCTCTTCGTCGCCTCGTCGAAGTCGGGCTCCACGATCGAGACGCGCTCGCACCTGGAGTACTTCTGGGAGCGCACCGGGGGCCGCGGCGCCCAGTTCGCGGCGATCACCGATCCCGGCTCGGAGCTCGAGCAGCTGGCGCAGGAGCGAGGCTTCCGTGCGACGTTCCCCGGCGAGCCGGAGATCGGCGGGCGCTACTCGGCGCTGTCGCTCTTCGGGATGGTGCCGGCGTCGCTGATGGGCGTGGCGCTCGAGCGCTTCCTCGAGCGCGCGGCGGAGATGACGGAGGCGCTGCGGCTGGAGGAGGGCAACCCGGGCCTCGAGCTAGGGCTGCAGCTCGGGGAAGGTTGGAAGGCCGGGCGCGACAAGGTCTGCATCGACTCGCATCCGTCTGATTTCGGGCTCTGGGCCGAGCAGCTGCTCGCGGAGTCGACGGGCAAGCAGGGCAAGGGCGTCGTGCCCGCTCCGGGCGAGTCGCCGGAGGGGCCGGACCGGCAGCGTGGCGAGGTGCGCCTTCCGGACGCCTACGAGCTCGGGCAGGAGTGGCTCCGCTGGGAGTTCGCGACTGCGGTCGCCGGGCACGTGCTCGGGATCAACCCGTTCGACCAGCCGGATGTGCAGGCGGCGAAGGACAAGACGAATGAGGTTCTCGCCGCCGGCGAGCCCGACGTCGCACCTCGTGGGTCGCTCGACGAGCTGCTCGGCCAGGCAGGCGAAGCGGACTACGTCTGCATCCAGGCGTTCATCGACCCGGCGCGTGAGGGCGAGCTCGCTCCTCTCTCCGCGAGAGCCCACGAGACGGGCTGCGTCGTGACGAGCGGCCTCGGGCCGCGCTACCTGCACTCGACCGGGCAGCTGCACAAGGGCGGGCCGAACACCGGTCTCTTCATCCAGGTCGTGGACGAAACGGGCGAAGAGCTGCAGATCCCGGGCCGCGACTTCGGCTTCGGCCGCCTGATCCGCTCGCAGGCGGCCGGCGACCTGGCGGCGCTCGAGGAGCGGGGCAGGCGTGTCGTGCGAATTCGATTGGAGGACGTCTAGTGCCCCTTCCAGCAACAGTTAGGGCATCTCTGGCGGCGCCAGAGACACGAAACCGTTACTGGAAGGGGCACTGATGCAACTCGGCATGGTCGGCCTCGGCCGGATGGGGTCCGGGATGACGAAGCGGCTCGAGCGGGACGGCCACGAGATCAAGACGTACGACCCGAAGGTCGCGTCGACCGCGAAGACGCTCCGTGCTCTCGCCAAGCAGCTCGACGCGCCGCGGCACGTCTGGATGATGGTGCCCTCCGGCGAGATCACCGAGGACACATTCCGGAAGCTGCTCGGCATCCTCGAGCCCGGGGACACGATCGTCGACGGCGGCAACTCGAACTTCCGCGACTCGCAGCGCCGCTACAAGGAGGCCCGCAAGCAGAAGATCTCGTTTGCGGACGTCGGCGTCTCCGGTGGGATCTGGGGTCTCGAGGCCGGCTTCTGCCTCATGGCGGGCGGCGACAAGGCGCCGCTCAAGCGGCTGAAGCCGATCTTCGAGTCGCTCGCGCCTGAGAACGGGTGGGCGCACGTCGGCTCGTCCGGCGCCGGCCACTTCACGAAGATGGTGCACAACGGGATCGAGTACGGCCTGATGCAGGCGTACGCCGAGGGATTCGAGCTGATGTACCACTCCGAGTTCGAGCTCGACCTGAGCGAGATCGCCGGCATCTGGCGCTACGGCTCGGTCGTTCGCTCCTGGCTGCTCGAGCTGCTGCACGCGGCAATGGAGCAGCACGGCGATCACCTCGACGACATCGCGCCGTACGTCGAGGACTCCGGCGAGGGCCGCTGGACGATCAACGAGGCGATCAACGCGAACGTGCCGGTCCCGGCGATCAGCGCCGCGCTCTTTGCCCGCTTCGCCTCGCGCCGCGAGATCGACTTCTCGGCCAAGGTGCAGGCTGCTCTCCGCAACCAGTTCGGCGGCCACGCCGTGAAGGCTGTCAAGGCGGCGAAGAAGCGCCCGTGAGCGAGGCCGAGAACCCGCTCCTCGAGGGCTTGCGGCTGCGACGCAGCCCGGACCCGTGCTCGATCGTGATCTTCGGCGCCTCCGGCGACCTGACGCGGCGCAAGATCTTCCCCGCCCTCTACTCGCTGGCGGTACGCCGTCTGCTGCCGGAGCGCTTCGGGGTCGTCGGCGTGGCGCGCACGGAGCAGACGACGAAGCAGTGGGTCGCCGACATGAAGAAGGCGGTCAAGGAGCACGGACGCGACGAGCTGCAGGCCGGCGTCTGGAACGACCTTGCAGCCGGGATGCGCTACGTCTCGACCGACTTCGCCGACGATCGCGGCGAGGACGACGTCGTCGCCGCACTCCGCGAGCTCGACGAGAAGCGAGGGTGCGGAGGGAACCGCGTCTACTACCTCGCGGTTCCGCCCGCCGCCTTCGAGACGATCGTCAACGAGCTGGGTGAGCGACGGAGCGCGGAGGGCTGGACGCGGCTGATCGTCGAGAAGCCCTTCGGTCACGACCGCGACTCCGCGCGGCACCTCAACGAGATCCTGCTCGCACACTTCTCGGAGAACGAGATCTTCCGGATCGACCACTACCTCGGCAAGGAAACGGTTCAGAACATGCTCGCGCTTCGCTTCGCGAACGGCATCTTCGAGCCGATCTGGAACCGCCAGTTCATCGACCACATTCAGATCACGGTCGCGGAGTCGATCGGCATCGAGGGGAGAGCGGCCTTCTACGAGGAGGCCGGCGCGATTCGGGACATCTTCCAGAACCACCTGCTTCAGCTCGTTGCGCTGACGGCGATGGAGCCGCCGATCGACTTCACCGCGGACTCGGTCCGGAACGAGAAGGTGAAGGTGCTCCGCTCGCTCCACACACCGGGGCCGAAGTCCGTCGTCCGCGGCCAGTACGCACGGGGCTTCATCGAGGGCGAGGAGGTGCCCGGTTACCGCGAGGAGGAAGGCGTCTCGGGTGATTCGAACACCGAGTCGTACGTCGCGGCGAAGCTCTATGTCGACAACTGGCGCTGGGCGGACACGCCGTTCTACGTTCGCGCCGGCAAGCGGATGCCGCGCCGCGAGACGACCATCGCGATTCAGTTCCAGCGCGCTCCGCACCCACCGTTCGCCGAGATCGCAGGCGAGGGACTGCGCCCGAACGTGCTCCTCATCCACGTCCAGCCGGACGAGGGCGTCTCGCTCGCGATCGGCGCCAAGGTGCCCGGCGCGGGCATGTCGATCCGGACCGTGCACATGGACTTCCTCTACGGCGGCGCCTTCCGCACCGGGCTGCCGGAGGCGTACGAGCGGCTGATCCTGGACGCGATGCTCGGGGACGCGACGCTCTTCACCCGCGCCGACGAGGTCGACGAGCAGTGGGCGCTGGTCGACACGATCGCCGCGGCCTGGAAGCGCGACCGGCCGAACTTCCCCAATTACCCCGCCGGAACGTGGGGGCCCAAGCCGGCCGACGACCTGATTCACCGCGACGGACGCAGCTGGCGGCGGCATTGAGCATCGTCGCCCAGGTGGAGCGGAAACTCGCGGAGCTGCGCGTGAAGCACAGCGAGGGGACGCGAACGAGCGTGATGACCCACGTCGCGTGGGCGCCGCCGCAGTGGGAGGCGGCGGCGCGCAAGACGCTCGCGGGGCTCGAGGAGCTGCATCCCTCGCGGACGATCCTGCTCTTCCCCGACCCGAAGCGGGCCGACGGGGTCGACGTCAGCGTCGACCTGAAGTGCTTCTCGATCGAAGGGTCGTCGCGCGAGGTCTGCTCGGACGTGATCGAGCTCCGTCTGGGGGGCGACCGGACGCGCGTTCCCGGCTCGATCGTCGAGCCGCTGCTCGTCACCGATCTGCCGACGTTCTGCCGCTGGCGCGGGCTGCCGCCGTGGGGAGCGCCGGAGCTCGAGCAGCTCGTCGACGTCTGCGACCGGCTCGTCGTCGACTCGTCCGAGTGGCGGAGCCTCCCGTCGGCGTACCGGAAGCTCGAGCAGCTCTACGACCGGATCGCCGTGTCGGACATCGCCTGGGGTCGTGGGCTCGGCTGGCGCGCGCGACTCGCGGCCCTCTGGCCGGACGTCAAGTCCGCGAAGACGCTGTCGGTCACCGGGCCGAAGGCGGACGCGCTCCTGCTCGCAGGCTGGCTCCGGTCGCGGCTGAAGAAGCAGATCAAGCTCAGCCATCGCTCGGCCGGTGAGATCGAGCGGGTGGCCGTCGACGGCGAATCGGTCCCGGAGCCGCGCGGCTGGCCGCCGAATCCGAGCGACCTGCTGTCGGCCGAGCTCGACATCTTCGGCCGCGACCCGGTCTACGAGGCGGCCGTCGGCGCCGTCAGCGCAATGCGCTGAGATCGAGCCGGCCGTTCCACGAGACGGGGTCGTCGAACTGCCCGCCCGCCTCCTCGAGGATCACCCCGAGCGGCGCGATGTCCCAGGCTGCGAGCCCAAGCGCGTCGACGGCAACCTCCGCTGCGCCCTCGGCGACGAGCATGTGCGCCCAGAAGTCGCCGAGCCCGCGCAGGTGCCACGCGTCCCAGGCGCGCTCCGGTACGGGCCGGTCGAGCGCGTAGAGGACCGTTGCGTCCTCGAGCCGGTCGATCGCCGAGACGTGGATCCGCTGCCCGTTCGCGTACGCCCCTTTGCCCCGCTCCGCCCACCAGCGGCGGCCGAGCGCCGGCGCCGAGACGACGGCGACGCGGTCCTCGAAGGCGATCAGCGTCGCCCAGATCGGGATCCCGCGCGTGTAGTTCCGCGTCCCGTCGATGGGATCGATGATCCAGCCCGTGTCATCTCCGCCCTCCTCCTCGCCGAGCACGGGTTCGCCCGGGCGCTCGCGCTCGATCCTGTCGCGCAGCGTCGACTCGACGAGCCGGTCGGCCTCGGACACCGGCGTCAGGTCGGGCTTCGTCTCGACGTGGAGGTCGGCGGCGCGGAAGCGCGCCATCGAGATCCTGTCGGCGTCGTCGGCGAGTGAGAGCGCGAAGGCGAGGTCGTCGTCGGGCTCCACGCGGGGAGCCTAACGACCACCCTTGACGACCGAGAACGTCGGCTTTGCGACCTTCAGCGGCGTCGGAGCAGACCACGCCATCTGCGGGCGCTTCAGGAGCGAGTGGTTGTAGCCACGAACCCGGTAGAACCAGGTGCCGGGCTCGAGCGGGAGCAGCGACGACGTGGCCCCTGTCACCAGCGACCCGAGCGGGCGCCACGGATTCGCGGACTTGCTCCACTGGATCTCGTACTCCTGGGCACCGAGCACGGATTCCCAGGCGACGAGCGGCGTGCCGTAGAACGATGGAGTCGGGCGTGCAGCCGAGGTCAGGCGGCCCGTCGGCGAGAGGCCACTTGCAAAGGGACGACTGGATGAGGTGACGACCGGCGGAGTGGCCTTGCCGAAGCGCATCACGCGGCCCGACTGGCACACGTCCTGCGGCAGCTCGGTCTCGCGATACCGGATGAGGACAGGCGCGGGTGGAATCACCGGGACGGCTGTCGGTATCGGCTCCGCGACGACGGGAACGACGGTCCAGTAGTAGCCGCCCGTGGGCCACGCGGTGTCGGGCAGGTCGACCTTGGCCGCAGGCTTTGCGGCCGGGGGAGTGCTTGCGGCGCCTCCGGTCGAGCCCGTCGTGGTTGCTGCAGGCGCGGCGACTTCCTCGTTCGCCACCGCCTCGGTGCCGTCGATCATCAGTACCGTTCCCTCGGCGCCATGCTCGAGGGTGTCCCCCCGTGCCAACGCGATGCCGTCTGTGTCCTTCGGCAGCTGGAGCGGGCCTGTCGTGCGAGGTGCATACGCCGGGCTGCCGACGACCGCGCTGCGGAAGACGATGTTGACGCAGTCCTCATCCGTTGCGACGTAGACGCGGAACAGCTCGGCCGGCGCGCCGTTGTTGTAATCCAGTGGGCCGCCGCTGGCGCCGTTGAACACGAAACCGGGCGTGAGCGCATGCGGACGACCGGCGCCCGAGTCCGACTGGACGTCGGAGACAGCGGCGACACCGCCGAGCGTCCCAAGTGACAGAGGCGGCTGGACGTCTGTGTAGGTGGGGCTCCATGGCCCCCACGTCGTCGCCGGCAGTCCGGAGACGACCTCGCCGTACAGGGCGCGCTGTGCGCGGACACGGAACTGGATCGAGCCCGTGAAGAAGAGGTTCGTGCGGTGGAAGGTGTACAGGTCGCGCGCGTCGGCGACATTCGTCGTCGTCATGAACGTCTTCTTGGCCCCGTAGATCCACACCTGATAGGCGGTCGCGCCCTCGACCGGCGACCAGCGGACGAGCCCAGGGTGCGGGCTGTTGAGGTCACGCGGGATGCTCGACCAGCGAATGTTGAAGCCGTAAGGCGCGCTCCAGGAGGTGACGCCCTTCTTCGTGATCGCGCGAACGTGGGCGTAGAGGGCGTAGGGCGAGCCGGTGATCCAGGGCAGCGCGAGATCGAGGGACACGGTCGGTGTGCGCAGGTTCGCGTAGAGCTTCGCGAGCTTGGCCGCAGCCGTCTCGGTGGTGCTCGTCTCGCCTGTGGCGGGAGTGGTGGTCGTGGTGGTCGGCACGACGAGCTCGTCGTTCGCGTTCGACCAGACGATCGAGCTCTCCGTGAACGACCTGGTGGTCGCGAGCTCGAACTCGTAGCGGATCGCGCCGCGAACCGGCAGCCAGGCGAAAGAGGGCGTGCGGTTGAACTCGTGCTTGACGGGCTCGTCCGCGCGCAGCAGGAACGCCTTGAGCCCCTGCGGAGTGACGGCCGGACGGTCGATTCGTGCTTCCGCGACGCCGCTGAGGGCGAGCGCGAGCACGCCAAGGGCGGCGAGCACGAGAAGACGACGGACCGCAATCATCACCAGGTCTTCATCGGCCGCAGCGCTCGGAAGCTTTAGGTCGGGCTTGGCTCCAGAAGACGCGCTGCTGCGAGCACGAGCGCGTCTGTGCCGGCGCGGCCGGCGATCTGGAGCGACGCCGGCAGACCGTCCTCGGCCGGGCCGCACGGAAGGGCGAGCGCGGGCCAGCCCAGCACGGAGAAGGGATACGTGAAGCGGATCAGCGTCTCGCGGACATCCAGGTCTCCGACTCCCCCGCGGCCGAGCGGCGGCGCCACGATCGGCAGCGTCGGAGTGAGCACGAGATCGAGGCCGTCGAGTGCGGCTTCCGCCTGCTCGCCGTACTCGAGCCTGAGCCGCTCACCGTGCTCGACGTCGCCGTCTCGGACGCCGAGGCACTTCTCCACCTTCAGGCGCACATCCTCGCCGTAGAGGTCTGCGTTCTCGGCGAACAGCTCGCGATGGACGTCTGCCACCTCACGCATGAAGACGGCGTAGGTCGCGTCCTCGACGACCGGCAGCTCGACCGGCCGGCGGCGTGGGAAGCGCGCGATCGCCGTCTCGACACGCTCCCGAACGAGAGGATCGGCGAGCTCGGTCCACGCGACGCCGACCTCCAGCTCCTCGAGCGACTCGAGCTCCACGGGCTCGAAGCCGGGTACGAGCGCCGCCAGCATCCGCTCGCAGCCGTCGACGTCGGGGGCCAGCGGCCCGCCGGTGTCGAAGCTCGCGGCGAGCGGCCAGCAGCCGTCCAGCGGCACGAGGCCGTGCGTCGGCTTGTGCCCGACGAGGCCGCAGCACGCGGCGGGAATCCGGATCGAGCCGGCGGAATCCGTACCCAGAGCCACATCGGCGAGCCCGGCCGCGACCGCCGCCGCCGACCCTCCGCTCGAGCCGCCGGCGACGCGGCCCGGGTGGCGCGGGTTCGGGACGTCGCCGAAGTGCGGGTTCTCGGAGGTCGTCCCGTAGGCGAACTCGTGCAGGTTGACCTTGCCGACGTTCGCGTAGCCCGCATCCTCGAGCCGCAGCACCGCAGAAGCCGTCCGCTCGGGCACGTGCCCGGCGAAGATCGCCGAGCCGTAGGTCGTCTCGAGCCCGCCGGTGTCGAAGAGATCCTTGACCGCCAGCCGGATCCCCGGTCCGGTCGACTCCGGTTGGGCTAGGAAAATGGTCAAGGGTGGTAACGGTGGCCGCGAAGCGGCCCTTCAGGGGTCTTAGCGCGATCAGGATCCGCTTCCGCGGATCCTGATCTTGCGCAGAAAACTCAGTCGAGGGCCAGGTAGAGGAGCGCGACGCCGATCGTGCCGGCGAAGAGGAGCAGGAAGACGCCGAAGAGGGCCCAGCCCAGGATCAAATTCTTCCGCTCGAGCTCGGGGGTCAGTTCCTTCACAGGATCACCGGATTCGCCGCGGCTGCCACGAAGAGCAGTGCGAGATAGAGGAGCGAGTAGTGGAAGAGGACACCCGCGTTGCGCCGCGTGGGCTCTCGGCGGAGCTTCCAGGCCAGGCCGACGAAGACGCCGCCGAGGACTGCCGCCGCGACCGAGTAGACCGGGCCGAGCCAGTAGCCGACGGCGAGCGTGAAGCCGACCATCACCAGTGAGTAAAGGACGATCTGCCGCGTCGTCTCCGCGTCGCCGCGGACGACCGGAAGCATCGGCACCTTCGCTGCCGCGTAGTTCTCCTTGATCAGGAGCGCCAGCGCCCAGAAGTGAGGCGGCGTCCAGAGGAAGACGATCAGGAAGAGCCAGAGCGCCGGCAGCCCGAGGTTCCCGGTCGCGGCCGCGTAGCCGACGAGTGGGGGCACTGCGCCGGCAGCACCGCCGATGACGATGTTCTGCGGCGTCGAGCGCTTCAACCAACGGGTGTAGACGAGGACGTAGAAGAGGTTGCCGACGAGGGCAAGCGCCGCGGTGAGCACGTTCACGGTGCTCGCGAGCAGCACGAAGGAGAGCGCGGAGAGGGCCAGCCCGAACTCGAGCCCCCGCGCGGGCGGGACGCGGCCCGCGGCCACCGGCCGCTTCTCGGTGCGCGCGCCCATCAGGCGGTCGATGTCCGCGTCGAGCACGTGGTTCAGCGCGCTTGCGCCGCCGCAGGCCAGCGCGAGGCCGGTCATCGCTGCCGCAAAGAGCCACCAGCCGGGTGCTCCCTGCGCGCCGACGAACATGCCGCCGGCGCCCGTGAGCAGCAGCAGCGTCATGATCCGCGGCTTCGTCAGGGTGACGTAGTCGCGCCACGGGCCGGACGGCACGCGCTCACCCCGGAAGCACTGGACGCTCGTGACGAGCGTGGCCGCGAACGCGAGCGCGGCGAGGGCCACGTGAAGCGCCGGCGCCGTGATCAGGGCGGCGAGGCCGAACAGGACGAGGGCGACCAGCGACGGAGCGAGCAGGGGCCGATGGGCAACCCAGGCTGCGACGACGACCGCCACGAGCGGCGGCAGCGCGAGGGCGGAGAGGAGCGAATGTGCCGCGCCGGGCCCGAAGGTGCCCGAGACGACCGCGAGGTGGGTCGCCGCCGCGGCGCCCAGGGCAGTCAGGCGCAGCCAGGGCCCCGGTGCAGGACTAGAGCTCATCGCGCTCCTTCAGCCGTCGCCTGAGGTCGTACAGCGGGCGTGCGCTCGTCACGTACGGGACGGTGACGAAGTTGTACGCCGGCGGCGGCGAGGTGGTGTACCACTCCAGCGTGTCGCCGAGCCAGGGGTCGTTGCCGGCGCGCCGCCCCTTCCGCGACTTCCACGCGTTCCAGATGAAGAGCAGGATGCCGAGCCCCATGATGTAGGAGCCGATCGTGGAGATCAGGTTGTACTCCTGCAGCAGGCCCGTGTCCTCGTAGGTGTAGATCCGGCGGGGCATCCCGAGCAGTCCGAGCATGTGCTGCGGGAAGAACGTGACGTTGAAGCCGATGAACGTGAGCCAGAACTGGAGCTTGCCGAGCCGCTCGTCGAGCAGTCGCCCGAAGAACTTCGGCCACCAGTAGTAGAGGCCGCCGAGAATGCCGAGGATCGAGCCGCCGAAGAGCACGTAGTGCAGGTGGGCGACGACGTAGTACGTGTCGTGCACCTGCCAGTCCACGGGGAAGGCGGCCAGGAAGATTCCCGAGAGGCCGCCGATCGTGAACACGGAGAGGAAGCCGAGCGAGTAGAGCATCGCCGTGTCGAAGTGCAGGTTGCCGCGCCAGAGCGTCGCGAGCCAGTTGAAGATCTTCACCCCGGTGGGCACGGCGATCACCATCGAGGAGACCATGAAGAACCCGTTCAGGAACCCGGGCATTCCGACCGTGAACATGTGGTGGGCCCACACGAGCATCGAGAAGAACCCGATCGCGACCGTCGAGAAGGCGACCGCCTTGTAGCCGAAGATCGGCTTGCGCGCGAAGACGGGGAGGATCTCCGAGATGATCCCCATCACCGGCAGGATCATGATGTAGACCTCGGGGTGGCCGAAGAACCAGAAGGCGTGCTGGTAGAGCACCGGGCTGCCACCCTCGGTCGCGACGAAGAAGCCGGTGTCGAGCTTGCGATCGAGCAGCAGCAGCGTCAGCCCCGCGGACAGTGTCGGCAGGACGACGATCAGCAGCCCCGCGTAGACCTCGACCGTCCAGACGAACAGTGGCAGACGCGTCCAGCTCATGCCGCGCGCACGCAGGTTGTGGATCGTGACGACGAAGTTGATCGCACCTGCGAGCGAGGCGACCGTGAGGATGTGGAGACCGAGGATCCAGAGATCCTGTCCGTTGCCCTCTGAGTAAACGGAGTTCGGTGGGTAGCTCGTCCAGCCGCCCCGCGCTGCGCCGCCGTTGGCGAAGAACGAGAGCAGGAGCACGACGCCGCCGAAGAGGAAGAGCCAGTACGAGAACGCGTTCAGCCGCGGGAACGCCATGTCGCGGGCGCCGATCATCAGCGGCACGAGGTAGTTGCCGAACCCGGCGAGGATCGGGACGACGACGAGGAAGATCATCGTCGTGCCGTGCATCGTGAACAGCTCGTTGTAGCCGTCGCGCTCGATGAAGGTGTTGTTCGCCTCCGCCAGCTGCGTGCGCATCAGCAGGGCCATGACTCCGCCGGCCAGGAAGAAGAATCCCGACGTCGCGAGGTAGAGGATCCCGATCCGCTTGTGGTCGGTGGTGACGAGCCAGCTCGCCACGCGGCCCCGCTGCCAGGCGGGGATGGGTGTCTCGGCGTCAGCCGCCACGCAGCACGTCCTCCTGCAAGTAGTCGATCAGGGCGTCCATCTGCCGGTCGTCCCAGTCCTTGCCGATCGGCGGCATCCGGCCGCGGCCGTCCCGGATGACCTGCTCCACCGCGGCGTCGTCCTCGAGCAGGCTGTTGCCCTGGAGCCTGGGGCCGACGTCACCCTCGCCCGCGAGGCCGTGGCACTTGGCGCAGGCGCCGGTGAACGTCTCCTCGCCCAGGCCGGAGGTCCCGGCTTCCTGCGCAGCTTCCTCGCGCTCGAGCCAGGCCTCGAACTCCTCGCGCGGCATCGCCTCGACCTCGGCGCGCATCAGCGCATGCTGTGTGCCGCAGAACTCTGCGCATTGGCCGCGGTAGACGCCGGGAGCCTGCGCGTTGAACCAGGTCACGTTGGTCGTGCCGGGGATCGCGTCGAACTTGCCGCCGAGCGAGGGGATCCACCACGAGTGGATCACGTCGAAGTCGGGTGCGGAGACGTCGAGCTTGACCGTCTGGCCGACCGGCGCGCGCAGGTTGTCGACCGCGATGACGCCGTTCGGATACGTGAACTGCCAGTAGTAGCGATAGCCCTTCACCTGCACGTCGACGCGCCCGCCCTGGGCGCTGGCGCTCGGCACGTCCTGGATTCCCGGCAGCTTGTAGAAGACGAACGATCCGATCGCCACCAGGATCAGCACCGGCGCGACGGTCCACGCCAGCTCGAGGTTCGTGTTGCCGTGCACCTGCGCTCCCTCTTCGGTGCGCGCGCGTTTGCGGGAGCGGTAGCGGAAGATGAACCAGAGGAGCGAGCCCTGCACGAGCAGGAAGATCGCGCCCGTGAAGATCGCGACCCAGAAATAGCTGTCGTTGATTCTCTCGGCGTTCGGCGAGGCCGGCTCGACCGGGGCGACGCCGCCGTTCCCTGCGAACGCAGCGCCGGAGAGCGCAAGCGCCCAGAGGACGACCACTGCGAGAGACCAGCGCACTGCGTGCCATTCTATGAACGTGACCAAGGCGCTGCGCAGCGGAACCCGCGTCGAGCTGCCCGGGTCGGTCGGGCGGCCGTTCGAGGTCTACGTCAACGGGGTCCTGCAGCGCGAGGGCGTGGACTTCCGCGTCGAGGGAGACGCGCTCGTGTTCTCACGCGAGCTCCGCCAGGAGGGCAAGCTCGGATTCTGGCGCTGGGCGTCGATGACGTTCGGAGCCGCAGGGACCTACCGTCAGAACGACGTCGTCGACGTGACCTACGAGCGCGGCGGGCGGCGTTCGGTCGCATCCGCCTTGCCGGTCGAGCCGGCCTGAGCCGGCAGCCGGCTCGAGTCCTTGGTCGCCTCGCGCAGCCGATCTGCGAGCTCGTTCGTCAGCTGACCCGGCTCCAGCCGCCACGTCCAGTTGCCGGTGCGCACGCCGGGGGTGTTCATGCGGGCCTCACTGCCCAGGCCGAGAACGTCCTGGGCGGGGATCATGCAGAGAGCCGCCCGTGAGGAGAGCGCCAGCTCCATCAGCTCCCACGGCTCGCGTCCGGGCAGGTGGCCGCGCAACGTGTCCGTATCGTGGGTGGTGGTGTAGACCACCTGGTGAACGCGGTGGTTCTCGAGCCGGTGCGGATTCCTCGCCGGCCCCTGGAACGCCCAGAGGAGGACGACCATGCCCGGGAAGCCGAGCGCGTCGCGGAGCGCCTCGACGTCCTTCGTGATCACGCCGAGATCCTCGGCGATCACGGGCAGCTCGCCCAGCTCGGCCTCCGCAGCCCGGAAGATCGCCTCGCCGGGACCGGGGAGCCAGCGGCCGGTGCGCGCGTCGAGCTCGTCCGGGCCTCTCGGAATCGCCCAGAAAGCGGCGAAGCCGCGGAAGTGGTCGATGCGCGCGAGGTCGTACAGCGCGAACGTCCGCCGCAGGCGTTCGATCCACCAGCGGTAGCCCTGCTTCGCGAGTGCGTCCCAGTCGAAGAGCGGGTTGCCCCAGTGCTGGCCCATCGGGCCGAGCTTGTCCGGGGGTGCGCCGGCCAGAACTCCTTTCAGAAAGAGCTCCGGATGCGTCTGTTGGTCGACGCTGTCCTCGGCGACGTAGATCGGGACGTCGCCGATCAGCCTGATGCCGCGCTCGCCCGCGTACTCCCGCAGCGCCGACCACTCGCGGTCGAACCGAACCTGATCGGCGGCGCTTCCGCCCGCGCGCTCCCAGTCTGCGATCCAGTACGCGTTCGCGCTGCGATACGCCGCAAGCTCACGGGTCGAGACGGAAGCGTCCGGCTCTGCCAGCAGGCCGTTCCACGCGGCGAATGCCGAGGAGGACGCGTAGGGTGAGCCGACGTCGTCGGGAGGGCCGAGCGGCAGCACCTGCCACCAGCTCTGTCCTGCGGCCGCGAGCCAGTCCACGAAGGCGTAGGCCTCGGCGCCGAGCCTGCCGCCGGGCAACGAGGTCGGATGCAGCACGATTCCGCTCGATCGTTGAAGCTCCATCTCCTGTTTACCGTTCGGCGTTCGCTGAAAGTCTCGGAACCGTGCCCTTACCCTCCCTCAAGCAGCCCCCGGCCCGCATCCAGATCCAGGACGTGCGACCTCAGGTCGATTGCGGACGGTACCCCGTCAAGAGCACCAAGGGCGATCCCGTCGAGATCTCGGCGAACATCTTCAAGGACGGGCACGACATTCTCCGCGCCGTCGTCCGCTACCGCCACGAGGGGACCCGCAAGTGGCTCGAGCAGCCGCTCGAACCGGTCGGGAACGACAGGTGGGAGGGACGATTCGAGGCGTCCGTGCTCGGACGCTGGCAGTTCACGATCGAGGCCTGGGTCGACCGCTACGCGACGCTCCTCGACGAGCTCGACCGGAAGCTCGCCGCCGGCCAGAGCGATCTGAGCGGCGAGCTGAGCGAGGCCGAAGCTCTGTTCGGCCCCGGCGAGCCCGAAGCCTGGCACGCGGCCGCACCCAAGCTCGGCGCAAAGGATCGGCACGGAAAGGCGTCGCTTCCGCGTCCGCTCGAGGTCGACGTCGAACGGGAGCGCGCCCGCTTCGGAGCGTGGTACGAGCTCTTTCCGCGTAGCTGGGGCGGGTTCAAGGGCGTCGAGAAGGTGCTGCCGGAGCTGGCGGAGCTCGGCTTCGACGTCATCTACCTGCCGCCCGTCCATCCGATCGGGACGACGAATCGCAAGGGGCGGAACAATGCGCTCACGGCCGAGAAGGGCGATCCGGGGAGCCCGTGGGCGATCGGCGGCCCCGACGGCGGCCACGATGCGATTCACGCCGAGCTTGGAACGCTGAAGGACTTCGACCGGCTGGTCGAGGCGGCGCGGAAGCACGGGCTCGAGATCGCGCTCGACTTCGCGATCCAGTGCTCACCCGACCACCCGTGGCTGAAGGCGCATCCGGAGTGGTTCAACCGGCGGCCGGACGGGACGCTCAAGTACGCCGAGAACCCGCCCAAGCGCTACCAGGACATCTGCAACGTCAACTTCGACTCCGAGGACTGGCCCGGCCTGTGGGAGGCGCTGCGGGACGTCGTCCTCCACTGGTGCCGGCACGGTGTGCGGGCGTTTCGCGTCGACAATCCGCACACGAAGTCGGTGCCCTTCTGGGAGTGGCTGATCGAGGAGGTGCGCGACGAGTTCCCCGACACGGTCTTCTTCGCCGAGGCCTTCACCCGGCCGGCGATGATGACCACGCTCGCGAAGATCGGCTTCAGCCAGTCGTACACCTACTTCACGTGGAAGAACACGAAGGCCGAGCTGACGGAGTTCCTGCAGCTGCTGCTCGCGTGGGCGCCGTACTACCGGCCGAACTTCTTTGCGAACACGCCGGACATCCTCCACGAGTACCTGCAGGAGGGCGGTCCGCCCGCCTTCGAGGCGCGCCTCGTGCTCGCCGCGACGCTCTCGCCCTCGTACGGGATCTACTCCGGCTACGAGCACTTCGAGAACGTGCCGGTGACCGCCGGGAGCGAGGAGTACCTCGACTCGGAGAAGTACGAGCTCAAGCGCCGCAGGCTCGACGGGCCGCTGCTGCCGCTCCTGCAGCGGCTGAATGCGATCCGCCGCGCCGAGCCGGCGCTGCAGCGATTCGAGAACCTGCGCCTTCTCGGCACGCACGGCGAGTACGTGTTCGCCTACGCGAAGGGAACGGAGATCGCGGTCGCGGTCAATCTCGACCCGCACGCGCCCCGCGAGGACGTCGTCGTCGTCCCGCCGGACATCGGCCTGCCCGAGGAGTTCCCCGTTCGTGACCTGCTCACCGGCGAGCGCTACCGCTGGCGGATCGGCCGCAACTACGTAGGACTCGGCCCCGGACAGTCGCATCTGATGAAAATCGAGGCATGACCAATCTCGGCCAACCTGCCTCGAACAGACATGACGGGGCCGGGACCTGTCATGCCCGAAGGGTACGTGTCCGTTGAGCGAGCCCGGCCAGTGGTTCGAGGGCAATCCGCTGTGGTTCAAGACCGCCGTGTTCTACGAGATCCACACGCGCGCGTTCTTCGACGGGAACGACGACGGCTCGGGCGACTTCCGCGGCCTGATGCAGAAGCTCGACTACCTCCAGTGGCTCGGAATCGACTGCATCTGGCTGCTCCCGTTCTATCCCTCGCCGCTGAAGGACGGCGGCTACGACATCGCCGACTTCTACGGCATCAACCCGGACTACGGCACCGTCGAGGACTTCCGCGCCTTCGTCCAGGCGGCGCACGAGCGGGGGATGAGGGTGATCGTCGACCTGGTCATGAACCACACCTCCGCCGACCACCCCTGGTTCCAGGAGTCCCGCTCGGACCGGAACGGGCCAAAGGCCGACTGGTACGTCTGGTCGGACACCGACGAGGCGTACCGCGATGCCCGGATCATCTTCATCGACACCGAGGTGTCGAACTGGACGTTCGACCCCGTGCGCGAGCAGTTCTACTGGCACCGCTTCTTCAGCCACCAGCCGGACCTCAACTACGCGAACCCCGAGGTGCGGGACGCGATGCTCGAGGTGCTTCGCTTCTGGCTCGACATCGGGCTCGACGGCTTCCGGCTCGACGCCGTGCCGTACCTCTTCGAGGAGGAGGGCACAAATTGCGAGAACCTGCCCCTAACTCACGAATACCTGAAGCGGGTGCGGGCCGAGATCGACGAGCACTACCCTGACAGGGTGCTCCTCGCCGAGGCCAACCAGTGGCCAGAGGATGTTGTCGCCTATTTCGGCAACAGCGACGAATGTCACATGGCCTTCCATTTCCCTGTGATGCCGCGCATGTTCATGTCGCTGCGGCGGGAGGAGGCTCTGCCGATGATCGAGATCCTCGACCGCACGCCGGCGATCCCGACGACCACACAGTGGGGGCTGTTCCTGCGCAACCACGACGAGCTGACGCTCGAGATGGTCACCGACGAGGAACGCGACTACATGTACAGCGAGTACGCCAACGATCCGCGGATGAAGCTCAATCTCGGTATCCGGCGACGTCTCGCACCGCTTCTCGACGGCGGTCGCGACGAGATCGAGCTAATGCACGCGATCCTCTTCTCGCTCCCAGGTTCGCCCGTGCTCTATTACGGAGACGAGATAGCAATGGGCGACAACGTCTACCTCGGCGACCGCGACGGCGTGCGCACGCCGATGCAGTGGACGGGCGACCGGAACGGCGGCTTCTCGCGCGCCGACTTCGCCCAGCTCTACCTGCCGCCGCTGATGGACCCGGTGTACGGCTTCCAGGCGGTCAACGTCGAGGCGCAGCTGCGGACACCGACGTCACTGCTGCGCTGGCTGCGCCGCTTCGTCGAGCTGCGCAAGCAGCATCCCGTCTTCGGGCTCGGGGACTACAGCGTCCTGCGGCCCGAGAACCCGAAGATCTTCGCCCACATCCGCTCGTTCTCGGAGGACATCGTCCTCTGCGTCCACAATCTCGCCCGCTCCGCGCAGGCGGTCGAGCTCGATCTCTCCGCGTTCGACGGGCGCGTGCCCGTCGAGCTCTTCGGCAACACCGAGTTCCCCAGGATCGGGGAGCTTCCGTACCTGCTCACACTCGGCCCGCGCGGCTTCTTCTGGTTCCAGCTCCAGGACCCTGCCGATGAACGCTGACCTCAGAGACCGCATCCAGCAGGGCGACCTGCACTTCCTCGACGGCCTCGTCCTGCTGGGGACGATCGCCTCGCAACGGTGGTTCGGCGGCAAGTCGCGCGACGTGCTCGATGCGCGTGTCCTGGACGCGGGCGTGGTTCCGGGCGAGCCGCCGCTCCTGGCGTTCGCGATCGTCGAGGTTCGCTACGGGCTTCAGACCCACGACCTGTACCACCTGCCGCTCGGCTTCCGGCCCGAGGCGGACAAGTGGAAAGAGTCGATCATCGCGGCGACCGACGGGTGGACGGTCTACGACGCGATCGCGGACCCGGACCTCGTCCGCGGCATCGTCGACCTGGTCGCCGACGACGAGACGCTGGACATCGGCGAAGCGACCCTTCTCTTCCGCAGCGGGGGCGATCTCCGCGGGAGTCTCGGCGAGCGGTCCGAGATCCGGCCGATGGGTGCGGAGCAGTCGAACAGCTCGCTCGTGATCGACGAGCGCCTGGCGCTGAAGCTCTACCGGCGGATCGAAGCGGGGATGAATCCGGAGCTCGAGATCCTCCGCTTCCTCACGGAGCGAGGGTTCGAGCACATCGCCGCACTCGAGGGCTACATCTCCTACGAGGGCAGGCCGCTGGAGGCGACGCTGGCGATCCTGCAGCAGTTCATCCCCGCCAAGGGTGACGGCTGGGAGCTCGCGCTCGACACGCTGGGGTCCGATCCCGGTTGGCTGCCGGCGCACACCCGCCGGCTCGGCGAGGTCACGGCCGAGCTCCACAACGCTCTCGGCTCCGATCCCGTCGACCCCCACTTCGCGCCCGAGGAGCCCAGCAACGAGGCCCTCGCGCTCATCTCGGCCTCCATCGACGAGGAGATCGAGCAGGTGTTCGCGGCTCTGCCGGACATCCCCACAGTGGCCCCGGTCCGGGGTCGCGGCGAGGAGGTCCGCGACCGACTCCGCTCGCTCACCCACATCGGCTCCGTCGGCCGGGTGATCCGCCATCACGGCGACTACCACCTGGGCCAGGCGCTCTGGACGAACGACGACGACTGGCTGATCCTCGACTTCGAGGGCGAGCCCGCGCGCTCGGTGCCGGAGCGGCGTCGCAAGCGCTCGCCGCTGCGCGACGTCGCCGGGATGCTCCGGTCCTTCGCCTACGCCGCCTCGGCGTCGGTGATCCAGCGTGACGTGAAGCCACCCGCGGGCTGGGAGGAGGAATGCCGCTCGGAGTTCATCGAGGGCTACCTCGCCACGGTCGACGCGGCGCTCCTGCCCGCCGATCGCAAGTCGATCGAGCGGCTGCTCACGGTCTTCGAGCTCGAGAAGGCCGTCTACGAGCTCCGGTACGAGCTCGGCAACCGGCCCGACTGGGTCTCGATCCCGGTCGCAGGAATTCTCCGCATGCTGGAGCAGGACCTTTGAGACTCGGTGAGCTCGATCTTCACCTCGCGGGCGAGGGACGGCACGAGCGGATCTACGAGCGCCTCGGCGCCCACGTCGTCGACGAGGGCGTCTCGTTCGCCGTCTGGGCTCCGAACGCGCGCGCCGTCTCGGTCGTCGGCGACTGGAACCGCTGGGACGGCCGGGTGGACCAGCTCGAGCTGCTCGGCTCCTCCGGGATCTGGTCGGCGACCGTGCCGGAGGCCTCGGAGGGTGACGGCTACAAGTACGAGGTGCACGGCGCGGACGGGCAGCTGCGCCTGAAGGCCGATCCGTTCGCCTTCTACGCCGAGGTGCCGCCGAAGACCGCGTCCAGGGTCTATCAGTCTCGCTACGAGTGGAGCGACAGCGCCTGGATGGCTCGCCGCCAGACGGCGGAGCCGCTGAAGGAGCCGCTCTCGATCTACGAGGTGCACGCGGAGTCGTGGCGTCTAGGCCTGGGCTGGAAGGAGCTCGCGGAGCAGCTCGTCTCCTACGCCGACGAGCTCGGCTTCACGCACGTCGAGTTCATGCCGGTCATGCACCACCCGTTCTCCGGCTCGTGGGGCTATCAGGTGACGGGCTTCTACGCGCCGGTCTCGACGATGGGCGAGCCCGACGACTTCCGGGCGCTGGTCGACGCGCTGCACGGCGCGGGGATCGGCGTGATCCTGGACTGGGTGCCGGCGCACTTCCCGCGCGACGAGTTCGCGCTCGGCCGTTTCGACGGCACCGCCCTGTACGAGCACGAGGATCCCGCGGCGCGGCTCGCATCCCGACTGGGGCACGCTCGTCTTCAACCTCGGCCGCAACGAGGTGCGGAACTTCCTGCTCGCGAACGCGCTCTACTGGGCGCGGGAGTTCCACGCCGACGGCATTCGCGTCGACGCCGTCGCGTCGATGCTCTACCTCGACTACTCGCGCAAGCCCGGGGAATGGGTGCCGAACGCCTTCGGCGGCCGCGAGGATCTCGACGCGGTTTCCTTCCTGCGCGAGCTGAACGAGGTGCTCCACGACCGCGAGCCCGGCATCCTCTCGATCGCCGAGGAGTCGACGGCATGGCCGGGCGTCTCGCGTCCGACCCACCTCGGCGGGCTCGGCTTCGGCTTCAAGTGGAACATGGGCTGGATGCACGACACGCTCGAGTACTTCTCCAAGGAGCCGGTCCACCGCCGCTTCCACCACCACGAGCTCACGTTCTCGATGGTCTACGCCTGGAACGAGAACTTCGTGCTGCCGCTCTCGCACGACGAGGTCGTCCACGGCAAGCGCTCGCTGCTCGGCCGGATGACCGGCGACCGCTGGCAGCGCTTCGCGAACCTACGCGCGCTCTACGCCTACATGTGGGCTCATCCGGGCAAGCAGCTCCTCTTCATGGGCTGCGAGTTCGCGCAGGAGAAGGAGTGGAGCGAGCCGGCCGGCTCACTCGACTGGCACCTGCTGGACGAAGCCGATCACCATGGAGTGCTCGACCTGATCCGCGATCTCAACCGCGTCTACGACGAGGAGCCGGCCCTCTGGGAGCTCGACCACTCGCACGAGGGGTTCCGCTGGCTCGAGCCGAATGCCGCGAACGAGAACGTGCTTGCCTTCGTCCGCGTCTCGGAGGACCGCAAGCGCTGGCTCGTGTGCGCGTGCAACCTCTCGCCGGTCGTCCGCGAAGGCTGGCGGCTCGGGCTGCCGGCGGGCGGCACCTGGCGCGAGGCGCTGAACACCGACTCCCGCTTCTACGGCGGCTCCGACGTCGGCAACGGGCTCGGGCTGGAGGCGGAGAAGGTGCCGTGGAACGAGCAGCAGTACTCGGTCGAGGTCACACTGCCGCCCCTCGGCGTCGTCTGGCTCGTCCCCGAGGGCACGCCTGCGAAGGACGGCACGAAATGAGCTTGTGTTTCTGAAACACAAGCTTTCTCGGTCCGGCACTCGGCTTCGCTGAGCCACCCGCGGCGGTTTTCCACATTGTGTTTCTGAAACACAAGCCTCTTTCGCGCGTCGCTAGGGTGCCGGGGTGACGCCGACGAACAGCATCGAGGTCGAGCAGCTCGTCCGCGAGTTCAAGAAGGGGCCGCGGGCGGTCGACGGGATCGACCTGCGCGTCGACCCGGGCGAGATCTACGGCTTCCTCGGCCCGAACGGCGCCGGCAAGTCGACCACGGTCCTGATGCTGACGACGCTGCTCCCGCCCACGGCCGGCACCGCGAGGGTCGGCGGCTACGACGTCGTCAAGCAGGGTCCGAAGGTGCGCTCCGTGATCGGAGCAGCGCTGCAGGAGGCGGCGCTCGATCCGATGCTGACGGGGCGCGACCATCTGCGCCTGCAGTCCACGCTGCAGGGGATCTCGCGCGCCGAGCGCAAGTCGCGCTCGAACGAGCTGCTCGAGCGCGTCGGCCTGACCGAGGCGGCCGATCGCAAGGTCGGCGGCTACTCGGGCGGGATGAAGCGTCGGCTCGACCTGGCGCTCGCGCTCGTGCACCGCCCGCGGATCCTCTTCCTCGACGAGCCGACGACCGGGCTCGACATCCAGAGCCGCACCGCGCTCTGGGAGGAGGTTGCACGCCTCGCGCACGACGAGGGGGTGACCGTCTTCCTGACGACGCAGTACCTCGAGGAGGCGGACGTTCTCGCCGACCGGGTCGGGATCATCGACCACGGACACATCGTCGCCGAGGGCACGCCCACTGCGCTGAAGGCCGAGATCGGACTGCCGAGCGTGCACGCCATCCCGGCCGAGGAGTCGGATCGCGAGCGGCTCGTCCTTGCGCTGGCTCCGTACGGCGAGGCGCTCGGGAGCGGGTCGCGCGACGTCGTCGTCCGGCTGCGCGAAGGGCTCGCAGGGCTTCCGGCCGTCGTCCGGGCGGTCGACGACGCCGGCGTCACGCTCGCAAGCCTCGAGATCCAGGCGCCCTCGCTCGACGACGTGTTCCTCGCCAAGACCGGCCGTTCACTGGAGGGCGCCGCAGACGACGAGGCGGACGCGGCCGAGCCGGCCGCGTGAGCGGGGTCTCGGCCCAGGTCGGCGCGCTCGCGCGGCGCTCGATCCTCCGCACGATCCGCCAGCCGGCGGCGGTGGTGTTTCCCCTGATCTTCCCGATGCTGCTGCTGCTCGTGAACTCGGCCGGGCTCAAGGCGTCGACGAAGCTGCCCGGCTTCCCGACCGACTCCTTTCTCGCGTTCGCGCTCGCCGTCCCGTTCATCCAGGGAGCGCTCTTCTCGACGATGAATGCAGGCACCGATCTTGCGCGCGACATCCAGACCGGCTTCCTCAACAGGCTCTCTCTGACCTCGATGCGAGGCATGGCGCTGATCGCCGGTCAGCTGGCGGGCGTGGTCGTCCTCGGCCTCGTCCAGGCGGCGTTCTACATCGCCGTGGGGCTGATCGTCGGTGTCGACTTCGCCGCCGGCGCGCTCGGGATCCTCGTGCTCTTCGCCTTCGCCGCCGTCGTCTCGATCAGCTTCGGTGCGCTCGGAGTGTTCCTCGCGCTTCGGACCGGCTCGGGGGAGGCGATCCAGGGCCTCTTCCCGCTGCTCTTCGTCTTTCTCTTCCTCTCCTCGATGAACACGCCACGGGACCTGATCGGCGTCGACTGGTTCCGCTTCGTCGCGACGATCAACCCGGTCTCGTACCTGATCGAATGCGTCCGGAGCGTGATCATCATCGGCTGGGACGGCGACGCCCTCGCCCTCGGATTCGCCTTCGCCGTCGCGATCGGGATCGTCTCGACGATGGCCGCGTCGCTCGCGCTCAGGCAGAGGCTGGTGCGGACGTGAGGATCTGGCCGGTTGCTTCCGGGGTCGCGTGGCGGACGCTGAAGAACGTCTTCACGAACCCGGCGCTGTTCTTCCCGTCGCTCATCTTCCCGCTCTTCTTCTTCACCGCGTTCGCAGGCGGGCTCTCCCAGGTTGCGGACGTGCCGGGCTTCGACTTCGAGCCGGGCTACACCGCGTTCCAGTTCTGCTTCGTCCTCATCCAGTCCGCGGCGTTCGGCGGCGTCTTCACGGGCTTCGGGATCGCGCGCGACTTCGAGTCGGGGTTCGCGCGGCGGCTGCTGCTCGCGGCGCCGAACAGGACGGGGATCGTGCTCGGCTACGCCCTCGCGGCGCTCGGGCGCTGGGTGGTCACCGCAGCCGTCCTCACCGTGGTCGCGCTCCTCTCCGGGATGAACCTCTTCGGCGGGCCGCTCGACGTCGTCGGGATGTACACGCTCGCGCTCCTGGTCAACGTCGCCGGGCTGCTCTGGGCCTCAGGCATCGCGATGCGCTTCCGGTCGATCCAGGCCGGGCCGCTGATGCAGATGCCGGTCTTCATCCTGCTCTTCTTCGCCCCTGTCTACGTGCCGCTCGACCTGCTCGAGGGCTGGATCGAGGTGAGCGCGAAGCTGAATCCGATCACCTATGTCCTCGAGGCCGAGCGGAGCATGCTCGCCGCCGACGAGATCCACGTCGTGCTGGCGTTCGGGCTCGCTGTCGGGTTGATCCTGGGCTTCTCGCTCTGGGCGTTGCGCGGCCTGCGCTCGGCGGAGGCGGCCGGCTAGGTCGGATACCGTCGGGCCGTGTCTCTCGCCACGAAGTCACCGTTCGGCGCCGTTCCGGTCGAGCCCGGGACCGTCGAGCTGCGCACCTGGGCTCCGGAAGCGCGGGCCGTGGCCGTGCGACTCGCGGACGGCGATCACCCGCTGACCGAGGCGGCGGACGGCGTCTGGGAAGGCCAGGTGCCCGCCTCGCCCGGGGACGACTATCGCTTCGTCCTCGCTGGGGCCGGCGTCTGGCCCGACCCGTGCTCGCGCTGGCAGCCGGAGGGCGTTCGCGGGCCTTCCCGCATCCTGGACACGAGTGCTTTCGACATTGCACCCGGGCCTGCGCTCGCCCTCGAGGAGCTGGTCCTCTACGAGCTTCACGTCGGCACCTTCTCGCGGGAGGGAACGTTCGACGGCGTGATCCCGCGCCTGGCCGGGCTGCGCCGGCTCGGCGTCACGGCGATCGAGCTGATGCCGGTGGCGACCTTCCCCGGCAATCGCGGCTGGGGGTACGACGGGCTCTATCCCTTCGCACCGCACCCGGCGTACGGCGGCCCGGAGGGCCTGGCGCGGCTCGTGGACGCCGCGCACCGTGAGGGCCTCGGGGTGATCCTCGACGTCGTCTACAACCACCTCGGCCCTGGCAACGAGGCATTGCGCGCGTTCGGGAGGTACTTCACCGAGCGCTTCGGCGAGACGCCGTGGGGCGAGGCGCTCGACTACTCGAAGCTCGGAGTGCGCGAGTGGGCGATTCAGAACGCCGAGCTCTGGGTTCGCGACTACGGGATCGACGGCCTCCGGCTCGATGCGGTCCACGCCGTCCAGGACGACTCCGACCGCCACGTGCTCGTGGAGCTCGCCGACCGCGTCCATGCCGCACATCCGGGAGCGCTCGTGATCAGCGAGATGGGACCGCCGAACTTCCAGCCACTCCGCGAGTGGGAGCACGACGCGATGTGGCTGGACAGCCTCCACCACGCCCTGCACGTCGCGCTGACCGGCGAGCGGGACGGGTACTACGCGGATTTCGACGGCTCGATCTCCCGCATCGCGGCCGAGCTGGCCAGGCCGGAGGGATCGAGGATCGTGGCCTGCGCCCAGAATCACGACCAGGTCGGAAACCGCGCGGTCGGCGACAGGCTTCCACCTGCCAAGCGGCGCGTGGCCGCGGCTGTCGTGCTCTTCGGTCTCTTCACCCCGCTCCTCTTCCAGGGCGAGGAGTACGGCGAGACGGCGCCCTTCCAGTACTTCACCGACCACATCGACCCGTTCATCGCCGACGCGACGCGGGAGGGCCGGCGCCGCGAGTTCGCCCACTTCGCCGGCTTCTCCGAGGAGGTCCCGGACCCGCAGGATCCGGCGACGTTCGAGCGGTCGAGGCTGACGCCCGCCGAGCCCGAGGAGCTCTACGTGCGCCTGCTCCGGCTGCGGCCGGAGCTCCCGCGCGAGCTGGAGATCGCGGTCGACGAGGCGGCGCGAACGCTCGAGCTCCGCCGCGGCCGCGCGACGCTGCGCGCGGACTTCGCGAACGAGACCGTGGAGCTCGACGCGTGAGGCTCTGGCCGGGGCACCCCTTTCCGCTGGGACCGCTGTGGGACGGTGACGGAACCAACTTCTCGCTCTTCTCCGAGCACGCCGAGAGAGTCGAGCTCTGCCTCTTCGACGACGACGACCGGGAGACGCGCCACGAGCTGACCGAGCGCACCGCCTTCAACTGGCACGGCTACCTCCCAGGGGTCTCCCCGGGCCAGCGCTACGGATTCCGTGTCTACGGACCCTGGGCGCCGGAGCAGGGCCACCGCTTCAACCCGGACAAGCTCCTGATCGATCCGTACGCGAAGTCGATCGAAGGGCCCGTCCTCTGGGATCGCGGCAACACGCTCCCGTACAAGCCGGGCGGTGAGGACGCCGACGTCGAGCGCGACGAGGAAGACGACGCGGCGGCGATTCCGAAGTCGGTTGTCATCGACGAGTCGTTCGACTGGCAGGACGACCGGCCCCCGCAGCGGCCCTGGCACGAGACCGTGATCTACGAGGTGCACACCAAGGGGTTCACGAAGCTGATGGAGGGCGTGCGCGAGGAGCTGCGCGGCACGTACGCCGGCCTCGCATCGGTGCCGGCGCTCGAGTACCTCGCATCGCTCGGCGTCACCGCCGTCGAGCTGCTGCCGATCCACCACATCGCCGACGAGCAGCATCTTGCCGCCCGGGGCCTCACGAACTACTGGGGCTACAGCTCGATCGGCTACCTCGCGCCGCATGCGCTCTACGCCGCCACCGGCCGGCGCGGCGAGCAGGTGAAGGAGTTCAAGGGGATGGTGAAAGCCCTGCACTCGGCGGGAATCGAGGTGATCCTCGACGTCGTCTACAACCACACCGCGGAGGGCAACCACCTCGGGCCGATGCTCGCCTTCAAGGGGATCGACAACCTCTCCTACTATCGCACCCTCCCGGGCGACCCGCGCTTCTACATGGACTACACGGGCACCGGCAACTCGCTCAACCCGGTGCACCCGTCGGTGCTGCGGCTGATCATGGACTCGCTCCGCTACTTCGTGATCGAGTGCCACGTCGACGGCTTCCGCTTCGACCTCGCCTCGGCGCTGGCGCGCGAGTTCCACGAGGTCGACCGGCTCTCGGCCTTCTTCGACATCATCCACCAGGATCCGATCCTGTCCCAGGTGAAGCTGATCGCCGAGCCGTGGGACGTCGGCGAGGGCGGCTACCAGGTCGGCAACTTCCCGGTGCTCTGGACCGAGTGGAACGGGATGTACCGGGACACGATGCGTGACTTCTGGCGCGGCCAGAGCAACGTCGGCGAGTTCGCCTCGCGCTTCACCGGCTCGAGCGACCTGTACGAGACGGACGGCCGCAAGCCGTTCGCGTCGATCAACTTCATCACCGCCCACGACGGCTTCACCTTGCGCGATCTCGTCTCCTACAACGACAAGCACAACGAGGCGAACCTCGAGGACAACAAGGACGGCGAC
Organism: uncultured Gaiellaceae bacterium; assembly: GCA_963749515.1. GTDB lineage: Bacteria > Actinomycetota > Thermoleophilia > Gaiellales > Gaiellaceae > Gaiellasilicea. The sequence goes on from CAVVMR010000006.1 coordinate 259,381, forward strand.
AATCACAACCGGAGCTGGAACCACGGCGTCGAGGGGGAGACCGACGACCCCGAGATCAACGCCCTGCGCGAGCGGCAGATGCGCAACTTCCTGGCGACGCTCTTCCTCTCGCAGGGAGTGCCGATGCTGCTCGGTGGCGACGAGATCGCGCGGACGCAACAGGGCAACAACAACGCGTACTGCCAGGACAACGAGATCTCGTGGATCAACTGGCATCTCGACGGCCGGGCCGAGCGGATGCTGGCCTTCACGAGGCGGCTGATCGAGCTCCGCTCGAAGCATCCCGTGTTTCACCGCGCCGACTTCCTCACCGGCGAGGAGCGGATGGGCTCCGGCTCCCCCGACGTGTGGTGGTTCCGGGCCGACGGCCGGAAGATGACGCAGCGCAACTGGCGCGACGGCAACGCGCTCACGCTCGGCGTCTTCCTCAACGGCTCCGAGATCCCGACGCACAGCGCGCAGGGAGCGCCGGTGATCGACGACACGTTCCTGATCCTCTTCAACGCCTGGGAGGGGCCGATCGTGTTCACGCTGCCGGCCGTCTCCTTCGGCCGCCGCTGGACGCACGAGCTCTCGACGGCCGAGCCCGAGCGCGAGGCGGGCTCCGACGTGCACCCGGCGCGCGGCGTCGTGCCGGTCGAGGGGCGCTCGCTCGTCGTCCTTCGCCGCGTCGGTTGAGATGACGGCGCCGCGCGCGACCTACCGGCTCCAGCTGGGACCGGGGCTGGGCTTTCGCGAGGCGAAGAAGCTCGTCCCGTACTTGCGCGACCTCGGCGTCTCCCACCTCTACCTCTCGCCGTCGCTCCAGGCCCACACCGGCTCGACGCACGGCTACGACGTCGTCGATCCGACGCGCATCTCCGAGGATCTGGGCGGCGAGGACGACTTCCGCGAGCTCTGCTCGGCCGGTCTCGGCGTCGTGCTGGACATCGTCCCGAACCACATGGCGACGGGTGACGAGAATCCCTTCTGGCGCGACCCGCTCTGGCGTGCGAAGTTCTTCGACCTCGACTGGCGCACCGGCCTGCACCGGCGCTTCTTCGACGTCGGTGGGCTCGCAGGCGTGCGGATGGAGGATCCCGAGGTCTGGGAGGTGACGCACGCGAAGATCGTCGAGCTCGCGCAGGCGGGGCTGATCGACGGCGTGCGCGTGGATCATCCGGACGGCCTCTCGAACCCGCGCCGGTACCTCGAGCGGTTGCGTGAGGCCGGGATCGAAAGAGCCTGGGTCGAGAAGATCCTGGAGCCGGGCGAGAGGCTGCGACCGGAGTGGCCGGTCGAAGGGACGACCGGGTACGAGTTCCTGAACGACGTCACTGCGCTCTTCGTCGACCCTGCCGGTGAGACGCCTCTCACGCAGCTGTACCAGGAGCTGACCGGCGAGCGGCGGGCGTTCGCCGCCGTGGCGGGAGAGGCGAAGCTCGAGCAGGCGACGACGACCTTCGAGGAAGAGGCGGCGCAGCTGGCCGCCAAGCTCCCGTTCGACGCCGACGTCGCCGCGGCGCTCGCCGCGTTCCACGTCTACCGCACGTATGTCGAGCCCGATGCGGCGCTCGTGACCGGGGACGACCGCGCCGCGATCGAGCACGCGCGTCTGCCCGAGGAGCTCGCACGGATCCTCCTGCTCGAGGAGCGCGGGCACGACGCTTTCGTCGTCCGGTTCCAGCAGACGACGCCGCCCGTGCACGCCAAGGGCGTGGAGGACACGGCGTTCTACCGCTGGAACCGCTTCGTCGCGCTGAACGAGGTGGGTGGCGATCCCGGCCGGTTCTCGCTTTCCGTCGAGGATTTCCACGAGGCGAACCTGGCGCGCCCGCCGGGCGGCCTGCTCGCGACGACGACCCACGACACGAAGCGAAGCGGAGACGTTCGTGCCCGCCTCGCCTGCATCGCCGCCGAGCCCGCCGCCTGGGAGCAGATCGTGCGGGAGCGAATCGACGGGTGGCGCGATCCGAACGAGGCGTATCTGATCCTGCAGACCGTCGTCGGCGCCTGGCCTCTGGACTCGGACCGGCTGGGGCCCTACCTGGAGAAGGCGTTGCGCGAGGCGAAGGTGAACACGAACTGGATCGACCAGCAGCACGAGTGGGAGGCGGGAGCGAAGCGCTTCGCAGCGGGGCTGCTCGAGGACGTGGCGCTCGGCGAGTACGCGCAGCGGCTCGCGAAGCAGGGCGACCGGGCCTCACTCGGGATGACGCTTTTAAAGCTCACCTCGCCGGGCGTGCCGGACATCTACCAGGGCGATGAGCTGCCCTTCCTCGCTCTCGTCGATCCCGACAACCGCCGGCCAGTCGACTGGGAGCTGCGACGCCGGTTTCTGGCCTCCGGCGAGCCGCCTGCAAAGCTCGACCTGATCCAACGCGCCCTGGCGTTGCGCGCGCAGCGTCCCGCGGCCTTCGGCTCGGCGTACGACCCGGTCGAGGCAGGGCCGGACGTCTGCGCGTTCGTTCGCGGCGGCGAGGTGCTCGTCGCGGTCGCGGTGCGGGGCGACCTCTCGGCGTTCCGGCCGCGGCGGAACGTGGGACGACGTCTACCGGACGCCGCATCTGCTGCTGGCCGAGCGGATCTAGTTCGGGGGCGCGTCGAGGACGCGCAGACAGACGTCGACGACCTGCGGGTCGAACTGCGAGCCGGCGTTCTGCTCCAGCCGGCGCAGGGCCTCGTCCGACGGGAGCGCGCGGCGGTACGGCCGGTCGGTCGTCATCGCGTGGAAGGCGTCGCAGGCGAAGATGATCCGCGCCTCGAGCGGGATCTCCTCGCCGGCCTTGCGGTCCGGATAGCCCTGGCCGTCCCAGCGCTCGTGGCACGCGCGGACGATGCCGCACACATCCTGGAGCTGGTCGATCGGAGCGATGATCCTCTCGCCGAGCTCGGGGTGCGTCTCGATCAGGAGACGCTCCTCCTCGGTCAGCGGCCCGGGCTTCAGCAGCACCGAGTTCGGGATGCCGATCTTGCCGATGTCGTGGAAGAGCGCGCCGAGCTCCAGCCGCTTCAGCGTGTCGCCGTCGAGACCCAGCTCGCTGCCGACGCGAATTGCCATGTCGGTGATCCAGCGGGCGTGCGACGAGGTGTACTCGTCGCGCGCCTCGAGCGCGTTCGCGAGCGCTTCGACCGTCGAGAGGAACGTGCGCTCGAGGCCGGCGAAGCTGGACGCATTCGCGATCGCGAGCTTCGCCTGGTGGGCGAGCCCGCCGAGCAGCTCCAGCTCGCGGTCGCCGTACTCGGCCTCGGGCGCGAAGGCGACTGCGATCGCGCCCCAGCGTCCTTCGAGGGTGAAGGGCGCGACGACGTACGAGCCCGAGCCTTCGGCCGGAGGGTCGCTCAGAGTGGCGTACTCCTCCGGGGAGATCACGTACGGCCCGGTCCGGGCGACGAACGGCTTCATCGCCTCGGCTGCGAAGCGGCGGCCGGCGACCGGCGCGCCGAGCTCGTAGCCGTGCGCCGCCTGGCCGACGACGTCACCGCCGGCCGTCTCCTGCAGCCAGAGCGAGGCATGGGGCGCACCCATCAGCTGCTGGGCGCCCTCGACGATCCGCTCGAGCACCTGCTCGAGCCCTTCGGCAGCCGCGAGGTCGCGGCCGAACTCCAGCAGGGCCTTGGCGCTCTCGGCCTCGCGTCGCTGAACCTCGTAGAGCCTCGCGTTCTCGACGGCAGCCGCCGTGTGGCCCGCGAGCACCTCGAGCAGTCTCAGGTCGTCCGTGTCGAACTGATTCAGGCCGAGCTTCGAGACGACGATCACGCCGATCACGCGGGCGCCGTAGTGCATCGGCACGGCGATGATCGACTCCTCGATCTGGGCGGTGCCCTCGATCTTGATCGCGAACTCGCACGTCGAGGCGTCGTCGAGGAGCAGCGACTCGCCGGTCTCGACCACCCGCCCGGTGAAGCCCTCGCCGACTCGGGTCCTGAAGACGTCGGCCGACGGGCGGTCCGAAGCGGTCAGCTCGCCCTGGAAGGCGATCGGCTGCAGCTCCTCGCCGTCGCGGACGAAGATCCGGCAGTTGTGGTAATCGATCAGCTGGCGGAGCTCGTTGGCGATCGCCATGCCGATCTCCCGGACGTCCGTCGAGCGATTGAGCTTGCCCGCGAGCGTCTGCAGCATCTTCAGGTGTGCGATCGAGCGAACGTCCTCGCGGCTCTCGTCCGTCTGGGGCCGCTCGGTCGACGAGTCGTCGAAGAAGACGACCTGGCTCTTGCCGCGCGCCTTCGCCGTCATCATCGCGGCCTCGGCGCAGGCGACGAGCTCGCGCGGGTTCGCTGCGTGCTGCGGGCCCTGGGCGATGCCGATCGAGACGGAGATCTTGCCGGCGAGGTCCCGCGCGACGGCATCCAGCCGCGTCACGAGACGGGTCGCGAGGGCGACCGCCGGCTCCTCGTGGCTCCGGGGGAGGATCACGGCGAACTCCTCGCCGCCGATCCGGCAGACGACGTCGTTCGTCCTGACGGTTGCTCGGAGGTGATCTGCCAGCTCGGCCAGCACCTCGTCGCCGACCGCGTGGCCGAAGACGTCGTTCACCTTCTTGAAGTCGTCGATGTCGAGCATCACGAGCGCGACGTTCTCGTGCTCGCTCGCGGCCCGCGTCAGCTCGCGGCGGAGGCGCTCGTGGAAGTAGCGATGGTTGTAGAGGCCGGTGAGGGAGTCGGTCTGGGCCTCGCGCTCGAGCCGCGCGCGGATGTGCGCGTTGTCGAGGGCGAGCGCCGCCGCGTCGCCGAGGCGCTTCGCCAGCTCGAACTCCTCCTCGGTGAAGAAAGCGTCCTCGCCGATCCGGTAGACGTTGAGCGTGCCCTTCAGGGCGCCGCGCGCGATCAGCGGCACGACGATCAGGGCTTCCGGCTCGAGCGGAGTCCCGGGGACGAACTCGACGCGCGGATCGAGGTGCGCCTGGTTCGAGAGCACCGACTCGCGGTGCTCGACCGCCCAGCCGGTGATCCCGACGCCGAAGGGGAACACATCGTCGTAGATCTCCTGCGACCACTCACTCCGGACGAGCGCCGGCACGAGCTCTCGGTTCGGCTCGTCGGCCTCGTAGATGTGCAGCGCCTCGTACGGAACGATCTCGTCGAGCGTGTCCGCAATCCGGACGAGCAGCGAATCGAGGCTCTGCTCCGAGAGGAGATCGTGGAAGACGTCCGCGAGGCGGCGGTAGGAGTCGATGGACGGAGTTACAGGCGGGGTGCCCGAGACGAGCCGAATGCGCGGCTCGCCGTTGCTGGGGGAAAGGCGTGCAGGATCGTCCATGAATGAGCGTTCGCAGGGCCACGGCTCTCGCCGCGGGCTCCTCTACGATCATCGCGGGTTCCCGGCTCGCGGCCGTCCCTCGGACGGGGGACTCGAGAATTGCTCTCGACCTCGGTTCGAAGCCTCTATAGGCTTGTGCACAAGTGGTATCGGGGATCCTCGCCGAGCAGCTGGGCACTGCCGCGACGACGGGTCCCGTCGTCAGGCTCGAGGGCGTCCACAAGAGCTTCGGCGACAACCACGTCCTGCGCGGGATCGACCTCGAGGTCGCGAGCGGCGAGGTGCTGACGATCATCGGCCCGAGCGGGAGCGGCAAGAGCACGCTTCTTCGCTGCGTCAACCTGCTCGAGCCCCTGAGAGAAGGGCGGATCTTCTTCGAGGGTGAGGAGATCACGAAGAAGGGGACGGACGTCTCTGCGGTCCGCCAGCGGATCGGGATGGTGTTCCAGCAGTTCAACCTCTTCCCGCACCTGACCGTGATGGACAATCTGACGCTCGCGACGCGCCGGATCCGTCGCCGCCCCCGCTCTGAAGCCGAGGGGCGCGCGCAGGAGCTGCTGGCCCGCGTCGGGCTCTCCGAGAAAGCCGGGCAGCATCCGCATCAGCTCTCCGGCGGCCAGCAGCAGCGGGTTGCGATCGCCCGCGCGCTGATGATGGAGCCGCACGTGATGCTCTTCGACGAGGTCACCTCCGCGCTCGATCCGGAGCTCGTCGGCGAGGTGCTGATCGTGATGCGCGACCTCGCCCGTGAGGGGATGACGATGCTCGTCGTCACGCACGAGATGCAGTTCGCGCGCGAGGTCGGCGACCGCGTCGTCTTCATGGACGAGGGACGGATCGTCGAGGAGGGCGTTCCCGCGACGGTCCTCGACCAGCCGCGTGAGGAGCGAACGCGCCGTTTCCTGCGCCGCTCACTTCAGCTTGCAGGTTCTCTGGAAGAGCTTTCAATCACCGACGAGGAAGGAGCAGTTGAATGAAGAGGATCATCCTGGCTACGGCGGGGGTCGCCGTGTTCGCGGTGTTCGCCGCGACGCTCGGCTCGGCTCAGCCCACCGCTACGACGGGGCCCGCTCGTGCGGAGGCGACACCGGCTCTGCCGAAGCTGCCGGCGGACATCGCGTCCCGGAAGCGGTTCATCATCGGCGTCAAGTGCGACACGCCGCCGTTCGGCTATCTGGACGTTCGCGGCAAGAACGCCGGCGTCGACGTGGAGATCGCCAAGTGGTTCGCCCGCTACGCATTCGGCCGTGAGCAGCGCCTCTCGTTCGTCTGCGCACCGACTGCCGTGCGGGAGCCGCTCCTGACGGGCGGCCGGGTCGATCTCGTCATCTCGACGTTCACGTACACGGCTGACCGGGACACGCGGATCGACTTCTCCCGGGCGTACTACAAGGCGACCGGGCGGTTGCTCGTGAAGAACGGCTCACCGATCCAGTCGCTGAACGACATCCGGGGCCGCAAGGTGGCGACGACCCCGGGCTCGATCTACGACCGCTGGATGAGGCGTTGTTTCCCGACCGCCGAGGTGCTCGCCGTCGAGAGCGTCACCGCCGCTGTGATTGCGTTCAACCAGGGCCGGGCCGACGCGGTCATGTTCGACGACACGTCGCTGGCCCTCCAGGCGGCGACCGACCCGAACGCGAAGCTGACGGACGATCTCTTCCTGGAGGCGCCGTACGGGATCGGGATCAGGCAAGGCAATGTCGCCCTGAAGCGCTGGGTCGACGCGCGGCTCAACCTGATGAAGCAGAAGGACCACTTCCAGCAGATCATCAGGAACAACGTGGCACCGCGGTTCGTCAACGCGTTCTCGCGGAACATCCTGCGGCCGAACAACACGTTCGCGTATCGGGCAGCGACCCTGCCCAGCGTCGACACCGTTTGTCCGTAGAGCTCGCCGGTTCGCTCTCGAGGGGAAGTGGCCGCCGCGAGCGGCCACTTCCCTAGCCGGCCGTGCCGCCGCTTGCGATCACCTACGACCTCTGGGCGTTCGTCTCCGAGAACTGGGAGGAGCTCCTCGACGGCCTGCTCAACACGCTGAAGGTGTCGGCGATTGCCGTCGCCGGCGCGCTCGTCATCGGCGCGGTTCTCGGCGCCGCCCGCGCACACCGCATCCCGGTCGTCAGCCAGCTGACGGCGGTTTACGTCGAGATCGTCCGGAACACGCCGATTCTCGTCCAGATCTACCTGATCTTCTTCGCGCTGCCGCAGTTCGGAGTCACCCTGAACGCGTTCACCGTGGCCTGGCTCTCGGTGATGATCTGGGGCGGAGCGTTCAACAGCGAGAACTTCCGCGCCGGCTTCGAGGCGGTCCCGTCCCGCTACCGCGAGGCCGGCTACGCGCTCGGCTTCAGCCCTCGTGAGACCTTCCTGAACGTGACGCTGCCGATCGGCGGGCGAATCGCGCTGCCGTCGTCGATCAACACCTACATCTCTGTCGTCAAGAACACGTCGCTGATGTACGTGATCAGCTACAACGAGCTGACGACGACGGCGCTCAACATCAGCGCGCAGTCGCTGGAGACACTCGAGGCGCTCACAGTTCTGGGCGTCGTCTATCTGACGCTCGTGTGGACGCTCTCGGCCGCGATTCGCATGCTCGAGTCACGGCTCGCGCTCCCGGAGGGGAGGTAGCGAGTGCCCGACTGGGTCGAGCCCGTCGCGAGGTACGTCCTGGAGGTGGGGCTGCCCGCGACCCTGCGCGTGTCGGCGATCGCCGTCGTCGGCAGCGCGGTGATCGGCGTCCTCCTCGGAACGCTGATCACGATCAACTTCGCGCCGACCAGGGCGCTGATCCGTCTCTACATCGAGGTCTTTCGCGGCCTGCCGATCCTCGTCACCGTCTTCATGGTCCATTTCGGGCTGCCCGAGATCTCCGGAGCGCTCAAGTTCGAAAATCCCCTGACGAGCGCTGCGATTGCACTGGTCCTCTGGGGCAGCGCCCAGGTCGCCGAGGCCACGCGCGGCGCGGTCCAGTCGATTCCGCGCGAGCAGCACGAAGCGGCGGCCGCCCTCGGCTTCGGCTGGACCGGCCGTCACTTCGCGGTCATCCTGCCGCAGGCGCTGCGGCGGCTGCTGCCGCCCTTCGTCAGCCTGCTGGTCAACATCATCCAGAACTCGACGCTCGCGCAGGTGATCGGCGGCATCGAGATCCTGCAGGCGTCCAAGTCGCAGAACGAGCGTCTGTCGTTTCCGGAGCCGATCGGGATCGGCGAGATCCACGCGTTCGAGATCTTCGGCGGCGTGATGGTGCTCTTCTTCCTGATCTCGTTCCCGTTGACGCGGCTCGCCGCGTATCTGGAGAAACGCCTGGTCTAGCGGAGGACGAGCTCGTCGGCAGCCGAGGCTGCGCGGCGGCGGAGGCTCGCGCCCGTTTCCGGGTCGAACCAGAAGAAGCCGGCCGGATCAACCGAGATGCGGAGCGGCTCGCCGGCCCGAGCAGAGGTTCGAGCATCGACGCGGGCGGTGAAGACCGATCCGTCGCCGGCGATCAGCGCCTCATCGTCCTGCGCGGGGCGCAGCTCCTCGGCCTCGATCCGGGGCGCGTCGACCGGGAAGATCACGTGGGCGTCGGAACCGAGGTCCTCGACCACGGCGATCACCGCGTCGAGCTGCGGGAGCGTGCCGTCGGCGAAGGCGGCGTCCTCGAAGCTCTCGGGTCGGATCCCGAGCACGACCGTTCCCCGCGCCTCCGGGCGCTGCCCCGGCTGGAGTGGAATTCGGTGGCCGCCGAACTCCACCGCGTCGCCGTCGAGCTTCGCCTCGACGAGATTCATCGCCGGCGAGCCGATGAACGCGGCGACGAAGAGGTTCACCGGATCGCGGTAGAGCGCCTGCGGCGTGTCGACCTGCTGGATCTTGCCGTCGCGCATCACCGCCACCCGCTGCCCGAGCGTCATCGCCTCGACCTGGTCGTGCGTGACGTACACGGTGGTCGCGCCGAGCCGCGCGTGCAGGCTCGCGAGCTCCGCGCGCATGCTGACACGAAGCTTCGCGTCCAGGTTCGAGAGCGGCTCGTCCATCAGGAACGCGAGTGGCTCGCGCACGATCGCGCGACCCATCGCAACGCGCTGGCGCTGCCCGCCGGAGAGCGCGGCGGGTCGCCGGTCGAGCAGCTCCTCGAGCCGCAGCAGACGCGCCACCCGCTCGACCCGCTTCGAGATCTCGCCCTTCGACGTCTTGCGCACCTTGAGCCCGTAGCCGAGGTTCTGGCGCACGGTCATGTGCGGGTAGAGCGCATAGCTCTGGAAGACCATCGCCACGTCGTGCTCGCGCGGCGGCAGGTCGGTGACGTCCCGCCCACCGATCCAGATCGTCCCGGCGGTCGCCTCCTCGAGGCCGGCGATCGTGCGCAGGAGCGTGGACTTGCCGCAGCCGGAGGGACCGACGAGCACCATGAACTCGCCGTCCTCGATCTGGAGCGTGACGTCGTCGACTGCAAGCACGCGGCCCGAGAACTCCTTCGTCAGCCGCTCGACGAGGATCTCGGCCATCAGGCGGCCACCAGAGCTTCCCCGCCGACGATGACTGTGCGGATCTCCAGCGCGTCGTCGAGCACGACGATGTCGGCGTCGGCGCCCGGACGGAGTGCGCCGAGATCGGGCCGGCGGGCGATCCGCGCCGGAACCGCCGTCGCTGCGCCGACGGCGTCCGCGAGGGGGACGTCGAGCGCATGCAGCCTGCGAACGGCCTCGAGCAGCGCCAGGGCGCTCCCGGCCAGCACGCCGTCGTCGCGCCGTGCGACGCCGTCGCGCACTTCGACGTCGACGTCGCCGAGCCGGTAGCTGCCGTCGCCGACCCCGGCCGCCGCGATGGCGTCCGAGACGAGGGCGACTCTGCCCCCGGCCGCGCGCCAGACGACGCGGGCCGTCTCGTCTGCGAGATGGTGGCCGTCGAGGATCACCTGCACGATCACGTCGTCGCGCGCCAGCGCAGCGCCGGCGATGCCCGGGTCGCGGTGCCCGAGCGGCCGCATCGCATTGAAGAGGTGCGTGACGGTCGCGGCGCCGCGGTCGAAGGCGCGGGCGGCCTGCTCCGCGGTCGCGTCCGAGTGGCCGCACGACGCGACGACTCCGCGGGCGTGCAGGAGGTCGATCAGCTCGAGCGCGCCGTCGAGCTCGGGCGCGAGCGTCATCTCCGAGACCGGACCTGCAGCGAGCAGGCGCTCGAGCAGGGCGGCATCCGGGTCGCGGCGGGCAGTCACCGGATGCGCGCCGAGGCGGAGGGGGGAGAGGAACGGCCCTTCGAGGTGCGCGCCGATCACGCGCGGCCCGATCGGCTCGCGCGGGACCTCGGCGAGCGCGGCGACGAGATGCTCCTCGGGAGCCGTGATCATCGTCGGCTGGAAGGAGGTGACCCCGTGCTCGAGGAGAGCTTCGCCCGCGCGGCGGTAGCCGGCGGCGTCGGCGCCGGCGAAGTCCACGCCGCCGAAGCCGTTCACCTGCAGGTCGACGAGGCCGGGGATCGCGATCCCGCTGCCACCGCCGCCGTTCACGCCGACTGCCGTGATCCGTCCATCCACGACCTCGACGTCCCCGCGCAGCAGCACACCGTCCACGACCGCTGCCTCGACGCCCAACCTCATGCGTCCGCTCCGAGTGCGCGGCGGATCGAGCCGTCGGCTTCGGCCAGCTGGAGGCGCGCCGCATCGATCGGGGACCCCGTCAGCAGGGCGAGGATTGCAACCTTCGCGTCACCGCCGGCTGCCACCAGCGCGGCGTCGGCTTCGGCATCGGAGACGTCGGTGGCGAGCTCGACGATGCGACGCGCGCGTGCCCGCAGCTTCGCGTTGCTGGCGACGACGTCGACCATCAGGTTCCCGAACGTCCTGCCGAGCCGGACCATCGTCACGGTCGAGATCGTGTTCAGGATCAGCTTCTGCGCCGTCCCGGCCTTCATCCGGGTGGAACCCGCGATCACCTCTGGTCCGGTCACCGCCACGACCTCGTGATCGACGAGCCGGCCGAGCTGGGAATCGCGGGAGCACACGACGGCGACGGTCAACGCGCCGGCTTCGGACGCCGCGCGTGCGGCGCCGAGCGCATAGGGCGTGCTGCCGCTCGCGGAGAGCGCAACGACCGCGTCCGACGGGCCGACCTGAGCGGCGGCGATGTCGCCGGCGCCCTCGAGGCCGTCGTCCTCCGCGGCCTCCTGCGCGACGGCGTGGGCGTTCGCGCCGCCGGCGACGATCGCCAGGATGCGGCCGTCGGGGAGGCCGAAGGTGGGGCCGCACTCGGCCGCGTCCACGAGCGCGAGCCGGCCGGACGTGCCGGCGCCGACGTACACCAGCCGTCCGCCGCCGACCACCCGCTCGACGATTGCCTCGATCGCTGCGGCGAGCGCGGGAGCGGCTTCGCGCACGGCGGGCGCCACCCGGGCGTCCTCGTCGTTGACGAGCTCGACGAGCTCGATCGTCGACAGCAGGTCGATGTCGGCGTGCAGTGCTTCTCGGTGCTCGGTGACGGGCTCGGGGCCTCTCATGCCCGCGGAGTGTAATACCGGTGGGCCGCCAGCACAATGGATTGGTATTGACCACTTGCGCGCCGAGCGGTTACGATGCGCTCCACCGTGTCGATCACCTCGCAGCGGATCACGAAGCAGAGCCAGACGCGCGACCAGGTGTTCGACCTGATCGAGAACGTCGGTGTCGGGCACGCAATCCCCTCGGAACGGCAGCTGAGCCAGGACTTCGGCGTTTCACGGCTGACGGTTCGCGCCGCGATCGACGAGCTCGCGCGCGAGGGCTATCTCGTGCGCCGGCGCGGCAGCGGCACGTTCGTCAGCGAGCCGAAGATCGCGCAGGAGCTGACCATGTCCTCCTTCAGCGAGGAGATGCGGAAGCGGGGGATGCGGCCGGCGAGTCAGACGCTCTCGCTCGAGGTCAAGCACGCAGGCGCGTATCTCGGGCGCTGCCTGCACGTCTCGCCGTCCGAGCGGATCGTGGTCGCCACGCGCCTGCGGCTCGCGGACGACGAGACGATGGCGATCGAGACGCTGCACGTCCCCGAGCCGCTCGTCCCCGGTCTGACCCGGCAGGACTTCGACGAGACGTCGTTCTACGACCTGCTCACCAACCGCTACGGCATCGAGATCGTCGGCGGCATCCAGACGATCGAGCCCACCGTGACGAACGAGGAGGAGTCCGAGATCCTCGGCGTCCCGCTCCACTCGCCCGCGTTTCAGTTCGAGCGGACGACGCGGTCCGAGTCGGGGACTATCGTCGAGTTCGTGCGCTCCATCTATCGCGGGGACCGCTACCGGCTCGTGACCGAGCTGAGCCGGCGCGACCGCTCCAGCGCCGCGCCCGTGTTCATGCCTCGGAAGCCTTCGCCGTGAGTGCCGCGCCGGCATCGAACGCGCCCGCGGTGCCCGGTGCGAAGCTGCTGGCGGAGATCCGCGAGCAGCCCGCCGCGCTCAGGCGGTTGCTGGAGCACGCCGACGACTACGCCGCCGCGGCCCACGAGGCCTCGCGTCGTGGCCTCGACCTGGTGCGCATGGTCGGGCACGGATCGTCCGACAACGCGGCGTCGTACGGCGTCTACGCCTTCGGCCTGCTGCCGGCCTGGACGGCGATGCGCGACTCGATCTCGCTCTCGGTCTACTACGGAGCGCAGGTCGACCTTCAGGGCTCGTTGGTGCTCGGGCTCTCGCAGTCCGGCCAGACGCCGGACGTGCTCGATTACGTCGAGCGCGCGCGGGCGCGCGGCGCATTCACGATCGGGATGACGAACGAGCCCGAGTCGTCGCTCGCGACTGCGGCCGACGTCTTCCCTGCCGCTCGCCGCCGGCTCGGAGCACGCGATCGCCGCGACGAAGACCTACACCAACCAGATCGCGGCGCTCGCGCTCTTCGCGGGCTACGCCGCGGGACGAGGCCCCGAGCTGGTGGACGGCATCCGGCGCGCCGCTGACCTCCTGGAGGAGCTCCTGCCCGTGCTCGAGCGGCGTGTCTCCGAGCTCGCCGTCTCGCTTGCCTTCGTCGGCCGCATGTTCGTGATCGGCCGCGGCACGGAGTTCGCCACGGCTCGTGAGATCTCGCTGAAGCTGCTCGAGACCTGCCGGGTCGCGGCGGAGCCGCTGACGGCGACCGATCTGGTGCACGGGCCCGTTGCCGCGATCGACGGCTTGTTCCCGGTCTGGACGATCGCCTCGGCCGACGAGACCCTGCCCGCCGTGCGCGACGCGGCCGCCCGTGCGCGGGCAGCGGGCGCGATGCTGATCGCCAGCGGCACCGGCGCGAACGAGATCGCCGCTGCCGAGCACTACCTGCCGGTGCCGGCACCGCCTCTGCCGATCCTGACGCCGCTGCTCTCGGTCGCACCGGGCCAGCTGCTCGCGTGGGCGCTCGCTCAGGCCCGGGGCCTCGATCCCGACAGTCCGAGTGGCCTGAGCAAGATCACGCTCGCTCTGTAGCCCTGCGGGGCGGGCACCGGTCAATACCACTTTGAAGCAGGATGGTGGGAGATTTCGGCTGATTCACGGCACCGCAACGGGATCTTGACTTTGGCGGTCCGGTGTGCGAGCCTCCTGCTGTGACGAATTGGTACAGACCAATCCGGCGTTCGACTCCTAGGAGGGTCGCAATGAAGGTACGACTCACAGCAGCGGCGGGGCTCGTCGTGCTGCTTTCGCTCGCCATGGCGTCGGCGACCGGCGCGAGGATCGCGGAGCCGCAGGCGCGTCAGGCCACCGACATCACCGTCTGGCTGATGGGCGACGCCCAGAGCAACTGGCCCGAAGCGGTTGCCGCGGCGAATCAGTCCTTTGCGCAGAAGCACCCCGGCGTGGACGTCAAGGTGCAGTACCAGACCTGGGGCGACTACAAGACGAAGTTCGAAGCGACGCTCGGCGCAGGCAACGGGCCCGACGTGATCGAGTTCGGCAACACCGACACGCCGAAGTACACGGCTGCCGGCGCGCTCGCACCGCTCGACAAGGCCGACTTCCCGAACTCGGGAACGTGGTTGTCCGGTCTCGCCAAGGCCGGGATCTACAACGGCAGGACGTTCGCCGTCCCCTACTACGCCGGAGCTCGCGGCGTCATCTACCGGACCGACCAGTACAAGGCGGCGGGGATCAAGAGCACCCCGAAGTCGCTGGCCGAGTTCCAGGCCGCAGGCCAGAAGCTGATGGCGAAGTACGGCGGCGCCAAGGATCCGACGTACTCCGCGGTCTACTTCCCCGGCCGCTACTGGTACGCCGCGATGTCCTTCGTCTACGACTTCGGCGGTCAGATCGCCAAGACGAAGGGCGGCAAGTGGGTCGGCACGCTCGACTCGCCGCAGTCGCTCGCAGGTCTCGCGGCCTGGCGGACGACGGCTCTCAAGCTCTCGCGGGCGAACAAGACCGGTGACGAGGCGCATCCGCAGCAGGCACTCGTCTTCGCCAAGGGCAAGGTCGGCTCGTTCGTCGGCAACGGCTGGGAGTGGCCGTACGCGCTCGACACGAAGGTCGGCAACCCGAAGCTGACCGGCAAGATCGGCGCCTACCCGATGCCGAGCCACACGAAGGGGCAGTTCATGCCGACCTTCCTCGGCGGCTCGGTCCTCGGCGTTCCTGTCACGAGCAAGGAGAAGGCACTCGCGGCCGATTGGATCGCCGCCTTCACGAGCTCGAGCAACATGACGACGATGGCCGTCAAGGGCGGTGTGATCCCGAATACGACGACGCTCGCCAGGATCAACGCCTCCAAGCCGACGCTCGCCCCGTTCGCCGAGGCGGCGAAGGCGAGTTGGTTCGTGCCGGCGACGCCCAACTGGGCGAACGTCGAGAGCGCGAACGTCCTCCAGAGCATGCTCAGCGGCATTCTCCGGAACCCCGGCAAGACTCAGGAGCTTGCGAAGCAGGCGAGCGCCCGCATCACGCAGATCCTGAACGCCTCATAAGCTCTCGTCCCCGGACGTGAGCACCGAGTCTGCCCTCCCCACGATCGAGCCGGCCGAAAGGCCGGCTCGTCGTCGGACCAGGGTCCGACCGGGACGGGCGACCGCGCCCTACCTCCTGCTCGCCCCGGCGATGCTCGTGATCGTCGCGGTGCTCGGGTACCCGCTCTACCAGCTCGTGGCGCTCTCGTTTCAGAAGTACGGCCTCTTCGAGCTGATCAACAAGCAGGGAGAGTGGATCGGCCTCGAGAACTACTCCCGGATCCTGCACGACCGGGAGTTCTGGACGGTGCTGGTGCGGACGGCCGGCTTCACCGCGTTCACGGTCGGCGCGACGATGGTGCTCGGGACGCTGATCGCGCTTCTGCTCGCGCAGCTCGGGAGCTTCATGCGCCTGCTGATCACGACCGGCCTGATCCTCGTCTGGGCGATGCCGCCGGTCGTCTCCGTCAACATCTGGACCTGGATGGTCGACTACGAGTTCGGCGTCGCGAACTGGGTGCTGGCGAACCTCGGGCTCGACTACTTCGACCACCACGACTGGTTCGTCAACCCGTGGGAGGGCTTCGCGGTGATCGCTGCGATCGTTGTCTGGGGCGCGATCCCGTTCGTCGCGATCACGGTCTACGCCGGGCTGACGCAGGTCCCGCGCGAGCTCGTCGAGGCGGCGTCGATCGACGGCTCGAACGCCTTCCGGATCTTCCGCGACATCACGCTGCCCATCCTGAAGCCGATCTTCATCATCCTCACGAGCCTCTCGGTGATCTGGAACTTCCAGGTGTTCAGCCAGATCTGGATCATCCGGAACGCGCGGCCCGAGTCGGAGTACTTTCTGATGAGCGTCTACTCCTTCGTGACCTCCTTCAGCGTCTCGAACTACGGGCTCGGCTCCGCGATCGCGGTCGTGACCGTGCTCGTGATGCTGACCGTGACCTTCGTCTACATCCGCCAGATGGTGCGGATCGGGGAGATCGATTGAGCACCGTGGCCACCTCCACGCCCGCTCCGCGCCGTCGTCGAAGCCGCCGCGCGATCGTCCGGCGCGTCGCGCTCAACGTGACGGGCCTGCTCGTCTTCCTCGTGATGGTCTTCCCGGTCTACTGGATGGTCTCGACGGCGTTCAAGCCCGGCAACGACGTGCTCTCGTACACGCCCCACTGGCTTCCCGACTTCACGCTCGTGAACTTCCGCGACGCGATCGGGCGCCCGAACTTCTGGGACAACGTGAAGAACAGCCTGATCGTCGTCGGCGCCGTCGTGCTGGCCTCGGTCGTGCTGGCGTTCCTCGCCGCCCTGGCGCTCGCCAAGTTCCGCTTCTACGGCCGCCGCGCCTTCGTGGTGATCATCTTCGCCGTGCAGATGGTGCCGCTCGCGGCGCTGATCATCCCGCTCTACATCATGCTCAGCCGCGTGCACCAGGTCGACACGCTCACCGGCGTGATCGTCACCTACATCGCGTTCGTCCTGCCCTTCTGCGTCTGGACGCTGCGCGGCTTCGTCGCCGGAGTCCCGAAGGAGCTGGAGGAGGCGGCGATGGTCGACGGGTCGACCCGCTTCGGAGCGTTCGTGCGGATCATGCTTCCGCTCGTCGCGCCCGGCCTCGTCGCGACGTCGATCTTCGCTTTCATCCAGGCCTGGAACGAGTACATCATCGCCTACGTCTTGCTCCAGAGCCAGGAGAAGCAGACGCTGACGATCTGGCTCGCCAACTTCACCACGCTGCGAGGCACGGACTGGGGCTCGTTGATGGCCGGCGCGACGTTGACCGCGTTGCCCGTCGTCGTCTTCTTCGTGCTCGTACACCGCCGGATCGCCTTCGGCCTCACCGCCGGCGCGGTCAAGTCATGACCGTCGAGCGGCTCGCCGCCGGCTGCCTGCTGCCGAGCTTCCCCGGCCACGAGGTCCCCGACTGGGTCCTGCACCGGCTCGAGGGCGGGCTCGGCGGGATCACGCTCTTCGCGTACAACGTCGGCGATCCCGCCCAGCTTGCGGCGTTGACGGCGCGGCTGCGGGATGCCGGCGACGTGCTCGTCGCCATCGACGAGGAGGGCGGCGACGTCACCAGGCTCGAAGCGGAGCACGGTAGCTCGTACCCCGGGAACCTGGCCCTGGGCGCCGTCGACGACGTCGAGCTGACCGAGGAAGTCGCAGCGGCGATCGCGGGGGAGCTCGCGCGCGCCGGTATCAACCTGAACTTCGCGCCCGTTGCGGACACGAACACGAATCCCGACAACCCGGTGATCGGCGTGCGCAGCTTCGGCGCCGAGCCGGAGCTCGTAGCCCGCCACGTTGCCGCCTTCGTGCGCGGAACGCAGCGCCAGGGTGTCGCCGCCTGCGCGAAGCACTTCCCCGGGCACGGGGACACCGCGGTCGACTCGCACGTCGACCTCCCGGTCGTCGGTGGCGATGTCCCCGCCGCGCTGCTGCCGTTCCGCGCGGCGGTGGAGACGGGCGTGCAGGCGGTGATGACCGCGCACCTGCTCGTGCCCGCGCTGGACGAGCTGCCCGCGACGTTGAGCCGCCGGATCGTGACCGGGCTTCTGCGAGAGGAGCTGGGCTTCGCCGGGCTCGTCGTCACCGACGCGCTCGAGATGCGGGCCATCAGCGGCGGCGTCGGCGTCGAAGAGGCTGCCGTTCTCGCCCTTGCCGCCGGCGTCGACGCGCTGTGCATCGGCCACGACCTGCACGAGGAGACGGTCGACGCGCTCATCGGCGCGATTGCAGGCGCTGCACAGTCGGGCCGGCTGCCGCTCGGGCGGCTCGAGGAGGCAGCGGCACGGGTGGCGGCCACGGTGCGCTGGGCCTCGACCGCCAATGCGGCCTCGGCACCGGGCCGCGAGACAGGTGCGGAAGCTGCCCGCCGTGCCCTGCGGGTGCACCGGTCCCCTTCGCTCGAACGCGACCCGCTCGTCGTGGAGCTCGTGCCCGAGGCGAACATCGCGGCCGGCGTGCTCGTGCACGGCCTCGCCGATCTCTGGCCGGGTGCACTCGGCATCCGGCTCGACGGGAGCACGCGCGACCCCGGTGCCGTGCTCGGCTCCGCCGGCGACCGGCCGCTCGTGATCGTCGCGCGCGATGCGCTCCGGCACGAGTGGCAGCAGGCGATCATCTGGGAGCTGCTCACGCACCGCCCGGATGCCGTCGTGATCGAGACGGGTATTCCCGGCGGGACGGACGCGGCGATCGAGACCTACGGCGCCGGGCGCGCGAACCTCGAGGCGGCGCGCGACGTGCTGGCCGCCGCTCGCGTCTAAGGCTCTAGGCGCCGGGAATCGAGAGCCGCACGACGAGCGTGTAGGTCCGCTCGGACGTGCTCGTGCTGATCAGCGTGGCCCTGCAGTCCGCAGGCCCGAGGTTGAGCCGGTCGATCGAGACGGTCGTCGTTCCCGTCCCGATCGTGCGGAGCGCCACCCGGTCGCCGTCGCAGCGGATCTCCAGCCTCGCCCGTGACCTCTTCTCCTTCGAGCCGGTGAAGATGGCCTTGGCCGTCACGCGCCGGCCCGGGCCGAGCAGGCTGAACGGGATGCCGACGCCGAGCTTCGGCACGAGCGTGCCGTGCCGGGAGATCGAGACCGGCTTGAGCGCCGGTAGCGGCGCGATCTCGGGCTCTGGGCCGAGCCCGAGGTCGAACTTCAGCGCGGCGAGAACGGTCGCGTTCGGCGCAGTGAGCCAGCCGATGTTGTACTTCCCGTCGCCGAGAGCGAGCTGTGTGTAGTCCTCGGCGAAGATCTCGGCGATGCTGCGGTCCCAGCCGAGGACGTAGTTGGTCGCGACGCTGTTCACGCGCACGAGCCGGTCCATGCCACGCGCACGCCACCAGACCGACGTCCCGTTCGGCTCGCGTACGCCGGTCACCGGCGTCGAGCGGTCGAGGTGGTGGCCGTACTCGTGCACGACGGTGTGCGCGTTGTCGTCGCTCTGCTCGGCCGGGACGACCATCACGTTGCGCGAGTAGCAGCCGGCTGCGTTGCGGCCGCACGTCGAACGGACCTCGTCCCAGGAGACGATGTCCACCCGCACAGTCGTGATCTCGTCGCGATGCGGCGCGGCGCGCAGGAGCGCCGCGTACCACTCGGGGTCGACACCCTCGACGCGGACGTCGAAGCGGATCGAGCGGCCTTCGTTGTCCGGGAGGACGACTTCTGCCGCGCCTGCCTCGCCTGCGAACACGAGCGAGAGCAGCAGCACAGGCAGGAGCAGACGGCGCATCGCGCGAATCGTAGAGAGGCCCCGGTAAGAGGAAGGTAAAACCGCCGAAGCCGCATCGTCACAGACGTCTGCGACGATGGGCCGCTGCCCGATGACCCGACTCGCACTCATTCTGTCTGCCGCCGCTGCCGTGCTCGCACTCACGCTCGGTGCCACGTTCGCCTCGCCGAGCGCGCCGCTGGTCGTCGGCGTGAACGAGGATCACCCAAAGTTTCAGCAGGACGCCGGCGCAGCCATGTTCGGGGAGCTGAGCACGATCGGGCTGACCGAGAGCGTCATCTCGGTCAAGTGGGATCCGGCCCAGCCGGAGACGATCCCGGACGAGGCGCACCTGGTGACGGTGATCGCGGCCGCGAAGGAGAAGGGAGTGAAGGTCGTCCTCGCCCTCTACCCCGCCAAGGCTCGCGCCGTGGCCGACAACGGTCCCACCGGCTTCGTCGAGTTCTGCGGGCGAGCCGCGGCAGCGTTCCCGGATGCCGCTGCGTTCATCGTCGGCAACGAGCCGAACCAGCCGCGCTTCTGGCAGCCCCAGTTCAAGCCGGACGGAAGCCAGGCTTCTGCCGCGGCCTTCTTGCCTGTGCTCGCGGGCTGCTACGACGCGATTCACCCGACGGGCAAGGAAGTGATCGGCGTCGGTCTGTCGCCGCGCGGCAACGACAATCCACGCGCACTCTCCAACGTCTCCACTTCGCCGATCCGCTTCATCCGCGCGCTCGGCGCCGCGTACCGCGCGAGCGGTCGCAGGGAGCCGATCATGGATGCGTTCAGCTTCCACCCGTACCCCAACGCGAACAACGACACGCCGTTCGTCGGCTACGAGTGGCCGAACGCCGGCATGCCGAACTTCGACCGCATCAAGCAGGCGCTCTGGGACGCCTTCAACGGCACGAAGCAACCGCACGTCGAGACCGGCCTGCGGCTCTGGCTGGACGAAGTCGGCTGGCAGGTCCCGACCGAGGGCGACGCGTACACCGGGGTGGAG
Organism: uncultured Gaiellaceae bacterium; assembly: GCA_963749515.1. Lineage (GTDB taxonomy): Bacteria > Actinomycetota > Thermoleophilia > Gaiellales > Gaiellaceae > Gaiellasilicea. The sequence goes on from CAVVMR010000006.1 coordinate 279,692, forward strand.
AACGTTCCGACCGTCGCCGAGGCTGGGCAGGCCGCGTTCCACGGCGCGGTCGTCCGGCTCGCCGCGTGCGACGCGCAGATCGAGGCGCTCCACTTCTTCCACTGGATCGACGAGTCCGACCGCAGCGGCTTCCAGAGCGGTGCCTTCCGCGCCGACGGGACTCGGCGACCTGCCTTCGATGCCATCGCGCAGGCCGTCTCCGACACCAAGGGCGGCACGTTCTGCCCCGGCAGCGCGGTCACCTGGAAGCACCGGACCTCGGTCGTCGGTGCAGCCGCGCGACTCACGCGACCGCCCGCACGCGTCATCGAGGCCACTGCCGGAGAGAACGCGATCGCGACGTACGGTCTCGTCGACGTCGGCAGGAAGCGGACGCTGAGTGCAGCCGACAAGAAGGCGGTCGGCGTCGCGCTCGCCTTGCGCTCGACCCGCAAGGGCGGTGCGCGCTTCGGTGCACCGGTCGCGCGCTCGACTCTGCTCCGCGCCTACTTCAAGCGACGGCTCGTCGTGCCCACCACCCGGCTGCGGGCGAGCCGGTACGTGCTCGCAATCTCGATGGCTGCCGAATCCAATCGCAACAGGACGTCGCTCTTCGTCGGCCCGAGCTTCGCGGGCGGGGGACAGCTGGTGGCGACGACGGCTCAGGCGGGACCCATTCGATCCGACACCGCGCGGGTTTCCGGCTCGGTCAAGGCTCCGCTCGGGGCGAAGGTCGAGGCGTGGTTCGAGTACGGGCCGCGATCGACGCTGACCCGCACGACGAAGCCCGTGGTCCTCGGCCCGAACGTCCTGAGCGTTTCCGCGCAGCTGTCCGATCTGCGGCCGTACGCGCGCTGGTCCTACCGGCTCGTGGTGCGTGAGCGCGGCAGGCCGGGGACGAAAGCCGTCGGCACCACGCGGGTGTTCATGCTGAAGAAGCCGGCCTAGCCCGGCGGCACGCCGTAAGCGCTAGGTGCTTACGCGCAGGTCGTGCCGCCGATGCACGACTGGCCCGTCTGGCAGCAGGTGAGACTCGCGCCGGAGCCGCAGATCCGGTCCGCGTCACAGCAGCTGCCCTGGATCCCCTGACCGACGAGGAACTTGCCCTGCAGCGAGACCTGGCTCGGGTCGCAGCAGGCAACGATCCGGGAGCTGCCCGGGTCGTCTGGGACCTGCCTGGCCGGCGGACAACAGACCCACGGCGACGATTTGGTGAAGCCGCCGATGCCCTTGGGCAGCTGCTTGATGCACTTGTTCGGCTTCGCACAGCACATTCTCTTCTGCGCGCCGTCGGGGCCGACGCCGCAGCAGGACTCCTTGTCTTTCTTGCAGCACCGCCCCGGGCTCTTCGGATCGCCGGGCTCGCGGCAGCAGAACGTCGTGGCGGGGTTGCAGCAAGTTCCGTTGCCGCCGCACTTGTCGCAGCACTTGCCGTTGCGGCAGAGCTGCTTCGTCTTGTGGCAGCAGAGCGGCGTACCGGTGGTGCCGCACTTGATCGTATTGGCCGGGCATGCGGGCAGGCACCGTCCCTGGTAGCAGACCTCCGCCGGCAGCGTCGGCCGCGCCTTGAGACAGCACTGCTTGGCGCCGCACTTGAATTTGCCGGTCGGACAGACGAAGTTGCACTTCCCGCCGGACGCACCGCAGCCGCCCCTTGCGCAGCACCACGACATCTGGTTCGGATGCTCCGCGGAGTCGTTCGGCCCGATGCAGCAGTCCTGCTCGTAGCCGGGGGTGGTGGTGCAGCACCCACCCTCGTGCGTGCCGTACTTGATCTTGACGTAGCACCGCCTGCACGTCTGCGAGCGAGCGCCTGCCGAGCCCGGCCTCAAGGCCGGAAACGCCGTCACCGCGAGCGCGGCTCCGATCGTCCGCAACGCGCGCCGGCGTGGCATCGGCGTCGCCAGGGACCGGGCGAGGTCGTCGAAGAAGTCGGCCTTCACGACCCCGTCCTTGCGGCGATGGGCTGGATCGATCCGGCCGCTCCCCGGCCTGCGAGCGCGAAGACGCCTTCCGCGCCGGCCGCCAGCGGCGAAGCGATCCGGCCGTCGCGGTCGAGGAGGACTGCCATCGGTGTCCCCCCGGCCTCGAAGGCCGAGCCGGCGGCGAACTCGGGATCGAGCGCGACGGTGGAGGAGAAGCCCTCCGCCCGCGTCGATGCCTCGTCGCCCGACGAGACGATGAGGAGTCGCGGCGCGCCGGCGGGGGTGTCTTCCTCCCAGGCGAGGACATCGTCGCGCATCGAGTTGCAGAAGCCGCAGTCCGGGCTCCAGAAGAGAACGACCGTCTCCTGGCCCGCCAGGCCGGCGAAGGAGATCGTCTCTCCGTCGAGCACGGCCAGTTGGAGGTCGGGAGCGGGCGATCCGACCGGGAGGCCCTCGTCGCCCTCGCCGTCGCCCAGCGAGCGAGCGAGCAGCTGCTCGATCCAGTCGGTACCCGGCGCAACGTGGCTCGCGATCGTCCCATCCGCGGCGACGAGCACGGCGCTCGGCGTGCCGGCGGCCTGATAGGCCTCGTACACGGCGAGATCCTGGTCGGAGAGGACGCGCTCCAGCCCGTGCTCCTCGGCCTCGGCGAGACTTGCCTTCCGGTCGCCGCCGTTGGCGATCGCGATCGTGAGCACCGACGCATGCTCGGCTTGCCAGCCGGCGACGTCCGGGAGGAGGGCCTGGCACGGTCCGCAGGTCGGGCTCGTGAAGAGCAGCAGCAGCGGCAGCCCCGGCGCAAGCAGATCGTCGAGCGAGACGTTGCTCCCATCCGTGTCGGCAGCGACGAACGCAGGCGCTGTCGTGCCCGGCTCGAGGCCGAGCTCCGGCGGAGCCTCGTACTCCGGCTCGGCCTCGATCCCGGCCGCGGCCAGCCGCTGCTCGATCCCGTCGATGCGGACGAGCACATTCCCGTACGAGCGCAGCAGCGAGAGGAACGCCAGTACGCCCGCCGTTCCGAGGACGGCCGCCGCGACCGAGACGACGAGCGCGAGCAGGCCCGCGCCGGAGAGGTCGGCGATCCAGCCGACTGCGGACGGCGTCTCGCCCGCCACGCCGGCGCCGAGCGCCGTCACGGCCAGCAGTGCGAGGCCACCGTTTCGAACCAGCGTCTTCCAGCTGGCCGGCGCCGAGTGGAGCTGCCCGAAGCAGTGACAGTCAGGTGCCCGCCCCTGCACGAGACCGACGGCGATCGCAACGGAGAAGAGAGCCAGCAGCACGAGGGCGGCGACTCCGCCGAGCTCCCTGGTCGGCGCGGCGACGAGGAGACCGGCCGCCGTCAACTCGCTGAGCGGGAGCACGTATGCGAGCAGCCCGACGAGGACCTTCGGCGCGCCGAACTCCTCGACCGCCTTGCGCGTTCCGGGCAGGTCGGCCAGCTTCGCGATCCCTGCGGCGACGAACACGCCCGCGAGCACCAGCCCCGCGACGAGCCCGAGCACGCCCAGCGTCATCGCGGAGTCTCAGAAAGAGAGAGCAGGCAGCAGCGGGCGGACGGGCCCGACATCGCTGACCACCTCTCTGAAGAAGACGCGCGCGGCGTTCGTCGCCCGCACGAAAAATCCGAAGGAACGTGCTGAGCATACTCGCCTGGTCGGAAGAATGCTCGCGGCGCAGGGGAGGTAAAGTCGAGCCGCCGTGTGCTTCGACCGCGACTCGCTGCCTCCGATCCCGGTGATCTCGGGCGCGGCGATCTCCCCACGACGAGCTCGTCTTCGAAGCGCGCGGCGGCAACCGGCTGGCGGCGTTCGCCGCGACACCTGACGAGCCGAGCGGCGCCGGGATCGTGATCCTCCCGGACATTCGCGGTCTCTACCGCTTCTACGAGGAGCTCGCGCTGCGGTTCGCCGAGCGCGGCTACAGTGCGGTTGCGATCGACTACTTCGGGCGCACGGCCGGCGTGTCGAAGCGAGACGACGAGTTCGAGTACCGGCCGCATGTGGAGCAGACGACGCCGGCGGGCGTCCAGGCCGACACCGCCGAGGTCGCCGCGTGGCTTCGCGAGGCCGGCAGCCGCTCGATCTTCACGGTCGGTTTCTGCTCTGGCGGCCGCCACTCCTGGCTGGCGGCCGCGGGAGCCCACAGCCTCGCCGGCGCGATCGGCTTCTACGGCCGGCCGGGCCCGGGAGCGGACGGCTCACCCGGCCCCACGCAACGGGCCGGTGAGCTGGGAGCACCGATCCTCGGGCTGATGGGCGGCGCCGACGCCGGCATCCCGGTGGAGCAGGTGCGTGAGTTCGAGGCGGCGCTCGCGGCGGCGGCCGTCGAGCTCGAGAGCGTGCTCAATCACGTGCTCCTGCACCAGACCGTGATCGGCCAGGAAGCGATCGCACAGATGGAGCTCGCCGGCGCCTTTCCCGACGTCGTCATCGGTTGCGTCGGCGGCGGCTCGAACTTCGCCGGGCTCGCGTTCCCGTTCATCCGCGAGAAGATCGCCGGCCGCGAGATCGACGTGCTCGCCTGCGAGCCCGCCGCCTGCCCGACTCTTACGCGCGGCCTGTTCGCCTATGACTTCGGGGACACGAGCAAGCTGACGCCGCTCGTTCCGATGCACACGCTGGGGCACGACTTCGTGCCCGCGCCGATCCACGCCGGCGGCCTCCGCTACCACGGCGTTGCGCCGCTGATCTCGCAGCTCGTCCAGGACGGACTGATCCGTGCGGAGGCGTATCTCCAGAGCGACGTCTTCGCCTCGGCCATCCGCTTCGCGAACAGCGAGGGGATCATCCCGGCGCCGGAGTCGTCGCATGCGATCCACGGCGCCCTCGAGGCAGCGCGCCTGGCCGACGAGGCGGGGGAGCAGCGGACGATTCTCTTCAACCTCTCCGGCCACGGCCACTTCGACATGGCCGCGTACGACAACTACCTCGCCGGGAAGCTGGAGGACGTCGCGCTCGACCAGGCAGAGATCGAGCGCGCGCTGCGCGCGATCGAGGGCCTGCCGGTTCCCGCCTAGCTCAGCGGAGTTCGGTGAGCATCGTCTGCATCCGGGCGATCTCGATCTGCTGGTCCGCGTCGACGTGTCGTGCGAACGCGCCCGCCTCGGGCTCGGCGCCCCCGTCGGCGTCGAAGAGCTCCGTCACCATCTGCATCGCGCCCTGGTGATGCCGGATCATCGACTCGAGGAAGAGGCGCTCAAACGTCTTGCCGCGCGCGGCGGCCAGCTTCTTTAGCTCGTGCTCGGTCAGCATGCCCGGCATCAGCCCCTGCCAGACTCCGTGCGCGTGCCCGTGCTGCCGGTGAAGCACGGGTGCGTCCTCCTTGCGTGCCTCGAGCCAGCTTCGCATCTGCTCGATCTCGGCCACCTGTGAGACGTCGATCCGCTTCGCGAGGAGGCCGACGCCCTTGTCGGCGGTGCGCGACGGTACGAGCGCGGTCATCCGCAGCGCTTGCGCGTGGTGGTGGATCATTCCCTGCATGAAGCGCACGTCGACGGCGGTGTGCTTCGGCGGCTCGATCTCCGCGAGGTCTTCGGGTGTGAGCGTCCGGGTCGGTTCGCCCGGCGCGCCCGGCTGGACGGTGTTCGGCGCCGTCTCGCCCTGCTGCGCATCGCTTTCGGAGCCACTGCAGGCGGTGAGTACGAGTGCGAGCCCGAGGACGAGCACGAGAGAGAATGCCGGCTGCCATTTGACCCAGGCCATGACGCAATATTAGTCTCGCTAAATCTGTCCAACCCCCGGAAGGACGGTTCCATGATCCACGCAGCCGTACAGCGGCCCAGGCGCCGACGCTCGCTTCGCGCGATGCTCGGTGTCCTCCTGGCGGCCGCGATTGTCACGACAGTTGCAGCGGCCGAGTCGGCCCCCGACCCTCGGGTCGGCCTCACGCCCGGCCTCGAAAACGCCGGCGTCGCCGCGAACGGCCTCGAACTGCTCGCGAACCGCCCGAAGCCCGCCGGCTTCTTCGACCCGGCGAACCCTGGCAGCTTCGCCTTCCCCAACTCCGATCTCGCGTTCCAGGGTGACTTCGCGTTCGTCGGCAACTTCCACGGTTTCCAGATCTACGACATCTCCGATCCCGCCAACCCGCAGCTCCGCACAGCGGTTGTCTGCCCGGGTGGCCAGGGCGAGGTCTCGGTGTACGGGAATCTGCTCTTCATGTCAGCGGAGGAGGCGCGGGCCCGCACCGACTGCGGCGCCCCGCAGGTCCCGACCGGCGACCCGCTGCGCTTCCGCGGCGTTCGCATCTTTGACATCTCGAACATCGCCGCGCCCGTTCAGGTTGCGGCGGTGCAGACGTGTCGCGGCTCGCACACGCACACGCTGCTGAAGAGCCCGAGCGACAACGACAACCTGTACGTCTACGTCTCGGGAACGGGCGGTGTCCGCTCGACGACCGAGCTCGCCACCTGCAAGGCGATCAACATCCCGCCGGCGCAGGCGAACGATCCGCTCTTCGACGAGCAGCTCTCGAACTGGCGGATCGACGTGATCAAGGTGCCGCTCGCTGCACCGCAGAACGCGGCGGTCGTCGGCGGCCCGCGTCTGTTCCGGAACGAGACCACCGGGCAGATCAACGGCCTCCAGAACGTTGTCCCCACCCCGCAGCATCCGTCGGGCATCAACTGGCAGCCCACCCCGACCACCGACTCCTGCCACGACATCACGACGTACCCGGAGCTCGGGATCGCGGCCGGCGCCTGCGAGGGCAACGGGCTACTGATCGACATCAGCGACCCGGCGAACCCGAAGCGGCTGGACGCTGTCTCCGACCCGCTCTTCGCCTACTGGCACGGAGCGACGTTCTCGAACGACGGCACGACGGTCGTCTTCACCGATGAGTGGGGCGGCGGCACCAACCCGCGCTGTCGCTCGACCGACTCGCTCAGCTGGGGCGCCGACGCCATCTACGACATCGTCGGCGGGAAGCTCGTCTTCCGGAGCTACTTCAAGATGCCCGCGGCGCAGACCAACCAGGAGAACTGCGTCTCCCATCTGCCGTCGCTCATCCCCGTGCCCGGCCGCGACATCATGGTCCAGGCCTGGTACCAGGGCGGCGCGTCGCTCGTCGACTTCACCGACTCGGCGCATCCGAAGGAGATCGGCTACTGGGATCGCGGCCCGATCAGCCCAACCGCGCTCGTGCTCGGCGGTTACTGGTCGACGTACTACTACAACGGCGCCATCTTCGGCTCCGAGATCGCCCGCGGCTTCGATGCCTTGAAGCTCGTGCCGACCGCCGAGCTCTCGAAGGACGAGATCACGGCGGCCTCGGAGGTCGTGCTCGACCGGCTGACCCCGCAGCACCAGCCGCGGCTCGTCAACCCGCCGAGCTTCGCGAAGGTCCGCTCGTTCCGCGACCAGCTCGTGCGGAAGCCGAACGGGATCGACAAGGCGACGTTGACCCGCGTCGACACGCTCCTCGGCAACGCGGAGAAGCACCGGGCCAACGGGAACGAGCGTGCCGCGGAGACATCCCTGGCCGCGCTCGCGTTCCAGCTGCGGGGCAACCCGAGGTACGCGGCGCTCCGCGCGGCGATCCTCGAGCTCGCCGCCGCCGAATAGGACAGCGGAGGAGGAGGGGCGCCGCAGGCCGGCGCCCCTCCGAGCCCGCCCACTAGTCTCCTACGCATGACCAAGTTCGTCGTCGACGCCGGCGCCGTTGTCCACCTGGCGAGCGAGGGTTACGAGGTTCCGGACGCGCACGAGCTTCTCGCACCGACGCTCCTCCGCTCCCAGGCGCTGTCGACGCTGCACGAGGCCGTCCAGCGCGGCGAGATCCCCGCCGACGTCGCGCGCGAGCGCCTCACCCACATCGCGCGGATGCCGATCAGGCTTCTCGGCGATGCCGTGCTCCGGCGCCGGGCCTGGGATGTGGCAGACCAGCTGGGCTGGGCCTCGACCTACGACGCCGAGTACATCGCGCTCACGCAGCTGCAGGCGGACGCGTTCGTCACCCTGGACGCCGAACTGGCCCGCAGCGTCCAGGGAATCGTCGAGACCGCCTCGATCGACGCGCTCCGCTAGCTGATCGCCACGAAGCACGCAAGCCCGCGTTCGAGGCCTACCGGGCGGCGATCGCCGAGGTTTGCGGCTGCACCGTCGACTGCGCAACAATCCTCCGCGGCTGAGACACCAAACGCGTCTATTCGTCAAACGCGCGGACGGGGTCAGACCCCGCAAGCGCGGTTGACGGACGGTCAGGCGTCGATTCGTCAAGCGCGCGGACGGGGTCAGACCCCGCAAGCGCGGTTGACGGACGGTCAGCTCTAGGCCACGCCGGAGCTCGCTGCGGCCGAGCCCCCTGCCGACTCGGACGCGCTGGCCGCGAGCCGATGGACGATGAAGGCCGCGAACAGCAGGAGGCCTGGCTCGACCGGCTCGGATTGCGCGAGCGTGATCTTCACCGGCCGCCGGCCCCAGCCCTTGCCGTCGAGGAGGACGAGGTCGCGCTCTCCGTCGCTGAGTGCGTAGCGCTCGCGGAGGGCGCTGGCCGGGTGCAGCGTCAGCTCCCTGCCCTCCCAGCGGAGATTGCCGCCTCGCCGAATCTGCCGCGGCAGAAACTCGCCGACGACGGCGCCTGAGGCATCAGTGGCCTGCACCTCCCGTCGCCAGAAGCCGCGCGGGCTGAAGGACCAACGGGTTCCGTCCGACTCAGCAGAGCCGGTGCGGCTGAAGAGCCCTTGCAGACGCACGGAACCGATCCCAGCGACGGAGTAGACCCGGCGGTCGTCGTGCGAACGTGTGAGCTCGAGCTCGCTCATGGAGTCTCCTTCGGTTGCCGCCGGACGTCAGCCGGAGGTTAGCGAGCGGACGGCGGCCACGATCTCGGCCGGCCCCGGCAGCGTCGCCGCCTCGAGGTCCTTCTGGTACGGGATCGGGTGCGAGGCGGCGCCGACGCGCCTGACCGGGGCGTCGAGATCCCAGAAGCAGTGCTCCGCCACGTGCGCCGCGATCTCCGAGCCGAAGCCACCGAACTGCACGGCCTCGTGGGCGACCACGAGCCGGTGCGTCTTGGCGACCGAGGCCGAGATCAGCTCGGTGTCGAGCGGGACGAGCGTCCGCGGATCGATCACCTCGATGCTCACGCCTTCATCCTCGAGCTGGTGCGCTGCCCGAAGGGCATGCGGCACGAGCGCGCCGAGGGCCACGACGGTGACGTCCGTTCCCTCCCGCGCGACGCGCCCGACGCCGAGCTCGATCGCGTAGCGCTCCGCGGGCACGGGCGCCTCCTCGCCGAAGAAGAGGAGCTTCTGCTCGAGGAAGATGACCGGGTCCGACCCACGAATCGCGGCAGAGAGCAGACCCTTGGCGTCATACGGCGTGGAGGGCATTGCGACCAGGAGGCCCGGGATGTGGGCGAAGAGCGCTTCCAGGCTCTGCGAGTGCTGCGCGCCCAGCCGGACACCGCCTCCGGAGACCATCCTGATCACCAGCGGGATGCTTGCCGTGCCGCCCATCATGAAGCGGAGCTTCGCGGCCTGGTTCATGATCTGGTCGAACGCGACGCCGCTGAAATCCGAGAACTGCAGCTCGACCACGGGTCGCAGACCGGTGAGCGCCGCACCGATGCCGCAACCGACGAACCCGCTCTCCGTCAGCGGCGTGTTGCGGATCCGCTCGCCGCCGTAACGCTCATAGAGCCCTTCGGTCGCACGGAAGAGCCCGCCCACCTTGCCGACGTCCTCGCCGATCACGATCACGTTCGGGTCGGCCGCGAGCTCGAGGTCGAGCGCCTCGCGGACGGCCGCGACGAATCCGAGCTTCCGCTCCGTCTCGGCGGCCGGCGTCGGGTAGCTCTGTCTGGGGCCGAACACGGAGGGCAGGAGGTCGTCAGCCGTCGCGTCCTCGTCGGCCAGGGCGGTCTCGACCGCGAGCTCGACGTCGTGCTCGGTCGCGCGCAGGACGGCGTCCGCGCCTTCGTCGTCGAGCTCTCCGAGCTCTCGGAGCAGCCGCTCGAAGCGGGGCAGCGGGTCCTTTGCCTCCCACTCCTCTACGAGCGCTGGGTCGCGGACGTCCGGCAGGTTGGCGCGCATCGAGTGCTGCATCCGCCGAAACGTCTTCATCTCGAGGAACGTGGGACCCTGTCCCTCGCGCGCCCGGTCGAGCGCCCGTGCGACCGCGGCCTCGACTGCGAGCACGTCGTTGCCATCGACGATCTCGCCGGGCATCCCGTACCCCGCCGCGCGATCTGCGAGATCCTCGACGGCACGCTGTTCGCGCCAACCGGCCGAGAGCGCAAACTGGTTGTTCTCGCAGATGAAGACGACGGGCAGCGCCCAGGTCGCGGCGAGGTTCATTCCTTCGTGCGCGGCGCCCTGTCCGGCGGCGCCGTCGCCGAAGAACGCCACCGTCGCCTGCTCGGTCCCGCGCAGCTTGGCGCTCAGAGCCGCCCCGCACGCATGCGGGAGCCCGGCGCCCACGATCCCGTTGCAGCCGAGAATGTTCAGGGACAGGTCTGCGATGTGCATCGAGCCGCCGAGCCCTTTGCAGTAGCCCGTCCGCTTGCCGAACATCTCGGCCATCATCCGCCGGAGATCGGCTCCGGCCGCGATCAGGTGGCCGTGCGAGCGGTGATGCCCGACGAGGAAGTCGGTGGGGCGCATGACGCTCGCCGCGCCGACGGCGATCGCCTCCTGTCCGACGCAGCTGTGCGCGGTTCCGACGATCACGCCCTGCTGGAAGAGCTCGGCGGCGCGCTCCTCGAACCGCCGGATCAACGCCATCAGCCGGTACAGCTCCACGAGTGACGGCGCGTCGACAGGTCGTTCCGCGACGCCGCTCGCTTCAATCTTCATCGCGGCGGCCGCTGATGGAACTCGAAGATGTAGCCGTCCGGGTCGAGGGCGTAGAGGCTCTTCCCGCCTGCGTTGACGCCGCCGCTCATCTCCACGGGGCCGTCGGAGCGGAAGGCGACCCCGCTCGCCCGCAGCTCCTCGTAGAGCGCCTCGATGCCGGTGACGAAGACGCAGAAGTGTCCCGTGCCGTAGTCGCACGGCCGCGAGCTGCCGGAGTGACGCTCGCAGCCGCGATACTCGAGCAGCTCGACGTCCACCTCGCTGCCCGGCACCCGGAGCATTGCGATCTCGATCCCGCTCGCGTCCGGCACGCCGACGATTCTCGTGATCTCCGGCTCCTCGTAGAGTCGCCGCCAGAGCAGCTCCAGCCCGACCAGGCCGCAGTAGAACTCGAGCGAGCGGTCGAGGTCTGAAACGGTGATCCCCCCGTGGCGGGGTCCGTCGATCGTCCACGTCGTCATGCAGTTAACGTACTTCGGAGGAGGGCTTGATGCTTGAGAACCGGGTCGTGCTGGTCACTGGGGCCGCGAGCGGGATTGGCCGCGAGATCGCCGAGCGCTTCGCCCGCGAGGGCGCGCGGGTGACCGGCTTCGACCTGGCCGGCGACGCCGAGATCCACGGGGACGTGCGCTCCCCCGCCGATCTGGAGCGCGCGGTCGCCGGAGTCGTGGCAGCGGCGGGTCGCCTCGACGTGCTCGTGAACAGCGCCGGCGTACGGGAGATCGGCGACGTCTTCGAGATGGCCACCGAGGAGTGGGACAACGTGATCGCCGTCAACCTGAGCGGCACGTTCTACGCCTGCCAGGCGGCTGCGCGCTCGATGCGCGAGGCGGGTCGCGGTGCGATCGTGAACATCTCGTCGGTCGGGGGGCTGATCGGGCTCGCGCGACGTCCCGCCTACACGGCGGCCAAGCACGGCGTGGTCGGCCTGACGAAGAGCCTCGCCCGCGATCTCGGACCTGCTGGGATTCGGGTGAACGCGATCTGCCCCGGCCTGATCAGGACGCCGCTGACCGAGCAGTACTTCGTTGACGACGCGTTCGAGGAGGGGCTGCAGACGATCGTCCCGCTGGGGCGGCCGGGCGTGCCGGCCGACGTGGCCGACGCTGCCCTCTACCTCGCGAGCGACCAATCCGCGTACGTGAACGGAATCGCACTCACGGTCGACGGCGGGTGGATGGCCGAGAAGAGCTTCGCGGCCGGTGCGGACGCCGCGGCGACCTTCCACGCCTCCAACGCGACGGTCGACGGCGAGTAGCCGCGACCGCCCGGGTCCGGTCGAGGTGACCGCCGGTGACTAGCCCGCCGCGCCGGCAGCCAGCTCGCTCGCGTCGTCGAGTGCGGCGTCGAGCCTGTTGCGGGCGCGGACGAACTCCGTTCGCAGGACACCGTCGGGCACGGTGCCGATCGCGTCGGCGGCCGCCGTGAGCTCGGGCAGCAGCGGGACGTCGAGCGCGGGCTCCTGGCGGTAAGCACCGCTCCTGGAGTAGAGGACCCGCACGAGGGTCCGCCCGATCTTGAGGAGGGCATCGTTGACGGGGCGGGCGGCCCCTGCGGACTCGATCCCCTCGGCTGCGGCATAGAGCCCATCGAGCGCCGCCCGGAGCGACTGTGCCCGTCCGCGCGTGCCGCTCAGATCGACAAGGCCGTCGGCGCGCTCCCCGATCCCTGCGAGCACGTCCTCGATCTGCGCGACGGTCGCGCGGAAGTCGAGCGGGTGCACAGGCAGGTTCGCGGCGCGGAAGGTGGAGCCCGCGTAGAGGCGGATGTCCCGCAGAAGACGGTCGCGGTCGGCGATGTCGAGCGTGTCCGCCTCGGTGTGCCACTCGATGTTGCCGCCGCAACCGCCAACGGCGTAGTAGCCCTTCTCTTGCCGCAGCGCGGCCGGCATCGTCGAGCTGAGCATGAAGAACGTCGAGATGCCCAGATTGTTGAAGGAGATGTCTCCGGCCCGCAGCGGGTGGCGCCCTTCCGCGCCGAGCCCCGTGAACTCCTGGATCGCGTCCTTGGCGAACTCCTCGACCTCCGCCATCCAGTAGACGTCCTCGAAGGCATCGGCGTCGCGGCAGCCGGGTGAGTCGCAGTTGATGTGACAGATGCAGTTTCGCTCGAGATCGAGAGCGAACTCGTCGGCGAACCAGGTGGACCCGGCGTAGCGGCCGTGCGAGTGACCGGACCACCAGGCGATCCGGACCGTGCGGGTCAGCCTGTCGCGGCGCTCACCGAGAACGCGCGCCAGCTCGAGCAGCGTCGCGTCGCCGGTCGCGTTGTCGCCGATGCCGACGTGCCATGAGTCGAGGTGTCCATGGGCGAGCACGAACCGCTCGGGCTCGATCGTGCCCTCGAGCTCGGCGACGAGGACCGGGATACGGCGCCAGCCCTGCTCGTGCTGGGCTACGAGGGTCGCGGTCGTTCCGTCGCCCTCGAGCTGCTCGATCAGACGGAGCCCGTCCGGGTTCGAGACCGAAACGACGGGGATGGTGGGCTGCCGGCCCCAGCTCGTGAGGTCGGGCGACCCCCAGATAGACGTGCAAATGCCGTCATGGATTCGTTCGCCGGGCGCGATGCAGACGACGCCGCTGGCGCCTCGCTCCTCGAGGTCGGCGACCTTGCCCGGCATCGGGAAACCCTCGGTGACGACGAACTTGCCGGTGACGTCGCCCGTCCCCTTCGCGCCGGCGAAGATCTCGTTGACGTCCTGCGCGAAGCCGGTCGGCTCGTAGACGATGGGCGCCGTCTCGCCTTCGGGCCCCGTCGAGCGAGCCATGCTCGGCGTCTTGGCGGCATAGGACTGCCCGTCTACCGTCAGCGCGGCCTCGCGCGGCAGGCTGATCAGCAGCTCCGGCTCGTGCAGCGTGTAGGGAATGCGCCACTCGTCGAGGCGCTGCGTGATCTTCTGTACCGCCTCGCGCTCCTCTGCCGTGCCGGATTCGCGCACGAGGGCCGAGAACTCCTCGACCAGCGCCCACGCCTCGTCGACCTGGACGGCGTCGACGACCTCGCGTTCGCCCTGCACCGTGGTGGCGTGAACCGCCATGATCGCGCTCCTCTCTGAAGGATTCCGGCAAAAGATTTGCATATGAGACGAAAATACGCAAATATGGGCCCGCCGATGCCGAAGCTCGACGATCTCGACCGCAGGATCGCCGCCGTTCTCCAGATTGACGGGCGTTCGACCTGGCGCCAGGCGGCACGGCTCGCCGGCACGTCGGAATCGACCGTTGCGCGCCGCGCTCAGAGCATGTTCGACGCCGGCATCATGCGAGTGAACGGGCTCGCCGATCCGATTCGGTGCGGCTTCGGCAACCCCGTGCTCCTGCAGCTGAGCTGCGAGGTCGGCGCCGCCGCGGAGGTCGCCCGTCAGCTCGCGGAGCGAGTCGACGTGCGCTTTGTCGCCCTCGTCACAGGAACCTTCGACATCGTCGCGGAGGTGATCGTTCCCTCCCGCGTTGCGCTCGCGCGTGTCCTGCTCGAGGAGTTGCCCGAGATCAAGGGAATCACGCGCACCACGACGGAGAGCGTTCTGCGCAACTTCAAGACGTCGTACGACTGGAGCCGAGACTTGCTCGGGGACGCGGGGCTGACGGACATCACCGTGGCCCCTGCGGTCGAGGGGCCGGCTCCTTCACTCGACGAGGTCGACCTGCTGCTTCTCCACGCACTTGTCGACGACGGCCGGCGCACGTACGCCGAGCTCGGGGCGGCGGTCGGCGTCAGCGAGTCGATGGCCCGCCGACGGGTCGAGGCGCTCGTTGCGAGCGGATGCCTGCGGTTTGCCACGTTCGTCGAGCCGGACCTGCTCGGTTACGACGTGGAGGTCTTCATCTGGATGCGCGTCGAGCTCGCTCGGCTCGAGGAGACGGCCAGCGCGCTGGCCGAGCGCCGGGAGGTCCGTTACCTCTCGGCCACGAGCGGCTTCAGCGACCTCACCTGCGAGGCCATTCTCGGCTCGCAGGACGACCTCTACGAGTTCTCGACGGGCGTGCTCGGCGTGTTGCCGGGCATCCGGGAGGTGGACGTCGGCCTCGAGCTGGCGACGGTGAAACGGGGTTACGTGCGGATGGACGACTACATCCCCAAGGAGGAGGAGCGATGGCAGTGAATCGAGGCATCGATCGACGGACATTCGTCAAGGGAGCCGGGACGCTCGGGCTCCTGGGAGCGACCGGCGGCCTGGGGTCGTTCCTGGCGGGCTGCGGCGGCGACGATGAGGCGGCGGGGACGACTGCCGCCGAGGCCGCCGAGGCCGTTCGCGGCGGCCGAGCGATTCTGGCGACGGTCGACAAGCCGGTGAACATGGACCCCGCCGACGCGCAGCTCTACTCCTCGATGCAGGTCTACCAGAACATCTTCCACAAGCTCGTCAACGTCGACGCGGACTTCAAGTTCATTCCCGGCCTGGCGTCGTCGTGGACGCAGGACGACGACAAGACCTGGACCTTGAAGCTCGTCGAGAACGCCGTCTTCCACAACGGCGAGCCGTTCACGGCCCGGGACGTCAAGTTCAGCTTCGACAGGCTGCCCAAGCACGCCAACGGGATCTTCGTGCAGGCATGGAAGGAGACGGAGGTCGTCGACGACCACACCGTTCGGTTCCACCTCTCCCAGCCGTACGGTGCCGTCGTTGCGACGCTCGCAGCGATTGGCGACATGGTGAACGAGAAGGCCGTCACCTCGGCCGATCCGAAGCTCAAGCCGGTCGGAACCGGCCCCTACCGGATGACGGAGTGGGTGCAGGACGACCACGTCACGTTGGAGCGCTGGGATCAGTTCTTCAAGCCGGACAAGCCGTACCTCGACGAGGTGGTCTTCCGGGCGATCGGCGACGACACGGTCCGGCTCACCGGATTGCAGACCGGCGAGCTCGACTGGATCCAGCGCGTTCCCGCGCAGCGCATCGAGGAGCTCGAGGGGTCGAGCGACCTGGTCTCGTCGCCCGGCAAGCCGTACTTGCCGGACATGGTCATGTTCAACTGCTCGAAGCCGCCCTTCGACGATCCGCGCGTGCGCCAGGCGGTGGCCTGGCTCATCGACCGGGATGAGATCGTCGAGCTCGTGTGGTTCGGCTCGGCGGTCGCGGCGACCGAGGCCGTGTCCGACGCGAGCCCGTGGTACTCGGGTCAGAACCCGTACGAGGGTGGACCCGATCCCGACCGGGCGAAGTCGCTCTTGAAGCAGGCCGGCCAGGAGAACCTCCGCATCACGTTCGCCGGGCAACCGCAGGTCGCGACGCAGGTCCGGACGGGCGAGGTGCTCCGTTCGCAGCTGGCGAAGGGTGGGATCGAGATGCGGATCCAGAACTACGAGCCGGCCCAGTGGTTCGAGCAGCTCGCGACGAAGAAGTACGACCTCACCTCGACGTACTGGAGCGCGACGGTCGATCCGTCGCACCTCTATGTCCCGATCGGCTTCTCGAAGTCGCCGTGGAACTTCCCTTCCAACCAGAGCAAGAAGATCGACGACGTGCTCCAGAAGTTCGCCTTCACGACCGATCAGGCCATCCGCGAGGCGGCCTATCCGGACGTCGTGCAGGCGGTCGCCGAGGAGGCGCCGATCATCTTCCTCACCAACGAGACGCAGCGGTACTGGACGAAGCCGACGCTGCACGGTGCCGTTCCGCTGCCCTCGATCGAGATCCGCGCGGAGGATATGTGGCGCGAGTCCTGATCACGAGGCTGGCGCTGGCAGTGCCGATGCTGCTCGGCATGTCGGTGCTGGTCTTCCTGATCATCCGGCTCGTCCCTGGCGATCCGGTGCTCGCGGTGCTCGGACTCAACGCAACACCCGAGCTCGTCGCTCAGCTGAGGCAGGACCTCGGGCTCAACGACCCGATCCACGTTCAGTACGTCCACTGGCTGGCCGACATCGTCCGCGGCGATTTCGGACTCGACTACCGGAGCAACGAGCCGATCGGCCACCTCCTGGCCGATCGGCTGCCGGTCACGATCGAGCTCGCCGGCCTTTCGCTGCTGTTCGCGGTCGTTGCCGCGATTCCGCTCGGCGTGCTCGCGGCGCTCCGGCGGGGCCGGGTGGAGGACCGGGCGATCCTGGGTGTGAGCCTCGCGGGAATCTCGGTGCCGGACTTCTGGCTCGGGATCATGCTGATCCTCGTCTTCTCTCTCGGACTCGACCTGCTGCCCTCCTCCGGCTTCGTGCCGCTCGGTCAGGATCCAATCGACAACGTCCTCCACATGCTGCTGCCGTCAATCGCTCTCGCAGCCGGTCTCGCTGCGGTGTTGATCCGGATCACACGGGCGGCGATGCTCGACGTCCTGCACCAGGACCACATCCGCTTCACGCGGGCCAAGGGCGTTCAGGAGCGGATCGTGATCTTCAAGCACGCGCTCCGGAACGCAGCGATCCCGATTGTCACCGTGATCGGGCTCCAGGCGGGCTACCTGCTCGGGGGTGCGATCGTGATCGAGCAGGTCTTTGCGCTCCCGGGTGTGGGGCGCCTGGTCCTCGACTCCGTCCTGCAACGGAACTACCCGGTCGTGCAAGCGTCCGTTCTCATGGTCGGAGTCATGTTCGTGCTCACGAACCTGGCCGCCGACCTCCTCTACGCCGTCCTGAACCCGAAGCTCCGAACATCGGGCCAGTAGTGGCGACCGCCGCCGGCCTGCCAACCGGAGACGCCGTGCTCCCGCGCCGGCTCTCACGTCACGTGAACCCGACACTCGCCGTCGGTCTCGGGCTCGTCGTCGTCGTGCTCGCGTTCGCGTTGGCGGCACCGATGGCCTCTCCCTACGCCTCGGACGAGATCACCGCCAGCGATTCGCTGGCCGGACCGAGCGCGGACCACTGGCTCGGCGCCGACAACCTGGGCCGGGACATCTTCGTCCGCGTCGCCGAGGGATATCGCATCTCGCTCAGTGTCGCCGTCGGATCGGTCCTGCTCGCGCTTGCCCTCGGAGTGCCGCTCGGGCTCGTGGCGGGCTATGCCGGCGGCTTCGTCGACAACCTGATCATGCGACCGCTCGAGATCCTGATGGCCTTCCCCGCGATCCTGCTCGCGATCACGGTGATGGCCATCTTCGGGACTGGGATCGGGGTGCTGATGCTGGCAATCGGGGTCGTCTACATCCCGATCATCGCCCGCGTGATGCGGGCCACCACGCTGGCGACGCGGCGAGAGCTCTTCGTCGACGCAGCGCGCGCCCGTGGCGCCTCACGGCTGCGGATCGTGCTCCGGCACGTGTTGCCGAACAGCGTTGGCCCCGTCGTCGTGCAGGCCTCGATTCTGCTGGGCATTGCGATCCTGCTCGAGGCCGCATTGAGCTTCATCGGGCTCGGCGTTCGGCCGCCGACGCCTTCCCTGGGCCTGATGCTCTCCGACGGACGGGACTTCATGGCCAACTCGGCGTGGGTCGTGGCCGCTCCCGGCGCGGCGATCATGGTGCTCGTTCTCGCCTTCAACCTGATCGGGGACGGCCTCCACGACTGGCTCGACCCGCGGGGGAGAGCCAGGATCCGGTGAGCGCGCTGCTGGAGGTGGAGCAGCTCACGACTCGCTACGGCGGGACAGCAGTCGTCCGCGACGTCTCGCTCCGGATCGAGCCTGGAGACGTCCTCGGGCTGGTGGGCGAGTCGGGGTCCGGGAAGACGACGCTCGGGTTGTCCGTTCTCGGGCTGCTGCCCGAGGAGGCTCGTGTCGAAGGATCGATTCTCTTCGAGGGTCGCGAACTGCTTCGGATGTCTGGCCGCGAAAAGCGCAGCCTCCGGGGGGCGCGAATCTCGGCCGTCTTCCAGGATCCAATGAGCGCGCTCGATCCCTCCTACACCGTCGGCGACCAGCTCGTCGAAGCCTTCCAGTCGCATCTCCCCATCTCGAAGGCCTCCGCGCGGTCCCGGTCGGTCGAGTGGCTGCGAGAAGTCGGCATTGCGGCACCGGAGCTGCGGATGAAGGCGTACCCACACGAGTTGAGCGGCGGCATGAACCAGCGCGTCGCGATCGCGATCGCACTCGCGCTCAACCCGGCCCTGATGATCGCCGACGAGCCAACGTCTGCGCTCGACGTCACCGTGCAGGCTCAGATCCTGCGTCTGCTCCGCTCTCTCATCGGCGAGCACGCGGGTGCGGTCCTCCTGATCACGCACGACCTCGGCGTGGTCGCGCAGCTCTGCAACCGCGTCGCCGTCATGTACGAGGGCGAGATCGTCGAGGAAGCCCCCGTCCGGGACCTCTTCGCCCGACCGCGGCACGACTACACGCGGCGACTGCTGGCCTCCCTCCCGGGCCGGGCCGCGCGGAAGCGCCGGGTCATCGCCTCGAACGGCAACGCTCGATCGGATGGAGGCTAGGTGGCGCTGCTCGAGGTCCGCGACCTGGTCAAGCACTTTCCCGTTCGGGCTGGGGTGCTCGGGTCGCTGCGGCGTCAGCCGGAGCAATTCGTCCACGCCGTCGACGGGGTCTCGTTCGAAGTCGACGTCGGCGAGACGCTGGCGGTCGTGGGCGAGTCCGGCTCCGGCAAGACGACCCTCGGCAGGCTCATTCTCGGCCTGCTCGAGCCGACGAGCGGGCAGATCTTCTTCGACGGCGAGGACGTCACGCACTGTTCGCGCCAGGGCCGTTTCCGGCTGACGAGGGAGATCCAGGTCGTCTTTCAGGACCCGTACTCGTCGCTCGATCCGAGGCAGACCGTCGAGCAGATCATCCGGGAGCCGCTCGACATCCACGGAGTCGGTACTCCGGCGGAGCGCCGAAAGCGCGTGCTCGAGCTGATGGAGCGTGTTCGCCTCACGGCGCAGTACGACCGCAGGTACCCGCACGAGCTCAGCGGTGGCCAGCGCCAGCGCGTCAGCATCGCGACCGCGCTTGCGCTCTCGCCGAGGTTGATCGTCGCCGACGAGCCGGTGTCGGCACTCGACGTCTCGGTTCAGGCCCAGATCCTCGACCTGCTCGACGAGCTCCAGCGCGAGACGGAGATCGCGTACGTCTTCATCTCGCACGACCTCGGAGTCGTCGACCAGGTGAGCGACCGCGTTGCGGTGATGTACCTGGGCAAGATCCTCGAGACGGGCCCTGTCGAGCGGATCTTCGAGCGTCCGGAGCAGCCGTACACGCGTGCCCTCCTATCGGCGATCCCGCCCGCAGACCCCGCCGTCGAGCACGATCCGATCAGGCTTGCAGGAGACGTGCCGACGCCGATCGACCCACCCCCGGGCTGCCCCTTCCACCCGCGCTGCTGGCTCGCCGTCGACATCTGCCGGCAGCTCGAGCCGTCGCTGCTCGCGTACGAGCCCGGTCATCTCGCCGCCTGCCACGTCACGGCCGCCGAGCACGGTTTCGGCGCGCTCGCGCACAACGTCCAGAAAGGAGCTCCGATGATCCTGAACGACGCCGAGGGGAGGCGGTAGCCGTGGCTGCGCGCATCGCCCTCTACGGAGCCGGCGGGGCTCCGTACAACCACGCGGCGGTCTTCGCCCGCGCCGGCTGCGAGGTCGACTTCGTCTTCCCGCAGGATGTCTTGAACGGCGTGCTCGCGGGCTTCGACGCCTTCGTCATGCCGGGTGGCGGCTACCGCGCGATGATCGGCCAGATCGAGCCGCTCGGCAGCGACGGCGCTCGCGCACTACGCGAGTACGTGGAGGCGGGCGGGATGTACATCGGCTGCTGCGCCGGAAGCTACGACGCTGCCACGGTCGCCAAGAGCTTCCTCGACCTCTGCCCCGCGCAGGAAGAGATGTGCCTGTCCGGTGCGACCGTCTGGAACGACGGGGGCGAGGAATGGGGCCTGCGCTCGCCGGGGATCGGCGTGCTCCGCGCGGAGACAGCGGCGGCTCAGCACCCCGTGATGGCCGGCATGCCGGCCAACTTCGAGATCGCGCACTACAACGGCCCGCTCTTCCGCGGCGCAACCGCGCTGGCGCGCGTCGTCGGACGCACGGAACGCTTCACTCCCTGGGAGGAGATGCTCGGCCGGTCGGCGGAGCGGCCGCTCGTGGACGACGCCATACAAGAGGGAGTGGCGAACATCGTGGCGGACGCCGCTGGAGAGGGGCGAGTCCTCCTCTTCGGCTCGCACCCGGAGTTCGGGTTCACGATCGCGATGGAGGACGAGCAACTGCCGGGCCTCATGCTTCGGAACGCCGTCGAGTGGCAGCTCGCCGAAAGCCGCAGTCCGGCACGACCCGAGGTCGAGCTCTACACCGACCGCAACCCCGGCGACGAAGCGGACGCCGATCCGGCCCGCGTCGCAGAGCTCGGTGGCCGGCTGCGCGCGCTGACCGGCCGCATCCGCGACCGCGGCGAGGATGCGCGCTGGCTCGAGCCCGCATACGCCATGTCGTTCTTCGGCCTCTCGTCGCTCGAGATCTGGCGGCAGTCGCTCGACGCGATCGACCGGCTCTCGATCGACGCGGAGCGGCTCGCCCCCCACACCGACCCGAACGTCCTCTCCTTCCGTGCGCCGGCCGAGTGGGAGCTCGACGGCGGCTACCACGGCGTCGTCGCGCTGCTCGAACAGTCTGTCGCACTGCTCGACCAGACGCTCGAGACGTGGGACTTCGATCCGGGCGAGCCGACGCAGAACCCGTACGGGCACATGGAGACGAGCCCGTATCACCTCGTCGCGGGCTCGTACCTCGCCGCCGTCGGCCGCGTCGCCTCTGCTGCGCTGCTCTGCAGCGCCTACCAGCGAGTGCCGGCTTGAGCGTCGTCATCCGCTGCGGGACTCTCTTCGACGGCACCGGAACCGACCCGGTCGCCGGCGGCGAAATCGTCGTCGACGGCGGGAAGCTCGTGGCCGGCCCGGCTCCCGACGGTGCGGAGGTGCTCGACCTTGGTTCGAGCTTCGTGATGCCGGGCCTGATCGACGCGCACACGCATCTCTCCGTCGTCCCCGGCCGCGGCGACCAGCTCGCGCAACTCCGCCAGGAGGCCGGCCGGCAGGCGCTCCGCGTGCCCGGCAACCTGCGCCGGGACCTCGACGCGGGCACCACGACGCTCCGGATCATGGGTGAGGAGGATCTGCTGGACGTCTACACGCGGGACGCGATCGAGGCCGGGCAGCTCGAGGGCCCGAACCTCGTCATCGCCACGCGCCCGATCGCCGCGAGCAACGCCCACGGCCGCATGAAATCGTCGCTCGACGGCGTCGACGAGATCCGCGCGGGCGCCCGCGAGCGGCTCTTCCAGGGTGCCGACTTCCTCAAGCTCTTCGCGACCGGCGGCGTCGCGAGCGGCACCGGCCTGCAGGACTCCGCCTACTCGCTCGACGAGATGCGGGTCGCGGTCGAGGAGGCGGAGCGGGTTGGCACGTACGTTGCCGCCCATGCCCACGGCGGGCCAGGCCTGATGACCTGCGTCCAGGCGGGTGTGCGCACGATCGAGCACGCCGCGGTCGCCTCCGACGAGGAGGTCGAGGCGATGCTGGACGCCGGCTGCTGGCTCGTCGGCACCTTCTCGATCCTCTTCCACCCGGAGGGAATCGAGCAGGGCGACGGCGGGAACCCGCTGATCCTGGAGAACCTCAAGCAGGCGCGGGAGCGGGTGACGGAGCGGATGGAGCAGATCCTCGCCTCTGGGCTCCGGCTCGCGCTGGGCACCGACAGCATGCACGGTGAGATGGCCTACGAGGTGCAGACCGCGATCCGGTTCGGCGTCTCGCCCAAGGATGCGCTCCTTGCGGCGACGGCGCGTGGTGCGGAGGCGCTCCAGATCGAGTCGCGGACCGGGAC
Organism: uncultured Gaiellaceae bacterium; assembly: GCA_963749515.1. Taxonomy (GTDB): domain Bacteria; phylum Actinomycetota; class Thermoleophilia; order Gaiellales; family Gaiellaceae; genus Gaiellasilicea. The sequence goes on from CAVVMR010000006.1 coordinate 302,072, forward strand.
GCTAGAGCCCGGCAAGGACGCGGACGTGATCGCCCTCGACGGGAACCCGCTCGAAGATCCGGCCGCGCTCGAGCGCGTGGTCTTCGTGATGAAAGGAGGGACGCAGTACCGTGGCTGACGCACGCATCCTCTATCTCGTTCCCGGGCCCCTGAGCCGCGCGCGCGGCGTGGAGGAGCTCGAACGCAGGAGGAGCCACCTGCAGGAGTGGGCGTTTCCGGACACCGAGGTCGGTATCGCCGAGAACCCGGACGGCCCAGGCTCGATCGAGTCCGCCTACGAGGAGTACGTCTCGATCCCCGGCTCGATGGAGCTCGCCGCGTCCGCAGAGGCCGACGGCTACGACGCGATCATCCTCGGCTGCTTCGGAGACCCGGGCCTCGACGGATTCCGCGAGATCCTCACCGTCCCGATCGTCGGTCCCTGCGAGGCGAGCATGCATCTCGCCGCCCAGCTTGGACACTCGTTCGGCATCGTCACCGTCCTCGACTCCGTCGTCGAGCCGCTCCGCAAGCTCGCTCGTGTCGCCGGGCTCGACTCGCGGCTGGCGACCGTGCTCGCGTGCGACATCCCTGTGCTCGAGCTGCACGACGACAGCTATGGCACCGTGCTCGAGGCATGTGAGGCGGCGATCGCCGCCGGCTCCGACACTCTCGTCCTCGGCTGCATGAGCATGGCGTTCCTTGGAGTCGCCGAGAGGCTTTCGGACGAGCTCGGCGTGCCCGTCCTCAACCCCGCCCGCATTGCCCTGAAGACGGCCGAGGGGCTCGTGAGCAGCGGCATCGCGCACAGCAAGAGGGCGTACCCGGTCCCGCCGAAGGTCGCGGCCGGAACGGTCACGCTCTTCTGACAGCGTGGAAGCAACCGTCAACAGCGCCCGCCTGTACTACGAGACGCACGGAGACGAGGGCGCTCCCGCTGTGGTCGTCCTGCACGGCGGCCCCGGCCTCGGCGACTGCCGCGACCACCTCCGGGACTACGGCGCCCTGCAGGACGAGTACCGGCTGCTCCTGTACGACGCGCGCGGCTCGGGTCGCTCCGAAGACAGGCCGCCCTACACCCACGAGCAGTGGGTGGCGGACGTGGACGAGCTGACGAGGCAGGTCGGGATCGATCGCTTCGCGCTGCTCGGCCACTCCTACGGCGGCATCGTCGCGCTCGAGTACGCAGTTCGGCAGCAGGAACGGCTGACCCACCTGGTGCTGATCGACACGGCACCCTCGACCGTCGAGAACGAGGAGTCGATCAGGCGAGCGCTCGCAGCCGAGCTGCCGGGCATCGAGGAGGACTGGCTCCGCAGGCTGTTCGAGGGCCGCGTCGACTCGAACGAGGAGATGCACGAGATGTGGGAGCTGCTGCTTCCGCTCTACTTCGAGGGCCCGTTCGACCCCTCGTTGCCGAAGGAGATGGCGGCGCGAGCCCGTTACCACCACGAGACCCACAACTTCGCTTTCAGCGTCAACAACCCGAGCTACGACGTGCGGGCGCGGCTCGGCGAGATCCAGGTGCCGACTCTCGTGATCTGCGGCGGCAACGACTGGATCACACCGCTCTCGAAGTCGGAGCAGATCGCGGCCGGGATCCCCGGCAGCCGGCTCGAGGTGTTTCATGGGAGCGGGCACATGCCGATGGTCGAAGAACCCGAGAAGTTCATCTCGGTCCTGCGCTCCTTCCTCGCAGAGGACAGGAGGAGCACGTCGGCGTAGGAGCGCTGATCGCTGTCGTTGCCGCGCTCGCCGTGCCGACGGCCGCCCCGCCGCCGAACGCGCCGCTCCCAGCCGGCGCTGCACCGGTCGCCCAGCGGCTCGCAGCTGCAACTGAGTCGCTCCACGCCACTGTCGACGGGTGGCGCGCCTCCGGGGCCGTGCGGACGCCGCGGCACCTCCGCCTCTGGGCGCTCCATCAGCAGCGTCTCTATCTCGAGCTCGGAGTTGCGCGGGCCGGGGTCGGCGAGGCGGTCGTGCGGCGGCTTCCACGTGAGCTGCGCGCGAGCGCGGGTGACGTGCTCACCGCGCGGCGTGCGCTCGTTCGGCTCACGCCGCCGACGACACGGCCGCTCTCGGAGTTCCGAACGGGGCCGGCAGAGCCGGCCGACAGGCTGCTCGGCTATTACCGCGAGGCGCAGCGCCGCTTCGGCACTCCGTGGCAGATCCTCGCGGCAGTGAACTTCATCGAGACGGCGTTCGGCAAGGTTCGTTCCCTGAGCACCGCCGGTGCTCAGGGGCCGATGCAGTTCTTGCCGGCCACGTGGCGCGCCTACGGCCTCGGAGGAGACATCAACGACCCGCGCGACTCCATCCTCGGCGCCGCCAACTACCTCCGTGCCTCCGGTGCGCCCCGCGACCTCCGGCAGGCGCTCTACGCCTACAACCACTCGAGGCTCTACGTCGACGCCGTCCTCGCGTATGCCCGTGTCATGCAGCGCGACGTGCGTGCCTTCTACGGTTTTCACGCCTGGCAGGTTTTCGTGCGAACCCCGTCCGGCTACCGGAGGATCACCAGCCCGTAGCGGGTTTCCAGGGTTATCGTCTGGGTGTGCGGTACGCGGGCTTGGTCTTTGCTCTTTCCGTTCCTGCTGTGGTCGGGGCGGGCGCCATTGTCGCCGAGGCAGGCTCCTTGCGCGTGTCGCAAGAGGCTCCGCCGGCCGCCGAGCTGAGAGATTGCCGGTCACGCGCCGAGGGCCGGGCTCCGATCCGAATGTCTGTCGGCCCGAACGACTTTCGTCTCGGCCCGCTCCTGCTTGCGAATGTCCGAGCTGCCGGACACACCGGCCGGGCCAGCGATCCTCGGTGGCCGTATGCTCGAAAGGTTCCTCTCCTGCTGCCGGCCAGGGCGCGCGTCGTGCTTGCGATTCCGGCAGAGGTGTCGGAGATGGCGGCGCTGCAACACCGGAACGGCTGGGTTCAGGCCGTCCGCTTCACGGCCTGCTTCGAGCGCGTGCCGGCATTCGCCTATCGGGGCACGGTCGGCAAGACGACGTTCTTCCCGTTCGGGGTCGCGTTGCGAGCGCGGTCACTCTGCTTGCCGCTCGAGCTCTGGATCGACGGCAGGTCCACACCCATCCGCCGCGTCGTCCCGATCGGACGCCGGGCCTGCTGATCGCCTAGTGCCGTCGCTACGCCGCGCGAGAGCCGGACGTGGGAACGTCGTGCGCGACTGCGGTGTAGGAGTTTTGGTGAGAGTCCCACGACTCATTCTGCTGCTGGCCGTCGGCCTACTCGTCGTCGGCGCGAGTGCGGCTCACGCTGCGTCACCCCGAATCGTGATCATCAGCGGCAAGCCCCTCGACCGCCAGATCGTGATCTCCGACTGGGGGGACGTCTCTCATGTGGTGGCTGGAGCGGTGGCGTCCCGCGTCGCGCCCAGGGCCGATCTCGCGAATCGGCCGCGATTGACGTTCTCGATGTTCTGGGGCCCGAAGTGGATCGATTATCTGAGCAGTGGGAAACGGGCGTCGGCGTTGCGGCCACGTCATGCGGATCAGCGGGGCAGCTTCTATCCGGCCTGGAACGGGAGACCGGCGTTGATCGACCTCCCTTGGGCGAGGCAATGGCCGCGCCACCTAACGGCGAAGGCTCTTCTGACCCTGATGCGACACGGCGTTCCGATCAGACTGGCCTAGCTGTCGCAGGCCGCCGGCGCCACCCAAACCAGGGGATTCGGCCGCGGGTTGACGGCACCTCGCTGCGGGTAGATCGGGTGCGTGGAGGGACTTCGCGTCGGCTACGCCTGCGTCAACACGCTGCTTCCCTCCGCGGCGAGGACGTTGCGGTTGGCGAACGTCACGCCCGCTCGGCTCCGTGAGCTGATCGGCGCGAACCTCAACGCGCTCGAAGCCATCCTCCGCTGGAATCTCGAGCATGACATCCGGGTCTTCCGTCTCACGTCGAACCTGATTCCCTTCGGCTCCCATCCCGTGAACGAGCTCGACTGGAGTGCCGAGTTCAGCTCGCGGCTGAGCGAGCTCGGGGCGCTGATGTCCGGAGCCTCGATGAGCCTGTCGACGCATCCGGGCCAGTACACGGTGCTCTCGTCCGTCCACCCGCACGTAGTCGAAGCGGCTATCGCGGAGCTCGAGTACCACGACCGGCTGTTGACAGCGTTCGGCCTGGGTCGATCCCACAAGATCGTGCTCCACATGGGCTCCGGCGCGAACGGACGAGACGACGCATTCGCACGCTTTGCAGCCGCATTCGCCAGGCTCTCACGGGGTGCCGCCGGTCGGCTCGTCCTGGAGAACGACGAGCGTTGGCCGGTCGCGGACGTCCTCGCGCTTGCTGCCGTGCTCGGCATCCCAGTGGTCTTCGACGTCTTCCACCACGAGCTCGCGCCCTCGTTCGGCGACCACTCCATTCGTGAAGTCGTCCGCCGTGTCGGCGAGTCGTGGGGGGACGGCGACGGACGCCAGGAGCTGCACTTTTCGACTCAGGAGCCGGGCAAGCGTCCTGGCGCACATGCGAATGGGATCGACCTCGGTGCGTTCGGCGGGTTCGTAGACGAGATCGGTGACCTGCCGGTCGACTGCATCGTCGAGGTCAAGGACAAGGAGCAGTCGGCGCTCCGGGCGCAGGAGCTCCTCCGCTCCCGCCTGCGCCTCAGCGTGGCCACCTCGGGTGGGCCTTAGGACGACCTGCGCGGCGCCCGTCGGACCAATGATTGCGTTCCCGCTTCTTCGGATACCGAGAGCCTGTGCCTGAGGTCCATGATCGCTTGTTGAGGATCTATCTTGCCGATCATCTTGCGGCGGCGGTGGCGGGGCTGGCGCTCGCCCGTAGGTCGGCACGTAGCAACGCGTCGAACGAAACGGGTCTATTTCTTCGGCGGCTAGCTGCTGAGATCGACGAGGACGGCCAGACCTTGAGGCGGATCGTCGCCCGACTCGGCTTCGACGGGTCGAGGCTCAAGGAGCTCGCCGCATGGGCGGGTGAGAAGCTCGGTCGGCTGAAGCTGAACGGTCAGGTGCGCGGCTACTCGCCGCTGAGCCGTCTCCTCGAGCTGGAGATGCTCTCGGTGGGTATCGCAGGCAAGCTCGCTCTCTGGCGGTCGTTGGAGCAGGTACCCGAGATCGCTCACCGCCTAGCCGGGATCGATCTGGAACAGTTGATCCAGCGGGCTCAACGGCAGCATGCGGAGGTTGAGGAGCATCGCATCGCTGCCGCCCGCGAGGCTTTCACGGAGTGACGCGAGAAGCGGCTGCGCAGTTGGATCAACCGACTCCTAGTGGCGGCGCGGGTCGCGATCGGGAGCCGTGGGAGGGCTCGACCAGGCTCACTCAGTCCGGGCGGGCGACGCGGCGGGGAACCGGCCGCAGACGACGTGCCTCGGTTCGAGCGCGCGAAACGTGGTTCGCGTCGGCTGGGCGGACGCGTGCTCGCCCTGCCTCTCCGCCTCGAAGCGTTCCCAGGCAGCCTCGCTCTCCCAGACGCCGATGATCCTGAAGCCCTCGTCGGTCGGGCCGGCGACATGGATCACGAGACCCTCCGGTCGAGCTGCGATCGCGGCGGCGAGGTGCTCGTACTGTTCCCAGGTGGCCGCGATGTCCTGAACGAAGGCATACGACATGCCCAGAGGCTCGCGAGGACCGGCTTAGTCTCAGTATAGCGGGCCGCGTCGCCTCTTCGCGATGAGCCAGAATGGGGCCCAGGTCGCGATGGAGCTACGCATTCTTGGGCCGCTCGAGGTCGCCGGCGAGAACGGACCGGTCGACCTGCGTGCCGCGAAACATCGCCGGCTGCTCGCGGCGTTGACGCTCGCTCCGGGCCAAGCGTGCTCCGCCGATGCGCTCGTCGAAGCGGTCTGGGGTCTGAGCCCGCCCGCGTCAGCCCGAAAGCTGCTCGGCAGCGCCTTGCGAAGCTGAGAGACGTACACCTGCAACAGGGTGTTGGCAGAAAAGACAACTCCTTCCGTACCCGCTGGCGCACGACGATCCGCCGATGCGGGGATGGCTGGTCACTAGCGTTTGCGGCGACGACGGTCGAGTCTACGAATGCTGCAGCTGAGCGACAGGAGCGGTGGGCGACCTCGACGAAGCCGATGAGACTTCGAATTCCCAAGGCCGCCAGTTCGATCCAGCCGGCCATCATCACGCAGAGGCGGCCGGGCGGAGAAGCCGCCCGTGCCGCCTAATCCCTAAGGCTCACGCCGCCGGCAGGATGTTCTGGTTGACGTTGAAGACGTTCTGCGGGTCGTAGTGCGCCTTGATCTGTGCGAGACGCGCATAGTTGTCGCGATAGCTCGCCCGTACCCGCTCCTGTCCCTCGTCCATGATCATGTTCACGTAGGCGCCGCCGAGCGAATGCGGATAGACCGCCTCGGAGTAGCCGACCGCCCAGTCGCGCAGGGCACCGGCGCTTGCAGGCTCGGGGTCGACGCCGACGATGACCTGAACCCACTTCGCGTCGCGGAAGGCCCACGCGGTCTCCTCGTTGCCGACCTGCGACGCGACCCCGTCGACCGGGTACATGTGCATGCCCGACTTCCACGTCGGCATCTTCCGTCCCCACTCGGCGTTGGCCGCCACGGCCTCGTCGGACACCTCGCCGAGGAAGGCGGCGCGCCAGTACCACTGGTCGCCGGGGCAGTAGAGCCCGTCGAATGCCGTGTTCATTGCCGGCAGGGGCACCTCGGCGACACCGTCGATGATCGGAGCGAGCGCCCGCGCGGGTTCAAGGAGCTCGTTCGCGTTTCCGAGGTCCGTGCAGCACCAGACGACGCCGCAGACATGGTCGAGGTGGTACTGCTCGGGAAACATGTCGACCGGCGGCACGCTGTGGAAGTTGAAGAACCCGCCGAGTTCCGTTGGTTGCTCGCCGATGAAGCCGCGGTACCACGAGAGGATCTCCTCCGCCCGCTCGATCGGCCAGAACATCGGGCCCGCGACGACGTTCGCCACCGGGACGCACGTGAACGAGAACGATGTCACGACGCCGAAGTTGCCGCCGCCGCCGCGAATCGCCCAGAAGAGATCAGGCTCGCGCTCGGCGTCGGTCTCCACGATCGAGCCGTCGGCGAGGACGACCGTGGCGGCGATGAGGTGGTCGATCGTCAGCCCCGCGGCCCGGGTCAGATGTCCGGTGCCCCCACCGAGCGTGAGGCCGCCGACACCCGTGGTGCCGATGATTCCGATCGGCACGGCGAGGCCGTGTTCGTGCGTCGCCGTGTCGAGCTCGGACAGCAACGCGCCGCCCTGGACGCGCACCGTCCGCGCGGCTGCGTCGACCGTGATCCCGTTCATCTCGGAGAGATCGATCACGATCCCATCGTCGACGCTTCCGAGCCCGCCGCCGTTGTGTCCGCCGCTGCGGATGGCGATGCGAAGCTCCTCGCGACGCGCGTACTCGATCGCGGCCGCGACGTCCCGCTCGCTGACGCAATAGGCGATGGCCGCGGGACGCCTATCGATCATGGCGTTGAAGAGCGCTCGTGACTCCTCGTAGTCCGCGTCGTCCTGGGCGACAACCTTCCCCTCGACTACGCCCGCCAGATCGGCACTTGCGGCTCCAGGCATGCCCCCTCCTTAGGTTGTGGACGCCCGAGTCTACGCCGGTCAGATGCAGATTTGAACAACCGGCTAGGAAAGTCGGCGCGCTTCGCGCTGCGCGTCTCGTATCCGCCCTTGCGCGTCATGCGGGTGTGCGTTGACGGTCGCATCTGTCGGCGACGCGAATCCTCCTCGTGGAGCGCATCTTCGGATCGGTCTCGACCTCAAGCAACTGCATCTACGCACTCTACGCCGCCGTAGGAGCGCCCACCGTAGGGATCACCCCCGTAAGCGCCTCTTATGACGAACGGAGATGGTCGCGTAGTCGCCGAGCCTCGGAGTCATGCCGAACCATTTGCCGATCCCTCGAGGGACAGTTCTGATCACTCGCGAGGCGACCGTGCTATCGCTCGATCGTGACAGGACTGGTCTGAAGCTGGCTCAAAATTGACCCCCTCTGCGCAGAACAGCTCGATGCTCCAAACGAATCCGCTGAGCAGGAACGGGAGATCCTGGGTCTCGTGTAAACCGCGTCGAGCCTTCGCTCCACTCAGCCGATCGGACCTCGCGTAGCCGAGCGGCGCGTGTCGCGTCTTGCACGTCGTGACGATGCCGGCGGGGGTGGCTGGTGTGCGATCGCGCCGAGCTGCAGGGCGAGCTCAGCCGTGGGACTGTCAGATTCTTTGTGTAAGTGGTTGTGGCTTCCATTGATTTCAATTGATGGTGTTTGCCGGCTGTGGTCTTTGGCTTGATCGCGAGACGGCTCCTGCGGCGCGACTCCACAGACCCTTCTTAGCCAAGGCGCTCACCCGGGAGCGATTCCAGTTTGAGATGCTGTATGGCGTCCGACCAGCGTTGCAGCTGGACCTTGTCCATCGGCTACGACGTTCTCGTGGCGAGCCCGTACGGCGCGGACCGGTACCGGTATCTGATGCGCCGACTAGCCGAGCGGCAGACAACCTGGTGTTCATCGTCCGCAACCATGTTCCGCGCTGTGTTAGCCACTGAACTGTTGACAGGGGGTTTGGCGCGTACCGTGATGCCCCCGACAAGAATCGAACTTGTGCACGCGGTTTAGGAAGCGGCCGTCGACCTGGATGGAACTGATCGATTTGCAGGGCTTTGGTGGAGCGTCCAACCTCGCGCGACAGTCTGTGCGACAGCCGACTCGTGTTGGTGACGCGGCGTGTTCCCTGATCACGTCGAAGTAGCAGCGGTCGAGATCGCCCACATCACTGGTCCGAGACTCACGGGTCCGGCATCCTTTCGATTCGTGCGCGTCGAGAAGCATCCTCATCACGAGACGACCGGTTACGACGAGGGGTATGACTGGGTCGAGTACACCTTCGAGATCGAGGGGCGCCGGTACCGCGCCGAACAACGACTCGGGAGTGGTATCGAGGTGTTCTCGTCCGTCGATCGGAAGGGGGCCGACCTCGCGGCAGTGGCCGATTATCTGATGCTTCAGGATGGCGTGCGAAAGGTGTACCACGCCGGCGCGCAACTCCGACCCGAACGACTTCATGAGCCACGACCCCTGCGGTCGGAAGAGAGGGAACTGCTCGATCACCTACTGGCGGTCGACGATTCGCGTGTTGCGGCTCTTCGGGAGCAGGCGGAGCACGTGCTCGTCGAGGACGATTCGGGACTCCCGTTCCGCCTGGATCTAGTCGTGCCCGACGACACGGCGCCTCCTGCGACAGACCTACCGCGTCAACAGTTCGCGATCTCCGCCACGACGTTCCGCGACGACGAGGAAGCAGTGACCGCGAGCTTGTGGCTCGACGGCGAGTACCTGAGCGCAATCGAGATCGACTGGTACGTCAACGAGCCCAGAGAGCTACCTCGACCAGACGAACTACATGCTCCAACGCTGAGCTGACTTCCCGCACGATGGTGCGCAGGCCGGTGAGGTGTCCCCCTGGAGCAGGTGGGCGGAACTGGCCAGAGATTGTGTGGGTCGCGTCGGGCGAGAACGCCGTGGCGGAAGCGTCAGGCTGTGGCGCGCCGCAGGACGGCGCGCACCGTCGACGGCCACCATTGCGCGCCGCCGTGGGCTGTTGGTGTTCGGTCGGCGTTGAGGTCATTCGCGATCTGACCAAGACTCTTGCCCGAGGCGCGCAGCGCGAGAATGTCGTTCACGAGCTCGGTCGGGAGGACCCTCGGCCGTCCTGGTTTCGCCAACCGGGGTTGTGCTCGAGGTGGCCTACGTCGTTCGGCGATCAATCGCTTGAGCTCGTCGACGGGGATGAGCCTCGTTCCCCACGGCATCTCAACCGACTCGACAAACGGCAGGACTCGCCGGTTGAAGGTCGAGCGGCTGATCCCGAGCGCCGCGGCCGCTTGTGTGCGGGTGTACGCGAGCCGCTCGACGCGGGTTGCCTCGCGAACGATCTCGACGGGCGTCGCGTCTACGGCTTTCGGGGCAGCGTGTCGCTGAGAGCCTTCTCGCTTCTACGCCTCAGACGACGACGGGACACCTAGAGAGCGTACACAAACTATGACACGTATTTGCATCAGGATGCATCTGTGTGACGCTGGCCATCGTTACTGCACGGTCGTGTCCGAGATCGGGACGCCGAGGTCCGCGTACGACTCGCTAGGCGACGCGATCGGAGCGTTCGAGGGCAGCGACCAAATCGTCGACGTCCTTCCTGAGGCGCTCGACGACGATGTGCGTCTGCTCATCGGACTCGGCGGATTCTCCGCTGAGAGCGCTCGTCCGGCCTCGCGCGGCCTTCTCGACCGCCTGCCGGATCCACGCGCTGACTGTCATGCCATCGGCCTCCGCGAGCTGCCGAACGGCTTCGATGGTCGCCGCAGGGAAGCGAACTGGCACGTGCTCCGTGAGCGCACGATCCGGGCGACGTCGCGGCCGGCCGGGTGCGGGCTCGCGGCGAGCGGGATCGTCGTAGTGCTCGAAAGCCTCGGCGTCCGGATCGCTCATCCGCGCGAGTCCTCCTCGTAGCGTTCGATCAGCGAACGACTCGGCTCGTAGATGCCGATCGGCCGGCACCGTCGCGGGTCGCCGCTTCGCGGCGGCGCGAGAGGCACCAGCACGATCGCTCCCGGAATACGCGCGACCATCAGCCAGTCCGCCGGGCCGTCATCGGCCGCTGGGTAGAAGAGCGGATCGCCGAAGGTCCAGGCGTCCAGCACGTCCTCCGCTGTGAACGGCGCGTGCTTCGCGAGGTGGGGAAGGTTTCCACTATCGACTTCGAACGGATCGTCGGCATCGAGCGCGTCGAGGTCGAAGCGCTCTCTCATCTATCTGTGTTCCAATGTAACACGCGGCCGATCATCCGTCGAGTTGTGCCACGCGAGCCCGTGTGTTGGCCCGCGCTAGGTACGCGTCAACCAGAGCCGCGGCTTCGGACTCCGAACCGGGCATCAACTTCCCGTAGAGGTCGTATGTCGTCTGGATCGAGGCGTGACCCATGTACGTCGTGATCGCCTTCGCGTTCACGCCGGCGGCGATGAGGACCGACGCGAAGGTGTGACGTGCCTCATGGAGGCCGATCGGGTTCAGGCCGGCGTGTTTCCAGGCGGTACGTGCTCGGCGCCAGAGGTTCGACGGCTGGAACGGCGTCTCCGCGCTCGAGCCGAAGACGAGGCCCGTATCGCGGCGTTCATGCGTCTTGTGCTCGACAAGCACGTCGCGTAATGCGCCGACGATTGGGACTGTGCGGCGTCCGGCTCGGCTCTTGGGCTCGACCTCGACTCGTTCCTTGTCGTCGTAGGCCCGCTCCACGTGGATCACACCGATGGCGAGATCGGCCTGCTCCCAGCGGAGAGCCATGAGCTCGCCGCGCCGCAAGCCTGCGTAGAGCGCTGTCGCCCAGATCGCACGATCGCGTTCGGGCAATACCGCCAACAGCTGCTCCGCCTCTTCCGGCGACGCGATCCGCTCGCGTCGGCCACGAACCGCTGGAAGCCGCAGATGGCTGCACGGGTTCACCGCGACGTCGCCGTCCTCGACCGCCCGGCGAAAGATCACGCGCAGCGGCATGAGAGCGTTCCGGATCGTCGACGGATCGCGGCCTTGACTGAGGAGGTCGTCGGCGATTCGCTGGACGTCGCGACGCTGGACATCGCCCAGGCGCGTCGGACCGAGATGCGGGACGACGTGATCACGGAGCGCGGCTTCGTAGCTTCGGATCGCGCTCGGCTTGTAAAGATCGCCCGAGCGAGTGCGGACGCGACCGGACCTCATCCCGGCGACGAGCTCTTCTGCAGCCTCGCGGACACTGGTGTGCGCCGGCGCTCGGAGGGTGCCTCTGCGGACGCCTGTTTGCGTCTCCGAGCGCCACGCTCGCGCTTCGGCCAGGGTCGGGAAGGTCTTTCGGATGCGCGTGGACTCGCGGGCACTCCACACGTTCGCCTGATAGGTCGGCTGGCAGTTGCAGCGGCCTGCGCTTCGAGAAGCGCAGGCCTTCCGATGCCTGACCTCGATTCCCGTTCGCTGCGCCATGAGAGGACGCTACTCGGCGCGTCGGACGTTCCGCGCGACAGTCGCGCGACAGTCTCACGACGCTTTTGCCTATCTCGGGCGTCGAGCTCGCCGGTCGCTGGCGGGCAAGAAAGAAAGCAAGAAAGCCTGCAAACTAGCCATGTCTTGCAGGACAAACGGATGCCCCCGACAAGAATCGAACTTGTGCACGCGGTTTAGGAAACCGCTGCTCTATCCACTGAGCTACGGGGGCCAGTGCGTCAGGGTATCGCGCCGTTCTTCGGTTGACCGCGCTGGCGCTAGACGGGCGCGGCGTCCTGAGGCTCCCAGCCGAGCAGCTCGCGGGCGTGCTCCAGGTCCCAGAACCGGCGCGAGTTCGCCGACACGCCGTAGACGATCGCCCAGGGCACGTCCTCGACTTCGAGGCAGCGGGCGATCAGCTCGGCGCAGTCCCGCCGGCTGAGCCAGACGGCGCGCAGCCGGTTCCGCTGCCCCTCGGCGTCGAGCTCGATCAGCGGAACGGCGGCAGCGTCGGTCGGGTCGTCGTGCGCTCGCACCGCGCCGATCCGCAGGCAGAAGACCGAAGCCCGTGCTGCTCCATGTAGAGGCGTCCGAGCGCTTCCCCGTAGGCCTTCGAGACACCGTAGAGCGAGTCGGGCCGGATCTCAGTCGTCTCGTCGTAGCTCCGCTCGTCGTCGGGGTCGTAGATGGATGGCGCGCCGTCGACCTCGTACATGCCCACGACGTGATTCGAGGACGCGTACACGACGCGTGAGACCCCGGCTTCGCGCGCCGCCTCGAAGACGTTGTACGTACCGACGATGTTGTTCTGCAGCACGTCGTCCCACACAGCCTCGAGGGACGCTGTGCCCGCAAGGTGAACGACGCCGTCGACGTTCTCGAACGCCGGCCGGATCGCCTCGAGATCGGTGATGTCCGCGACATGGCTCGGGAACTCCTGCGGCGTCAGCGTCAGCGAGACGAGCTCGAATCGGCTGGCGAGGTGCTCCCTCACTGCGGTTCCGATCGTCCCTTCGGCGCCGGTGACGAGGACGCGGCGTGCTCCCATGGCGTGCAGCGTTCCCGAGATCGCTCGACCGGGAACCTGCCACCCTGCAATGCTCGATTCCGTGCCCACACCTCCTCTTGGAGCGACATACGACCCAGGCGCCTTCTACGACGAGATGTTCTCGGCGCTCGGAACGCCGCGGCCGCACTACCGCGCTCTCGCCGTCGAGCTCGGCCGGCTGAGCTTCGAGGAGTTCGAGGAGCGGCGGCACGCAGTCGAGCTCTCGTTCGTGAACCAGGGGATCGGCTTCACGGTCTACGGCCAGGAGGAGGGGATCGAGCGGATCTTCCCCTTCGACCTGATTCCGCGCGTGATTCCCGGCGCGGAGTGGGACCGGCTCGAGCGCGGCCTGGTCCAGCGGGTGCGCGCGCTCAACCTCTTCCTGCACGACATCTACAGCGAGCAGCGCATCGTGCGGGACGGGAAGATCCCGGGCGCGCTCCTGTTCGGCGCACGCCACTTCATGCGCGAGATGGTCGGGGTCGAGCCGCCCGGCGGCGTCTACGCGCACGTGGCGGGCGTGGACGTGATCCGGGACGACAACGGCGACTACCTCGTGCTCGAGGACAACCTGCGCACCCCTTCCGGGGCGAGCTACATGCTCGAGAACCGGGCGGCGATGAAGCGCACGTTCTCCCAGCTCTTCGAGCGGCACGGCGTGGCGGGCATCGACCACTACCCGCAGGAGCTGCTGGCGGTGCTGAATGCCGTCGCACCCGCATCGGCGCGCGGTGACCTGACGGTCGTCCTGCTCACGCCCGGGGTGCACAACTCGGCGTACTACGAGCACTCGTTCCTCGCGCGTCAGATGGGGATCGAGCTCGTCGAGGGCGGCGATCTCGTCTGCCACGAGGACGTCGTCTACATGCGGACGACACGCGGGCTGCAACGGGTGGACGTGATCTACCGCCGGATCGACGACGACTTCCTCGACCCGCTGATCTTCCGGCGCGAGTCGCTGCTCGGCGCCGCCGGGCTCTTCAACGCGTATCGCGCGGGCAACGTCGCGATCGCCAACGCTCCGGGCACCGGCGTCGCAGACGACAAGGCGGTCTACGCATACGTGCCGGAGATGATCCGCTACTACCTGAGCGAGGAGCCGCTCCTGCCGCAGGTGAAGACCTTCCTCGGCTCCGACGAGAAGGACCTCGCCCACATCCTCGAGCACCTGGGGGAGCTCGTGGTCAAGACGGTCGATGGAAGCGGTGGCTACGGGATGCTGATCGGCCCGGCCTCGACCGCGAAGGAGCGCGCGGCGTTCAAGCGACGCATCAAGGCTGAGCCGCGCGAGTTCGTCGCCCAGCCGACGATCGCGCTCAGCCGCCTGCCGATCTTCGTGGACGAGCTGCGGCCGGCGCACATCGACCTTCGGCCCTTCGTCCTCTCGGGCCGGATCACGACCGTCGTCCCCGGCGGGCTGACGCGCGCGGCGATGGAGCCGGGATCGCTCGTCGTCAACTCCTCGCAGGGCGGCGGCAGCAAGGACACCTGGGTGTTGCGGGACTGATGCTGAGCCGGGTCGCAGAGTCGCTCTTCTGGACGGCACGGTCGATCGAGCGCGCCGAGAACACGAGCCGCCTGTTCGACGTCAGCTTTCACGGCCTGCTCGACGCGCGCGTGCACGACCCGGAGCAGGAGTGGCGAGACGTGGTGCGCTCGATCGGCCGCGACGAGCACTTCCGCGAGCACTTCTCGGAGTACACGCCCAGGGCCGTGACCGAGTTCCTGCTCTGGCATCCCGCCAACCCGGACAGCGTCACGGCGTGTGTCGCGCGCGCCCGCGAGAATCTCCGGGGAGTTCGGGAGCAGATCTCGAGCGAGATGTGGGAGCACCTGAACCGGCTGCATCTGGTCGTGGCGCGGGCGCGCCACGCCCGCGTGCTCGAGGCGCCGCACGAGTTCCTCGTCCGCGTTCGTGAGGGGTCGCATGCCTTCCAGGGCGTGACGAAGGCGACCCTCTCCCAGAGTGAGGCCTTCGAGTTTCTCGAGCTCGGCGCGCACCTCGAGCGCGCGGATACGACCGCCCGCGTTCTCCTGACGAGCGCGCCGAGGCTGGTGGACGGCTCCGGCGACCGGCTCTCGTCGCTGCTCCGGTCCTGCGGGGGCTTCGAGGCCTTTCGCCGGCACGAGTCGCAGGAGGTGCAGGGCGAGCGGGTGGTGGAGTTCCTCCTGCTCGATCGCAGCTTCCCGCGCTCCGTGCTCTTCTGCGCGGAGCGATGCCTGGAGGCGGTGCGTTTCATCTCCGGCAGCTCCCAGCTTCCGGAGCGCTCGCTCGGGATGCTGGTCGCAAAGCTGTCTTTCGCAGACGTCTCGCAACTGGACCTTCCCTCGCTCGCAGGCCTGCTGGACGACGTGCTCGGCGACGTGCACGCGGTCGGCAGCGAGGTGAGTACCGCGTACTTTGCGACACGAGTCGTCCTTCCCGGTCCCTACGCCCAGATGCAGCAGCAGCAGCAATGAGGAGCACGGAATGCTGATCAAGGTCGAGCACACGACGTCCTTCACGTATGCGGACTGCATCGCCGAGGCGTACACGGAGCTTCGGGTGCGCCCGCTCTCGGCCGGCGGGCAGCACTGCACGTCCTTCCGGTTGCTGACCGATCCTCCCGGCGTTCGCGTCCGGGCGTATCTCGACCGGCTCGGCAACCACGTCCAGCATCTCGAGGTGCTCGAGGATCACGACCGGATCTCGATCACGGCGCTCAGCGAGGTCAGCACGCCGGCCGCATTCCACGACCCGGTGCGCGAGCCGTCTCCGCTCCAGGTCCACGACTACCTCGCGCCGACGGAGTACGCGCCGTTCTCCGAGCCCCTGCGCGAGCTCGCCGCGGCCGCGGGCACCGACGGGACGGAGATCGATCGTGCGGTCGAGCTGATGCGGAGGATGCGGAGCCTGCTCGTCTACGAGCCGGGGGCGACCGACGTGATGACGCGGGCCGATGCGGCGCTCGCGCTCGGCCGAGGCGTCTGCCAGGACTTCGCGCACGTGATGCTGGCCTCGTCTCGTCTCGCCGGGATTCCGTCGCGCTACGTCAGCGGCTACATCTACGACCCGCTCGGCCAGGGCGAGGTCGCCTCGCACGCCTGGGTGGATGTTCTCGACTCCGAGCGCGGCTGGGTCTCACTCGATCCGACCCACGACCGCGAGCAGACCGAGGCCTACGTCCGCGTCGCCGTCGGCCGGGACTACGCCGACGTGCCGCCGACGCGCGGTGTGTTCAAGGGGGCTGCCGAGGAGACGCTCGACGTCGCCGTGCGGATCGCCGTCCTGTGAGCGAGCGGCTCGGCAGCGAGCTCGACGGCTGGCGGGTCGAGGAGTACGGCCGCTCGAGCGGCGGGTTGCCGTTGCGCGTGTTCCTGCCGGAGGTGGACGGACCGGTGGCCGGGCTGCTGACGGCCGGCCAGCACGGGGAGGAAGCCGACACCTCGCTGCTCGTGCGCCGGCTGCTCGAGAGGATCCCCGGGGCCGAGACGCGCTGGGCCGTCGTCCAGGTGCTCAACCCGGACGGCCTGCTCGCCGGGACACGGCAGAACGCGGCCGGAGTCGATCTCAACCGCAACTTCCCGTCGGGCACGTGGGAGCCGGACGCGACCTTTACGTTTCCGCCCGGCATCGATCCCGAGGTGCGCGTGCTCGCGAACCGGACGAACCGCTCCTCGCCGGGCGCGCACGCCGGCTCGGAGCCGGAGACTCAGGCGCTGATGGCCCTGGTCGAGCGCCTCGACCCCCCGCTCGTCGTCGACCTGCACAGCCCGCTCGAGCTGATCTTCGTCCGCGGTGACGTTCCGGAGGGGCTGACCGAGCGCCTCGCTCACGCCGCGGACCTGCCGTACCAGGACCAGTTCGTCGGGCACTGTCCGGGCGCGTTCGACGACTGGCTGACCGAGCGCGGTACGCCCGTGCTCGTCTACGAGATCGAGCACGACGGGCTGCCCGCGCTCTGCAAGCGGCACCTGCCCGGGCTCGAGGCGCTGCTCCGGGACTAGGTGCCGGGAAGCGCGCTGTTCCGGCGGCGGCGAGGCCGGAGGTATTCGACGCTCGTGACCGCGGCCCGCTTGCTCGTAGTCAGCAGTCCCTCGTAGGCCGCGTCGTAGGTGCCGGAGGTCGGTGCGACGTCTGCGTAGTCCCGGCCCACGGCGACCGTGACGTACCGGAGCCCGGCACGCCTGACGTGCGTCGGATCGAACGGGACGGCCGAGACGCATTCGGGGTGCTTCGCGTGCGGGACGAGGATCTCGACCCAGGCGTGGGTGCCGCCCTCGCCGAGCAGGTGCCCCGAGACGTAGCGGGCCGAGAGGCCGCAGAGCCGTGCGAGCGCGAGCATGCAGTGCGTGTAGTCCTGGCAGACTCCGGCGCCGCCGGCCCACGCCTCGGCGGCCGTGGTTACGACCGAGGTGGCTCCCCAGTCGTAGCGGAGGTGATTGTGGACGCGTGCGCTGATCAGCTCCGCCAGCTCGAGCTCAATCGCACCGGTCGCCTGGAGCTCCGCCGCAACGGCCGTGAGAGCGTCATCAGGGCGGGTCAGCCGCGAGGGATCCGAGAACCGCACGTCCGGCGAGAGCGGCTCCGAGTAGTGCGCGCCGTCCACTCCCGCCTCACGCTCGACGACGATCCAGCTCGTGAACTCGACGTCGTGGTCGACGCGCGCCAGCGTCAGGTCGAGCACGACGTTGCCGAAGGTGTCGTACGAGCGCTCGGTGTCCACGTTGGAGCCCGAGACGCGAAGCTTGTGGGTGATGAGCCGCTGATCGTCGTGGTAATCCGGGGGCACGACCATCAGGCGCTGGCGAAGCGCGGCGATCGGGCCCGGGTACTCGTAGCGGAACGTCTGGTGGATCAGGACGGTGGTGCGGGCGACGTTCTGCCAGTCGATCTCGTCGTCGTCGATCGACCCGAGCGTTGCGATCAGGTCGCCCAGGTTCAGGTCGTCGAGTGCCTCATCCACCACCCGGGAGCACCGCCTCGGCCGACTCGTCCGCCCATACGGTCATCTCGGTCAGCGTAGCGTCGCCGTAGGTCGTGATCATCGCGACGTCCGCCGCATCGCGGCCGCGGCCGATCGGGATCCGGCCGGTCCGCGGAGTGTTGTAGCGGCCGTCCAGCGCCCACCAGCGTTCGCCCAGCCAGACCTCGAACCAGGCGTGGAAATCCATCACGGGAAACGGGCCCGACACGTTGATGTCCGGGATGTAGCCGCAGGTGTAGCGGGTGGGGATGCCGAGGGCGCGGCAGAAGGTGACCCCGAGGTGCGCCAGGTCTCGGCACATCCCGCCTCGCCGCTCGAAGATCTCCACGGTCGAGGTGGTCGGCAGGCTGGAGACGCCGTACTCGACGTTCTCGTGGATCCAGCTCGTGACTGCGAGGACGCGCTCGGCGCCGGGCTCGGTCGACCCGAAGAGCTCCCACGCCGTGTCGTTCAGGAGGTCCGACTCGGCATAGCGGCTCGGCAGGAGCCAGTGCAGGAGGTGGTCGGGGAGGTCCTCGATCCGGTGCTGGGTGTCCTCGGGGCCGGGCGTGGGCTCTGGGTGCGGATCGATCTCGACGAGGCCGTCGTAGCTGACCGTCGAGCTGCCCTCCGGCAACTCGAGCCGGCGGCAGCGGTTGCCGTACATGTCGACGTAGGTCGAGGACGGGAGGTCGGGCTCGGTGCCCCAGTGCTCCTGCACGACGTGCTCATGGACCTCTTCGTGCGGCTCTGCGAGCATCACGGCCGGGGTGGGCGAGATGGCGTCGTGAACGAAGCGGCTGCCGATCCGGACCCTCATCGAAGCATGGTACGGCGCGCGACCCGCCGCCGTGCGAGGTAATTTCCTGACCTGTGTCGCACGCAACCGCAGACGCCGTCAGCTGGTGGGAGCGCACGAGGGGTGAGGAGGGCCTGCTCGTCGCGTACTTCAGCATGGAGTTCGGGCTGCACGAGCGGCTGCCGATCTACTCGGGCGGCCTCGGTGTCCTCGCCGGCGACCATCTGAAGGCCGCAGCCGAGCTCGGCGTTCCACTCGTGGGCGTCGGCCTGCTCTACCGCGGCGGCTACTTCCGCCAGGAGATCGACGCCGACGGCCGGCAGACCGAGGACTACCAGCGCGTCGACCCGAACGCGGTCGGCCTGGTGCGCGAGCCCGTGTCGGTGACAGTCGAGCTCGCCGAGGAGACGATCGAGGCGGCCGTCTGGCGGAAGGACGTCGGCTCCGTGCCGCTGTACCTGCTCGAGGTCGACTGGCTCACGGACGCGCTCTACGGCGGCGACCGCGAGCACCGGATCCGCCAGGAGCTGCTGCTCGGCGTCGGCGGCGTCCGCGCGCTGACCGCGCTCGGGATCGAGCCGAACGTCTTCCACCTGAACGAGGGCCATTCGGCGTTCCTGCAGATCGAGCGGCTGCGCAAGCTCACGTCGGAGGGGATGCAGACGGCCGACGCGCTCGAGCACGTGCGCCGCACCTCGATCTTCACGACGCATACGCCAGTCCCGGCCGGAAACGAGGAGTTCGACGAGGAGCTCGTCGTGCGCTACGTCGGCAAGCTGGCAGAGCCCGCCGGCCTCGACCGCGAAACTCTGCTCGAGCTCGGACGCCTCGGCGACAAGCCCGGCTTCGGCATGACTCCATTGGCGCTCCGGCTGTCCGCGTACGCGAACGGGGTCTCGGATCTGCACGGCGAAGTGGCCCGCGAGATGTGGTCGTCGCTGTGGCCCGGCCAGGAGACGCCGATCGGCCACGTCACGAACGGTGTCCATATCGGCACGTGGCTCGATCCCGCGCTCGGAGAGCTCCTGCGCTACGCGGGCGTCAACCCGGAGGCCCCACCTGACGAGGCGAACTGGAGCGCCGCTCGAGACGCCGTCGGCCCGAAGGCGATCTGGCGCGTCCACGCTGCGGCAAAGGCGCGACTTGCCGAACGCGCCGGCATCGACCGCGATCGGCTGACGATCGGCTTCGCCCGTCGCTTCGCGACCTACAAGCGGGCCGGTCTCGTCTTCTCGGACATCGAGCGCCTGCTCGCGCTGCCGATCCAGATCGTGGTCGCCGGCAAGGCCCATCCCGCCGACACGCCCGGCAAGGACATGATGCAGGAGATCGTCGCGCTCGGCCGGGAGCCGCGCGCGCACGGCCGGGTCGTCTTCCTCGAGAACTACGACATGGGCGTGGCGCGGGCAATGGTGCGCGGCTGCGATGTCTGGCTGAACACCCCGCGCCGGCCGCTGGAGGCGTCGGGGACGAGCGGCATGAAGGCCGCGATCAACGGCGTCCTCAACCTCTCCGTGCTCGACGGCTGGTGGGCGGAGGGCTACTCGCCGGACGTCGGCTGGGCGATCGAAGGCTCCTCGGACGAGGCCGATCGCGAGCAGCTGTACCGGCTGCTGGAGGAGGAGGTCGTGCCGACCTTCACGGACAACCGCGAGCGCTGGGTCGAGATGATGCAGGAGTCGATCGCGCAGCTTGCGCCGCGCTTCTCGATGCACCGTGCGGTGATCGAATACGTGGAGCGCTACTACCTGCCCGCGCATTCGAGCGCGCGTACCTAGCTAGCTGCCCGCGGCCGCCAGGGCTCGAGCCTTCTTGCCGGCGGAGCTCTGACGCTGCGACGCGTCCAGCACGAGCTTGCGCAGGCGCACGCTCGCCGGCGTGACCTCGACGCACTCGTCCTCGCGGATGAACTCCAGCGCCTGCTCCAGTGACATCGGGCGGGGCGGGATCAGGCGCACGGTCTCGTCCGAGGAGGCGGCGCGCATGTTGGTCAGCTTCTTCTCCTTGGTGGCGTTCACGTCGAGATCCTCGGCGCGCGCGTTCTCGCCGACGATCATCCCCTCGTAGACCTCGGTCGTCGGCCCGATGAACATCGAGCCGCGCTCCTGCAGGTTCATCAGCGCAAACGCCGTTGCGGGGCCGCGCCGGTCGGCCACGAGACTTCCGGTGGGCCGCGTCCGCAGCTCGCCGTGCCACGTCTCGTAGCGGTCGAAGACGTGGTGGAGGATGCCCGTGCCGCGCGTCTCGGTCAGGAACTCCGTCCGGAAGCCGATCAGCGCGCGGGCCGGGACGAGGTACTCGAGCCGCACCCAGCCGGTGCCGTGGTTGACCATCTGCTCGAGCCGGCCCTTGCGCAGCGCGAGCAGCTGCGTGAGCACGCCGACGTAATCCTCGGGCGCGTCGATCGCGAGCCGCTCGACCGGCTCGTGCACCTTGCCGTCGATGATCTGCGTCACGACCTGCGGCTTGCCGACCGTCAGCTCGAAACCCTCGCGGCGCATCAGCTCGACGAGGACCGCGAGCTGGAGCTCGCCGCGGCCCTGCACCTCCCAGGTGTCCGGGCGCTCGGTCGGGAGCACGCGGAGCGAGACGTTGCCCACGAGCTCCTGGTCGAGCCGCGCCTTCAGCATGCTCGCGGTCAGCCTGTCGCCCTCACGGCCCGCGAGCGGCGAGGTGTTGATCCCGACCGTCATCGAGAGGCTCGGCTCGTCCACGGTGGACACGGGCAGCGGCCGCGGATCGTCCGGGTCGGCGAGGGTCTCGCCGATCGTGACCTCCGGCAGGCCCGCGACGGCGACGATCTCGCCGGGGCCGGCTTCCTCGGCCTCGACCCGGTCGAGCGCCTCGGCCACGTACAGCTCGGTCACCTTGGCGCGCTCGATCGTCCCGTCGGCGCGGCACCAGGCGATCTGCTGGCCCTTCCTGATCGTTCCGTGCTGCACCCGCGCGAGGGCGAGCCGGCCGACGTAGGGCGAGGCGTCGAGGTTGGTGACGAGCGCCTGCAGCGGGTGATCGGGGTCGTGGTTCGGGGCCGGGATCCGCTCCAGCAGCAGGTCGAAGAGCGGGCTCAGGTTGTCCGCCAGCTCGTCCGGATGAAGCCCCGCCTGGCCGGCTCTGGCGTTCGTGTACGCGATCGGAAACTCGATCTGGCTCTCGTCGGCGTCGAGATCGAGGAAGAGCTCGTAGACTTCGTTCACGACCTCCTCGATTCGGGCGTCCGGCCGGTCGACCTTGTTGACGACGAGGATCACCGGCAGCCGGGCCTCGAGCGCCTTGCGCAGCACGAAGCGGGTCTGCGGCAGCGGCCCTTCGCTCGCATCGACCAGCAGCAGGACGCCGTCCACCATCGTCAGGCCGCGTTCGACCTCGCCGCCGAAGTCCGCATGGCCGGGCGTGTCGACGATGTTGATCTTGGTGGCGCCGTAGCGGAACGCCGTGTTCTTGGCGAGGATCGTGATCCCCTTCTCGCGCTCGAGATCCATCGAGTCGAGCACGCGCTCGTTCACGTCCTGGTTCGCGCGGAAGGCGCCCGACTGCCAGAGCATCGCGTCGACGAGCGTCGTCTTCCCATGGTCGACATGGGCGACGATCGCGACATTTCGGAGATCTGAGCGGCTGGCCATCGCCGCGCAGGGTAGCGGCGGTCAGGCCTCGGTGATCTCGGCGTGCCGGTCCGCCACGCAGGCCTCTGCCCAGCGCTCGGCGATCAGAAGGGGGCGCTGCGGGTCCTCCTCGCCGAGCTCGATTCGGATCTGGTGGACGGAGGCCTCCATCCCGCGGTCGGCGACCGTACGCTGCTCGGCGACGATCGTGATCGCCTGGACCTCGGAGAGGAGGTCGTGAGCAAGCTCGTCGATCTCCGCCTGGGTGGCGTCGCGGCCGGCGAACATGCCGAAGTTGACGCGGATGTCTCCGTCGTCGTCCAGAAAGGCGATGGAGGCGAGATTCTGCATCGAAAACCGGTTTACCCCGACTTGTAATTCCCTAACGTTCGCGCGGCTCCCAGCCGAAGCGGGTGCGCGCGACGAGGTAGCCCCCCGCACCCCAGGCCGCCAGGACCGCGACCGCTCTCAGATGATCGGAGATCGGCTCGCCGTCGACATACGTCGCGAGCACGAGCTCGACCAGGTACTTGAGCGGCAGAACGTCGGCGACGAGCTCGAGCGCGCCCGGGAGGTTGTCTGTCGAGCCGAACGAGCCGGACAGGAAGGACATCGGCAGCACGATGACGTTGACGACCGCTGCGACGGCCTCGGCCGACCGAATCAGAGCCGCCGCGGCCAGGCCGAGGCCTGCGAAGGCGGCCGCGCCGAGGGCGAGCGAAAGGAAGAACGAGAACGGCTTCGACGGCAGCTCCGCGTCGTAGAGCAGCACGCCGAGCGCGGTGACGGCTGCGGACTGAAGGGCGACGATGAGCAGCGACGACAGCAAAACGGCGGTGAGGTAGAGGCCGGCGGGGAGGGGCGTCGACCGAAGCCGCTTCAGGACCCCGGACTCCCGCCTGATGACGAGCGTGATCGCGAGCCCGCCGAGCGCAGTGTTCGCGGCTCCGTAGCCGATCAACCCCGCCACGAGATAGCTCGCGACCGGCCGGCCGTCCTCCGTGCCGTCGCCGAACACGGAGGCGAGCAGGACGAAGAGCAGCGGCGGGAAGAGGAAGACGAAGATCGCGGCCTCTCGGCTGCGCCAGAAGATGAGCTGCTCGGCCTTCAGCTGGTGCCAGAAGAGCGTCACGCTTCGTCTTCCGTTTCTGGCGCCTCTTCCGCGACCAGGTCGAGGTAGACGTCCTCGAGCGTCGCTCGGCGCACCTCGAGGCCCTCGAGCTCGAAGCCCTCGGCCAGCGCGCGCGACGTCAGCTCGTGCAAGGCCCGCGTCGGGTCGTCGGTCTCGAGCACGATCTCCTCGCCGCGCAGCCCGTAGCGGATCTGCACGACCGAGGCAGCCGTCAGCTCCGACGGCTTGCCGAGCTTGACGATCTCGCCGTCGCGCAGCACCGCGACGCGGTCGGCGAGCTGCTGGGCCTCGTCGAGGTAGTGCGTGGTCAGCAGGACGGTCTTGCCGAGGTCACGGAGCGAGCGGATCAGTGCCCAGGCGTTCCGTCGGGCCGCGGGGTCGAAGCCGGTAGTCGGCTCGTCGAGGAACACGAGCTCCGGGTCGCCGACGAGCGCGACGCCGAGATCGAGCCGGCGCTTCTGGCCACCGGACAGGGTCTTCACTCTCGCGTCCCGCTTCTCGCCGAGGCCGACGAGCTCGATCACCTCGTCCACGTTGCGCGGGCGTGCGTAGTAGCCGGCGAAGATCCGATGCACTTCGCGTACGGTCAGCACCGGCCACAGCTCGGACTGTTGCAGCACGACCCCGATCCGCTCGCGGAACGCCCGCTCGGCGCGACCCGGGTCGAAGCCCAGCACGGTCACCTCGCCGGCGTCGCGCCGGCGGTAGCCCTCCAGGATCTCGACCGTCGTCGTCTTGCCGGCCCCGTTCGGCCCCAGCAGGCCGAAGACCTCACCCGCCGCGACCTCGAAGTCGATGCCGCGAACCGCTTCGACATTGTCGTACGACTTCCGCAGGCCGCTGACGGAGATCGCGCTCACGAGAGCTCGATCTCGGCGAAGGCCGCCGGAGCGAAGTCGCGCTCCCCGGCGCCGAGTGCGAGTGCGATCTCCGAGCAGTCGGGCTGGTGGCCGACCACCACGACGGGGTCACCGAGTCCCTCGACGGCTGCGAGCACGTCCTCGGCGGTGGCGCCCGGCGCCAGCCGCTCGTCGACGAGCACGTCGACGCCGGCCGCCTTGGCGATCGCGGCTCCGGTCTCGCGGGCGCGAAGGAGTGGGCTCGCGACGACGATGGCGGGGGCAAAGCCGCCCAGGCGCTCGCCCAGCTCTCGTGCCTGTTGCCGGCCGTGCGTGCTCAAGGGCCGCAGCGAGTCGGGATCGCCGGGATCGGAATGCGCATGGCGAACCAGATAGAGGCGAGTTAGCACGGATTCGTAGGAGATATCACGAATTCGGACTATCGAGTGCAGAACGCGCCGCGAACTCGAGATGGGCGAGGGCGCGGTCGACGTCGTGAACAGGTGTACGGAGCCGGGCGGCGACGAGCTCCTCGGCGCGTTCGACTGCGGGATAGCCCGCGGCGCGCAGGCTGCTGCCGGCGTCGGTAAGCGAGATCAGCCGCGAGCGACCGTCGACGGGGTTGGGCTCGCTCCGCACGAGGCCGCGGCCGGAGAGCCGGCCGAGGTGGTCGGACAGGGTCGTCGGCGGCCGGCCGGTCCGGCGCGCCAGCTCGCTGGGCGTCACCGGCTCGGCACGGCCGATCTCGTCCACGAGTGCGAACTGCTCGGCCGGTACACCGCGGGCGGCGAGCTCTCGCTCGAGCAGGCGCTCGGCGAGGAGCGACGTGACGCGAAGGCTCTCGAGGATCGGCTGGTCGGCCACGTGCCGATCATAGGAGCCGCAGTAGGCTTCGCACGATGCGTTCGTTTCGCTACGTGCTCGCCGACGTCTTCACCGACCGGGCGCTTGCAGGGAACCAGCTGGCCGTTTTCACCGACGCGCGCGACCTCGACGAGGTGACGATGCAGGAGCTGGCGCTCGAGCTGGGCTTCTCGGAGACCGTGTACGTGCTGCCGCCGCGCGAAGGCGGCACCGTTCGCATCCGGATCTTCACGCCCGGGAACGAGATCCCGTTTGCCGGGCACCCCTGCCTCGGCACTGCATTCGTCCTCGCCGCGCCGCTCCAGTTGGGGGTGATCGCGCTCGAGACGGGGAACGGCATCGTGCCCGTCGAGCTCGAGCGGGACGAGTCCGGGCGGATCATCTTCGGCCGGATGACACAGCCCGTGCCGTCTGTCGCGGCCTACGAGCGCGCCGACGAGATGCTCGCCGCGCTCGGCGTCGAGTCGTCGGAGCTACCGGTCGAGGTGTACGACAACGGGATCCGGCACGCGTACGTCGTGCTCCCCTCGAAGGCGGACGTCGCCGGGCTCAAGCCGGACATGAGCCTGTTGAGCGAGCTCGACCTGGTCGGTGCGCTCGCCTGCGCAGGGTCTGGGACGAGTTGGAAGGTGCGGATGTTCTCGCCGTCCGACGGGGTCAATGAGGACGCGGCGACAGGCTCTGCGGCCGGCCCACTCGCCTGCCACCTCGGCCGGCACGGTGTCGTGCCCTGGGGGGAGGAGATCGTGATCGAGCAGGGCACCGAGATCGGACGGCCCTCGACGCTCTATGCCCGCGCGGCCGGCTCCGGCGAGACGATCGAGTCCGTCGAGGTTGGTGGCTCCGCGGTCACCGTGGCGCGCGGCGAATTCAAGCTTCCGTAGCCCAGGCGACGGCTTCGATATCCGGGAGCTCCGGCGCGAGCGAGCGCCAGAAGCGGGCACCGTCGAGCGAGAGGTACAGCCGGTTGCGCGCCGCGTAGAGCACGCGGTCCGGCGCTGCCGAGTCGACGGCGACGTCGAATCCCGGCGGCAGCCCGCCGCCCGACTCGTGCCAGGTCGCTCCCGCATCCCACGAGACGAGCAGAGGCGGTCGGCGGGCAACGAGCGCCACGACGGTCGAGCCGCCCGCCGAGGCGGCGACGAGCCGCGGCAGGCTCACGTCCAGACGATCGTGCTCGACTGCGATGTCCACCTCTCCGAGAACCGCCTCGGCCTCGACGTCCAACTCGAAGACGCCGTCGACCGTGCGCACCCAGGCGGTCACACCGGTTCGAGCTCCGGCGGCTCTGGGTCGGGCTCGAGCTCGATCTCGAGCACGCGGGCGGCGGTCGTCGCTGCCTGGCGAGCCGCCGACGGCGGCCCGTGCCCGGACGCACGCGCCCAGGCATAGGCGGCGAGGAACGCATCGCCGGCGCCGGTCGGGTTGTCGATCTCGATCCGTCGCGCGTGCACGTGCTCCCGCAGGCCGCGGGCGACGACGACGGCGCCGGCGGAGGCCCTGGTGAGCAGCAGCTCGGGCACGCCGAGCTCGAGCACGCGCTCCTCGCCGCCGAGCGCCTCGAGCTCCTCCTCGTTCAGCTTCAGCGCGGTCACGTGACGCAGAACCTCGGGATCGAAGTCGGAGTCGAGCACCAGCGGGCCGGCCTCCGCAGGTCGAACGAGCGCCTGTCCGTCGAGAGCGAGCCTGCGATCCCGCGCCAGCGCCGCCAGCACGTCGGCGGGGAAGTCCGCGCGCGTGAGCCCACCCAGGTGGACCCAGGCCGCGCGGCCGACGGCTCGCACGTCCTCCACCGTCCACGGCGCGCCGGGGTCGCCGATGGTCATCTCGCGCCTCTCGCCGTCGTTCTGGATCTCGAAGGCGGTCGTGCGGGCCGCCGGCAGCCACGTGACGGGGACGCCGAGTGCGGAGAGAGGCGGCACGAGCGCGCGACGGTCGGCGTCGGCGCAGCGGGCGATGATGCGTGAATCGCCTCCGAGCAGCCGCAGGCCGCGGGCGGCGTGATACGGCGCCCCGCCGACTCTCGGCTCGCCGCCGTCGATCGTGTCGCGCGAGAGATTCCCGATCACTGCGATGCCGCCCACGGCGGCCTACTCTAGAAGCGCCGCTTGCCCAGCGCAGCAACGACGAGCCCGAGCGCGAGCGTGACGACGAAGCTCGGCAGCGTCGCGCCGATCCCGAGGTCGGGCGGCTCGCCGAGTGCATCCACCCACCAGGTCGGGCCGACCGGATGCAGCCATTGGTAGAGCGCGAAGCCGGCGATCCAGGCCGCGATCATCCCCGGACGAACGTCGGGCGCAGCGAAGACGTCGTTCTCCCGGTAGCGGGCGCCCGCGACCAGCCAGTCCGCGAGCAGGACGCCGAAGAGCGGCACGAAGAAGGAGCCGAGGAGAAGCAGGAAGCTCTCGTACGAGAGCAGGTCGATCGTGAGCGCGCCGACGGTCGCGATCGAGGCGACCGCGACGACGAGCGGCCGCTGTGGCGCGCGAGGCGCGAGGTTTTGGAGCGAGACCGCGGTCGAGTAGACGTTGGCAAACGCCTCGTCTGTCTCGTCGACGGTGACGGCGAGCAGCGCGACGATCCCGGCGAGGCCGCCGGCCGCGACCGCGACGGGAAGCGCCGCGGGATCGGTGATGCTGCGCGAAAAGAACAGGACCGCGCCGAGTAGCCACAACCAGGAGCCGGCGAGGAAGTAGCCGATCCCGACGCCCCAGAACGCCGCCCGCCGGGTTCGGGTGAAACGCGTGTAGTCGGCTGCGAGCGGGATCCAGGAGACTGTGATCGCGACGACGAGGTCGACTCCGTCGAGCACGGACGAGCCGCCCTCGCCCGGCCGGTCCCAGAGAACGCCGAACCCGGTGTCGTCGAGCGCCCACCACGTCAGGTAGAGAAGCGAAGCGATCACGGCCCACACGGCGAACTTGCGGATCACCTTGCGGACGACGTCGACCGGTCCGAGCAGGGCCATCGCCAGCGCGATGCCGCCGAAGACGAGCGTCCAGAGCCACTGCGCTCGGAAGCCGAACACCTCGTCCGAGAGCGCGGCGACCGCCGTCGCGATGATCAGCAGCTCGAAGATCGCCCAGCCGACGCACTGGGCCGCGTTCAGGATCGTCGGAAGCCAGGAGCCGCGCAGCCCGAGCGGGGCGCGCATCAGGACCATCCCCGGCACGCCGGCGTCGGCTCCGATCATCCCGGCGACGCCGAGCATCGCGTTCCCGATCAGGCTGCCGAGGAAGATCGCGACGACCGCCTCGGGGAGGGAGAGCGCCGGCACGAGGTACGTGCCCGCGATGAGCACCAGCAGCGACACGCCGAGGTTGCCCCAGAGGAGCAGGTTGTCCAGGAAGCCGAGCACGCGGAGCCGCTCGGGCACCGGCTCGATCCCCCAGGCGGGCGTTCGCTCCATTGTTTGTGCTCCTCCCTTCGCCGGCATGACCCGGATCAGGTTCTGCGGGTGTGATCTCAGCCGCGCGTGCGGCACCCCGGACTGCGCACTCTAGAGACTCAGGCGGCGAGGAGGCGGCGCAAGACGAAGGGGAGGATGCCGCCGTGGCGGAGGTAGTCGCGCTCGCGCGGTGTGTCGAGTCGCACGCGGGCGGTGAAGGTCGTGTCGTCGGCGCGCACGGTCACTTCGTCGGCCTCGGCGTTGTCGATCCCTTCGATAGCGAATGACTCACGGCCCGTCAGTCCGAGCGTGTCCGGCGTCTCGCCCGACTGGAACTGGAGCGGCAGGATCCCCATCATCAGCAGGTTCGAGCGGTGGATCCGCTCGAAGCTCTCCGCGATCACCGCTCTGACGCCGAGCAGCTTGGGGCCCTTTGCGGCCCAGTCGCGTGACGAGCCGGAGCCGTACTCCTTGCCGGCGATGACGATCAGCGGTGTTCCCTCGTCGAGGTAGCGCTGCGACGCTTCGAAGATCGTCATCTCCTGGCCGTCCGGCACGTGAACCGTCCACGTCCCCTCGGAGCCGGGGACGAGCAGGTTCCGCAGGCGCACGTTCGCGAACGTGCCGCGCACCATCACCTCGTGGTTGCCACGGCGCGAGCCGTAGGAGTTGAAGTCCTTGCGCTCGACGCCGTGCGCGCGCAGGTAGTCGCCTGCGGGCGACTCGAGCTTGATCGCGCCGGCGGGTGAGATGTGGTCGGTCGTCACCGAGTCGCCGAGCATCACGAGACAGCGCGCGCCCGCGATGTCCCCGACCGTCCCGATCTCCAGCGACATGTCCTCGAAGTACGGCGGCTGGCGCACGTAGGTGGAGTCCGGCTCCCAGGCGAAACGCTCGCCCTCGGGCACCGGCAGGCTGCGCCACTGGTCGTCGCCGGTGAAGACGTCGGCGTAGGTCGAGCGGAACATGTCGCCGTGGACGGAGGTGGCGATCGTGTCGGTGATCTCCTTCGACGTCGGCCAGATGTCGCGCAGGAAGACGTCGTTGCCATCCTTGTCCTCGCCGAGAGGCTCTTCGAGCAGGTCGATATCCATCCGGCCCGCGAGCGCATAGGCGACAACGAGGGGCGGCGAGGCGAGGTAGTTGGCCTTCACCTCGGGATGGATCCGAGCCTCGAAGTTGCGGTTGCCCGAGAGCACCGAGCAGACGACGAGGTCTCCCTGCTCGACCGCCACGGAGATCTCTTCCGGCAGCGGCCCCGAGTTGCCGATGCAGGTGGTGCAGCCGTAGCCGACGGTGTGGAAGCCGAGCTGCTCGAGGTAGTCAGTGAGGCCGGCCTTGTCGTAGTACTCGGTCACGACCTTCGACCCGGGCGCCAGGCTCGTCTTGACCCACGGCTTGCTGGTGAGGCCGCGTTCGATCGCCTTCTTCGCCAGCAGGCCGGCGCCGACCATCACCTGCGGGTTCGAGGTGTTCGTGCACGACGTGATCGCGGCGATCACGACCCTGCCGTGCTCGAGCATGTAGTCGGTTCCCTCGACCGGCACGCTCGTCCGGCCGGGGCCGACGACGGCCACGGGGGTCGCGTCCGGGACCGGTTCGGGCGAGCCGCCGGGCGCCTGCTCGGTCGTTGGATCGCTCGCCGGGAACGTGTCCGCGACGGCCTGGTCGTGGCTGCCGTTCTTCATCGGGTCCTTGACGCCGAACGTCCCGAGGGAGTCGAGGAACGCGGTCTTGGCGTGCGTCAGCGGCACGCGGTCCTGCGGGCGGCGGGGGCCGGCGAGGGAGGGCTCCACGGTCGACAGGTCGAGCTCGACCACCTGCGAGTACGTCGGCTCCTCGCTTGGGTCGTGCCAGAGCATGTTCTCCTTGCAGTAGGCCTCGACGAGCGCGAGCCGCTCCTCACTGCGGCCGGTGAGGCGCAGATAGCTCAGCGTCAGGTCGTCGACTGGGAAGAAGCCGCAGGTCGCGCCGTACTCGGGCGACATGTTCCCGATCGTCGCGCGGTCGGCCAGCGGCAGGTTGTCGAGCCCGTGCCCGAAGTACTCGACGAACTTCCCGACCACGCCGGCCTGGCGGAGGATCTGGGTGACGGTCAGGACGAGGTCGGTGGCCGTCGCGCCCTCGGGAAGCTGTCCGGTGAGCTTGAAGCCGACGACCTGCGGGACGAGCATCGAGAGCGGTTCCCCGAGCTTTGCGGCCTCGGCTTCGATCCCGCCGACACCCCAGCCCAGCACGCCGAGCCCGTTCACCATCGTGGTGTGCGAGTCGGTGCCGACGAGTGTGTCCGGGAAGGCCCAGCCGTCCCGCTCCTCGACCACGCGGGCGAGGAACTCCAGGTTCACCTGGTGGACAATCCCCGTCCCGGGCGGCACGACCTTGAAGTCCCGAAAGCCCTTCTGGCCCCAGCGGAGGAAGGCGTACCGCTCACGGTTGCGCTCGAACTCGAACTCGACGTTGCGGACGAACGCGCTGCGCGAGCCGAAGACGTCGACCTGCACCGAGTGGTCGATCACGAGCTCGACGGGAATCAGCGGGTTGATCTGCTCCGGGTCGCCGCCCAGGTCGGCCATCGCGTCGCGCATCGCGGCGAGGTCGACGACGGCCGGGACACCGGTGAAGTCCTGGAGCAGCACGCGCGCCGGCGAGAATGAGATCTCGCGGTTCGGCTCGTCGGTTGCGACCCAGCCGGCCACCGCTTCGACATCCGACCGGTCACCGGTCCTGAGCACGTTCTCCAGCAGGATTCGCAGCGTGTAGGGAAGGCGCGCGACATCCCATTGCTGCTGGAGCGCGTCGAGCCGGTGGATCTCCAGCTTGCGGTCGCCGACCGAGAGTGTGGAGCGAGAGGAGAACTCGTCGGTGGCCATGCCTCGAATCTATCGAACAGGCGCGTTCCTGGCCGCTTTGGACACGCCAGGCCCTGGCCCCGACACGTCTGCGAGGGACATGACGGGGTCTGACCCCTGACATGGCTCAGACGGACGGTGGCTGCGATCATTGGCCCGCTTGGTGGAGCGGATCGCTGTCCGTCTCGGACACGACGGGGTCTGACCCCGGACATGTCCGGTTCGGCTTGGTCTCAGGCGAGCTTCGGCTGCAGCTCCTCTTCCCAGAAGCGGAAAAAGCCTTCCTGGTCGGAGCCGATCTGGTGGAGGGCGATGTGGTCGAAGCCCGCCTCCTCCCAGGTCCGGATCTGCTCGAGCACCGGCTCGGGATCGGGGCCGCATGGCACGTCCGCCGTCGCCATCTCCTTGGTCACGTCCTCCGCGACCGCGTCGAAGTCGGACGGGCGCGGCAGCTCCTGGTTGATCGTGCCGCCGAGGCCAGTGTGGCGCCAGAGCCGGAACGCAGTCTCCTTCGCCTTCTCCGCATCGGCTGCCCAGCAGAGACGCACCTGGCCATAGAGCGGGCCTTTGCCGCCGGCACCACGGTAGGCCTGCACGATCTCCTCATCGGGCACGGTGTTGACGAGCGCGTCGCCGAGGCGGCCCGCGAGCCCTGCGGCGATGGGCTTTGCGGCCGCGATCGCGATCGGCACCGGTTGCTCGGGCAACGTGTAGATCCGGGCGTGGTCGACGGTGTAGTGCTTGCCACGATGCGTCTGCTCGCCGCCCTCCCAGAGCAGCCGGATCACCTCGATCGCCTCCTCGAGCATCTCGACTCGCTCGTCGGGCGCGGGCCAACGGTCGCCGAGCACGTGCTCGTTCAGGTTCTCGCCGGTGCCGAGGCCGAGCGTAAAGCGCCCCGGCAGCATCGAGCCGCAAGTCGCGGCGGCGTGGGCGACGATCGCAGGATGCGTGCGGATCAGGGGGCACGTGACGCCTGTCGCGAGCGCGATCCGCTCCGTCGTCGCCGCGATCCCGCCGAGCACGGACCAGACGAACGGACTCTGGCCCTGCGCGTCGATCCACGGGTGGAAGTGGTCCGAGATCATCGCGAACGAGAAGCCCAACTCCTCGGCGCGCACGGTGTTGTCGACGAGGTCGCGCGGGCGATGCTCCTCGGCGGAGAGCCAGTAGCCAAATTCCGTCATGCGCAGCTTCGTACCGCCGCGGCGGCTGTCCGAAACGGTCTAGCGCAGGCGGCGGAGCGGGACCGTCGTGGTCGGCCCGGCGTTGCCGGCGCGGTCGATCGCCGCGATCGAGACGTTCCTGCGCAGCGTCGCCCGGGTCAGCGTCACGGCCGGCTTCGTCACCGTGAAGACCCGCGCGCCGATCGTGATCCGATAGCCCCGCAAGCCGCCGAGATCGCGTGCCCGAGGCCAGAAGAGCCGGACCGTCTTGGCCGCGCGTCGCACCGATACGCGCCCGACCGCCGACGGCCGAACCGTGTCGCGGACGAGCTTCCCCTGTGCGTCGACGAGGCCGAGGCCGAGGCGGAAGCGGACCGTCACCGGTTGGCTCAGGTGCCCCACGCCGTCGGACGCGCGGATCGTGTACGAGCTCGTGTTGCCCGCAGCGATGCCGAGGATGGCCGAGGTCGACGTCGTCGCGGATATGAAGAGATTGTCCTGGTAGACGCGATAGCTGATCGGCCCGACGTCGTCGGTCGAGGCTCGCCACGAGACACGGACGATTCCGGGGGCGCCGCCGTCGGTGGCGGTAAGGCTCGCCGGGAGTGAGGGAGCGGCGCGATCCGGCGAGTCGAGCCGCTCGAGGAAGAGCGAATCCTGGACGTCGGTCCACACGCCGCCGTGCGCGTAGTAGTCGTCGCGCCCGCCGTCGAGCACGTGCGTCTCCAGTTCGGCGCCGGAGAGCGAGGCGTTCAGCAGGTCGTTGGTGACGTCGCAGACGTGCCCGTCGCTGCAGTGGTGAGGCGCGCCGCCGGTGACGGCGTCGAAGCTGTGCATGAGCTCGTGCACCGCGACGACCGGCCGGAAGGTGGGCTCCTCCGCATGACAGGCCTGGAGGAACACGATTGCGATCCCCGGTAAGCCCACCGGAAGGAGTGTCGCCCACGCCGCAGACCTCGAAGTCCGGCTGCTGCTGCTCGATCGGGCCGTCGTAGTAGACGAGGTAGGTCTTCTCGGGCTGGATGAACCCGCGCTGGGCGAGCAAGAAGCGGATCGTGGTGAACGCGGTGTTGATCTGCCCGGCCGGTTGGGCCAGCGTCACGTTGGAGATGTCGAGCTGCCCGAAGGGGCTCGCGCAGGCGAAGGGGTAGAGATCGAAGCGAGGGGTGCGCGTCGTGTCCTGCGCACGCCACCACGCGTCGATCGCAGCGGTGTCGCCGACGATCCGCGGTGCCCACTCCGCCAGACGGTCGGCCGCTCCGGGCGGGCGGACATATGTGACGTGGACAGAAAAACCGGGCGTTGAGTCAGGCAGCCGGTCGACGTCGCTCGACCCGATTCCGCACCAAGGCATCGGCACGGACGCCTGGGCCGGAGCGGCCGGGCCGAACGCCGCGACCACCGCCAGCCCGACGAGGAGCCGCTTCACATGGACAAAGTACTCGTCAACGGCGCACGCGGTTCAGCGCGCGCTCGGTCCAGGTCACCCGCTTCCGGTCGAAGTGACCGGTCATCGCGACGAGGTAGGGGCCCGAGATCCGGCGGGCGTAGGCCGCGAAGCCCTCCTCCCGCAGCGGCTTCCAGTCCTCGCGGTAGGGCACGACCACGTGCTCGCGGCCGACGTGCCGGGCCGAGAGGAGGAAGGCGAGGCCCATGCCGGACGACACCTCGAGCAGCGACTGCCGCTCGCGCGCCGCCGTGCGCTGGAGCCCCTCGTAGAGCGCGGCGAGCTGCTGCGGCGTCGGCAGCTCGGAGGCGCTCGCCCGCAACTCGGAGAAGGACGTGCGCAGGCCGGCGAGCTCGAGCGGGGGCAGGTCGACGAGCCGGGCCGTCGTGCCCGAGGCTCCTTCCAGAGCGCTCAGCAGATCGTCGACCGACTGCAGCTCGGCTTCCTCGGCCAGCACGCCGGCGCGCTTCAGCTCGCTCACGAGCACCTCGAGGTAGACCCGCGAGCCGTGCGAGATGTCCGAGGCGGCGGCGAGCAGCCACAGCGGCGAGAAGCCGAAGGCCGCGATCGAGCCGAGCTCCATCACGTTGCCGGCCGCCTTTCGCTTCACCAGCTCGCCGGGCTCGGGCCCGTCGGCCGTCGCCTCGCGCTCCACGTCGCCGACGAGCTCGATCACGATCCGAAGCAGGTTCTTCGCGGTCGCCTCGTAGAAGCGCGAGCGGCGCGCGAACCGAGGCAGGACGACCTCGGCCGTCTCGTGCACGGCTCCGCCGAGACCGGCCGCGAGTGCGCGGATCGCTCGTTCGGGCAAAGACACGAGGAAGGTGCCTCGGCGCGCCATGGCTACGATGATTCCATGGCTCTGACCGGCACGCTCGAATCGCTCCTGCGCGGCTCCTTTCCCGACGCGCGCGAGCTCGAGGTCGAGGACCGAACCGGTGGGGGCGATCATTTCCAGGTGACGGTCACGAGCGGCCGCTTCGACGGGCTCTCGCTGGTCGAGCAGCACCGGCTCGTCTACGAGGCGCTCGCTGCGCCACTCGGCGACGGGTCGATCCACGAACTGCGAATCAAGACGAGAGGAACGACATGAGCGAGCTGAAGCAGACGATCAAGGAGATCATCGAGAACGAGCCGGTGAGCCTGTTCATGAAGGGCACGCCCCAGCTCGTGATGTGCGGCAACTCGGACCGTGCGCTGCGGGCGCTTCGTGCCGCAGGTGCGCCGGTCACGACCGTCGACGTCCTCCCCGACCCGCAGATCCGCCAGGAGCTCTCGGCGCTCTCGGGCTGGCCGACCATCCCGCAGATCTTCATCAAGGGCGAGCTCGTCGGCGGCGCGGACATCGTCGAGGAGCTCTACGAGAGCGGTGAGCTGCAGGCCAAGCTCGACGAGGCGCTGGGGCCGGACCGCGAGCCGGGCGAGAAGACGACCGCGCTCGCCTGAGCCGGAATCGCCTTTATCGATCGCAACCGTCACTTAACGCTGTTCACACTGCGCGTTAAGACCCTGCGGATACAACGAGGCCCGTGAACGCGCGCGCCCTCTTTAACCGCAGCGCAGGCCTGGCCGCCGCCGCCCTTCTCGGCGGCCTCGTTGCGCTGGGGGGCGTCGCTCTCACCGGCGACCTGGGCGGCGGCACGACGACTGTCGTGAGGACTTCCCCTTCTCCTGCAGCCGCCGCCCCGGTCGCCGACAACAACGGGCTCTCGGTCCGTGAGATCTACTCGCGCGCCGCGCCTGGGGTCGTCCAGATCACCTCGACGGCCGCCACCTCGGACACGCCGACCGTCGTTCCGGGCAGCCCCTCCGGCCCGTCACTGCCGCCGGGGCAGGCACTGGGCTCGGGCTTCGTGATCGACAAGGCGGGCCACATCGTCACGAACTACCACGTGATCGAGGGCGCCGACCAGATCGAAGTCAGCTTCTCGAACCGGGACACGCTGCGCGCGACGCTCGTCGGCAGCGATCCCTCGACCGATCTCGCCGTGCTTCGGGTCGAAGCGACGTCGCGCGGTCTCACTCCGCTCGAGTTCGGCGACTCGGGCGCCGTCCGGGTCGGCGATCCCGTCGTCGCGATCGGCAATCCGTTCGGGCTTGCTCGTACCGCCACCGCCGGAATCGTCAGCGCCGTTCAGGAGCGCACGATCACGGCGCCGAACGGCTATCCGATCGATCATGTGATCCAGACCGACGCGCCGATCAATCCCGGCAACTCGGGCGGCCCGCTGCTGAACGACCGCGCGCAGGTGATCGGCGTCAACTCCCAGATCACCTCCGCGCAGGGTGCCGAGGGCAACGTCGGCATCGGCTTCGCGGTACCGGCGAACACGGTGAAGGCGGTCGTCGCCCAGCTCGTCGCGACGGGCAAGGTCGACCGTGCATTCCTCGGGATCGGTGGCAGCACCGTCACCGAGGAGCTGGCGCGCGTTTTCCGGCTTCCGGTCGACGCCGGAGTCCTCGTCGAAGAGGTCGGCGAGGGAACTGCAGCCTCCCGAGCGGGCCTGAAGGCGGGGACGGACTCGACGGTCGTCGCCGGTGAGAGCTACACGCTCGGAGGCGATGTGATCGTCGCGCTCGACGGCAAGCGCGTTGCGTCACTCGAGCAGCTTCGCGACGTCCTCGCCGACCACAAGCCGGGCGAGACCGTGAAGCTTCAGCTGTATCGCGGCTCGAAGTCGATGACGGTCGACGTCACGCTCGGGCGCCAGCCCGCGTAGGACTGACTAGCCGGAGGCGGCCCGCTCGACCACGTCGATGCCGTGGGCGGCAAGCTCGGCGTCCGCGGCCGCGTAGCCGCGCGCGATCAACGCGTGCTTCGACTCCTCGGACCACTGACGCTGGCTGCGGAAGCCCGCTTCGAGGCTCTCGGCGCCGCCGGAGCCGCGCACCGTGATCCGCGGGACGAATCTCGGCAGCGCAGTCCGCGCGAAGCGCTCCTCGACCGCACGGGCTGCCCGGCCGCGACGGCCGGGGCGAGCGTGCTCGGTGACGATGCGGGTGACGTCGCCACGCAAGGTCTCGAGCTCTCTGATCGCGGCGTCGCGCTCGTCGGCGAGCCGCTCCTCGAGAGCCGTGTTGCGCTGGATTGCGACCCGCATCAGGCGAATGAGCATGTCGCCGAGATGAACGGGCTCGCCGCGGAGCTCACGCGCCTCGGCCTCGTCGAGCTCGGCGATGAAGGCGCGGACCGGCGGCACGGCGCGGAAGCGGTGCAGCCGGCGGCGGACCCTGGCGAGCGACTCGATTCCGATGTGCGGGTAGCGGGGCACGTACCGGAAGGCGACGACGAGGTTCACGTCCGGATGGTCGAGTGCCGCCGCGAGCGGGAAGTTCCGCACCCAGCCGCCGTCGGTCGCGATCCGGTCTCCGACCGTGAGCGGCAGGACGAGCGCGCTGATCGCAGCCGATGCGAGCACCGCCTGAGCCAGGATCTCGGGTGGCGTCTCGTGTGAGGAGTACACGAGCTCGTACGAGCGAGCGGGGTTCGCCTCATCCTCGTCCGAGACGTCGGTGGCGAAGATCACGACCTCGATCGGCGCCTGGCAAAGTCGTTGACCCAGCTCGAGCGGCTCGAGCATGCGCTCCCCGACCGTCGCCGGCAGCGCGTACTCGTGCAGGCCGTTCAGGGGGAGCCGCCAGAGGCTCTGCGGCCGGAAGATGTCGCCCGGCTGGAGCCCGAGCACGAACTCCTCGAGCTCGTCGAGCAGGTCGAGCGCCGCCATCGACCCGGTCAGCGCTCCTGCGGACGTGCCGTAGATCCGTCCGACCCGAGGCCACAGCGAGCTCGCTTGCAGCCGCTTCAGGAAGCCGAGCTCGAGCAGCACGCCGTTCATCCCACCACCGGAGAGCACGATCGCGACGTCCCGCTCGCTCATATCTTCATGGTGGTCCTATCACCGGGCCGCCACCACCCCCATCCGTCTAACCTTCCAGGGTGGAAGAGCACGAGCAACGGCGCCCGTCGCTCCTCGTCGAGGACGAGCTGCTGGTCGAGGAAGAGCTCTGGATCGACGAGGCCGAGGACGACCATTCGGGCTGGTTCTGTGTCCGTACCGACCCGTTCCCGTGCCCAGCGAGCGGCTGCGTCTTCGTGGCGGTCTTCATGACGGCCGCACATCTGGTGCTGGTGTGGGAGGAGAGCGACGACCCGAACCTGCTCTGGCACGCCCAGCGCGCGCTGGAGGTCGGCCGCAATCCGCGCATCGTCCCCTACGAGCGGGACTTCGGGCCGAGCGCCTCCTACTACGCCTGGGAGGCGGCCGGACGGCCCGTGCACGCGGTGCGTGGAAAATAGGTTCGGACGTGCGCTGACGATCGGCGTCGAAGAGGAGCTGCAGCTCATCGACCCGGAGACGTTCGCGCTGGCGCCCGGAGTCGAGAAGCTGCTCGGACCTGACGGGCTGAAGACAGAGCTCTTCTCGTGCCTGATCGAGACGAACACGCCCATCTGCGAGACCGCGGCGGACGCGCACGCGGAGGTGGCCAGACTCCGGAATGAGGTGCGCGAGGCGGCCGCCGGTGAAGCGCTGGCCGTCGCCGCGACCGGGACGCATCCGTTCTCGCCGCCGGAGGAGCAGCCGATCGTTCCCGAGCCCCGCTACCTGAAGATGCTCGAGGAGATGGGGCCCGGCGCCCGACGGCAGCTCGTCTGCGGTCTGCACGTTCACGTCGGCATGGAGAGCTTCGAGACCTGCCTGGCCACGATCGCCGCGATCGTCCCGTGGCTGCCTGCCGTGCTCGCGCTCTCGCTCAACTCGCCGTACCTCGACGGCGAGGAGCAGGGCGCGCTCTCCGCCCGTGCCGGCCGGCTGCTGGAGCTGCCGCGCGGCGGGCAGCCGCCCTCGTTCGCCTCGCCGGCCGCGTGGGAGGCGCACATCGCCGAGACCGGCATGGACTACACGCGCATCTGGTGGGACGCGCGGCCGCACCCACGGCTCGGAACGCTGGAGATCCGCATCGCCGATCAGCCCACGAGCGTCGACCGGGTGGCCGCTCTCGCGGCGCTCATCCAGGCGTTCTGCGCGGAGCCGCTCCCTGCCGAGGAGGTTCCGCACGATGTCTACCTGGCGCACCGGGCTGCCGCCGCGCTCGGCCGGGCGCCGACGACGGAGCTGCTGGCGTACGTCGAGCCGGCGGCGCGCGACCTCGGCACCTGGGAGCTCGTCGAGGAGCTGCGCAAGCCGCCGGAGGCACACCGCCAGCTCGAGACAGGTCGCCGCGAAGGGCTCGAGGCTGTCGTGGCCGAGCTCGTGGTGAGGACTGCGGCGTGACTCTGCTCCAGTCCGTGCTCTATCCGCTCCGGCTCGTTCGGGCGCGGCTCGGCAGCTGGAACGGGGCGGTCGTCCTCGTCGTCCTGGGTATCGCCGCAGGCGCTTCGGTCGTCGTTGGTGGCCGGGCCGGCGCGCTGATCGCGCAGGATCGCGCCGTCGCTCAGGCGGTCGAACGGATTCCGGACGGATCGAGGTCGGTGCGCGCAGTCTGGTTCGGCATCCCCGCCCAGAGCGCCGAGCCTCAGCCCGTCCTGGAGCGCCGGGCGCGCGCTGCGCTCGAGCATGTGGTCGCCGTCGACGCGCGCGCCCTCGTCCTCTTCCGCGAGACCACGATCGGCGGCACCTTCGCCGGGCTCGGCGGCGTCCAGGGCCTCGGGACGCAGGTCGCCCTTCGCTCGGGTCGGCTCCCATCGGAGTGCCGCCCCGAGCGCTGTGAGGTGCTCCGCCTGCGTGGAACCGCCGGACGGCTACCCGAGCCGGACGGGTTGAAGCTGGTGGAGGTCGGCACCGGCGCGCTGAAGAGCAGGCTGCTGTTCGGCGACTTCCTGGCCCCGACCGACAACGCGCTCGCCGCAGCCGAGGTGAGCCCCTCTCTCGCACGTTCCGCCGGCTATCACCGCCCTGCACCGCCGCCGCTCTTCCTCGCGGAGGGCGTGGAGACGCTTGCAGGCGCTCCCGCTCTCGACGTGGTCTTTCGAAGCTATGCCTGGGTCGCTCCACTCGAGGCCGGCCGACCTCGGTTGTGGGAGGTGGACGACCTCGCGGCGGGCGTTGCCCGTGCGCGCTCCGAGCTCCAGTCCGTGACGTCCAGCTTCGACCTGATCGCGCCCGTGGAGGAGCTGCGCGAGGCTCAGTCGACGAGCCGGGCGGCCGGGCGGCGGCTGGGCATCGTCGGCGGTGAGGCGGCAGCGCTGCTGTTCGCGTTCGCGTTGCTCGCAGCGATGACGTTGCGCACCGACCTCGCGGCGGCGCGGCGACGACTCGCGTGGTACGGCGCGCGTGGCTGGCAGCTCGCGCTCCTGACCGTCGCGGAGTCAGCCGCGCTCGCACTCGCGGGCACGGTCATCGGAGTCGCGGTCGGCGCGCTCGGCGGCGCGTTCGTCGCTGAAAGGGCCGGCGCGCCGGTCGGAGAGATCCTCTCGCGCACCGCACTCTCGGTCCAGGGGCTCGGGCTCGCGCTGCTCGTTGCGGCCGCCGCGACCGGTGTCCTCGTCGCGGCTGTCGCCTCGCGCGCATCCCGGTTCGCGCCTGGGCGCTTCTCACTCGTCGACGCGGCCGCGGCCGCAGCCGTCTTGCTCGTGCTCCTCGAGCTGTGGCGCGACGACGACGACGGGGATCTCGTCCTGTTGCTCCCGGCTCTCGTCACCTTCGCGGCGGCGGTGATCGTGGGACGCGGGCTGCGGCCCGCACTGCGGCTGGCCGAGCGGCTGGCGCGCGGCCGCTCCGTGGGCCTGCGGCTCGCGTCGCTCTCGCTCTCACGCAACCCCGGCTACGCCGTCGTCGCGACGGCGTTTCTGGTCGTCAGTTTCGGCCTCGCGCTCTTCGCAGAGAGCTATCGCGCGACGCTCGCCCGCGGCGAGCGGGATCAGGCGGCGCACCGTGTTCCGCTCGACTACGTCGTCCGAGAGGACCTCCGACGGCTGATCCCGGTCCAGGACGCGGCTTCGCTCGACCGCTTCCGCCGTCTTGGCGTGGAGGTGGCGCCGGTGCTCCGCATCACCGGCAGCGTCGCGCGGCTCGAGGGGGAGAGCGGCATCACGCTGCTCGGCCTGCCGCCGGCGACACTGCCCACGCTCCACGGCTGGCGCGACTCCGACGCACCCGCGTCCCGGCCCGAGCTGGTGCGGCGGATCGCGGTGACGGGGGAGACGAACGGGCCGCGCCTGCCCAGGAATCTCGTCCGCTTCTCGTCGCC
Source organism: uncultured Gaiellaceae bacterium (assembly GCA_963749515.1). Taxonomy (GTDB): domain Bacteria; phylum Actinomycetota; class Thermoleophilia; order Gaiellales; family Gaiellaceae; genus Gaiellasilicea. Next base: position 343,289 of record CAVVMR010000006.1, read on the forward strand.
GGTGCGAAACGAGCTGGTGCGGGTGCTCGCGGAGATCGAGGGGCCGACCGGTCGCTTCGCGCGCGTCGAGTTCGGCACGCCGATTCCGGCCGAGGCTCGCGGCGGGCGGCTGGCTGGGATCGTGATCGAGCCGGCGACGCGACTGCAGGAGCGCGGCGCCGACGCGGGCCGGCCTCTCTCCGGCTCGGTTCGGCTCCCGGTGATTTCGGCCCTGCTCCAGGGCTGGATCGGCGTCGGTGGCGCAACGCTCCGCGGAACGACCGTCGCGTTCACGCTCACGAACTCGGTCGTGACGCGGATCCGCCCGCGCCAGCCCTCCGACAACGGGCCGGTGCCGGTGCTCGCGACACCCCGGCTCGCGGCGGCCGCGGACTCCGTCGGCATCCTCCCGCTGCAGATTGCGGGCGAGCGTGTCTCGGTGCACGTCGTCGGGACCCTGCGGCGATTCCCGGGCGTCGACGGTCAGGCGGTGGTCGGCGACAGCGCTGCACTGTCGGCGGTCGTCAACCTCGCGCGGCCGGGCGCGGCCCGTGTGAACGAGGTGTGGCTCGGGTTGCGCGACGAGAACCGCGTACAAGCCGTCGATGCCGCCCTGGCGGCGAAGCCGTTCGACGTGCTCGCGATCGAGTCGCGCCACGCGCTCGAGGCAGACGCGCGGCGGGACCCGATCGCCCACGGGACGCTGATCGCGCTCGCCGTCGCGGCGGCAGTTGCGCTCCTGCTCGCGCTGGCCGGGATCCTGCTGACCGTGGTCGGCGATCTGCGCGACGAGCGAGGCGAGCTCTTCGATCTCGAGGCCCAGGGCGCTTCGCCGGCGCTGCTGCGCCGGATCGTGCGGCTGCGGGCGGCGTCCGTCGCCGTGGCGGGTCTCGTCGCCGGAGCTCTCACCGGCGTCGCGCTCGCAGCCGTCGTCACCGACCTCGTCGGCCTCACTGCCCGGGCGACCGCGGCCGAACCGCCGCTCGTGCTCGCGTTCGACCTCCTCGCTGTCCTCGGTGCAGCCCTGATCTACGTGGTGCTCGCCGCGGTGCTCGTGCTCGTGGTCACGCGCCGCGCGTTCACGGCGGCCGTTCCGGGACGCGCGGAGGCGATGGAGTGAGCGCGCTCGTCGAGATCCGCGATCTCTTCCGGGTCTATGGCTCGGCCGAGGGCGGTGTCGCCGCTCTGCAGGGGTTGACGATGACCGTGCAGCCCGGTGAGCTGTGTGTCGTCCTCGGTCCGAGCGGCTCGGGCAAGTCGACGCTGCTGCGGATCGTCGCGGGCTTCGACCGTCCGTCCGCCGGCTCTGTGACCGTTGCCGGAACCGACGTTGCGATGCTCGGCCGGTGGCAGGCGGCGGGCTATCGCTCCCGCTCGATCGGCTACGCGGACCAGCACTACTGGCGCGCCCTCGCGGGTGAGCTGACGGCGCGCGAGCTCGTCGGCGTGCAGCTCGGCCTCGCCGGGGAGCCGCGCGCCAAGCGCGACGCGCGCGCCGACGAGCTGCTCTCGCGGGTCGGCCTCGCCGAGCGACGCGACGCGCATCCCCGGGAGCTTTCCGGTGGTGAGCAGCAGCGCATCGCGGTCTGCGCCGCACTCGCAAGCCGTCCCCAGCTGCTGATCGCCGACGAGCCGACCGGAGAGCTCGACGCGGCTACCGCGCGAGAGGTGCTCGATCTGATCGCGGAGCTGACCAGGGAGGAGGGAGGCACCGCGCTCGTCGTCAGCCACGATCCGGCGTCGGCCGACCGCGCCGACCGCGTCGTCCACGTCCGGGACGGCCGCGTGAGCGACGAGCGGGTGGCCGGGAGCGCCGACGGCGCGATCGTCGTCGGGCGCGGCGGCTGGCTTCGCCTTCCCGAGGAGCTGCTTCGCTCGGCCGGAATCGGCCGGCATGCGACCGCCCACCTCCGCGCGGACGAGCTGGTCGTCTCCCCGGCGGACGAGGGACTTAGTGTTCCTGTAACACAAAGTCCCGCCGCTCAACGGGGCCGTTCCGAGGAACCTTGTGTTACAGGAACACAAGCGGTCGTGGCGCGGGGGCTGACGCGTCGGTTCGGCGACACCACACCGTTCGAAGGGCTCGACGCAGCGTTCTCGGCCGGAACGGTCACGGCCGTCACGGGGCCGTCGGGGTCCGGCAAGACCACGCTGCTGCACCTCCTCGCCGGGCTCGATCTTCCGGACGAGGGTGAGGTGCTCGTCGACGGGGTCTCGCTGACGGATCTCGACCGCGCAGGGCGCGCCGAGCTGCGGCGTCGCTCGATTGCGTTCGTCGGCCAGACGGTCGGTCTCGTCCCGTTCCTCGGCGCCCGCGAGAACGCGGAGATCGCGCTCGAGCTTCGCGGCTTGCCGAGCGACGGCGCGGCGGAGGCGATCGCCGCAGTCGGGCTTGATGAGCATGCCGAGCGGCCCGTGTCCGAGCTCTCGGCCGGTCAGCGCGAGCGCGCTGCGCTTGCCCGCGCTCTCGCCGCGAAGCCTCTCGCGATCATCGCCGACGAACCGACCTCCCGGCTCGACGCAGCCAACTCGCTCGCTCTCGGCACCCTGCTCGCCGAGGTTGCGCGCAGGTTCGGAACGATCGTCATCTGCGCCACGCACGACCCACTGCTGATCGAGCAGGCAGACGCCGAGCTCCGGCTAGGATCGGGCTAGATGGCGACGGTCAGCGACACGATCCAGGTGAGCGGTGTGCGCTGCGAGCGCTGCGTCGGACGCCTTGCCGGAACGCTGCGAGCCCACGAGGGGATCGAGGCGGCGAACGCCAACCTGATGGGCCTCGTCGCACTCTCCTGGGACGACGAGCAGACGACCCGCGAAGCGATCGTCGAGACGCTCACTCGGGGCGGCTTCCCCGAGCTCCAGCAGGTCTGAGCGGGGAATAGGCGCGCACCCGGGGGCGTTCTCAGCCCCGTACGACCGATTGTTAGGGTGGCCGGGTGAGTGACTCCGGCGCAGCCGAGCCAGAAGAGGACGCCGGGCGGCGGGTAGCAGTCGAAGCCCGCGAGCGTGTCCGCTTCGAGGAGGAGGCGCTTGAGCTCGCCGACCAGGTCTACCGTGTCGCGCGCCGAATGGTCGGCACGCGAGAGGAGGCCGAAGAGTTGGTTCAGGACACCTATGCGCGAGCATTCCGGAGCTGGAGGTCGTTCACGCCGGGAACGAACATGCGCGCCTGGCTGTTGCGGATCCTGACGAACCTGAACACCGACCGCGGCCGAAAGATCCAGCGGACGCCCGACCAGCAGCCGCTCGAGGAGAGCGACTACTTCCTCGCGAACAAGCTCGCCGCGGTCGAGGGCGAGCAGGCGCTCGAGCAGGAGCGGGTGGTCGAGCGGCTCTCGCAGGGCGGCGTCGTCGACGCGCTCGCCGCGCTGCCGCACGACTTCCGCGACGTCGTCGTCCTGGTCGATCTCGGAGACTTCAGCTATGCGGACGCGGCCCAGATCCTCGACGTCCCGATCGGCACCGTCATGTCGCGCCTGCATCGTGGTCGTCGTATCCTGAAGAAGACGCTGGCGGAGGAGAGCATCACGTGACCGAAGACCCCGACTGCGAGAAATGCGAGGAGCTGCTCCAGGGTTACCTCGACCGCGACCTGACGAGCCAGGAAGTGCTGATCGCGGAAGGCCATCTCGAAGACTGTGACTACTGCCGCCGCCGCTATCGCTTCGAGGCGCATCTCCGCCGCTACATCCGCATCTCCGCCAGCGAGCGCATGCCGGCCGGACTGCTCGCGAAGCTCGCGCAGCTGCGCGGGCCGACCGCCGACGGGCTGTAGCCCTTAGCCGGGGCCGCGCTGCGGCCCGACGATCACGACCAGGCGCTTCGGGTCCGAGCCGCCGGGCAGCGGGCGTGTGACGAAGCCGAGCTGGCGCGCGAGGCGGATCGCGACCAGGCGGCCGCCGGGCGAGTAGTAGACGGCACTCAGCGGATAGTCGAAGCGGTCGGCGCGCCCCACCTTCTTGACCGTGTAGGCGAGCGACTGGATCTGGCTTCCGATCTGACGCGTCCAGTTGATGTCGCCGGCGCCGTTCAGGACGTCGACCTTGATCTGCCACGGCTTCGGCAGGGTCGCCGCCTGGGCGACGACCGGATCGACGGGAGCGGCGGGCTTCTCTGTCAGAGCGGGAACGAGCACGAACGCGATCAGCGCCATCAACGCCGCAGAGATCGCGGCCACGCCGACGAGCCGTCCGGTGGGGTTGACGTCGAGGGGCCGCGGCGGCACCGATAGGCCGGCGAGCCTGCGTGCCTCGCGCCGGTCGATGTCGAGCGCGGCGGCGATCAGCAGCGTGGTCTCGATCGCACTGTCCACCGACGGGAAGCGGTAGACCCGTCCTTCCTCGAGCCACTCGACCTGGTCCGTAGTCACGCCTGCCCGCCGGGCGACCTCTTCGACCGTCAGCCTGCGGTGCAGGCGTGCGGACGCAAGCGGACTGCGGTCGGTGACGACCTCTGTGTTCTCGGGAGCGGGGTGGACAAGCTGCATCTGCACCTACATCGGTTCGTCGGGTGCCGTCCTGAACCTTTCCGGGAGATCGTCAGGGTAGTCGACGTCTCCGGGCTCACCGAGGTCGTCGCACGGAACGAGGAGCGGCTCGTGCGAGCGAAGCCCTTCGTCCGGGATGTCTCCCCAGGCCGACCGGTCGACGACCAGGGGATGGCCGCGGTTGCCGCCGTAGCTCGCGGCGACGATCGCCGCGCCGCTCTCTCTCCAGGCCGCAACGACGCGTTCGATCGCGGCCGGCTCGAGCTCGGGCCCATCTGCGAGCACGACCACTGCGGCGGCCACGTCCGGGCCGAGTGCGGCCAGCCCGCACCGGAGCGAGGCGCCCGGCCCGCGTTCCCAGTCGGGGCAGGGGACCGCGCCCTCGAGCTCGTAGGCCCCGGAGACGACGACGACCTGATCGATGTCACCGAGCTGCTCGAGCACCGCGGGAAGGAGGAGGCGCTGCTTGGGCGCGCCGAAGCGAGTTGCGGCGCCGGCCGCGAGGACGACCGCTCCGATCAGGACTCTTGAACCGTGACGCGCTCCATCACGACGGGCATCGAGGGCGGCCCGTCGCCGGCGCCGAGCGCGTCGATCGCGTCGACCGTCGCGATTCCCTCTGTCACCTCCCCGACAACGGCGTACTCGGCCGGCAGGCCGACATCCGGGCCGGTGACCACGAAGAACTGGCTGCCCGAGGTGCCCGGCGCCTCGGCCTGCGCCTTCGCCATCGCGACGACCCCCTTCGTGTAGGCAGCGTCGCTCGGGGGCACGTCGACGGTCTTGTAGCCCGGCCCGCCGCCACCGGTCCCGGTTGGGTCGCCGCCCTGGATCACGAAGCCCGGCACGACGCGATGGAACGTCGTGTTGTCGAAGAAGCCGCTTTCGGCGAGGGAGACGAGAGAGGCGGCTGTCTTCGGTGCCGTCTTCTGGTCGAGCTCGATCGTGAACGAGCCGCAGTTCGTCGCGACGACGAGCGAATACGTCTTGCCGGCAGCGAGCTCTTCCGTCGGCGGCTGCTCACCGCCGTCGGGCTTCGGCTCCGGCGCCTCGACCTGACGGCACTCTCCGTCGGAGGTCGTCTCGGGAGCAGTGGTCTCTGCGGCAGTCGTCGTCGCGCCTCCGGCGTCGCTCTCGTCGTCGCTGCCGCAACCGGCGAGAAGGGCGGCGACGAGCACAACGAGGAGGAGGTAGAGCAGCCGCATGGGCGACCGAGATCGTAGCGTCACGTCACAGCGCTGCGATGGCTCGCTCGACGAGCGCACGGGCGATGTCGACCTTGTAGACGGTGCCCGGCAGCGGCGTTGCCGCGTCGAGCGACTCGAGCAGCCACGGGATCGGCGCTGCACCCGAGAGGGCGATTCGCGTCTGTCCTCCGGCCCGTGCCGCCGCCACGCCGACGAGTGCGAACGACCACCGCTTTCGATCCATCGCCTTCAGGTAGACGCTCGACTCCACCTCGGGCACGTCGAGCTCCAGGATCAGCTCGCCCGGCTCGAGCGTCGTCGTCGAACGGTCGTCTGCGGTCGGCAGCCGGTACAGCTCGGCGATGGGGAGCTCGCGGCGGTCGGTGCGAATCGTCGCGCCGAGCGCAAGCAGCGCAGCAGCCGGATCGGAAGGATGCGCCGAGGCGCAGAGCTCGTTGCCGAAGAATGCGTGCTCACGGTGCTGGCCCGCCTTCGCGTGGCAGCGGTCGCCGCCGTGCAGGTAGCAGGCAACGTCGAGGCGCCAGTACCAGCACCGTGTTGCCTGCAGGAGGTTGCCGCCGATCGTGCCCATGTTGCGCAGCTGGGGCGAGGCGGCGAGCCGGCACGATTCGCGCAGCGCCGCCGGGATCTGCGGATCGACCTCGAGCTCCGCCAGCGTCGCACCGGCCCCGATCGTGCCGCCCGAGATCCCGCGCGACAGCACACCGGTGACGTCGACCAGGCGTTCGGCCGTGACGAGGCCCTCCTTCAGAAGGGGCACGAGCTCGGTGCCGCCCGCAAGCACGCGGCCGCCGTTCGAAAGTGCGGCCACGGCGTCCTCGCGCGAGCTAGGTCGCTCCAGCTGCAACGGGCTCCTTCTTCCTGGCTTCGGCTTCGCGGAGCGCCCGGAGGATCTCCTCACGATTGATGGGCAGCGAGGTCACGTCCGCGCCGGTCGCGTCCCGGATCGCGTTCCCGATCGCAGCGGCGGTCGGGACGATCGGCGGCTCGCCGAGGCCCTTCGAGCCGAGGTTCGTGAGGTGCGCGTCGGGCTCGTCCACGAACTCGCAGACGATCTCGGGCACGTCGGCGATCGTCGGCAGCTTGTACGCGTCGAGCGTCTTCGTCAGCACCATGCCGGTCTGGGGGTCGTCCAGCCGCACCTCGGAGAACGTGTGGCCGAGCGCCTGGATGATCCCGCCCTCGATCTGGCTGCGCGCGCCGAGCGGATTGATCACGCGGCCGATGTCGTGAATGGCGACGATCTTCTCCACCACGACCTCGCCCGTGCCGATGTCCACGGCGACCTCGGCGAGCTGGACGCCGAAGGTGAGGACGCGCATGCCGGCCGGGTTCGGCCCGCGCGCGCCCTTGCCGAGGATCTGGCCGTCGTCGAGCAGGCCGGTGACCTCGCTCAGTGGCCAGTTGCGGCCGTCCGAGGAGACGATCTGGCCGCCCTTCAGGGAGAGCAGCCGCTCCTCGCACTCGAAGCGCTGCGCTGCGAGCTCGATCACCTGGCGCGCGGCGTCGGCGGCGGCGGAGCGCACGGCCGGCCCCATCGAGGGGAGCGTCGACGAGCCGCCTGAGACGACGGCGAACGGCCCGCGGGCGGAGTCGCCCAGCTGAACCTCGACGCAGTCGAGCGGGAGGCCGAGCTCCTCGGCGGCGATCTGCGCCATCGCGGTCCGGGTGCCGGTGCCGATGTCCTGCATCGCCGTCACCACGTTCGCGTGTCCGTCCGAGCCGAGCCGGACCCACGCGTAGCTGGGCGGGCCGCCGCCGCCGTACCAGATCTGGCTCGCCATCCCCATGCCGCGCTTCCAGATCGCGTCCGAGCGGGCGCGCACCTCGTGCCGGCGCTCCCAGTGGGGCTCAGCGCGCCTGTAGCACTCCATCAGCTCCTTCGACGAGTACGAGCGGCCGTCCATGGTGTCGACGTGCGCGTAGTTGAGCTTTCGTAGCTCGAGCGGGTCGACGCCGAGCTGGGCTGCGAGCTTGTCCATCAGGCACTCGAGCGACCACGTGCCCTCGACGAAGCCGGGTGCGCGGAAGGCCGTCATCGGCGGCAGGTTCAGCTTGGCCCCGTGCTCGACGGTGCGTACGTTGTCGCACGCGTAGAGGAGCTGCACCGGGCCGGCCGTCGGCGCCAGCCAGCCGTCCCACCCGAGCGCGCACGTGAACTCGCCGCCGAGAGCGGTGAGCGTGCCGTCTGCGCGGGCGGCGGCGGTGACGCGTTGCGTGGTCGCGTTACGGTTGCCGCCGACGACGTTCTCGTCCCGTCGCGTGACGGCGCAGGCCACGGGGTGCCCGGTCCGCTTCGCGAGCTCGGCGGCGAGCAGGATGGTGTTGTCGAGGCCGGCCTTCGCGCCGAAGCCGCCACCCATGAACTCGCAGACGACGCGCACCTTGTCGGGAGACAGCTCGAGCGCGGCCGCAAGCTCGTTGCGGGTGCCCCAGATGTACTGGGTCGAGACGTAGACGTCGACCGCGTCGCCGCGCCACTGGCAGACGCACTGATGTGTCTCGAGCGGGTTGTGGTTAACGGTTTGTGTCCGGTACTCGCCCTCGACGACCGCGTCGGCCGCCGCGAGCCCTGCGTCATAGTCGCCGCGCACGTACCGGCGTGTCTCGGCGAGGAGTGAGCCCTGCCGCACCGCCTCGTCGGCGTCGAGCAGCGGGTCGAGCTCCTCCCACTCGACGTCGATCAGCCGAACGGCCGCTTCGGCCAGCGCGAACGTCTCCGCCGCCACGGCGCCGACCGCACTCCCCTCGAAGTTCGCATCAGCGTCCACGCCGCTTACCTCGCCCGGCCCGATCACGCCGAGCACGCCGGGTGCGGCCCGAGCGGGGGCGAGATCGATCCTCTTCACACGGCAGCGCGCGAACGGGCTGCGCAGAACCGCGGCGTGCAGGGTTCCCGGCAGCTGGAGGTCTCCCGTGTAGCGAGCGATGCCGCGAGCCTTCTCGTAGCCGTCGAGCCGCACGGCCGGCCGGCCGACGACGTCGCCCGGACCGGGCGGCCACTGGTCGAGCGCGTCTTCCTCGACAAGCGTCCAGACCTCCTCGTACCGGCCCTCGACCTCCTTCTCCGACTTGATCAGTCGCGCCACGTGGAGATCGCCTCCTCGATGCGCGGGTAGGTGCCGCAGCGGCAGAGGTTCCCTGCCATCCCGTGGCGAATCTGCTCGCTCGTCGGATGGGGGACGGCGGCGACGAGAGCAGCCGCGGAGACGATCTGCCCGGGCGTGCAGAAGCCGCACTGGAGGGCGTCGGTGCGGACGAATGCGTCGACGAGCGGGTGGTCGCCGAGGCCTTCGATCGTCGTCACCTCTCGGCCGCCGACGGTGTGGACGAGCGTGATGCACGAGAGCACCGGGACACCGTCGAGCTGAACCGTGCAGGCGCCGCAGTGGCCTTCTCCGCAGGCGACCTTGGTCCCTGTCAGGCCGAGGTCGTCTCGGAGGGTCTCTGCAAGGGTCTGGCCTACCGGGGCATCGAACGAGTAGGCGTGCCCGTTGACGCGAAGCTCAGGCACCGGCCGTGACCGCCAGGATGTTCGCGAGGTGAACCATTCGGAACGCGGCGCGACCCGCGGCCGGCCTCACCTCCTCGTCGACGTCCGGCAGCACGAGCCAGAGATCGCGGGCGGCGAGGATCAGCTCCCGAATCTGCTCCGTCTGCTCGCGGTGGCCGTTCGAGCGCTCGTCGCAGGCGTTCAGAGCGAGTCCGAGCACGCCGATCGTGTCGGCCTGGCGCATCCAGAGCAGCGGCGTCGCCATCGAGAGGTACGCGTGGATCCGGGCGAAGGTCAGCGGCTGCGAGATCGACTCAGGCCCCTGCGGAGGCGAGAGCGGCAGCGGGTCCTCGCCGTTGCAGATTCGCCTCGCGCTACCGGCGAACAATGCTCGCAGCTGGTCATCGCCGAGACCTGCGATTCGCGCCGTGCGCAGCGCGAGCAGGAGCGAGCCGGGCTGCTGGCCATAGGGGTAATCGGAGGCGTAGAGCACCTGCTCGGGCGCCACGAGCCGGAAGAGGTCGAGCAGGTCGAGCGCGCTCCAGACGGAGGTGTCGAAGAAGACACCCGGACGACCCGAGAAGCAGTTGGCGAGCGCGGCGAGGTCGGCGATGCCGCAGTGGGCGATGATCAGCTGCGTGTCGTAACGGTCGACGAGCGCGGACAGCTCGACCGCGATCGGCGGAAGGCCGCGGCCGCCGTGGACGAGGATCGGCACGCCGCGGTCGGCGGCGAGCTCGAAGACGGGCGCGAGCCGCTCGTCGTTCAGGTGGAACTTCTGGGCGCGCGGGTGGAGTTTGATGCCGCGCGCGCCCGCATCGAGGCAGCGCGTTGCCTCGCCGATCGGATCCTCGTTCAGGTCGAGCCGCACGAACGGAATGAACCGTCTGTCGGAGCGCGCCGCGAAGGCGAGCGTGCGGTCGTTCGCGGCGCTGAAGGCGGGGTGGCGGTCGGGCTCGTCGAGACAGAACATGAACGCTCCGGAGAATCCATAGCGCTGCTGGCCCGCCACCAGCTCGTCGAAGTCGCCGATCCTCCCGTCGATGTCGGTGCCGAGATGAACATGCGCGTCGAAGATCTCGAGGTCCTGCGGAAGCTCTGCGCGGACGAGCTTCTCGAAGCTCTCGACGAGCGCTTGCGAGCGCAGAAGCACGTCCTCCACGATCCCTGAGTCTACGGACTAGGCTTCAGCTCCCGAGCGTCGTGGCGGAGCTGAGTGGGCTCGGAACGCGGCTCGATCGCGGTCGACTCGGCCTACGGAGACGGCGCGCCGCAGATCTAGGCCGGCTGGAGGCCAGCGACCTTGCCGCGCAGGTACTCGAGGTACGGCTGCGGGTCGATCTGATTCGCGCCGATCGCGTGCTCGAGCGTCTCCATCGGCGTGAACTTGCGGCCGTGCCGGTAGAGCCGCGTCCGCAGCGACTCGTAGAGCGGGCCGAACTCGCCCGCCTCGAGCTGCCCGTCGAGATCCGGGATCTCCTCCTCGACCGCCCGCCAGATCTGCACCGAGAGCGCGTTCCCGAGGGCATAGGTCGGGAAGTAGCCGTACGACGCCCGCGTCCAGTGCACGTCCTGCAGCACGCCGCGCAGGTCGTCGGGGACGTCGATCCCCAGAAACGCCTTCATGCGCGCGCTCCACGCCTCGGGGAGATCCTCCAGCGCCAGCGTGCCGGCCACGAGCTCCTGCTCGAGCTCGAAGCGGAGGATGATGTGCAGGGAGTACGTGACCTCGTCGGCGTCGACGCGGATCAGGCCGGGGGCGACGCGGTTGATGCCCCGGAAGAAGGCATCGAGGTCGACCTGCTCGAGTTGCGGGAAGAGCCGCTGCAGCTCGGGGTAGCGGCCGCGCCAGAAGGGGAGGGAGCGGCCGACGAGGTTCTCCCAGGTGCGGCTCTGGGACTCGCCGAGCCCGAGCGACGCGTTCCCGTAGAGCGGCGAGCGGCCAAGCGCAGGATCGACGCCCTGGTACGTCAGCCCGTGGCCCGCCTCGTGCATCGCCGCCCAGAGCGCGCGCAGGTTGTCCGGCTTGTAACGCGTCGTCATCCGGATGTCCGTGCCGGCGAACGAGGTCGCGAACGGGTGCACAGTCGGGTCGAGCCGGTACGAGCCTTCCTCGAAGCCGAAGTCGCGCAGGATCCCGGCCAGGAACTCCTCCTGCACGGGGATCGGAAAGTCACCCTCGAGGAAGGAGCTGTCCGCCGGCTCGCCGGCATCGCGCACGATCGCGGTCAGCTCCGGCCGGAGCACGTCGAAGACCGCCTTCACCTCGGCGGTCGTCATTCCCGGCTCATACTCGTCGAGGAACGCGTCGTAGGGCGAGTCGCCTTGCTCCATCAGCTCCGCCCAGCTGAGCGCGACGTCGTGCACGCGGCGAAGCGCCGGCAGAAAGACCGCGAAGTCGTTCTGCTCCCGCGCCTCGAGCCAGGCGACGTGCGCCTTACCACCTTCGCGCGCCCAGGCGGCCGCGATCTCGGCCGGCACGCGCCGTGCCTTGTCCCACTCGCGGCGCGTGACGCGGACCAGGCTGGCATCGTCCGAGTCGTGGCCGAGCTCCGTCTCGAGCGACGAGACCTCGTCGAGCAGCCGCCCGATCTCGTCTGAGGTGAAGCGCTCGTGGATCAGGCCGGAGAGCGTTGCCGAGGCCTCCGCCCGGGCAGCGGCTCCCTTCGGCGGCATCATCGTTCGCTGATCCCAGCCCATCACACCGAGCGCGCGTTCGAGGTCGTAGATCTCCGCCAGGCGCTGCTTCAGATCCGCAAGGGCTTTGTTCACCAGGAGCAAACCTACCTATCGTTAGGATCCGCGCGATGCCTGATGTGCTGATCATCGCCGACACGATTCGCGCGCCCGAGCTGCGGCACGAGGTGCCGCTCGCAGTGCCCGACCCGTTCCTCTACGCGGAGATTGGCGGCAAGCGGTTTGTCGTCGTCAGCGTGCTCGAAGCGGGCCGCGTCGCGGAGCTCGGGACCGGGCTCGAAGTGCTCACCTACGAGGACGTCGGCATGGACGAGCTGCTCAAGCGCGGCCTCGACTCGTACGAGGTGGAGCGCGAACTGAACGTGCAGGCCGTCCGCCAGCTCGGGCTCGAGGCGGCGGTGACGCCCAACGGCTTCCCGCTGGGCCAGGCCGACTACCTGCGCTCGCAGGGGATCGAGCTGACCGCCGACCAGCAATTCTTCGACGAGCGGCGGCGAGTGAAGACCGAGCACGAGCTCGCCGGCATCCGCCGGGCGTGCCGTGCGGTCGAGGCGGGCATCGCCGTGGGCGTCGAGCTGCTGAAGAGCGCCGACCGCTCGAACGGAGTCCTCATGCGGAACGGCGAGCCGCTCACGTGCGAGCGGGTCAAGCTCGAGGTCGAGCGGGCATTCGGCGAGCACGGCGCAGCCGCCGAGGAGTTCGTCGTCTCCCACGGTCCCCAGACCGCCACCGGACACGAAGGTGGCTCCGGCCCCATCGCCGCCGACGACATCGTCCTCTTCGACCTCTTCCCGCGCGACCGCGAGTCGGCGTGCTACTCGGACTTCACGCGCACCTTCTCGCTCGGACCTCCCTCCGACGAGCTGCGGGAGTACCACCGGCTCGCCAAGGAGGCGCTGGACATGGCGGTTGCGGCCGTCAAGCCGGGCGTGAAGGGGAGCGACATCCATCGCCAGGTCTGCGACCTCTTCCACGAGCACGGTCACAAGACGCAGCTGCACAAGGAAGAGGGCGAGGCGCTCGTCGACGGCTACTTCCACGCGACCGGCCACGGCGTCGGCCTCGAGGTTCACGAGCGCCCCGGTGTCGGCAGGATCGAGAGCGAGCCTCTCGTCGCGGGTGACGTGATCGCGCTCGAGCCGGGTCTCTACCGGCACGGCTACGCAGGTGTCCGGCTCGAGGACCTCGTGCTCGTCACCGAGGACGGAGCCGAGGTGCTCACGTCCTTCCCGTACGACTTCGAGCTCTAGGCTCCGACCGCAGGTTTACCGGATTACCGCTCGCGGTAGTGCCAGACATCACTTGCAACTAGTCTTTTACTAGGAGGCTCGGTATGTCTGTGACGACCGATCGGGCACGCGTCTCCGCCCGGCCCGCGCCGGACGAGGCGGATCTCGGATCGCTCGAGCACCTGGCGGCAAAGCGGCTCCGTGTCGCTCTCGGGTTGACCGCCGCGATGCTCGTCGTGTACTTCGGCTTCATTCTGCTGATCGCCTTTGCGCCAGGCTTTCTCGGGAGGCGGATCACCGACGGATTGAGCGTCGGAATTGTGCTCGGCGTCGTCGTGATCCTCTCGACGTGGGTGCTCACGTGGACGTACGTCCGCTGGGCAAACCGCGTCTACGAGCCCGCGATCCGTGAACTGGAGGCGTCGCCATGGTCGTAGGCGCATTCACCCCGGGCGAGCCGAACGCGATCGCCATCGTCTTCTTCGTCCTCTTCGTCCTGGCCGCGCTCGGAATCACCTGGTGGGCGGCCCGGCGCACGCGGACGACCGACCACTTCTACGCCGCCGGCCGCAGCGTCACCGGTTTCCAGAACGGGTTGGCGCTGTCCGGCGACTACATGAGCGCGGCGAGCTTCCTCGGCATCGCGGGACTCGTCGCTCTGACCGGCTTCGACGGCCTGATCTATTCGATCGGCTTCCTGGTCGGCTGGCCGATCGTGCTCTTCCTGATCGCCGAGCCGCTGCGCAACCTCGGCCGCTACACCTTCGCCGACGTGGTCGCGTACCGGCTTCGCCAGAAGCCCGTCCGTGTGGCGACCGCGTTCGGAACGCTCTCGGTCGTCATCTTCTACTTGATCGCGCAGATGGTCGGCGCGGGCACGCTGATCCATCTGATCTTCGGCCTGTCGTACTGGCTCTCCGTCGTGATCGTCGGGGCCGTGATGCTCACGTTCCTGCTCCTCGGCGGCATGATCGCCACCACCTGGGTGCAGATCGTCAAGGCGACGCTGTTGATCGGCGGCGCAACCGTGATGGCGTTCCTCGTCCTGCTCGAGTTCGGGATGAACCCGATCAATCTCTTCCAGGACGCGTCGAGGCAGTTCGGGGCGAGCGTGCTCCAGCCCGGGAGCCTCGTCTCCGACCACTGGAACGCGCTTTCACTCGGACTTGCGCTGATGTTCGGGACGGCGGGGCTGCCGCACATCCTGATGCGCTTCTACACCGTGCCCGACCGCAAGGCGGCGCGCACGTCGGTCAACTGGGCCACCTTCTTCATCGGCTTCTTCTATCTGCTGACCTTCGTGCTCGGGTTCGGCGCCATGGCGCTCGTCGGGCAGGCGCCGATCCAGGCGGTGGACAGGGGCGGGAACGCGGCTGCGCTCCTGCTCGCCGACAACGTCGCGGGCACACCGTTCCTCGGCTTCATCGCCGCGGTCGCGTTCGCGACGATCCTCGCGGTCGTCGCCGGTCTGACGCTCTCCGGGGCCGCCGCGCTCTCGCACGATCTCTGGGTGAACGTCGTCCGGGACGGCGAGGCGCCGGAGCACGAGCAGTTCCGGGTCGCTCGGGCTGCGACCTTCCTGATGGGAGGTCTCGCAATCGTGCTCGGAATTGTGCTGGAGGGCCAGAACATCGCCTTCATGGTCGGGCTTGCGTTCGCGATCGCTGCGAGTGCGAACTTCCCCGCGCTCCTGATGTCGATCTACTGGCGCGGCTACACGACCTGGGGCGCTGTGACGAGCATCGTCGTCGGCGGCGTGTCTTCCCTCGTCCTGATCTCGATCTCGCCGACGATCATGGTCGACGTGCTGGAACGCGACTCGGCGCTGATCGGGCTGACGAATCCGGCGCTGATCTCGATGCCGCTCGCATTCGTGTCCGGGATCCTCGTCTCGCTGCTCCGGCCGGAGCCCGAGGCGGCCGCCCGCTTTGCAGAGGCGGAGCGGCGGATCCACCTCGGCGACACCGCACCCGCGCGGCCCGCAGGCCTGCCGGCACGGGCGCGCTGAACCTCAGTCGGGGCGCTCGCACCGGCGGGCGCCCCGACCTCGAGGCACGCGGCGTGGTAAGACACGTGACATGAGCGACCAGACGATCGAGACCATCTTCACGGAGGAGCGGCGCTACCCGCCGCCGCCCGACTTTGCCGCACTCGCAGTCGCCCAGCCCGACATCTACGAGCGCGACTTCGAGGAGTTCTGGGAGAGCGAGGGCCGCGAGCGCGTGACGTGGTTCGAGCCCTTCACGAACCTCTACGAGTGGGAGCTTCCCTACGCGAAGTGGTACCTCGGCGGCAAGCTCAACGTCTCGTACAACTGCGTCGACCGGCACGTCGACGCCGGCCTCGGCGATCGGATCGCGTACCTCTGGGAGGGCGAGCCGGAGGGTGACCGCCGCGAGCTCAGCTACGCGCAGCTCCAGTCCGAGGTCGTCCGCTTCGCCAACGCGCTGAAGGAGCTCGGAGTCGGCAAGGGGACGAAGGTCGCGATCTACATGGGCATGATCCCCGAGCTCCCGATTGCGATGCTCGCGTGCACGCGCCTCGGGGCGCCGCACACCGTCGTCTTCGGCGGGTTCTCCGCCGACTCGCTCTCCGACCGCGCGAACGACATGGGCTGCGAGGTCCTGATCACGCAGGACGAAGCCTGGCGGCGGGGTGCCACGGTGCCGCTGAAGCAGACCGCGGACGCGGCGATGGCGGACGCGCCGGGGATCCAGAAGTGCCTCGTCGTCCGCCGCACCGGCAACGACGTGCCGATGCAGGACGGGCGCGACTCGTGGTACCACGAGCTCGATGTCTCCGACGATCCGGCGACCTGCCCGCCGGAGCCGATGGACGCCGAGGATCTGCTCTTCCTGATGTACACGTCCGGCACCACGGCGAAGCCGAAGGGGATCGCGCACACGACGGCGGGATATCTCGTCGGCGTCGCCTCGAGTCACGCCCTGGTCTTCGACCTGAAGCCGCAGGAGGACGTCTACTGGTGCGCGGCGGACATCGGCTGGATCACCGGCCACAGCTACATCGTCTACGGCCCGCTGACGAACGGCACGACGTCCGTCCTCTACGAGGGAACGCCCGACTTCCCGGACAAGGACCGCTGGTGGGACATCGTCGAGCGCTACGGCGTCACGATCCTCTACACCGCGCCGACTGCGATCCGGGCGCACATGAAGTGGGGGCCGGAGCACGCCGACAAGCACGACCTCACCTCGCTGCGCCTCCTGGGATCGGTCGGCGAGCCGATCAACCCAGAGGCGTGGATGTGGTACCGCGAGCATGTCGGCGGCGACCGGACGCCGGTCGTCGACACGTGGTGGCAGACCGAGACCGGGATGATCATGATCACCCCGTTGCCTGGTGTGACAACGACGAAGCCCGGCTCGGCGACGAAGCCGTTCCCCGGCGTCGACGCCGGTGTCTTCAACGAGGCCGGGGAGGAAGTCGGCCCGGGCGGCGGCGGCTATCTGGTGCTCAAGCGGCCCTGGCCGGCGATGACGCGCGGGATCTACGGCGACGATGCACGCTTCCGCGAGACCTACTGGGAGAAGTACCCCGGGTTCTACTTCGCCGGCGACGGCGCCAGGATCGACGAGGACGGCGACTTCTGGCTGCTCGGCCGCGTCGACGACGTGATGAACGTCTCCGGCCACCGGATCTCGACGATCGAGGTCGAGTCGGCGCTCGTCGATCACTCGAAGGTGGCGGAGGCTGCGGTCTGCGGACGCGCCGACTCGCTTACAGGGCAGGCAATCGTGGCCTACGTGACGTTGAAGGGCGGCGACGATGGCTCGATCGAGATGCTCGAGGAGCTGCGCAACCATGTTGCGGCGAAGATCGGCCCGATCGCCAAGCCGGCGAACATCGTCTTCACGCCGGAGCTACCGAAGACGCGCTCCGGGAAGATCATGCGCCGCCTCCTGCGCGATGTCGCCGAGAACCGGCCGCTGGGTGACACGACGACGCTCGCCGACCCGACGGTCGTCAGCGAGATCGCCGAGCGCGCCACCGCCGACGCCGCCGAGGAGTAGATCCCCCTAGCGCTTCTCGCCGACGACGAGCAGGTACTCGTAGTGGTACTCGGACGGGCCGTCCGGCTCGCCTCGGTTCACGCGCGTCGCGAATTCGAGGAACTCGCGGTCGAGTTGCTCGACGCGCTCCGGCTCGCCTGAGTACGCGGCAACGGCCGGGCCGAACGTCTCCCGGTAGAAGTCGCAGTACTCGCGTGGGCCGCCTTGGCTCCGTTCGATGAGCGACGTTCGCGTGAAGTCGAGTGACGCGACACCGTCGCCGAAGAGCTCCCGGACGTGTTGCTCGTCGCCCCACAGCAGCGGCGGTAGCGCATCCTGCGGCGGCGCAGGGAGGTATGGCGCGAAGACCCCGAAGAACTCGCCGACGCCGCCGTCGGGTGTGAAGTTCGCCATTCCGATCGTGCCGCCCGGCCGGCAGACCCGGAGCAGCTCGTCGGCGACTGCCTGGTGGTCGGGGGCGAACATGGCGCCGAACGCCGACGTGACGACGTCGAACTGGCTGTCCGCGAACGGGAGCGCCTCCGCGTCGGCCACGACCCATTCGATCTCGAGCCCACGTCCGCGCGCTTCGCCCTCGCCGGCCGCGAGGCTCTCCGGCGTCAGGTCGGAGGCCACGACGTTCGCGCCTGCCTCGGCCGCGCGGATGGCGACGTTCCCGGAGCCGGCGGCCACGTCGAGCACGGTCTGCCCGGACGCGATCTCGCACGCCGCGACGAGCTCCGCGCCGACTCCCCACACCATCTCCTTTGCGAACCGGTGGTAGTCACCGAGCGCCCAGACCGTGGTCGGTGCCTTCACGTCGTCCATGACGGCCACGCTACGCGCGATGGCCGGAGACCGCGTCGCCAGAATTGGCCATCTTTCTCAGATGCCGGAGCGGACCGCGTGGGCGGCGGCGGCGGCGCGGGAGGGCAGGTCGAGCTTGCGCAAGATGTTCGTCACGTGCCGGTGCACGGTGTGCTCGCTGAGGACCAGACGGTCTGCGATCTGCCGGTTCGTAAGGCCTTCGGCGAGCAGGGCGAGCACCTCCTGCTCGCGCGGCGTCACGCCGCCCGCGGGCGTGGCCGGCAGTGCACCCAGCCGTCGGAGGGTGGCCTCGGCGGTCGCGACCTCCGACCGCGAGCGGTCGTCACGACCGAGCGCGGCGAGCGTTCCCGCAAGCTCGACCCGAGCCTCCGCGGCCTCGAACGGGGCGCCGCAGCTCTCGTAGCCGGCGACTGCGTCTTCGAGCAACCTCAGCGCGCGCTCGTGCTCGCCGGCGGCTGCTGCGAGCACGCCCTCGGAGGCGTCCGCCGACGAGCGCGCCGCTGGCGTTCCAAGCACCGTCACGAGCCGGCGCAGCTCGGCGACGGCCTCCGTCGCCTCGGCGAGCCGGGAGCGGGCGGCGAGCGCCCGGATGAGTAGCGCGAGGGCCGGCGCCTGCTGCGGTCCCTGGTCCGCGGCACGCAGGACTTGGAGCAGCTCGATCGCCGTCGCGGACGCGCCGTCGTCGAGGGCGAGACGCGCGCGGCAGAGCTGGACGGCCGACGAGTGGCCGGCGCGGTCGAGGAGCGCCCTCGCCTCGTCCGCGCGGTTCTGGCGCCGCCGCAGCTCCGCGAGCTCGACGAGTGGCCCGGCGGCGGAGGCCGGACGCGAGCGGCCGAAGTCCTCGGAGGCCGCCTCGAGCATCGCTTCGGCCTGCGCCCACCGGCCGCGCCACAGGTCGACGGCGCCGTACTTGGCACGGCAGAACCCGAGCATGTACCGGCTGCTGTAGCGGGCGGCGAACTCGGCGATCCGGTCACACCATTCGGCGGCCCGGTCGTAGTCCTGCACGTTCACGCACGCAGTCACGAGCATGCAGCAGGTCCAGGCGCTCGAGATCGGGATCGTCGCGTCGCCTCCGAGCGCCGTCGCCGTTGCCTCGTCGAGGCAGCGCATCCCCTCCTCCACCTCGGTGCGCGCGACGAGCGAGGCACCCTCAAGCGCGAGGCCGAGCATCTCGAGGTCGGGCACATCGAAGCGCCGACCGAGTTCGGCGGCCTCGAGCGCAAGCGCCTCCACCCGTGCGTGGTCGCCGAAGGCGGCGTAGCCCTCGTGGAACGCGAGCCAGCCGTGGTCCGGCCCCGGCTGGAGCGGCTCGAGCAGCCGGCGAGCGCGGCGCAGCCAGCCCTGGGCGACGGCCGCCGCGCCGCGGAAGTCGAGCTCGTCGGCCGCGAGCCACGTCGCCATCCGCGCCGCTCCCGCGGCGTCGCCGTCCTCGCGGTAGCGGCGGTACGCCCGCTCACGTGCCGCGAATGTCGCGGCCTCGTCGTCGAGCCACCACGCGGCCCAGCTCAGGCCCTCGAACGAATCGGCCGACTCCTCGGCCGCCTCGAAGGCCGCACGCGCCGCCTGCCAGTGTCCGGCGCGCAGCGCGACCCAGCCGGGTTCCTGTCCCACGAGGCCTATTGTCGCGCAGACGGGCGGGCTGGACCTGCGCCGCTAGCGGTCAATCGAGCGGTACTTGTGCACGGCGAGCGGCGCGAAGACGACGAGCAGGACGACGGTCCAGAGAATCGACAGCAGGAACGGGTGGTCGCCTGGGAAGCCGGACGTGAACGGGTTCGGGTTTCCGAAGAGATCGCGGGTCGCGGCGGTGAGCGCGCTGAACGGGTTCCACTCCGCGACCGGCTGCAGCCAGCTCGGCAGCGACGAGGTCGGGACGAATGCATTCGAGACGAACGTCAGCGGGAAGACGATCAGGAAGCCGAGCTGCTGTCCAACCTCGACGGACGGCACGAGTAGCCCGATCAGGACGCCGATCCAGGCCATGGCGAAGGTGAAGAAGAGCATCAGCGCGACGGCGAGCAGGAAGTCGCCGATGTTCGTGTGCACGCGCCACCCGACGATGAGGCCGGACAGCATCAGGACGACGAGGATGCCCGTGTTGTAGATCACGTCGGAGATCGTCCGGCCGCTGAGCACGGCCGAGCGCGCCATCGGCAGGGAGCGGAAGCGGTCGATCAGGCCCTTCGCCATGTCGTCGGTGACTGCGATCGCGGTCGTGATCGAAGCGAAGCCGAGCGTCTGGATGTAGATGCCGGGCATCAGGTACTCGCGGTAGGAGCCGCCGCCCGGGAGCGGGATCGCGCCGCCGAAGACGTACGCGAACAGCAGCACGAACATGATCGACTGGAGGATCGCGAAGATCGCGAGCTCCGGGATCCGCGGCACGCGCTTCAGGTTCCGCCAGGTCATGATCAGGCCGTCGTTGACGGCGACGCGCATCTCGCTCATGCGGCTTCCTCGTCGTCCACTGGCAGTTCCTCTGCGACGTGACCGGTGAGCGTCAGGAAGACGTCATCGAGCGTCGGCCGGCGGAGCGCGATGTCGTCGATCTTGATCCCGGCCTCGCCGAGCCGTCGCACGACGTCGACCAGCTGCGCTGCGCCGCCGTGGGCGCCGATCGTTATTCGCCGGGTGTGATCCTCGGTCGTCGCGGTTCCATCGGGTGCGAGCAGCTGTGCGGCGCGGGCGAGGTCGCCCGGATCGTGTGCGACCACTTCGATCCGCTCGCCGCCGACCTGCGACTTCAGCTCATCAGCGGTGCCGCGCGCGATGATCCGCCCCTTGTCGACGACCGCGATCTCGTTCGCGAGCTCGTCGGCCTCCTCGAGGTACTGGGTCGTGAGGAGCAGCGTGGCGCCTTCGCGCACCTGCGTCCGGATCACGTCCCACATGCCGAGGCGGCCACGCGGGTCGAGCCCCGTCGTCGGCTCGTCGAGGAAGAGCACGCGCGGCCGGCCGGTGAGCGCCGCCGCGAGATCCAGCCGGCGGCGCATTCCGCCCGAGTAGGTCTTGGCGACGCGGTCGGCAGCGTCCTCGAGCTGGAAGCGCTCGAGCAGCTCGTCGGCGCGTGTCCGGGCCTGTTCGCTCGAGAGGTGGTAGAGCCGCCCGAACATCCAGAGGTTCTCCCGTCCGGTCAGGTTCTCGTCGACCGCCGCGTACTGGCCGGAGAGGCCGATCGTCTTGCGCACCGACTGCGCCTCCCGGACGACGTCGAAGCCGGCCACGCGTGCGCTGCCGGCGTTCGGCTTCAGCAGCGTCGCGAGGATGCGGACGGTCGTCGTCTTGCCTGCTCCGTTCGGCCCGAGCAGCCCGAGGACGGTGCCTTCCTGCACCTCGAGGTCGACGCCGTCGAGGGCGCGAACCTCGGTCTTGCGCGAGCGATAGATCTTGACGAGACCCTCAGCTTCGACGGCGGCCATGCTTCCTCAGCCTACGCATTCGAGGTCGCGTTGCGGTGCAGCAGGCTCAATCGCCGCTCACAGGGCGCCAACGGCTTCTCGGCCGTGACGGTACAACGTGCTGGTGCGCCGGCTGGCGATTCTCCTTCTCGTGCTCCTGCCCTCCGGCGCTGCCGCGAGCGACGGCGCCCTGCTGGCCGCGAAGGACAGGTATCTGCCGGCGACGGAGGCTCGCTACGCGAACACGCCGGACGGCGTCCAGGCCCGCTACGACGCGGGGCGGAATCTCGTCGAGGCGGTTCTTGCCGCCGGATCGGTCAGCCCAGATCGCCGCGCGCTGCGCGCGGATCTGCTGGCGCGCGGCCGGGCTCAGGTCGCCCGCGCCGAGGCGCTCGATCGCAGCAGGGGCTTCAGCAGCGTGGCGCCGCTCGCATCGCTCCCGGGAACCGGCGCCGGCGTCGGGCCGCGCCGTTCCGATGCCGGTCTCGCGCTTCGTCTGGCGGCGGCCGCCGCTCGGGTCGACGGGGCCGTCGGGATCTGGGTTCACGAGCTCGGCTCCGGACGCTATGCCGGCTATCGGGCGGACTGGCACTTCGCGGCCGCGTCGACGGTCAAGATCGGCGCGATGGTCGCGGGGCTCCGTGCGTCGCCGAGCCCCGAGCGAAGCAGCTGGTGGTACGACGTTCGCCAGATCGGCTTCTGGTCGTCGAATCTGGCCGCGAACAGGATCGCCGGCGGGCTCGGCTACGGCGCGATCGGGGAAGGGCTGCGCCGTCTAGGGATGACCTCGAGCACCTATCCGGGGCCCTACCGTGCGACGACGGCCTGGCGTCCGCCGGGGCCGCACACGCGCGTGACGACCGCACAGGATCTGGGCCGCGCCCTCTACCGCCTCCACGCCGGTGCGCACGGTGACGCACGCGTCCTGCGCCTACTCGGCCTGAGCCGGCCGCAAGCGATCGTCGCGCTGCGGGTGCTCGCGTCGGCACAGCCGGTCGCGGACAACGCCGGGCTGCTCCAGCCGTGGCTCGGCGACTCGACGTTCGCCCAGAAGAACGGCTGGCTCTCCGACACGCGGACGACCGCGGCGATCGTCTACACGGGCGGCCGGGCGACGATCGTCGTCGTCGAGGCTTTCCGGCCGGGGATCACGTACGCCGAGGCGAAGAGGCTCGGCCGCGACGTTCTCACCGCCGCCGGTCTGCTCTAGCCCTCTTCTAGCCCTCCCCCCGCCCACGGCCGCCGCCGCGGCCACCAGCCGGGCACCGCGCGCCGGTACTCCTCGTACTGCTCGCCGAACTGCTGGCGCAGGGTGGGCTCCTCGTAGAGCCGCACGAACGCGTAGACCGTCACGCCGAACAGCGCCGCGTACACGAGCAGCACGGTTCGGCCCAGCGCGAGCGCTTGTCCCACGATTGTCGCCGCGACGGCGAGATACATCGGATTGCGCACGTAGCGGTAGAGGCCGCCGACGACGAGCTGCTGGGTGGGGGCGACAGGCGCCGGTGTGCCGGTGCCTTCGGTCACGAAGCGAGCAAAGGCGTGCAGGAGCACGGCCGCGCCCACCGCGATCAGGACGAATCCGGCGATCTCGAGCGGCGGCCACGGGTCCCGCGCGTCCCAACCCGTCAGGCCCCACGGGACCAGGCCCGCCACTGTCCCCGGTACGACGACCAGGAAGAGCAGCGTGCCGGCTGCGGCCTTGAGCTTCAGCTGCGGAGCTGAGCGGTCGTTCCGATCGCGATCACGGGCGCAGCCTCGGGGCGCAGCCAGCGCAGCACGGCTCGCAGCTGATCCTTCTGGAGGCTGATGCAGCCGATCGTCGGGCCGCCGGTCTGGGCGTGGAGGAAGATCCCGGAGCCGCGGCCCGGCACCACGGGCCGCGTGTTGTACTCGACCACCGCAAGGTACGGATAGGCCCTCGGCTGCTGCCACATTCCTTCGCTGCCGCCGCCGAACGGCGGGTCGACGCCGCACGTGACGTGCTGGAACGAGTTGTAGGTCGGGGACGAGGAGTCCTCGTCCCACCAGTCGCCGCAGCGGAGCTTGCGGTACCGGAACTTGACTCCGGGATTCGGCTCATTGCCGTACATCGTCCGGCCGATCCGGAAGAGGCCTGTCGGTGTCGTGCCGTCGCCTTCGCGCCGGTTCGCGGAGAGGCCGTTCTTCCCGAGGCGCGCCGGGTACGGCGCGGCAGCCGCGACCCAGCACGAGCCCGAGCGCTTCCAGGTGCGGAGCGTCGCGTAGGTCGTCCGCGCCACCTTGGCCTCGACCGTGAGCAGCTGCTTCGCCGACGCCGGGGTGTCCAGCTCGTTCGCGAGGTTCTGCGGGCACGCCGCGGTCGTCGCGGCCACGAGCAGGGTCAGAGCGAGCACCATTCCAGGTTACGCTGGATCGGTGCGGATCGCCGCGCTCATCCTGATCGCGACCCTCGTGGGCGGTGCCTCGGCGGCCGGTGGAGCCGTGCCCGCGTTCAGCGCCAAGGTGGAGCCCGTGCGCTGGGCCGACCTGCGCTTCACCTACCGCGCCGGCTGCCCCGTCGCGCCGCCGCAGCTGCGCACTCTCGAAGTCTCGTACTGGGACTTCGCCGGCAAGCCCAAGGTCGGGAGGATCGTCGTTGCGCGGCGCGTTGCGGACGACATCGTCGCCGTCTTCCGGCAGTTGTGGGCGAAGCGCTTTCCGATCCGGCGCCTGCAGCCGATTTCGGTCTACCACGGCGACGACGACGCCTCGATGGCGGCCGACAACACGTCCGGATTCAACTGCCGCTTCGTCGGCGGGACGACGCGCTGGTCGATGCACGCCTACGGTGAGGCGATCGACGTCAACACGGTCGAGAACCCGTACGTTCGCGGCTCGACGGTGTCGCCGCCGGCCGGCCGCGCCTTCCTCGATCGCAGCCGCTACCGCAAGGGAATGGCAGTTCCGGGTGGCGTGCTGGTGCGCGCGTTCGCCTCGGTCGGCTGGAAGTGGGGCGCGTCGTTCGGCGACTACCAGCACTTCTCGACCACGGGCAAATGAGCGATCCGCTCCGCCCGTTCTGGGACTTCGACGACCTCGACGCGACCGAGGCTCGCTTCCGGGCGCTGCGCGCCGAGGCGCTGACGCAGCTGGCGCGAGTGGAAGGGTTGCGCGGCCGCTTCGACGAGGGCGACCGGCTCCTCGACGAGGTCGTCGAGGGGGACACCCGTGTCCGGATCCGCGCCGACCTCGAGCGCGGACGCCTTCGCCGGTCGAGCGGGGACAAGGAGGCGGCGCTCCCGCTCTTCGAGTCCGCGTTTGCGGACGCGCTCGCCGCCGGTGAGGACTGGCTTGCGGGCGATGCCGCACACATGTGCGCGCTGGCTGCGCCGGACAAGGATGGGTTCATCGCCTGGACGAAGCGTGGGATCGAGCTGGCCGAGTCCTCGGAGACGGCCGCGCACTGGCTCGGCCCGCTGCTGAACAACCTCGGCTGGGAGCACTTCGACGCGGGTGAGCACGAGCTGGCGCTCGAGGTGTTCGAGCGTGCACTCGAGGTGCGGTTGCGCGATCCGGAGAACCCGGCTGCGATCGAGCACGCGCGCGAGGCGGTCGCCGAAGCGCTCCGCGCCCTCGGCCGTGACTAGGCGAGCAGCTTCTCGAAGCGGGCGGCGTCGTCGAACGGCCCGATCACGGCGAGATAGGGGCCCTCGTCGATGATGTCCTGCGCCACGCGCTGGATGTCCTCGGCGGTGACCGCGTCGAGGGCGTCGAGAACGGCCTGCGGTTCCTCGGCTCGTCCCTCGAGCACCTCACGCCGGAGTCCGAACATGATCGTGCCGTGGGGGCTCTCGAGCTGGAGCACGAACCGGCCCTTGGCGAAGTTGCGTGCCTTCTCGAGCTCGTCGGAGGGCACCGGCTCCGATGCCAGCAGTCTGAACTGCTCGACGATCGTGGTCACCGCCTCGTCGATCCGGTTGATGTCGACACCGGACTGCGCGTAGAGCGAGCCCGCGTCGGTGTAGGCGTGGTTCGTGCCGAAGACGTAGTACGCCAGCCCGCGGCGCTCGCGCACCTCGGTGAAGAGCCGCGACGACATGCCGCCGCCGAGCACGGTCGCGAGCAGCTGCAGGACGTACCGGTCGGGGTCGATGAGCGGACGGCTCCGCACGCCGAGCACGAGGTGCGCCTGGTCGGACTGCTTCGTGTGCACCTTCACCCGGACGTCGCCGTTCGCGCGAACCGGCTCCGGGGAGCCCGTCGACTGCGGCTCCATGTCGCCGAGGAGCCCCTCGAGCCGCTCCCGCAGGCCGTCGCCCAGCTGGCCGCCGATGCCGAAGACCATTCGGTTCGGCCGGTACCACTTGTCCGTGTAGTCGGAGAACGTCTCGCGCGTCGCGCTGCGAACCGTCTCCTTGCGGCCGATGATGTCCCAGCCGAGCGGCTGGTCGCCGTAGAGGAGCGACTCGTAGACGCCGCCGATGAAGTCGCGCGGCGTGTCGAAGTACATGTTCATCTCCTCGACGATCACGCCCTTCTCGCGCTCGATCTCGTCCGGGTCGAAGCGGGAGTTGCGCAGCATGTCCACGAGCACGTCGAGGGCCGTATCGCGCGTCTCCGCGGCGCAACGGACGTAGTAGCCGGTGTACTCCTTGCCGGTGAAGGCGTTGAACTCGCCGCCGATCGCGTCGATCTCGCCGGCGATGTCACGCGCTGTCGGCCGCCGCTCCGTCCCCTTGAAGAACATGTGCTCGGCGAAGTGGGCGATCCCGTTCGTCTCCGGTGTCTCGTAGCGCGAGCCGGCCGCCAGCATCACGACGCACGACACGGATTGCGCATGCGCCATCGGCGCAGTCAGGACCCGCAGGCCGTTCTGCAACTCGAAGCGCTCGAAGACCCCCATGCGGCCATGGTATAGAGGGGCGTATGGCGGGAGAACTGACGAGGCAGGCCATCGCCGCGCAGCCCGAGTGGCTGTCGCAGGTGCCGACCGACCGGCGCCTCCCCGACGGCCGAGTCGCGGTCGTCGGCTGCGGCACGTCGTTCCATGCTGCTCAGACCTCGGGCGCCGGCGTCGACGCGCTCGAGTTCGTGCTCCGCCCGCCCGAAGCCGACCTGCTCGTGCTCGTCAGCCACGAAGGGACGACGCCGCTGACGATCGAGGCCGCGGAGTCGTTCGCAGGCCCGAAGTGGCTCGTGACCGCCAAGGCCGAAAGCCGCCTCGCCGCGTTGTGCGACGAGGTCGTCGTCGCGACTCCCGGCGTCGAGGAGAGCTACTGCCACACCGCGAGCTACACCTCGGCGGTCGCAACCCTCGCGGCCCTCCGAGGCGAGGACGTCTCCTGGCTTCCCGATGCCGTCTCGGACGAGCTCGACCGAGAGCGGCTGCCGGTGTCCGGACACGACCGCTGGCTCTTCGCCGGTGCAGGACGCGACTGGCCGACCGCCCAGGAGGCGGCGCTGAAGCTGCGCGAGGGCGTGTACCTGGCGGCGGAGGCGTACCAGCTGGAGGAGCTCCTGCACGGGCATCTTGCGGCCGTCGACGAGAACGTCCGTTGCTTCGTGCTCGAAGGAGAGGGCCGCGCGGGCGCCCGAGCCGCCGAAGCTGTCGCCGCGCTGAGCGTGCTCGGCTGCGACGTGACGCTCGTTCCGACTCAGCACCCGGTGGTCGACATCGTTCGCTTTCAGCTGCTGACAGTCGACCTGGCGGAGGCGCGGGGAACGAATCCCGACCTGATCCGCTGGGACGATCCGCGCTGGAAGAAAGCTCGCGACTCGTACAGCTGACCCAACTCAGCGATTCAAGTTCGGGGCTGTACAGCCGAAGTAGGCCGATGTGAAGTCTCTCAAGCTCGTGCTCCTGATTGCGGCGATCGGGCTCGTACCGCTTGGGCTGGGCGTGATGCTGCTCAAGCAGAGCGAGCATGCCCAGGTCGAGCAGGACGCCGCGCTCGAGAGCGAAGCCGGCGCCGCGGCGGCCCGGCTGCGCGACAGCATCGCCGAGACGCGCGCCACCGTCCTGATCACCGCGCACAACCCGGCTTTCCGGGACTTCTATCGCGCCGGCGGCGAGCGGTACGCAAAGATCGTCAGCGCGGGCCGCACGATGGACCGCGTCAACGGCGCGCTCCTGTATCTCACGAGCCTCTACCCCAAGAGCATCGTGCAGGCTTCGTTCATCGACGGCGGCGGCGGCGAGAACGCCCGCGTGGTCCGTGGCACGCGCGATGCACCTCAATTGCTCGCCACCGACGTCTCGCGCGACGCCTTCTTCCGGCCGGCGCTGGCGCTTCCGCAGGGTCGCGTGCACCAGTCGCGGCCGCACATCTCGCGCAATGCGGGCGAGTGGGTCGTGTCGTACTCGACGCAGATTCCGCGGCGGTTCGGCTCGGCGCTCGTCCACGTCGAGCAGCGGGTCGAGAGCCTCCGCCAGGAGCTCGGCGTCTCGGACAACCGCTACGAGATCGCGGTCATCGACGCCGGCACAGGTGCGGTCGTGCTGAACAGCCGCTCCCGGCAGGAGACCGGCTCCGAGCTCGGCGCGCCCGGCGACAATCGCTTCCGCAGGCTCGCCGGCATGAGCGGGGAGGGCGTCCGCAAGCTCGGCGACCTTCGTGCCGTCTACCGGCGGCTCGGTGTCGCCGCGGACTCCGAGAACGACTGGATCGTCGTCGTCTCGGCGCCGCGTGTTCGCGCCGCAGGCCTCGTCGGCGTCAACTCCCTCCCGATCGCGCTCGCGCTGCTCGGTGTCGTGCTGATCGGCGCCGCGATGTCGCGGCGGTGGGTGCGGACGAGCAAGGAAGCGGTCACGGATGCACTCACCGGCCTGGGCAATCGACGCAAGCTCATCGCCGACCTCACGCACGAGCTCCCGCTCACGAGCCCGGACCGGCCGCTTGCGATCCTCCTCTGCGACCTCGACGGCTTCAAGCTCTACAACGACGCCTTCGGTCATCCTGCCGGCGACGCGCTCCTGGCCCGCCTCGGCCGCCGCCTCGAGGACGCAGTGGGGCCCACCGGCGCTGCGTACCGGCTCGGCGGCGACGAGTTCTGCGTCGTCGCGCCGCTCGCCGACGAAGGACTTGCGCCCCTCGCAGCCAGTGACGCTCCGTGCGCTCTCCGAGCGCGGCGACGGCTTCGACGTCGGCTGCTCCTACGGCGCGGTGATCGCGACCGGCAACGTGAAGGCCCCGGACGAGGCATTGCGTGCCGCGGATCAGCTGCTCTACGCGAGCAAGTCGAGCGGCAGGCGCTCCGCCGGACGGCAGGCCGCCGATGCGCTCCTCCAGGCCCTGCACGAGCGCCAGCCCGAGCTCTACGACCACCTACACGGTGTCGGTGATCTCGCCACGCGCGTCGGCGAGCAGCTCGGACTCTCCGTCGAGGAGCTCGACCTCCTGCGCCAGGCCGCTGAGCTGCACGACCTCGGCAAGGTCGCGATTCCGGACTCGATCCTCTCCAAGCCCGACTCGCTCGATCCCGACGAGTGGGAGTTCGTCCGCCAGCACCCGCTCGTGGGCGAGCGGATCATCTCGGCAGCGCCCGCGCTGGCGCAGGTCGGCAAGCTCGTCCGCGCAAGCCACGAGCGGTTCGACGGCGGCGGCTACCCGGACGGCAAGGCCGGCGACGAGATCCCGCTCGGTGCTCGGATCATCGCTGTGTGCGACGCCTACGACGCGATGATCGGTCCGCGGCCCTACCGGCTGGGCATGAGCGAGGAGGTCGCGCTCACCGAGCTCCGTCGC
This sequence comes from uncultured Gaiellaceae bacterium, assembly GCA_963749515.1. GTDB lineage: Bacteria > Actinomycetota > Thermoleophilia > Gaiellales > Gaiellaceae > Gaiellasilicea. The sequence goes on from CAVVMR010000006.1 coordinate 372,329, forward strand.
TGCGCCGGCGAGCAGTTCGATCCGGCGATCGTCAGCGTCTTCTGCGAGCTGCGCGCACACGAAGCCGATCAGGCATCGGCGCGATCCGTGAGCCGGTAGACGAAGCGAAGCGCCTGCCAGCGCTCGTCGATCGCGCAGCTCTTGTTGTCGACCAGGCCCGCTGCGAGCCCGGTCTGCTGGACGACGTCGAAGCTCAGGTCGTTCTCGATCCCGGCCGCCTTCTTGGGCCAGGCGATCCACAGGCCGTCGGCCGGATCGAGCGTCGCCTTCAGCGCTTCGAAGCGCCGCTCGAGCTCGGCCCGGCTCGTCGTGAAGTAGACGACGACCCCGGCTGCCCGGCTTCGCGCCGAGCTTCTGCGAGAGCGGCGTGCCGGAGTAGTCCTTGTGGGCGCTCAAGCCGGGTAGGAGCCGAACACCGTGAACCGCTGAGACTGGCGGCGGACCTCGGCCAACGCGTCGGCCACGTCCGGGTCGTGGGGATGCCCGGCGACGACCGCGTCGAAGCGGTAGCGCCACGGCGTCTGCGGAATCGGGCGGGAGGTGAGCTGGACGAGGTCGAGCGCGTGTCGGGCGAACGGCTCGATTGCGCGATGGAGCGCGCCCGGCCGGTGGTCGGTCTGGAACGAGAACGCGATCCGCCAGTTCGGCCCGCCTCCCAGCTCGGTGCGGTTCGAGATTGCGACGAAGCGCGTGTAGGCGTCCGGGTGGTCGCCGACGTCGGTGGCGAGCACGACGAGGCCGTTCAGCGCCGCAGCCCGCTCGCTGGCGATCGCGACCTCGGCTGGATTGCCGTCGTGTGCGACCTGAGCCGCCGCGTCGGCAGTCGTCCCGGATGCGATTGCCGTGGCTGCGGGCAGCGACCCGAGCAGCTTCCGGCACTGGTCGAGCGCGGCCGGGTGGGAGCGGACGACCCGGATCTCGGTGAGCGGAATCTCGGCGATCCCGACGAGGAAGTGGCGGATGGGGAGGATGGTCTGCGCATTGATCGAGACCGGCGAGTCCACCAGGAGATCGTGCGTCTCGGTGACCGGGCCCGAGACCGAGCTCTCGATCGGCAGCACGCCGGAGCCGACGCCCCCGAACGCGACGGCTTCGACCACGTCCGCGAAGGACGGCAGGGCCTGCGCGTCGGCGTCGGGGTAGAGCTGCGCGCAGGCGGCTGCGCTGTGCGCTCCCTCGCGGCCCGGGTAGGCGACCTTCACTGCGCGCGCCACGCCTCGAGGAGCCCGGCCTCGCGCTCCGCTGTGAGACCGACGCCTTCGACAGCCGGGGCCGTGGCGGCGCCGGCGAGCGTCTCCTCGAGCGGCCGGAACCGGAGGCCTGCGGCGACGGCACGCGTGACATTCACGTCCTGCATCCCTGTCCACGCTGGGTCGGCGATCCAGAGCGGAAGCTCCATCCACTCGCCGACCTCGTGCTCGCGCAGGAAGTCGTCCGAGACCCACGTCACCTGCCTGTCCGCCAGTAGTTGGCCCCAGGGAACGCCCTCGTTCGTCGCGTTGAACCTGCCGGAGAGCTCGCGCTCGACCGCGTCGAGGATCCAGGCAGCGAGATCGCGGACGTCCACGAACTGCGCGTGCCGGTCCTGCGGGCCGGGCGCAAGGATCTCGCCTCCGCGCTCGATCCGCTGCGCCCAGTACGTGAAGCGGCCGGTCGGATCGTGCGGGCCGACGATCAGCCCCGGTCGCACGATCAGCGCGCGTTGGCCGAACACCTGCTCGACCTCCGCCTCGCACAGTGCCTTGAGCGGCCCGTAATTGGAGTAGTCGGCGGCGACCTCGTCGATCGGCAGCCCGTTCAGCTCCGCGACCGGGCTCTTCTCGGTCGGGCCGGTGGAGAAGTCGGCGTACGCCGAGATGCTCGAGACGAAGACATAGCTGCCGCTCTCCCGCAGCAGGTCGGCGGAGGCGCGGACGTCCGCCGGCACGTAGCCGGACGTGTCGATGACCGCGTCCCAGGCACGCCCCTCGAGCGGCGAGAGGTCGACCTTCCGGTCCCCGCGAAGGTGCTCCGCCTCCGGGAACAGCTCAGGGTCGGTCTTGCCGCGGTTGAAGAGGGTCAGGTCGTGGCCGCGTGCCAGTCCGTCCTCGGCGAGCGCCCGGCCGAGGAACTTCGTGCCGCCGAGGATCAGGAGCCTCACTGGAGCCTCTGAATGGCCCGCCGGACAGCCGTCAGCACAGCTCGTCGAGCGCGGTCAACAGCCGGTCGACCTCGTCCTCGGTGTTGTAGTGGACGATGCCCGCCCGCACCGCGCCAGTCCCCTCCAACCCGAGCAGCTTCATGATCTCGACCGCGTAGTAGTCGCCGTGCCACACCGCTATCTGGCGTGCGGCGAGCTCGTGGGCGATGTCCTCGGACGCGCGACCCGGCAGGTTGAACGCGAACGTCGGGACGCGCCCCTCCATCGTCCGCAGCCCGTAGAGCTCGACCGCCTCGGGCAACCCGTCGAGGAAGCGTGCGCCGAGCTGGCGCTCGCGAGCCACGATCGCCTCCCAGCCGAGCGCGTCGATGTACTCGACCGCGGCGACGAAGCCGGCGAGGAGCTCGTGCTGCAGCGTGCCGTGCTCGAACCGGCGTCCGACGGGCTCGTTCGGCGCAGGGCGTGCCTTGTACGGGCGCACGCTCTCGAGCAACTCACGCCTGCCGAACGCCATCCCCATGTGCGGCCCGAAGAACTTGTACGGCGAGCAGAGGAGCACGTCGACATCCCAGCCGGCGACGTCGATCGGGCCGTGCGGCCCGTAGTGGACGGCGTCGGCCCAGGCGAGTGCGCCCGCGCTGTGAGCGAGCGCGACGACTCGTGCCACGTCGGGCGTCGTTCCAACCGCGTTCGAGGCGATCGGGAACGCAACGACCTTCGTGCGGTCCGAGAGCTGCGCTTCGAGGTCGTCAAGGTCGAGCGACAGGTCCTCGTGCACGCCGGCGAAGCGGACGACGACGCCGAGGTCCTCGGCAAGATCCAGCCACGGCGAGACGTTCGCGTCGTGATCGAGCCGGGTGCACACGATCTCGTCCCCGCGCTCGAGCGTTCGGCCGAGCGCGCGGGTGAGGAGGAAGTTGAGCGAGGTCATGCTCTGCCCGAACGCGACCTCGTCGGGGTGGCAGGAGAGGAAGCGGCCGGCGACTGCGTGGGCGTTCTCGACCAGCTCGACCGTGTGCAGGCTCGTGTCGTACGGCGCACCGACGTTCGCGTTGTCCTCGCGCAGGTAGCGCGAGATCGCGTCGATCACCTCGTCGGGGCACTGCGTGCCTCCCGGCCCGTCGAAGAACGCGAGCCGCCGGTCGAGCGCGGTATAGCGGGCGCGAACCGCCTCGACGTCGAGCAGCGTGGCGCTCATCGGAGCTCCTCCCCGTTCACGATCCAGTGATAGCGCGGCTTGGCGGTCAGCGACGCGCCGACGAAGCAGTCACGCTCCGCCTTCGCGACGAGCTCGCGCACCGACTGCGGCTTCGGGTCGAGCGTGACATCGGCGTCCACCTTGATGCGCACGAATGCGTAGCGACCGTCCGTCTCGCGCTGGGTCACCTCGGCGCGCGCGTCGGTGCTCCCGCTCACCTCGATCGTGCTGCGCTGGGCGTGGTACTCGAGGCTCGTCAGGATGCAGCGCGCGAGGCCGGCGAGCACGAGGTGCTCGGGCGACCACGCTTCCTCCTCCGAGAGCGGCGAGCCACCTTCGCCACTGCGTGCGGTCCCGTCGCGGTCGACCGAGACGGCGTACGAGAACGTCTTCGCTTCTGTGGCCACGAAGGCAACCTACACTCACCCCATGTCCCTCGCGATCCTCGGTGTCACGGGGTATACGGGCCGCCTCGTGCTGGACGAAGCGCGGCGCGCGGGACTTCCGGTCCGGCTCGTGGGGCGCCGCCGCGATGCCCTGGAGGCTCTGGCGAGGACCGGAGAGGAGGTGCGCGTGGCCGACGCCCGCGACACCGAGTCGCTCGGCGCCGCGTTTGCCGGCGCCGGTGTCGTCGCGTCGCTCGCCGGTCCCTTCCTCGAGCTCGGTCTCACGCCCGTGCGGGCGGCGGTGGACGCAGGGGCGCACTACCTGGATACGAGCGGAGAGCAGGAGTGGGTCGGGCTCGTCCACGCGGAGGTCCGGGCCGGGACGGCTGTGCTCCCCGCCTTCGGGTTCGACTACGTCCCGGGCGATCTCGCCGCCCGTCTCGCCGCGGAGAAGGTCGAAGGATCGCTCGACGAGCTCGTCGTCGCCTATTCGGTCAAGAGCGTGGGCACGAGCAAGGGAACGCGGCGAACGATCGGCCATGTGATGGGACAGAAGCTGGTCGCCTGGCAGGAGGGCAGGCTCGTCCCCTCCGCCTTCGGCGCGACGACGCGCAGCATTCGCTTCCCGTTCGGCGAGCGAACGGTTGTCGAATGGGGCGGGACCGAGCCGATCACGGTGCCGCGGCACACCGAGGTGCAGAACGTGCGGTCGTACATCCGCGCGCCGGCGATCGCGGCCAAGGCCGGCGCCCTGGGACGGCTCGCGGCGCCGTTCGTCCGCGCCGCGTCGCGGTTCGGCCCCTCCGGGCCGTCGGAGGCATCCCGGCAGAAGAGCCGGTTCACCGTCGTCGCCGAGGCGCGCGGCCCCGGAGGCACCGGCCGTGCCGTCGTCGAGGGCACCGACGTCTACGGGCTCACCGCGCGCCTGATCGTCTGCGGCGCCGAGGCGCTTCTCGCCGGCGAGGCGCGCGGCACCGGCGTGCTCGCTCCGGCCGAGGCATTCGACGCACGGACGCTCGCCGGCCGGCTCGCCCCCTACCTGCGAATCGTGGAGTGATGTCGTCCGGTCCGGCGCTTACGGTGCGGTTCAATGCAACGGCTCCGAACGCTGAGCGAGGCCGAGTGCTACGCCCGCTGCTACGGGTGGCGGGGAGAGGACGGCGTAAAGGTCGTCAGCGTCGTCGAGCGGCGCTCCCGCTACGAGACGCCGATCTCCGGCGAGCTGCTCCGTTCGCTCTTTGAAGAGAAGCTCGACTCCCGGATCGAACCCGAAGCCGCCTGACAGCGACGTCCCGGACGTCCTCGCCGCTGGGCTGACGGCGATCTTCTGCGGCATCAACCCCGGCCGGGTCTCCGCCGCCGCGAACGCCCACTTCGCCAATCCGCGCAACGACTTCTGGCGGCTCCTCCACGCCGCGGGCTTCACGCCGCGCCCGTACGAGCCGAGCGAGCAGTTCGAGCTGCTGAAGCTCGGCATCGGTGTCACGAACGCCGCTTACCGGACGACACCCGGCTCAGGCGACCTCAGGCGCGCCGACTTCGAGGGCTCCGCCGAGCGCCTGGAGCGAATCGCGCTGGAGCTGCGCCCGCGCGCGATCGGCTTCGTCGGCAAGGAGGCGTATCGCGGCGCGTTCGGCGAGCGCCCGGAGCTCGGGCAGCAGGACCGGCGTCTCGGCGAGACGGCGCTCTTCGTGCTCCCGTCGACCTCGCCCGCGAACGCCGCGGTGCCCTGGGAGGAGCGGCTGCGCTGGTTCCAGGCGTTTCGGGCGTCCCTGTGAGGCTGCGCCAGGGAGCGCGGGCGGTCGTGCTCGATCCGGCCGACCGCATCCTGCTCGTGCGCTTCGAGTTCCCGCAGGCCGTCGTGTGGGCGGCGCCGGGCGGAGGCCTCGATCCCGGCGAGACGCACGAGCAGGCGGTCGTGCGTGAGCTCGCCGAGGAGGTCGGGCTCGACGACGTCGAGCTCGGCCCGTGGATCTGGACGCGCGAGCACGTCTTCCCGTTCCTCGACGGGAAGTGGGACGGCCAGGTCGAGCGGTTCGTGCTCGTGCGGACGCACGCCTTCGAGCCGATGCCCCGATTCACGCCCGAGCAGCTCGCCGCGGAGTACGTGTCCGGGATGCGCTGGTGGACGCAGGAAGAGCTGGCCGGCGCCGGCGAGCTGTTCGCACCTCGCCGGCTCCCCGAGCTCGTCGCCGCGCTCCTGCGCGACGGCCCGCCCGGGGAGCCGATCGACGTCGGCGTCTAGCTCGTCGCGGCCTCGACGTACGGCGCGAGGACGGCGTCCCAGCCGTGGCTGTAGCCCTGGTACTCGTCGGTCGCTTCCGGAACGCGTTCCCAGCCTCGATGTTCCAGCACCACCCGCGATCCCGGGCCTTCCGGCGAGAAGCGCACTTCGATCTCGGTGCCGGAGACCTTGCCGATCAGCCACTCCAGCGTGAGGCGATGCGGCGGCTCCCAGGCCGTGATCCTGGCCCACTCGGCCGTGCCCTCGTCGGTCACCTCGTACAGGAGCCCGCCGACCCGAGGCTCGAAGACGACGCCGGTGACCTTCTCGTGCGCGTAGGAGTGCGTTCCGGTCGGCCACCACGACGAGACGCGCGTCGTGAAGAGCTCGAACGCCTCCGCCGGAGCAAAGTCCACGAGCACGGTCTTGCGAATCGTTTCCAGTGTCACGGTGCTGCTCATCCTGTCTCCTTTCGTGCTGCCTCGCGGAAGCGTTCGAGCGCTTCCGACCAGAACCCGTCGAAGTAGTCGCGCACCCGGGCCACCCCGTCCGGCTCGATGCGGTACACGCGCCGTGTGCCGTCCTTGCGGTCGCTGACGAGACCCGCCGCCTTGAGCACGCGGAGATGCTGCGAGACAGCCGGTCTGCTCACCGGCAAGCCCTCTGCCAACTCGCCGACCGAGCGCGGGCCGGACTTCAGCGACTCGAAGATGCTGCGCCGGGTCGCGTCGCCGAGAGCATCGAGGACTACTCCGTTAGTATCCACTTACCGTAAGTATGAACTTACGGAAGAGGGATGTCAACCCCGCCAGCGGTTGGTGATCGGCGTCCGCCGGTCGCGCCCGAACGCCTTCGGGCGGAGCTTCACGCCCGGCGGCGCCTGGCGCCGCTTGTACTCGGCGCGGTCGATCAGCGCGAGCGCCCGGTCGACGACGCTCGCATCGAACCCCTCCGCCACGAGCTCCTCGCGAGAGCGGTCGAGCTCGACGTACGCCTCGAGCACCGGATCGAGCTCGGGATAGGGAGGCAGGGAGTCGGAGTCGAGCTGTTCGTCGCGCAGCTCCGCGGACGGCGCGCGCTCGATGATCGACGTGGGAACGAGCTCGCGCCCGGCGCGCTCGTTCAGGTGCTGCACGAGCCGGAAAACGTCGGTCTTGTACACGTCCTTGATCAGGGCGAACCCGCCCGCGAGGTCGCCGTAGAGCGTGGAGTAGCCGACCGAGAGCTCCGACTTGTTGCCCGTGGCGAGCACGAGCCAGCCGTGGGTGTTCGAGAGCGCCATCAGCATCGTGCCGCGGATCCGCGCCTGCAGATTCTCCGCCGCCAGCCCTTCGAGCCCGCCGAGCGCCGCGTGGAAGGCGGTGACGATGTCCTCGATCGCGACCTCGCGGAAGTCGCAGCCCAGGCTCTCCGCGAGCCGCCGCGCGTCGGAGCGCGTGCCCTCGGAGGAGTAGCGCGAGGGCATCGAGACGCAGTGCACCTTGTCCGGCCCGAGCGCGTCGACTGCGAGCGCGGCGACGAGCGCCGAGTCGATGCCGCCGGAAAGGCCGAGGACGATCTCGCCGAACCCGTTCTTGTCCACGTAGTCGTGCAGCGCCAGCACGAGGCCGCGGTGCATCTGCTCGAGCTCCGGCTCGAACGGGACGATCGGGCCGCCGATCTTCTCCGGCGCGCCACCGCCGGGCCCGAGCTCGACGACAACGGGCTCGCGCTCGTCCTCGCGCTCGCGCGCCAGCGAGCGGCGCCGCACGTCTCGCAGGCGCCGGCCGATCGCCTCGCTCGGGTCGAGGTCGACGACGAGGAGCGCCTCCTCGAAGCCAGGTGCACGCGCCAGCACCTCGCCCTCGTCGTCGAGCACGACGGAGTGCCCGTCGAAGAGGAGCTCGTCCTGGCCGCCGACGAGGTTGCAGAAGGCGAGGTACGCGGAGTTGTCGCGCGCGCGTGTCACGAGCATCTCCTCGCGGTCCTCGGCCTTGCCGACGTGGTACGGCGACGCGGAGAGGTTGACGAGCAGCTCCGCGCCGGCGAGCGCGAGATCGGTTGCGGGCGGCCCCGGCTGCCAGATGTCCTCGCAGATGGTCGGGCCGATCAAAACCTCGCCGAGCCGGAGCAGCACGAGCTCCCGCCCGGGCGCGAAGTAGCGGTCCTCGTCGAAGACGCCGTAGTTCGGCAGGTAGCGCTTCCGGTACAGCGTCTTGAGCTCGCCGTCAGCACAGACCGCGCACGCGTTGAAGAGGTCGCGGTCGAACCAGGGCGTCCCGATCAGTGCTGTGAGGCCCTGGCAGGAGCGGGCGATCTCGCGCACCGACTCCTCGGCGGCCCGCACGAACGCCGGCCGCAGCAGGAGATCCTCTGGCGGATAGCCGGTGACTGCAAGCTCGGGCAGGAGGACGACGTCCGCCTTCTCCGAGCGCGCATCGGAGAGAGCAGTGAGAATGCGCTCGCGGTTGCCCTCCAGGTCACCGACGACCGCGTTGATCTGGGCGAGAGCAAGCCGCATCGAGACAATTCTACCGGTTTGCGACTCTCAGGCGAAAACACTGAATTCGAATAACGTCGTAATCGAGCGCCGCTACCGCGGTCCGTTGGACTCCGGGAACGGCGGCTATACCTCGGGCCGGCTCGCCGCGTACGTCGACGGGCCGGCGGAGGTGACGCTGCGCCTGCCGCCGCCGCTCGACCGGCCGCTCAGCGTCGTCGACGAGGATGGGGTGGTTCGGCTGCTCGACGGCGAAGCGCTGGTCGCCGAGGCTCGGCCGGGCACGCCGGAGGTCGAGCCGCCGGCACCGCCCACGCTCGCGCAGGCCGAGCAGGGAGCCGCAGCGCACGTTCATCTCAGCGGCGAGAACTTCGCCGAGTGCTTCAGCTGCGGGATCCGGCCGGGCGACGGCCTCTGCATCCACGTCGGGCCGGTCGAGGGGACCGACCTCCATGCGGCGCCGTGGACGGCGACCGAGGTCTCACCGGAGGTCGTCTGGGCGGCCATCGATTGCTCGGGCGCCTGGGCGGTCGGCGCGCCCGGCCGCGGCGAGATCGTGCTCGGCCGGATGACCGCGGAGATCGTGCGCCTGCCCGAGGAGGGGGAACGCTGCATCGTGGTCGCGTGGCCGCTGGGTGAGGACGGCCGCAAGCTCTATGCCGGCACCGCGCTCTTCGCAGCCGGGGGCGAGCTGCTCGCCGTCGCCCGCCAGACCTGGATTCAGCCCAGGACCGGGTAGCGGCTGCTGGCATCGAGGCAGTCGGCGGCGAAGACCGCCACGCCGATGTCGCCCGTCCAGAGCGAGTACCGGCCCTCCCCGCGCTCGACCTGGGCCAGGGCGTGCGCAGCGAACCGCCGCGCCCGGCTCAGCCACTCCTCGTCGCCGGTCCGGGCGAAGGCGGCGAGCAGCGCGTAGCCGTTGCCGGCCGTGCCGTGACAGATGCCCGGGCCCTTCTCCAGTGTGGGCGGACCCGCCTGCCAGACGAGCTCCGCGCCGGCCAGCAGCAGCTCCTCGTCGAGATAGTCGGCAGCCGCGATCACGATTCCCGGCGCGCCGGCGCACCACTGCAGCCGGATGTCACCGGACGCCGACGGCAGATCGGCTCGCTCGACGTGGGCCCAGTTCGCGAGTCCGTCCTCGCGGAACGCCGCTCGCGCCAGCAGCGCATTGGTGTCTCGCTCGAGCTGCGCCCGACGCTCGTCGTCGGCGAACGGCCGCAGCGCCTGAACGATCCCCACGAGCCCGTGCGGCGGCGTCAGACTCTTGAACGTCTCGCCGTGCAGTCGCTGTGTCCAGTAGCCCTCGGCGTCGCGGCGCGACCAGAGCGCCTCGGCTCCCGCCTGCCACGCCTCGCGCCACCGCTCGTCGCCGGTCGCTTCGAGCATCAGCTGCGCCGCGACGAGGGTGCCCGGCGTGCCCCACATCACGTCCTCGGCCTCGCTGGCCTCGTTCTCCCGCACCCGCGCGAGGAGATCGTCGGCCAGCTCGGTGCGACCCGTCAGGAGCGAGGCGACGAGCAGGATCCCGGCCTCGCCCGAGAGCAGCCCGGACTCCTTCGTCGAGGGCAACTCGACTTCCGCCATCAGATCGGGCTCGCGCCGCCATGCCTCGACCGTGCGCTCGGCCGCGGCCGGGAGGTCGGTCTGGGGCTCCGCGAAGCCGCGGCGTGCGAGCGCGTCCAGCGCCCAGATCACACCCGCAGCGCCGACGTAGAGCGACTTCAACGGCGTCGGTGTCCGCCATGAGTCCCACTCGGCGGCCGGCCAGAGCGAGTCACCGCCGAACGCGGCATCGGCGTCGGCGACGATGGCTCGAATCCCTGCGCGAGCGAGTTCCTCGTCCCACTCGCCGGTGAGAGGCTCGTATCTCTCCGGCTGGTAGAGCATCACGCCTCTCGTCTGAGCCTGATCGCGTTCAGGTCCTCGGCGAGGATCCGGTCGATGCGCGACTCGAGCACGTCGGGCGGATCGTGCTCGGCGTGGAGATAGCGGCCCGCGAGCGCGTCGAAGCGGCCTGAGGCGAGCTCGAGCACGAGGCGAGGCGCCAGCTCGGGCGGGGTCCAGGGTGCGTCCTCCGGGAACCGGTCGCCCGTCATCTCCGTGTTCACGAGCCCGGGACTGATCACGAAGACCTTCACTCCATGCGGCTCGACCTGCTTCGCGAGCGTCTCGCCGTAGCGCCCGACCGCGGCCTTGCTCGCGCTGTACGCGCCCGAGGTCGAGCCGGGCAGGTAGGACGCGCCGCTGCCGGTGATCACGATCCGGCCGCCGCCGCGCGCGATCATGCCGGGGAGCGCCAGGCGACAGGTGAGGTACGCGCCGAGCACGTTGATCTCGAACACCCGCCACCACTCGTCGGGATCCGTCTCCCAGGACTCTTCCCAGAGCGCGATGCCGGCGTTCGCCACGAGCAGGTCGATGGGCTCCGCCGCGGCGATCATTCCCTCCACGTCGGCGCGCTTCGAGACGTCGCCCGCAACAGCAGTGCCGCCGATCTCGCGCGCGACGTCGTCGACCTGCCCGCTCGAACGAGCCGTCACGGTCACGTGCCAGCCTGCGTTCGCCAGCTCGCGGGCGATGTCGGCGCCGATGCCGCGGCCGCCTCCGGTCACGAGTGCTCTAGACGGCATTTGCGATCTCCTCCAGGACGTCGGGGTTCTCCAGGGTCGAAAGGTCGCCGGGATCCTCGCCCAGCGCCTTCGCGCGGACTGCGCGGCGCACGATCTTCGCGGAGCGGGTCTTCGGAAGCGCCGAGACGAACAGGACGCGCTCGGGCGCGAACGCCTTGCCGAGCGACGCCGCGACGGCGGCCTTGATCCCGGCGGCATCCTCCTCGGCGCCGGGCTTCAACGCCACGAAGATCCACGCGGTCTCTCCCTTCACCTCGTGCGGGACGCCGATCGCCGCCGCCTCGGCGACCGAGGGGTGGTCGAGCGCTGCCGACTCGAGCTCGGCTGGGCCGATCCGCTTGCCCGCGATGTTCAGCGTGTCGTCGGAGCGGCCGTGCAGGTACCAGTAGCCGTCCCCGTCGATCGAGGCCCAGTCGCCGTGCGTCCACACGCCCGGAAAGCGGCGCCAGTACGAGTCGAGGTAGCGCTCGTCGTCGCCCCAGATGCCGCGGGTCATCCCCGGCCAGGCGTTCTTGCAGACGAGCTCGCCGACCTCGCCGCGCAGCGGCTCGCCCTCCGGCGAGTACACCTCCATCGCCTGGCCGAGTGCCGGGAAGCCGAGCGAGACGGCCTTCGCTGGCGCCATCGGTGTCACCGAGAGAAAGCAGGCGCCGACCTCCGTGCCGCCGGAGATGTTGATGATCGGAATCCTTCCGCCGCGTGCGGCGTGCTCGTTCAGCCAGTCGTACGGGCCGGCGTTCCACGGCTCTCCGGTCGTCGTGATCGCGCGCAGGGACGAGAGATCGGCCTCCGGCACGCCCTTCGGGATCAGGGCGCGGACGAGAGTCGGGGACACGCCCAGCATCGTCACCCGCTCCTCCTCGACGAGTCGCCAGAGCCGGTCGTCGGGCCAGTCGGGCGCGCCCTCCAGGTACACGACCGAGGCTCCGAGCGCGCCGGCCCCGACCACCGTCCACGGTCCCATGATCCAGCCCATGTCCGTGACGAAGAGCACGCGATCGCCGGCCCGGACGTCCGACTGGTAGGCCGCCTCACGTGCGATCGAGAGCAGGAGGCTCCCCTGCACGTGCAGAGCGCCCTTCGGCCGGCCGGTCGTGCCCGAGGTGTAGGCCAGCAGGTAGGGGTGCTCCGCCTCGACCTCGAGCGCGGGCAGCTCGCCGGGCCCGAGCTCGATGTCCCACTCCATCGACTCCCGTTTCCACTGCAGGACGTGCTCGACGGACGGTGCTTCGCGAAGCGCCTCCTCGACCGTCTCGCGCATCGGGATTCGCGTCCCGCGGCGAAGCGAGAAGTCGGCGGTGATCACTACCTTGGCGCCCGCGTCCTGCAACCGCTGAACGATCGCGGCCGCGGCGAAGCCGGAGAAGATCGGGACCTGGACGGCGCCGATGTGGGCGCAGGCGTGCGAGGCGACCGCAGCGTCCGGCGACATCGGCATGTAGATCGCGACGCGGTCTCCCGGCTCGACGCCGAGCGCCTTCAGCGCCTCCGCGACCTGCACCGTCCGGCGCGAGAGCTCGGCGAAGGTCCACTCGCTCCGGGTTCCGTCCTCGCCCCGGAAGATCGCTGCCGAAGCGTCGGGCGTCCGTTTCGCCCAGGCGTGGGCGCAGGCGGTCGCGATGTTCAGCCGCGCTCCTTCGAACCAGGTCGTCCACTCGATCCCGCGCGAGTCGTTCCGCACCGTGTCCCACGGCCGCGCCAGCTCCAGCTGGAGGTCGTCGGCGACCGCACGCCAGAAACGCTCGGGCTCCTCGACCGACACGCGGTGCAAGGCCGCGTAGTCGTTGCAGCCCAAGGCCTGTGCGAGCCGGGTGACGTTGGCCGCCGCGAGCTGCTCCGGCGAGGGGGACCAGGCGAATTTGACAGGCGCGTTAGCAGTCACTAACTTAGTCGTCACTAACGTTCGTGGAAGGGAACTTCATGGCTCTCCCAATCTTTTCAGAGGAACGGCGCAAGTGGTGGACGCTGGCCGCTGTCTCGTTCGGTCTCTTCATGATCATGCTGGACAACACGGTGGTGAACGTGGCACTGCCGGCGATCCAGGAGGATCTGGGCACCGGGCTCTCCGAGCTGCAGTGGATCGTCACCGGCTACGCGCTGAGCTTCGCGGCCCTGATGCTGATCGGCGGCAAGCTCGCGGACGCCTACGGCCGCCGGCTGTTGTTCGTCGCCGGCATCGTGCTCTTCACGGCCGCCTCGCTCTGGTGCGGGCTCGCGAGCTCGGGCGACATGCTGATCGCTGCGCGCGTCGTGCAGGGCATCGGCGCTGCGCTGATGAACCCCGCGACCCTCTCGATCATCGCCGCGACCTTCCCGCCGCGCGAGCGCGGGATGGCGATCGGAATCTGGGCGGGTGTCTCCGCCCTCGCGCTCGCGATCGGCCCGCTCGTCGGCGGCCTGCTCACCGAGCACCTCAGCTGGCACTGGATCTTCTTCGTCAACGTCCCGGTCGGCGCGATCGCAATCGCCGCCAGCTTTCTCCTGATCACGGAGTCGCGGGACGACACGCACGAGAGCCTCGACCTGCCCGGGCTCGGGACGTCGGCACTCGGCCTCTTCGCCCTCACGTACGGCCTGATCGAGGCGAACACCTACGGCTGGACCTCGGCCAGGATCGTCGGCTCGTTCGTCGTCGCGGTGATCTCGCTCGCCTCGTTCGTGCAGATCGAGCGCCGGCGCCGTTCCCCGATGCTCGACCTGAGTCTCTTCCGCAGCGGCACCTACGCGGGGGCGAACATCGCGATGCTGCTCGTCGCGCTCGCCATGTTCGGCATCTTCTTCTTCGTCTCGCTCTACATGCAGAACATCCTCGGCTACTCGGCCGTCCAGGCCGGCGCCGCGTTCCTGCCGATGACGATCTTGATCATCCTCGTGGCGCCGTTCGCAGGGAAGGCGTCCGACAAGTACGGCTCCCGCTGGTTGATGACGATCGGGATGGTGCTGCTCGGCGTGCAGCTGCTCTACCTCTCGCAATTGGGCGCGGATGCAACGTTCTGGAACCTGCTCCCCGGCTTCATCGTCGGCGGTGTCGGCATGGCGATGACGATGACGCCCACGGCGGCCGCCGCGACGCGGGCGGTGCCGGTGGAGAAATCGGGCGTCGGCTCGGCAGTGCTGAATGCGATGCGCCAGGTCGGCGGCTCGGTCGGCATTGCGCTGATGGGTGCGATCGTCGCCGCCCAGACGAGCGGCCGGCCCGGCGTCGACGGCTTCATGGCCGGCTTCGAGCGGGCGCTGATCGTCGCCGCTGTCATTGCCTTCGCCGGCTCGATCGTCGCCTTCGCCCTCGTCCGGCAGGAGGAGACGTCCGAGGCGCCCGCCCCGGTGGAGGTCGCGGCCTGAACGCTGACGGGAAGACGCGCCTGCCGGCAGCCGAGCGCCGGCAGGCGATTCTCGAGGCCGGCATGAGGGTCTTCTCGACCGGCAGCTACAGCGGTGCGACGACGGCCGACATCGCGCGCGAGGCCGGTGTCTCGGAGCCGATCCTGTACCGGCACTTCGCCTCGAAGCGGGAGCTCTACTTCGCGTGCCTGGCCGAGGCGTGGGTGTGGCTGCAGCGGTTCTTCGAGGAGAAGCTCGCGCAGCAGGAGCAGGACGGATCGATGCCGGAGCCCGGGGAGATGGCTCGCCGGCTCCAGCAGACGGCGCGCGTGCTGCCGCCGAACCTCTGGATCCAGGCGCTGACCGAGGCCGGCGAGGATCCGGAGATCGCTGCGTACCTGCGCCGGCACATGCGCGAGGTGCACGACTACATCGCCGCGGGGATTCGCCGGGCGCAGGCCGCGGGCGCGATCGCCGTCGACCGCGATCCCGACGCGGAGGCGTGGATCTTCCTGGCCGGGCTCCTGCTGCACTCGGTCGGCGACCGTCTCGGCGGCCTGCTCGACGAGGCGGACTTCGCGGCGATCGCCGCGCAGCGGATCCGCTGGCTCTCCGGCGTCGGCTAGAGATCACGCCAGGTCGACCCGCTTAAACTCGGACCGGACGGGGACAGATCCCTCGACGGACCGAGCCCGGGAGCGAAGCGACCCTTCAGGGGTCTTGGGCGCGGATCAGGATCTGCTTCCGCAGATCCTGATCCTGCTTGCGCCCCCAAAAAGGAAGATCGTCCCCGGCTGCGGCTCCGGGGACGATCTGTGAGGCAAGCTGCCACGAGGGCGACACTCCGAGCGACGTGACTCTGCGGCCCAGTCACGGCACTACGGTTGCGGCGGTCGCCTTCTTGGTGGCGCGCCCTTGCACAAGACCTGGCGTCGGCCGTGCAAGTTGTGCCCACTGTAGGAGCCACGTCTGCAAAAGTCAAGTAGGTCGGTCAAGTAGTTTCGTGGTAGGCTCGCTTCACTAAGCCGTTTGCGCCCCGAAAATCCCCGCAAAGGGGTATGCGCGCAACGCGTCTTGTCGCTTGACTCAGTCAACTGAGGTTGCCCGCCGCCATGAACGAGACTTCTACCGCCGCCACTCGTAAAGCTTCCGCACCCTCCGGGGCGCGCCTCGGCGACCGGTTGCGCCTGCTGCGTGTGGCTGCGGGACTGACCCAGACCGAGCTCGCCGGCGACCGCTTCTCCAAGGAGTACGTCAGCCAGATCGAGCGCGGCAAGACGCGGCCCACCGCCGAGACCGTCGAGTGGCTCGCGCAGCGGCTGGACGTCGATCCTGCCTTTCTCTCCAGTGGTGTCTCGACCGACGAGCGCAGCCGTGTCGAGGCGCTGCTCGCGCGTGCCGAGGCGCTCTCGAAGGCGTACCGCTACAAGGACGCCGTCGAGGCATACGCGGAGGCTCGCGCCGCTGTCGCCGTCACGAACTCGGTCGAGCTCGAGGTGCGCACGCTCTCCGGCGAGGCCTGGGCGCGGATGCAGGAGGGGGATGTCCGCGCCGCCGTCGAGCTGCTGAACGGTGCACGCGCGACCGCCGAGGGCTCTGTGTTCTCGGATGTCGACCGCGCCGAGCTCGTGTTCCGGCTCGGCGTCTGCCGCTACAAGCTCTCCAGCGTCTCGACTGCCGTCGCGCTGCTCGACGAGGCGCTTGCGCTCGCCGAGCGCTCGGATCTGCCGTGTGACGGGCTCCGCTCCGACATCTATCACTGGCGCTCACGCTGCCATCGCCGGCAGCGCGACTTCGAGGCCGCTCGCGAGGACGTCGAGCACGCGCTCGAGCTCGCCCAGGGCGTCGACGACCGGCGCAAGATGGCCGACGCGTACTTCCAGGCGTCGCTCGTCGCCGAGCGCACCGGGCACTGGGTGCTGTCGCGGAACTATGCGGAGCGCGCAAAGAATCTCTTCCAGGAGCTCGACGACGAGCGGACCGTTGGTCGCCTGCTCAACAACCTCGGCGGCCTCAGCCTGCTGCTCGGAAAGCCGCACCAGGCGATCGAGCAGCTGAAGGCGTCCTTCGCGGTCGCCGTCGAAGTCGACTCCAAGGGCGACGCAGCCCAGGCCATGGGTGGGCTCGCCACCGTTCATCTCCGGCTCGGCGAATGGGAAGCGGCTGAGGAGCATGCGCGCCAGGCGCTGCAGCTTCTCGAAGGCCGTGAGGACTTCCTCGACGAGATCGGCCAGTCCCAGCTCGTGCTCGGCCGCTCGCTTCTCGAGCGGGACCGCTTCGACGAGGCGGAAGAGGCGTTCCGCGCCGCCGACGCGACGTTCGAGCAGTTCTCGTCCGTCAGTCACCGCGCCAACGTCTGGGTCGCTCTCGGCGATCTGGCCGCGCGGCGGGGTCAGGACACAGAGGCCGCCAGGCTTTACCGGAATGCCGCGGAAGCTCTTCAGGACATGCGGTTCTAGTGAAGAAAGGAGGATCCTCTGTGAAGACTCGCCTGTTGTTCGTCGCTCTGTCGGCGTCGGTCCTCTTCGCTGCGTGGGGTGGGGCTGCGGCCCGGCTCTTCACGTGGTCGGACGGGAGCTAGCCAGTACGTCGTGGCTAGACTCGCCCAGTGCGTAGCGCTGCGGCAATCTGTCTCGTCACATGCATCATCGCGGCAGGCTGCGGCGGCTCCTCCTCGTCGAAGGAGGAGCCGGACGCCACTCTTGAAGCACTGCTGCACGCTCCCGGGGAAGATGTTGCGATCGTTCCCGGATCTGCGGACTTCGGCCCAGGCAACGTTCGGCTGACGTTTCTCGTGGTCGACGGGCAGAGTCGCGTCATCACGCGTCCGACAGCGAAGATCTGGCTCGCCCGGAGCCTCGATGGGAAGCCGTTCCTCCAGACGACCGCCCGCTCGGAGCGGATCGGCATCGAGGGCGGGGACGATGCCGATGTCGGAGCGATCTTCGTGACGAGCCTCGAGATCCCGCAGCCCGGGAAGTACTGGCTGCTGGCGGAGCCGGTCGGGGGCCGCAAGATCCAGGCGGTCGGCAACGTCGTTGTCAAGGACAAGCCGGCGGCGCCGGCGGTCGGCGACGCGGCGGTGCCCTCGGACACGCCGACCCTCGCGAACGCGACGATCAAGCAGCTGTCGACGTCCCGCGTGCCGGACCGCGAGCTGTACCGGCTCTCGGTGCAGGATGCGCTCGCGGCCAAGGTGCCGTTCGTCGTCACGTTCGCCACGCCGGCCTACTGCCAGAGCCGCACCTGCGGCCCGGTCGTCGACGTCATCAGCGCTGTGCGCAAGCGTGAGGCCGGCTCGAACGTCAGGTTCATCCACGTCGAGGTCTACGAGGACAACGACCCGGCGAAGGGCGAGAACAAGTGGTTCAAGGAGTGGCATCTGCCGTCTGAGCCGTGGGTGTTCCTCGTCGGGCCGGACGGCAAGGTGCGCGAGCGCTACGAGGGCACGGTCTCGGTGAACGAGCTCGACGCGGCCGTGAAGAAACACCTGCTCGCGTAGCTCTCAATCGTTAGGCTCGTCTTCCTTGCAACGTGCGGGAAGGAGGCGCGATGGCCGACGTGCTGGTGACGACCGATTGGCTGGCGGCCCACCTCGATGACGACAACCTCGTCGTGGCGGAAGTCGACGAGAACCCGGATCTCTACGAGGACGGGCACATCGCGGGTGCGGTGCAGCTGCACTGGCGCGACGATCTCCAGGATCCGATCGAGCGGGACATCGTCGAGAAGGCGGAGTTCGAGCGGATGATGGAAGCACGCGGGATCGGCAACGACACGAGCGTCGTCCTCTACGGCGACAAGAACAACTGGTTCGCCGCCTACGCCTACTGGTATCTCAAGATCTACGGCCACGAAGACGTCCGGATCCTCGACGGCGGCCGGCAGAAGTGGATCGACGAGGGACGGGAGCTGACGACGGACAGTCCCGCGCCCGCCACGGCCACGTACACCGCGAAGGAAGCGGACGAGTCGATCCGCGTGCGGCGCGACAGCGTGCTTCAGGGTCTCGAGAACGGCGGCGGTCGTGCGCTCGTCGACGTTCGCAGCCCGCAGGAGTACAGCGGCGAGCTGATGGCGCCGCCCGGATACGAGCAGGAGGGCGCGTCGCGCACCGGCCACATTCCGAGTGCGCAGTCGATCCCGTGGGCGCAGGCGGTCCGCGACGACGGGACGTTCAAGTCGCCCGACGAGCTGCGCGAGCTCTACGGCGCCAAGGGCGTCACGCCTGAGAAGGAGGTGCTCGCGTACTGCCGCATCGGCGAGCGCAGCGCGCACACGTGGTTCGTGCTCCGGGAGCTGCTCGGCTACCCGGACGTCAAGAACTACGACGGCTCGTGGACCGAATGGGGCAACCTGGTCGACGTCCCAATCGAACGCTGACCCCTCCCGGCAGGCCGTTCCGTCAACGCGACAGGCGGGGTCTGACCCTGTCCGCGCGGTTGACGAGCGGACGCGCCTCGATCCGACGGGCCGTTCCGTCAACGCGACAGGCGGGGTCTGACCCTGTCCGCGCGGTTGACGAGCGGACGCGGCTCGATCCGACGGGCCGTTCCGTCAACGCGACAAGCGGGGTCTGACCCCGTCCCCGCGGTTGACGAGCGGGCACGGCTCGATCAGGCGATCTTGCCGCTCGAGCCGACGCGCTCGATCACGACCTGCGGCACGCGCGCCCGCGGGCTGAGGCGCAGGCACATGCGGACGACCTCCGCGCAGTCCTCGGGCAGGATCATCGCCTCGCCAGGAAGGCCCGAGAACTCGGCCATCGGGGTGTCGACGAAACCCGGGCAGATCGCGATCGAACGGACACCGTCGTCGTCGAGATCGGCGTTCAGGGAATGCGTGAACGAGATCACCGCAGCCTTCGACGCGGCGTAGATCGGCAGCATCGCGACGGGTTGCGTCCCCGCGATCGAAGCGAGGTTCACGACCCAGCCCTTCGTCTTGCGCAGGTGCGGGATCGCGGCCTGCGTCACGAGCATGAGCCCGCGCAGGTTGATCGAGAGCTGCCGGTCGAGGTGCTTCAGCTGGACGTCCTCGACCCGGCCGGCGATCCCGATGCCCGCCGAGTTGACGAGCAGGTCGAGCCCGCCCTCACGCGCGACGTGCTCCTCGACGACGCGCGTGCAGTCCTCTGCGCTCGAAACGTCCGCCGCGATCGCGTGCGCACCCAGCTCCGCGGCTGCCGCCTCGACCTTCTCGGCCGTGCGCGACGCAAGCGTGAGAGCGAATCCCTCCTCGCGGAGCATCTTGCCGATCGCCAGTCCGATGCCCGACGAACCGCCGGTGATGAGCGCCGAAGCCAAGGGTTGCGACTATTTCAGAAATGCCAGAGGAGTGGCCGTCAGGACGGCGAACCTGGGGCGCGAATCACAAGGCTCCTCCTCTCCCCTGAGAACGCAGCGGCGGCTCACCGGCCGCCGTTGTGTTGCCTAGGCGTATTTTGCAGGCATGACGGAGAGCCTCACCTCCCTCGCGACGAGCGGCGGCTGCGCTGCCAAGTACTCCGCCGCCCGCTTGGACGAGCTGCTGCGAGGGTTCGTGCCCGCCGAGGCCGAGAACCTCCTCGTCGGGCTCTCGCCCGCGGACGATGCCGTCGTCTACAAGCTCGACGACGAGCGCGCGCTCGTCTTCACGCTCGACTTCTTCCCGCCGCTCGTGGACGATCCAGCGCTCTTCGGACGCATCGCCGCGACGAATGCTCTGAACGACGTCTTCGCGATGGGCGGCTCGCCGCTTCTCGCGCTCTCGATCGCGGCTTTCCCGGAGAGCCTGCCGAACGAGACCCTCGCGGCGATCTTCGGCGCCGCGGACGAGCAGGTGCGCGCGGCCGGCGGGATCCTCGCCGGCGGACACACGCTGCGCGACGACGAGCCGAAGTACGGGCTCGCCGTGGTCGGCACCGTGCATCCGGAGGGCTACTGGCCCAAGAGCGGCGCCCGGCCCGGCGATGCACTCTTCCTCACCAAGCCGCTCGGGACGGGGATGCTCCTTCACGCGGCGCGCGGAGGGCAGCGGCACGAGGAGGGGCTCGAGGCGGCGATGCGCTCGATGACGATCCTCAGCCGCGAGGCGGCCGACGTGCTGCGGCCGTTCGATCCGCACGCGGTCACCGACGTCACCGGCTTCGGCCTGCTCGGCCACGCGCACGAGATGGCGGAGCGGAGCGGCGTCCGGATCGAACTGGACGCTTCCACTCTGCCGCTCTTCCCGGGCGCGCGCGACGCTGCCGCGGCAGGGGTCCGTACAGGCGGCGACTCGCGCAACCGCGACTTCGCAGGGCCGCATCTCGATGCAGACGGCGTCCCGGAAGACCTGCTGGCGCTCGCCTACGACCCGCAGACCTCGGGAGGCCTCTTGATCGCGTTGCCCGCGGACAAGGGCGCGGTGCTCGCAGCGACGTTCGCCGAGCACAGCCTTTTCCTCGAGCGCATCGGCCGCGTCGTCGAGGGCGCCGGCGTTTCGCTTGCGTAAGCTCGGCCCGGTCACTCCACTGCGGTTCGCGAAGCTCGCCGCGGCGTCCGCGCTGTCGCTCTACCTGATCGTGCTCACCGGCGCGGCCGTCCGGCTGACCGGGTCCGGGTTGGCCTGCGAGTCGTGGCCCGGCTGTCAGGAGGGCGCGTTCTTCCCGGCCGTGGGCGAGCACTCGACGATCGAGTTCGGCAACCGCGTCTTCGCGCTCTTCCCGATCGTGCTCTCGCTGCTGACGTGGATTGCGGTCCGGAAGACGCCCGGGCTCGGCCGCTGGGTGGTGTGGACGGCGGCGCTCGTCTTCATCGGGACGATCGCGCAGGCGCCGCTCGGGCTCCTGACGATCCGGCTCGACCTGCACCCGCTGATGGTCGCGACGCACTTCCTGCTCGCGCTCGTCGTGCTCGCCGGCGCGATGGTGGTCGCGGTGGAGGCCTGGGGGAATGCCAGCGGCCGCGTGGAGTCGCCGGCGCCGATGTGGCTCAAGCTCGCGGGCCTCGTCCTCGCCGCCGCGTGCGGCGTGCTCGTCGTCACCGGCACCCTCTCGACCGCGGCCGGCCCCCATCCCGGCGACAGCGCCGAGATCCAGCGCTTCTGGAACCTGCTCGACGCGGTCTGGATCCACGTTCGCGCCACGGCGGCGTTCGGGATCACCTTCCTGCTCCTGCTCGGCTGGCTCGTCCGAAATCGCGACCGCGCGGGGGTGCTCGCTCCAGGTGCGGTGGTACTGCTCGTGCTGCTGGTCGTCCAGATGGCGGTGGGCGAGCTCCAGTACCGGAACCAGCTGCCGTGGTGGCTCGTGCTGATCCACGTCGGGCTTGCTGCAGCCGTCTGGGCCTGGACGGTGGGCCTGGTCACGGCCCTCTGGCGCACTCCGCGCCGTACACTGGCGTCATGAGTGAGCTGCGGATGGTCGCCCGTCCGGCGCTCGAGCGTCCCGTCCTGATCGCCGCATTCCGCGGCTGGAACGACGGAGGTCAGGGAGCAACGCTTGCCGCCGGCTATCTCGCGCGCGTGTGGCATGCCGAGCGGTTCGGGGAGATCGACCCTGAGGGCTTCGTCGACTTCCAGGCCAACCGGCCGCACGTGTCGCTCGACGAGGGGATGACAAGGAAGATCGACTGGCCGGAGAACGCCTTCTACCACGCGCGGATCCCGGGCTCCGACCGCGACGCGATCCTGCTCCTCGGCGTCGAGCCCAGCCTGCGCTGGAAGACCTTCTCGAAGCTCGTGATCGAGCTCGCGCGAGACCTCGACGTCGAGCTCGTGATCACACTCGGCTCCCTGCTCGCCGACGTGCCGCACACGCGCGCTGCGCCTGTGACGGGGGCGGCGAGCGACCCTGCGCTGGTGGAGAGCCTCGGGCTGCAGCACTCCCGCTACGAAGGGCCGACCGGCATCGTCGGCGTCCTCCAGGACAGCTGCCGCCGTGAAGGCGTCCCGGCCGCAAGCCTGTGGGCGGCCGTGCCGCACTACGTCTCGCTCGCGCCGAGCCCTCGCGCCGCACGTGCGCTGTGCGACCGGCTCGGCCAGCTGCTCGGCGTCGAGATCGACACGGCGGAGCTTGCCGAGGCCGAGGAGTCGTACGCCGAGCAGGTCACCGAGGCCGTGTCCTCGGACGAGGAGACCGCGGCCTACGTGGCCGAGCTCGAGCGGCGCACCGACGAGCTCGACCTCGAGGAGCACGAGGACCTCCCGTCCGGCGACTCGCTCGCCGCCGAGCTCACGCGCTTCCTGCGCGAGCGCGACGCCGAGAACGGCGACGACGGCCCGCGCCGGCAGTAGTCAGGCCTCGCTCGACGCCGCCCAGAGATTGATGTCGCTCTCGGTCGCGTAGCGGTCGATCTCCTCGAGCTCCTCGTCCGAGAAGTCGAGTTCGTCGAGCGCGGCGACGTTTGCCTCCAGCTGCGCGACGCTCGAGGCGCCGACGAGCGTCGAGGTCATCCGCTGGTCTCGCAGCGTCCAGGCGAGCGCCATCGCGGCGAGCGTCTGGCTCCTGCGGGCGGCGATCTCGTTCAGCGCGCTCACCTTCGCGAGCGTCTGCTCGTTCAGCTGGTCCGCGGATAGGGCTGTGCCCTCGGTGGCGGCACGCGACCCCTCCGGGATCCCGTCCAGGTAACGGTCGGTGAGGACGCCCTGCGCGAGCGGCGAGAAGCCGATGCAGCCGATCCCCTCTGCTTCGAGCGTGTCGAGCAGCTCCGGCTCGATCCAGCGGTTCAGCATCGAGTACGAGGGCTGGTGGATCGTGATCGGCGTGCCGAGGCTGCGGCCGATCGCGGCCGCCTCGCGCGTCTTCTCGGGCGAGTAGGACGAGATGCCCGCATAGAGAGCCTTACCCTGCTTCACCGCGCTGTCGAGGGCGCCGATCGTCTCCTCCAGCGGCGTGTCGGGGTCGAAGCGATGCGAATAGAAGATGTCGACGTACTCGAGACCCATCCGCGCAAGCGACTGGTCGAGGCTCGCAAGCACGTATTTGCGGGTCCCGCCGCCTTGTCCGTACGGGCCGGGCCACATGTCGTAGCCCGCCTTGGTCGAGATCACGAGCTCGTCGCGGTAGGGCCGCAGGTCGTGCTGGAAGATCCGGCCGTAGTTCTCCTCGGCCGAGCCGTAGGGCGGCCCGTAGTTGTTCGCGAGGTCGTGGTGGATGATCCCGAGGTCGAAGGCGCGCCGGACGATTGCGCGGCCGCTCTCCCACGGCCGGTCGTGCCCGAAGTTGTGCCAGAGCCCGAGCGACACCGCGGGGAGCTGCAGCCCGCTGCGGCCGCTGCGCCGGTACTGCATGCGGTCATACCTGTCGGCGGCCGCGGCGTACATGGCGCTGACCCTAACCGAACGTGAACGCGTAGCCCGCAACGCCCGGACTGAAGCGAAGCTCGAGCAGGTGGTCGCCGATCTCCGGACGCGCGACGAGCGTGTAGAGCCGGTCGCCGGCGACTCGCACCGTGCGCTCCGGCTTGCCGTCGACGAGCACCCGCACCGAGCCCTTCCCCGTGAGTACGAGATAGACGTCGCGGGCGCGGTACTGCAGCCGCAGGCCGGCGCTCGCGCCCGCGATCGCCCGTTCGTCCTCGACGGTCCAGACTCCGCCGAACGCGAGCTCGTTCTCGAGCAAGCCTCGCGGAAACGTGTACGCGTGCGGCTCGTCCTTGACGACCGCGTCGCCGCCGTTGCGGTCGATGCGCTGGTAGCCGAGGTAGCTCTCGGGCGTGCGCAGGCCGCCGGGACTGTCGTCGGCGAGGCCGGACGCCGGCGGCGCGTCCTTGCCGAGCAGGGTGCGGATCATCTCCTCGGTCTCGGCGTACTCGCCTTCACCGAAGTGGAAGTAGCGGACGTGGCCGCTTCGGTCGATGAGGTACTTCGCCGGCCAGTACTGGTTGTGCCACGCCTCCCAGGTCCCGAAGTCGTTGTCGAGCGCGACCGGGTAGCTCAGGTCGAGCTCCTTCACGTTCTCGCGCACGTTCGACGCGACACGCTCGAATGCGAACTCGGGCGTGTGGACGCCGACGATCGTCAGCCCGGCCTTCCGGTAGCGGTCGTCCCACTCGCGGATGTGGGGCAGCGTGCGCAGGCAGTTGATGCAGGAGTACGTCCAGAAGTCGATCAGGACGACCCGGCCGCGCAGGCTCTTCAGCGTCAGCGGCTGAGAGTTGATCCAGCCCACGATCCCCCGGAACTCGGGTGCAGGGCCGTAGTTCTTCAGCGCGCTCCCCGTGTCGCCGGTCGCCCTGGGCGCGCGGGCGCCGGTGAGCTCGCCGAGCTCTCGCTGCGCGGCGGACGAGCGCTCGAAGCGCTTCTGCAGCGACTCGGTGTAGCCGGGGATCGCCGTCTGGAGCTCCTGGTCGACGCCGAGTGCGATGGCGAGCGCCGCGGCGGCGACGAGCACGCCTGCCGCCCGCCGGATCGTCTCGACGCGGGCCCGAAACCCCTTCGCAGCACGCTGGCCGGCGATCGCGATCGCGAGCATCGGCAGCGCGGCGCCGGTCGCGTACGAGAGCGTGAGCAACAGGCCGTCGAGTCCGACCTCGCGCTTGGCGGCGATCACCGTCACCGCTGCGAGCACGGGGCCCGCACACGGCACGAAGACGAGCCCGAGGCTCGCCCCGAGGAAGAAGCCGCCGCCGAGATCTCCCGAGCCGCGCCGCGTCAGCGCCTGCAGCGGCCGCGCGATCAGCTCGCCGATCTGCGGCACGAGGAGCGTCAGCGCAACGAGGAAGAGCAGCGCGATCGCGAGGTTGCGCAGCAGATCCTGCGGCAGGCCGAGCAGGTCGAGGAGCCAGGCGGCGAAGAGCGTGAAGACCGTGAAGCTGACGACGATGCCGGCGACGATCGCGAGCGGGCGGCGACCGGTCGCTCCACCGGCGAGCACGATCGGCAGCACCGGGAGCACGCACGGCGAGAGGGCGGTCACGATTCCCGCGACGAAACCGATCGCCAGCAGGATCAACATCGAAGGACCTTCGCCTAGGAGGGTGCGATCGGTTCGGCGGCGCCGTCGTTCGAAGCTGTCGAACCGCCGTCAGAGGCCGCGGGCTTGCGCCGCCGGCGCCGCCGCGGTTTCGGCTTCGCGGCTGCGGCACCCTCCGCCGGCGCGACGCCGTTGCTCGCCGCTGCGACCTCGGCTCCCGGCTGCTGCTGCGGCTGCTGCTGTCCGCCGACCTTCTTCCTGCGCTTGCGCCTGCGCGACTTGCGCGACGGCGCCTTCGGCGCGGGCAGGTTGTCGGCAAGTGCGTTGGCGATCTCGCGGATCTCGCCGATCTCCTCGCGGGCCCGGTCGAGCGCGTTGTTGGCGCGCGGCGTGTAGCCCTCGGAGGAGGCTAGGAGCGCGGCGCCGACCTCGAGCGGCAGCGCCTTCGCGACCTGGATCAGCTTCGCGACGTTCTCCTCGTGCCGGTGGCCCCGCGAGTTGGCGACCGCTCCGAGCAGGCGCTTGGCCTCCGGGAACTCCGTGCTCGCGCGGCGATCCTGGACTTTCCGGGTCGCCTTGGCCAGCTTCCACGTCCAGCGCTGGAGAATCTGATCGGGAGCGTTCGCCTTGCCCTCCCCGATCGCGCGGAGCAGGATCCGCGCGCCTGCAGCGCGGTCCTTGTCCCACGGCGGCGCCTGGCTGACGAGCGTGACCAGGTCGTCGAAATCGGCGCGCTCGACGGTCATCGAGACGCGGTCCTGCAGCGCGGTCATCCGCAGCCGCCGATTCGGGTTCTCCGCCGAGCAGACGGAGAGGAAGGTCTCGAGCGCCGCTTTCGACGCCCGGCCCTCGGCGAACTTCTTCGCAAACTCGGCGCGCTGGTCGAAGCGGAGCTGCCGGCCGGCGATGGTCGCCCAGTAGCGCTGCTCGTCCTCGTCCATGTACATCGGGTCGATCCGCTGCCACTCGCGCTGGATCACCGCGAGTCGGCGGGAGACGTCGGGCGTGACCGGGACGAGCCACGTCGCCGGCGAGAGCCTGCGACGGGCGCGGCGCTGGACGCGACGGCGCGGCGCCGGCGTGACGCGCGCCCCCTCGCGGTAGAAGTCGGCGTCGAGCAGCGAGTGGAGCGAGACCACGCGCTCGTTGTGCGTGGCCGACTTCGGCGTGAAGTCGAGGACGATCCCCGCCTCCTTGCGCGGATGGGTACGCATGATCCGGCCGATCCGCTGCTGGTAGACGCGCTTCGACGCGGTCGGGGCGAGGTGCATGCAGACGGTCGCGCGCGGCGAGTTCCAGCCCTCGGCGAGCAGCATCGCGTTGATCAGGACGTTGATCTCGCCGCGCTCGTAGGCCGCGAGCGTCTCGGCGAGCTTCACCGGCGGCGTGCGGCCGGAGACGGCCTCCGCCTTCAGGCCCGCCGCGCGGAACTCCTGCGCGAGGTTGTAGGCGTGGTCGACGCCTGCCGCGTAGACGATGCCGGGCGTGCTGTCGAAGCGCTCGCGGTAGAGGCTCGCCGCCGCCTGGTTCAAGGCCTGGTGGTCGAGGGCTGCGGCCAGGGCGCGCTCCTCGAAGTCGCCGCCGACGATGGGGACGGAGTTGATCGCCGCGGCGGGCGGCACGCGCAGGCAGCGCAGTGGTGCGATCAGCCCGCGGCGGGCGGCGTCGGCAAGCGGCAGGTCGTCGACCGAAGCCGGGAAGACGTCCGAGACCTGCTTCGCGATCAGCTGCTCGGTCGCCGTCATGCCGATGTAGATCGGCTCCGGGAAGCTGCGGATCGCCGCGCTCGTCTTCTCGCCGAGCGCCGTGTGCGCCTCGTCGCAGATCACGAGCTGGTACGCCTCGCGCGAGAGCGAGTCGGCGTGCCGGGCGAACCAGGCGTAGGTCTGGATCGTGATCGGATCGCCGCGGAGCGGCTCCTTGCCCGGCTCGATCGCATCGGTGAAGCGGTCGCCGTAGCCCTCGGTCGTGAGGTCGCGCTGGAACTGCGAGACGAGCAGCCGGCGGTGCGTGAGGATCAGGATCCCGAGCGAGCGCGCAGCTTCGACGAAGCCCGCGGCGGCGATCGTCTTGCCCGACGCCGTCGGGTGACGGAAGCGGTAGCGGCGGACGGCGCCGGGATCCTCGCCGACGAAGCCCTCCGGCTCGTCCTCCACGTCGTCGTCGACCGGCTCGTCCTCCTCCTCGCCTTCCTCCGGCTCCAGGTCGGCGTCGCCGTTCCCATTCCCGTTCTCGTCCTCGGCATGGCGCTGGTTGGCCGCGATCAGCTCGGTGAGCATGCCGGCGAGCGCGTCGATCTGGTGCTTGCGGAGCTCGGTGCCTGCGGCGGTGGCCGGCGGCTTCATCGAGAGCGCGCGCTCCAGCCCGAGCAGGAACCCGAAGCGAACCTTCCAGCGGGACGAGGGGGCGCTGCGGCCGGCGTCGAGCTCGGCCAGCGCCTCGTCCAGGGCCGCACGGCGCGCCGTACCGGGAGCGAGCGCTTCACCCGGTTCCTCGCCGGGGTGAAGGAAGGGCTCTCCGGCCCATTTCTGCGCGCGGAGCGCGTCGGCGGTCAAACCATCCGTCGCGTCCGACGTGAGTGTCGGGTTCAGTATCGCTTCTGACATATGCGCAGCACGAATCGGATGCGCTGCTTTCCTCAGGAGTGGCGCGCCCGTTCTGTGCAACACAAGGCGGACGAGCGGCGCTCCTCGCAGCATAGCCGAATTCGCCACGTTCGGAGCGCCTATCCTGGGCCGATGCCCGACTGGGAGGAGCTGCACGCACGGGCGCGCGAGCGCTACGAGGACGGTGAGGCGCGGCTTCCCGACGATCCCGACCAGCGGCAGCGGCAGTTGACGAGGATGGGGAACGCAGCCGGCGCGGCTGCGCTGACGGCGTTGATGGCCGGCCGGGACGGCGGCGAGTGGT
Source organism: uncultured Gaiellaceae bacterium (assembly GCA_963749515.1). Classification (GTDB taxonomy): domain Bacteria; phylum Actinomycetota; class Thermoleophilia; order Gaiellales; family Gaiellaceae; genus Gaiellasilicea. The sequence continues at coordinate 400,493 of CAVVMR010000006.1, forward strand.
TCGCGCGCTCGGCCGAGCGCTACCGGGAGAGCTGGGAGCACGCCCCGCCCGACAGCTGGGGGCGGCCGATCGGCGCGATCAAGTCGCGGATCCTCGCGGGCGACTGGGAGGGTGCGGCCGTCGATGCGCGCTGGGCGCTCGAGGCCGGGGCGGGGGACTCCGACTCCCCGATTGGCAGCTACGCCGCCGCCCTCGCGTTCGCCGTGCTCGGCGAGTGGGACGAGGTGCGACCGCACGCCGACTACGCCCGCACGCACGAGTCGTTTCCGAGCGAGGTCGGCGACGCGCTTGCCTTCATCGCGGCGGAGGACGTCGTCGGCTACATCGAAGCGGTCGAGGAGGTCCTCGAGTCGTTCGAGCTGCGCGACACGTATCTCGAGGACGTTCCGGTCGCAGACACCGTGCTCGTGCTTCAGGCGCTCGCCGCTCGCCGCGGCATGGCGGCCGAGCTCGAGTCCGAGCTTCTGCCGTGAGGCGGCCCGTGGTCCTCTATGACGGCGGCTGACGCTTCTGCCGCTTCGTGGCGCGTGTCGCCGCTCGGTTCGATCGAGGGCAGTACGCCTACCTCCCCTTCGGCGACGCCCAGGCTGACCCGTTGCTCGCGCGACTGCCCGAGGCGAGGCGCTACGCGAGCGCCCACCTCTTCCGGCCGGACGGCTCCGTCTGGAGTCCGAGCAGTCCGCCGTACAGACTCGTCGCCCGCCTCCGCCACCGGCTCGGTCCACTCGTCCCGGACGGCCCCGGCCCGCGCCGCTATCCCTGAGGCAACTGCGAGGCGGCGCCGCGATCGAGGATCGCAATCGTCCTGCGGCCGCGGATCAAGCTGGCGGGAACTTCAGGGCTCGGCTCGTCGGCAAAGGCGCGGCGGACCACCTCCGCCTTGTCCTCGCCGAGCACGAGATAGACGAGCAGGCTCGCCGCACGAAAGACAGGTGGTGTCATGGTCACGCGCGGGACGAACGGCTTCAGCTCTCCCTCGGCGGCGATCGCGCGCCGCTCCATCTCGTCGAGTCCCGGCGCATGCGGGAAGAGCGACGCGGTGTGCCCGTCGGGGCCGAGCCCGTTCAGCGCCAGGTCGAGCGTGACGCCGTTCAGCTCCTCGTCGTAGAGATCCGCCGCCTCGGCGGCGCCGAGCTCGCCGCGTATCCGATGCACTTCCGGCTGCGCGGTGAGCCGGTCGAGCAGCGTCTCCTTCGCCAGCCGGTAGTTCGAGAGCTCGTCGTCGGGCGGTACGGCGCGGTCGTCTCCGAACCAGACGTGCACGCCCGACCAGTCGGGGCGGAGCGCCGCGGCGAGCTCGTGGGCGGGACCGGGCGCCGAGCCGCCCGAGAGCGCCACGTGACCGGTGGTGGAGGCCAGGATCTCGGCGGCCGCACGTGCGGGCTCGTCCTCGACCCGGATCTCGATCACTGGTCGCCGCGGGCGAGCTCGACCGACCGGTCCATGGCGGCCTGGATCGCGTTCAGGAATGCAGCACGCACTCCCGCCTGCTCGAGCTCGCGGATCGCCGCGATCGTCGTCCCACCCGGCGAGGTGACCATCTCGCGCAGCTCCACGGGATGCATCTTCAGGTCGCGCAGCTGCTTCGCCGTCCCCAGCATCGTCTGGACGACGAGTTGCGTGGAGACCTCGCGCGAGAGGCCGAGCAGGATGCCCGCCTCGATCATCGCCTCCGCGAGCAGGGCGAAGTACGCCGGCCCCGAGCCGGAGACCGCGGTGACGGCGTCCATGTAGGGCTCCGGGACCCGCACGACGGCGCCGACGTGACGCAGTGCCTCCTCGGCGAGAACCATGCTCTCCTCGACGGCGTGCGACCCCGCACAGATGCCCGCCATGCCCTCGTGGACGACGGCCGGCGTGTTCGGCATGGCGCGGACGACCGGGACGCCGTCGCCGAGGTGGCGTTCGATCGCAGCGGTCGGGATCGCCGCGGCGATCGAGAGGACGGTCTGCTCCGGCTGGATCAGCGGCCCGATCTCCCCGAGCAGCGTCTCGATGTCCTGTGGCTTGACTGCGATCACGACGAGAGCAGCACCCGCCGCCGCCTCCGAGTTCGAGAGCGTGACGTGGATGCCGTGCCGCTCACGCAGCTCGGTCGCGCGCTCCTCGCGCCGTGTCGAAGCCGAGAGCTCAGCCGCAGTTCGCCAGCCGGCGGAGAGGAGGCCGGAGATGAGCGCCTCCCCGATCTGGCCGGCTCCGAGGATCGCGATCCTGCGCTCGTCCACAGCCATCGCAGAAGTGTAGGCGTGCCCTACAGCGAGGTCGGAGCGAGCCGCTCGGCGAGCGCGGTCAGCACCTTGATCTGGATCTGCGGCGAATGGTCGAGCAGCTGGCGGAAGGAGCGGTCGGTGATCACGAGCGCGCGCACGGCCGAGGTGGTCTTGATCGTCGCGTTCCGCGGCGTCTTGGCGATCAGCGCGATCTCGCCGAAGAAGTCGCCCGGGCCGAGCTTGGCAATCTTCTTGCCGCCGCGCTCCACGTCGGCCGTTCCCTCCACGAGCACGAAGAACTCGTGCCCGGAGTCGCCTTCGTTGATCAGCGTCTTGTCCGGCGGCAGGTCGATCTCGTCCGCGATCGACGCGATCTCGGCCAGCTCCGACTTCGAGGCGGAGACAAACAGCGGTACGCGCTTGATCAGATCGATCTTCGAGTTGTGTCCGAGCTGCACGACCCGATCCTATGCCTCTGTTAGGCCGCTCGGCAACGCACGAGCCTGGCACGATCCGCGCTCGCACCGGGAACGAGTCCTGCGCTCCAGCCTTTCATCAGGTAGACGCCCGCCAGACCGGCCCATTCCTCGTACGGAGCGAGCAGCTCCGCGGTCTCGTGCAGCTCCACCCACCGGCCCCGTAGCGCCGAGCAGAGCTTGACGAGCGCGAGGTCGCCGACGAGCCCGTGGCGGTAGCTGCCGAGGCCTTCGAGCGAGATCACCCCGAGCGACCATGGCCCGAGGCCCCGCTCGCGCAGGAGCCGTGCGGCCACCGCTTCGATCGGACGGGAGCGAAGCGCCTCCAGGTCGAGAGTGCGGCAGACGCGGACGAGGGTCGAGGCGCGCTGCGTCGCGAGCCCGAGCTTTCGCAGCTGGGCCGGTGAGAGCGCGCCGATCGCGTGGCGGCTCGGCGCCGGCTCGCCGCACGCCCGCACGATCGCCCGCTCGATCGCCAGCGCCCGCCGCGCCTCGATCAGCTGCCCGCAGACGGCCCGCAGAACCGCGTGGGCGACCGTGGGCCGCCGCAAAGGGCGAAGGCCGTGCAGGTTCCGGATCGACGGGCCGAGCAGTGGGTCGTGGCGGAAGCGCTGAGTGAACTCGGTCGTGTCGGAGTCGAGCGCCAGCATGAACCGCAGCAGCTCGAGCGATTCGTCGTCCGGCGCCCGCAGCACGACCAGCCCGTCCGAGCGCTGCCACGCCCGCCCGCGGCGGCCGCCGGGAAGCGGCGTCTCGAACATCGGGCGCCGGTAGGTCATCAGGTGCAGGCGGTAGGGCCCGCGCGGTCTGACGACGTCCTCGATCACCGCCCCGCACCTTACTCTTGTCCCCTGATGGGCCTGGCCGACCAGATCTCGCTGCGCTCCCGCAGGCGGAAGTTCGGCCTCTTCATGGAGACGATGGCGCCGACCGAGTCGACGACCGTCCTGGACATCGGCGTCGACGACGTCGCCTTCGGCGAAGCCACCGGCTGCCGGACGCTGAACTTCTTCGAGGAGCTGTACCCCTGGCCGCAGCAGGTGACGGCGCTCGGGGTGCACGAAGGCGCCCGCTTCCGGGAGAGCTACCCGCAGGCGCGGTACGTCCAGGGCGATGCGCTTGCGCTGCCGTTCGAGGACGGCACGTTCGACATCGCGTTCTCGAATGCCGTGATCGAGCACGTCGGCGGCCCGTCGGAGCAGCGGCGCTTCGTCGACGAGGCGCTGCGCGTCTCGCGGCGGGCGTTCGTGACGACGCCGAACCGATGGTTCCCGGTCGAGGTGCACACGCGGCTTCCCCTCGTTCACTGGCTGCCTGACGCCGCCGCACACCGGGCGTACGACCTCGTGCGCAAGCCGTGGGCGAAGGAGAACCACCTGCTCGGCCCTCGCGAGCTGCGCGAGCTCTTCCCGGGCGAAGCCCGCATCGTGAACCTCGGCCTGACGCTGGTGGCAGTCGTTGGCTGAACGCCTGCCGAAGTGGGTGATCCTGGCCCTCGTCGTCGCGCTTCCGTTCCACAACCTGGCGATGGCCATGCTCTGGGACGCCGGTGTCCGGGACACGGCGCTCGACGTGGTCTCGGCGTGGAAGGAGGTGCTGCTCGCGCTCGCGCTCGGCGCGATCGTCTGGCGCCGCCGCGGGATCCCTTTCAAGTCGACCTCGACGGACTGGCTCGCGCTCGCGTACACGGCCTTCGTCCTCCTCTACGCGGTGATCCCGCAGGACTGGCTCGGCGGCGAGGCCTCGGCGCGCGGCATCCTCTTCGGTCTTCGCCACGATCTGACGCCGGTCGCCGCCTACGTCCTGGGTCGCGCGATCACCTTTTCGCATCGCGACCGCGAGCGCCTCGGCTGGGCGATCCTCGGCGTCGCCGTCGTGGTTGCCACCTGGGGGCTCGTCGACATCTACACCGTCTCGCTCCAGACCTGGCGCGACTCCGGCGTGCCGGGGTGGTTCGGCGAGCAGCTCGGGCTCGACTACAGCAAGGGCCTCTCCGGCCTGCCGGAGAACTGGGTCTACAACCCGGGCGACGAGCGACCGTTGCGCCGGCTCGTCTCCACGTTCCTCAGCCCGCTTGCCACGGCCTACTTGCTGCTCGTCGCGATCCTGCTCGCCGCAACCTGGCGCGGCAGCCGGTGGCTCCCGTCGCTCACGGCCCTACTTGCGGTCGGCCTGCTCTTCACGTACTCGCGTACCTCGATCGCCGCGCTCGTCGTCGGGCTCGGGTTCCTCGCCTACGCCCTCCGCACGTGGTGGCCGGTGGCGGCAGCCGCAGTGCTCCTCGCCGCCGCGTTCTTCTTCATCCGGGCCTATCCGGACATCGCTCCCGAGACCCGGTTCACGCCGGCCGAGCTCGAGATCCAGCGGGCCGGAGGTCAGGTGGAGGAGACAAGCGGCAACCCGCTCGATCCGGGCGAGTCGTCGTTCGACAGCCACCTCGACAGCCTGCGCGACGGGATCGAGACGGTGGTCGAGCATCCGCAGGGCTACGGGCTCGGCAACTCGGGGGTGACGGCCAAGCGAACCGGGAGAGAGATCAAGGCGGGGGAGTCGACGTACACGGAGCTCGGAGTCGAGATCGGGCTGCTCGGGATGCTGGCGTTCATCGCCTGGAGCGTCGCGTTGCTGCGCGTCACGCTCCGGCGCGCCCCGTGGCTGGGCGCCTCGCTCGGCGCTGTTCTCGTGCTCGGGATCCAGACCGACGTGATCGGCGTGCACTGGCTCGCGTTCGTGCTTTGGGCGCTCGCAGGCGAGCGTGCCTAAAGGCTTTAGTCGTGGCCCTTCGAGGCCGATAGGAGAACGGTGGAAGCGGCCCACGACAACAGACGCCAGCTTGGCCAGCTCATGGTGGAAGAGGGGATCCTCACCTCAGACCAGCTGACGCAGGCACTTGCTGAGCAGGATCGGACCGGGCAGCCGCTCGGAGAGATCCTCGTGGAGCTCGGCTTCGCGTCCCCCGGTGCGGTCGCAAACTCGCTTGCGGAGCAGCACGGAGGCCTGCTGAAGACCGAGTACGGCGTCAGCGCCGGCTTGCGCACAGTGGGCGATGCCGGTCTCGCGAACTCGCCGGTTCGGCCCGTGATCCCGCCGTCTGACGATCGCCATGCGGCCGAGGAGCCCGACGGTCAGGACTCGCCCGGGCTTCGCGTGATTCCGCTCTACCCGCCCCCCGTTGACGCCCCGACGGCGGCGGCGGTTCCCGATCCACCGGCACAGATTCCGAACGCGGACGAGGTGCGCATCGCGGATCTCTCCAAGCGGCTCGACGAGACCGCCGGCCAGCTCCGCGTCAGCCAGCAGGCGCGCGACGCGTTCTCCAAGCGCGTGAGCGAGCTCGAGGCGCAGCTCGCATCGGGTGCGCCCGGCGACGCGGCTCCCCAGGCCGATCCCGCCCAGGCGGCGCGGATCGAGCAGCTCGAGGCCCACATTCAGCAGCTCGACGAGCACATCAAGGCTGCAGCAGCCGACCGCGAAAACATCGTGCAGCACTACACCGAGCTCCAGGCCCAGCTTGCCGCCGCTCAGGCGGCCACACCCGAGCCCGATCCGGCTCAGGCATCCCGCATCCAGGAGCTCGAAGCACAGCTGGCGGCCGCGGCGGTCGATCAGCAGGGGCTCGCCCAGAGCTTCGCCGAGCTTCAGGCCCAGCTTGCCGCCGCCCAGGCGGCCACACCCGAGCCCGATCCGGCTCAGGCATCCCGCATCCAGGAGCTCGAAGCACAGCTGGCGGCCGCGGCGGTCGAGCGGCAGGGGCTCGCCGAGAGCGTCACCGAGCTTCAGGCGAGGCTCGGAGAAGCCTCGAGCGCCCGCGACGCGGAGCGCACCGAAGCTTCCGCCGGCGTCGAAGCTCGCATCTCGGTGCTCGAGGGTCAGCTCAAGGACGCGGCGCGCGATCGTGCAGTACTCGAGACGCGCACCGCCGAGCTCCAGGGTGCGCTGCTCGCGGCCGAGCAGGCACGCGCGGGCGAGATTCAGAACGCAGTTGCGGAGGCCCAGGAACGCGTCGCCGAGCTCGAGGCCCAGCTCAAGCAGGCCGAGGTGAACGCCACGACTGTCCAGAGCGAGACCAGCGAGGCGTCGAACGCCCGAGTCGCCGAGCTGGAGGCCCAGCTCGCGTCAGAGCAGTCCCGCGTCGGAGAGATCGAGAGCGCGACCGCTGCGGCGGTGGCGCGCGTCGCGGAGCTCGAAGCCCAGCTCCAGCAGGCCGAGCAGAACGCGGCGACCGTCCAGAGCGAGACCAGCGAGGCGTCGAACGCTCGAGTCGCAGAGCTCGAGGCACAGCTTGCCGGCGTGCGCCAGGAGCTCGCCGACCGCGATCGGCAGCTGGCCGAGAAGGCCGAAGAGCACTCCGTGCCGGCCGATTCCGGCGAGCACGACGCAACGATTGCCGGCCTGCGCGCCGAGCTTGCCGACCGTGAGCGCCAGCTGGCCGAGCGAGCCGCACTGGTCGCGAACGTGGAGCACGAGGCAATGGCCGGACTACGCGACGACCTTGGCGACCGCGACCGGCGGCTGGCCGAGAACGTCAACGAGATTGCACGGCTGAACCGCGAGCTGGCCGAGAGCGCCGAGCGCGAGGCGGCGATGACCAGCCTGCGCTCCGAGCTCGCCGAGCGCGACCGGCAGCTCACCGACAGGGCGCTGCTGGTCGAGAACGTCGAGCACCAGGCGATGGCCGGCCTGCGCGAGGAGCTCGCCGAGCGCGACCGTCAGCTTGCCGAGACCGCCGGCCTGCGCGAGGAGCTCGTCGATCGCGACCGGCGTCTGGCCGAGATCGCCGAGGAGATCGCGCAGATGAACCGCGCACACGAGGCGACCGTGACGAGCCTGCGCAACGATCTGGTCGAGCGCGAGCTGCGGCTGGCCGAGAGCGTCGACCAGGTCGTGCAGCTGCAACAGCATGCTGTCGAGCCGGTACTCGGCGACTCCGAGGTCGACGACGAGCGGGCGCACGTCCTCTTCATCCCGACGTCGAGCGGCTACTCGCTGCTCGAGCGCTCCGGCCCGGCTCCGGACATCGGAGCGACAGTCGAGGTCGACGGCGACTCGGAGAATGCAGGCCACTTCGTCGTCCGCAAGCACGGCCGGCCGGTGCCCGGCGGCCCGCGCTGCGCGTACGTCGAGCGCGCCTAGCCGTTCTCCGCTGCCTTCTCGTCCGGCTCGATGATCTCTGTCGCGACGACGGCTGCGCGGCCCTTTCGTGTCCGGCGGCGCGCGCCCGCGATCGTTCGCTGCAGCTCTCGTTCGTTGCGCGAACGGCGATCGTCGAGCTCCTTCGCCGCAGCCATCAGCTCGTCGGCGCGTCCATCCTCCGAGTAGACCGAGACGCCGAGCTCGCGGATCTTGGCGTCGCGCTCGCGGCGGAGCTGGAATTGCTCTTTCCGCAGCCGAACGACGTCTCGGCTCGCCTTTGACCAGGTCGAGATCGACTCGACGGCCACGTCGGCCTCGTCGCGCACGCGGTCGGCCGTGTTCACGCCTGCGCGGGCGAGCCGCGTCTCGGGCCAGCGGCGCGCGCCGGCGAGAAACGTGGGGAGGAGGCAGGCCGCGATGACGATCGCGATCACGCCGACGACCAGCACTCCCAGTACGACCAGCACGATCCCGGCCGCGAGCAGTGCGAGCATCACGCCGAAGACGAAGACCGGCGACCCGAGCCCGAAGTACCGTGGCTCGGCGTAGTGAACGTCGATCGGCTCCTCGCGCGGCTCTGGAGCGGCCAGGTCGGTGCGGCGCCCGCAGGAGGGGCAGAAGGTGGCGTTCTCGGGCAGCTGGCCGCCGCAGTGCGAGCAGGTCTCCACCTGGCGGTTCTCTCCAGGGCGTAGCGATCCCTAACCCGGGTATCGTCGCTGCGATGAGTACGATCGATCCGCGTGTCGACATCGGTCACGTTCACCTGAAGGTGGCGGACATCGACCGCTCACTCGAGTTCTACGTCGGCGTCCTGGGACTCGAGCTGCAGCAGCGGCTTGGAGACGAGGCCGCATTCATCTCGGCAGGCGGCTACCACCATCACCTGGGGCTGAACACGTGGCAGAGCAAGGGTGCCTCGCCGCCGCCGCCAGGCCATACGGGGCTCTTCCACACCGCGATCCGCTATCCCGACCGCGTCACGCTCGCCGACGCGCTGCGCCGCCTTCTCGACGCGGGTATCCCGCTCACGGGCGCCTCGGATCACGGCGTCAGCGAGGCGCTCTACCTCAACGACCCGGATGGAAACGGCGTCGAGCTCTACCGTGACCGGCCGCAGGCGGAATGGCCGCGCGACCCGGACGGTGGGGTGGCGATGATGTCGATTCCGCTCGACCTGAACTCGCTGCTCGCGGAGGCGCCGGATGCCTAGGGGCTACATGGAAGGGCCGGCCGCCGACGAGGCCGAGCGCCGGCTCGACGAGCTCGAGCGCCCGGTCGAGGAGGCGCCCGAGGAGCGGCTCGCCGTGATCGGCTCGACCGCAGACGATCCCGAGAAGCACTTCATAGGCTGGCGCGACGATGTGGACCCTGACGAGCTGTTCGCCTCGGGTGAGGCGTGGGGTCTGTCGGTGGTTCGTCGCCGGGCCGAATAGCCGCTCTCAGCGCCGGCCGCGGCGTTTGCTCCCGTCGTGCTCCGTGGTCGTCGCGCAGGCGTTCGCTGGCGAAGAGTGAGTGAAGTTCAGGCTGCACGGATCCTCCTTGGCTTGCTTCCACTCGTCTTCACCGTAGGGATTTCTGCCTGGCCAACGCTCGTTTCGACCGGCACGCGCGTGCGATACAACTAGGGCATGGCAAAAGCCGTAGAGCAGCTCGAGCAGGTGATCATCCGCTTTGCGGGCGATTCGGGCGACGGGATGCAGCTCACCGGCGACCGGTTCACGAGCGAGACGGCAATTCTCGGCAACGATCTCTCGACGCTGCCCGACTTCCCGGCAGAGATCCGCGCCCCCGCAGGCTCGCTTCCGGGCGTCTCGGGCTTCCAGCTCCACTTCGCAGACCACGACATCCTCACGCCCGGCGATGCGCCCAACGTGCTGGTCGCGATGAACCCGGCGGCGCTGAAGACGAATGTCGGCGACCTGCCGAAGGGCGGGATGCTGATCGTCGACACCGACACGTTCAAGGAGCGCAACCTGCAGAAGGCGGGCTACGAGACGAGCCCGCTCGAGGACGGCTCGCTCGACGACTACCACGTCCACGAGGTCGCGCTGACGTCGATGACGGTCGGCGCGCTGAAGGGGATCGAGGGGATCACGCCGCGCGAGGCCGAGCGCTCGAAGAACTTCTTCGCGCTCGGGCTGATGAGCTGGCTCTACAACCGGCCGACGGAGGGCACGCTCGAGTTCGTCGAGAGGAAGTTCGCCAAGCGGCCCGAGATCGCGCAGGCGAACGCGACCGCCTTCAAGGCCGGCTACGCGTACGGCGAGACGTCCGAGGACTTCGCGGTCAGCTACGAGATCGCACCGGCCAAGATGACGCCCGGTGTGTACCGGCAGATCAGCGGCAACACGGCGCTCGCCTACGGGCTGATCGCCGCCTCGAAGCTCTCCGGCCTCGACCTGTTCCTGGGTGCGTACCCGATCACGCCGGCAAGCTCGGTCCTGGAGGAGCTTGCGCGGCACAAGTCGTTCGGTGTGCGGACGTTCCAGGCCGAGGACGAGATCGCCGCGGTCGGCGCGGCGCTCGGCGCGGCCTTCGGCGGCTCCCTTGGCGTCACGACGTCTGCCGGGCCGGGGATCGTGCTCAAGCAGGAGACGATCGGGCTCGGGATCATGCTCGAGCTGCCGCTGCTGATCCTCGACATCCAGCGCGCAGGCCCCTCGACCGGGATGCCGACGAAGCCCGAGCAGGCCGACCTGATGATGGTCATGTTCGGGCGCAACTCCGAGAGCCCCGTACCGGTCCTCGCGGCCTCGACGCCGGCGCAGTGCTTCCACGCCGCGATCGAGGCGGCCCGGATCGCCTTGAAGTACCGCACGCCCGTGTATCTGCTCTCCGACGCCTATCTGGCGAACGGCTCCGAGCCGTGGCTGATCCCGAGCGTGGCCGACCTGCCGGACATCTCGACCGAGTTCACAACGTTCAGCGAGGACGAGTTCATGCCGTACGCGCGCGATCCGGAGACGCTCGCGCGGCCGTGGGCCGTCCCCGGGACGCCCGGGCTCGAGCACCGGATCGGCGGGCTCGAGAAGGCCGACGTCACCGGCTCCATCTCCTACGACCCCGAGAACCACGACCTGATGACCCGCCTGCGCGCCGCCAAGGTGGCCGGGATCGCGAACGACATCCCGCTGCTCGAGGTCGACGACCCCGACGGCGCGGACACGCTGGTGCTCGGCTGGGGCTCGACGTTCGGCCCGATCGGTGCTGCGGTGAAGCGCGTGCGCAGGGCGGGGCACCACGTCGCGCAGGCGCACCTCCACTATCTCAACCCGTTCCCGCGTAACACGGGCGATGTGCTGGCCAGCTACGACAAGATCCTGATCCCGGAGATGAACCTCGGCCAGCTGCTGAGACTGATCCGCGCCGAGTTCCTGGTCGACGCGATCGGCTACAACCGCGTCCGCGGCACCCCGTTCAAGGCGAGCGAGCTCGCCGACGCGATCACGGCGCTGGTGGAGTCGTGAGACCGAAGAAGAAGACTCCGGACCAGCGCGGCATCCTGCTGAAGGAGAGGCCCTTCTCCTATCGTGCGCGCCGCGACGGGACGGTGGAGATCCTCTGGAAGGGAAGGCATGCCACGACGCTCGCGGGGAAGATCGCGGAGCGGTTCCTCGAGGTGGCGCCGGGCGAGGACGAGCAGGGCCAGCAGCTGCTGATGGCGAAGGCGACCGGGAACTTCAAGCGAGGGAACGAGCGGAAGCGATGAGGAGCCTGCCTCTGATTGTCCCGGACGGCTGCGCGCTCTCGGCCGACGAGCTGGCGGAGCAGGCCGGACGCGTCGCGCGCCTGCGCCCGTCGGTCGCGAGCGTGGATCGCTCGCGGGACGCGTTGGCCGTCTCCTTCGAGCAGGGCGTCGATCGCGCCCTCCTCGAGCAGGTCATGACGACGGAGCAGGGCTGTTGCGCGTTCCTCGCGATCGACTTCGACGATGACGCGCGGGAGCTGTCGGTCGGCGCGCAGGACGAGCAGGGCCGCGAGGTCGTGCGGCGGTTGGCGGAGTTCTTCGAGGAGGGGCGATGAGCGAGCCGGGCAACGGGAACGGTGGCGGCGGCGAGGTGCTGAAGCTGACGGCGAAGGACTTCAAGTCCGACCAGGAGGTGCGGTGGTGCCCGGGCTGCGGCGACTACGCGATCCTGAACGCCGTCCAGTCGTTCATGCCCGAGCTGGGGCTGAAGCGCGAGAACATCGTCTTCGTCTCCGGGATCGGCTGCGCCGCGCGCTTCCCGTACTACATGCAGACCTACGGAATGCACTCGATCCACGGGCGCGCGCCGGCGATCGCGACCGGGCTGAGCGTGTCCCGTCCGGACCTGTCGGTGTGGGTCGTGACGGGAGACGGCGACTCGATGTCGATCGGCGGCAACCACTTGATCCACGCGCTGCGCCGCAACGTGAACCTGAGGCTGCTGATGTTCAACAACCAGATCTACGGGCTGACGAAGGGCCAGTACTCGCCGACCTCGGAGCTGGGGAAGGTCACGAAGTCGACGCCGATGGGCTCGCTCGACCACCCGTTCAACCCGCTCTCGCTGGCGATCGGCGCCGAGGCGAGCTTCGTCGCGCGCGCGATCGACACCGACAAGAAGGAGCTGACCGAGGTGTTGAGGGCGGCGGCGCACCACAAGGGGAGCGCATTCGTCGAGATCTACCAGAACTGCAACATCTACAACGACGGCGCCTTTGACTTCGTGCGGGAGGAGAAGGAGAACCGGCTGTATCTCAGGCACGGCGAGCCGATCGTGTGGGGCGACAAGGGTGTGCGGCTGCGCGCCGATGGGTCACCGGAGGTCGTGGCTGCTTCGGAGCCCGGGCTGCTGGTGCACGACGCCCATGCGGCCGAGCCGGCGCATGCGTTCGCGCTCTCCCGGATGACGCAGGAAGTCATCGGCGCGACGCCGATGGGCGTCTTCCGAGCCGTCGATCGCCCGGTCTATGACGAGCTGATGGCCGAGCAGATCGGCGTCGCGAAGGCGAAGGGCGAAGGCGAGCTCGCAGCGCTGCTTGGCAGCGGCGACACCTGGTCTATCGCGTAACGCGCTACTGGCCCTTGCCGATGAGGTGGTGCCACGGCCGCCACCAGCGCGTCAGGCTGACGTGGTCGCTGCCGCTTTCGCGGGCGGTGATGAGGACGTCGCGATGGGTGAGCTGGCCGAGACGTTGGTGGTTCCAGACGATGACGGCGTCGTTGCCGTCGAAGTAGCAAAAGGCGCGCCCGCCGGGCTTGTCGCGGCCGTGAAGCCACTGGAGCTCGCCGCCCCACGTGAAGACGTTGCACTTGCCGCTGTTGGCCTTGAGGGTCGGGTGGCGCTGGAAATCCGACCGGTACGCGGACATCAGGTCGGAGCCGCTCCGGTACGACGAGATCTCCCACCGGTCCGGCACTCCCGAGGCCGGCAGGCAGACGGCCGTCTGGAGTGCGTTCGGCTGGGGAACCGTCTGCAGCGCGCAGTCCTTCCAGATCGCGGCCGGCACGATCTCTTCGAGACCGGCGTTCGGCGCCAGGGCGGTCTCCGCCGCCGCCGTCGTGGTTGTCCCGAGGACACCGCCAGTCCCCGTGATCGTCGGTGCGGCGTTGCCACCCTCGGTGTCGCCGGTCGTGAGGTATGCAACGGACGCGGCCGTCGCAGCCGCCAGGACGACGACGGCGAGGCCGAGCTTCCAGCCGAGTGTCCGGCCCGGCTTGCCGAAGAACATCAGCACCCAGCGATTGGTCGCCGGCGGCGCGTCGTGCTCCGAGTAGACCTGGAGGATGTGAACCGGCTCGGGGATGTTCTTCAGATGCACCCGGCCGCGATCGCTGTACTGGATCCCGCCGAGGCGCCCGGCGATCCGCGACGTTCCCTCGCTGACGATCACCTCGCCTCCGTGCGCGCGCCCGCAGAGTCGCGCAGCCACGTTCAACGCAGCGCCCCGGTAGCTACCGTCCGGCATGCGGACCGCCTCTCCGGAATCGATGCCGATCCCGACCTTGAGCGGGACGCTCGAATCCGCCTCGGTCTCCTCGGCGAACCGCGCCTGGAGATCGACTGCAGCACGGATCGCCTGCCGGGCAGATGTGAACACGGCGAGCGCTTCATCGCCACGAACCTCGATCAGGACGCCGCCGTGAGCCTCGACGCCGTCGCTGACGATGTCCACGAACTTCGCCGCCAGGCCGGCAGCCGCTTCGTCCCCGTGCTCCTCGGTGAAGCGGGAATAGCCGCGCACATCGGCAATCACGAACGTGCGTACGCCTGTCTGTGCTTCGCTCACGACGCAGTCAGTATGCCCGTGCTTTTGGCCAATGCAAGCAGAAAGACGTGCCGGGCGGCCAGGTTAGCCCCAGAGTCTGTAGCTCTGGGTCGGTACGCAGCCGCTGGCTGCCTCTTCGGTTAGCTAAACGCCCGGAGTGGCCGGCGGACGCCGTCTAGCGCGGCTTCTTCGGCTTCTTGTCGAGGTCGACGAGCGGATCGGCCTGGCCCGGCGGAACGGCGATCCCGCCGCGCGCGGGCTCCGGCTTGACGCGCGCCGGCTTGGCCTTTTCCTTCACCTCCGGCTTCGGCTTCTTCGGCTTCTTCGGCTTCTTTGCCTTGCTCTTCGTCTTGCCGGGCGCGACTGCACTCTTGCCCGGCGACTCCGGCTTCGCCTTCGTCTGCCCGGGAGCGGTTGCGCGGCCCCTCACGGGCACCTCGGCCTGCGCCTGTTTCACCGGATGAGCCTTCTTGGTGGGCTTCGCCTTCTTGCCGGCAACCTTCCGCTTGACCACCACGGGCGTCGCCTTCGAGACCTCGGGCTCGTCCACCACGATCGCCGGTTGCGCAACAACTGGAACGACCGCGGGAGGAGGAGCGGCTGCCTGGGCGGTGGGGGCGGGAGTGGCTGTATCGCGCACGACCTTCACACCCTCGTAGCCAGCGCCGCCCGCGAGCGCGACCGCGGCCACCCCGATCGCGATCTTCGCGGTCACCGCGCCTCCGCCCACACCGGCGGCCGTGCCGGCCACAGCCCCGCCGCCGATCGTCGGCAGCCCGATCGCGGCAGACGCGCTCGGTGCGCCCTTGAAGATCGTGAGCGTGAACGGCAGCGGCAGGATGGCAAGGCCCTTGAACGCGCGCCGGCGCTTCGGTCCCAGCGTGGCGGCGCGGGCGCAGCTCGGGCACTCCTCCAAATGGGCGGCAAGGCGCCTGTGTTCCTTGCGTCCGAGACGCCCGTCGGTCTGCTGCGAGAGAGCCAGTCCGGCGCGATCGCACGTGACCAGGTTCTCGAGCTCCTCGGCGAGCGAGCGGCGGGCGCGGAAGATCAGCGATTCGAGCGCCGTCTCCGAGACGTCAAGGATCGCCGTGATCTCCTTGTACGAGCGGCCTTCCATCTCCCTGAGGACGAGCGCCTCCCGCTGTGTCTCCGGAATCCGTTGCAGGGCGCGCACGAGATCCTCGATCGCCGGGACATCGCCGTCGGTCTCGAGGCTCGGAACGTCGCGGTCGAGCTCGACCTGCCGCGGCCGCGACTGCTGCTGGCGGAAACGCTGCCGAATCAGGTTGTGCGCGATCGTGATCAGCCAGTTCGCCGGCTTGCGCGGCCGCTCGCCTCGCTCGAGCGCGTGGAGGGCGTTCACGAACGTCGTCTGGGTGACGTCCTCGGCGTCGTCCCGGTTGCCGAGGACGGCGTAGACGTAGCGGTAGACCTCGGCTGCGTGGGCGCGGTAGAGCTCATCCAGGTCGGATGTGGGCCGGATCCCAGTCGCGTTCGTCGCCATCACACTGTGGTGCCCGCGCAAACGCTGTCTCATGCACCGCACAAATCCCTTACATCTGAACGCGCAAGTTGAGCGCTCCCGCGCATCTACTCCCTGATGCATCTGCGGATCGAGAACCAAGGGCAGTGCGTGAAACCTGTCGTTCACGCACGCAATGCCGCGAAGCGGAGCGCGCGCGGCTAGGCGGCGGCGCGTACGACCGCTAGCGGTGCGAGGCCGGGCGAGAGCCCGGCCTCGCTCGTACATCGAGGAGGCGTGGGGATGAGCGAAGCAATCCTGTTCGACCGTGATCGTGTCGAGCGGCTGGGCGACATCGCCGACCGCCCGAAGCGGTTGCGCGGCTCCGAGCTGCTCTGGGTCGACGTCGACCGGGAGTCCGACGACGACGTCGGCCGCGTTGCGGACGCCTTCGGGCTCGACCGCGAGACCCGCGAGTGCCTCGCGACGTCGAAAGACCGCGCGATCTTCCGCGACCATGGCCGCTACATCCACGTCACGACCTATGCGCCGGACGAGGACGACGAGGGGGCGTTGATCGCGCTCGAGTGCGTCGTCGGCGAGCGGTGGGTCGTCACCGCCCACGACACTCCGATCCCCGTCCTCGATGAGTTCGCCGAGCGCGTGTCGGGATCCGGTGACACAGGCTCGCTCGATGGGCCGGGGTTCCTGGCCGCGCTTCTCGAATGGGTGCTCGGGTCGTACTCGGCGGCGTTCGAGCGGATCGAGCACCGGCTGGAGGAATTCGACATCGACGCGATGCGCGGGGACAACGACGCAGAACAGGACATCGAGCGGCTGATCGACATGCGGCAGGAGGTCGGGAATCTCCGCCGCGCGCTGGCGGCACACCGCTCGGCGCTCGTATCGCTGACGCATCCCGAGCTCGAGGCGCTCGGCGACCACGACTCCGGGGAGCAGTATCAGTCGCTGCTGAGGCGCTTCGAATCGACCGTGCAGGAGGCGCGCGACGCACGTGAGGCGATCGTCGGCTCCTTCGACGTACTGATCGCCCGCGACGGCCACCGGACGAACGAGATCATGAAGGTGCTGACGCTCACCTCCGTGATCCTGCTGCCTGGGGCGCTGATCGCCGGTGTGATGGGCATGAACTTCAAGGTCGGGCTCTTCGACGAGGCGATCCTGTTCTGGGTCGTGCTGGCGGTAATCGTCGCGATAGCACCGGTCACGATCGGAATCGCGAGGCAGCGAGACTGGATCTAGACCGGTCGCCCGTTTTCGAACCGGCGACGGCGGGGACGGGGCTGAGGAACGAGGGCGCGTTCTCCCGAGAAACCCCAAGAGAGGACACACATGGACACTGCAGTAATCGTCATTTTCGTCATCGCGATCGCCATCGTCTTTGGCATCGCCTACTACGTCATGCGGCAAAAGCAGGCGCAGCAGATCGAGGAACGGCGCGAAGAGGCGCAGGAGACGCGCGGAGAAGCGCAGGCGACCGAGCGGCGGGCCGAGCAGGCGCGGTTGCAGGCCGAGGAGCAGGCCGAGCGGGCCGAGCGTGAGCGGGCTGCGGCCGAGGAGCTCAAGCAGAAGGCCGACGAGATCGACCCGGACGTGCCCGACGAGCCGAACGAGGCGAACGAGACGAAGGACTAGCCGGGTCGGCGTTCGTAGCGCACGCGGACGCCGTTGTCGCCGAGGCGCGCGAGCTCCACCAGCTCGAAGGCCCGAAGCGGGAACTCCCCGTCCGCGAGCGCGGGACCGCGGCCGACCAGTGTCGGCGCCACGCTCAGCACCAGCTCGTCGAGCAGGTCGGCGTCCAGCATCTGGCCGGCGAGGTCGCCGCCACCGACGAGCCACGTTCGCTTCAGCCCGCGTGAGCCGATCAATTGCACGAGCTCGGCGAGGTCCCCCGCGAACCGCTCAACCGGGTCGGCGCCCGCGAGCGGGGCGAGCGAGTCGGCGTGCGTGACGATCCACGTCGGCTTGTCGCCGTACGGCCACGACCCGTGCCGCACCATGAAGTCCCAGGTCCGCGCGCCCATGATCAGCGAGTCGACGCCGGCGTAGAAGCCTGCGTAGTCGCCGCCCTCCGGCCCGCTCGAGAGGGTCTGCAGGAACGAGAGATCGTGATCGGGCCCGGAGATCCGGCCGTCGAGGCTCATTGCGGCGTAGTAGACGACCATCGCTCGGCATACGATCTCAGAGATGAACGAGCTGGAGAAGCTCCTCGCAACGCGCTCCGATGCCCGCGTCGCCGTGATCGGTCTCTCGGAGGTCGTCTCGAAGTACATCGGGGAGACGGAGAAGAACCTCGCGCAGCTCTTCGACGGCGCCGAGCGCGGGGGAGCGATTCTCTTCTTCGACGAGTCGGACGATCTCTTCGGAAAGCGCACTGAGATCGAGGGGCACGACGGGCCGGTGGTGATCGGGGCGCGGTCGATCGCGTCGATCCCGGACGAGCTTCGAAAGGGGCTCATCGTGGTGAAGGTGCCGCGCCCGCGCTGGTGGCGGCGCTAGGCCGCCGCGTCGAGCGTCTCGCGCACTTTCGCGGCGAGCTCACTCGAGCCGAACGGCTTCTCGAGGAAGGCCGACCCCTCGATCAGCGCACCATTCCTCGTCACGACGGCGTCGGCGTAGCCCGACATGTAGAGGACTCGAATCTCCGGAACCAGCTCGCACACGCGCTCCGCGAGGGCGATACCGCTGAGCTCGGGCATGACCATGTCGGTGAGCAGAAGGTGGATCTTCCGACCGTTGCGCTCTGCGATCTCGACAGCTTCGGTCGCCGTCTCGGCCGAGATCACGTCGTAGCCGTGCTGTTCGAGGATCCGCGCCGTCAGCCGGCGCAGCGACTCCTCGTCCTCGGCGAGCAGGATCGTCTCGGTGCCGGTCTCGGCAACCGGCTTCGGCGCTCGCGCGTCCTCCTCCGTCGCCTCTGACTCGGCGCGCGGGAAGAGCGCCTTGAACGTCGTCCCCTGCCCCGGCTCGCTGTAGACCCACATGCTGCCGCCGCTCTGCTTGACGATCCCGTAGACGGTGGCCAGGCCGAGACCGGTGCCGATCCCGAGCGGCTTCGTCGTGAAGAACGGCTCGAAGATGTGCGAAAGCGTCTCGTCGTCCATGCCGATGCCGGTGTCGCTGACCGAGAGCATGATGTGGGGCCCGACGGCAGCCTCGGCGTGCTGGGAGACGTACTCGTCGTCGAGCATCACGTTGGCCGTGTGGATCGTGAGCAGCCCACCTTCGGGCATCGCATCGCGGGCGTTCACGGCGAGGTTGACGAGCACCTGCTCGAGCTGGTTCGGATCGGCGAGCACGGGGTGCAGCGTCGGAGCGAGCGTCGCGACGAGCTCGACATCCTCGCCGATCAATCTCGACAGCATCGGCGTCAGGCCAGCCACGACGTCGTTGAGCTGAAGCACGCGTGGACGCAGCACCTGGCGGCGGCTGAACGCGAGCAGCTGGCGGGTGAGGATCGTGGCGCGTTCGGCGGCGACTGCAATCTGTTCGAGCTCGGGCTCGGAGGCGCGGTCCCGGTCATCGAGGAGCTGCTCGGCGTAGCCGCTGATCACGGTCAGGAGGTTGTTGAAGTCGTGCGCGACGCCGCCGGCCAGCCGTCCGATCGCTTCCAGCCGCTGTCCCTGGCGCAGCTGCTCCTCGAGCAGCTTGCGCTCACTGATGTCGCGGCAGATGGCCTCGGTGCCGACCGGTTTGCCGTCCTCGAAGATCAGCCGGCTCGCGACCTCCATCTGGATCCGCCTGCCGTCGCGTGCCAGCAGCTCGTGCTCGTAGACGGTGTCCAGCCTGCCGGCGAGCTTCTCTGTCCGCGCCTGGTCGAGGGCTTCGCGCGAATCTGCCGGGATCAGGTCCTCGAGGCGCTTTCCGAGCAGCTCCGCGCGGGTGTAGCCGGTCGAGCGGAGGAAGGCCTCGTTCACATCCGTCACGTTCCCTTTCAGGTCCACCGTGGCGATCAAGTCACTCGCGTTCTCGAACAGGTCTCGGTAGCGGGCTTCGCTCACGCGCAGAAGCCGCTCCGCCTCGACGCGCTCCGTCACGTCGAGGGCGAGCACGACGCGTGCGGGGCTGCCGTCGAAGAGGTGGTCGGTGGCCGTGATCTCCACGTCGAGCTCGGAGCCGTCGCGGCGGCGGTGCTGCCAGAGGCCCGAGTAGCTGAGCCCGTGGTAGCGGCCGCGCTTGAGGTCGCCGACCGCAGAGCGGAAGCGGGGCACCTCTTCCGGGGCGATCAGCTCCTCGACCGGCATGCCGATAAATGCGTCTCGCGTGTAGCCGTAGAGGCGGAGTGCCGCGTCGTTCACCGCGATGAAGCGCGTCTGTGCGAGGTCGTAGACGTACATCGGGCTCGGGTTGTCCTCGAAGAGGAGCCGGTAGCTCTCTTCAGAGGTCCGTGCGCTGGCCTCGGCCCGGCGGCGCTCGGCGAGCTCCGCGTGCACCGAGGCCGCGAGAGCGTTCAGGTCCTCGGCCAGCGCCCGCACTTCCGTCGGTCCCGACGGGATGACGGGCTCAGGCGCGTTCTCGTCCGGCGCTGTGCGAACCGCAGCGCTCAGGCGGCGGATCGGCGACGCGACCTTCCGGTAGACGAGCGCCAGCGCGAGCAGCAGCAGGATGAGCCCGGCCGCCGTGATCAGCAGCTGGCGTGTCCTGAGCTCATCGACCGGGGCGAACACCGCCGACCGGTCCACGCCGACGTACACGTTCCACGGGGCGTTCGGCACCGGCTCCCGGACGTACAGGCGCTCCACGCCGTCGAGGTCGCGCCACTCCGAGCCCGGCCTGGGATTGACCCTGCCGGCCGCCAGCTGCTTCCCGCTCCACCGCTCGGGGTCGATCGAGCGCGAGATCACGCGGGTGTCGCCGGCGGTCGTGACCAGAAACACGTTCCGGCGACCGCCACCGTAGAGGGTAGACAGGGTGGTGACTGTCGAGCCGAGATCGGCGAACGCGGCCACGATTCCCTTCCGTCCGGGAATGGGCGAAGTCGAAATCAGCACGCGCCGCCCGCTGACGTTGTCGACCGCAGGGGCGATGAACTGCGGCTCGGCCAGCGCGCGCCCGAGCCAGGAGCTCTGCTGGTAGCCCGTCTCGCTTGCCGCGGCGGTCATCGGCCTCGATGAGCACGCGATCGACCCGTCCGGCCGGATGACGTCGAGGTGGCCGCTGTCCGGGCCACCGATCCCCTGGAACGAGAGCGTGCAGGCTTCGGGGTTCGTGAAGACCTGCGCGATCTGCGGATTCGCAGCCAGGCCCGCCGGGATGGTCTTGAGCTGCGCGATGTGGTCTCCGAGGTGCTTCGCCGCGGTCGTTGCGGAGAAGACGAGGTCGCTCTTCGCAGCGCGACGCGCATCGTGCGCGGCCTCGCTGTCCGTGTAGGCGGCGCTCGCGACCGAGCCGACTACGACGAGCGCGAACAGAAACGCGAAGTAGACCCGGAGGGACCAGGCACTGGTACGACTCCGCAGCCGCTCGAGGAGCATGGGGTTGTTATCGGCGCCGTATGAGCCGAAATGAGGCGCTAGCCGGGAAGCTCTAGTGCCATTTCAGGACGTCGACCGAGACGATCGCGTCCGGATTCAGGAAGCGGTCGCCGAGCATCGGCCACTCGCCGTTGTTGACGTCGGCGAGTCTCGCGATCGTCTTCTGCGCGAGAACGAGCGCGGCGTCGTACGACGGGGTACCGCCGACGAGAATCGTCTCTCCGTCGCGCAACCGGATCACGACGCGGCGTTGGTCGAGCGGGGCGGGATGGTACTGCTCAGCACCGACGATCGCCGGACTGACTGGGGGCTCAGCAAAGGCGTGCATGGCGTCTCCTAGAACGTTGGCGGCTGCGGAGCGACGCGCCACTCCACACGCTCACTATGCGCCGAAAGGGCGTAGACGCCGTCCCTCAGAAGCGTGATTCCGAGTTGTCGCCTCGAACCCAGGCGAGATCACGCCGACTGGCGTCCGTAAGCGTTATGCGACGAGAACGTCGATCGACGCGACCGAGGCGGGGCGCAGGAAGCGTCCGTTCATCTCCGGCCAGTCGCCGGACTCCTCGGCTGTGCTGAAGCTCGCGACGAGCTCCTTCGCCGCGGCAATTGCGCCGTCGCGATCGTCGAACATGCCGAGCTCCAGCTCCTCGCCGCCCAGCATTCGAACGACGAGCCGCGCCGCGGTCGTCTCGACCGGCGACGATTCGACGAGCGAAAGTGGCTCGACGGCCGTCACGGGCGCAGGTGGAGCGGGAAGTGGAGCCGGCGCCGGCAGCGTCGCCGTCGACATCGCCGTCGGGATCGGCTTCAAGGGAACGGGTACCTCGAGAAACGAGGGAGAGCTGCCCGCCATCTCGGGACTCAACGGAGGCTCGGAGCCGCCCAGCAGGCTCGCAGACGCGCCCGCACCGCTCGCAAAGTCATACATGTAATGCACCTGTCCTCTCCGGCCGCCGCAAGGGACCGGGGTTCGTTCACCGCAATACGTGGAGTATCGACGCTCATTTCGGGGACGTCGCCCCTCGATTGGGGGAGTTGCGGGAACGAAAAACGGCCGGAGGCACCACAGGGGCCCCCGGCCGTTTGCGTGAATCGCTTCGCTTAGGAGTCGGAGCCGTCGCCGAGGACGGAGACGCTCTTCACGGTCTCGCAGTTGATGTAGACGTCCGTCGTCTCCTTGGCGTTCAGCCAGAGGACGTCGTTGCCGGGGCCGCAGTCGATCGTGTCGACCTGCCGGTCACGGGCGAGCGCATGGAGGACGTCGTCCCCGTCGCCGCCGTTCTGCGTGTCGGTGCCGCGGCCGGGCCAGATGCGGTCGTTGCCGGGGCCGCCGTCGAGGGCGTCGTCGCCCGGGCGTCCACGGAGGATGTCGTTGCCGTCGCCGCCGTTGACGGTGTCGTTGCCGTAGCCGCCCCAGACACGGTCGTTGCCCAGGTCGCCGTTCAGCGTGTCGTTGTCACGGTTGCCGTGAACGTGATCGTTGCCGTCGCCGGCGTTGACGACGTCGTCGCCTGCACGGGCGATGATGCGGTCCTTGCCCGGCGTGCCGGTGATGGCGTCGGCCTTCATCGTGCCCTTGATCACGACGACGCCGTGCGCGATGGCAGCGCCGGTGGCGACGAGGGCTGTGAGGGCCGCGATCGTGCCGACCAAGTACCTGACGTTCTTCATCTGATTGTCCTCCCTGGTGGAAGCTGGTTGGGTCGAAGTTCGTAGACCCATCCTTTCCGGGCCCTGTCAGCCGTCCGTACGCCGAACGTAAAACCGGCGTAAAACTGCGGAAGGCGGCTAGACGCGCGTGAGCGTGGTGTCCGCGTGCGCGGGACCGCCCGCGGCGGGGAGGGGTAGCCGCACCGTGAAGACGGTCAGCTGTCCGGGAGCACTCGACGCGGCGACAGAGCCTCCCATCCCTTGCGCAAGCTCTTTCACGATCGCGAGCCCGAGCCCGGTGCCGACCGGACGCTCGCGTCCGTAACGGGAGTAGAGGTAGAAGCGCTCGAACGCCCGCTCGAGCTCCTCCGTCTTCAGGCCCGGCCCGTCGTCCTCGACGCGAAGCTCGCCGGGGCCGGTGACGATGCGGACCGTGCCGCCCGCCGGGGCCAGGCGGAGGGCGTTCTCCACGAGATTCGAGACGATCTGGAGCACGCGGTCCGCGTCCCCGATCGCCGGTGCCTCCGCCGAGGCGACGAGTTCCAGGGTCACGCCGAAGTCTCGCGCCTGTCCCTCGTAGCGGCGAAGCGCCTCCCGACCGATCCCGGACAGGTCGATCGGCTCTCGTCGCACGCTGAACTCGGCCTTGTTCATCCGCGCGAGGTCGAGCAGATCGCCGACGAGCCGTTCGAGCCGGCGTGACTCGCCGACGATCGTCGCCGCCGCCTCCTCTGGGGGCAGCACCCCCTCGTCCAGGCCTTCGGCGTAGCCGCGGATCGCGGTCAACGGCGTCTTCAGCTCGTGGCTGACGGAGAGCAGGAAGGCCCGTTCTGCCTCTCTCGCTTTCGTCAGGGCGACGGCCAGGTCGTTGAAGCTCTCGGCGAGCTGTGCGAGCTCGCGCGGGCCTTCGACCGGCACGAGCGGCGGACGCTCGGTCGAGCTCGCGAGTCCGCGCGTTGCCTCAGCTACGCGCCGGACGGGTCGAGCGATGGCACGCGCGAGCAGGAAGGCGATGAGCGCGGCCAGCGCGGACGTCGCGATCGCCGCCACGATCAGGCCCTGCAGCTGCGGACGCCAGGCGGAGGTCGTCGAGCTCGCGGGCTGCAGCAACATGAACCCCTTGCCCCCGACCAGTCTGGCTGCGTAGAGGTACCGGGTTCCGTCCGAGCGCACCGTCCCCTCGAGCTGAGCGCCGCGACGGAGGCGTGCGGCCCGGTCGGGCGGCAACAGCGGGGATGAGCCGTCCAGGGGCACGGCGACGATCCTCTGGTCCTGGCGGTCGAGAAACTCCTGGAACGATCGAAGGCGCGAGAAGGGCTGGACGGCCTCGCGCTCGCGCTCGGCGAGCAGGTCGAGCTGCGCCGAGACGTCCTGCACCGTGTTGCGCTCGACAGCGCGCCGCGTGAGCAAGGCTCCGATCGCCAGCGCGAGCGCCAGCGAGAGCAGCGCCACCACAGCGATCGCCGCGAACAGGCGAGCCCGCAGGGACCGCAGGCTCACGGACGGATGGCCTTGTAGCCCGACCCCCGGAAGGTGCGGATCGCATCCGGCCGGCCGAGCTTGCGGCGCAGCTGCGCGACGTGGACGTCGACGGTGCGCGTCCCACCCGCGTAGGTCATTCCCCAGACGCGATCGAGCAGCTGGTCGCGGGAGACGACGATGCCGGCGTTCTCGAGCAGGTACGCGAGCAGGTCGAACTCCTTGCCGGTCAGCTCGATCGGCGCGCCCGCCACGGTGACCTCGCGCGCGAGCGTGTCGACGACGACGTCTCCGAGCTCGAGCGTCTCGGCGCGCGCTGCCGGCTGGCTGCGGCGAAGCAGCGCCTTGACGCGGGCGGCGAGCTCGCGCGGAGAGAAGGGCTTCGCCACGTAGTCGTCCGCGCCGAGCTCCAGGCCGGCGACTCGGTCGGCCTCCTCGTCACGTGCGGTCAGCATCAGGATGGGGACCGTCGAGCGCGCGCGGATGCCGCGGCAGACGTCGAATCCGTCCTGGCCCGGCAGGCCGATGTCGAGGATGACGACGCTCGGGCGGACGTCGTCCAGCGTCGCGAGCGCGTCCTCGCCGGAGCGCACCCAGGCGACGCGGTACCCGGTCTGCTCGAGGTAGGCGCGAACGAGCAAGCCGATCGACTCCTCGTCCTCGACGAGCAGGACCTGCGCGCCCGGCGAGGCCGAGGTGTTCGGCCCCGCGGGCTCCGTCGCGGTCATCCCTGGCCGGCGCGAACCTCGGTTGCCGGGGCGTCGCCGTCCCGGATCACGGTCGCAGCCATGTTCTTCCGGAGCGCGGAGTAGGCGGCCGGTCGCCCGTGCACGGTGATCGTCGCCGTCGGCGCCACCGCGATCGTCACGAGGCTGCCGTCGCGCTCGCGCAGCACCAGCGAGCCGTTCGCCTTGCTGCGGATGATGCCGCGGTCGACGCGGTAGAGGTGGAGGGCGCCCCCGTCCTTGATCAGGACGTCGGCGCGGACGAGCTTGGGGCCGAAGAAATAGGTGCCCAGGGTGCCCGGAAGGGCATGGCCCACAGGCGCGACAAGCAGCACCGCGTTCACGAACAGGAGCGCCGCGACAGCCCAGAGAGCCTTCGATCGTCTCGGTGTCATGCGCGCATTGTTGCCGACCTTCGTCACCGTGTCGTGCCCTCCATGTAATGGGGGTGTAAAAACATCAGTTTCGGCCGGGAAAGAGAGGATTGACGAGTTTGGCGCAGACCTCATTTGCGGTAAGAAGGGACTGTGGGTCGCCTGCGCCTCGGAAGTGCCGTCTGGCTGGGAATGATCCTCGGCGGCTCGTGCCTGGGTGTCGGCGTTCTCGCTGCGTGGCCCGAGCCGACGACGCACTTCACGCGCCTCCCGTACGGCGAGTCGAGGCCGAAGACGCCGAGTGTGACCGCGGAGCGCCAGGCTCCTGCGAAGCGGGTCGTCGCCAGTGTCGGCGTCGTCAAGCCATCGCAGCCACAGACGGCGCCGGAGGAAGAGAACGTCGAGCGCGAGCTCGCAGGGCCACCGCCGGTTCCGTCCGACAGCGAGAGCAGCGGGTACCGGACCGAAACTCCGGAAGAGCTCGGCGCAAAGCCGCTGCCCGGCATGCACCCGAACGCCCCGGCGCCGACCGAGTCGCCTGCGCTGGAAGCTGCGCCTACGCCGTAGCGGCCGCTGTCCGCCGGATGCCGACGAGCTGCCGCGCGGTGAGCAGCGTCATCGCGAGCCCGGTGAGGCCGGCGACGGCGAAGCTGAGTTGTGTGCCGCCGAGATCGACGAGCCAGCCGGCGAGGAGACCGCCGATCGGCGCGAAGCCGGCGAACGCCCAGAGGTAGAGGCTGACGACGCGTCCGCGCAGATGATCCGGCGCGTTGAGCTGGAGGATCGAGTTCGCGTTCGACGTCCAGAGCGTGAAGCAGGCGCCGGTGACGAACAGCAGCACCGCACACACCCAGACGGAGGTCATCGGCGCGAGAGCGAGCAGCGAGACGCTGAATCCGCCCGTGCCGAGGACGAGCACCTTCCAGCTCGCACGGCCGAGCGCAGCCGAGAGCAGCGCGCCGAGGAGCGCCCCGCCGCCGAAGCACGCGGAGAGGATTCCGAACACCTCCGGTCCCGTCTGCAGCGTGTCCGAGGCCAGCAGGGGCAAGAGCACGTGGAAGTTGAAGCCGACCGTGCTGACGACGGTGACGATGGCGAGCACGAGGCGCATCTGCGGCTGCGCGAGCACCCAGACGAAGCCCTCGCGGATCCCGCGCATCATCGTCGGCGGCTCGCCGGTGCGCTCGAGCGGCACGAGCTCCTCCTTCCGCATCAGCAGCAGCCCGGCCAGGACGGCGAGGAACGTGATCGTGTTGATCAGGAAGCAGACTCCGACGCCGAATCCGGCGATCAGGACGCCGGCGACCGCGGGGCCGACGACGCGGGAGGCATTGAAGAGGCTCGCGTTCAGCGCAACCGCGTTCGGCAGCTCGTCGCGGCCGACCATCTGGAACGTGAGCGCGTGACGGCCGGGCGCGTCGAAGACGAGGGCCGTACTGGAGAGCACTGCGAGCACGTAGACGAGCCACAGCGTCTCTGCGCCGGTGAGGACGAGCACGGCGAGGACCGCGGAGAAGGTCATCGAGACGCTCTGCGTGGCGATCACCAGCTTGCGGTTGTCGATCCGGTCTGCGACGACGCCGGCGACGAGGCCGAAGACCGTGAACGGGATGAAGCGGCAGAAGGCGAGCGCGCCGACGGCCAGCGGGGAGTGCGTGAGCTCGACCACGAGCCACGCAAGCGCGATGTTCTGCATCCAGGTCCCGCTCACCGAGATCACCTGCCCGGTGAAGAAGAGGCGGTAGTTGCGGTGTCGCCTGAGGCTCGCGAAGGTGCGCGCGTTGAGCGCGAGCAGTGCCGCCGTCACAGGAGCTTTCCGAGCGGCTCGATCGCGGCTTCGACCGCCGCCAACTCGTCCTCGTCCAGCCCGCGCAGCCGGTCGGCGAGCCACGTCGTGCGGCGCGCACGGACGCGCTTCAGCAGCCGCTCTCCCTCGTCGGTGAGGGCAAGCCCGACGCGGCGACGATCGTCCTCGTCACGGACGCGTGCGAGCAGGCCCGCCTTCTCGAGCCGGTCGACGTGCCCCGAGAGCGCGGGAGCCGAGATCCGTTCCTCGGCCGCCAGCTCGCGCAGGCTCATCCCCGGGTTGGTGCGGATCAGCCAGAGAAGAGTGACCTGGCGGCTCGTGACGCCGAGTTGCTCCGTCTCCTGGCGCAGCTCCCGCGCGAGCCGCAGCAGTGCCGGCCGCAGTTGATTTGCGACGGCGAGGGGATCGGCGATAACGTCGTTAACCATTAACCTAGTTATGAGTTTACCAAATGGTCGCTATTGCGCATCCCCCATTCGAGTAACTAGCGTGCAGTCATGACCGAGCGGCTCGCCCGGCATGCAGCGCTGCACCCCAAGCGGATGCTCGCGATCTGGGGTGCCGTCTTCCTTCTCTCCGTCGCTTCGATCGCACTGCTGCTGCCGTCGGCGATCACGACCGACGCCCACGTGACGAACGATCCGGAGTCGGAACAGGGCTACGCCGCACTCGGGAGGCACGCGCGTCCCTCGAACGACTTCGTCAACGAGGTCGTCGTCTTCCGCGCGCCCGGCAAGGACGTGACGGAGGACCCGGATGTGCGCCGCGCGGTCGAGGAGCTCGCCGCCGCGCTGGAGGCCACCGGCCGCACCTTCAGGGTGACGAGCGCCTACAGCTCGGGCGCCCCGAGCCTCGTCTCGCCCGACCGCGACGCGACGCTGCTCGCGATCGCGATGGGCAACGACGCCGAGGACGGGATCAAGGACGTCATCGACGTCGTCGAGCGTGCGAACGATGGGCCCTACGAGGTGGCGATCACGGGCGAGTTCACCGCCGACGACGACCTGCTCACCCTCTCGAACAAGGATCTGAAGGAAGGCGAGCTCTTCTTCGGCCTCCCGGCCGCGCTGATCGTGCTGCTGATCGTCTTCGGGGCCGTCGTCGCCTCGTTCGTGCCGCTGCTGCTGGCGATCATCTCCATCGTCTTCGCGCTGGCGATCGTCGCGATCGTCGGCCAGATGTGGGAGGTCTCGTTCTTCATCGTCAACATGCTCTCGGGCATGGGCCTCGCGCTCGGGGTCGACTACGCGCTCTTCATCGTCTCCCGCTTCCGCGAGGAGCGGGCGCGAGGGACCGAGAAGATCGATGCCATCGCCGCGACCGGACGAAGCGCGAGCCGGGCTGTTCTCTTCAGCGGCACGGCGTTCGTGATCGCCCTCAGCGGGATGCTCCTCGTGCCGGACACGATTCTCCGCAGCCTCGCGCTCGGCGCCGTCCTCGTCGGGCTGACGACGGTCGCGGCGGCGACCACGCTGCTGCCGGCGGTCCTGTCGCTGCTCGGCGACCGGATCGACGCGCTCCGGCTGCCGTTTCTCGGCCGGGGCGGAGCGAGCGAAGGTCGCTTCTGGGGCTGGGTCGTCACCTCGGTGCAGCGGCGGCCGCTGATCAGCCTCGTCGCGTCCGTCGCGGTTCTGGTCGTGCTCGCCCTGCCGGCGCTCGATCTCCGCACCGGCTCGGCCGGCGTGAGGACGATCCCGGACGGCTACCCGTCGAAGGACGGCTTCAACGCGCTCGTGAGCGAGTTCGGCGTCGGAACCGTCGACTCGGCGCAGGTCGTCCTCGAGGGAGACGTCGACACGGTGGCGGCGCGGCGTGCGATCGCGAACCTGTCGGAGCGGCTCTCGAACGACTCGGCGTTCCGTGCTCCGGACGTGTCGCGGTCTCCCGACGGCGAGCTGGCGATCGTCGAGGCGCAGGTCCGCGGCGACAGCCGTGACGAAGCCGCGGTGCAGGCGGTCGAGCGGCTTCGTACCGAGGTCGTGCCGGACGCGGTGGCCGGTGCCGATCTGGACGTCTTCGTCACCGGCGAGACCGCCGAGATCGTGGACTACCGGGAGATGCTGGCCAAGTGGCTTCCAATCGTCTTCGTGTTCGTGCTCGGCTTCAGCTTCGTCCTGCTCACGATCGCCTTCCGCTCGCTGGTCGTGCCGGCGAAGGCGATCGTGCTCAACCTGCTGTCGGTCGGAGCGGCCTATGGCCTGATCGTGCTCGTCTTCCAGAAGGGTGTCGGCAACGAGCTCTTCGGCTTCCCGCAGGTGGAGGCGATCGAGGCGTGGCTGCCGCTCTTCCTCTTCTCCGTTCTCTTCGGCCTCTCGATGGACTACCACGTCTTCCTGCTCAGCCGGATCCGCGAGCGCTATACGCAGACGGGCGACTCGAGCGAGGCGGTGTCGTTCGGCGTTCGCACGACCGCGCGACTGATCACCGGCGCTGCGCTGATCATCATCGTCGTCTTCGTCGGGTTCGCGACCGGTGAGCTCGTGATGTTCCAGCAGATGGGCTTCGGCGTCGCAGTCGCGCTCCTCCTCGACGCGACGCTGATCCGGTCGGTGCTCGTGCCGGCGGCGATGGAGCTGCTCGGCGAGCGCAACTGGTGGCTGCCGGGCTGGCTCGGCTGGCTACCTCACTACGAGGTCGAGGCGGAGCGCGACTAGCCCGCGACGAAGCGGGCGATCCGCCGGCCGATCTCCTCGCCCCGATCCTCCTGCAGGAAGTGGCCTGCGCCCTCGACGATCTCCGGCTCCAGCGCGCCCGGGATGTGGGCTGCGATCCTCTCTGCGGCGCGCGGCGAGAAGATCGGATCGGAGTCGGAGAAGAGCACGAGCGCAGGCTTCTCCCAGTGTGCGAGCGCGTCACGAACCGCCATGTGCGCGGTCAGGTCGGGGTGGTCGGGCGAGGTCGGGACGAGGTCCGGGAACGCGAGGATGCCGGCCTTCGACTCGGGCACCGGCCACGGCGCGCTGTAGGCGTCCTCGACCTCCTCGCTCATCGGCTGCACGGCCGAGATCTGGACGAGCCTGCCGGGGATCAGCTCCGTGCCGAGCCGGCGCAGCCAGTCGCGGAACCGCAGCCACTCCTCGGAGGGCGGCCGGCCGCCGCCGATGCCGGTGTTCATGATCACGAGCCGGCCGATCCGGTCCGGATGCTCGGCCGCGAGGCGGAGCCCGATCGGGCCGCCCCAGTCCTGCACGACGACGGTCGCGTCGCGGAGGTCGAGCTCCTCCACGAGCCGGACGATCGAGCCGTAGTGAAAGTCGTAGGAGTAGTCGTCGATCAGGAGCGGCTTGTCGGAGCGGCCGAAGCCGAAGTAGTCCGGCGCGATCGCGCGGGCGGACGCGGTGAGCTCGGGGATGATCTTGCGGTACAGGTACGACCAGGTCGGCTCGCCGTGGAGAAGCAGCACGGGCCGTCCGGACCCCTCGTCGAGGTAGTGCATCCGGAGGCCGTCCTGATCCAGGTAGTGCGGCTCGAAGGGGTAGCCGGGGAGGCCGTCGAAGTGCTCGTCAGGAGTGCGGTAGGCGTCCAGTTCAGTCTCCGCAGGCATTCTCTTCCTTCGCCCGCCCGGCCGCGACGGAGGTCATGCACGCTTGAGGCGTGGATTCGGCTCGGCGGGGGAACGAACGGTGAATGGCCGAGCCTCCTCGCGTCCCGCCCGATCCCGACGACGAGACGGTCATCGTCCCGCCGTCCGACGACTGGGGGCCTGAGAGCGAGGTCTTCGTCGAGCAGACCGTGACCGAGGAGCCTCCACCGCCGCGGCGACCGGTGATCTGGCCGTGGTTGCTCGCGCTCCTCGTCCTCGTGCTCGTGGGGCTTGGCGCGGCCTACTTCCTGACTCGCGACGACGACGAAGACGCGGCGACCACCACCTCGGCCGTCGCGACCACGACGCAGCAGGTGACCGTGCCGGATGTGGTCGGCACGACGTCCTCCGAAGCGACGTCCACTTTGCGCGACGCGGGGTTGGAAGCAAATGTCGTCGCGGTGCCTTCGGATCGATCACCCGGCACGGTGATCGCGCAGAATCCGCCGGCCGGCGAGGCGGCGGCCGAGGGCTCGACGGTCCGTCTCAACGTGGCGCAGGCGGCCGACACGACGCCGACGACGACCACCGAGCCGACCACGACCGAGCCGACCACGACCGCCGCACCCGAGCCGGCGTCCGTCCCCGACGTCGTCGGCCAATCGCTCGCTGACGCCGCGCGCGCCTTCAACGACGAGGGCCTGAAGGCCGCGGTCGTCTACGTTCCCTCGAGCGAGGCGGCGGGGCGGGTCGTCGCGCAGGCGCAACCGGCGGGAACCGAGCTCGAGTCCGGCGCCACCGTCCAGGTGAACGTCTCGACCGGCGCCGAGCCGGCGCCCGACACGGCCGTTCCGGACGTGACCGAGAAGGAGCAGGCCGACGCGCGCCGGCAGCTGGACGCCTCGGGGTTCGAGGTGCTCACGCTGCAGCAGGAGACGACCGACCCCGCACGTGCGGGCTTTGTCCTCTCGCAGACGCCGTCCGGCGGCGCCGACATCCCGCGCGGCTCGCTCGTCCTGCTCTACGTCGGCGCGTGAGCTGTTACTTCGGGGCGGGGTCGAGCTTGTAGCCGACGCCGTAGCGCGTCTGGATGAAGGTGTTCGTGGAAGAGCGAGCGTCGATCTTCTCCCGCAGCTTGCGGACGAAGACGTCGACGGTGCGGTCGCGGTGCGAGGCGCGGCGGCCCCAGACTCGCTGCAGCAGCTCGTCGCGGGTGAGGACGCGGCCCTGGTCGAGCGCGAGCGCGTAGATGAGGCGGAACTCCGTCGGTGTCAGCTCGGCGCTCTCGCCGTCGATGTAGGCCTGGACGTTGCGCGGGTCGAGCCGGAGCTCCTCGACGTTGATCTCGTCGCCGCGCCGCGGCTCCTGTGCGCGGGTGCCGCGCCGTGCGGCTGCGGCGACCCGGGCAGCGAGCTCCTTCATCGAGAACGGCTTGACGAGGTAGTCGTCGGCGCCGAGCTCGAGCGCGTTGATCCTGTCGTGCTCGGTGCCGCGCGCGCTGACGACGACGATCGGCGTGCCGATTCCCTCGCTGCGCGCCTGCTCGATCACGCGCCAGCCGTCGATGCCCGGGAGCATCAGGTCGAGGACGCACACATCGGGCTGCTCGTAGCGGAGCCGGGCGAGGCCGGTCTCGCCGTTCGCGACGCCGACGGCGTCGAAGCCGGCCGCCGTCAGGTGGCGCGCCATGCCCTGGGCGATCACGTCGTCGTCCTCGATGATCAGAACCTTCGCCACACCTGAATCATGCAACGCGCGGCTGGTGCGGGTGGTGAACGACTGGTAACGGGGTGGTGAACGGGCGTCTGTTAGAACCGCCGGTGATGGATGCTGAAGCCGTGCGTGGCCAGGTTCTGCTCGAAGAGAGCCGCGAGGCGGTCGTGGTGCTGGACAACGACAACGTCGTTCTCGTCGCGAGCCGCAGGGCGCGCCAGTCGCTCGGAGTTCGCGAGGGCGACGAGCTCAGCCCGGAGCTCTTGAACGGAGAACGAGCCCTCGTCGTGCCGTACCGGGTCAAAGGGCATGACGAAAGGCTCGTCTACCTCTCGCAGGAGGGCGATCTCGCCGCCTACGAGGAGCTGCGCTCGGGCTTCACGGCCGCGGTCTCGCACGAGCTGCGCACGCCCCTTGCGCGGTTGCTCTCGCTGCTCGAGCTCGCCGCCCTGCCCGGCGAGGACGTGCCGACGCTCCTCGAGCAGTCGCGCGCCGAGATCGACCAGATCGTCGAGCTGATCGACGAAGTGCTCTTCCTGGCCGAGCTCGAGTCCGGGACGCGCGTCGTCTCGC
Organism: uncultured Gaiellaceae bacterium; assembly: GCA_963749515.1. Lineage (GTDB taxonomy): Bacteria > Actinomycetota > Thermoleophilia > Gaiellales > Gaiellaceae > Gaiellasilicea. The sequence goes on from CAVVMR010000006.1 coordinate 433,347, forward strand.
TCGGTGCCGAGCCGGTGCTGCCGGTGCTGCACGAGGTGGCCGCCGAGCTCGAGGAACAGGCGGCGAGAGCCGGGGTCGCGCTGCACGTCGAGGGCGACGAGGGCGCGGCCGCGGAAGTGAGGCCGCGCATGCTCCGCGTCGTCGCCAAGAATCTCGCAGAGAACGCGATCCGCTACGCAGGCCCCGGCACGACCGCGATCCTCTCGGTGCGCCGGTCTGCTGGAGAAGTGGTGCTTCGTGTCGTGGACGACGGCGCGGGTGTCGACCAGGCCGATCTCGCACGGCTCTTCGAGCGCTTCTACCGGGCCGACCGCTCACGCGCCTCACGTGGCACCGGACTCGGGCTCGCGATCGTGAAGCATGTCGTCACCTCCGCCGGCGGGACGGTGGAGGCGCATGGTGGGCGGGGTCGGGGGCTCGAGATCCGCTGCGCGTTCCCCACGCGTACGTAACCGCTTCACCACCCTTTCACCCGATCTTCACCATCCGGCGGCCCCCGTCCCCACGGGCGGTTGGAAGACTCGCCGCATGACATCGAACACGCGAACGATCGTGAGAATTGCGCTGCTGTTGGGCATGCTCGCCCTCGTGGCCACCGGCTGTGGCCGCGACGGCGACAACGGGTCGAGCGACACGAATACCTCTGCCGGCGGCGGCAGCGACCTGTCCGGCCGCATCGAGGCGGACGGGTCCAGCACCGTCGGCCCCTACACGACCGCTGCGGCCGAGCGCTTTCAGCGAGAGAACGGTGGCGTACAGGTGACCGTCGGCGTCTCGGGCACCGGCGGCGGCTTCGAGCGCTTCTGCCGGGGGGAGACCGACATCTCGAACGCGTCGCGTGCGATCAAGGACGAGGAGGCGACCGCCTGCGAGGAAGAGGGCATCGACTACGTCGAGTTCCAGGTGGCAAACGACGCGCTCACGGTCGTCGTCAACAAGGACAACGACTGGGCGACGTGCCTGACGGTCGAGCAGCTCGGAAAGATCTGGGGCTCCGACTCCACGATGAGCAACTGGAACGAGCTCGATGCGTCCTTCCCGGACCAGGAGCTCTCGCTCTTCGGCCCCGGCACCGACTCCGGCACGTTCGACTACTTCACGGCCGAGATCAACGGCGAAGAGGGCGCGAGCCGCTCCGACTACAACGCAAGTGAGGACGACAACACGACGGTAACCGGCGTCGCGGGCGAGAAGGGCGGCCTCGGCTATTTCGGGTTCTCGTACTTCGAGGAGAACCAGGAAACGTTGAAGGCGCTCGAGATCGACGGCGGCGACGGTTGCGTGGCGCCGAGCGTGGCGGCGGCGCAGGACGGCACCTACAAGCCGCTCTCGCGTCCGCTCTACGTCTACGTGCAGAACGACGCGCTGGCGCGGCAGGAGGTCGCCGCATTCATTCAGTACACCCTCGACAACGAGGCCGAGATCGCAGCGGCCTCGCAGTTCGTGCCGCTCACGGACGAGCAGCTGTCGAAGGCGAAGACCGACCTCGAGAGCGCACTGGGGTCGTAGTGGCATCGAGCGAGATCACCGTCAGAGCGGAGCCACGGCTCCGCGCCAGGCGGAGGCGTTACGGCGAGGACGTCGTCAAGGGCGTCCTCGGCGTTTGCGCGCTCATCTCGGTCGGCACGACAGTGGGGATCGTCATCGCCCTGTTCGCGCCCGCATTCGAGTTCTTCCAGGAGGTCTCGATCCGCAGCTTCTTGACGGGAAGCGAGTGGGCTCCGCTCTTCGAGCCCGCTCACTTCGGCGTCCTGCCGCTGATCGCCGGCACGCTGCTCGTGACGGCGATCGCCAGCGCAGTTGCGATGCCGCTCGGGCTCGGTGCGGCGATCTACCTGAGCGAGTACGCCTCGCCGCGCACTCGCGGCATTCTCAAGCCGGCTCTCGAGATCCTCGCCGGCATCCCGACGATCGTCTTCGGCTACTTCGCGCTGACGTTCATGACGCCGCTCCTGCGCGACATCGGGATCCAGGTCGACATCTTCAACACCCTCTCGGCGGCGCTCGTGATGGGCGTGATGCTGATGCCGACCGTGGCCTCGCTCTCCGAGGACGCGATGGGAGCGGTGCCGCGCGACCTGCGCGACGGCGCCTACGCCCTTGGCTCGACGAAGCTGCAGGTCGCAACGCGCATCGTCGTGCCGGCGGCGGTCTCAGGCATCGTCGCGTCGTTCGTGCTTGCGATCTCGCGCGCGGTCGGCGAGACGATGATCGTGTTGATCGCGATGGGCCAGCAGCCCAACCTCACCTTCGATCCGCGGGAGGCTGCCGAGGCGATGACCGCGTTCATCGCCGCCACCGGCGCCGGCGACGTGCCGACAGGGTCGATCGAGTACAAGACGATCTTCGCCGTCGGCGCAGTGCTCTTCGTCCTGACGCTGGTCATGAACGTCTTTGCGATCAGGCTCGTCCGCAAGTACCGCGAGGTCTACGAGTGACCGCGCGGGCGCTCAGGGGCGGGACGTTCAAGGGGCTCTTGCTCTTCTCGCTCTTCGTGGGCTTCACGATGCTCGGCGTCCTGCTCGTGGACGTCTTCCACGACGGCGTGCCGTACGTCGACATGACGCTCTTCACGAACCCACCGTCCTCGGACCCGGCGATCGCGGGTGCGCGACCGGCGATTCTGGCGACCATCTACATGGGTGTGCTGCTCCTGATCTTCGTCGTCCCGATCGGAGTCGGGACAGCCGTCTACCTCGAGGAGTACGCGGACAAGACTCGCTGGTACAACCGCCTGCTCGAGATCAACATCCAGAACCTGGCAGCAGTGCCGTCGATCGTCTACGGAATCCTCGGCCTTGCCTTCCTCGTGCGGGGGATCGGCATCGGTCGCGTCCTGCTCGCCGGCGCGATGATCCTGACCTTGCTCGTCCTTCCGACGGTGATCATCGCGTCGCGTGAGGCGATTCGCTCCGTACCCGATTCGATCCGGCAGGGCGGCTACGCGCTCGGTGCGACCCGGTGGCAGGTCGTCTCGCGCCAGGTGCTGCCGGCTGCGATACCCGGGATCGCAACCGGGTCGATCCTCGCTCTCTCTCGGGCGATCGGCGAGACCGCGCCGCTGATCATGATCGGCGCGGTCACGTATGTCTCCTTCGATCCGACGATTCTGGGGCCGTTCACCGCGCTTCCGATTCAGATCTTCCAGTACCTCCGCCTTCCCCAGGAGGAGTTCAAGCTGCTCGCTGCGGCTTGCATCATCGTGCTGCTCGCAATCCTCTTGACGCTGAACGCTTTCGCGATCTTCATCCGCAACCGCTACCGCAGAACATGGTGACCATGAAGCCGCAGATCGAGCTGCAAACGGTGCGCGAGACCGGCTTCGTCCCACGCGAGCCCGTCTTCCAGGTACGCGACCTCGCTGTTGCCTACGGTGCAAACGTCGCTATCCGTGATGTCACGCTCGACGTCTACGAGAAGTCCATCACGGCCTTCATCGGACCCTCCGGTTGCGGCAAGAGCACCTTCATCCGCTGCTTCAACCGGATGAACGACCTGGTCCCGACAGCGAGTGTGCAGGGCGACGTGCTCTACCACGGAAAGGATCTCTACGCCGATGTCGTCGACCCGGTCGAGGTGCGGCGCCGGATCGGGATGGTCTTCCAGAAGCCGAACCCGTTTCCGAAGTCGATCTACGACAACATCGCGTTCGGGCCGCGCGTGCTCGGTATGAAGGACGACCTGGACGGCCGCGTCGAGCGCGCACTGCAACAAGCCGCGCTCTGGGACGAGGTGAAGGGACGCCTGAAGGAGAGCGCCCTCGGGCTCTCCGGCGGCCAACAACAGCGGCTCTGCATCGCACGCTGCCTCGCGGTCGAGCCGGACGTGATCCTGATGGATGAGCCCGCGTCGGCGCTCGATCCGATCTCGACGACGCGGATCGAGGACCTGATGCACGAGTTGAAGGCCGACTACACGATCGTGATCGTGACGCACAACATGCAGCAGGCCGCGCGCGTCGCCGACATGACCGCGTTCTTCTCTGTCGACGTCGGTTCCGGAGGCACGCGCACGGGTGTGCTCGTCGAGTACGACAGCACAGCCAAGATCTTCACCACGCCGGCGGATCAGCGGACCGAGGACTACGTGACGGGGAGGTTCGGCTGATGCGCGTCACCTTCCAGGAGGAGCTCGATCAGCTCGAGGGGTCGCTGCGCGTGGAGGCGGAGCTCGTGCTCCGCTCTCTCCGCGGCGCGGTCGAAGCCGTCTGCGCGCAAGACCTCGAGCTCGCCGACGAGGTGATCGCCTTCGACGACGACGTCGACTCGCAGTACTTCGAGATCGAGCAGGGGATCGAGCTGCTGCTTGCACGCCAGACGCCCGTTGCGACCGACTTGCGTCTCGTGCTTGCGCTCCTGAAGGACAACCTGCACCTGGAGCGGATGGGCGACCTGTGCGTGACGATCGCGAAGCTCACCAAGCTGACGAAGGGGCTTCAGCCCGACGACGCGCTCCTCGACGGCTTCAAGGAGATGGGGGAACGCGCCGAGCAGATGATCCGGGTCGCACTCCGCTCCCTCGAGCAGCGCGACCGTGTCGCCGCCGAGTCGCTCCTCGAGCTGGACGAGTTGATCGATCGCGCGAACCGGCGCGTCGTGAATCGTCTGCTCGAGCTCGGGCACGATCTCGAAGTGCGGGAGTGGGGGCTGCGCATGATCCTCGTCTCGCGCTGCCTCGAGCGGATCGGCGACCACGCGGTCGACATCGGCGAGCAGACCGCGTATCTCGTCACGGGCGAGTTCCGTGAGTTCACCGACGCGTCGCATCAGTAGCGCCTGCGTTCACCACTTCACCTCGCGATCTTCACCTTCTTTCAGCCCACCTTCGGGTCGGCCGCTTCGACACTCCCCTCGACGTGAAAACGACACAGACGTGAAAACGACACAGGGGAGAGTCATGAGGAAATCGATCGGTCTGGCGGTGCTCGCCGCCGCCGTGGTCGCAGCGTCCGCGGCCGCGGGAGTCAGCGCACTCAGCGGGACGGTCACCGCGGACGGCTCGAGCACGCTCGGCCCGTACACGGCCGCTGCGGCGGAGGGATTCCAGAAGAAGAACAAGGGGGCGCGCATCACGGTCGGCATCTCCGGCACCGGCGGCGGCTTCGAGCGGTTCTGCCGCGGCGAGACCGACCTCTCGAACGCGTCGCGTCCGATGAAGATCTCGGAGGCGGAAAACTGCCGTGACGCAGGCGTCAAGTGGGTCGCGTTCACGGTCGCCAACGACGGCCTCTCCGTCGTCGTCAACAGGCAGAACACCTGGGCGACCTGCCTCACGGTCGCCGAGCTGAAGAAGGTCTGGGAGCCTGGCTCCAAGGTCAACAACTGGAACCAGATCAGGGACAGCTTCCCGAACGTTCCGCTGAAGCTCTTCGGCGCCGGGACAGACTCGGGCACCTTCGACTACTTCACCGAGGCGATCAACGGCAAGGCGAAGGCGAGTCGCTCGGACTACCTCGCGACCGAGGACGACAACATCGTCGTGCAGGGCGTCGAGGGCGAGCGCGGGTCGCTCGGCTACTTCGGCTACTCGTACTACGAGGAGAACAAGGACAAGTTGAAGGTCCTGGCGATCGACGGCGGCAAGGGCGCCGGCTGCGTCACGCCGAGCGTCGCCACGGTGCAGGCGAACAAGTACCGTCCGCTCTCCCGGCCGCTCTTCATCTACTCGAAGCGCAGCTCGTTCAAGCGTCCGGTAGTGGCCGGCTTCATCGGCTACATCTTCAACAACGAGAAGGCGATCGCGAAGAAGTCGGGCTTCATCGCGCTCACCGACCGCCAGCTGAAGAAGGCGCGCTACCAGTACACGCAGGCCCTCAAGGCGAACAACACCTAGGCCTGCCGGCGTCAGGCAGGCGCGGTGGCGAGCCGCCGCGTCTGCCAGCGCCGAGCGGCGAACGCGGTCCAGGCGATCGCCGCCGCGAGCACGAAGACGACGGCGTCGCCGGCGGGAAGGCGGGTCACGAGCTCCATCGCCGCGCCGACCGCGCCCGCGCACGGGATCGTCATGATCCACGCGATCACGATGTTCCCGGCGACGCCCCAGCGCACCGCCGAGAGCCTGCGCGAGGCGCCCGCGCCCATGACGCTGCCGGAGATCGTGTGCGTCGTCGAGACGGGGAAGCCGTAGTGAGCGGTCGTCCAGAGGATCGAGGCGCACGCCGTCTGAGCCGCGAAGCCCTGCGGGGGGTCGAGCTTCGCGATCCTCGTGCCGAGCGTCTTGATGATCCGCCAACCACCAGCGTAGGTGCCGGCGCCCATCGCCAAGGCTGCGCTCACGATCACCCACAACGGCGGGTCGGCGTCAGGGGCGAGGTGCCCGCCGGCGACGAGTGCGAGCGCGATGATCCCCATCGTCTTCTGCGCGTCGTTGGTGCCGTGAGTGAACGCGACGAATCCGCCCGAGACGAGCTGGAGCCGGCGGAAGACACGGTTCACCGTGCCGGGGGAGCGGCGGCGGATCAGCCAGGTGATCGAGACCATCAGCGCTGCCGCGAGGAAGAGCCCCGCGAAGGGCGCGATCAGCGAGGGGATCAGAACCTTCTCCTTCAACCCTTCCCACTTGACGACGTCGAAGCCGGCGGCGGCGATCCCGGACCCCAGCACGCCGCCGATCAACGCATGACTCGAGCTCGAAGGCAGGCCGAGGTACCACGTCACCAGGTTCCACGTGATCGCCCCGACGAGCCCGGCCAGGACGACGTCGAGCGTGATCACCTCTGCGTTGACGATCCCTTTCGCGATCGTCGCTGCCACCTCGAGCGAGACGAAGGCGCCGACGACGTTGAGGATCGCCGCGCTGATCACGGCCGCGCGGGGCGAGAGCGCACGAGTCGAGACGCTCGTCGCGATCGAGTTCGCCGTGTCGTGGAAACCGTTCGTGAAGTCGAAGAAGAGTGCAACGGCGACGACCGCGACGAGAGTGAGCTCGTCCACTCGTGCCCCCTCCTAGGCGTTCTTGACGGCGATGTTCGCGATCACATTCGCCGCCGTCTCGCACGAGTCGATCGCGCGCTCCAGGCCCTCGTAGACGTCCTTCCAGCGGATCACGATCAGCGGGTCGATCCGGTCGTCCCGGAAGAGCGCGGCGATTGCGTCGTGCACGATGCGGTCGCCCTCGTCCTCGAGGCGCTTCAGCTCGACGAGCGGCTCCTGGATCCCGCGGAGCCCCTTGAGCCGGGACAGGGCGATCGAGAGCTGCTCGACCGCCTGGACAAGGATGCTGCACTGCTCGACCGCATGCTTCGTGGTGGACTCGATCCCGTAGAGCTCGAGCAGATCGCTGACCTCCTCGATGAAGTCGACGACGTCGTCGAGCTTGGTCGCGAGCTCGTAGATGTCCTCGCGGTCGAACGGCGTCACGTACTGCGTGTTGAGGAGCGTGATCAGCTCGCGTGTGATCTCGTCGCCGGCCGTCTCGGTCGACTTCACGTCCGCCTGGGTGACCGAGGAGTTGGGGTAGTCGCGAAAGCGCGTCTCAGCCTGTTGGGCGGCTTCGAGCGCGTTCGTGCCGGCTCGGGCAAAGAGATCGTAGAACTCGGTCGGACGGGGGACGAGGCTTAGGCGCACGAGGGCGCTGTTTACCAGATGGCACCGGACGTCGTGCTGGTGGCCTGTGCCAGCACGTTGACCCGGCACGGCGTGTGGGCATAGATTGGGCGTCCGATCCCAGGAAAGGCCGCCATGGCGACAACAGCCGTCTTCGCCGAGATTCTCATCGTCGGCCTTCAGGTTGAGGCGTGGCTCGCGCTCATCCTGCTGTCGGTCTTCGGGACAGAGTGGATTCACCCCGACCAGGTGGCGGACTTCGCGGCCCTCTTGACCATCGTCGTCCTGGCTCTCGCGTATGTGCTCGGGATCATCCTCGACCGGCTCGCGGACACCCTGCTCGACTACCTCGAGCACACGAGACCCGGAACGCACGTCAAGACGTGGCTCCGGAAGAAGGAGAGGCCTGAGAAGCTGGAGAAGGTCGCCACGATGCGCATGAAGGTCATGGTCGCGAGCGACGGAGCCACGCGGTTTCTCGACTACCAGCGCAGCCGCTGGCGGATCGCGCGCGCGACCGTGCTCAACCTGGCGATCGCCGGCCTTGCGGCCGCGCTGTACGTCGTCTCGACCGACGTTGCCTGGCAGTGGGCGCTCGTCCCGCTCGTCTGCGCACTCGTCCTGGTCCCGACGACGTACTTCGCAGGCGTCCGGATCCAGGATGCATGGGTCGGCCGACTCTCGGAGGCGTACAAGGTCGTCACCCGCGCGTCCCAGTGAAGAAGGATCCCGAGAAGGCTCACATCGTTGCGGCCGTCTGCTACCGGCGGCAACCGATCGGCGTCGAATTCCTCCTTGTGGGGACGAAGCATGGCAAGCGCTGGACGTTTCCGAAGGGTCACGTGGAGCCGGGCGAGCTCCCCTGGGAGGCCGCGGCCCGCGAGGCGCTGGAGGAGGCGGGCGCGGAGGGATGTATCTCGTCGACGCCTCTCACGAACTACCGATATCCGGACACACGCGGGAAGGAAGGCGATTCAGTCGTGACCGCGTACCTCCTCGCAGTCTCGAACGAGCATGAGCCGGCGCCGAAGGAGCGCCACCGTGCGCGCGCATGGGTGGTTCCGGAAGAGGCGACCCGCCTCCTCGCGGCAGGAGGCCGTGAGGCCGAGTACGCCGAGGAGCAGGCACGCGTCGTTCGCGAGGCGGTCGCGGCACTCTCGACGGGCGCGTAACTCGCGAGAGGCTCTCTTCCATGTAGCTCAGGCCAGCGAGTCGACCAGCCGGCTCTGGAAGTGGGCGATCAGGTGCTCGGACTCCAGCAGCAGCCGGCCGTGCTCGAGGCCGCCGCTGCGTAGCCCTTTCTGAACGCGCTCGACGAGCACGGTGTCCTCGGCGCCGACCTGGTTGTCGAACTCGAGCATGTCGGCGATCCACGCCTCGTCCACGTCAGGGCCGACGAAGTAGTCGAGGAAACGGCCGGTGCGCTCGGGGGCAATGGGCACGACCGGGCCGATCGAGAGGTTCGGTTGGCCGGGCATGACGTTGATCGTGATGTTCGGCCAGAGGAAGTGGAACTGACCGCGCTCGATCGGACCGCGTGGATCGAAGTCCCCCTTCCACACGTCCCGCACTGGTCCGTACTGCGTGGAGAAGGTCGCGCTCTGCTCGAGCACATAGGCATCCATCGAGACGTCGACGACCTTCGAGAACGCCGGATGGGCGATCTGGCAGTGGTAGCACTCGAGGAAGTTCTCGCAACACACCTTCCAGTTCGCTGCGTACTCGGAGGTCGAGCGCTGGAGGAAGCGAAGCGAGCCGAGGTCGAGCCCCGCGGCAGCGAGGAGCGCGGGCAGCTCGCCCAGGTGCTCCGCGAGCGGCAGGGCGCTCGTGTCCGGGTTGACGAAGACGAACGGGCCCCACGTGTCGACCTGGACGGAGACGAGCCCGAGCTGCGACCTGTCGAAGCCGGGCTCGCGATCGGTGCGCGGCGCGGCGCGGAGCGAGCCGTCGAGCGCGTACGTCCATGCGTGGTACGGGCACTGGAGGGTCTCGCGCTTCCCCTCGCCCTCGCAGACGATCGAGCCGCGGTGGCGGCAGACGTTCAGGAAGGCACGCACCGTCGCTTTGTCGCGGACGACCACCACCGGCACTCCGCCCGCGTCGGTGGTGAAGAACGAGCCCGGCTCGGCGATCTGATCGGCTCGGCCGGCGTACTGCCACGCGCTGCGGAAGATCCGCTCCCGCTCGAGGCGGAGCACGTCTGGACTCGAGTACCAGTCGTAGGGAAGCGTGCGGACGTCGGTCGTCGTCGCCACCGGACGACTGTACCTCGCTAGATGCGGCGGTATCTCGCCTGCACGAAGCAGTAGAGCCCGTAGGCGACCAACCCACCCGCGACCGCGCCCAGCAAAGCCGCGCCGTACGGCTGCTGCACCACCTCGAGCAAGGCCCCGTCGAGTCCCCGGGCCTGCTTCGAGTCGAACTCCCAGGCGGCTTTGATCAGGAAGGCCCCGACCAGCCCGAAGACGACGAGCCGGGCAAGGTGCCCGAGGATGCCGACCCCGGTCGCGGCGGTCTCCTCGGCCTGGCTCATCTCCTCCTGCTTGAGCTTCTTGTTGAACTTGCACGTGACGGCGCGGTAGCCGTTGAATGCCGCCGCGCCGAGGAAGGCGAGCCCCGCCGCGTAGACGAGGTAGCGGCCGCCCGGGCGCTCGAAGACGCCGGCCGTCTGCTGCTGCTCGTTGCCGCTCCCGCTCCCGTTGCCGACGAGCGTCGAAAGCGTCAGACCGCAGAGAATCGCGTACCAGCCGGCCTTCGCGAGGGCGGCGGCGCGCTTGGCGAGCCCCTTCGCGCCCTCACCCTCGTTCTCCCGGTCGAGGACCGCCAGCGCCAGCTGCCAGGCGGCATACCCGCCGAGCCCGAACGCGAGCAGGATGAGGAGCGCCTTGCCGAACGGCTGCTCGGCGATCGTGCGCAGCGCGCCGCCCTTGTCCGGGCTCTCCTCGCGACCGCCGAGTGCGATGTTGATCGCCAGGATCCCCACGACCACGTAGAGGACGCCCTTGGCGACGAGACCCGCCCGGCCGAGGCGCTCGAACCACGGGCTCTTGCCCGCGCGACGGCCCGTTTCTGCGATCGACCCAGTGCTCATCGAGCGGTTGTCTCCAATTCGGGCACTTCTCATGCGCGGAGGCCGGTCGACAATTGTGAACGAAACTCGGCGCCTGCTAGGGTCAGCGCTGCGGACCGATCAAGGGAGGGACGCGATGCCGGTGACCGCGACCAGATTCGTCACCGTCGAGACGAGCAGCCAGTGGGAGACGAGCTCCCTGCTCCGGAAGTTGCGCGGCCACAGCGCCTATGCAGTTCAGGTCGAGCACGATCGCTGGCTCGTCTGCAGCCTTCCGGCTCGCTCTCACCCCTCGGTCGACGCGCTTCAGGCGCTGATCGACGAGTGGGCGGAGGAGGAAGGCGCACACCCCCTCGCCGTCCGAGTCGGTGATGAGCCGGTGCCCTTGCGGTCGCGGCGATGATCGCGCCGTAAGGTCCGCCCGCTACAACTAGCTCGTGCGCGTCGCCGTTGCCCTTGCCGCTCTTGCGGCGCTGGTCCTGCCCGGGACCGCCCTGGCGCGCGAGTGCGGCATCCCGGACTCGAATCCGCTCTGGGTCGACTTCGCCGGACACGACGCGCCCGTGCCGCAGAAGCCGAGCCTGACGCTCGCCTTCACCTCCGGCACGGTCAAGCCCTCGGAGGCGCGTGCCGCCGGCGCCGCGACCGTCTTCTTCGACCTGAACTTCAACAACCGGGTCGGGACACCGACGGTCCCCGCCGATCCGGCGACGATCAACGACCGTGCGGACCGTCTGTTCGACTTCGCCGTCTCCGTGACGGGCTGCCAGACCCCGTGGATCGCGCTGAACGAGCTCTTCGGCGCGCAAACGCCGACGCCCTGGACGACGACGACGGCGCAATACCGGGCGAACACGCTGGCGCTCGTGCGGCGGCTCGCGGAGCGGGGAGCGATGCCGGCGGTGACGATCGCGAACCCGCCGTACACAGGCGGCGACGCGGCCCAGTGGTGGCGCGATCTCGCGTCGGTCGCCGTCTTGATCCGCCAGGTCTTCTTCACCTCGCCGAACGTGCCGCAGCTGCATGCGCTCGGCCCCGTGCGGGCCAGCCGCTCGATGCGGACGGGCATGCGCTCGCTCGTCCGGCGCTTCACGGACATCGGCATCCCCGCGAGCCGGGTCGCGCTCGAGCTCCAGTTCCAGTCGGCGCCTGGCACGGGTGGCAGGGAAGGGCTGCAGCCGCGCTCGAAGTGGCTCGAGATGGTCAAGCTCGAGGCGCTGGCGGTCCGTCAGGTGACGCAGGAGCTGAAGACGCACTCCATCTGGTCCTGGGGGTGGGCGACGTTCAGCGAGGCGGGCATCGACCGCGACAAGGGCGAGGCGGTCTGCGTCTACCTGTGGGTGCGCGACCAGAGCCTCTGCAGCGGGCCGGGTGCGGCCGGGCCGGACTTCGATGCGTCCCTCACCGTCGGGCAGCTGAACCTTCCGGCCGGCGTCCTGTGCACGCTCCCGGCAGGCCAGATCCGGTCGGCCGCCGTCGATCCGCTCGCCCGGGCGATCGGCGACCGCGACATCGCGGCGAGCCTCGTGCTCGAGCGGCTCGTGCTCCAGCAGGAGGTCCAGCTCGACGCTCGCGCCGTGCTCGCGGCGGAGCTCGCGTTCGTGGACGACCACTTCCGCGGCAACGTCTCGGCGTACCTCGCCGCGCTTCAGAAGATCCCTCTGTCACGTAGCGCCGCGCGCGGCCTCCTGCTCGACGAGCTCCGCCGCGACGCCGTTCGCGCGCGCTTCACACCGGCGAGGCCACCGGGCCACCAGGTGTCCGAGTTCCACACCACGTACGGCGGCCTGCGGGCGCGCCTGGTCGAGACGACGCGCCCGGTTGCCTGGCTCGGCGGCCGGACCCGCGGGCTCGCGATCGAGACGTTTGCTCCCACGCGCATCTTCTCTCTCGCCCGGCGCGGTTTCGTCAGGACGATCCACGGGCGGATCGAGGTGCGCCCGCTCGACGACACGGTCTACCTCGGCACGATCCCGATCGTCGAGGCGCGTCTGTCGATCGAAGCCTCGCTCAACCGCTTCGCCCGCGTCTACGCCTACGAGGCGTGGCTCGCGAAGGCAGAGGCCCGGGCGCTCGCCGGGGCCATCTGCGACGGCGACCAGCTGCCGACGTCGGCCGTTCTGACGCTCGACGACCTGCTGCCGTTCGTCACGGCGCCCGGCGACTGACACGGGCGACGGCCTCCCCGCCCGTAGGCGAGGAAGCCGTAGACGCCGCGGATCAGACCGAGACGCGCTGCATGAACTCGGAGACGAGCGTCACCGTCTCCGTCAGCACCGAGGACGCACCTGCCTTGAGGGCGCCGATCTCGAGCTTCGCGGGCCACGCGTTCGTGAGGTGATACCGGACGACTGGGTCGCCCTTCGTGTTGTACATCGTGAGCGACACGTTCTTCCGTGCTGCGGCCACGTCACCGAGGATCACGAGCTCGTGCCACGCGGCGAGCTCGATGTTCCGGGTCATGCCCCGCCTGAGCGTGACGGTCGGCGGCGTGCGCTTGCCGGGCAGCTTCTTGAGCACCGTTCCCTTCCGCTTCGTGACCAGCAGCCCTTCGGTCTGAACCGAGGACGAGATGCCGACGAGCTCGGAGAAGACGGCGATCGAGTGGCCGTCGATCGTGAGCTCGAAGCGGGCGGCCGTGAGGTCGTCCGGCGGTGCGGCGGCGCCCTGGGACGACGACGTCCAGGTTCCGATCGCCGCAGCGAGGAGGATCGCGCCGGCCAAGAGCGCGGCGATCAGCGTACGTGACTTCATCGAGGCTCCTTGTTCGTGAGATCGAGCCCCGCTGGATTCGGCTCGTGACGAGTGTTACCTGCCGCCTGAGTGCCTGAAGCAATCGACCACGTGGTCGTCTACGAGTCCTGCGGACTGCATGAAGGCGTAGCAGGTCGTCGGGCCGGTGAAGCGGAAGCCGAGCCGCTTCAGCTCCTTGGCCATCGCCTTCGATTCCGCAGTCTCGGCCGGGATTGCGTCAATCGTTCGCCATTCATTCACGCGCGGCTCTCCGTCCACGAACGACCAGAGGAGCTCCGAGAGTGGGGGGTCGAGCGCGAGCGCCACCCGAGCGTTCCCGATCACCGCCTCGATCTTGCCGCGGTGGCGGACGATGCCCGCGTCGCCGACGAGGCGTTCGACGTCGCGCTCACCGAACCGGGCGATCGCCTCGAGATCCCAGCCGGCGAACGCAGTCCGGTAGCCCTCTCGCTTGTGCAGGATCGTCGACCACGAGAGCCCGGCCTGGGCGCCCTCGAGGTTGAGCAGTTCGAAGAGCGTGCGCTCGTCGCGCTCCGGCACGCCCCATTCCTCGTCGTGGTAGGCGACGTACAGCGGATCCGAGAGCGGAACCCAGGCGCAGCGATTCACGCCCGCGAGCGTACCCTGCTACGGCAGGAGCTTGGGCGGCGTGATCTGGATGGGAGGCGTGAGCTGGATGGGAGGCAAGGTCACGGTCACGGGAACCTGCGGCAGGATCGCCGGCACGATCGGCACCTGCACCTGCACCGGCGGCACTTCGACCGGCGGCAGCACGACCGGCGGCAGCTCGAGCGGCGGCAGGGCCACCGGCGGCAGTTGGACAGGCAGGCTCGTCAGCAGCGTGTTGACGGTCGTCTCGACCACTCCGGTCAGCTTGGGCACGAGCGCCTCGGCCGGGGGCACGACGACGACCGGCGCGGGCGGCAGTGCTGACGCCTGCGGAGTGGCCTGAGCCTCGGCGGAGGACGGCGCCCTGGTCGTGTTCTCCGCAGCGGGAGCCGCGGCCGCAGGGACGCTCAGCGTCGGCGTCGCCGGAGCGGCCGCCGGGGCGGAACCGACGGCGGGCGAAGCGGCGGGATTCGTCGGCTTGTTCTGTGCCGCCGGCGCTCGCGTCGCACCGCTTTCGACCGACGCCGGCGATTGCGGCGTGACCGAAGGGACGACACTGACGGGCCTCGGCGCCGGCGCCTGGACCGGGGCGGGGTCGTCCTTGACGAGGGTTGTGCCGCCGACCGCACCTGCACCCGACAGTGCGACTGCGGCCATGGCGGCCATTGCGATCTTGGTCGCCGCGGCGCCGCCGGTGAGGGCTGTCTTGATGGCCGAGAGGAACGAGCCAAGGCTCCCAAGCGACTGAAGCCGGCTCCGAACCGTCTGCGGCTCCTCGCGCAAGAGCTCGGCAAGTGTGCGGCGGCCGCGAAAGATGAGGGTCTCGACAGAGGCGTGGCTGATGCCGAGCTGGACGGCGATCTCCTCGTAGGAGAGTCCGCGCCAGTCGCGCAGCAGGACGGCGCGGCGCTGCTGGTCGGGGAGCTTGCGAAGTGCGTTCTCGACCCCGATCAGGTCGAAGACACTCTCCTCCGGCTCGGCGCCTGCGCGGTCGAGCTCGTGCGGATCGCACGGCGATTCGAGGCGGCTGCGACGGCCGACGGTCTCCCAACGGGCGAGGCAGACATTGCGGGCGATCCCGAGCAGCCAGGCCACCTCGGTGGTGGGCACGATGCCTCGGTGCAGGCCGCGCACGGCGTGCATGAAGGTCGTCTGGACGGCGTCCTCGGCGTCCTCGCGCCGGCCCAGGCGCGAGAGGCAGTAGCCGAACACCTGGCTCGAGTGGCGCTCGTACAGAGCCGCCGCGGCGCTCGAGTCGACGGCCGGTTCGAGCGGCTCGAACGCGGTCGCGCGACCGGCCGACGTGATTGCTGCCAAGCCTTCTCCCTTTGCGCGTCGATGTGGCGGCTTTGCCCTGGTACCTCAGGGAAATCGTGACTCCGGAGCCAGTTGCCGCGCACTCCCCCGAATGGGGGATTTGATGCGAACGCTGCAAGTTTTTCGCCGCTCGCCGGACTTCCTTGCAGCCCGCCAGAAGACACGAAAGGTGCCGCACGTGTCACAGACCACTCGAGATCCCAATCGAACCCAAGCTGTACGAGTCCTCCTCGCCGATGGCGATCCGCTCGGCGCGGAGATCCTGGAGACGCTGCTCGCACACGACGACGTGGCCAGGCGGGTCTTGTCGGGAGCCCAGGCTATTGCCCTTGCGGTGGGCCTCCGGCCGCTCACAACCCTTCTCCCCGGCGTCCGGGTGGAAATGCTCTTGTCCCCTCCTGCGGTGGAGGACATGGAGCGCGCCCGCGACGCCGGTGCGTCGGGCTACCTGACCAAGGACGCCGACGGCGAGACGATCGCCGGGGAAGCGGTCCGACAGTGCTCAACGCCACCCGGTCCTCGGGCCGATCTCTGTGTGGCGTGATGATCCGGCCTCGTGGCGGCTCGAGAGCCGGAGCGCGGGAGTCGGCCTCCCCACATCCCCCGGCCGACTCCCGCGCGACGCACCTCCGCCACTCCGACGGATCCTGCCCGCACCTGGACAGACCGAGAGCCGACTGGAGCTCCTGGGTTCTTCAAGTCTGAGCGAGGAGCCGCTCCGCGAGGACACGGACGCTCGTCCGCAGCTCGTCGGGCCGTCGGATCGTAAAGGTGCAGCCGAGGCCGGCGAGGACGGTCGCCATCCAGTCGAGGGAGTCGACTCGCATGCGCAGGACCGTTCCGGCGGGGTCGTCGACGAGCTCCGCGAGCGTCGCGGGGATGCGTCGCGCCGCGGCATCGATCGGCAGATCGAGCAGAGCCTCGACCTCCCAGGTCCAGGGCACGCTGGCAAGGGAACGGGACACGTAGGCGACGGCGTCGAATCCCTCCGGCGGCGGGTTGCAACCCGCCTCGGCGAGCGCCGTCCGCCAGATCCGGTCGACGCGAAAGGTGCGCAGGTCGTCGCGGGTGTGATCGTAGGCGGCGAGGTACCAGCGACCAGAGTGGACGACGAGCCCGTGCGGGCTCAGCTCTCGCTCGGACTCTTCCCCGGAGAACGTGCGGTAGGCGATGGTGAGCCTGCGGCGGCGGCGGATCGCATCGGCGAGCAGGAGCACGGCGGCGGCGTCGGCCGGGGCGGCGCCGGTCGTCCTGGTGAAGCTGAGCGTCTCCTCGAGAGCCTCGACCTGGCGGCGGAGCGTGGCGGGCAGGACGCGGTTGATCTTGGCGAGCGCTCCGTCGACCGCGTCGGGTGAGCCGTCCGGCCGGGACCCCCGCGTCGCGAGGAGCCCGAGGACGACTGCGACGGCTTCCTCGTCCTCGAGCATCAGCGGCGGCAGACGGTACCCCGGCCTGATCCGGTAGCCGCCGCCGACGCCGCGCTGGCCCTCGATCGGAATCCCGAGCTCCTGCAGCACGTCGATATAGCGCCGCGCCGTGCGCCGGTCGATCCCCAGCCGGTCCGCGATCTCGCGCCCGGTGGTGAGCGGACGCGCCTGCAGCAGCTCCAGGAGCTCGAGCAGTCGGGAGGTGGGCGAAGCCATGGCCCGGAGTAAAGCAGGGATAGAGGGCAAGAATCGCCCTAATTACCGGATAGCCTCGCACGGTACCCACGAGATGGAGGGAACGGATGAGCGAGGCGAGTGACTTCGACTTCTTGCCGGGCGAATGGAAGGTCCAGAACCGGAGGCTCCACAAGCGGCTGGCCGGCTCGGACGAGTGGGAGGAGTTCGAGGCGACGAGCGTCGCCCGGCACATCCTCGGGGGTTGCGGAAACGAGGACGAGTTTCGCACCGACCACGACGGCGGCTTCGTGGGGATGGCCTTCCGGTTCTTCGACCCGGACTCCCGGCAGTGGTCGATCTACTGGGCCGACAGCCGCCGGCCGGGCGTCCTCGACCCGCCGCTCTTCGGATCGTTCTCGGGTGACACCGGGGTCTTTCACGGCGACGACACCTTCGAGGAACGGCCGATCCGCGTCCGGTTCATCTGGTCCGGCGTGACGACGTCGACGCCGCGCTGGGAGCAGGCGTTCTCGGACGACGGCGGCGAGACCTGGGAGACGAACTGGGTGATGGACTTCACGCCCGCGGGAGGAGCGACGTGAGCGCCGTCCTGAGTGCCGCCCCGAGTGCGGTCCGGGCCGACTACGAGCACACGTCGAAGCTGATCCGGCCGGCACCGGCGATGACGGTCGGCGGCTTGCAGCTGAAGTGGTACGACATCGCACCGGCCGACCGGCCGGTTCCGTGCGACCTCCAGGTGCTGGCGCGCGGCAACCTGCGCGCAGCCTCAGAGTCGGGATTGCTCGACCTCGAGGGCGACCTCGGCTTCGTCATCCTGCACCGCTGCGGCGAGAGCTTCTACTTTCTCATCGTGGCCACCTGGGTCAACGACAACGAGGTCTGGTCGACGGTCTGGGCGAAGAACGGCGAGGGCGAGGTCTCCTTCCGGCCCTGGGTGCTCGAGGGGACGCACCGGCCGACGTTCTGCGTGTGGGAGCTCGGTGCGGTGTGGCACGAGCAGCAGGCGTGGACCCGCTTCCTCCGCTCCGAGCGGGGACCGGCCGCTCGGGAGGCCTATCTGCGGGACTCGTACGAGGGTGAGGTCTGAGCCGGCGGTGGCGCTCCAGAATCGGGTCACGCCTCTCGGCGATCTGGTCGCGGACCCTGCTCGCGGGCTCGTGTACGGCAATCGCGGCTGTCTCCACGATGCCGAGGGCCGTGTTCGCCGCCGCTTCGGGGTCAAGCGCTGGATCGCGTGCAGGCTCGAGTTCCGGGGCCGGCGCAGATGCCCGCTGCTGCAGCCCGGTCGCTACACGGAGCTCTTCTTCCTCGACGAGGTGACCGCGCTCGCGGCCGGCCATCGCCCGTGTGCGGAGTGCCGGCGCGAGGACTACGACCGTCTGGTCGCGATCTGGCGCGACCTGCATCCAGGCCAGGTCGGAGCCGACGCAATGGATGTCCAGCTGCATGCCGAGCGGCTCGAGCCGGCGACGAACGAAAGGCGCTTCCACCGTCTGCCGGAGGGTGAGCTCCCGGACGGCGCCTTCGTGCTGGAGGACGACGAGCCGTGGCTCGTGCTCGGAGCCGACCTCTGGCGGTGGACGCCGTCCGGGTACGCCGGGAGCAGGCCGCGGCGTGCGTCGGGCCGTGCGCTCGCGATCACGCCGCCGTCCCTTCTCGCCGTGCTGGATTCCGGCTGGCGCCCGCTCGTGCCGCTCGTCCATCCGTCCCGCACCCGGTAGCGTCCGGCTGGTGACCGGAGAGGAGCCCGTCAGGATCGCCGCCCTGCCGATGCCGCTGCGATGGCTGCGAGCGCCGGAGAGCTGGAGCGTTCCGGACGAAGGCTCGCTGCTCGTCGCCGCCGGCCCGCAGACCGACTGGTTCGTCGATCCGCAACGTTCGACGGAGCCCAAGCTGAACGCGCCGGCGCTGCTCGGCGGTGCGAGCGGTGACTTTCTCCTGAGCGCGCGGGTCACGGTCGAGTTCGCCGGGACCTACGACGCGGGCGTGCTCGTCGTGCACGCGAGCGACCGCCTGTGGGGGAAGCTCTGCTTCGAGTTCTCGCCGCAGCGCGAGCCGATGGTCGTCTCGGTCGTGACGAGGGATGTGTCGGACGACTGCAACTCATTCGTGGTGGACGGCACGTCGGTCTGGCTTCGGATCGCCCGGCTCGGCTCGGCGTTCGCCTTCCACGCCTCGCTCGACGGCAGCAACTGGAACCTCATCCGCCACTTCGCGCTGGAGGCCACCGGCGACCCGTCGATCGGGTTCGCCGCGCAATCGCCCACGGGCGACGGCTGCGCCGTGAGGTTCGAGCAGATCGCCTACCGGGCGGAGCGGCTCGGCGACCTTCGGAGCGGCGAGTAGAAGAGAGCGACGGAAGTGGAGGTTAGGTGGGCTTCGCGGTCATCGCCCAGATGGCGACGATGTAGGCGGCGAGCAGCAGGATGCTGATGATCCCGACCGCGCGGCCGAACCCGAGGCCGGACCCGCTCCGCAGCTTCCGCAGCCCGAGCACCGAGAGGACGATCGAGACGAGGACGAGGAGAGCGCCGATGTCGGCGGTGATGTAGCCGACCCCGATCCAGGCCGGCTCGAAGTCGTCCGGGTAGTCCGCCGCAGCTTCCGTCCACTGGGCGCCGATCCGCATCAGGACGTAGGCGGGCAGGACTCCCATCAACAGCGTGCGCAGGCTGAACCGCGTCAGCCCCGCCGCGTCGTCCGGCCGCTTCCAGGCGAGCACGGTTGCGAGCCCGACGGCGAGGAGTGTCCCGACCAGCAGCATCGCTCCGAAGACGTGCAGGAAGAGCGGGAAGTTCACGTCGTCCGGGCGGATCGCGGCGAGCACGCTCATGCTCCAGGCTTCCAGATCATCAGGATCAAGATCACGAAGAGCCCCACGCTGTTGATCCCCTGGTAGCGGATGCCCGCCTGTCGCCCGCCCACCGGATCCGCTTCGAACGCCTTTCCGGCCTTTCCGCCGGCCCAGCCGGAGATTGCCCAGATCACGATCGAGAGCAGGATCCAGGGATCCCAGAGCTCGTAGCCGTCGACGTCGATCGCGAGCCAGATGCCGAAGACGATCGCGCCCATCATCCCGACGCCGACGACGATGCCGGCCGTGCGCCCGAAGCGCATCGCAGAGTCAGGCGGCACGGCCGAGCTCAGCACCAGCGCCCAGAGCGCGGTCAACGCGCCGATCGCGAGGAAGGCGCTGAGCACGTGCAGAAAGAGCAGCCAGTCGTACAGATCCACAGGCCGCGATCTTAACGCCTCGCATCGGACCGCAACGGTTCACCGGCGGCTTCGTGAAGACGAGCCTCCTAGGGCCGGATCAGGCCGCTCTCGTAGGCGAGGATCACCGCCTGCACGCGGTCGCGGAGCCTGAGCTTCCTGAGGATGTGCCGGACGTGGGTCTTGACGGTCGACTCCTCGATCACGAGCGTCGCGGCGATCTCCCCGTTCGAGAGCCCCCGCGCGATCAGCTCGAGCACGTCGCGCTCGCGTGCGGTCAGCTCGTCCAGCCGTGACTCCGCGGCGGCATCCGGTGCGGGCTGCCCCGCCAGCCGCTGAATCACCGTGCGCGTGACCGAGGGTGAGAGGAGCGAGTCCCCCGCTGCGACCGTATGGATGGCGGCGATCAGCTCCTCCGGCCTCGTGCGCTTGAGCAGGAAGCCCGACGCGCCGGCGCTGAGCGCGCCGAAGATGTAGTCGTCCTGCTCGAAGGTCGTGAGGACGACGACCCTGACGTCGGGCGAGACGGCGAGAAGCTCACGGGTGGCGGCGATCCCGTCGAGGCCGGGCATCCGCACGTCCATCAGGACGACGTCCGGCCGGAGCTCGATCGCGCGCTCGACCGCCGCGCGCCCGTCGGACGCCTCGCCGACGACGTCGATCCTCTTGTCGCTCGAGAGGACGGCGGTGAGCCCGGCGCGCATCAGGTCGTCGTCGTCGACCAGCAGAACCCGCACCGGTGTCACGATCGCCCCCTGTCGCCGCCGTCGTACGGCAGCCGCGCATGGATGCGGAAGAGACCGTTGGCCGAGGTCAGCTCGAGACTGCCGCCGAGCAACTCAGTCCGCTCGCGCATTCCGACGAGTCCGTGGCCGTCCGCCTGCATCGTGCTGCGGCGGCTCGGGTTCGTGACCGTCAGCTCCAGGGCGTGCCGGCCGAAGGCGACCTCGACCTCTGCGCTGCCGCCGCCGTGCCGGGCGGCGTTCGTCAGCGCCTCCTGCAGGATCCGGTACGCGGCCCGGTCGACAGCCGGTGCGAGGTGCCGGCGACCGCCGTCGAAACGAACGTCGACGGCGAGCCCGGACGTGCGGTGGCGTTCGGCGAGCGTCTCGAGCGCCGCGAGCCCCGGCGGCGGCTCGACCTCGCTCCCGTTCGCGGATCCGTTCTCGCGCAGAACGCGGACGAGCTGGTCGATCTCGGACAGCGTTTCGCGTGCGACGTCCTCGATCGTCTCGAGCGCGGCCCGAGCTCCCTTCGGATCCTGCTCCTGCAGCAGGCGGGCTGCCCCGGCCTGGACGAGGATCACGTTGATCGCGTGGCCGGCGGAGTCGTGGAGGTCGCGCGCGATGCGGGTGCGCTCCTCGGCAGTCGCAAGGCGCCGCTCGCGCTCGGTCTCCCGCTCGGCCCGCAGCGCGCGCTCCAGGAGGTCGGCCAGGCGTGCGCGGCGCTGGCGGAACCGGTCGCCGAGGACCCAGGCGCCGCCCCAGACGAGCGTGCCGGCAAGGAGGGGGACGACCGGAAACTCGTCGTCGGCAAGGCCGGCAGTGGCGACGTGAAGAGCGAAGAAGCCGGCCACGACGGCGAGGGTCAGCTGAGGACGAGCGCGAGCGGCGGTCGGGTCGAGCCCGAGAAAGAAGAGAGCGACAGTCGGCCCGAGCGGCGGCCCGGGCGGGTAGTCGAGCCCGGTCAGGGCGATGCTCGCCGCCGCCGTGACCGCGAAGACCGCGAGCGGTGCCCTGCGGCGCGCGAGCAACGGGAACGCGCCCAGAGCAGCCAGCGCGATCCCGGCGGCGTCGACGCCGCGAGCGTCCGTGTCCGCATCGCGGGCGCCGGCGGCCAGCAGCAGGAGCGAGAGAGCGAACACGCCTGCAGCGATGCCGGCGTCGGCGAGAAACTCCTTCCGTTCCACGCTTCGAGGGTAACGGCCCGTACCGGGCCGCGAGTCTCTCCTGGGGAGGATCCCGCTCACCCCACGGGAGGACGCCGAAGTCGTCCACGAGTGGCCGGGAGATTCCGCCCGCGGGGTGTCGTCCGTGCGCGGCCGCGCTCGTACCTTGGCTGCGAGACAAAGAGAGGAGATGAATCGATGGACTTCACCCTGACGACACTGCTCGCGAGCCGGGACGACTGGGATCACCACTGGTGGCCGCTCTGGCCACTGCTCTGGCTCGTGGTGATCGTGACGGTCGTTTGGCTCCTCAGGGGCCGGCGCTGGGGCGGGCCTCCCGCGCAGAGCGGCGGCGACCGTGCGCGGGACATCCTGGCGGAGCGCTACGCCCGCGGCGAGATCACGGGCGAGGAGTATCGCGAGCGGCTGGACGGGCTCCGGTAACCGGGCCTACGGCTCCCTGACGATCGCCACTCCGAGTGGCGGCAGCGGGTTCTCACCGAGCACGAGCTCGGCGGTCGGCGGAAGCTCGATCGCGCGCTCGTGCTCGGTGTGGTTCAGCAGGAAAAAGGTACGACCCGGTCTCCGAGGAGCGGCGTGCGTATTGTCGCGGGCGAATGAGTGCGGCGATAACTCGGGCGGCATTCGGCACCGCCAACGGCCAGGCGGTCGACCTCTACACCCTGCGAAACGATGCAGGAGTGGTCGTGCGCGTCATGACCTACGGCGCCACCATCACCGAGTTGTTCGCGCCCGACCGCAACGGTCGCTCCGCAAACGTGGTGCTCGGCTTTCCCACCCTCGCCGACTTCGTCGCGAAGAACAGCCCGCGTTCAGGCGGTGGCCCGTATTTCGGATCGATCGTCGGCCGCTATGCGAACCGCATCGCCAAGGGGACGTTCGCCCTCGATGGACAGACGTACGAGGTCGGTCGCAACAGCCCGCCGGACTCGCTCCACGGAGGTTTCGACGGTCTCGACCACAAGGTCTGGGCGGCGACGGTCGTGCCGGCGACCGGCGACAGCGTCGGTGTCGAGCTTCGCTGCACGAGCCCGGACGGTGAGGAGGGGTTTCCGGGCACGCTCGCCGTCGCCGTCACCTACACGCTGACGAATCGCGGCGCACTCGAGGTCGGCTATCGCGCGACGACCGACAAGCGGACGGTCGTCAACCTCACGAATCACACGTACTGGAACCTGTCGGGCCAGGGCTCGGGGCCGATCGACGATCATGTCCTTCGCCTGCACGCGAGCAGCTACACCCCTGTCGACGAGGCGCTGATCCCGACCGGGAAGATCTCACCCGTCGCCGGTACGGCGTTCGACTTCACGCGTGCCCGCGCGATCGGCTCCAGCCGCTACGACCACAACTTCGTGCTCGACCGCGCGCCCGGCTCGACGGACCTGATCGAGGCCGCCGGCCTCCTCGATCCCGCGAGCGGCAGGATCCTGGAGGTGCTGACGACCGAGCCGGGGGTGCAGCTCTACACCGGCAACTCCCTCAGCGGCCGGTACGGGCCGGGGGACGGGCTTGCCCTCGAGACGCAGCACTTTCCCGACTCGCCGAATCATCCGAGCTTCCCCTCGACCGTGTTGAACCCGGGCGAGGCGTTCACGTCGACGACCGTCTTCCGCCTCTCGGTCGAATCGCGCCGCTCGTCCGCCGTGTAGAGCGGGCCGGAGAACGTCCCGGTCGCTGCAGGCGCCAGGGCGTCCGTCGCGACGAGGTGGTAGAGGTGGCTCGTGCCGCCGAGCACGCCGGCGCCGACGTACTCGTTGAAGTCTCGGGTGAGCCGGTGGATCACGAAGCCGAGCTCGGCGATCGCACGTTGCAGATGCGCGGCCGCGTTGGGCCGCCTCGACCCGAACGAGAGGAACACATCGCCGCGGCCGTGGTCGAGCGCGTCCGCGGCGCGCGAGAGAAAGAGCTGTGCGGCGGCCGTCGTGTAGGGCGGGTCGGTGACCACCGTGTCGAAGGCGCCCCTGAGCGTCGCGGGCAGCGGCCGGCGGAGATCGTGCTGCAGGCACGTGACCGGAAACGGAGCGTCTGCGAGCTCCCGCTCGAGGAAGGACACCAGCGCCGGGTCGACGTCGACGACTGCGAGGCTCACGATCGTGGCGCGCGAGCCGTGGCTGCGCACGAGCAGCTGGAGTGCGAGCGCAGTGAGGTCGTCGTCGCCGAGGAGGAGCACGCGGCGGCCGACGAGCGCGCCCGCCTCGTGGATCGCGAGCAGTCGCCGGAGCTTCGTGTCCACCGTGCAGTGACACTGGTCGAGCTCGAGCCGGGCGGGCGGGCCACCTCGTACGGCTCTCGAGAGCTCGCGTACGAGACGCGACAGATCATCGCTGACGACGACTCCGCGGCCGCCGCAGCCCGGGCACCCGGCGCGACCGAGCTGCAGGCTGCCGCCGGCGAAGAGCTCGCGTCCGGCCTCGGTCAGCCGCGTGGGCCGCTCCTCGGCCACGACGGCGTGCTTGCGGAGCTCACCGCAGACCGCGGCCACGATCGGGACCGGCAGCTCCGCCGCGCGGCTGATGCGCCGTGTCGAGATCGGCTCCAGCCGGGCGAGTGTGGCCAGCACGGTCCGCACGCCCCGCTCGCCCTCGGCGAGCCCGACGGCGGCAGCCACGTCACGGACGATGCGGCCTTCCTCAGTCAAGAGCTCGATGGATGCAGCGGACGCTCGCCCGCTCGACGTCGAGTCGCTCGCGGATCGTCCTGAGAACGAGATCACCGTCGATGTCCCCGCACGTGAGCAGGTCGACGTTGGCGAGCGCGAGCTCGGGCCAGGTGTGGATGGTCAGGTGCGACTGCGCGAGCAGCAGCACGCCTGTCACGGCGCCGTTCGGGAAGGCGTAGAACTCCTCGCCGACGACAGTCGCACCGCCGGCTGCAGCGGCCGTCTGGAGGACGGCCTTCAGCGCGTCCGCATCGGTCAGGACCGACGCGTCGCGAACCCAGGCGTCCATCGCGTGCAGTCGCATCGGCTGGGTCGTGTGTGCGTGCGAGGGCTCGTCGGCCCTGTCGAGCTCGAGCAATCGATCTCCTTGGCAGCGGCTGGCGTCGAGGCGCCGCCCGCGCGAAGAGAGCTTCAGAGAAGAAGGCTGCTCGGGAGTCGGGTCAGGCGACGCCGGGGAAGGGGGCGGGACTCACAGTCATCGGGACGCTCCTCCTTCCACGGTCGCTTGACGCGATCGAGGGTAGCGGCGGCCGCAGACCTGCGTCAAGCAGACGCGAGGTGTGCCGGGGCGCCGCGACTGTCGAGCACTCCGAGGAAGGCTGCGACGACGGCGGGATCGAACTGCGTTCCCGAGCACGCCTGGAGCTCCCGGCGTGCGCTCTGGACCGATCGCGCCGCGGCGTAGGGCCGGTCCTGGGTCATCGCGCAGAAGGCGTCGGCGACGAGAACGATGCGAGAACCCAAGGGAATCTCTTCTCCGGCCAGGGAGTCCGGGTAGCCGTTCCCGTCCCATCGCTCGTGCGACGAGCGAACCAGTCCTGCGACGGGATCCAGCGAGGGAATTCCAGCCAGGATGCGCTCGCCGATGACGCTGTGGCGGCGCACGAACTCCGCCTCCTCGTCGCTGAGCGGCCCCTCCTTGGTCAGGATCTGCGACGGGATTCCGACCTTCCCGATGTCGTGGAGCTCTGCAGCTCGCTCGATCACCCGGATGTCATCGGGCTCGAGGCCGAGCGCCTCGGCGCACGCGACGGAGAGGATCGCCACTTCTTCGAGATGGCTGCCAAGTCCGGGATGGCGCTCGTCGAGCATCCGGATGAGGGCACCGAACATCGCCTCCTCGGCGCTCGAGTGGCTGCCCACCTTGGCCGCGTACAGTCGCGCATCCGCGAGACGCAGCGCCGCACTGGGGTCGGTCGCCTCCTGCGGCACCGCCACGGTGCCCGACTCGGAGGTGATGTGAAAGCCCTCGCCTTCGTCGCTCAGCGCGTCCCCCAGGAGCGCCTGTATCTCGCCGGCGGGCAGCTCCCCGTCGAAGAGAACGCAGAACTCGTCGCCGCCGAGCCGGGACGCGATCCCGCGGCCATCGCACGCGGCGGCAAGCTTACGGCCGAGACGTCTCAGCAGCGCGTCGCCGGCAGGGTGTCCGAAGGTGTCGTTGTAGCGCTTGAAGCCGTTCAGATCGGCAAGCGCCAGCGTAAAGGTCCTGTTCTCGCCGACTCGGCTCTCGAGCTCCTCGAGCAGGGCACGGCGGTTTGGAAGTCCGGTCAACTCGTCGGTGCGCGCTTCCCGGGAGGTCGATTCGAGAGCGCCGCGCATCGTGGCCTCGGCGCGACGCCGGTAGAGGCTCAGGAGCCAGGCGCATGCCGCGACGCCTCCCAGCCCAAGTGGGATGAGTGCAAACGCCGTGCCTCGAACGGTGCGCTCGGTCGCGGTGACGGCGGCGAGCTTGGTGTTCAACAGCTCGGAGGGATCCGAGTCGAGGTCGTTCAGAACGACCTGCAGCTCATTCAGGATGTTCTCCATCTCCTCCTCCGCCCCGGCCGTGCCGTCGCTGTCGAAGCCGGGAGGCCTGGCGACAAAGCGCTCGATCGTGGGCTTGAGCCGCGCGACGATGGGCTTGCTCTGCGCGGCGATCATCGACGCCTCGCGAACTCCGCCGTTCTCCATGCGGGTGAGTGCGTCGTCGAGCACGTCCTGCGCCCGGCGTAGCTTCGCCAGCTCGCTCGGGACGATCCGCTCCTCGAGGGCGTCGGTGCTGGTGTCGATGAGGCTCAGCGCCTGGACGGCCCGCAGGTGCCCCGACGTCTGGACGCCCGCCTGGGAGAGCCCGTCGGCCCCGTTCTGGGTGACGATCGAGGCCCACACCGCAAGCGCTCCGAGCGCAACGACGGCGAGCGACATGCCGAGCACGGCGATCCGGGAGAAGAGCTTCGAAGGCGAGGCGGGGTGCCGCGATTCGGTCACGTCCGGTTGTTCGGCCGGTAGGCCCGAAATGTGAGCGAGCGATCTTCCGGGCTCCTCCTGAAGTCGCAGACGAAGCCCCATCTTGCGCCCGATGCGGCATCCGGCCGTGTCCGGCACGATCCAACCGTGCGCCGCCCCTCTCGCGCCCGACGTCAGCGGTTCTTCGACATCGCGATCCCGCTCGCCGTCGGCGGGGTCCTCCTCCTGGTCCTGCTGGATCCCACCGTGGAGGGGGGCGATCTGAAGCGGCTGGGGCTCGTTCTCGCCCTCGTCCAGGCCGTCGCCCTCTGGTGGCGGCGGGTGCATCCGGAGCGGGTGCTGGCGATCGCGCTCGTCGGCGGGCTCGGCATTCAGCTGGTCGCGGCGGACGGCCTCTTCCCCTATGCCGCGCTGTTCGCGCTCGGCTCGCTCGCGGCTCTGCGACCGCCGCGCGTGTCGTTGCCTGCGCTCCTCGCGGTGCTGGCTCTCGCGGCGACGAACTTCTTCACGGCGACGGTCGAGGACACGTTGTTTGCGATCGTCGTCGTCCTTGCCGCCTGGGCATTCGGCGAGGTAGCGCGCAACCGGCGGGCCACGATCGAGGAGGCGATGCGCCGGGCGGCGAGCGAGGAGCAGGCGCGCATCGCACGCGAGCTGCACGACGTGATCGCACACAGCGTCTCGGTGATCGTCGTGCAGGCCGCGGCGGCCGGCGAGGTCTTCGAGACCCAACCCGACCAGGCGCGCGCCGCGCTGCAGTCGATCGAGACTGCCGGGCGCGACGCCCTGCGGGAGCTGCGACTGTTGCTCGCTGCGGTCCGCCCGGGCGCGGACGCCGATTCGACGCAGCCGCAGCCCGGGCTCGACCGTCTGGACGAGCTGGCCGAGCCGCTACGCGCTGCGGGTCTCGCCGTGGAGGTGCGCAGGGAAGGCTTGAAGCGGACCGTCCCGGCGGGCGTCGACCTCTCCGCATACCGGATCGTCCAGGAGGCGCTGACGAACACCCTTCGGCATGCGGACGCCACGCGTGCCGACGTGACCGTCCGCCTCGGCTCGGACCTGCTGGAACTGGATGTCCTCGACGACGGCCGCGGCGTCGCCGGCGAGCAGGGCGACGGCAGCGGGCGCGGCCTCGCGGGCATGCGCGAACGAGCGTCGATGCTCGGCGGCACGCTCGAGGCCGGCCCGGCCGGGCGTGGCGGCTACCGGATTCATGCGCGTCTGCCGCTGGAGGCGGTGGAATGAGCATTCGTGTCCTGCTGGCCGACGACCAGGCGCTCGTTCGCGGCGGCTTCCGGATGATCGTGGACGCGAAGGAGGACCTCGAGGTAGTGGGGGAAGCCGAGGACGGCGCCGAGGCGGCGGCACTGGCGGAGCTGCACCGGCCCGACGTCGTGTTGATGGACGTGCGCATGCCGGGCGTGGACGGGATCGAGGCGACGCGGCGGATCGTCTCCTCCGGCAACGCCGCTCGCATCATCGTTCTGACCACGTTCGACGCCGACGAGTACGTGTTCGCCGCGCTGCGCGCCGGGGCGAGTGGGTTCCTGCTCAAGGACGTCCGGCCCGCTGATCTGGTGGACGCGATCCGCATCGTCGCGCAGGGGGAAGCGCTGCTGGCGCCGACGGTGACGCGCCGGTTGCTCGATCGCTTCGCCCGTGAGCTCCCTGAACCGGATCCGGCAATGCCCGACCTCGCCGGGCTGACCGAACGCGAGCTCGAAGTGCTGCGCCTTGTCGCCCTGGCGCTGTCGAACTCCGAGATCGCGGCCAAGCTCGTCGTCACGGAGGCGACGGTGAAGACGCACGTCTCCTCGGTGCTGCGCAAGCTCCAGCTCCGCGACCGCGTCCAGGCGGTCGTGCTCGCCTACGATCTCGGGCTCGTGCGCCCGCGCTCATCCTGAAGTCGGAGATGAAGTCCCAACTCGCGCCCGATGCACGCGGCGAGCGCTGCACGTAGCGTCAGAGTATGAGCGAGCTTCCGCAAGCCACGGATTCCGGCGTCGTCTCGGCGCGAGGGGTCGTGAAGCGCTACGGCAAGACGATGGCCCTCGCCGGCCTCGACGCGGAGATCGGTCCCGGCATCACCGGCCTGCTCGGCTCGAACGGTGCCGGCAAGACAACATTCATCTCGGTCCTCCTCGGGCTTCGCGCCCGTGACGAGGGCGAGCTGACCGTGCTGGGCCACGATCCCGCGACGGCCGGCCTCGAGCTGAGAGCGCGCATCGGCTATGCACCGGAGCACCACGACCTCCCGGCGGAGCTGGCGGCGACCGATCTCGTCCGGCACCTGGCCGAGATGCACCTGCTGCCCCATCGCGCGGCCGTGCAGCGCGCCAACGACGCGCTCTGGCTGGTCGGCCTCGGCGAGGAGCGCTTCCGCCCGGTCGGGACGATGTCCACCGGACAGCGGCAGCGCGTCAAGCTCGCCTCGGCGATCGCGCACGATCCCGAGCTCGTGCTCCTCGACGAGCCGACCGACGGCCTCGACCCGATGCAGCGCACGGAGATGCTCGATCTCATCCGCCGCATCGGCACCGAGTTCGGGATGCACATCATCGTCTCGTCCCACCACCTCGAGGAGGTGGAACGGATCTGCGACGGAGTCGTGATCGTCGAAGGGGGCGAGGTCGTGCACGCGGGGACGCTCGCTGACGTTCGGCGGGGGCCGGCCGGGATCGTGGTCGAGGTGGACGGGCGAGTCGACGAGCTGGCCTCCATCCTGAGCGCGCGTGGCCTCACGGTGACCGTGGACGGCGGGGTGCTCCTGCTCGACGGTCACGACGACGTGTACGACGCCGTGCGCGACGCGGTCGCCGACCTCGAGGTCGGGCTGCGGCGGCTTGGGCCGCGCGGACGGACGCTCGAGGACGTCTACCTGGGGGCGGGAACATGACCGGGCAGGACGCGCAGCTCTTCGACCTCGGCTACCGCCGCTACGACGGCCCTCGCGAGCGTCCGGACCGGGCGATCCTGACGCTGGCGGTGTTCACGATGAAGCGCGTACTCGGACTGGGCCGGGGCGGCCGGCACAAGGTGCTGCCCGCGATCACGCTCGTGATCGCGTTCCTTCCGGCCTTCATCTCGGTGGCGGTGGCGTCGATCGTCGACGCGATCCAGCCCGACGACCTGATCACGTACGGCGACTACATGTTCTTCATCGGCAGCGCGCTCGCCCTCTTTGCCGCCCTCGTTGCCCCCGAGGCGCTCTGCCCGGACCGGCGAACGGGAATGCTCGGCCTCTATCTCGCCGGGCCGCTCGACCGCAACCGCTATCTCCTCGCCAAGGCGATCGGCGTCGTCGCCGTCATGCTCCTGATCACCGTCGGCCCCTTGCTCTTCATGCTCGCCGCGTACGTCCTTGCCGGCCTTGGTCCTTCGGCCGGCGAGACACCGGAGCTCCTGCTGCAGATCCTGGCGACAGGGATCGCGACGGCGCTGCTCTATGCAGCCCTCGCGATGGCGGTCTCGAGCTTTACGACCCGGCGGGCCGCAGCTGCCGTCGGCGTCGTGCTGGCGCTGTCCGTGCCGGTCAGCGTCGTCCGGACGGCGATCGAGAGCACCGACGCGCCGAACGAGCTCGACCTGTTCAGCCTCCCGTTCGTCGCGGCCGATCTCGCGTACCGGATCTTCGGCGACGAGCCCGACGACAACGCGCCGGTCGAGGCGCTAGCCACGTGGGTCGTCACGGCCGGGCTGGGCGCGGGGGTCGCGTTGGGATTCCTCGTGTGCTGGTTCAGGTACCGGCGGATCGAGGGATTCCGGTGAGCGCCGTCGAGCCGCGCGTGGTCGCCGAGGGAGTCTCGAAGTGGTTCGGCCCGCTCGTCGCCGTCTCGGATGTCAGCTTCGACGTCGGTCCGGGGGTGACCGCGCTGCTCGGCCCGAACGGCGCCGGGAAGTCCACCATGTTCCGCATGCTCTGCGGGCTGGCGCAGCCTTCGAAGGGCACCGTCCGCGTCATCGGCCGCGATCCGCGGACCGATACGGGCGTGACACGCCTGATCGGCCTCGTCCCGCAGCAGGAGAGCGTCTTCGAGTCGTTGAGCGCATGCGAGTTCGTCGCGCTCTCGGCCCGGCTGCACGGGCTCGGCGATCCCGAGGCCGCTGCGACCTCCGCGCTCGAAGCGGTCGGTCTCGACCCCGCTGACAGGCGGCGTCTCCCGACCTACTCGAAGGGAATGCGGCAGCGCGTGAAGGTGGCGCAGGCGATCGTCCACGACCCGGCCGTGCTCATCCTCGACGAGCCGCTGACCGGCCTCGATCCACGCCAGCGCGCAGACCTCGTCGCGCTCTTCCGGCGGCTCGGGAGCGAGGGGCGCTGTGTGATCGTCTCCAGCCACGTGCTCGACGAGGTGGAGCGGCTCGGCTCGCAGGTTCTCGTCATGTCGCAGGGCCGGCTCGCCGCCACCGGCGACTTTCGGGAGCTGCGGGCGCTGATGGACGACCGGCCGATGCGGATCCGGGTGCGCACCGACCGTCCCCGCGAGCTCGCGGCTGCACTGCTCGAAGCCGGCACCGCCGTGGGCGTGCGGCTCGACGGCGAGCAGGTGCTCGAGCTGGACACGACGGACGCCCGCGCGCTGTCCCACGCGCTCGCATCGGTTGCACGCGAACGGAACGCACGCCTGTTCGAGGTGCTCCCGCTCGACGCGGATCTGGAAGGCGTGTTCCGCTACGTGGTGCAGCGATGAGCGTCGTCGAGGTCGCAGCGGCGGAGGCCCGCCCCGGCGCGCTCGTCTCGCTGCTCGCGCTCTATCGGGTGCTGCTGCGCATGCAGATCACGGTCACGCGACTGCTCGGCATCGCCGCCCTCGGCGCGCTGTCCGTCCTGATCGGGCTCTTCACCCGCTGGGACGACAACCCGGCCGAGGCCGCCGCGGACGTGGTGGCGACCTACGGGCTCGGAATCCTCGTCCCGTTCGCCGCGCTCTGGCTCGGCACGTCGGCGATCGGAGATCTCGTCGACGACCGGCTCCTCGTGTACCTCTGGCTGAAGCCCGTGGCGCGCTGGCAGCTTCCCGCCGCGGCCGTGCTCGCGACCGCGAGCGTGGTCGTGCCGCTGACAGCGATCCCACTCGCGGTCTCGACTCTCGCAGCCGGCGCGGGGGACGTCGCTCCGGCGGCCTTCCTCGCCGGCTCGCTTGCCGCCGTCGCCTACGCCGGGCTGTTCGCCGCCGCGGGAATCGCGTTGCGCCGCGCCGTCTGGTGGGGACTCGCCTTCGTCCTCCTCTGGGAGAACGTCGTCGCCCACACGGTCGACGGCGCGGCCCGCTTCACCGTCAGCGGGTGGGCGTCGTCGATTCTCGGCCTTGCGCCCGACGTCGACGTGGCACACCAGGCCGGCTCCGCGGCGGCTGCGTTCGTCGTCCTCGCTGCGATCGCCGTCGTGAGCTGGCTGCTCGCGACGTGGCGCTACAAGCGCGCCGACGTGGACTGACCTCGGTCCTCGGCGGGATTGAGAAGGCGTCGCGGGCGCGCTCTCGCGCATCATGACGCTGGTGCCTCGGGACCTACCCACCGGAGACGTCACGTTTCTCTTCACCGACGTGGAGGGCTCCACCAGGCTGCTGCACGAGCTGGGCGAGGATCGGTATGCGGAAGCGCTCGTCGCGCATCGCCGCATCGTGCGCGAGGCGTTCGGCGCGAACGACGGCGTCGAGGTCGACACGCAGGGCGACTCGTTCTTCGTCGCGTTTCCGACGGCCCAGGGCGCGCTGCGCGCAGCCACCGCGATGCTGGCGGGGCTCGAACCGGGCCCGATCAGGGTGCGGATGGGGATCCACACCGGCGCCGCGCGGGTGGCCGAGGAGGGCTACGTCGGCATGGAGGTGCACCGCGCGGCGAGGATCGCGGCCTGCGGCCACGGTGGTCAGGTGCTGATCTCGGCCTCCACCGCCGAGCTCGCCGGCACCGAGGGGCTGCTCGACCTCGGCTACCACCGGCTGAAGGATCTCTCCGAGCCCGAGCGGATCTTCCAGCTCGGAGACGACGTCTTCCCTCCGCTCGCGACGCTCCACCGGACGAATCTCCCGCTGCCGTCGACGCCGTTTCTGGGCCGCCGGCAGGAGCTGGCCGACGCGCTCGGCCAGCTGGCGCGTCCGGACGTGCGCCTGCTGACACTGACCGGGCCGGGCGGAACGGGCAAGACACGCCTGGCGCTGCACATCGCCGGCGAGCTTGCGGCTCGGTACGCGCACGGCGTGTGGTGGGTGCAGCTCGCGCCACTCCGCGACCCGCAGCTCGTGCTGGAGAGCGCCGCCCAGGCGCTCGGCGCCGAGGACGGCCTCGTCGAGCACATCGCAGACAGGTCGTTGCTCATCGTCTTCGACAACTTCGAGCAGGTGGTCGAGGCGGCGGCGGACGTGGCGGCGCTGCTCTCGGCGTGTCCCAATCTCGACGTGCTCGTGACGAGCAGGGAGCCGCTGCGGGTGAACGCGGAGCAGGTCTACGAGGTGCCGCCGCTCGCGCCGGAGGAGGGCGTCGGCCTCTTCCTGGCACGGGCGAGGGCGGTGAAGCCGGACTTCGAGAGCGACGAGACGATCTCGGAGATCTGCCGGCGCCTCGACGACCTGCCGCTCGCGCTCGAGCTTGCGGCGGCGCGCGTCAAGGCCCTCTCGTCCGACCAGATCCTCGAGCGCCTGTCGCAGCGGTTGCCGCTCCTCACGGGTGGGGCCAGGGACTTGCCGGAACGGCAGCGCACGCTGGGCTCGGCGATCGAGTGGAGCTACGAGCTGCTCACGCCCACCGAGCAGCAGGCGTTCGCGAGGCTCTCGGCATTCGCCGGCGGCTGCACGCTCGCCGACGCCGAGCACGTGGCCGATGCCGATCTGGACACGCTCCAGTCCCTCGTCGACAAGAGCCTTCTCCGCCACACCGACGGCCGGTTCTGGATGCTGGAGACGATTCGCGAGTACGCCCTGGGGCAGCTCGAGGAGTCGGGCCGGGCCGAGGAGCTCGGCAGCCGACACGCGGAGCACTTTCTCGCCCTGGCGGAGGCGGCCGAGGCGCGCGTGCGCGAG
The DNA here is from genome assembly GCA_963749515.1 of uncultured Gaiellaceae bacterium. Classification (GTDB taxonomy): domain Bacteria; phylum Actinomycetota; class Thermoleophilia; order Gaiellales; family Gaiellaceae; genus Gaiellasilicea. Next base: position 467,292 of record CAVVMR010000006.1, read on the forward strand.
GGCTCGAAGGAGTGGCTCGACCGGCTGGAGCGAGAGCACGACAACCTTCGCGCGGCGCTCGAGCGGCTGCAGGAGCGGGGCGAGCTGGAGCTCGCCCTGCGTCTGGCCGGTGCGATCGCGGACGTCTGGTACCACCGCGGCCACGTGGCCGAAGGGCGGCGCCGGCTCGAGAGCCTGCTGCTCGGCGACGAGCGTCCGACGGCGGCGCGGGGCAAGGCGCTCAACGGTGCGTCCAGGCTGGCGGTCGTTGCCGGGGACGTCGCGATCGCCAGGCAGCGGGCCGAGGAGGGCCTCGCGCTCAACCGCCGGCTCGAAAGTGCCTCGGGGACGGCGGACTCGCTCTGGCGGCTGAGCTATGCCCTGGCGGCAGACCGCGAGTTCGAGCGTGCGCAGCAGCTCCTGGGCGAGTGCATCTCGCTCTACGGTGACCTCGGCGAGGAGCACGCGGCGATCGAGGCCGTTCGCGACCTGGCCTGGACGTACGAGGAAATCGGGGATCTGCCGCGTGCGCGAGCGCTCTACGAGGAGGGGCTCGGCCGGGCACGTGCGCAGGCCAACACGCGGCTCGAGGCACGGTTGCTCGGTGGGCTGGCGATCGTCGCCGTCGACGAGGGCCGGCCCGAGGACGCGCGCTCGCTGCTGAGGGAGAACTTCCCGATGTACCGCCGCCTGGAGGACCTCCGTGGAACCGGTGAGAACCTCTGCCGCTCCGCACACGCCCTCGCTGCGGTTGGGGATGCCTCGGTAGCAGCGCAGCTTCTCGGCGGCGCGGATGCAGTGTTCGAGGCGATCGGCGCCAGCCCACCGTGGCTCGCGAGCATGAACGACTTGACGCTGGCCGCGATCCGGGAGCAGCTCGACGACCGTGCGGTCGCCGAGGCGCGGGAGCAGGGCAGAGCGCTGACCGTCGACGAGGCGGTTGCGCTGGCCCTCGACTCGCTCGCCTGAGAGACCTCTGCTCTGCTAGAACGCGAGCGTGGCGATGTTCCTCGTCGTGATCCTCCGCGCCGGCCCGGAGTGGGATCCGTCGCTGCCGCTGGAGGAGCAGTCAGGCTGGGACGAGCATGCGTCGTTCATGGACGGGCTCGTCGACTCGGGCTTCATCGTCCTCGGTGGACCGCTCGCCGACGAGCAGCGCGTCGCGCACGCCGTCGAGGCCGACTCCGAGGAGGCGATACGCGCCACGCTCGCGCGCGATCCGTGGAGCGGAACGCACCTCCTGATCGACACGATCGACCCGTGGACGATCCGGCTCGACGCACGGACCGTCAAGCCCTCCTAGTTCAGCACGCGGCCGCGCAGCTGCTCGAGGTCGATGTTGCCGCCGCTGAGAACGCAGACGACCTTGGCGCCGGGCTCTGCCTCGACGCGTCCCTCGAGCAGCGCGGCAACCGGCGCCGCCGCCGCGCCTTCGACCACCAGCTTGCAGCGGGACATCGTCCACAGCACCGCGTCGAAGATCCGCTCGTCGTCGATCGTGACGAGCTCGTCGACGAGCTCGCTGACGATCGAGAACGTCTTCTCGCCGACGCGCATCACCTTCAGCCCGTCGATCGCGCAGTGATTCTCGTCGAGGGTGACGAGCTCGCCGCGCTCGACGCTCAGCGTCATTGCGGGTGCACCCGTCGACTCGACACCCACGACTCGGACGTCGGGCCGCCGCCCCTTGATCGCAGCGGTGATGCCCGAGATCAGCCCGCCGCCGCCGATCGGGACGACGACTGTGTGGGCGTCGGGGGCGTCCTCGAGGATCTCCAGCCCGACCGTTCCCTGGCCCGCAATGAGCTGCAGGTCGTCGAACGGGTGGATGAAGGTCAGGCCGCGCTCGTCCCTGAGGCGCATCGCCTCGTCGTTCGCCTCGTCCCAGATCGTGCCGTGGAGGATGACCTCGGCGCCGTAGCCCTTCGTGGCCGCGATCTTCGCCGGCGTCGCATTGCTGGCCATCAGGACGATCGCCGGAATCCCGAGCCGTGCAGCCGCGTAGGCGACACCCTGTGCGTGGTTGCCGGCCGATGAGCAGATCACTCCTGCGCGCTGTTCCTCAGGCGACAGCTGCGGGAGCTTGTTGCTCGGCCCGCGCACCTTGTAGGAGCCCGTCCGCTGGAACATCTCGGCTTTCAGCCAGACGTCGTAGCCGGTCTCGCTCGAGAGCGAGGTCGAGTGGAGCAAGGGCGTCCGGTGCACGAGCGGAGCGACGCGCCGGTACGCCTCGTCGAAGACTGCGGGCGCGAGCGCCTCGGTCGCGGTCTGGGTCATGCCGTGAACAATCGCACAGCGGCGGGACCCCCACCGCGATTGGCGATGATTGCGGTGTGGACTCCATCCTCGAGGCGATCGGCGACACGCCGCTCGTTCGGCTGCGGCGGTGCGCGCCGCCGAACGGCGCGGAGCTGTGGCTGAAGCTCGAGAACCGGAATCCCACCGGATCGATGAAGGACCGGATGGCGCTCGCGATGATCGAGGGCGCCGAGCGTGACGGCCTGATCTCGGCCGGCGACACCATCGTCGAGTACACGGGCGGGAGCACCGGCCCCGCGCTCGCGCTCGTCTGCGCCGCGAAGGGCTATCGCGCGCTGATCGTGATCGCCGACTGCTTCACCGAGGAGCGCTTCCAGCTGATGCGGGCGCTCGGCGCCGAGCTCGACGTCATCCCCTCCGTCAGAGGCCGGCCCAACGTCACCGCGCAGGACATCGAGAACATGGTGGCGCGGGCGGCCGAGCTCGCGGCGCGCCCAGGGCATTACGCGACCGACCAGTTCAACAACCCGTACATCATCCCCGACCACCGCGACAAGCTCGGGCGCGAGATCTGGGAGCAGACCGGGGGACGCGTGACTGCGTTCTGCCATGGGATGGGCACCGCAAGCTCGGTGATGGGCGTCTCCGACGCCCTCAAGCCACACGGGGTCTACATCCAGGCCCACGAGCCGGCGAGCTCGGCGGCGATCGGCGGCGGCGAACGCGGGTCGTTCGCCATCCAGGGCTGGACCGGTCTCGTGATGCCGCACTGGTATCCGGAGAAGGTCGACCACCTCGAGCCGGTCGGCGACGAGGAGGCGATCGAGATGACACGCCGTCTGTCGTTCGAGGAGGGAGTCTTCGCCGGCATCTCGACGGGAGCGAACGTCGTCGGCGCTCACCGCCTCGCAGAGCGGCTCGGCCCGGACGCCGTGATCGTGACGCTCGCCGTCGACACCGGGTTCAAGTATCTGAGCGTCAGCCCGTACGCCGACACATAGCGCTGCGCTGCGGTCAGAGCAGCTCTGCGATCAGCGCCGCCGCCCTTGCTGCGCCGTCCGTCTCGACCGGCCGGTAGTCGACCTCGCGCCCGATCTCCTCGGCGATCGCCCGCGCGATCGTCTCCTGCGTGGCCGTCTCGAAGTCCATGCAGCGCCCGGCGCCGTAGCGGGCGAGCCGGTGACGGACGTGGAAGTTCTGCTCGAAGTGGTGGCGGAGCGGGAAGTAGATGAACGGCCGCCGGTTCGCCGTCAGCTCCATCGACGTCGTCAGCCCTCCCTGCACGACCGCCAGGTCGCACGCCGCGAGGTGGCGGTAGAGGTCGTGCACGTAGGGGCGGATCTCGAGCCCATCCGTCTGGGGCAGGGTCGTCGGATCGATCCGTGGCCCGGCGACGACGATCATGCGCAGCGCGGGCACGCGCTCCTTCGCTTCGGGGAACGCGTCGATCACGCGCCGCAGCAGGTGCGCGCCGACGCCGGAACCGCCGACCGTGACGATGCAGACCTGCTCGTCCGGGGCGTAGCCGAGCTCCGCGCGGAGCGCCTCGCGGTCGGAGAAGTCGGAGGGATCGAATCCGGTCACGTAGCCCGTGAGGTCGTAGTGCTGCTCGGTCCAGTCGCGGATCAGCGGCAGGCCGGGCCCGAACGCCTCGGGGACGATGTCGTCCGCGTTGCCGACGTAGATCGCGCGGTCGCGGAGGCGCGGGAAGCGCGCGATGTGCTCGATCATCTCCGCGTTGTAGTCCGCGGTCAGGAACGCCTCGCGGTCGGCGCCGTCCTCCATCGGCAGCCACCCGACGAAGTCCGTCAGCCACACGTAGGCGGCCTGCTTCTGCTCAGGGTTCTCGTGCAGGTAGTAGTCGAGCTCCCAGGCCTCGTCGCCGATCCAGAGGTCGTACGGCTCCTCCCGGACGAGGTCGTGGAACACCATGAAGTTCGAGAAGAGGATCTCGTCCATCCGCCGGATCGCCTGGAAGCAATGCAGGTCGTGCTCGGCGGACTCGCTCTCGATGTGACTGGACTCGTTCGCGAGGTCGGCGCTCGCCGGATGGATTCGTTCGCCCCGCTTCTCCAGCACCGACGTGACGGGGCTCTGGGCGAGCCAGTCGATCTCCAGGTCGGGATGGAGCTTGCGTAGCTCGTCGGCGATGGCAGCGTCCCGCTGTGCATGGCCGAGCCCGATCGGCGAGGAGATGTAGAGGGCACGCTTGCGCCGCGACTTGCCCCGCACCCACCGGCGCGGGGGCGGCGGCGGCGCGATGAAGTCCCGAAGCAGCAGATTCACCTTGACCGGATCTCGAGCCTGGGGCAGGTGGCCCGACCCCTCGAGCGAGACGAATTCGCCGCGCGTCGCTTCGGCGAGAGCCACACCCTGCGCCTGCGGCCGGATCGCGTCGTCTTCGCCATGCATGACAAGCACCGGGCAGCGGACGCGCGCACAGAGATCGGTGAACTCGACGCCGGTTGGCAAGCCGATCCCCGCGTCGTGGTCGGCGAGCGCCTCGGGCGTGGTCTCGAGGGCCCAGGCGACGCCGTCCTCGATCTGCTTCGTCGAGTGCGGCTCCGTGAAGCACTTCCCCAAGAAGAACTCGAGGAAGTCGCGGTAGTCGCGCAGCCAGTGGTGGATGTTGTACTTCGCCCACCCTTCGTCGGTGTCGAGCGGTTCGTCGAAGGAGTACACCGCGCGTTCCGGTAGCGGTGGCGCCAGCGCCACCGCCGGCCCGATGAACGCAGCGCCGGCAATGCGATCCGGGTGCTCGGCCGCGAGCAAGACGCCCCAGAGCGCGGCGCACGAGACGCCGACCACCACCGTGCGTTCGGTCGCGGTGGCATCGAGCACGGCGAGCGCGTCGAGCGCGAACTCGCGGATCGAGTACGCCTCCGCTCCCACGGGCCTGTCGGAGCGGCCGTTCCCGCGGCCGTCGAACGTGACGACGCGGCAGTGGCGCGCGAGGTACGGAATCTGCATTTTCCAGTGGCGCGAGTGGATGAGGGACCAGGTTGGCAGCAGGAGGACGTCAGGTCCGCTTTCGCCATAGCGCTCCCAGAAGACCCGCACGCCCTCACGCTCGATGTATCCCGACTTGTCCGGGTAGCGGGCCCGCGACTGCTCGCGTGCAGCGGTGGTTACCTCGACAGCCATCCGTCGATCCAGTCGAGTAGCTCCTGGTGGCCGGTCTCGATTCCCGCCAGCCGCTCGAGCATGATCCCCTCGTTGAAGGTGATCACCAGCGAGACGAGCGCTTCGAGCGGCATCGCGATCCCGTAGTGCTCGCGTGGCCCCTCGAAGGCCTCTGCCAGAACGGCCCGCCACGCGGCGTTCACGCGGTCGACGCGCTCCTGCAGCTCGGGCCGGTTCCAGGCGAGTGCCTGGAGCTCGTACCAGACCTTCTCGTAGGCTCGATCTTCGCTCATCATGTAGCGCATCGCCGTCCGCCACTTCTCGAGGAAGGGCATGTCGGAGGCGTACATCTCGCGCTGCCGCGCGATCTGCCGCTCGGTGAAGCGCTCGAGCACCCGCACGAGCAGGTTCTCGACCGAGCCGAAGTAGTAGTGGACGAGGCCGTGGTTGACGCCCGCCTCCTCGGCCAGCCGCCGGGTGGTGATGGCCGCGTAGCCGGCGTCCACGAGCACGCGCTCGGCCGCGTCGAGGAGAGCCTCCTCGGCGGCCGAGCGCGCGGTCGAGACCTTTGCCGCCCTCATCGTCTCCACAGCCGGTCGAAGAGGCCGTTGAGCCAGGCGCGCCAGGCGAGGACCAGCATCGACACCGCGCTCGCACCTCCCGCGAGCAGGGTGGGGACGAGCTGCTCCCCCATGTGGTGCGCGACGATCACGGGAAGATCTCCGTCGTGCAGTCGCCGCCCTGGAGCCGCACCTCGTGCGCCCGCGCCGGCCCGCCCGGCCGGTCGTGCAGGTCGAGGAAGAAGTCGGGGTCGACCGACATCCCGCCGTTGGGATCGCAGTTCACACGCAGCAGCCACGACTTGAGCCCAGGATAGAACTGATTGTCCCAAGTCGAGTAGAGCGAGTTGCTGACGTAGAGCCGGCGCCCGTCGAACGAGAGCTGGAGCATCTGCGGGCCGCCGTTCAGGTCGCGGCCCGCGTCGCTCGGCTTGCCGAGCAGGCCGCCGAGCCAGAGCTGCCCCGTCAGCTTCGGGTTGGCCGGGTCGGAGACGTCGTACTGGCGAAGGTCACCGTGCAACCAGTTCGAGAAGTAGAGGAAGCGGTCGTCCATCGAGAGCACGAGGTCCGTGATCAGCCCGGGCACGGGGAACGGCCAGCCTTCGAGCTCGACGCTTTCGACTGCGATCACCTGATCGGCGCCCCAGGCGCCGTTGTCGCGGCGGAACCGCCACATCGTGCTCGAGAGCGCGGCGCCGACGAAGCCCTCTTCCGCTTCGGGATCGTGAAGCCAGCGAACCTCGAGCGGGACGAGACCTGCCTCACCGAGGTCGACCGTCTGCTCGACGCTGCGCTCGGCGAGATTCCAGAAATGGAGCCGGCTGCCGTAGCGGCCCGCCGCCACGTCGTCGAGGTCGAATCCCTTCTCGTACGCGTTCGGCTCTCCGAACTCGGATGAGATGAGGACGTTCTTGCGCGGCTGGTACCAGAAGTCGTAGTTGAGAGGAGGTGTCTTGCCGCCGTTCTCCCAGCGGCCCTTGACCTCGAAGGTCTTCGCGTCGAGCACCGCGAAGCCGCCGGCGCCGTTCCCGTCCGCGTCGCCGAGCATGCTGATCACGATGTTGTCGCCCGGCATGCAGTGCACGGTGTGCGGGCGCGTGTAGCCGGTCTTCTCGACGAGTTCCTCCGGCTCGATCACCTTCTCGATCCGCGGCCGGCGCGGGTCGTCCTCGACGTTGACGATGTGGATCCGCGAGGACCGGAAACCCGGCACGATCAGGTGCGAGCGGTCCGGGCCGTGGCAGGCGGAGCTGCAGCGGTTCCACCCGAAGTGGTGGAGCTCGTCGCCGACGTTCGGCATCGGCAGCTCGTGCACGATCTTCCCGCTGTCGGCGTCCACGACGGCCAGGAAATCCGGCGCGTCGACGCCCGTGCCCTCGTGCAGGCAGGCGAGATACAGGAATTCCTCCGGCGGTCCCTTCACCGCTGCCTCGGGTGAAGCGTGGAACGATGGGGTGCTGTGTGCAGACACGCTCTCCTCCTTGTACACTTGTCTTAGTCGTTCGACTAACATTGGATCGCATCCACTCCGCGATGTCAAGTCAGATCACGGAAAGGGCTCTGATGCTCGCGCCGGTCTTGGGGACGGATTGAGCGACGCTTCCGACGTCGGGGGCAACTCTCGCTGGACAGACGGCGCCGTCCGTTCGACACTTCCCGCGATGGACGAGGGGGCCGTGGACCAGGTGGCGCCACTCGCGGTTGCGGGGCGATCCTCCACGCGCCCGTTCGTCGGGCGCGACCAGGAGCTCGCCGGTCTGGCGGCTGCGCTCGAGGAGGCGACGGCCGCCCGCGGGTCGCTCGTGCTCCTGACCGGCGAGCCCGGCATCGGCAAGACCCGGCTGATGAGCGAGTTCTCCCTGGTAGCCGGGCAACACGGCGTGCGGGCCGTCACCGGCCGTTGCTGGGAGGAGGGCGGCGCTCCGCCGTACTGGCCGTGGATGCAGGTCGTCCGCTCGCTCGGAGGAGATCTCGAGCAGCTCGCCTCGACGGCCGACTCGCACGCGGGGCCGCGCGGGGCGGCGAGCGCGGTCGTGCCCGAAGGCGAGCGCATCCGCCTGTTCGACGCGGTTGGCCGCTTCCTCGCTGCCGTCTCTCGCGAGCAGCCCCTCCTCATCACGCTGGACGACGTCCATGCCGCCGACGAGTCGTCGCTGCTGCTGCTTCGCTTTCTCGGCGACGCGCTCGCGGAAGCCAGCGTCCTGCTCGTGGCGTCCTATCGAGAGGCCGAGCGGCGGACGTTCGAGCTCGGTGACGCGTTCGCCGAGCTGGCCCGCGTCGGCAGCAGGATCCCGCTTCGCGGCCTGACGTCGGCGGATGTCGAGGCCTACGTCGGGACGGTCACCGGTTCTCCCCCGACGCGGCAGGCAGTCGCGCGGCTGTACGAGATCACCGGAGGCAACCCCTTCTTCGTCGGCGAGATCGTCCGCCTGCTCGCCACCGAGGACCCGCTCGCAAGCCTCGACGAGACGATCAAGGACCCCTTCCTCCGCATTCCGGAGGAGGTCCGCACGCTGATCCGCCGCCGCGTCGCAAGCCTCCCCAGCGAGGCGGTCGCAGCGCTCCGGGTCGCGGCCGTGATCGGGCGCGAGTTCGACCTGCACCTGCTCCAGCGAACGAGCCGGCTGACATCCGCCCGGCTTCTCGACGTCCTGCGCGAGGCAGCAGCGGTGGGCGTGATCACCGAGCTTCCCTCGCAGCGGCGCCGCTACTCGTTCGCTCACGAGCTGGTGCGCGAGACGCTCTACGACGATCTTCCGCCGGCGCGGCGGCTCGAGCTCCACAACGAGGTGGGCAGCGTGCTGGAGAGCGTGTACGGCGACGACCTCGATCCGCATCTCTCCGAGATCGCGCGGCACCTCTATCTCGCGTCGCCCCTCGCGGAGACCGGCCATGCTCTCGAGTACCTCGTCCGGGCCGGGGATCGTGCCGCCGCCGTGTTCGCCTACGAGGAAGCCGCGGTCCACAGCCGGCACGCGCTCGAGCTGCTCGCCCTCGCGGGAGATGCGTCCGGTGAGCAGCGCAGCGTCCTCTTGCTCCGCCTCGCCGATGCGCAGTGGCGCTCGGGAGACGGCGCCGAGGCACGGACGACCTTCGAGGAGGCGATCGAGGCGAGCCGGCGGCTCGGAAACGCCGAGCTGCTCGCGCAGGCCGCGCTCGGATACGTGACCGCTCTCGGCGGCTTCCTCCTCTACGCTCGCTTCGAGGTCGGCGGTACAGGCGTCGGGCTCCTGGAGGAGGCGCTCGCCGCCCTGCCGCCCGTCGACAGCTCCCTGCGTGCGCACCTGCTGGCGCACCTCGCCCTCGAGATGTGGTCCGGGCACGAGCCGGTCGAGCGCCGGGTCGCCGTCAGCCAGGACGCGATCGAGATGGCACGCCGCCTCGGCGACTCCGAGGCGCTCGTCACCGCCCTCCACTCGCGGCACTGGGCGCTGACGACGCCGGGGATGGCGCTCGAGCGACTTGCGCACACCGAGGAGATGCTCCGCGTCGCGAAGGAGACGGTCAATCCGGAGATCGAGTTCCTCGCCCACAACGCACGGTTCCACTGCTTCCTCGAGCTCTGCGACCGGCGCGGCATGGACGCCGAGAGCCAGGCGATGACGGAGCTCGCCGACCGGCTGCAGCAGCCGTTCTACCGCTGGCATACGGTCTGCCTCCGTACCCTGCGGGCCACGCTCGACGGCCGGTTTCCCGACGCCGAGCGCCTGGCCGAGGAGGCGCTCGAGCTCGGCCGAGTCCGCCAGAGCGAGTACGCGACTTATGTCTTCCGCTACGCGCAGGTGCTTGCGATCCGGTGGGCGCAGGGCAGCCTGCCCGAGGAGTGGCCGGAGATCGAGGACCACGCGGAGCGGTTCCCGTGGATTCCCCGCTGGCGGGACGCAATGGCCGCGGCAGAGCTCGGCGACGAGCAGATGGCACGCCGGGAGCTCGAGCGCCACGCTGCCCGTGACTTCGCCGACCTTCCTCGCGACGGTCTCTGGATCCTGCACCTGTGTGCGCTGGCCGAGGTGTGCGTCGTCGTCGGCGATCAGGACCGCGCTGCCCAGCTCTACGAGCTTCTGCTCCCACACGCTGACGACAACGCCGTCTCCTACACCCAGCAGCCGTTCGGCCCGGTCGCCCTTCGGCTCGGGAAGCTCGCGGCGCTGCTCGGGCTCTGGATGGAGACCGATCGCCATTTCGCGACGGCGCTCGCCCGCTGCGAGCTGCTCGGGGCGCGGGCGATCCGCACCCGCGTTCTGTTCGAGCACGCGAGTGCTCTGGCGGCGCGCGGCGAGCCGGCCGACCATGGCCGCCTGAGCTCGATGCTCGAGGAGGCGGCAGAGCTCTGCGGCGAGCTGGGCATGACCGGTCTCTCGGAGCGCGTGGCCGCCCTGCGCACGCACCCCTCGGTGCGACCGCCGGCCCAGGATGCCGTCTTCCGGCGCGAGGGAGACTTCTGGACGATCGTGTACGAGGCGGAGACGTTCCGCCTTCGCGACCTGAAAGGCCTTCGCTACATCGCCGCGCTGCTGAGGAGCCCCGGACGCGAGGTGCACGTGCTCGAGCTCGTGAGCGCCGTGGCCGGGCATCAGGCCGAGAGCCGTGCGGGGCTGGTCGAGGGTGACCTCGTCGGCTCCTGGTCGTCCGACCTCGCGCCGCTGCTCGACGAGAAGGCGAAGGCGGAGTACGGCCGCCGGCTGGGCGGGCTCGAAGAGGAGTTCGAGCAGGCGCTCGACTGGGGCGACACCGAGCGCGCGACCCGGCTGGAGGACGAGATCGACCTCCTGACGCAGGAGCTCGCGCGGGCGGCCGGGCTGCGGGGCCGCGACCGAACCTTCGCCTCGCCCGCCGAGCGGGCGCGCATCAACGTGACCAAGGCGATCAGAACCGCGATCAGGCTCGTGGGCACGCACAGCCCGGCGCTCGCGGCGCACCTCGAGGCTTCGATCCAGACCGGCCGGTTCTGCTCCTACGCCACGCCGGGCGCAGCTCCACCGAGCTGGTCGCTTTGACGTGACAGGTGTCCGCGGAACGATCGTTCCGCCTCGATTCACGCCCTCTGCTTGACGGTCCACCGACGAGAGGAGTCGCTGTGAGCGCAGTTCAAGAGGCTGGGGAGGGGACGCAGACGATCTATTCGCTCGACGGCACGCTGATCGAGGCCTGCTCCTGCAACGTCAACTGTCCGTGCTGGATCGGCGAGGACCCCGACCTGGGGGAGTGCTTCGCGATCGTCGCCTACGGCATCGAAAAGGGGCGGATCCGTGACCTCGACGTCTCGGGGCTCAACCTCGTTCTGATCTGCCACATTCCGGGGAACGTCCTGGCCGGCAACTGGCAGGTCGTTGCGCTGGTCGACGAGCGCGGGACGACGGAGCAGCGGGAGGCTCTCATCGACGCCTTCACGGGCAAGCTCGGTGGCCCGCTCGGCGACCTCTGGGAGGCGCTGATCGGCGAGGTGAAGGGCGTCGAGTTCGTCTCGATCACGCACGAGGTGGAGGGCGGCAGCGGGAGCCTGCGCATCCCGGACCTGGTCGAGACCGAGATGGAGCCGTACCGGGGCCCCGACGGGAGCCTGACCACTTTGCAGAACTCCGTCTTCTCGACGGTGCCCGGATCGCCGGCGTGGATCGCCAAGGCGGGCGTGAACCGGGTGAACCTGCCGCAGTACGGCATGGCGTGGGAGTACGCGGGCCGCAACGCGATCCAGTCCGAGTGGAAGATGGAGCACGCTGGATGAGCGCAATCGCGCCGGCGCTCGAGCGCCCGCGTGTCCGCGCACCCCGTCCGGTCCTCCTGGCCATCGGCGCAGCGTGGGCACTCGCCGTCGCGGCGGAGCTGAGCGGCACGGCCGAGGCGCTCCATCACGACGCGCTGATCGAGGGCGGTTCGCCGTGGGCCGCCCTCCTCTTTCTGCTCGCCTGGCAGGTGATGGTCGCGGCGATGATGCTGCCCTCCGCGCTGCCGCTGATCCGGCTCTTCGACGCCGTCAGCCGCAAGCAGGAACGTGCGTGGCTGGCGCGTGGCGCCTTCCTCGGCGGCTACGCGGCCGTCTGGACAGCGTTCGGCGCTCTTGCGCTCCTCGGCGACTCCGCTCTGCACCACACCGTCGATGCGTTTCCGTGGCTCGCGGAGCGGCCGTGGCTCGTGGCGGGCAGCGTGCTCGCGCTCGCGGGCGCCTTCCAGTTCTCGGAGCTGAAGGACCAGTGCCTGTCCAAGTGCCGCCAGCCAGGCCCCTATCTGCTCGCCCACTACCGTCGCGGGCCAGAAGCCGGGTTCCGGCTCGGGTTCGGGCACGGACTCTTCTGCCTGGGCTGCTGCTGGGCGCTGATGCTCGTGATGTTCGCTGCCGGCGTAGCGGTGCTCTGGTGGATGGCGGCGCTGACGGCGGTGATGGTGTACGAGAAGACCGGCCGTCACGGACGTGCGTTGACGCCCGTCGTGGGCTTCGCGCTGCTGGGCCTCGCGGCGCTCGCGTTCGCCCACCCGCCCTGGCTCCCAGCGCCGTTCTAGGAGAAATCACGGCCTCCGCGGCAAGCCCGTGCCGCGACCTTGCACAACTGTTCCGGGCCCCTTCACGCCTCTAGGTCACACGACCAGGAGGTGGAACATGAGGACCCGGACCATCGCATGGATCGCAGTCGTTCCGCTTGTGGTGGCCTCGGCTGCGGCCTTCGCCGCCTCGCCCGGGCCGCAAACGGCGGCCGCGGGCGGCTCGCCACCGGGGCACGGCGAGCACCGAGCTTCCGGCAAGGACACGAAGCGGTACGAAAACCTGCAGGAGCGGTACCTCTACGTCAGCACGATCGCGCAGAGCGCAACCGATCCCGACTTCATCGCAGTCGTCGGCGCCGATCCACGTCGCCGCGACTTCGGCAAGATCGTCAACCGAGTCGACATGCCGAACGTCGGCGACGAGCTCCACCACTACGGCTACTCACACGATCAGAAGCGGCTGCTCGTGCCCGGCCTGTTCTCGAACCGGATCCACGTCTTCAAGATCAAGGGCGACGGCAAGCGGCTGGACCTCACCGCGGTCAACGACAAGCTGGCGGCGAAGAGCGGCTACGTCGTCCCGCACGGAGTCATGGCCATGTCTCACGGCCGCGCGATGGTGACCATGATCGGGTCGTCGACCCAGACCACGCAGCCCGGCGGCATCGTCGAGATCGACGACAAGACGGGCGCCTTCCGCGGCCACTTCGGGCCGGGAAACGTCCGCCCGCCGGGTCAGCTGGGCCCGAAGTACATGTACGACTTCGAGTCGCTGCCCGGTGCGAACCGCGGCATCAGCACGACCTTCGGCCCGCCGGCGCTGTGCGGCGGGGGCATCGAGCCGACCTGCCTCGGCGGCGAGGTGGCCGTCTGGGACGTCAAGCGGGAGAGGGTGATCCAGACCGCCGATCTCGGCACGCACAGCGGTGCGCTGATGGTCCACTTCGTCATGCGCCCCGGCGTCCGGCGGGCGTTCATCAACACGCCGGGCACCAACGCGATCTGGCTGGCCGACGACGACGACCGCGACGGCGTCTACGACTTCCAGCAGGTGCTCGGCCCGGACAACGGGCTCGTGCTCCCGGTCGACGCACTCCTGTCTCACGACGGCAGGTACCTGTACGTGAGCAACTGGTTCGGGAACACGGTGCAGCAGTTCGACATCAAGGACCCGTTCAAGCCGGTTCTCAAGGCCACCGTCTCGGTGCCGCACCCGAACATGCTGCGCCTGAGCCGCGACAACAAGCGCCTCTACGTCACCAACTCGCTGCTCACGCCCTGGGACAACGATCCCGACTTCGGGCCTGCACGGAACAACGAGTACGGGATCTGGGGGTTCCACGTGAACAAGCAGTCCGGCCGCCTGAGCCCGTTCAGGTCCGGCGGCGGCGCCTGGGTCAGCTTCACCAACGTGAAGAAGAAGACCACGACCGGGCCCGCCGGCCCGCACATGATGCTCTTCGACCCGAGCATCCGGCGTGAGCCGGGCGAGCACTAGCCCGCGCAATGATCGCGCCGCTCCTCTCAGGGGAGCGGCGCGAGCCTGCGGGCCTGCGTGTCAGGCGAGATCAGCGGTAGAGATCGGGCAGCGCGGCGGCCAGCAGCTCGAAGAGCGCCTGGTCGTCCTGGTCGAAGGCGTCCGTTCGGGCGTCCTCGATGTCGAGCGTTCCGACGACCTTCCCGTCGAGCAGCACGGGGACGATGAGCTCCGATCCGGTCGTCTCCTGGTTCGTGAGATACCGGGGATCGTTGGCGACGTCGTTCGAGAGGACGGTGCTGCGGGACAGAATCGCCGCGCCCGTGAGGCCGCGGTCGGTCGGGAAATTCGGGTACGCGGGAGCGGCGGGTCCGCTCCAGGCGAGATTCCTGACCTCGTCGGTGACGCGGTAGATGCCGACCCAGCGACGGCCCGTCCCGGCGCGGATGAGCTCGGCTGCGTTCCTTGCCCGCGTCTCGACCGGCGCGTCGGTCGCCGTTTCACGTCGAACGGCCTCGGCGAGATCCGCAGCTGTCACGTCGTCAATGCTATTCGCGGTCGGCCGGTTGGTAGGTTCGCGCTGTGAAGGTCTTCAACCTCGACACCGGCTGGGCTGGGGAGGACTAGGCCCGGCGATTGAGCGGCGTCAAACGGATCCTGGTCACCGGTGCGGCCGGGAAGGTCGGACAGGCCTTCATTACGCGACTGCTGAGCTCACCGGACGAGCGGCTCGCCGACTTCGGCGTGCGGGCCCTCTGTCACAACAGGAAGCTCGACCCGAGTCCGCGCCTGGAGGTGGTGAGCGGGTCGATCGAGCTGCGCGAGACCGCGGAACGGGCAGTGGCAGGCGCAACGCACGTCCTCCACCTGGCGACCAGCAAGGAGTCACCGGACTCGATCATGGATGTGGCCGTGAAGGGCATGTTCTGGCTGCTGGAGGCCTGCCGCGCGAGTCCCACGTTCGAGCAGTTCATCCTCGTCGGCGGGGATGCCTCCCTGGGGCACTTCTTCTATCCGCACCCGATTCCCGTCACGGAGACCCAGGAGCACACCGCGTATCCGGGCTGCTACGCGCTGTCGAAGGTACTCGAGGAAGTGATGCTCGAGCAGTACGGGATCCAGTACGACCTCAACGGCTGCTGCCTGCGTGCGCCGTGGATCATGGAGAAGGACGACTTCAAGTACCAGCTGTCCTTCGGCGAGGACGTGTTCGGAGGGCCCCGCTGGCGGGATCTCGTCGGTGCGGAGCAGGCCGGCGCCTATGTCGAGAGCCGGACGGTTCCGATCATGCTCGACCCGGAGGGTCGTCCGGTGAAGCGGAACTTCGTCCACGTCGACGATCTCGTCGACGCGATTCTCGCGGCGATCGACTGTCCTGCGGCGCGCCGGCAGACCTTCAACGTCTGCATGGACGAGCCCGTCGACTACGGCGAGCTCGGCGCCTACCTCACGGAATCCCGCGGCCTGCCGACGATCGAGATTCGCACCCCGTACGTCTCGACCTGGCTCGACAACGCCAAGGCGAAGTTTCTCCTCGGCTGGCGGCCCCAGTACGACCTGAAGAAGATGACGGATGCCGCCTGGGACTACGAGCGCCCGGACGACGATCCGCGTGTGGTCTGGTATCCGGGCTGAGGGCGAGAGCTGAGCACCGCGGGCCGCTCGGCCGCGCGTTGTCGGTTAGCCCGAGCGGGCCGGCGGAGAACCGGTCGGTGCACGGTCGGTCTTACGACGCCGTGGCACGCGTGCGCTCAGGTCGTCGACGAGCTCGCCGCGATAGGCGACGGCGACCGCCTGGGCTCTCGTGCGAACGCCCAGCTTCAAGAGGATGTGCTCGATGTGCGTGCCGACCGTCTTGGGACTGATGAACAGGCGCTGGGCGATCTGCTTCTGTGTCAGTCCGTCCGCGAGCAGCTGAAGGATCTCGCTCTCTCGCTTCGTCAGCCGGCCAGGTGCGTTCGTCGCGACTGGGTTCGCGCGCCCGACGAGACGCCGAACGCGGGTCAGGAGCTCATCGGCCGCCCACGGCTTCACGATGTAGTCGTCGGCTCCGAGAAGCAGGCCCGCGACGCGATCGTAGGACTCGGTGCGCGCCCCAGTCACGAACACAATAGGCAGATCCGCTCCGAGCCCCTCCCGCAGTGTCCGGCACACCTCGTAGCCGGACAGCGGCCCGAGTGGAATCTCGAGGATGGCAACGCACGGTGATATTTCAGGGACGGCGGCGAGAGCCGCCTCGCCGGTCGCGACGGCCACCACTTCGAAACCCGCCTGCTCGAACAGTCGCGTGATCTGCGTGCGCTCGCTCGCATCGGCGTCCACGATCAGGATTGGTCCAACCCCTACCCCAGGACTCCCCAAGCACGTCCCTTCGCCGCAGTTGTGTTCTCGAGCGACCGCATCGCTCACCGTGCAGTTTACCTCGCATGCTGATCTTTACCTAGGGCGATCGCCCCCTGGACAAATCGGGTGATTGCCCGAGTTACCGGCCCGAGAGCCCGCGGAACCTATAAGGGACAAGTCGGCTCCCACCACCGAGGACGGAGCCCAGGCCCTGGGGGGATCATCTTGAGCGAAAGCATCGAACAACTACCCACGGCAGCGGTCGTCGATTCGACGGCTCCCGTAGACGCAACTGCGCTGACGGCACCCCTTGCCGAGAGCGTCACCGAGTCAGTAGAGGGGACAGTGGCCTCGACCGCGGAGGCTGTCAGCGAGGTCACTGCCGAGACGTCCGTTGCGCAGGCGCCGGCCGTCGAGGCACCGGTCGAGTCAGTCGCAGTCGAGGCACCGGCTCCGGCCGCGGCACCACCCGCCGCGGAGGCGCCTGCCGCGGCTCCTGTCGACGAGGCACTCGCAGTACCCGCCGACGTGCCGACCGCGGCGCCTGAGGCGCCGCTGACCGAGGCTGTCGCAGCGCCGCTCGCCGCCCCGAGCGACGTCGCAGAGGATACGACCGACACGCTGACCTCCGCGTTGGCGGACACCGTCGCGAATGTGGTCGACGAGGCACCGGCGGCCGTCACCGCCACGACGGGCGACGTCCTTGAAGCCACGCCGGAGGCGACGGCCGCGACCGAATCCGTCGCGAACGTGGTCGAGGAAGCGCCTGCGGCCGTCACCGCTGCGGCGGGCGACGTCCTCGAAGGCGCGCCGGAGGCGACGGCCGGAACCGACTCCCTCGCTCAGCAACTCGACGCAAGCGCTGTCACCGGGGCTGACTCCCCGGAGGCCGCGGGAACGGTCGGCGATGGGCTTCTATCCGGGATCGAGCCGCTCGGGAGCATCGCCGGCCTCGACGAGACGCTCGCGCCGTTGACCAGTGGGCTCGCTCCCGCGGTCGAGCCGTTGACCGACGGGCTCGCTCCCGCGATCGAGCCATTGACCGACGGGCTCGCCCCCGCAATCGAGCCGCTCAGCACGACGGTCGACAACGTCACCGGAACCGCCGAGCCGCTGATCCAGCCACTCACGACCGCCACGCAGCCCGCCCTCGAAACGGTGGGCGGCGCGCTCGCACCGGTGGGTGTCGCCACCCAGCCTGTGACCGAGGTCGTGGCTGGGGCAGCAGAGCCCCTCAGCGGTACCCTCTCAACGACGAGCAGCGCTGTCGCTCCGACGCTCGAGCCGCTGGCCGGGACGGTCGGCGGCGTCACCGAAGCCCTGCAGCCGGCGGTGGTGCCTCTCACGACCGCCACCGAACCGGTCTTCGAAACGGCGGGCGGTGTCGTCGCGCCGGTCGCCGTGCTCACCGAGCCGGTCACCGGAGCCGTGGCGGCCACTGCAGAACCCGTGACCGGCACGCTGACGACGACGACCGACGCCGCGGGCCCAGCGCTCCAGCTGCTGACGACGCCGGCCGAGACAGTCACCGAAGCAGTCCCGCCGGTGACGGAGCCGATTGTCGCTGCCGTCGAGCCGGTCGTGCGGACGGCTGACGCACCGATCGTGTCCGCGGGGCCTGAGGCAACCGACGCCGTCGCCACGGTGGCGAGATCAGGCGACCCGGTGGACGCCGCCGTCGGCGCACTCGCTCAGCCCGCAGCGGAGACAACCTCCGGCGCGGTGAGCGTCAGCAGCGCCGAGCCGATCGCGGACGCGCCGACGACGATCGAGCAGGTGCTCGGGCCGGTGGGCGACCTGCCCAGCCCGGCGGAGGCCATTGCTGCGACCGGAATCGACCCATCCGACCAGCGGCTCGTCGTCACGGCAGTGCTGGTGGGCCTGACCGGTCTCGCGCTGTCGCCGCAGGGGACGGGAGGCGTGTTCGTGGAGGCGTGCAGGGTGAACGCCCAGCTCGCGTTCACGAACGTCCGCTTGCTGCCCTGTGTCGTCGAAGACACCGCTCGGCGCTATGCGACCACAGCCACAGCCGCGGTCAAGGGCCCGACTGCCATGGGCGGCGGTGCGATCGCCGAAGCGGGCCGGGTCGTCGGAGGCTCGTTCGGTGACTTCCGCGACGGGTTCGCGCGGGTCGTCGGGAGCCTTCCGGAACAGGCCGAGGAGAGCCGGGACGGACGGATCATGGCGCAGGTCGGTGCCGCGCTCGGGTTCGTGTACCTCGCGTTCCTGACTGTCTGGTTCTGGGCGACAAGGCTGAGATGGAATCCGCGCGCGTAACTCGTCGGCTTCTTCCTGCAGTGCCGGGCTGGCCGAACGCGGCGGCCCGGCGCCTGCGGGGCTCGTCAGGTCAGGCGCAGGAAGACGCCGACGAGAGCCCAGACACAGACCAGCGCCGCCAAGACCCAGAGCAGGAAGGCGGGCTCGCTGAAGGGCAACCACGGCAACTGCTCGCGAGCGAGCGAGAAGCGCGTTCGGCGAACGGGCTGCCCACCGCTCCCGAGCTCTGTGAGCTCGCCTGCGACGGCCGCATCGATGTCCTCCGTGGGCAGGCCGTCGGCGTCAACGAGAACAATCCGCTGTCCGGACCCCGCCGCCATGCGGACACTGTACCGCACGTCCGGACGATCAAAACCTCGTCGGTCAAGCGGCTGCGTCGCGCCGGAATCGTGAGCGCGGCTGTTCTCCTGGGCGTTGTCGCGGGTGCGCTGATCGGTGGGCCATCACACGCATCTGGCGCCGTCGAGTCGACGATCCTGCTGGCAACCGGGGACGTCGTCCGCGTCGTCGGCGCGCCCGTCGGCTGTCGGGTCGTCGTCCGTGGCGTGCCGCGCGCGACGATGCTCGATTGCCGGCGCGCCGGTCCGTTGGCCGGGACGTACGGAGTCCTGCTCGGACCTTCGAACGTGCGTGTCGTGCGCTTCGAGTCGGGCCGCGAAGCTCGACTCGTCTTCACCGCAAAGCACGGCGGCGCCGCGACCTGTTGCGGCTCCGGGGAGCCCCGATGACGTCGGTCGTCGAAAGCAGGCCGCAGGTCGAGGGCTCGCCACCGCTGCTCATGTCCCCCGCCGCAATGCGACAGAGCCGCATGATCGCCAAGGGCGGCCGTGTGCTTCTCGTCGGGCTACTGGTGTTCGGCGTCTACGTCGCCGGGCGCTCATTCGCTCCGCCCGACGCCGTGGTTGTCGCGTTCCTGACGGCCATGTGGCTGATCTCGTTCAGGTTCGGCCGCTCGGCCACCCCGGAGCCGATCGGGCCTGCGGCGCGGACCGCAATCGGCTCGCTGGTGGGTCTCGTCGTGGTCTCGGCGACTGCGGTGTGGCTGCCGCTGGTCGACCTCTCGCCCGGGCGGCTGCTGGCGATGGCCGGGGCGCTTCTGCTCTTCGTCGGGACGTGGGAGTCCGTGGTCCATCGCACGACCGCAGCGAGAAGGCGCGTCCTCGTCGTCGGGACACCCGTCGAGGCCGAGGCCGTGGCGCACGAGACGTCCAAGGTGTCGGCCGCGGTAGACGTACTCGGCGTCGTGCCCCAGTCGGTGGACTCGGCAGTGGCCTGTGAGGTGCCGGTCGTCGGCAGTCTGGACGCCCTCTCGACCGTGATCGCCGTGCTCCAGCCCGACGTCGTCGTCGTCAGTGACGGTGTCGACTGCGAGACCGCCCTCGACCGGCTGCTCGACGTGCCGCGGGACAGCTTCCGGGTCGTCGGATTCACGAGCTTCTTCGAGCACGCACTCGGCCGTGTTCCGGTGTCGAACCTCCGCGCCTCGTGGTTCATGAGCATCCTCCACCTGCGGCGCCGGGCGTACAACCGCTGGTCGAACCGCGCCTTCGACCTCGTCTTCGCCTCGCTGGCGCTGCTGCTCGCCCTGCCGATCATGGTGCTGATCGCGGTCGTGCTCGCAGCATCGGGAAGCGTGCTCTACCGGCAGACCCGACTCGGCGAGCGTGGGCGGCGCTTCACCATCGTCAAGTTCAGGACGATGTCCGAGTCGGCGGAAATGCCGGGGCGGCCCGTCTGGTCGCGCGACGGCGATCCCCGCGTGACGAAAGTGGGCCGAGTCCTGCGCCACACCCACTTCGACGAGCTGCCTCAGCTGCTGAACGTACTCCGTGGCGACATGTCGATGGTCGGCCCCCGCCCGGAGCGGCCCGAGTTCGTCGAGCTGCTCGAGCAGAGCGTGCCGTTCTGGCACCGGCGGCTGCTCGTGAAACCGGGCCTGACGGGGTGGGCGCAGCTCAAGGGCGGGTACGCCTCCGACTGCGAGGCGATGGCCGACAAGCTGTCGTACGACCTCTGGTACCTGCGCAACCGCAACATCCTCGTCGACCTCGCGATCTGCGCTGCGTCCGTGCTGAGGGTCATCGCCCTGATCTCGACCCGGCCGCCGTCGTCGGCGGCAGCCGCCCGCACAGAGCAGGCTTCGTGACCGGGCTGGTTCAGCGGACGCGGCCGGGACCGGTCAGCAGGGCGCCGATCGCCGCCCCAGCGGCGTCGAAGACGAGATCGACGGGCGAGGCGTCCCTGCCCGGCACGAGTGCCTGGTGCACCTCGTCCGTCACGCCGTACAGGGCGGAGGCGGCAAGGGCCGTCGTCCACGGCAGCCGAGCGGCGCGCAAGAGCGAGGCCAGGATCGCGAACTCGGCGAGATGGAGCAGCGCGCCCCTCGGCTCGACTCCACCAGTCGATCCGCCGGACGGGATCGACGAGGAGATGAAGATCAGCGCCGCCCACAGGCTTGCGGCCACCAACCAGAAGCGGCGGCTTCGCCGTCTCGCGAGATCCTCGACCGATCGGAGCATCGCCCAATGATGAACAACAGCGGCCAGACGCAGGACCGGGCCGACCGGGATTTCCCGCTCACGTTCGCGTACTACGCACGTCTCGTCGCGCGACGGGCGTGGATCCCGGCCAGTCTCGCAGTGCTCGGGGCGTGTCTCGCGCTCGTCTACACGGGACTTCAGGACACGGCGTACAGCGCCCGTGCGACGATCGTGCTCAGCCCGCTCGACGCGGCCACCGCCGACGAGCTGCCCCGGCTGGCGCCGACTGTGGCCCGCCTGCTTCGCAGCGATCGCGTGCTCGTCGAAGCGCGCCCGGTGTACCTCGCCCTGAGCCCGCAAGCGCGCCTCGACGGGGTCGCCCCGGACGATCTCCGCTCGCGGCTCACCGTCCGTGTCCCACGCGACACGAGCCTCTTCGAGGTCAACGGCGAAGGGCCGACACAGCTCGATGCCACCGCCCTCGTCCGAGCTGTCGTACGGTCGGCAGCAGGAGGCGTCTCGGAACTGGGTGCTCGCCCCACTCCGCGTGCCGGTGACGCACCTCCGCCGCTGCGACTCGAGGCCTTCGGGCCGACGGTTCCCGAGGGGAAGGTGAGCCCCACGCCCGTCCGCAATCTCATCGTGGGCGTGAACATCGGGCTTCTGCTTGGCATCGTCGGTGCGCTGCTGCTCCGCGACCCACGACGCGCGCGAACCCGGGCCGACGACCTCGCCGAGCTGCTCGAGGCGTCCGACCTCGTCTACGCTCCGCTCCCGTTTGCGCGCCTCCTGAGAGACCGGCCGTTCCTGACGCCGGGGCAACCTCTCCTGGATCGGCGCAAAGAGGGCATTCGCATCCTCGGAGGACGGCTCTGGCGGCTCCTCCAGCAGGACCGTCGGGTCGTGCTGCTGGTCGGGGATGTCCCACCGCAAATGCTCCGCTCCGTCGCACTCGAGCTCGCGGACCACGTCGCACGAACGGGCATCCAGCCTGTCGTCGTCGAGGCTGACTATCACGGCGAGGCGTGGGAGAACAACGGCGACGATACGGCCGGGCTCGGCCTTCTGATCGAGAACGGGAACCAGGACGAGAGCGAGCCCGCCGAGGCCCTGGTCGACCCGAGCTCACGGAACGGGGATGGGCCGGCCGCGTTCATCGTGGTTCGACGGGGGGTTACCCCTCGTGAGCCCGCTCTCGCCTTCGCGTCGGACGGGTATCGATGGCTCGTCAGACGGCTCGCGACACGTCACGACCTCGTACTCGTGGTCGGCCCTGCGGCCGACTGGCAGGCCGAGGTGCTCGCACTCGCCGAGAGCGCGGACGCTGTCGTCCTGCTCGTGCCGCCCTGGGTGGCGCACTCCCGCGCTGCCTCCCTGACGACGCTGCAGTCGGTTGCTGACGACTCGACGATTCTCGTGAGCGTCTTCGGCGAGGCGCAGGACGTGCCGCTCGGCGCGGTGCGCGGGCGCTGACGGGGTCGGCTGTGCGGTACGCCTCTGCCGAGGAGCATCGGAGTGCGAGGGCCGAGTTCGGCCTCATCTGGCTCGTCTATTGCCTCGGTGCCGCCTCCGTCCTCGTCCTCTTCGCGCGCCCCGCACTGCTTGCAGCCGCGGTGTTCGCGGCCCTGCTCGCGCTCACGGCGTACCACCTACCCGAGAGCCTGCTCGTCCTCTTCCTCGTCGTCGGGCCGTTCAAGGCGACCGATGCCGGAGCGCGTTTCGCCAACATCCCCCTCGGCGAATTCGAGCTCGACCTGACAGTGCTTGCAGCCGCCGGGCTGCTGCTCGCCGTCTGCGTGTCGTTATGGCGGTGGCGAAGCGAGCCGTTCGCGTTTCCGAGGCCGGCGCTCTTCTTCCTCGCTCTCGGAGTGCTTCTGATGATCGGGGTGCTCGCTTCGCCCGATCCCGAGAGCGGCCTGGAGAAGGCGATCCAGTTCCAGACGTTGTCGGCGCTGGCCTTCGTTGCGCCGCTCGCGATCATCCGAACGCGCGCGAGCTTCTACCGGGCTCTCACGCTGGTCGTCGCGGTGAGCGTCGTCGTTGCGTACAACGCCGCCGCGGCGGAGCGCTCGTCGAGCGTCCTCGTGCTGCCCGGCGCCGACAACCAGATCCAGGTCGCGGTCCTGCTCGGGCTCGGCTTGGTCTCGATCGTCGGCTACCTCTGGCCTGCCTCAACCGGCTGGGTCCGGCTGCTCTGGCTCGCTCCGGCAGCGCTGCTGCTGGTCAAGCTCGTCGGGGCGGGCGGCAGGAGTGCGCTCCTGGGCACCCTGCTTGCGTCCGTCGTCGCGCTCGCGTGTCTCGTGCGCGCCGGTGGCCGTGACCGGCTGGCCGCGCTCGCTCTCGTCGGGATCCTGGCTGCGCTCGGGCCTGCTGCGTGGGTGACGAGCGACCCGGAGGTCAAGGACCGCTACCTCGTCACGATCGACGACCTCCGCCACGGAGCGGGCCTCGCCGCAGACGGCGCAGATCGCGCCGAGTTGGCGGACGCAGCGGTCGCCCTCTTCTCCGCGAACCCGCTCGGAACGGGCACCGGCGGCTACACGGCCCTGACGGGGTACGAGTGGCCGCACAACATCGTGCTCGAGGTCGCAAGCGAGCTGGGGATCCTCGGCGTCGCCGCGCTTGCAGGCCTTCTGCTCGGGACCGTGATTGCGCTGTGGCGCGCATCGGGCAGAGGCGTTCGGCGCGAGGCAATCGGCGCGGTGAGCCTGATCGTGCTGCCGCTGACCGTTGCGTTCGCGAGCTTCGACCTGAACGGCAACCGCGTGCTGTGGTGGGCGTGTGGCACGGCGCTCGCCGTGACGCGCCTCAGAAGCTGATGAGCCTTCCGCAGGTGCACGTGGAGGTTCCCCGGGCGTACGCCGCCGAGCGCACCTACGCGGCCCGGGTCGTGCTGGGCGATCTCCTCGGATACTCACCGGTCGTTCGAACGACTGACGTCAACAGGGTCTCGATCCGCGTCGATGGCGACACGGGCTCGCACACCTCGCTGGCCGTTGCAGACGGCCTGTTCTCGACCCCGAGCGCAGAGTGGCTGGCTCCTTCGTCTGTTCCGGACATGCCGATCTATCGCGACGTCGGCGCCGAGTTGCCGGAAGCGGCGCTCGTCGCGCCGCGGCTACCGGTCGTCTACGCGAACGGCCGGGCCGGACCGCTGCTCGACCGCGACTCGAGGTCCGGGGACACCACGCTCAACCTCGACGTCTTCGGTGAGGCGTTCTTCGCGCTCACGAGGTACGAGGAGGTCGCCCGTCAGGGTGTGGCTCGCGATCGAAACGACCGCTTCCCGGCCGCAGCCTCGCTCGCCTACCGCGCCGGCTTTCTCGAACGTCCGGTGGCCGACGAGCAGGCGGAGGTGCTGCGCGCGGCGCTCCGCCGCGTCTGGCCCCGGCTTCCGGCACGGCCCACGGCACGCGCGAAGCTCTGGCTGACACACGACGTCGACCGCCCTCTCGTCGCGCGAGGGAAACGACTCCCCGAGATCGCCCGGAACGCCGCGGGGGACCTCGTGCGCCGCCGGTCGCCCGCACTGGCGGCCAGGCGGCTGCGGGCCTACGCCCGCAAGGGAGCAGACCCCGGGAACACGTTCGACTACCTGATGGAGGTAGCGGAGCGGCACGGACTGCGCAGCACGTTCACCTTCCTCGCCGGCGGGACCGCGTCCGAGGACGGGCGGTACTCGCTCGCCGACCCCTGGATCCGAGGCCTCCTGCGCAGAATCGCCGCCCGCGGGCACGAGCTCGGATTTCACGGCAGCTACAACGCCTTCGACGACCCCGAGCGAGTGCGAACGGAGTTCGCGAGCCTTCGCGACTCGGCGGCGGAGCTCGGGATCGAACAGCCGGCGTGGGGAGGCCGGCAGCACTTCCTGCGCTGGCGGAACCCTGCGACGTGGCAGGTGTGGAGCGACGCGGGACTTGCGTTCGACAGCACGGTCGCCTTCGCCGAGGCGCCGGGCTTTCGGTCGGGCAGCTGCCGCCCGCACCGCGTCTTCAACCTCGTCGAGCGCAACGAGCTCGCCATCGTCGAGCGGCCGTTGACGCTCATGGACACGACATCTGCGCAGTACCTCGGGCTCGACGAGGACGAAACGCTCGCATGCGCGCAGCGCCTGAGCCGGGCCTGCGGGGCTGTCGGCGGCACGTTCGTGCTGCTCTGGCATAACGACGCCGTCATGACCGCGCGGAGCCGGCGGCTCTACGAGCGGCTCGTGGCGGAGCTGGCGTAGGCATGTCGACTCGCGTCGAGGCTCAGGCGGGACCCGCGGCGGCCGCGCGTCGTCGCGTCCTCTTCATCCAGAGCAGCCACGGAGCCCACCATCCCCGCCATCACTTCCGTCTCGCCGCCTCCCTGGCTTCCGCCGGCTACCGCGTGAGCATGGTCGCGCAGCCCGATGTGCGGCCCGGACGCGGCGGCGTGGTTCCGGTCGAGTACCTCCCCGCCAGGAAGAAGCGCCTCAGCCGCATGCTCACCGGCCCGCTCACCATGGCGAGAGCGCTTCGCCTGCGCCCGGATGCGATCCACGTCGTCTGCCTGGACATGCTCCCGTGGGCTGCCCTGGCCCGCCTCCTCCGCCGGGATCTCGTCGTCGTCTACGACAGCAACGAGCAGTACGACCTCTACATGGAGCTCAAGGAGTGGCTTCCCCGCCCGGCCCGGCCTCTTCTCGGCCATGTCGTCCGTCGGGTCGAGCCCTGGCTTGGAGCCCGCCTCGACGCGGTGACGACCGCGGTGCCGGCGACGGAGACGAAGTTCCGCGCGGGCGGCGCCCGTACCCTGCTCGTCAGGAACTTCCTGCCTCGGGCACTCGTCGGTGCCGACGACCGCACCGGCCCGTTCGAGTACGACGTGCTGGTCGGAGGTACGTTCAAGAGCCCGCAGATCGTCCTCCTGGCAGAAACAGCGGCGAGGCTGAGGGAGCTCCTGGGAGCGTCGAGTCGCTGGGTGGTCGCGGGGCGAAACTTCCGGGCCGCGGACGAGCGTCGGATGCTGGACGCACTCGCCGCGCGGGGCCTGGAACAAGACGTCACGCTCCACTGCAACCTGTCATTCGACGAAGTGCGCGACCTCGCGAGCCGTTCCGCGGCGGCTTTTGCGCCCTACCCGGGGGACGCGCACTACCGGATTGCCCTGCCGATGAGGCTGTTCGACTACATGGCCTGGGGCGTCCCGTACGTCACGAGCGAGTTCTCGGCGCTCACCGAGCTCGTCGAAGGGCTGGAGCCCGGTGTCATGGTGCCGCCCGGCGACGTCGACGCCTATGCCGAAGCCCTCGCCCGAGTCCTCCGCGACCCGGGTCTGGCGCGCCGCCTCGGCGAGAACGGCCGCGAGCTCGTCCGCACGCGCCTCAACTGGGACCTGGAGTCGGAACAACTCATCGCACTCTACGAGGATCTCTTCCGCGCCCGTGCAGGCCGCTCATGACGGAGCGCGCGTGGCATCGACGCTCGATCGCAGGCAAGGGCCTGCAGTCGACCGCCTTCCGGGGCATCGAGATCCTGGCCCAGGTGGTGCTGGTCGCCGTGACGGCGCGCTTTCTCGGACCGTCGGGGCGGGGCTTGTATGCGCTCGCCTCGCTCGCCGCGGCGCTCTTCGTCATCCCGCTCGGCTCGGTCTGGTCGGTTCTCGCGCTCGACCTCGCAAAGCGCCGCCGCGAGCTGCGCGCCCTGCTTGCGACTGCACTGGTCGTCTCGCTCGCAGGCGGGTTCGCCGTCGCGATCCTCGGCGTGCTCGCGTCGATCCTGCTCGGTGACAAGTGGTGGGTCGTCGCGCTCCCTGCCGCGATTACGCCCGCGCTGCTCTTCCTCACCTACGCCCAGGGCTTCTACCAGGGGCTGGGTCATGTCGCCGCCTTCCACACAGTCCGGGTCGCGCGAATCGTGAGCCCGCTGCTGTTCGTCTCGGGCGCGCTCGTCCTCGACCTCGCGATCTGGGGCGTTCTGGCCTGCTGGTCGATCTCGTATGTCGTCCTCGTCCCGCCCGTCCTTGCACACCTGTTGCGGATCGCCGGCCGCCCGAGTCGCCCGTCGCTGAGCTTGCGGCCGTACGTGCAGGCGATCGTCGCCGGCGGCAGATTCCTTCCCGGCAACACGGCTCTCGCCCTCGACCTGCGTGTCGCCTTGCCCGTCCTCGCGGCGCTCTCGACCACCGCGGCCGTCGGCGTCTACTCGGTTGCCGTCTCCGTCGCCGAGCTCCTCCGTCTCGGCTCGCGCGCCCTCTACATCGGAGCGTTCGCGGACATCGGCCGGCGCGATCCGGCCGCGTCAGCAGCACTGACGGCGCGCGCAGTGCGCCACTCGATGCTGTTCGCCGTCGCGGCGTCTGCGGCGGTCATCCCCGCCTCGGCGTTCATGCTGGCGCCGGTGGTGGGGCCTGGCTACGGCGAGGTGCCGCTGCTGCTCGCGCTGCTCGTGCCGGCAATCGTGGCGCTCTCCGCCTTCCCGACGCTGACCGCATTCTTCTCCGTGCAGGTTGGACGGCCGGAGGCCGTGACGGTCGCCTCGAGTCTCCTCGTCGGCGTCAGCATCGCGGTGATGCTCGCACTTGCCGGGTCACTGCAAGCGACCGATGCGGCGATCGCGACCTCCGTCGGCGCGGTCGTGGGCGTCGCTTACCTGGCGGTCGCGTTCCTGCGCGTGTCCGGAACGGAGGCGCGTGCGCTCGTGCCGGGGCGGGCCGAGCTCGCGGACTACCTCGGGCTGGCGCGCGCGCTTCACCGGCCTGCAGCGATCGGCGCACCTCCCACGCGGACGAGCGATGCCTAGAGCGGGTGCGCTCCGCTCACGGTGGAGTCTCGCTGCGGCCGCGGTCGCCCTCGTCGCATTGTCTCTCGGCGCCCGGGTGGTCGAGGGGTCGTTCGACACCACCACGAACCCGACCTCGGAAACCCCGAGGAAGACACCCCTGCCGCCGTTCTTCGCCGCCGGGGACTCGGCCGCGAACATCCCGCTCTCGAGCGAGAGGCAACGCGTGGTGCTCCGCTGGGTAGCCCGTCGCAGCGGCCGGCTCAAGGCACTCCACCTCCAGGTGAAGGTCGAGGGCCGAGGCTATGCCGCCGGATCCGGCGGCGTCCTGCGGGCGACGACGCATCCTGTCCTGCCGGACGGCAGACCGAATCCGCGTACCGTCCTCGCCGCGGACCGCTTCTCGCCGCGCGGCCGCGAGAGTGGCGGTGCGGTGGCGGTGCGGCTCGGCATCTACGTGCGTGCAGGGCAAGAGTTCGCCACCGTGATCCGCAACGACGCGCCGTCGCCGTCCTCCGACTTCTTCTCGGCCAACTTCCTGTACGCGAAGGCGGGTGTGCTCGGCGCGAACGGCCGCAATGAGCGGCACTCCGCCGCGACCGACCGCTACTACGGCCTGGACGCCCGTGAGCTCGTGGGGTACTCGCGTGACGGCGGCGAGACGTGGCTGCTCCCGGGCGGGCCATACGGCCCGCACGGCGGCAAGGCCTTCCTGCCGACGTACGTCCAGCAGTTCGCAACCGGTCCTTCCGACGGCCAGTTCTACTACTACTCGCATCCGGTTCACGGCTCCGTGCGGATGGTCTATCCGAAGGCTCCGCGAACGACGATCACGCACATAGCCGCGTACACCAGCGACCCCGGCAGCGCAACGGTTGTCCTCGCAGTGAACGGAACCCGGCGTCGGGCGGTGCGCATGAGCGGAGAAGGCTTTCTCCTTCGGCCCATCACGCCCGTCCCCGTCCCCGCCGGTGCGACGGTGACGCTGACCACGATGGCCGGCCCGGGCGGGCTCGCGCTCTCACAGGGTTTCGCCGACTCGAACTGGGTGCATCTCGTCGGGCTCGGCCGCCGTCACACGTGGTACCTCGAGTCGAGCCCCGATACGGCGGTGCCGCTCTTCCCACTACCCGCGTGGAAGCGCCGATGACGACCGGGGGGCGGCCGCTGGTGTCGGTGGTGGTCCCGGCCAGGAACGAGGCGGCGCACATCGAGGCCTGCGTCCGTTCGATCCTGCGCCAACAGGTGACCGGGGGTCTCGAGTTGCTCGTCGTCGACGGCGCCTCGGAGGACGGCACTGCCGGTCACGCACGGCGACTCGGCGCACGCGTGCTCGAGAACCCGGCACGGTCGACGCCCGCCGCGCTCAACCTCGGCCTCGCTGCGGCGAGGGGGGAGGTGATCGTCCGCTTCGACGCGCACGGCCAGATGCCCGACGGGTACGTGGCGGCGTGCGTTGACGCCCTCGAGGCTGAGCGGGCGACGAATGTCGGAGGCTGGGTCTCCGTCGAGCCCCGCGGGCCCTGGGGCCGGGCGCTTGCGGCGGCACTCGGCTCCGCCCTTGGGGTCGGGAACCCTCGGCTCTGGCGACGCCCGCCGCCCGGAGCCGGGAGGCTGGAGGTCGACACGATCCCGTTCGGGTGCTTCCACGCGGAGACGCTGCGGCGCGTCGGTGGCTGGTCGGCCGCGTTCAAGGCCAACCAGGACTTCGAGCTCAATCACCGGCTCCGGCGCGAGGGCCACCGCGTCGTCTTCGACCCGGCAATCTGGTCGATCTACCGGCCGCGTGAGTCGCTCGCCGCGATCGCGCGTCAGTACTGGCGATACGGCCGGTGGAAGTCGGTGACGCTGTCGGTTGCGCCAGCGTCGCTGCGGCCGCGCCAGGTCGCTCCCCCGGCACTCCTGGCGGTCGGGCTCGCTGCGGCTACCCCGACTCGGGCCGCGCCGCCGGCGCGCGGCGCGCTCGCTGCGTACGTGCTCACCTTGGGGGCGGCATCGCTTCGGGCAGGGGGTGGCTGGCGTACTCCCGTCGTGCTGGCGACCATGCACACGGCGTGGGCCGCGGGGCTCGTAGCGGGCTTCGTCCGGCCTCCGGTCAGCCGCTCCGCCGCCGCAGAGCTCGCCGAGCCGAGCGGACGAGGAGCGCCGGCTTCGCCCTGATGCTCGTCCGCGAAATCGAGAAGTAGGGCGTCTGCCTGCCGCCGAACGGGCGCACGAAGTGCTCGATCGGCTCGAGCATCGATCCTTCGAAGTCGAAGACGTGCGAGACCTCGGCTGCGAGCCGGATCGCCTCCCAGTAGAGCAGGGTGTTCGCGCCGAACGCCTGGAGCTCGGGATCGCGCGCGTTGATGATCGGATAGAGCGTTCGCTCGTCCCAGACGACGTACAGCGCCGCGTGCGTCCTGCCCTCGGCGTCGACTGCGCCGAGGACCCGGCGTGCGCCGCGCTCGGCGCAGGCTGCGTCGAGCCGGCGGACGAGCTCGTCCGAGTAGGGCGGCTTCAGTCCTTGCCGCTCGAAGGTCCGCCTGTTGAGACGGAGCAGGTCTTCGAGCGGGAAGTCCCCGTCGACCTCGACGACGCCCTCGGCCTTTCGGATTCCGCGGCGAACCTGTTCCTGGAACTCGCTCCGCACATGGTCGAGATCGGAGAGGTCCTCGATGCGGTACGTGTAGCGCACGGTGGCATCGAATCCGGCCCAGTAGAAGGGGAGCCAGTTCGTGAGCGCCGTGGAGAAGCTGAGGCGGAAGTAGTCGAATCGCGGTAGCTGTTCGATCAGCTGCCCCAGCAGCTTCTTCTCCAGCTCGAGGCGGCGTGCGTACTTCCCGCTCGACGGCGCAAGCCAAGGTCCGAGCGTCTGCGTCAGCGGCGGCTGGGCGATCGTGGTCAGCCCTGAGCGACGCCGAAGCGGGTACGGGAGCCGTGCAACGACCTCATCGCCGTTGCGGACGACGGCCTCGTCCCAGCCCCCGGGTGCGACCGCATCGAGCCACCACGGCTGCTCGAAGACCGCGTTGACGTGTGGAATCGAGTCCGCCTGTGTCATCGGCGGGGGAACGTGCGCCTGATCTCTCGCCAGGTCTTGTCCTTTCCGAGCGCCAGATCCTGCGCGAGCCACCATGCGACGGTGGGGCGCGATGTGAGGTCGGAGGCCCCGTACGGCGCTCCGCTGTGCCCGTACGGCACGTAGACCCGAATCGGAGCGGCCGCACGTCGTGCCGTGAGAGCAGCGTCGCGGAACGGCAGTCCGTAGAAGAGCTCGACTTCAGACTGCGTCCCGCCCGCGGCCAAACGGCGGAGCGCCTCGCCCAGCAGCGGGGCATCGTGGGTCGCCACCGCCACGCCGCCCCCGTGGCCGCTCAATCGATCGATGACCTCGAGGAAGCCCTGCCCCGGGTCGAGCGTGCCGCCTGCTCGGTCCGGCCACTGCCCCTTGACGACGCGAACGGCGACTCCGAGCTCTTTGGCGCGCTCGGCGTCGGCGGCGCTCCGGCGCCACCGGCCCGGCAGCGTCATACCGAGGAAGCCGGGGTTCTCGGAACCATCGAACAGCCGCCAGGTCTTCTCGGCCGCGTCGGGCGCGAGCGCATCGAGGTGGAGCCGCCGCATCGACCGTGCGGCTGCGGCCTCGAGCTCGGCGACGAGGGCTGCGTCGAAGCCGAGCGCGGACGCCTTCAGCGACACGTAGCAGTCCAGCTCTTCGGCCGCGAGCCGGTCGAAGGCTTCGAGATACGCGTCTGCTGCCGCGCGCGGCGGCTCATCCCGTCGTGCGAAGTAGCCGATCGTCGACGCCAGACCATGCTCGGCGAGGCGACGACAGACGTCGACCGCGTCGTCGAGCCCGGGTCCGGCTCGGTACGCGGAAATGCGCCGCCGCCGGAGGGGCGCCCAACACGTCGATGCGACGTCTCGAACTGCGTCGCTGAAGCTCGCATGCGTGACCGTCATCGCCTGCGGTCTGCATTCCCGTTTGCAGCCGAGATAACGCGTACCTCAGGCGAGCCGCGTGTTCTTCAGAGGGGGCGAACTCCCACGTGGACGTGGTTGTGGTGATTGCCTCCGATGTCCGTCTTCCAGATGCACTGGACCCGCTGATTGTCGATGTGGAAGTTGAAGAGGCCGCCACCGCGCGCCTTCGCGCTCGCCCCCGCCTTCGAGTCGCCCGCCATCAGGCACGCTGCCTCCATGATCCGGTCCCCGACCGGGCTGTCGTCCGTGCCACCGTTCGCGAACATGCCGATGTCGCAGGCGTGTCCGGTGAAGTGGTCGGAGACCTTGCCGCTGGCCGACATCTTCTTGTGGTTCGTCCCCGTGGTGACCGTGATCGGCTTCCCGATCGTGGCCGCCATGCGCGCGATGAACTCGAGCGTCATCGCCTGGATGGGCTGGCCGGGAAAGTTGGCTCCCGGGGCGATGATCACCTGACCGTTGAGGACGACCTCGGCCGCCTTCGGCTGCGGCAAGCCGACGACCGGTTCGTTCACGCCGAGCGCACCCCATGTGTTCTTCCCGACACAACCGTCGACCTGGAGCTGCTTCGCCTCCTGGAACTTCCGCACGCCGTGCTCAGCTGTCGGGCCGTACGTGGTCGAGTTGACGTTGATCTTCTGCGCGATCGTCGTGAGTCCCAGGGAGACGAGCTGGGGGACCAGCAGCTTCTTCATCCTGGGGACGCCGGCGTCGGTTTGACCTGGGCTCAGAAACGGGACAGACATCAGGTATCTCCTCCTCGTGCCTTCGGCCGCGAAGCTAGGCCATCGGCCAAAGCGAGTCAAGCTGCTCGGAAAGGAGTCGTGACGCATGCCGGTCGACGTCGATGCCGCTGAGCGATCCGTGCTCGCCAACGCCCGCCTGCTCGACCGCCACCGGCTAGCCGTCCTCTTGCACGGCGCGCCGGTCGAGCCGGTCGTCGCTGCGCTGCGTGGGTACCGCAACCCGGACGGCGGCTTTGGCCATGCACTCGAGCCCGACATTCGCTCCCCGACGAGCGAGCCGTCGGCCACGCTGCATGCGCTCATGGTGCTCGAGGAGGTTGGTGAGCTGGACGATCCGATGGTCGTCGAAGCGGCCGCGTGGATCGCGACGATCGCCGGGCCGGACGGCGGAGTCCCCTTCTCACTGCTTGCGTCGGCCGACTATCCGCGCGCGCCGTTCCTCGGTCCGCCCTCGCCCGAGAGCTCGTTCTTCACCTTTGCTCTCGCAGGCCTCTTGTGGAAGGCCGGCTCGGACGAGCCGTGGCTCGAGCGCGGGAGCGGCTGGTCGTGGTCGAGGCTCGAGCAGCCCGACGATCTCGAGGCGTACGGCGTAAAGGCTGCGCTCGACTTCCTCGACCGGGTTCCCGACGAGCCGCGGGCGAACGAGGCGATCGAGCGTCTGCGTTCGCACCTCGAGGCCGACGGGTCGATTCCCGTCCGCGGCGGCACCGAGCACGAGCGGCTGACGCCGCTGGCGCTCTCACCGCGACCCGGCTCGCGCAGTCTCGCGCTCTTCACCGACGAGCAGATCCAGGCCGACCTCGACAGGCTCGAGGGAGGGCAGCAGGAGGACGGTGGGTGGATGTTCGACTACGGCGTGTGGTCGCCCGGTCAGCTGGCCGAGGGTCGCGGGCTCGTGACACTGCACGCGCTCGCCACGCTGTCCGCGCACGGACGCCTGGGCTCTTGACGAAGCCGGCGACGCTCTGAGGCAGAATCCGGGGGGATCATGAGCGTCTCACGTGAGGGAGGGTGCGCCTGCGGAGCGGTTCGCTACCGGCTCGCGTCCGAGCCGCTCTTCACGCATTGCTGCCACTGCCTGAACTGCCAGCGGCAGACCGGAAGCGCGTTCGTCATCAACCTGCTGATCGAGACCGACCGCGTGGAGCTCCTCGCCGGCGAACCGCAGGCGGTCTCGGTGCCTCGCAGCGGCGGCAAGAAGCAGAGGATCTGGCGCTGCCCCGACTGCCAGGTCGCGGTCTACAGCCAGTACACGCGCCGGCAAGTGCGATTCGTTCGCGGAGGGACGCTCGACGATCCGGCGGCAGTCGCCCCCGACGTGCACATCTACACGCGATCGAAGCTGCCGTGGGTGGTGCTCCCCGACTCGGTGCCGGCGTTCAACGCGTACTACGACACGCAGAAGGTGTGGCCGGCCGCCAGCCTCGGGCGCCTCGAAGCGCTCATCGCGCCGGCGAGCTCCGGCGCCTGAGGCCGGCTCTGGGCGCGCTTCGCTGGCTGGACGGCTCGGAGCTGCGGGTCGGCCTCGGCTGCATGCGCCTGGAGACGGGCGACCACCCCGACGAGACGATCGCTGCCGCCGCAGACGCGGGAGTCACCGTCTTCGACACGGCGCGCGCTTACAGCGACAACGAGTCGCTGCTCGCTCGAGCGCTACGCGGGTGCGGA
This sequence comes from uncultured Gaiellaceae bacterium, assembly GCA_963749515.1. Classification (GTDB taxonomy): domain Bacteria; phylum Actinomycetota; class Thermoleophilia; order Gaiellales; family Gaiellaceae; genus Gaiellasilicea. Next base: position 501,393 of record CAVVMR010000006.1, read on the forward strand.
GCGCACGAGCGCGCCCGGATCGTGACCAAGGGCGGGATGGCCGGCGGCTGGGTGCCGGACGGGCGCGCGAAGTCGATCCGCGCCGACTGCGAGGCCAGTCTGGCCGCGCTCGACGGCTTGCCGATCGACCTCTACCTCCTGCACGCGCCCGATCCGCGTACGCCGTGGCCGACATCGGTGCGCACGCTCGCACGGCTCCTCGACGACGGGCTCGTCCGCAACATCGGTTTCTCGAACGTCAACCGCCGGCAGCTCGACGAGGCGCTCGAGCTCGCCCCGGTCGCTGCGGTTCAGGTCGCGCTCAGCCCGTTCGACGACCGCGCGCTCCGTGGCGGCGTCGTCGAGCGGTGTGTGGAAGAAGGAATCGCAGTGATGGCGCACTCGCCGCTCGGAGGCCCGGCTCGCGCGGGGCGCGTGGGCCGGGTCGAGGAGCTCGTGACCGTTGCCGACGCCTGTGGCTCGACTCCCGCAGAGGTCGCACTCGCCTGGCTGCTCGATCTCTCTCCGGTCGTCGTCCCGATCCCAGGCGCACGCCGGCCGGAGACGGCGCGGTCCGCCGCGCGAGCTGCAGAACTTGCGCTCGACGCCGATGCAGCGGCCGTGCTCACGCGCGCCTTCGGGCGGCCGCGCGTCGAGCGTCCACAGCGCCGCGCCGGTGCGGAGGTCGTCGTCGTGATGGGAATCCCCGGCGCCGGCAAGAGTCATCTCGCGGAGGAGTACGTGACTCGGGGATACGTCCGGCTCAACCGCGACGAGCGTGGAGGGACGCTGCGCGAGCTCGCGGACACGCTGGAGATGGAGCTCGCGTCGCCCGAGCCGCGCGTCGTGCTCGACAACACGTATCTCACACGCGCCTCGCGCAGCTACGTCCTCGACGCCGCGGCACGCCACGGCGCTCCGGTCCGCTGCGTGTGGCTCGACACTCCGCTCGCCCAGGCGCAGGTGAACCTCACGGCACGCCTGCTCGATCGGGTCGGCCGCCTCCCCGACCCCGACGAGCTGCGCAAGCTGGCGAAGCAGGAGCAGGGCGTGCTCGCGCCGACGTCGCAGATGCGCGCCGCCCGCGAGCTGGAGCCGCCTTCCGTGGACGAGGGCTTCGCCGACGTCGAGCGGCTCGAGTTCACCCGCGGGCCGCACGACCGGACCCGCGCGGGCGTCTTCGTCGCGGCGTCGGCGGTGCGGGACGGCTGGGCCGCCTCCGGAGACGCACCGCATTTGGTGTTCGACTGGCTCCCCGGCCGCAGTGCGGACGCGCTCGACGCGGAGGTCGAGCGCGTCGCCGCGCACGTCACGGGCCCTGTCGAGGGCGCCGTCTGCACTCATCCCGGCGGTCCGCCGGCGTGCTGGTGCCGGCCGCCGCTTCCCGGACTGATCCTCGCCTTCGCGCGAGCCTACGAGCTCGACTGGTCGCGGTCGACGCTCGTCGGCACGAGCCCAGCGCATCGAACGCTGGCCACGACCCTCGGCGCGGGCTTCGTTGCGGTGGCGTCAGGCGAACCGACAGCCGAGACCGCCGTCGACGGCGATGTCGGCACCGGTGACGAACGACGCGGAGGGTGAGGCAAGGACGACGATCATGCTCGCGACTTCTCCGGGCTCCGCGATCCGTCCTAGCGGATGCTTGGCCGCGATCTCGCGCTCTGCGGCGTCGCTGTCGCCGGTCGCCTCCAGTGCATCGATGACGAGGCGGGTACGGGTGTAGCCGGGGGAGACGGCGTTGACCCGGATCCCGAACGGTCCCTCCTCGAGCGCGAGCGACCTGGTCAATCCGAGGACGCCGGCTTTCGCAGCGGCGTAGGGGAATGTGCCGGCCTGGGTCAGCGTCGCCTGGATGGAGGCCACGTTGACGATCGATCCGGCTCTGCGTTCGCGCATGCGCGGAAGCACGGCGCGCGTACACAGCCACATCGAGCGTAGATCGACGGCGAAGAACGTGTCCCACTCGTCCGGCGACATCGAAACCGGATCGAAGTGAGCGTTCACGCCGGCGTTGTTGACGAGCACGTCCACCGGCCCGAGCTCTGCCTCGACGGTGGAGAACGCTCTTGCGACGGCGGCGGGCGAGCTGACATCGCATTGCTGGAAGAGCATGCTGCCGGACGCGCCGCTCGTGTCCTCGGCGTCGAGGTCGAGCGAGGCGACACTCGCCCCTGCCTGACTGAACGCACTGACGGTCGCTGCGCCGATACCGCGGGCGCCGCCCGTGACGGCGACCACGCTGCCGCTGAACCACTCCTCGTGCAAGACCTGAGACTGTAGAGCTCCTGCGAGGCTACGGAGGGACACAGTGACGGATGTCTGGTCGGCGGAGCGGGTGCTCGCAAGCGCTGCCGTTGTCGGCGAAGGGCCTGTCTGGGACGCCGGCGAGGGCTGTCTGTACTGGGTCGACATCGAACGAGGAGAGGTGCACCGCTTCGATCCCGAAGCGCGACACGACACCGTTGCGATCACGCTCGATCGACAGGTCGGCGCCGTCGGCCTGCGTGACGGTGGCGGTCTCGTGCTCGCGGTGCGCGAGGGCTTCGCGACCTGGCGGCCGGGCCAGGCCGGCGTCGACGTCGTGGCGAGACCACTCGGCTCGAACAGCCTCTGCCGAATGAACGACGGCGCCTGTGACGCGGCCGGGCGATTCTGGGCCGGGAGCATGGCGCTGCAGGAGGACATCCTTCGTGCGGGATCTCTCTATCGGCTCGACCCGGACGGATCGATCGTCGAAGTCCTCGCCGGTGTCTCGCTCTCGAACGGCATCGACTGGTCGCCGGACGGGCGGACGATGTATCACGTCGATACGAGTGCGCACACCCTCTCGGCGTACCCGTTCGAGGGCCTGACCGGTGCGCTCGGACTCGCGCGAGTACTGATCGACTTCGAGCCCGACACCGGCTATCCGGACGGAATCGCAGTCGACGCAGAGGGCTGCATCTGGGTTGCACTCTGGCTCGGGTCCCGCGTCTGCCGCTACTCGCCGGCCGGGGAGCTGCTGGGTGTCGTCGAGATCCCGACACCGCTCGTCACGAGTTGTGCCTTCGGCGGCCCGACGCTCGAAGACCTGTACATCACGACCGCCTCGCGCGATCTCGATCCGGCGCCGGCCGGAGCCGGCGACCTCTACCTCGCTCGCCCGGGGATTCAGGGGACACAGCCGCACCGATACCGAGGCTGACGCCGTACCCTTAGCCGCTCATGGAGCCGACCGTCACCGAGGGTCACGTCGCCTTTCGCGGCTACCGCACGTGGTATCGCGTTGCCGGTGAGCTCGGGTCAGGAGCGACGCCGCTGCTGGCTCTCCACGGCGGGCCGGGCTCGACACACCACTACTTCGCTCCCCTCGAAGGCCTCGCCGCCGAGCGGCCGGTCGTGCTCTACGACCAGATCGGCTGCGGGAGCTCGGACTGGCCCGAGGATCTGGAGTGGTCGGTCGACCTCTTCCGTGAGGAGGTCGACGCCGTGCGCGCGCAGCTCGGGCTCGACCGCATCCATCTCCTCGGCACATCCTGGGGCGGAATGCTCGCGCTCGAGCACGTGCTCGGAGGCGCCGAGGGCATCGTCGGCCTGATCGTCAGCTCCTCGCTCGCCAGCGTGGAGCAGTGGTCGGTGGAGCAGCTGAAGCTCCGCGCCGCGCTCCCCGACGAGGTCGTGGAAGTGCTCGATCGGCACGAACGCGCCGGCACGTACGACGACCCGGAGTACGAGCAGGCGATGCAGGCCTACTCCGACCGCCACTTCTACCGCGGCCCACAACCGCGGCCGGAGCTGGAGCGAATGGACGCCGAGAAGTCGAAGACCGTCTACCGGGCGATGCAGGGGCCGAACGAGTGGACTGTCACAGGCGTCATGAAAGGCTGGGACGTTCGTGACCGCCTGGGAGAGATCGACGTTCCGACGCTCGTGATCCGCGGTCGCCACGACATGAGCACCGACCCCATCTCGGCAACGCTGGTGAGCGGCATCGCCGGCGCGCGCGAGGTGGTGCTGGAGAACAGCTCGCATACGCCGGTCCTGGAGGAGACGGAGCCGTATCTCGCGGCGATCAGCGAGTTCATGCGAGCGGCCGAGGCGCGCTAGCTCTCGGGGTTGCGCGCGTCGTCACGACGCGCGGCGAATGCAGCTTCGCCCGCCGGCGTCATACGGCCCTGCGCCCGCAGTTCGGCGACCTTCGCCACGTTGATCGCACTCCAGTTGCTGTTCCGCCTGCGCGGGGTGAGCCGCTGCCGGTACCGCTGCTCGTCGATTCGCTGGGCCTTGCTGTCGATCCAGCCGAAGCAGAGCGCCTCGTCGACCACCTCCGACCAGGTCAACGACCGTCGGCCGGATGCCTTCTTGTACTGCCCGACCCACAGCTCCGACGCCTCTGCGTGATGCTCCTCGAGCCAGGCGCGAAGCTCGCTCGGCGTCTGGAAGAAGATCGCCTCCTCGCCCACCGTCGGATGATGCCGGTTCTGGATGCCCCGGGGACCCGGCCCGGTTTCGGCCTTGACTTCCCGAGGCCGCCCCTTGAGTGTTGTCCGTGTCATGTCACCGGTGATCGAGGACCGTCAGTCTGTGTCCGGGAGCCTGTCCGAGCTCGCCCGGATCGGCGGCCGCACCGACGGCGGCGTCACTCGGGTCGCCTGGTCGCCGGAGCTCTTCGACGCCTACGAATGGGCGACCGAGCGGATGCGGGCGCTGGGGCTCGAGGTCGAGATCGACGCGGCCGGCAACCTGATCGGCCGCTGGCAGGCAGGTCGCGAGGAGGAGCCCGCCGTCCTCGTCGGCTCGCATCTCGACACGGTTCCCTCGGGCGGCCGGTTTGACGGAGTCCTCGGCGTCGTCGCTGCGATCCATGCCGTCGCTCGCCTGAAGGAGGAGGGCTTCGAGCCTTCCCGGCCGCTCTGGATCGCCGCCTTCATGGACGAGGAGGGCACGCGCTTCAACGCCGCGCTCTTCGGCAGCCGCGCCTTCACCGGCGGCGACCACACCGGTTTCGGCGACCGTGTCGACGTGGGCGGGGTCGCGCTACGCGAGGCGATGAGGGAGGCAGGCTTCGACTTCGACCGTGTCGGCGCCGCCGACCGCATCGAGCAGGTCGGCGCCTACCTCGAGCTCCACATCGAACAAGGGCCTGTGCTCGAGTCCGAAGGAATCGAGATCGGGGTCGTGACGTCCATCGTCGGTCTGCGCGGCTATCGCGTGCGCCTGACGGGCGAGGCCAACCACGCGGGCACCACGCCCATGCGCCTGCGGCGGGACGCGCTCTCGGGCGCCGCGCGGATCGCGCTCGAGCTGCGCGACGTCGCCCGCGCGCGCGAGGCGGTGACCGTCAACGTCGGGAAGCTCTCGGTCGAGCCCGGCGGGGCCAACGTCGTGCCCGGGCTCGCGGACTTCACGATCGACATCCGCTCGCCGTCGCCCGAGGAGCTGCTGGAGCTCGAGGGTCTCGTGGAGGTGACCGTCGCGCGGATCGCAGAGGCGGAGGGGCTGGTTGCGGAGCTCGAGCAGACCTTTGCGCTGGAGCCACTGGAGCTCGACCCCGAGCTGGTGGACGTCGTCGAACGTGCCGCGCTGGCGGAGGGAGCGACCTCGATGCGAATGCCGAGCGGCGCCGGCCACGATGCGATGCTCGTCGGCCGTCGCGTGCCGGCGGGGATGATCTTCGTCCCCAGCCGCGATGGGGTCAGCCACTCGCCGGAGGAGTACAGCTCCCCGGCCCACGTCGACCTGGGAATGCGCGTCCTTGCGGGCGCCCTTCGCCAGATCCTGAGCGGGGATAGGTGATGCATGCGCGTTGTCGGTGTTGACATCGGTGGGACATTCACGGACTTCATGCTGTACGACACGGAGTCCGGCGGCGTCCACGTCCACAAGGTTCCCTCTACCCCGGCGCAGCCGGAGCAGGCGATGGTCACGGGTCTCTCCGAGCTGTGCACGGTCGCCGGCCTCACCCCGAGCGACGTGACGGGTGTCTTCCACGGCACGACCGTCGCGACGAACGCCGTGCTTGAGCACGAGGGCGCGGTCGCCGGGATGATCACGACTCGCGGCTTCCGCGACATCGTTCACATCGGCCGGCACCAGCGGCCGCTCCACTACTCGGTGATGCAGGACATTCCCTGGCAGGCGCAGCCGTTCGTGCGGCGCCGCCACCGGAAGGTCGTCACCGAGAGGATCGTGCCGCCGACCGGGGAGGTGCTGACGCCGCTCGACGAGGACGAGGTACGCACGGCGGCACGAGAGCTGCGCGCAGAGGGCGTCGAGGCCGTGGCCGTCTGCTTCCTCTTCTCGTACCTGAATCCGGAGCACGAACGTCGTGCGGCCGCGATCGTCAGAGAGGAGATACCCGATGCGTTCGTGACGACGAGCGCGGACATCTTCCCGCAGTTCCGCGAGTTCGAGCGGTTCACGACCGCCACGATGAGCGCGTTCGTCGGACCCAAGACCGGCACGTACCTCGACCGGCTCGCCGGTGCGCTCGCGACGGAGGGTGTCGAAGGCGAGCTGCACGTGATGATGTCGAGCGGCGGCGTGGCCAGCATCCGCACCGCGGCGGAGCGCCCCGTGACGCTGCTGCTCTCGGGCCCGGCGGCGGGAATCCTCGGCGGCCAGTGGGCCGGCGCGCTCGCGGGCCGGCGGCGGCTGATCACCTTCGACATGGGCGGGACGTCCGCAGACATCGGAATCGTCACCGAGGACGGTGTCAGCGAGGCTTCCGCCCGGGACACGTGGGTCGGGGGCTATCCACTGCTCGTGCCGATGCTCGACGTCCACACGATCGGGGCCGGCGGCGGCTCCATCGCCTACGTCGACGAGGGTGGCGCGTTCCGGGTCGGCCCTCGCAGCGCCGGCGCCGCGCCCGGCCCTGCCGCCTACGGCCAGGGCGGCGACGAGCCGACGATCACGGACGCTCACGTCGTGCTCGGGCGGCTCGATCCGGAGCGCTTCCTCGGAGGCCGGATGAAGCTCGACCGCGACGCCGCGGTGGAGGCCGTCCAGAAGCTGGCCGACCGGCTCGGCCTCGGGCTGCTCGAGGCAGCCGAGGGGATCCTCACGATCGCCAACTCGAACATGGCGCGCGCGATCCGCTCGCGCACGATCGAGAAGGGCCACGACCCGCGCGAGTTCGCGCTCGTCGCCTTTGGCGGCGCAGGTCCGCTCCACGCGGCCGACGTCGCCGACGCCCTCGACATCCCGGAGGTGCTCGTGCCGCCGCACCCGGGCATCACCTCCGCCGGCGGCCTGCTCACGAGCGATCTGAAGTACGACCAGATGCGGACCGTCTTCCAGCTCCAGGGCAGTATCGACGCCGACCGGCTCAACCGCGAGCTGGACGGGCTCGAAGCCGAGCTTCGCGGCTGGCTCGAGCGCGACGGCGTCGCCGCGGCGGACGTCGAGGTGGTCCGGGCGCTCGACTGCCGCTACGTCGGACAGGGGTACGAGCTGCGGGTGACGCTCGACGCCGGGCCGTTCACCGAGGCGGCGCTGGAGCAGTTCCACGTCCTGCACGAGCGCGAGTACGGCAGCGCCTACGGCGATCCGATCGAGATCGTCAACGCTCGCGTCACCGCCATCGGCCGGCGGCCGGCGCTCGAAGCGCTGCCCGTTGCGAGTGGGAGCCTCGAGGAGTCGCTCGTGGGCGAGAACGAGGGCGTCTTCCGGGTCGACGGCAACCTGCAGGCCTTCTCGACGCGGTTCTACGACCGCAGCCTTCTGCCGCTCGACGAGACGCTCGCCGGTCCAGCGGTCGTCTTCCACCTCGACACCACGACGGTCGTCCCGCCCGGCTGGCATGCGCTGGCCCACGCCTCCGGGAACCTGATCCTGACGAAGGGAGGTGCGCGATGAGCGCAGTCCAGACGCGCGTCGACCCGGTCACCGCCGCGGTGATCGCCGGCGCGCTCGACTCGATCGCGGTCGAGATGGGCCACAAGCTGGCCCGGATGGCCTACTCCTCGATCATCCGCGAGTCGGAGGACTTCGGCTGCGTCCTCTGCGACGCGGACGGGCGCCAGCTCTGTGAGTCCTCGCAGTCGACACCGCTGCAGTCGGGACCGATCCCGGGCTACATCGCCGGCATCAACCGCCGCTTCGCCGAGCTCGGGCTGGAATGGAAGCCGGGCGACGTCGTCATCCACAACCATTCCTACTACGGCGCGTCGCACCAGCCCGACGTCGGCTTCGTCGTGCCGGTCTTCTACGCGAACGAGCTCGTCGGCTTCTCGGCGACGACGGCCCACCATCTCGACCTCGGCGCGCTGACGCCCGGAAGCTGCGGCATCGTCGACGCGACGGACGCGTTTGCCGAGGGCCTCCAGTTCAACGCGATCAAGATCGAGGAGGAAGGGCGCAAGAACGACTTCATCTGGCAGATCCTGCGGGACAACTGCCGTGCGCCGCAGCTCGTCGTCGGTGACATGGAGGCGCAAGTGGTGGCGTGCAAGATCGGCGCCGCGCGCTTCGTGGAGCTGCTCGAGCGCTACGGGCTCGAGACTGTCAGGGACGCGAGCGAGGACCTGATGGACTACTCCGACCGGATGCTGCGGCGTGAGATCGAGCAGCTCCCGGACGGGACCTACGAGGCCGAGGGATTCCTCGACGGCTTCGTCGACCACCCCGACCCGGGGTACAAGAACCTGAAGATCAAGGTCGCCGTCACGGTCGAAGGGTCGGAGATCACCGTCGACCTGACCGGGACCGCCCCGCAGGTCGACCTCCCGATCAACATGCCCCTCGTCGGCACCGTGGACATCGCCGTCTGGGTCACGCTGCGCTCGATCCTGCTGGACGCCTGGACACACGATCCGGTGCCGACGAACTCGGGGCTCTTCCGAGCGATCTCGATCGTCGCGCCGGAGGGGTGTATCGCCAACCCGACCTTCCCGGCACCGACGATCGCACGGTTCTGCGGCGGCAACATCATCGCCGACACGCTGATGCGGGCGCTCGCGCCGGTCCTGCCCGAGCGCGTCGGCGCCGGCGTCGGCAATCTCAAGGTCGTCGCCTACTCGGGCTTCAGCGGCGGGCAGCACTGGGTGTACATGGACATCCAGGAAGGGAGCTACGGCGGCCGGCACGGCAAGGACGGGCTCGACGCCGTCGACACGCTGTACGCGAACACGCGCAACAACCCGATCGAGGACATCGAGTCGCATTTCCCGCTGCGCGTGACGCAGTACGAGCTGCTCGAGGACCGGGGCGGACCGGGCCGGTGGCGGGGCGGGCTCGGGTCGACGCGGGAGATCGAGTTCCTCGACGACGCGGGCTACTCGCTCGAGGGCGACGGCTCGGTGACGGCGCCGCCCGGCCTCTTCGGCGGGGCGGAAGGGACGCCGGGTGCGGTTCTGCTCAACCGGGAGACGGACGCCGAGGTCGAGCTGCCGTCGAAGTTCCCCTACCGGAAGGCGGCCGCCGGTGACCGGCTGTGCCTGATGTCGCCGTGCGGGGGCGGCTACGGCGACCCGCTGGAACGGGACCGTCAGGCGGTCCAGGAAGACCTGATCGACGGATACGTGAGCCGGGAGTCGGCTCGAACGCACTACGGACTGGAGGGCAAGGAATGAGGCAACGGGTCTTGATTCTCGCCGCCGCGATTGCGGTGGCGGTGGTGGCGATCGCCACCGGTGTGGCTGCGCCGACCGCGTCCTGGACGGGCGCGCAGGCGAATCTGAACAAGTACAAGGCGGTGCCGAAGTTCGTCGCGCCGGGGCCGGCCTTCGATGCGAAAGCGAGAGCCGGCGGCAAGACGATCTTCATCATCCCGGCGTCGAGCCAGATCCCATTCGTCTCGACGATCGCGAACCACATCAAGCGCATCACCGCGCCGGTCGGGGTGAAGGTGACGATCTGGCAGAACCAGGGCCAGCCGTCGCAGTGGGTGCAGGGAATGAACGCGGCGATCGCGCAGAAAGCGCACGCGATCGTGCTGCTCGCCGGCAACGACCCGGCCGGGCTTCAGCCGCAGATCAGGGCGGCGAAGGCGAAGGGCATCCCGACGATCGTCGCGCATCTCTACGACGACAACCAGCCGTCCGCGCCGAACGTCGGCGGGCTCGTCAACATCCCGTACAAGATCGCGGGGCAGCTGATCGCCGACAAGGCGATCGTCGACACGAAGGGCAAGGCGAACGCGATCGTCGTGACGATCAACCAGGTGAAGTCGACGTTGCCGATGGTGGCGGGCATCCGGCAGGAGTTCAGCAAGTACTGCTCCGGCTGCAAGCTCAAGTTCACCGACGTGACGATCGCCGACGTGGCGACGAAGATCCAGCCGAACGTGCAGGCCGCGCTGACGGCCGACCCGGGGATCAACTACGTGATCGCCCTCTACGACAGCGCCGAGGTGCCGTTCGCGGCGGCGGCGATCCGCGCGGCAGGCAGGACCGGCCGCGTGAAGGTGTCGACCTTCAACGGGACGCCCGAGATCCTGAAGATGGTCAAGCAGGGCGACATCGTCACGATGAACGTCGGCGAGAACCTCGAGTGGATCGGCTTCGCGATCGCCGACCAGTCGATGCGGATCATGGGTGGCCTCAAGCCCGTGAAGAACGCCCGCGTCCCGGTGCGCGTCTTCGACAAGACGAACATCGGCCAGGCCGGACCGAAGTTCACGTCCGGTTGGGGCACGACCTACGTCGCCGGCTACCGGAAGATGTGGGGGCTGCAATAGCGGTGGAGACAGTCGCACCGCCGCGGCTCGAGCTGCGCAGCCTGTCGAAGAGCTTCGGCGGGACGCAGGCGCTCCGCGGAGTCGATCTGAGCCTGCTCCCCGGGGAGGTCCACGGCCTCCTCGGGGAGAACGGCTCGGGCAAGTCGACTCTGATCAAGGTCCTCGCGGGCTTCCACGACCCGGATGCAGGGGAGTTGCTGATCGATGGCGAGCCGGTCCGGCTGCCGCTCGCGCCGGGGCAGTTCCGCGAGCTCGGCCTCAGCTTCGTGCACCAGGACCTGGGGCTGATCGAGTCGCTCAGCGTGCTCGAGAACCTGCGCGTCGCAGACCTCGCGTCGTCACGCTCCCGCTTCGGGATCTCCTGGCGACGCGAGCGCAGGCGGGCGCGCGAGACGTTCGCGCGCTACGGCCTGCGGATCGACCCGACTGCAACGGTCGGCGAGCTGAAGCCGGTCGAGCGGGCGCTCCTCGCCATCGTGCGGGCAATCGAGGAGATTCGCGCCGTCGGCACCCGCCAGGGAGTGCTCGTGCTCGACGAGCCGACGGTCTTTCTGCCGCGGGAAGGGATCGAGGTGCTGTTCTCACTCGTGCGCGACGCTGCGGCCGCCGGAGCGAGCGTGCTCTTCGTCTCGCACGATCTCGACGAGGTGCGCGAGATCACGGACCGCGTCACGGTCCTGCGCGACGGAACGCTCGTCGGCTCGGTCGTCACGCGCGAGACGAGCGAGACCACGTTCGTCGAGATGATCATCGGCCGCCAGCTGGCGAAGCTCGCCGAGGTGGAGCACGCCGACCTCACCGAGCGTCGGGTCGGCGTCTCGGTCGAGCGCCTGAGCGGGGCGACTGTCAACGACGTCACGTTCCAGATGCACGAGGGAGAGATCGTGGGGCTGACGGGCCTGATCGGCTCGGGCTTCGAGGAGGTCGTCTACTTGCTGTACGGCGCGCGGTCGGCCAGGAGCGGCCGGCTCGTGCTCCGCGGTGACGAGCTCGATCTCACGCGCCTCACTCCGAACGCGGCGACTCGCTCCGGTGTCGCGCTCATCCCGGCCGACCGGAAGACCGACGGGAGCGTCGGCTCGCTGCCCGTGGTCGAGAACCTGGCACTGGCCGTGCTCGACCGCTATTTCAACGGCGTCTCGCTCGAGCTGCGCCGCATGCGGCGGGAGACGCGCGCGCTGATGGCGGACTTCGACGTACGGCCGAACGACCCGTCGTTGCCCTACGGCGCGCTGTCGGGCGGCAACCAGCAGAAGGCGCTGCTGGCGAAGTGGTTCCAGACCGAGCCGCGGCTCCTGTTGCTGGACGAGCCCACGCAGGGCGTCGACGTCGGCGCGCGGCAGCAGATCTTCGGGCTCATCCGGACTGCCGTCGACGAGCGCGGCATGCACGTGCTTTGCGCGAGCAGCGACTACGAGCAGCTCTCGTTGCTCTGCGACCGCGTGATCGTCTTCGGGCGAGGCCGAATCTGGCGCGAGCTCGTCGGCGACGACGTGACGAAGGACCGGATCATCGAGCAGAGCTACGCAGCCATGGCTGCAGAGGTCGCAGGAGTCGTCGCATGAGCACGGTCGCGAGCAGTCGCTCGCGATCGCTCGCTGCAGACCTGGTCGAGCGCTATGCCCTCCTCGCCGTCTGGGGTGCCGTCGTCGTCGTCTTCGGGATCCTGCGACCCGACACGTTTCTGACGACCGCGAACTTCTCCACGATCTTCGGCTCGCAGGCGGTGCTCGTGGTCCTCACGCTCGCGCTCCTGCCGCCGCTGGTCGCCGGCGACTACGACCTCTCGGTGGCGGCCACCATGGGCCTGGCCGGCATGACGCTCGCCATCCTGAACGTCAACCACGGCTGGTCGATCGGCATGTCGATCGCCGCAGCGCTCGCGGTGGGGCTTCTCGTCGGCGTGATCAACGGCGGCCTGGTCGTCCTGCTCGGCATCGACTCCCTGATCGTCACGCTCGGCACGTCGACCTTCATCGCGGGCGTCATCCTCTGGATCAGCAACTCACAGACGATCAGCGGCGTCTCGATCGACCTGATCGACTACGTCGTCGTCAAGCAGCTGCTCGGGATCCCGCTCGCCTTCTACTACGGGATCGCCGTCGGCCTGATCATGTTCTACGTCTTCGAGTTCATGCCGGTCGGCCGCCGCCTTCTCTTCGTCGGCCGCGGCCGGAGCGTCGCACGCTTGAGTGGCATCCGCGTCGTGCGACTGCGCTGGGGCGCGTTCGTCGTCTCGGGTGTGATCAGTGCCTTCGCGGGGGTGCTCTACGCGGGCACACTCGGGTCATCCGATCCGACCTCGAGCCTCAGCTTTCTCCTGCCGGCGTTCGCCGCGGCCTTCCTCGGCGCGACGACGATCATGCCCGGACGGTTCAACCCGATCGGATCGATCGCCGCCGTCTACTTCCTCGTCACCGGGATCACCGGCTTGCAGCTGCTCGGCGTGCAGACGTTCGTGCAGCAGCTCTTCTACGGCGGCGCCCTTGTGCTGGCGGTCGCTCTGTCGCAGCTGGCTCGCAGGCGCGACGCCGCGGCCGCAGGCTAGCCACCGAGCCTTGCGCTGACACGGGCGTGAAGCGATGACCCTCAGGAGGGCACTACTCCTCGCGGCCGGGCTCGCCGTGATCGTCGCGACGTTTGCGTACTTCCTGCCGACGATCGCGGACTACCGGGACGTCTGGGCCGTGGTCGAGCAGCTGTCGTGGCGATGGGTCCTCGCGCTCGTCGCTGTGACGCTTCTCAACCTCGCCACCTTCCCTCCGCCGTGGCAGGCGGCACTACCAGGGCTCCGCTTCGTCCGTGCGTTCGAGCTGACGCAGGCCTCGACGGCCTTGTCGATCATCCTGCCGGCCGGTCTCGCCGCCGGCATGGCGGGCTCCTTCGCGCTGCTGCGCTCCTGGGGGTTCTCGATGTGGGAGAGCACACGCGCCCTCACCCTCGTGGGCCTCTGGAACCAGCTGATGAACCTGCTGTTCCCGATCGTCGCCCTCTTCCTGCTTGCGGCGTCGGGTGCGGAGGCCGGGTTCCTGGCGACCGCGGCGTTCGTCGGCGTTGCCGTGCTCGGCGTCGTCGTGACCGGGCTCGTGCTCGTGCTGGTCAGCAACCGGCTTGCGTTCGAGGTCGGCGAATCCGTCGCGCGTCTCGCAAACTGGGCGCGCAGCAAGCTTCGGCGCGGCCCCGTCCTGTGGGGCGGAACGAGCTTCGAGCGCTTCCAGGCCGAGGTCGGCGACCTGCTCAGGCGCCGCTGGCACATCCTCACGGCCGCATCGCTCGCCGGCAGCCTGACGGTCTTCCTCGTGCTGCTCGTCTCGCTTCGGGCCCTCGGGGTCCCGGCCGCCGACGTGACCGCCGTCGAGGCGTTCGCCGCCTGGTCGCTCGTGCGCCTGACCGGCTCGATTCCCATTACTCCAGGAGGGATCGGCGTGGTCGAGCTCGGGCTCACGACTGCGCTCGTGGCCTTCGGAGGCCACAACGCGGGTGTCGTGGCAACCGTGCTCGTCTACCGCTTCTTGACGGTCGTGCCGACGCTCGTGCTCGGGTTCGGGGCCGTGTGGACGATGCGCCGGCACCGGCCGCGTCCGGTGGTCAAGGGCGAGTGAGGAAGAGCCGTTTCTCAGTTCCGAGGTGGGATGCCCACCCGAGGTGGCTCGCCGTTGCGAAGCGCAGGTAGGCGCGGAGCGCGTCGCGCATCGCGTCGACGAACCCCTCGGCGCGACCCGGCGTGAAGCCGTTCTCCCACCAGACGTCGAGCACCTGCACGCGGGCGGAGTCCCGGTCGATCCGCGGCTCGATCCGGCCGACGAGCCGGTCGCGGAACATGATCGGCAGCACGTACCAGCCCCAACGGCGCTTCTCAGGCGGCACGAAGAGCTCCCACACGTAGTCGAACCCGAACAGGCTCCCAAGGAGGGCGCGGTCCCAGACCAGCGCATCGAACGGGGGCAGGAACGCAACGGACGGCGGGGGCTCGGGCGGCGCTTCCAGCAGCGCGACCTCCTCACGAAGGACGAAGCGCTTGCCGCGCACGCCCTCGACCTCGACCGGGACGAGCTCGCCGACCTCGACCAGCTCCTCGCGCAGCGCGTTCCGGCCCGGGTAGTCCGGCAACCGCGGGTCCGGCTTTGCGGTGCCGATGCCGCCGAATACGTCGCCTGCGCCGGAGACTCCGAGCAGGCCGTGCGCCCGGTACCTGGACAGGAGCTTGTGCCGCATCTGTTCTCGCAGCGGCAGCTCGCGCTCGAGCAGGTCGGCCGGAAGCAGCCGCTCGATGAGGTCGTAGTACCGGCGGTTTCCGTCGCGCCGGGCGAGGCCGAGCGCGCCCGTGACGGCGAACGCCTCGAGCACGGCCCGGACGGTGTTCGTCGGCACCCCGAACCAGTCGGTCGTCGCCCCACGCTCGCGCTCGAAGTCGAGCGACGACATCGGGCCCTCCGCGCGAATCCGCTCGAGCACTCGTTCGGCCACTTCGGCGTTGTCGGCGAGAAGCCGCGGCGAGCTCCGGCTCAGCGTGCCGCGGAACCACGGGTACTCGCTTGCCGGCACGAATGAGAGTCCCTTGTTGTACGCCTCGAAGATCTCGCGCCGCTCGTAGAGCACATCGCACCAGCCCGGCTCGTAGCCGGCGACCCGAGCGTGCAGCACGAGGTCGTGCGTCCGGCCGGCGACGGCGAGCGGATCGAATTGGATCGACCCGAGCTTGTGGAAGACCTCGAGCACGGCGTCGGGTCCTCCCGTCAGGGATCGCGCCGGCGCGAGGAAGCTCCGGGCGACGAGAAACCGGCGCGCGGCCTCGGCGGTGACGGTCATACGGAGGACGCTACCCAGGTTCGGCCATCATGGCTGAGTTGCTCCGACGAAGCTCGACCGACAGTAAGGAGTCGAACGATGTCTCTCACTCGCGTCCAATTCTTCTCCATCTCGCTCGACGGTTTCGGCACTGGCGAAGGTCAGAGCCTCGAAACACCGTTCGGCCACGCCGGCGAAAGGCTGCACGAGTGGCTGTTCGCCACCCGGTGGTGGAACGAGATGGCCGGCAAGCCCGGCGGCGCCGGCGGCATCGACGACGCCTTCGTACGGCTGCATGATGTCGGGGTCGGCGCCGAGATAATGGGCGCGAACAAGTTCGGTCCGCCCGGATGGCAGGAGGACCAGGAGTGGAAGGGCTGGTGGGGTCCCAACCCGCCGTTCCACACACCGACCTTCGTCCTCACCCATCACCCGCGCCCGTCGATCGAGATGGAGGGCGGCACGACGTACCACTTCATCGACGCCTCGCCCGCCGAGGCGCTCGAGACCGCCCGCGAGGCCGCAGGCGGCCAGGACGTTCGTCTTGGCGGCGGTGCCACCATGATCCGCGACTTCCTTGCTGCCGGGCTCGTCGATCACATGCATTTCGTGTTGGTCCCGATCCTGCTCGGCCGAGGCGTACGCCTCTTGGATGGCCTGGAGGGCCTCGAGGAGGACTACGAGATCGAGGCCATCTCCTCGCCCAGCGGGGTCACGCATGTGACATTTACCCGTGCGGGTATCTGAATGCGCCGAACCTGTCTCGTAGCCAGGTTCAAACCCGTTCGAGCATGAGCCGATACACCCCTCCACCCAAGGTCAGTGCCTTCCTGGATCCGGACGATCCGATCCTGTTCCCGCGCCTGAGCGCGGCTCAGATCGAGCAGCTGGCGGAACACGCCGAGACCGTCTCCCTCTCTCCGGGCGAGATCCTCTTCGAGCAGGGACAGCGCGAGACGCCGTTCTTCGTGATCCTCTCGGGAGCAGTCGACGTCATCGACCGCCAGCCCGACGGCGATCACTACTTCACTCAGTGTCAGGCAGGGACGTTCGCCGCCGACATCTCGATGTTCACGGGCGAGCCGACGCTGGCCCGAGGCGTCGTCGCCGAGGAGGCGTCGGTGCTCGTCATGGCTCCCGATGACTTGCGCAGGCTGGTCGCGGGCGCCGCGGAGCTCGGCGACCTCCTCCTGCGCACGATGGTTATCCGTCGCGAGTGGCTGAAGGAGCAGGGCTACGGTCTGGAACGGCTGATCGGAAGACGCTCGTCTGGGGACGCGTTTGCGATCCGTGAGCTGCTGGAGCGCAATCTCGTTCCGTTCAGCTGGCACGACATCGACAACGACGACGAGAGCAAGGTGCTCTTGGACCGGCTGGGAATCGGCGCCGACGAATGCCCGATTCTGGTTCGCACCCACAGCGTCCTGCGGTCCCCGACCGTCACGGAGGTCGCCGACGAGCTCGGTCTGCGCGCCAACGTCGATCAGAGGACGTTCGACGCCGTCGTGCTCGGGGCGGGCCCGGCGGGGCTGGCCTCAGCCGTCTACGCCTCCTCCGAGGGGCTCGCGACGCTGGTCATCGAGCGTTTCGCGCCGGGCGGGCAAGCGGGTACCAGCGCCCGAATCGAGAACTACCTCGGCTTTCCGACGGGTCTGTCCGGGTCGGACCTGACGCAGCGGGCGACGCTGCAGGCGCGGAAGTTCGGCGCAGTCATCTCCAGCGCTCACGGAGGCTGTCGCTTCGATGTGTCCGAGCGCGATGGGTTGCGGGAGCTGGTGCTCGCCGACGGTCAGCAGGTTCGCGCACGGTTCGTCGTTCTTGCCGTCGGCGCCGACTACCGCCGCCTGCGAGCGGACGGAGCCGAGCAGTTCGAGGGCCGGGGGCTCTACTACGCGGCGACTCATCTCGAGGCGCTCCAGGCGTCGGACGAAGACGTGGTCGTCGTCGGCGGCGGCAACTCAGCGGGACAGGCGGTCGTCAACCTGAGCTCGTACGCCCGCCGCATCCATCTGGTCGTGCGGCGGGCCTTGACCGCGACGATGTCCAGCTATCTGATCGATCGCGTCGACGCCGCCGGCAATGTCGAGATCCACGAGGGATGCGGAGTGAAGGCCCTTCACGGCGAGGATGAGATCGACGGGGTCACGGTCGTCGATCGCGATCAGACCGAGCGTCGACTGGACGCCACCGCGGTGTTCGCCATGATCGGCGCCTCCCCGCGGACCGAAGACCTCGGCGGCCTCGTCGGTCTCGACGACAAGGGATTCATCGTCACCGGCGAAGACGCGCGGCGACATCCGAGGTTTGCCGAGCATCGGGGAGAGAGTGACGGCCGGCCGTTGCTACTGGAGACAACTCGACCGGATGTCTTTGCCATCGGGGATGTCCGAAGCGGCTCGACCAAGCGGGTGGCGTCAGCCGTCGGAGACGGCGCACTCGTCGTCCGCTCGATGCACGAGGCGCTCAATCGTCGGCGCGTCGCGGTCGAGTAGCCCGTTCAGGCTCGCGTGCCGACGTAACGGAATCCGAGAGCGCTGATGCTGCCGGCGTCGATCATTGCTTGCTCGCCCTGCTCGTCGGCGTTGACCTCGGCATAGCGGTGGAGGTACGGCCGCCAGGCGAAGACGCGTTCGCGGAAGCGGCGACCGAACGCTGTCGAGAGCATCTCGGCGCCGTGCAGTCCGGCGTGTTCCTCCTCCCAGTCGCGGAGACATTGCTGGACTGACTTCGCCGGTCCGTCGAGCTGGGCGAGGTACCAGGTTGCTGTTCGCTCGTCGAAGCGGTCCCAGGCGAACTCCTCGACGACGAGGAGCGGAGCGAGCTGCGCGATCTTGTCCACCGCCGAGCGGAGGTCGTGGACGTGGTGGAGCGAGCGGTTGGCGACGACCGCGTCGAACGGATCGGAGGGGATGAAGTCCTCGAACGTGACGCGTTCGAAGATCGGGCCCTCCGGCGCGACCGGGTCGATCGCGGTGACGTCGTGGCCGCCGGCAGCGAGCGCAAGTGCGTCCTGCCCGTCGCCGCAGCCGATCTCGAGGACGCGAGACGGCGTGCTGCCGAGTTGCGAGAGGACGTAGCCGGCGAATCCCAGTTCGTCGGCTACGGCTTATCCCTTACAGCCCATCACGCCGCCCGCTGTTTCGACCTCGAGCGGCTCCTTTTTCTTCGAGATCTTCTTCCAGATGCTCGAGAAGGTGCCGACGATCTTCTTCCTCGTATGGATGTCCTCGGCCAGGGCGGGATACTTCGCGAACACATCCGGGATCGTCTCGAGCCGTGTCTCATCGCTGAACCGAGCGGAGACTCCCTTGTTCACCCCTGCCCGCCCGCCGGTGATGAACTCCACCGACATGACGGTCTTCTTGTCGGTCACGACGATGTCTCCGGGGAAGATCCAGGTCTTGAACTTGACCGGCACGATCGGGCCACGCTTGTGCTGGATCCAAGCCTGCTTGCCGTCCACCTCGGTGACCCGTCCAATCGCGCCGGGCGGCGCACCGTCGAAGAAGCTCTCCGGCTTCGGCTTCGGACACGTCACCTGACTCTTCCGAGGCTTCGGCTTGACCTTGGACGGGTCGATCGTCGCCGTCGCGCTCACGATCTTGAAGTTCGTCGGAATCTTCTTTAGCACCGCCGCCTTCGCGTCGTCACACCCGGTCCCGGTCGAGTACCAGCCGAAGTTGTGCCAGTGCGATCCGGACGGCACCACGAAGGTGTGTGTCTTGCCGCTACTGGTGAGCGGGAATCGGTCATGACGAAAGGGCGGCCCCCCAGCTGTGGCGCCGGTGCTTCCGTTGAACCCGGCCACTTCCACCGCATAGCTGATCGCGCCGTTGACGTCCGGCCAGATCACGAAGAGGGCCGACACACATCGCCCGGGATCCGCCTTGCTCCGAAAGAGCCCCGTCTCGGCCGTGACGAACCTGGCGTTGATCTTCACCTTCTTCGTGTCCGCGGCGGCAGACGGCCTCACAGCCACCATGGCCAGCACAGCGCCGACGACCAGAGCGCCGACCGCAATTGATCCCACCAAGGAGCTCCGCATCCGCCGCATGTCGACTCCCGCGGCGATGATCGCCGCCGTCCCTGCCCGCAACCAGCCGAATCACACCTTGACAGAGAAGGCGGCCTCCGTCTATCCGCCCTGGGCGCTACGCAGCAGCGCCGAGGATCCGTCCGACGTTCTCGTCCGAGAAGAACTCGGCCGGTGAGTCCACTCCGGCCGCGACGCGCGCGAACCCGTCCATCGCCTCCTGGCGGCGACTGACTGCGCTCAGCACGTGCTCCAGCTCGGGTGCCAGGGGTGCGAGCGCCGCGAGGTCGGCGGTGAACTCGTACATCGGCAGGACGTGCTCGTCTCGGAGCGCCTGGTACTCGCGCATCGAGTCCTCGAACGTGCTCCCGCCGGCGAACCACGTGTCGAGCGCGGCGGCGCACAGCTCGGCGTCACGGAAGGCGTCCTGGATGCCCTGGGCCGTGATGTAGTCCTTGTTGTAGCCCGCGTCGCCGACCAGCGCCCAGCCGGGGCCGAAGGGCTTGCGGAAGTAACTGCGGACAGCAGTGCCGACGAATCGCTCCTCGCGCGTCGCGCCGCGAACGCGGTCGGCAAACGCCGGCGTGATCTCGAGCGACTCGCGGTAGCTGCCTTCGACGTCCTTTCTGGCAACCTCGAACCCGTCGATCGAGCGTCCCGCGATGACGAGCGTCAGGTCGTCGTTCGTCGGCCACGCCGCCCAGCCCAGCCCGGGGCGGAGGGCGGTCTCGAAGCGGCCGTCCATCGGCAGGCCGCTCCAGTAGGTGTAGTAGCTCACCTGCAGCCGCGGTTTCTCGTCGTATTCCTCC
The DNA here is from genome assembly GCA_963749515.1 of uncultured Gaiellaceae bacterium. Taxonomy (GTDB): domain Bacteria; phylum Actinomycetota; class Thermoleophilia; order Gaiellales; family Gaiellaceae; genus Gaiellasilicea. The sequence continues at coordinate 521,662 of CAVVMR010000006.1, forward strand.
GCGCCGACGGCGTCGGCGACGAACGAGTGGCGGCCGTCGGCGCCGATGACCGCCTTGGCACGCTCAGCGACGGTCGTGCCACCCTTGCTGCGCCCCCGGACTCCGACGACGCGGCCGTCCTCCACGATGAGGCTCTCGACGGTGAACCGCTCGCGAACCTCAGCGCCCGCGGCGGCAGCGGCGTCCATGAGCAGCGCGTCCAGAAGAGCCCGCCTGGGTGAATAGGCGACCGGCGCCTCATTCGTTCCGGGCGCCCCGGTGATCGTGAACGACTCGAAGTCGAACGAATAGGTGTCGATGGGCGGGCTCCCGGTCGCGAGAACGCCGTCGAGCAGGCCCCAGCGCTCGAGCGCTGTGATCCCGGGAGGGTGGACCAGATGCGTCGAGATCGTGTCGCTCGGGAACGTCGCCCGGTCGACCACCAGCACCCGGTAGCCCTTGCGCGCGAGCAGCATCGCCGTCGGCGACCCGGCGCAGCGTGCTCCCACGACGATCGCGTCGTATTCCCGGCTCATGAGGCTCCTCTCGGTCGGATGCAGTACTCGGGGGCAATACAAGTGCCCACGCCAGCTGCCGACTTCGCCTGCCCCGGCCATCTTGCGCTGGCCGGATCCGGCCACGAGTCAGATCAGGCCGAGGCGTCCCGCTTGTGCCACTGCAGCGGCGCGTGAGGGCTGGCGGAGCTTTCTGCGGACGTTGGCCACGTGCCGGTGGACCGTGTGTGGGCTGAGCACCAGCCGCTCGGCGATCTCGGCGTCGTTGAGCCCCGCGGCCACCAGCCTGAGCACCTCGAGCTCCCGGTCGCTGAGTTCAGGCGACTCGACGCGCTCTTGCCGAGCTTCCCGGGTGCGTGCATGCAGCTGCGTCCCCGGCCCGGGGTCGCCGTCGAGGAACTCCCCGACGGCGGCGGCGATCGCGGCCGCATCCCCGCGCCAGGGCAGGTGCTCGCTGCCCTCCAAGGTGACCAGGCGAGCGTCCTTGACCGAGGCCGCGAGCTCGCGACCGAGCTCGAACGGGATGGCGCGATCCTGGCGACGATGGAGCACGAGGGTGGGTGAGTCGATCTGGGCGAGCTCGGCAGCGACGTCGACCGAATAGACGAACCCCAGATGGTCGGCTGCGGTCTCCGGCGGTGCAGCTGCGCGCTGGAAGCGGGCGAAGGCTTCGAGCTCCTCTGCGCTTGCATCGGGCAGAAACACGTCGGCCAGCAGCCGTGAGCCGAGCCCCCAGTGTGCGCTCACAACGCCCAGCATCGAGTCGCGCACCTGGGGCGTGGTCACCTCGGCGCCCCTGGCGTATCCGCCGTAGAGCACGAGCGCCTCGACGGCGGCGGGGTTACGTGCTGCGAAGGCGGCAGCCAGGCAGGCACCGCTCGAGATCCCGAGCAGGGCGGTGCGTTCGAGCTCCGCAGCACCGACCACAGCAGTCAGTGCTTCGAGCTCACCCTGCAAGCCGCCGTGGCCGCCTTCACGCCTGCGGTCGGAGAGCCCCGTCCCCAAGGGGTCGTAGCGGATCACGCGGCGCCGGGCGGCAAGCGCCTCGACGAAGACCCGGAAGTCCGCGCTCTCCCAGTCCAGCTCGACATGGCTGACCCACCAGGCGGGCAGCACGAGGGCTGGTCCAGCACCCACCTCGGCGTAGGCGATCCGCCCCATCGCAGTCGAGCAGAAGCGGATCTGCTGGTCCATGGCGGCCGCGCGGCCGGCTAGTGCCCCACGGGCGCCACGCGCCTGATCCAAGCCGAAGGCATGGATGGATTGTCGCAGTCGCAGCGCCTGGTCACGCGGTGGCCCATCCGATCGACAGCGGCCGGACGAGCGGCGGCATGCCGCGCCAGCTTGCACGCGCCGACGCCTCGAGGCGAAGGGGGCTCTGGGCGATCAGCTCGAGCGTGCGCCGGTTGCAGCGGCAGCCACACCCGAAGGAGGCCCACGGTCGCTCGAGCCGATCCTGCCAGCGGCCCCACCGCTCCGTCTCCGACCGCAGGTGCTCGATGAACAGCAACCGCCCGCCCGGGCGCAGGACGCGTGCAATCTCGCTCAGCGAGCGGACCGGGTCGTCGACCGTGCAGAGCACCATGGTCGAGACGACCGTGTCGAACGAGTGGTCGGCAAAGGGCAGCGCCTCGGCCGGCGCCCGCAGAACCCGCGCCGAGGGATCCAGCCGCTCGGCGCGCCGCTCGAGCTTGCGGGCCATCGGCTCGACCGGCTCGGTGAGTACGAGCGCCTCGATCGAATCCTGGTAGTGGCGCAGATTGAGGCCGGTCCCGGCGCCGATCTCGAGCACGCGACCCTCCGCCTGAGCGAGCAGGTCGCCGCGGTGCCGAGCCATGCCGAGCCGCTCGCCGAGCCAGAAGAACGGGTCGTAGATCCGAGCGCCGATGCGTTGCCAGAGCGTGCTGTGCGTACCCATGGGCACAGTCGAGCACGCCGGTTCAGGCGCTGACTTCGCCTGCACCGGCCATCTGCGCTGGCCGGATCCGGCCACACGACTGCAAACGCGCGGAAGGTGCCGCTGGGTCTAACGTGTTCCACCGTGGCCGACACCCCGGATCGCGCGGAGCTCCTGGCTGCTCTCACAACGGAGCACTTCACCCTCCAGAGCGCCCGATCGCAGACCGCGAGCGAGAGTGCTTCGAGATCCTCCCTCTACATTCTGTCCGTTTCCAGCGCGCTGGTCGCGCTCGGATTCATCGGCCAGGCATCGCAGACCGGCCGCACATTCGACGTGTTCGCTCTCACCATCCTTCCCACGCTTTACGTGCTCGGCGTCTTCACCTTCGTCAGGGTGGTCGAGTGCGGCGCCGAGGATTTCCGCTACGGCGTCGCGATCAACCGGATCCGCAACTACTACAAGCAGATCGCGGGCGACCAGGCGAAGCTCTTCCTTCTCTCGGGCCACGACGACGCACGCGGGGTGTTCGCCAACGCCGCGGTGCCGCTCGAGGGTCGACGGCAGTACTTCACCTTCGCGACCGTGGTTGCGGTGGTCAACAGCGTGGTCGGTGCAAGCGCGATCGCGATCGCCGTCGACGCGATCGCGGATGTGCCGCTCTGGATCGCTGCCGGGGCCGGCGGCGCTCTGGGCTTGCTCTCGTTGGCGCTGCTGCTCCGGCACGCCGACCGCCTGCTCGAGGAGCGCGCCGGCGGCACGGAGTCACTCTTCCCATCGCCCACCGCTACGACCGAGGACTGAGCCCCCGAGCCGCTCGTGGTTTCCGGGGTGGTAGCTGCTGTTCACAACGCCCCGCGGGCCACGTCGACAAGGCGAGCGGGCGGACTACGGATGAAGCGGGGAACCGTGGAAGACGTAGCGGTGTTCGGCTGGTGTTTCGGGCGGACTGGGTCCTTACCAGACTCGTGGATGGCCCCTCAGGTAAGAGCACGCTGGCCCACGGCAGCGTTCACCAGGATCGGACACACGAGGGAATCGGTCAAGACACTGATACGCGGTTCACGTGCTGTCCGACTCTTGGTCGTCACAGGTCAGCGAGGTGCGGCTCTGGCCGCTTTGGTCTGCGCGATGTCTGGGCCGGGGTCGCCGCCTTCCGCTCGTGTTTTCAGGCGATCGAGGTAGTTCTCCCAGCCGGCCCGGTGATGCTCGGCGACCGGCGGCGGGGCGAGCGCACTGTGTGTCAGGCGGAGGAGCGTTCCCGTCCCGTCGGGTTCCAGCTCGATCACGACAGTCGTCGATCCGGGCGGGACGGGTGGCGCTTCGCCTTCCCAGCCCCAGGTGAAGACGAGTCTCTGTTCGGGGATGACTTCGATGAAACGTCCCGAGGCGACCTGGCCGCCCGGCATCGTGATCTGGAGGACACCGCCCGCCCGCGCGTCGATCTCGCCTTCGATGCCTTGCCACGCGATCCAGCGCTCGATGTCTGTGAAGAAGGAGAAGACGGTGGCGGGTGAGGCTGCGATCATGCGCGTGACGACGACGTCGGTCATCGCCGCTCGGCTTCCTCCGCGAGGGCAGCGAGCCGGTCGAGCCGGTCTGCCCAGAACGACTCGAGGAACTGCTTGAGCGGCCCGAGCCCGTCGTGGTCGGCGCGGTAGAAGCGGTGCTTGCCGTCGCGGCGCACCGTGACGAAGCCGGCGTCACGCAGCAGCGCCAGATGCCGGGAGACGCCGGCGTAGGTGAGGTCGATCCGCTCCACGAGCTCTCCGACCGGGAGTTCTTCGCGCCACACCTGACGCAGGATCTCCTGGCGGCGGGGCTCGGCGACGAGCTGAAGCGCGTCCATCGATTCATTTTACCCATGAATGAAATGAGTGTTACATTTGCGCTTCCACTGAAATGAAAGGAGCGCCCGTGACGGACGTCCTGTTTCGCTTCGACGTCGAGGCTGCCCCCGAGGCGGTGCTCGACGCGCTGAACACAAGCGACGGCATCAAAGGCTTCTGGACGAGCCGTGCCGACGTTCCGGCAGAGGTCGGTGGGACGGTGAAGGTCGAGTTCGCGATCGCGCCGCTGCCCTTCGACCTCCTCCTCGAGCAGTCCGACGAGCAGACGGTCGTCTGGCGCACGGAAACGTTCCCACCCCATTGGGTCGGCACGACCGTCCGCTGGGACGTCGAGCCAAGCGACGCCGGCGCGACGGTCAGCTTCCGGCACGCAGGCTTCACAGCTGAAGAAGAGGCGGGCCGCGTTGCATATACCTGGGGTCAGGTCATGGTCCGGCTGAAGGCCTACGCGGAGAGCGGCGAACAGGATCCGGTGTTCTCGTAGTCCCATGCTCGTCGACGTCCAGACCGAGATCGAGATCGAACGCCCCCGAGCCGACGTCGCCGCGTACGCGGCGGATCCCGACAATGCGACTGCGTGGTACGAGAACATCAAGAGCGTCGAGTGGAAGACGGCAAGACCGCTCGCCGTCGGCTCACAGGTCGAGTTCGTCGCCACGTTCATCGGTCGCCGGCTCGCCTATACCTACGCGATCACGGCGTACGCCCCGGGCGAGCGGATCGTAATGAGCACCGCCGACGGGCCCTTTGCCATGGAGACGACCTACACCTGGGAAGACACAACTCCCGGCTCGACCAGAATGACCCTGCGCAATCGCGGCGAGCCGACCGGCTTCTCCAAGCTCGCCGCACCGATCATCGCCAAGGCAATGCGCCGCGCAAACCGCAAGGACCTACAAAGGGTCAAGGCGCTCCTCGAGCGCACCCAACGCAGGCTCGGATGAAGACGCGCCCGACAAGAGTGGTCCCAGCGATCATGTACGAGAAGGGGCGCGGACTACGACTTGCGCGGCAGGGCTTCGGCTCGAGCGACGGCTTCCCTGATCCATCGGTTCAGCGCCTTTCCCTTCAGGCCGTCGGGCTCAACGGTGATGAAGCCGCGCATTCGTCGACCGGTGAAGTCCATCGGGCGGGCGTGAGGCCTGGCGAGCGCTTCCTCCTCGTGCGCTGGATCGAGACGCACGATCAATTCGTCGCCGTGGACGCCGCAGCTCATGTTGCCGCCGATCATGAATGTCAGCCCGCCGAACATCTTTCGCTCGCTGACGTTGGCTTGCTCGGCGAGGAGTGAGCGAACACGCGCGGCAAGTCGCTCGTCGTATGCCATGCCTAGTCGCGGAGAGTTCGTGGGAGGCCGAACGTGGCAAAGACGCTCGTGTCGGGGAAGCCGGTGATGGCCGTGATCTCGCTGCCGCTGAGTGTGAGCACCATCAGCCCGTAGGCGTGAGCGATCGGCGCGTGCAAGTCCCGAAGGTAGCAGGCGAAGGCGGGCTGGCCGTTGGCGCGGGTGGCGACGAGCCGGAAACGGTCGAGTTCCCCGCCGGCGGGAACGGTAGAGAGGAATTGGCCGATCGCGAATGGCCCCTGGTATTCGAGTTGCTCGGGCGGCATCGTCAGCAGCGCGTCGTCGCTGAGCAGAGCGATCACGGTCGGGACGTCGCCTGCCTCGAACGCCGAGGTGAAGCGGGCGACGAGCTCGCGCTCCTCGCGCGAGGCGGGCAACGGCGCCGTGCCGCGCTGCCCCGGCGGGGTCGTGCGGTCAAGCGTCTGGCGTGCCCTCTGCAGGGACCGGTTCACGGAGACGTCTGTGACCTCGCACGACGAAGTGGATCGACGAGTTCGGCTACGTGACGATCCCGACGCTCGCGCTCACAGCCTTCGCGCTCACGTGCGCATTCCTCCTCCTCGCGCTCCTCGACTCCTCCGACGACACGCATCAGGTGCCGACCGGCGCGACCACGCAGCTACCGTGAAGGCAGATGCCTAGTGGCAAGCAGAGCAAGCGCCGACGAGCTGCACAGGCGCCACCGCCGGTCGCGCGGCTCGCTCACAAACGCCCTCCCGGGCGCGGCAGAGACACAGCAGCTCTTGAAGGGCATCCCCCAGAGCGCCAACGTGCTCGGCAAGCCCGCCGCGCCGGTCACGATCCACGAGTACGTCGACCCTCAGTGCCCCTTCTGCGAGCAGTTCGAGACGCAAGCGATGCCGACGCTGATCGAGCGCTACGTCCGCACCGGCAAGGCAAAGGTCGAGCTCCGTCCGATCGCCTTCATCGGGCCCGACTCCGAGCGCGGCCGCGCGGCATTGATCGCCGGCGCCGAACAGAACAAGATGTTCAACGTCGCCCAACTGCTCTTCCTCAACCAAGGCGCCGAGAACAGCGGCTGGCTTGACAACGACCTGGTCGAGAGCGTCGCCGCGAGTATCCCCGGCCTCGACGTACCGCGCCTCCTCGAAGACCGCAACGGCCCCGCTGTCGCCGGCAAGGCGACAGCGTTCGACACCGAGGCCAGCACCGACGGCGTCACATCGACCCCCACGATCTTTGTCGGCAAGAGCGGCCAGACCCCCAAGCTCGTCACGCTCGTTTCAGCGACCGACGCCGAACCTGTGGCTCGCGCAATCGACGCCGCGCTGCGCTGATCGCGCGAGCGGCGTTCGACGGCAAGCCCTGCAGACGTCGCGATAGATCAGGGTTTACCGGTGTGACCCGTTTCATGCGCGACGCGGTGAACAGCCCGATCTCAACAAACGCCTCATTTGCAGGTCTAATTGCCGAATTCGCTCATTCGGGATTGGGCCACCATAGCCCGAACAACCGATCTTTCACGCCTGTCTAGGCAACAAAAACTGCCTATATGCAGGGATCTTCCGAACGGGAGCGACGGGACTCGAACCCGCGACCTCCGGCGTGACAGGCTCGTTCCAGCGATACGACGATTGGCGACGATCGACGCTCTATCGCTCTAGACCGACGGGCGTGGTGACCGGGGGCCTCCTCAGTCGACCTACCGACCCTTGAGCGGAAGCTGCGGTAGCGTGGCGGCCACAGGCGTCGGCATCCAGCTCGTACGCGGTCCGGGAAGAAGCCCGAGGTCTGGCTGGGGGCAGTCGAGGGGCGACCCGCTGCTCGACGCGTAGAGGTGGTCGCTCGGGTGCTGGACCTGGAACGGGTTGGCTCCTTCGCCGATCTGGTCGTTCGCGAGCAGGCGGTCGGCAGCGTCGACCTTCGCGTCGCCGGTCACGTCGAGGTACCGGCTCATGCGGATCGCAAAGCCCTCGACATCCAGCGTCGACACGCACTTGTTCCGGCCCGGCGGATCGGAGCTGTACGCCATGATGTCGTTTGTCGGCACCACTCCCCAGGCGCCTTCGGCGCCGTCACCGACGTGACCCAGCGTGAGGCAGTGCCCGAACTCGTGGCTGACGAGGTCGAAGAGGTTGAAGAAGTCGATTTGCCCGGGCGCCGGGTCGATTGCGCCGTTGATCGCGAAGCAGATGTTGCCGCCGGCACCGCCGCAGTCCTCGACGTAGGTTCCGGTCCGCTCCTCGTGGTGGCTGTTGAAGCCCGGGAGGTTGTCCCAGTACTCGAAGTCGAACGGGTTCTGGACGTTGTGGCAAGGGACCCCGTTCTCGTCGCTGAACACGAAGTTCAGCGGGTCGATCCCGATGCCTACGCCGCCGACCGGGTTGGAGGCGATCACCACGATCTCCGGGTCCACGAGCGGATAGGTGGTGAACTCACCGCCGTCGTCTCCCTGGAGGTCGATGTAGTCGAGTGTGATGTGAAAGTCCACGCCCGCAGCGAGCCAGTCGAGTCCCATCTCGCCCGCGAGGTAGTCGATCCCGCCTTCCCACATTTCGACCGACTGGCGCATGATGCGCATGTCACGCTCTGCGGTCGGTGACAGCGGGACCATCACCAGCACGTCCACTTGAGGTGAATCGAGCGCGTTGAGGCCGGTGCGCATGTGATGGCAGATGTTGTCGGGGTTGGTCGGGGACATGTCGCGGATGCAGCCGGGCGGGAAGTTGTCGGCGCCGAAGTACGGCCCTGAGTAGTCGTCTCCGGGGCTCGCGCCGGCGGGGACGCTACCGAGCGCTACGGAAAGCGCGAGCGAAAGCGCGAGCATGCCGAGCAGCGCGAGCGCGTGCCTGCCTCGCTCGCGGATCCGGAGAACCCAGGCGGTGATCAGGCCGAATGGCCGCTTGTCCATCTTTCCCCCTAGTGGATGATGAAAATGGCGGTGTGTGGCACGTGGAGTCGCAACGTCGTCAACACGATGGTGGTGGTGGTGCTTCCTACCCCGCCGTCACACCTCGAAACGGCGTCTGGAGACGATCGAGCCGCGCCTCTCCCGCCGCCTACCGGCTGCCCGAGGCTGGGGCAGCGTCCGCCCGCGCGCCCGGCCAGGGCAGCGTGAGCGTGGTCGAGCCGCCTCGAAGCCGCGACCCCGTTGTCATGCGCGTCGGTGCCTTTGACGCTGAGTGCGGGGAGGTATCGGCGTTGCTTCTATCGATCCCGGCGTGGGAACGGGCAGTTCCCGGAGCTTCTCGAGGGCCCGCTCGTTCTTTCCATCGGGGCTGAGGTCGTCCCACGATTCGATCTCGTCCAGCGTCCGTTGCGCCCACGCCTCGACCGTGTTGAGGAGGCTGATGAAGAAGTCGACCGCGAGCGCGCGGATGTAGACCTGATCCTGTGTGACCGCCATGCCCTCGAGGAACTCCTGCTTGACCTGTCCACTGAACCGGAGCATCTCTCGGGCATCGGCGAGCACCAGCTCGAGCGTGGCGATGATCTCGTCCTTGGTCCCCAGGGGCGCTACGAAGAGACGGATCATGGCCTCGAAGTCCATGGCAAAAGGGGAGACGGGCGTCGCGAGCCACTCTCGCAGCGCCTCTCGCCCCTTCTCGGTGATCGAGTAGACGGTCCGCGCCCTTTTGCCGACGTGTTCCTTCTCCTCGTCGAGCAGGCCCATCGAAGAGAGGCGTTTCACCTCCCGATAGATGGCGCTTTCCGCTCGCGGCCACACGTATCTGAAGTAGCGAACCCGCTGTTGCACCAGCTCGTACGTCGACCAGGGACGCACCGCCACCTGGGCCAGCACCGCATAGGAAGTCGTGGTCAGTCTCAGGTCAGATCTCCTTGACATACTCCAAACGCGAGTATATCGTACTCCAAATGAGAGTATAGGCCGATGACCCAGAGTCGGGATGCCGAAAGGAGCCCGGCGGGGCGAGGAGGTGGCGATATGACGGCCGAGCGCGGACGTGACTACGTCGAGACGCTTGTGGTCGGAGGCGGGCAAGCGGGACTGTCGATGGGGTACCAGCTGTCGCGGCGCGATCTGCCCTACAAGATCGTCGACGCCAACCCACGTATCGGCGACGTGTGGCGCAACCGTTGGGACTCATTCCGGCTGTTCACCCCCAACCGACTCAATCGGCTTCCGGGGATGCGCTTCCCCGGATTTCGCTGGGGGTTTGCCAGCAAGGACGAGTGGGCCGATCACCTCGAGTCCTATGCCCGGAAGTTCGACCTTCAGGTCGAGACGGGAGTCAGGGTGGAGAAACTGACTCGCGAGGGGGATCGCTTCGTCGCCATCTCGGGCGACCGACGATTCGAAGCAGACAACGTCGTGGTTGCGATGTCGAGCTGGCAGCGCCCGCGGGTTCCCGACCTCGCGTCCGAGCTCGATCACCGGATCGTCCAGCTTCACGCCGCCGAGTACAAGAACCCGCGCCAGCTCCAAGAGGGAGACGTCCTCGTCGTGGGAGCGGGCAACTCTGGAGCCGAGATCGCCCTGGAGGTGGCACGGACGCACAAGGTGGTCTTGTCGGGCCCCAGTACGGGCGCGATCCCCTTCCGGCCCGAAAGCGTTGTCGCCCGTGTCCTGATGCCGATCATCGGTCGGATCATCTTCCACAGGGTGCTGACGATCGGGACTCCCATCGGGAGGAAGGTTCGTTCGAAGATGATCTCCAGCGGCGAACCTCTGATCCGAGTCAAGCCCAAAGACCTCGAGGCCGCGGGCGTCGAGCGCGTTCCTCGGGTCACCGACGTTCACGACGGATCGCCGCAATTCGAGGACGGCCGCACCGTGGAGGTCGCCAACGTCGTCTGGTGCACGGGATTCCACCCAGGTTTCTCTTGGATCGACCTCCCCGTCCTCGGCCCACAAGAGCCCTTGCACAAACGAGGGGTGGTCGGATCAGAGCCCGGCCTCTACTTCATCGGTCTCAAGTTCCTCTACTCCGTTTCCTCCGAACAGATCCAGGGCGTGGGCCGCGACGCGGACTACATCGCCGAGAAGATCGCCGCCGAGCGTAACGTGCGACGGGCTGATCGACCGGTGGGCGACCCGTCGGAGGAGCGAGACGTGATGTCGAGCTCCGCAGGAGCGTGAGGCGAGAAGAAACGGAGCGACGGGGCGCCTGACCAGACAACATGCTCCCCCAATCAGGCGAGAGCACGCTCGCCCGAGCGACTGGCCGGCGGGTTCGCGGTGTGGTCTACAAGGGTCGGATCCGCGGTGGTCGGCGTGTTTGCGCAGCGCGTGCGAGGCGCTAGGTGAGAACGTGCGCCGCAACATTTTCGGCCGCCGATGGCGTCGCGCCGCGAATTTCGGAATCATCAGCCCTCCGTTACCGGAAGGAGGCAGGATGGCGCCTATCGTTGCGAGTACCGAGATCTCGAAGAGCCCCGACGAGGTCTTCGCCTACGTGACCGACCCGACGCGACTGCACGAATGGCAAGAGAGCGTCATCAGGTCGGAGTCTTCAGAGACACCCGTTCGCGTTGCAACGACCGCGGGTGACCCGGCGGGTTGGACGTCGCGAGATGTCGTCGACGGCTGAGATCGCGGAGCTCAGTCCTCCGACGAGTTGGGCGGTGCGCGGCCTGGACGGTGCTGTGCGCGGGAACGTCAGCGGCAAGATCGCCCCGCTTGCCGACGGGGCACGGTCGCGCGTGACGATCGAGCTCGACCTTCAGGGGCACGGGATCGGCAAGTTGCTCGTCCCCCTGTTCGTTCAGAGGAGGGCGCAGCAAGAGATGCCGCGGAACATGCAGAACCTGAAGGCTCAGCTCGAGCGATCCGCCTAACGTTCAAGCGCGCCGTTTTTGCGCAGCGCGCTGCGCGATGTCTGACGGAAGCCGTCGAAGGATTGCTCCGGCGTGCGCTGGTGCTGGTGACGCTACGGGAGCGACGGGACTCGAACCCGCGACCTCCGGCGTGACAGGCTTGTTCAACTGATTCGACGATTGGCGACGATCGACGCGCTATCGCTCTATTTCTCCGTCTGAAGGCCGTCGGCGCTGATTTGCGCACCCTGGCGCAGGTTCGATTTCGGGCGTTTGCTGCCCTTCTGCTGCCCAAGGCCGCTGCGCAGGCCCACTTGGCGGGGAGGTCCAGGCGAGCGTCGCTAGTGCGGGAGCAGTGATTCGCCCGACTCGGCGTCGAACAGGTTGAGTCTCTCGAGGTTCGGTGCGACCGAGAGGCGCTGACCTGCGGTCACGCGTGCGTCGCCGGGGAGCCGTGCGACGAGCGTGCCGCGCAGGTCGGCGGACTCATCGCGCTCCTCGGCGCTGCCGGGCACCGCTGACGCGATGCGCATCCCGTCGGCCCGGAGGTAGGCGAGCACCTCGGGGCCGAGTTGCTCGGTGATCACGACTTCGGCGTCGAAACCCTCCGCTTCGCCTCCGGCCGGTCGAATGTCTTCCGGGCGCAGGCCGACGACGACATCGCCGGTTCGCCCCGCCAGCTGCGGACGAAGCGACTGGGGCAACTCGAGCCGGCGACCGCCGATCACGAGTCCTCCGTCGTCTAGCGCGGCCTCGACGAAGTTCATCGACGGGCTGCCGATGAAGCTTGCGACGAACGTGTTCCGAGGCCTGCGGTAGAGACGTTCCGGCGTGTCGACCTGCTGCACTACTCCGCCGTCGAGAACGACGACGCGGTCGCCCAGCGTCATCGCCTCTGTCTGGTCGTGCGTGACGTAGATCGTCGTGATGCCGAGCCGCCTGTGGAGGCTGAGGAGCTCGGCGCGCATCTGCACTCTGAGCTTCGCGTCGAGGTTGGAGAGCGGCTCGTCCATCAGGAACGCCTGTGGCCGGCGGACGAGCGCGCGGCCGATCGCCACGCGTTGCCGCTGTCCGCCGGAGAGCTCGCGTGGGCGCCGCCCGAGCAGCGGCTCGATCGCGAGCAGGCGCGCAGCGTCTCTCACGCGCAAGTCGATCTCCTTCTTCTTGACACGCTTCTGCCGGAGCGGGAAGGCGAGGTTGTCGAAGACGGTCATGTGCGGGTACAGCGCGTAGTTTTGGAAGACCATCGCGATGTCGCGGTCGGTCGGCGGCCGGTCGTTGACGAGCGTCCCGCCGATACTGATGTCGCCGCTGGTGACCTCCTCGAGCCCTGCCACCATCCGTAGTGCCGTCGTCTTCCCGCAGCCCGAAGGCCCCACGAAGATGACGAACTCGCCGTCTTCGACCTCTAGCGTGAGGCTGTCGACAGCGACGACGTCGCTGCCGAACCGCTTCGTGACCTCGTGGAACGCGACCCCTGCCATCACACGACCTCCTCGTCGCTGATCCAGACCAGCCCCCAGGTCGAGAAGGGCGGCAGCGTCACGGTGTCGTGGCGCCCGTCGCTTTCGGGTTCGAGCCGCTGCAGCGACGGGGACGATTCGGGCGACGCGAAGCGGATCGACGTCGCCGCAGTTCGCTCGATTCGGAGGCGGACGCCGGCCAGCGGCCGTGGTGGACGCTTCGGCGTTTTCCAGAGCACGTCGCTCTGACCTGACAGGTCGACGATGCTCACAAGCAGGCCGCGCTCGCCGCTTACCACGCGAGCCCAAAGCGCTCCCGCAACGCAGTCGGTCGCGACTGGCACCGGCGCGACGACCGTCACCTCCTGCGTCTCCTGGGCGATGTGCGTCCGGGTCACATCGACGGCGGAGCGATCGAAGAGGAGGTCGCCGTAGCGGACCGCGAAGTCGTAGTAGCGTCGCGACGTGTCGCGTGTCGCGTCCTGCACGTCGGCGTGGTGCACGTAGTAAGGGTCGGTGAGCACGGCGCGCTCCTCACCGTGGAGGAGGACGCTTGCGCCGTGCGAGAAGACGGTGGCGAGCAGCAGCCGCTCCGCCGCGCTCGCCGCCGCCTCGTCGCCTCCGAACTGAGGGAGGTACGCAGCGAGGATCACGGGCTTGTCGGGGGCGAGCAGCCGGGCCTTCGAGACGAGCCCGGCGAGGTGTCCCAGCTCGTCGTGCGGCGGCCAAACCTCGATGTAGATCGCGTCCTGGTCGGCGCGCGCAGTCGACTCGGTCGGGAAGTCGTTGACGTTGTTGAAGATCAGCCGGGCCTTCGGGAGCGCGGCTGCGATGCGGTCGATCAGGAGCGGGAATCCACGCGCGAGGTCGACAACGCTTCCGTCCGGTCGCAGGGCCCGCTTCGGCGCTCCGTACTGGTCGAGGTGGAACCCCGCGAACCCCACGCTGTCGGCAGCGGCGCGCAGCTCGCCGGCGAAGAACTGAAGCCAGTCTTCGTCGGTCGGGTCGACGATCCAGAGGAAGTCGTCCCCAAGCGTCCAGGGCGTCCCGTCGGAGCGGCTGAGCGCGATCTTGCTCCATCGCGCGCGCTCGTCTTTGCCGACCGCGTACACGGCGGCGTAGGCGAGCGGCAGCGAGCCCGCGCGCTGCACCGCATCGGCAAGCTTCCGCACCGTCGCGAGCGAGATCGGTCGCCCCAGAGCGTCGTCGAACTCGTCCTGCGGCGGCACCAGCTGGGCATGGCGGTACATCCAGTCGTAGAACTGGACGGCGTTGAGATGGAGCCGCCGGACCTGCTCTGCGACGCCGGCAGTGTCGCGCCCCGGCTCGTAATGCGAGACGAAGCCGTAGCGTGGCCGCGAGAGCGGGTCGGCGAGCACGTCGAGCGCGCTCGTCTCGCCGCCGGCCTCGATGCCGTAGCCGCCCTCGGGCTGCGGCGGGAAGGTTGCCGTCTCGCCGGGCTCGACGGTGACAGTTGCGACCAACCGGTCGAGATGCCACAGCATCACGTCGGTCGGAGCCGCGACGCCGCTGACGTCGACCTCGATCGCGTCAGCGGGCGCGAAGGTCGCCTTCGTCGGCAGGACTTCGACGCGGCGGACAGGCCGCGGCGAGCGCTTTGGGTCGAGGAGCCTGGTCATTGCGGCGCAACGGCCTCCATGATCAGGTACATCGCATGCGACCAGAGCAGCGGCGTCGCGACCGGTCCCCAGCGGCTCCGCCACGGGTCGATCATCTCCGGCTCTTGCGCGAACGTCGTCACCTGCTCGGGCAGGTCGCCGTTCGGCCGCGCCTGCGAGCGGACCCAGGCACGGGATCGCTCGAACCCCTTCGCATTACCGGTCACCGCGTCGTACCAGGCAAGCGAGCTCGTGAGCAGCAGCCACTCGCCGCCGCCGAAGTACGTGTCGCCCCGGTAGCGGTAGGCACCGCCGTCGGGGCCGGTGAGATCAAGGCGGATCGCCTCGACGGTTGCCTCGATCCGTGGGTCGTCGAGCGGGAGCACACCGAACGGCACGCCGAGCCAGAGGAGGCTGCCGTCGAGCCGGTCGTCGTCGGGGCCGCGCCGGAAGCGTCCGCCGTCGACGAGCCGGTCCAGCATGAAGACGCGAATGCGTTCGGCTTCGGACGTCCACCGTTCGTCGTCGAGCAGCCGGCCGGCCCCCTCGAGACCGCGGAGTACCGCAGCGAGCGTCGAGGCGTGGACACCGCCGTCGAACTCCTCCCAGCAGTTGAAGCACTTCAGCCGCCACGCCTCTCGCAGGTACGTAGCGACGAGCTCGACGGTTTGCGCCAGCCGCTCCGGCAGCGGTGCCCGCGAGAGATGCTCCTCGAGAGACCAAAGCCACATCCCGTAGCCGTCGATTTGAAAGTTTGGCCACGGGTCTTCCTCGAGCGGCTCGAGCGCGCCGTCGAGCGTGTAGCGCGCCGGCGGCATCGCCGACGGCAGCGGCGTCTCGCCGCCGGCGATGCGCCGCGTCACGGCCTCGATCGACGAGCGGTGCGCTTCGATGCTCGCGCTCACCCAGTCGTGCCAGCGCGCGGCGGCCTCGTGCTCGCCGACCGCGTCGAGCGCGTGGGCGCAGAATGCCCCGTCGCGGAGCCATGCGTAGCGGTAGACAGCGAAGCTGGGGCTCGCGACAAACGCTCCCGAGGGTGCCTGGCCCGCATGCAGGACTTCGAGGCTACGCCGAGCGAGCGGGTCGGCATGGATCATAGGCCGCTGGGTCGACGTCATCCCTTGACCGCCCCGGCGGTGATCCCGCCGATGAATTGCCGCTGGAGCGCGATGAAGATCGCGATCACCGGGACGACCGCGATCGCAGAGGCGGCGAACACGATCCCCCAGCTCGTTGCGAACTGACCTTGAAAGAGCGCGATCGCGATCGGCAGCGTCCGTTTCTCCGGGTCGTTGATGATCGTCAGCGCCCAGACGAACTCGTCCCAGCTCGCGAGGAAGGTAAAGATCGCGACGGTCGCGAGGGCCGGCCGCGAAAGCGGCAGGATCAGCTGTCTGTAGCGCTTCCACGGGCCGGCACCGTCGACCACCATCGCCTCCTCCAGCTCGCGTGGGATGTCTTGAAAGAAGCTGCGGAGCAGGAACGTGTTCAGCGCGAGCGTACCGCCGACGTAGAAGACGACGAGCCCGGCATACGAGTCGAGCAGGTGAAGCTCCTTGGCGAGCAGGAACTGCGGGACGATCAGCATCATCGTCGGCACCATCAGGCCGAGCAGCAGCAGTCCGAAGAGGATCGTGCGGCCGGGGAACCGGAGTCGCGAGAACGCGTACGCCATCATCGAAGAGAGCAGCACGGAGATCAGCGTCGTTGCGATCGCGACGCCGAGCGAGTTGAGGAAGTAGCGGCCGAAGTGGTTCGAGCTCCACGCATCGCGGTAGTTCTCCGTCGTCGGGTCGTCGGGGATGAAATCGGGCGGCACCTCGAGCGCGAGCGAGTTCGCCTTGAGCGAGGTCGCCAGCATGTACGCGAACGGGACGATCATTACGAACGCGCCGATCGAGAGCAGCACGAGGCGCGTGACGAGGGACGCCCGGGCGCGTGACTTCCCGACCACCATCAGCCGCTGCCACCGGGTCGGCGGAACAGCCGTAGCTGCGCGAGCGAGAGCGCGAAGACGATCGCGGTGAGGACGAAGCTGATCGAGGCGCCGTAGCCGAAGTCGAGGAACGTGAACGCCTGCCGGTACATGTACGTCAGCAGCACCTCCGTCTCGTCGCCTGGCCCCCCGCCCGTGATCAGGAAGACCGAGATGAAGACGTTGAAGCCGCCGATTACGAGGAGGATCGTCACGAACGCGACCACCGGCCTGATGGCCGGCAGTGAGACGGCGCGGAACCGCCGCCAGGCGTTCGCGCCGTCCACGGCGGCGGCTTCGCGGAGCTCGCCGGGAACAGCCTGCAGCGCGGCGAGGAAGATCACCATCGACCAGCCGATGCCTTTCCAGATGCCAAGAACGCTGATGACGGCGAGCGCAGTCCACCGGTCGCCCAGCCAGCTGACGTTCTCGTCGGCGAGGTGGACGCCGTCCGTGAGCGTCCAGTTGACGAGGCCGCCGTCGGTGAGGAAGAGATAGCGGAAGAGCAGCGAGACAACAACCCAGCTCGTGATCACGGGCAGGTAGTAGAGGATGCGGAAGAGGGCGCGTGCGGGCATGCGCGCGTCGAGCAGAACAGCTGCGGCGAGCCCGAGCAGGATCTGCGCAGGCACGGTCGCAGCCATGTAGAAGCCCGTGTTCTGGAGCGCCTTCCAGAAGATCGGGTCGTCGAACGCGCGCCGGTAGTTGTCGAGTCCGACGAAATCGCTCGCGATGTCGGGAACGATGGCCCACTGGTACAGGCTGATCTGGAGCGCACGTCCGATTGGGTAGATGATCGCGGCCGCGAAGAGGACGAAGCCGGGGGCCAGGAAGAGGTAGGCGGCGAGCATCTCCTTACGACGCCCGACGCCCACACTGCCGTGCGATCTCGGGCGCAGCGCGGCCACGCTACGCCCGAGAGTGGTGTTGGGGCTGCTCGACACGAGTCTCGTGGAAGGGAACCGGTCGAGCAGCCCGTTGGCTTGCTAGCTCCGCAGCAGGGAGTCGATCTGGCGGGCCGCGTCGTCGAGAGCGGCTTTGGTGGTCTTGTCGCCCTTGATCGCGCTCAGGACAGCCGCGCCGAGTGCCTCGTCGATCTTGGGCCAGTTCGGGTGCGGCGTCCGCGGCTTCGCCGTCTCCAGCTGCTTGAGGAAGATCGCGTAGCGCGGATTGATCTTGAGCAGGTTCTTGGTGACGTCCTTGCGGACAGGCAACTGTCCCGCTCGCGCCATCTGGGTCTGTGCCCATGGGGAGATCATGAACCGCAGGAATGTCAACGCCGCCGCCTTGTTCTTCGACCTCTGCGTCAGGACGATGTCCTCGCCGCCGACGACGCTGACGCTGCCTCCCGGGCCGGCCGGGACTCCAGTCGTGGCGAGCTGGAAGCCCGGATGTGCCTTGGAGAAGATGGGCAGCATCCAGGGGCCGTCGAGAATCGTCGCGTACTTGCCCTCGGCGAGGCCGTTCTCAGTGCCGGTCGCGCCCTGGTCGCCGGTGATCAGAGACGGAATCGCCCCCTGCTTGTAGAGGTCGACGAGCAGCTGCACGGCGGCGATGGTGCGCGGGCTGTTCAGGAAGCCCGTCGCCCTTGTGTAGGTCGCGTTCGTGAGGTTGCCGCCGCCCGACCAGATCCAAGGCAGCATGTTCCAGCCGCCCGTCCCGCCGTCCGCGAAGAGGTAGACCCCATTCGCCTTTAGCTTCGGCGCCGCCGCGCGCAGCTCGGCGAACGTCCGCGGGGGCGAGCTGATCCCTGCCGCGGCCAGTGCCTGGCGGTTGTACATCAGCACGCGGGTGTTTGTGTCGAGCGGCAGGCCGTAGTAGTTGCCCTTGTAGAAGTTCGTCGCAAGCGTGCCGGGGAACATTGCGTCTGCGAAGCGCTTGAAGTCCGGCATCACCTTGTTCAGCGGCGCGAACACGCCGAGCTTCGCGTACTGAGGCACCCAGGCGAGGTCCGACCGGATCAGGTCGGGGAGCGTCCCGCCGGCGGCGCTCGTCGTCAGCTTTTGCTGGAGGTTGCCGTAGCTGAACGGCACCTGTTGCACCCTGATTCCGGGGTTGAGCTTCTCGAAGCGGGGGATCACGATCTTCGTCAGCCGCTGCATCTCCGGCGCCGCCGGGTTTTCGGCGTACGCGTGCCAGAACGTGACGGTGACGCGCGTCCCGGCCGCCCCGTCCGGGCGGGCCGTCGCTGCGGTGCTTGTGAGTGCCGCGAGCACCACCGCAAGTGCTGCGAGGACTACGAACCGAGTGCTGCGCATGTCGCTGCTACCTCCTTGGAGCGGGTACGGGTCAAGGTGCCGAGTTGGTGCATCGTCTAGGCCTTGGCGACGGTCGCCGGCCGCGTCGCCCGTCTGGTCAGTGGTTGGCCGATCACGTGGCGAAGCACGTTCACCGCCGCGCCCTTGGCCCACATCTCGTCCGACAACGGTCGGGTCACGATCTCGGGGATACCGGCGACGTTCGCGAACGTGTGCCGGTCGAGGGCCTCGGCAAGGTGGTCCATCATCAGGTCGGAGGCCACGACGCCCTCGCCGGACAAGACCACCCGCGACGGGTTGACGATGTTCGCGAGCATCGCAAGCGCGCAACCGAGCGCTTCTCCCGCCCTCGCGAATGCAGCGCGGGCCTTGTCGTTTCCCTCGCGCGCCAGCAGCGCAGCCTCGCCGATGCTGGTGAGGAACGGTCCTCCGTCGCGTGCGATCGACGCGAGGATCGCCTTGTCGGAGGCGATCGTCTCGAGGCAGCCGCGGTTGCCGCAGGCACACAGCTCCCCCTCGTGGTCGATCGCGATGTGGCCGATCTCGCCGGCCATCCCGCCCGAGCCGCGCACTAGCTCGCCGTGAACAACCAGCCCGCAGCCGACACCAGCGCCGACCGTGACGACGGCGAACGTAGAGACGCCGCGCCCTGCGCCGAAGAGCTGCTCCTCAACGGCAAGCGCGTTCACGTCGTTTTCGACGACGGTGTACAAGCCGGTCGCTGCCTCGAGCATCGACGCAAGCGGGACGTCCCGCCAACCGAGGATGGGCGAGTAGCGGAGCGTTCCGTGCGCGTCGACCAGGCCGCCGAGCGCCAGTCCGAGGCCTTCGACCCGGGCGTGGAACTCCGGCTGAGTGCTGAGGAGCTCATCGACGACGCTGCCGATCTCGGAGGTCACCTCGTCGATGGCGCGGCCCGGGAGACCGCGCCGTGTCGAAGCGAGCACCTCCGCGCGCGGGTTGACGACGACAGCGACGATCTCATGCGGAGAGAGCTTGATCCCGAGCGCGTAGTGCCTGTCGGTGCTGACGCGAAGCGGGTTGGCCGGCCTACCGCGGCCCTGAGCCTCCTCGCGCTCCTCCATGAGGTAGCCGGCGGCCAGCATCGGCTTCACAGCCTTGGTGATCGTCGACTGCGAGAGACCGGTCAGCCGCGCCACGTCCCGACGCGAAACCGGCCCGCGACTCAGGATCGCGGTGAACACGTCGGCGGCCGCCCGGTCGCTGACGTCAAAGCCGTCGAGGGGCGGAAAGCCGTCACTGGTCGTCGCCATCAGCGATGACCGTACGGCATTTGTTTTCCGTCGTCAAGTATTACAACTCGCTGACACGGAAAGAAATTCGAGTCTCATCGGTGCAGTCTGACCTTATTTCTTGACAGACGAAAATAAACTTGTCATGCTCGCCCGGAAAAGTTGAGGACGGGTTGCGGCACCCATCACCTCCGTTGTCACGTCGCCCAGGAGGGATCCGCCGATGCGTCTCACGACCGCCCAAAGGACAGCCGCTCGCGCGGCGTTCCTGACGTTGCTCTGCGCCATTTTCGTCCTCAACCCGGCTACACCCGCCCTCGCGGCACCGGGTGACCTGATCCAGCGTGTCTACACCGACAAGGCCCGCTACAGCCCAAACACCTCGGCAACGGTTACGGTCGAGATCAAGAACAACACCGGCGCCACGTGGAACGGGACGCTCTACATGGACATCCGCCACCTCGAGACGGTGACCTACTCGACCAGCCAGTCGCTGAACGTCGGCGCCGGGGCGACCACGACGAAGACGTTCGCCTGGACGACGCCGTCGACCGACTTCCGCGGCTACCACGTCGAGGTCCGGGCGGGCACAACCGACAGCGGCGCGACCGCGATCGACGTCTCGAGCTCCTGGACCAGGTATCCCCGCTACGGCTACGTCGACTCGTTCCCGACCGGCCAGACCCAGTCGGAGAGCGCCGCGAAGATCCGGCAGCTCTCCGAGGACTACCACTTGAACGCGATCCAGTTCTACGACTGGATGTGGCGCCACGAGAAGGTGATCAAGCGCACCGGCGGCTCGATCGACGATCCGTGGACCGACTGGGCCGGCAACTCGATCTCGTACGACGTCGTCCAGGACCTCGTCGACTCGTCCCACACCTACGGGATGGCGGCGATGCCCTACTTCATGCTCTACGCCGGCCTCCAGAACTACCAGTCGACCTCGGGCGTGAACCCGCAATGGGGACTCTTCTCCGACACGGGGCATGCAAGCCAGCGTGTCTTCGACTTCGGCGACGGCGACTCGAACACGAACCTGTGGATCTTCAACCCGGCGAACACGAACTGGCAGAACCACATCTTCCGCGAGTACGACGACGCGATCGGCACGGTCGACTTCGACGGGCTCCACCTCGACCAGATGGGGAACTACTGGGGCGGCCCGTACTACGACTACTGGGGCAACTCGGTCGACCTCGGCAACAGCTTCTCGTCCCTGATCAACAACGCGAAGGAGCACGCCTCCGCCTACGCCTACCACACGCCCACGAAGGCGGGACAGGACGTCGTCACCTACAACATGGTCAACGGCGGCGCCGGCGCCTGGGGCGTGAACGACGTCCTCTCGAGCAGCGCCGACTTCCACTACAGCGAGCTATGGGAGAACTCGACCACCTACAAGCACATCGACGACTTCGTGCGTGACGCGCGGGCTCGTACCGGCAACAAGGCGATGGTGCTCGCCGCCTACATGAACTACTACGAGAACACGGGCACTCGCTACGAGGCCGAGTCGGCGACGCTGAACGGTGTCGGCACGAACACGAACCACGCCGGCTACACCGGGACCGGCTTCGTCGACGGGTTCGGCGACTCGGGCGACTACGTCCAGTTCTCCATCTCGGTGCCCGAGGACGGCAAGTACGCGCTCGTCTTCCGCTACGCCAACGACACCGGCACGACGAACACCCGGAGCGTCTACGTCGACGGCGTCGACCAGGCGCAGATCAAGTTCCGCGACCAGGCCAACTGGGCAACCTGGGAACGCGACGCCTACCACGTCGCGACGCTCACGTCCGGCGCGCACACGATCAAGCTGGCGCGCGACGCCGCCGACAGCGGCTTCGTCAACCTCGACAGCCTGACGCTCGGCACGTTCGACGACGACTCCGTCCGCCTGGCGAACGCCGCCTTTGCAACATCGGGAGCGACGCACATCGAGCTCGGCGAGGGCGACCAGATGCTCGGCCATCCGTATTTCCCAAACCGAAGCAAGCAGATGAGGAACTCGCTCAAGGCCGCGATGAAGGACCACTACGACTTCATCACGGCGTACGAGAACCTCCTCTTCGCGCCCGACCTCGTCGCCGGAGACGGTGGCACGCAGTGGATCTCGATCACGGGCGAGACGCTCTCCGGCGACGCGACCGGCGGCACGATCTGGGCGTCGACGAAGCGCAACAGCGGCTACGACGTCGTCAACCTCGTGAATCTCGTCGGCAACGACGGCGAGTGGCGCAACGAGGCGGCGACCCCAACGACGAAGACGAACCTCGCCGTCAAGTACCGGCTCGGGCCGAACGCCTCGGTCAGCGGCGTCTATGTGGCCTCGCCCGACGTCGACCACGGCAAGACGAGCTCACTCTCGTACACGACCAGCAGTGACTCAACCGGCAACTATGTGTCGTTCACCGTGCCGAGCCTCAAGTACTGGGACCTGGTGTACGTCAAGCGGACGTTCACAGCGCCCGGCGGGGCGAAGTATGAGGCCGAGTCGGCGATCAAGACCGCCGTGGGTACCAATACGAACCACACCGGCTACTCCGGCTCGGGCTTCGTCGACGGCTTCGCGACCGTGAACGACTCCGTCTCGTTCCTGGTCGAAGCTGCGACGGCCGACGACTACTACCTGCGCTTCCGGTATGCGAACGCGACCGGCTCGACCGCGACGAGAGACGTGTACGTCGACGGCAAGTTCGCCGGCCGCGTCTCGATGAAGTCGCTGGCGAACTGGGACACGTGGGGCAACGGGGTCCTGACCGTGCGCCTCAACCCCGGCCTGCACCACGTCGTCTTCCTCTTCGGAGCGTCGAACGCGACCGCGATCAACTTCGACTACCTGGAGGTGAACAAGGCCTACGTCTGGACCTTCACCAACAAGGTGGATCGCCTGCCCGAGAACTACTACTTGACGCTGAAAGTGGGGGTCTCGGGTTACGTGCACTGGGGAACGAACAACTGGAGCGGCACGACGGACACATGGGTCGCTCCCAACGGCTCCTCGAACACGGCCGAGGACTTCGAGGCCACCATCGGGCCGTTCACGGGTGACACCGAGGTGAACTTCACGTTCGCCTGGGACGACAACGGCGACGGAACGATCGACCGCTGGGAAGGCACGGACTGGTCGGTCGGGACGAATGCACCGACGAACGAGTATTTCCAGGTGCAGGGGATCCTCGGCAACAACTACTCGTTCGCGCAGGTGGACGCCCGCGGAGCGCTGTTCGACTTCATGGCGCCGATGGGCATCTGGAGCGGGATCAAGGTCGACGGGAGCGTCGCTTCGCAGGGCGCTCAGGTGAACCTGTTCAAGTCGACCGCCGGCATCAAGCTCGCAGGCGTCTACTACTGGCTCAACGACGCCGCGCACTGGACGTACACGCAGGAGTACGTGGCGGACACGACGACGGTGAAGACGATCGCGACCCATCGCACGCAGCCGCTCCGTGTCACGACGTACGCGTACAGCCCGAAGAACATCACCTTCCCGACCGACACGTCGAGCAACCCGATCCGAGGGTTGCTCGTGCAGCGCTACACGGTCGAGAACACGGGCGGCTCCTCGCTCAGCCCGACCTTCCTCTACTACCAGGACATGAACATCAACGGCGCCGACGCGCAGGACACCGTCACCTACCAGAGCGCCGACGACACGATGTACTTCCACGACGGCGGCGACGCCGGCAGCGGCCGCACCCGCACGCTCGACTTCGGGCTCGCGATCAAGCCGGCCTCGACCTCGCGCAAGACCTACCAAATCACCGACGCCGCCTACCTCGCGCGCGACCTGACGATCAGTGCGAGCTCGAGCACGGCGATGGACGTCTTCCTCACCGGCTCGAACACGGGCTCGACCGGCGGGAACCTGTACACGAGCCACGTGAAGCGGGCCGTCGACTGGTTCAAGGCGACCGACATGGGCACGATCCGGACGACGACGGAGAGCTTCTGGACGAGCCTGCTCTCCGGCGCCACGACGTTCGAGTCGCCCGACAGCACCTACAACTCGCTCTACAAGCGCAGCATCCTCACGTCGTACCTCTACTTCGACGCCGAGACGGGCGGAATGGGCGCCGGCTCGTTCAACGGGGCCTACTTCTACGTCTGGCCGCGCGACGCCGTCTACGGCGCCGTGACCCTGGATCGCGCCGGGATCAACGACGTTCCGGCGAAGGTGTACGAGTGGCTCTGGAACGTCGCCGAGAGAGACAAGCTCGGCAACGACATCGGCGGCGACGGCGTCTACCACCGTTTCTGGTACCAGAAGTACACGGTGGACGGAAAGCGGGAGTGGGTGAACCCGCAGATCGACGAGACCGCCGCGATCCCGTGGGGCGCCTGGTTCCACTTCACGCAGACGGGCGACACCTCGTTCATCACCACCTACAAGGACCTCGTCAAAGAGGCGGCGACGGTCTCCTCGGAGGAGAACGCGCACAGCTGCCTCAACTACGACGGGACCCTGAAGCTGATCTACAGCCAGAACATCTGGGAGGACAAGTGGGGCTACTTCCTCTATTCGAACGCGAACGTCGTCGCCGGGCTCCGTGACGGCGCCGCGTTCATGGGAGAGGCCGGCGACACGACGGCGCAGACCACCTTCAACACGCGGAAGAGCGACTTCGAGTGGGGGATCGCGAACAGCCTCTACAACTCCACGACCAGCCGCTACGACCACGGCCGCTACGTCAAGAAGGTCGGCTATTGCACGGACTCCGGCCTCGAGTTGAACCGGGACGTGTCGGCGGACGTCGACAACCTCGGTCTCGTCTCGCCGTTCAAGGTGAAGCCCTCGACCGACACGGCCGTCGTCAACACGCTGAACGAGGCCGAGCCGGCCCTCACCGACTTCAGCGAAACGAAGTCGGCCTACGGCGGCGTCCTCCGCTACCGGGCCGACCAGGAGGAGCGGTACGGCGAGGACTACCGCGACCACGGCGACGCGTACTACGACGGCGGGCCGTGGATGATGCCGACGAGCTGGCTCAGCGAGTACTACCTCGACTGGGCCGACGCGACCACCGGCACGACCCGGACCGACAAGGCGAAGACGTATCTCGACTGGGTGATCGGCCGCCTGGGCAACCTCGGGATCGGTTCCGAGCAGGTGGACGAGAACAAGAAGCCCGGCGAGTTCTCGCTCGAGACGGCCTGGGCGAACGTCTGGGAGTCGAACGGCAAGGTCGTCGACAACATGCTCGCGTTCGTCGACTACGACTACAACGCGAAGACGAATACCTTCAAGATGTGGCCGAAGATCCCCAACGCGTGGAGCTACCTCGGCTCGCGCGTGAAGGTGAAGAACGGCAACGTCTACGTGAAGGTGACGAAGTCGGCGGGCCAGCGCGCGGTCGATCTCGACAACAACAGCTCGAGCGCCCTCGCCGTCGAGATCTACGTCCAGACGGACGCGAGCCCGTCGAGTGTGACCGGAACATCGTTGAGTTGGAGCTATGACTCGGCGAACGGCCGCGTCAAGCTCTACGGCTCACTGGCCGCAAGCGCCACGCAGGACATCACCATCAGCTACTGAGACCCTGCTGTGCGGGCGGCCGCCACATGGCCGCCCGCACGGTGACCTGCAGCAGCAGCCGGTCATGCCCAGGCGGAGTCGCTCCCCTTCCCTTGGGAAAATCCGACTTGGCCATGACACGCCGGAGGTCAAGTGACGAACTGATCCGCAACCTTCGGTTGGATCCGGGCGAACGTCACGATCCGGGCCGGCTCGCGCCGACTTTGGGCGTGAGCGACGGCTCGCGCGAGGCCTTTCGGATCGTTTGCTGCCCTAGCGTCCGACTGCGTTCGCGAACACAACAACAACAAATAGCTGCATTTGCAGGGCTTTTGTAACGGGAGCGACGGGACTCGAACCCGCGACCTCCGGCGTGACAGGCTTGTTCCACCGGTACGACGATTGGCGACGATTGACGCGCTGCCGCTCTATTCATGCGGGTCTGCGGCCTTTCGACGCCGACTTGTGCACGATCGCGCAGACTCGATTTCCGGCGTTTGCTGTCTTCTGCTGCCCAGACGCTGCGCCGCCGAGTCAAGGGGCTTTAGCCGCGATCGGTCATGCTTCGACGGCCCTCCCGGCATGTTTTGGTCGCGGACGCCAACCGCCAAGAGCGGGCGCGACGGCGCCGGACCAGAGCACGCTCGCCCAGGCGACCCGCCGAACACTGTTAGGGCGTGACGCGGAGAATGCCGCGAGCGATACCTGGAAGCCCGGGAGGGCACTAGCCCACTGCGTGTCGCAGGGGACGCACCAGAACCCGAGGACGTACCGACCTGGGACCACACTTGGGACGCGGAAGGCAAGTCGCGCCCCGTGCTTCTGCCATCGCGAGACGGATCGCTGAGTTGAGAGAAGGCGCGGCCGAACTTGTCCCGACTTCAGACCCTACGCTTTACAAGCACAGTCCACTACGGGAGGCGAGGGCCGAGGGCTCGTTCGCGCGGGGTCTGGGTGCGCCTGCGCGCGCCTCGGCGGTTTGGCTACCTAGAACGAGCTGAGGAACCAGCGAGACCTGATAGTCAATCAGGCGGCCGAGCGCTCGATCGCCTCGCTGACGGCGGCGACGAGTTCTCTGGTCGTGAACGGTTTCGCGATGAAGTTAGCCTCGGCCGGAAGGGTGTGCTCGATGGTGCGGGGCATGTATCCGGACATGTAGAGGACGGACATTCGGGGCTGACGCGCGACGGCTCCTTCGGCGATCTGGCGTCCGTCGAACGTCGGCGTGACCATGTCGGTCAGCAGGAGATCGAAGTGGGAGCGTTCACAGAGCGTGAAGGCCTCGGCGGCGCCGGCGACGACCTCGGCTTCGTATCCGTGCTCGTGCAACATCGTCGCAATCACACCGCGAACACCTGGGTCGTCATCGACGACCAGTATCCGCCCTCCGACTCGGTGGCTGTGGACTGGAACGGGTTCCTCCGCGCCCGTGTCGGCTGCTGCGTCGACGAGTGGGAGATAGACCCGAAAGACACTGCCCCAACCGGGTTCGCTGTAGGCGGAGATGTAGCCGTTACTTTGGCTGACGATTCCGTAGACGGTCGAGAGGCCGAGTCCGGTCCCGTGTCCTTCCGGCTTGGTCGTGTAGAAGGGCTCGAAGATTCGTGCCACGGTTTGCTTGTCCATCCCGACGCCGGTGTCGCTGACGGCCAGCATCGCGTAGCGCCCCGGCTGGGCGCCGAGATGCTCCTGCGCATAGGCCTCGTCGAGGACGACGTTTTTGGTTTCGATCGTCAACCGGCCTCCGTCGGGCATCGCGTCGCGGGCGTTGACCGCCAGGTTGACGACCACCTGGTTCAGTTGGCCGGGATCCACTCGGACTGTTCCAAGATCTGAGTCGAGGGCACCGACGATCTCGACGCGTTCGCCGAGCAGGCGGTCGAGCATCGCTTGTGTGTCGGCAATCACGTGGTTCAGGTTCAGGTGGCGAGGCTGTTGGACCTGCTTTCGACCGAAGGCAAGCAGTTGTCGCGTCAGCGCCGCGGCCTGGTCTGCGGCCTTCAGGATTTCGTTCAGCCATGCGTCCGCACGTTCATCGGCGGGCGTCAACTTGATGAGTTCGCCGTAGCCGCGAATCGCGAGTAGCTGGTTGTTGAAGTCGTGAGCGACTCCGCCTGCGAGCAATCCGATCGCCTCCATCTTCTGGGCTTGGTGCAGTTGTGCCTGGCTGTCTCGCAATGCGCGCAGGTCGTTGCGGCTTCGTAGCGCATATCGGATCGTGCGTTCGAGCAGCGCCGGAGTGACCTCGCCCTTGACCAGATAGTCGGCAGCGCCAGCCCGAGCCGCCTCGACATCCACCTCACGGTCACCCTGGCCGGTCATGACGATTACCGGCAGGTCCTGGCGATCGGTCAGGAGTTCACGAACGAGTTCAATTCCGTCGTCCGGGCCGAGCCGAAAGTCGACTAGACAGACGTCAAAGTCGCGTTCCTGGACAGCGTTAAGGGCCGAGCGACAATCACAGACCCAGTGGAGTGCATATCGGGGACCTTCGATCCTGGCGAACACATCCTTGGCGAGGAGATAGTCCTCTTCGTCGTCGTCGACGACCAGGACTTCGAGGACGTTGTCCGCGCTCGTCACGTGCTACGTCCGTTCGGGAGCTCGACGATCTCGAACCAATACTCCGACACGACACGCATCGCATCGACGAGACCTGAGAAGGTCACCGGTTTCGTGATGAACGAGTTCACGCCGAGGTCGTAGGTACGGAAGATGTCCTCCTCGGCCTGGGAGGTCGTCAGCACGATGACCGGGATCTTCCGAAGCTCTGCATTGGCCTTGATCTCAGCCAATGCCTCGCGCCCGTCCTTCCTCGGCATGTTGAGGTCGAGGAGGATCAGGCCTGGTGTCGGCGAATCAGCGGCCTCCACGTAGCGGCCGCGACGAAGGAGGTAGTCCATCAACTCCTCGCCGTCATGGGCGGTGCGAAGGTCGTTTCCCAGGCGACTCTTTCGAAGAGCCTCCTGCGCCATCTCGAGATCCTCCTCGTCGTCGTCGACGAGCAAGATCGTGATCGGACGCCCACTGGCATTCACGAGTGCGGTTCTCCGGCGGATCCGTTGCGCCCGTTGGCGTGTGAGAGCGGCAGTGTGACGGTGAACGTCGCTCCTCTATCCGGCGCGCTCCTTGCCGTGATGTCGCCCCCGTGGCGCCAGGCGATCTTGCGAGCGATCGAGAGCCCGATGCCTGTCCCCTCATAGGCGGTTCGACTGTGCAGGCGCTCGAAAGCAGTAAAGACGCGCTCAGCGTACTGCTCGTCGAAGCCGATCCCGTTGTCCTCGACCGTGATCACGCAGCAGTCCGCGGCGGTTGTCTCTCCGGAAAAACGTGGCTCGCGTCCGGCAATAATGTTGCCGGAGATCCGAATGACTGGCGGCTCGCCTTCGCGGTGGAACTTGAGCGCGTTGCCGACCAGGTTCTGCAACAACTGCCGCATCTGGGTCTCGTCGGCGTCGATCACGGGCAGGTCACCGACCTGCACCCGGGCATTCAGCTCGACAACACTGGCCTCGAGGTCGGCGAGAACGTCCTCGGTGACCTTGCCGAGATCGACGCGCTGAAACGCCTTTCCGCGGTGGCTGACGCGCGAGAAGTCGAGCAAGTCGTTGATCAACCGTTGCATCCGCTCGGCTGCGTTCTGCATCCGCTCGAGGTCCGAAGCCGATTCCTCCGGCAAGCTGTCACCGAGGCCCGTACGCAGCCGGTCGCCGAACATCCGGATTTTTCGCAGCGGCTCTTGCAGGTCGTGGGAGGCGACCGAGGAAAATTGCTCTAGCTCAACGTTCGAGCGGGCAAGCTCGCGAGCGTGCCCTTCGGCGGCAGCTGTCCGTTCGGCGACCCGCTCCTCCAGTGACATGTTCACCGCGGTAAGGGCATCATTTGCTTCCTCCAGTTGCGCCCCGCTCAGCAGTGCGCGCCTCAGGAACAGCAGGCCGGCGCCGCCAGCCATTGCGAACGCGCCGAGCACGGAAAACAAGAGCCAGCTCCTCGAGCCCGCAAGGGCGGGATAGAGCCGGCTAGTCGGCTCGCTCAGCACAACCCGCCAACTTGAGCCCTGCACCGGAGCCGACGCGGCATACCGCTCTGCCTGAGCCGACGAGCGGTAGCTGCCGGCAGTCCCGGCGGCAAGCACGGTCAGCAGGCCGGGCGACGTCAGACGATCGCCCGCCTTCGCCGTTCCGGCCGAGCTAGCGAGTAGACGGTTATGGCTGTCCAACACATACGCCCGGCTTGAACTATCGCTGCGAGCGCCGCCGAGATAGCCGCTCAGGAACTGGAAGATCAGTTTCGCATCGAGAGCGTCGACCTTGACGCGCCGGCCAAACGGCGTCGCGAACGGCGAAGCCCACTCGATGATCGCGCCCTTTCCGCTGGGGGCCGGCAGCACATCGGAGAACGAGGCGCGCCCAGCGAGCGCCTCGCGGATGTGCGGCGGGGTGCTGCTCACTCGAGCTCGCGCCACGGCGGGTGTTTCCCGAGACGCAGCGAGAATCGTGCCGTCCCCATCGAGGATCAGCGCATATGCTTGGCGAGAGCGCTTGGCCAAGGCTGTCAGGGCCTGCTCGTCCACCGCTCGTCCGCCGAACGCCTTCGCTGCGGTCGCCGCTTGGGCGCTGCCCGCGGTGGACGTGAAGATTGCAGCCGTCAGTTCAGCGGAGATCCTCGCCTCCGACCCGAGCCTCGTCTCTGCCTCGCGTCGGGATTGAGCCTGCGAATCGAGCAAGACATAGGTGAACGCGCCCAGGAGGGCCACCACGAGCGCAAAGAAGCTGAGCAGCAGCCCCGGCCGAGGACCCAGCAGCCACCGTCGCGAGCGCCTCAACCAGACCAAGTCGAATACACCCAGGAAGCGCGTCAAATCGGTGACCTTTCCAGCGGCGGGGGGTTGGCGCCGCTACGGCACTCTACGAAACCGGAGTCGACACTAGGCAACCTATCGGCCTACCGAGGGTTCCGCTTTAGGCCACTCGGAGTCTCGCGCCCACGGTTCACACGCGGGCTCAGACTTGAACACCCGCCGTTGCGCCGCAGAGGACATCCTCGAAACTTGACTTCGGCAGTCGACGACCGCCGGTCGTCTAGGCCGGTCTTGGTGTTCTGGGCGGGGCGGGACGGGCGGGATTTTCGGCGCGAGCGCGATTTTCATCCATTGGCTTGCGGGGATTGCCGCGTCTCTGCGGAAGCGTCCGCCGACCTCCTGCGGGATCCGTGCGGGATCTACCGTTGTCTCACTTGGCGACACATGGATGCGCCGAGCAGCGGTACAGCTGGCTCAGGGAGTGAAGATGGTGCCAGCGATGTGACGCACACCACCCTGACATTTGGGCAGGTTCATCGCCGCGATTGAAGTAATAGCGCGATTGAAGTAATAGACCGGATGACGCGGCCATCGACAAGCTCGACACTGCGCGGATAGCCGAGATCGTCGGAGCCGTCATCTCGGAGGGCGACCTCGGGCCCCAGGGTGCGGCCCTCGAGCACTCGCCGACCCGGCGGCGGGATGCCTGCAGGATGCGATACCAGGCATCGCTTTCCTAGCCAAACATCCCTGCGAAAGAGACATTTCTTCTACTGGCCTTCAGTGTCTTCTACTGGTCTTCAGTGCCGACCGCCGGCCTAGTGGCCGGAACCAGGGCTGCGGGAGCTAGCGGCTTTAGCCGGCTTCGTGCGGGGCTTCCCGTAGCGGGATATGCGCGGGATGAAAGGAGGCCGGCGGTCGCTTACGCCTGAGTCGACAACAAAAAGTGCTGATTTGCAGGTATGTTACGGGAGCGACGGGACTCGAACCCGCGACCTCCGGCGTGACAGGCCGGCGTTCTAACCAACTGAACTACGCCCCCCAGGGCGACGGACAGTGTAGCCGGGGCGCTCAGTAGGGTGGCAGAGTGACGACGGTCGACTGGATCGCGGCGGCCGTGATCGGCCTCGCGGCGCTGAACGGGCTCCGCAGGGGCCTCGTTGGAGGCATCTTCTCCCTCGCCGGGATCGCCGCCGGCGCGTACTTCGGCGCGAAGCTCGCGCCCGAGCTCCTGTCCGGCAACGAGTCGGCGTACACCCCGCTCGTCGCACTCGGCGGTGCGGTCGCGCTCGGCTTCCTGCTGCAGACCGTGGCGGTGACGGCCGGCAATGCGGTCCGCTCGAGCCTCTTCGTAGTGCCGCCGCTGCGCGCGCTCGACTCGGTCGGCGGGACCGCCGAGCTGGATGCCGGCGATCGCCTGCGCCGCGTTCCAGTGATCGGCGAACAGGTTGGGATCGATCTGCTGGTGCAGCTGGACGCTCGTGCAGGCCCGCCCTGGGGAGGATCGTCCGCGTAGGTGGACAGCCGCTCGGGACCTTCGATGGCGATGTCGGCGAAGTCCTCGCCGCGCGCGGCGAAGATCTGCTCGTTGAGCAGCGCGTAGCGCGGGTTGTCCGAGAACGACTCCGCACCCATGTGCTCCTCGTCGACGGTCGGCAGGATGCCGATCATCACCATCCGCCCGTCGGCCTGGCGCGCCTTGACCTCGGCGGCGTTGAGGCTCGCGCGGATGGTCGAGGTCGGCGAACATGCTCGGCTCGAGCAGGTGGGGCGGGATGTTGATCTCGATGTTGAACTGGCCGAGCTCCGTGACGAAGTCGGGGTCCGCGATCGCCTCAGGACCGCCGCGTTGCGCATCGCCGGGCGGCCGTCGGCGTCGGTCAGGTTGAGCTCGATCTCGAGGCCGATGGAACGGTGGTCGGCGTCGAAGCGCGCCTCGGAGAGCATGCGCGCGAACGTGAGGGTACGCTGACCTTGGCGCGGTAGCGCTGTCGATCCTCGCGCGTGAACTGCCGCGCCTCGACTTCCTCGCCCATCCGGCGAAGGCTAGAGCGCGCGGCCCTGCGGCGCCGATCGAGCAAACCGCGGCTCTGGCCGACATCAACCAGGTCGACGACGACAGGGGAGTACCTATGGGCTGATTCAGCTGCGGAGCCATCGTCCCGGGATGCATGGCGACGTTCCGAGAGCGCCGCCTCGGCGTACCTAGCCGAAGCGCAGCCGGCCGCATCGGTGAGCTCGAGGCGGTGATCCTGCGACGCCAGCTCGCCACGCGCGAGACGCTGCCGCCGAACTGCTTCCTGGCGGTCAACGTGCCGCCCAACGCGCGCGAGGAGCTCGAGGCGCTGATGGCGCTCGATGCGCTCGCGCAGGGCTACTACCTCGGTCGCCCGGGCCCGGAGATGGACTCCATCGTCCTCGTCGACGAGGCGGCCGGACGAGCGCGCATCGAGCGCCTCGTTGGAAGCGCTGCTGGCTAGCCGCGAAGCAGCGCCATCGCGGCGTTGTCCGCCGACCCCCGACGACGCCGCCGCCGCGGCGGGCGCCCGCGCCCGCGCGCAGGATCCGCGGGTCGTCGGTGGCGACGCCCCACACGTCGGGGTCGTCCTCGCGCCGGCCAGTCGAGGTCGCCGTGGAAGATGTTGCCGCCGGGCATCGCGAGGTCGCGCTCGAGGTCGGCGGGCGTCGGCCTCCAGGCACGGCGCGCCGTCGGCGTCGCGGCGAGGCAGTCGCGGATCGGCTCGGCGAGGTGCTCGTCGAGCTGGTCGAGCAGCCGCGTCCAGCGTGCGCGCGTCGGCCTGGTCGCGGCGACATCGCCGGGGTCACGTGCAGCGCGAACACGGTCAGCGTGTGGCGGCCGCGGCGCGATCGACGGGTCGGCGAGCGTGTGGCAGTAGAGCTCGGCCGGGCAGCGCGGTCGGGCAGCTCGCCGCGCAGCGGCTCGGCGGCGCGGCGGCGTCGAGGTCCGAGACCGACTCGTCGAGGCGGAACGTCCCCGCGAACGCGATCCTCCGGGTCGTGGCCGGAGCGCAGCCCCGGCAGGCGGTCGAGCAGCAGGTTGACCTTGAGCTGGGCGCCCCGGCCCGGGGTCCGGCACCGCGCCGGCCGCCCTCGCAGCCGGTCGAGCACGGCGGGCGCGCAGTTGGCGAGCACGTGGTCGGCGGTGACGGTGTGCTCGCCGTCGCGTCGCGCCACGTGACGTCGGTGCCGTCGACCGCCAGGACCTCGGCGTCGCAGCGCAGGTCGGCGCCCGCCGCGCGGGCGGCGTGCTCCAGCGCGCCGCTGACACGGCGCCCATGCCGCCGACCGGGACCCGCCAGCGGCCGTCCGGCCGACGACGTGGTAGAGGAAGCAGCGGTTCTGGCGCAGGCTCGGCGTCGTCGACGTCGGCGAGCGTGCCGATCAGCCCGTCCGTGGACGACCATCCCGGCGACGAGCTCGTCGGCGAAGCACTCGTCCAGCGACTCGCCCAGCGGCCGCTCGGCCACCCAGCGCCGCGTCGCCGAGCAGCGCCAGCGCCTCGGCCGCGGGTCGGCAGCGGCTCGAGGAACGTGGGGAACAGCCGCGCGGCCACGCCGAGCTGGTCGTAGAAGCGCAGGAACGCGTCGTGCTCGGCGTCGCTGCCGGTGCGCTCGCGGAACGACGCGCGCGTCGCCGCGCCGGTCGCGTCCTGCTCGACGAGCAGCCCGCGGCCGTCGTAGGGCGCGTACGCGGCGACGGAGCGGTCGGCCAGCTCGAGCGGGATGCCGAGGTCGCGCGCGAGCGCGTCGCGGGAACAGCGAGACGAGGTACGCGTAGCGCGACAGGCGGGCGTCCTGCCCGGCGAACGGGCGCTCGGACGACGGCGGCGCCGCCGAGGTGGTCGCGCCGCTCGAGCAGCAGCACGTCGCGCCCGGCGCCGGGCGAGCAGCGTCGCGGCGACCAGCCCGTTGTGGCCTCCTCCGACGATGACCTCCATGGCAACCGCCACCTTACGCGCGCCTGCACTGCCACTATCCGGTGCATGGTGGGGGAGCTGCATTCCTGGCGATGGTGCTGTGTGCGCTGGCCACCC